>NZ_CP053291.1:0-1200000 GCF_014926385.1 Trueperella pecoris | reverse complement strand
GTTCCTTGATCTCGTCGAAGGTGTTGGCCTGCAGGTTGACGGAGACGAGCGCGTCCGGGTGGGAGGCGTGGACGAAATCCATGAGCTCACCCACCTCCCAGCCGGCGTGAACGTGACGGCCCTGCTCGTTGATGTCCGTGGTGGTGGACAAATCGAACGTGCCGAGTTCGACTCCGTGTGCGCCGTGGGCAAACCACTCCTCGAGGAGGGCGCATCGTTCTGCGTAGCTCAATCCGGTGGCGCCACGTTCTTCGAAGACGTCGCCTCCGACGTTGGGGAAGATACGCACGCCGCGACGCGAGGCCCTGCGCATGACCTTTTCGACATAGTCCGGATCGCCATCTGCGGGAATCGCCGGCAGGGTGAGGATGTGCATCCCCAGGCGCGCGCACTCCGCGATCAGGCCCAGCGCGACATCGGTGTTGTGGACCTCGTGGGGTTTTGCCTGGTACCACAGATGGTGGCTCGACCAGGGCCCTAGTTCGCGCGGTGCGCGGTACAGGGGGACGGCGGACGTAGTTGCGGTGTCATCGGTATCGTGTGGCACGTGTTCTATTGTGCCACAGCGGGTAAGGTTGAGATGTGATCTATTCTGACAGTGATACTGAGCGGTGGGCTCCCGAGCCGTCGAAGAACCCGACTCGCACCGATTTTGAACGCGATCGTGCCCGCGTGCTCCACTCCTCGGCGCTGCGTCGCCTCGGCGCGAAGACGCAGGTGTTGGGCCCGGAATCGAACGATTTCATTCGCACGCGGCTCACGCATTCGTTGGAAGTTGCCCAGATTGGGCGTTCGCTGGCCAAGAACCTCGGGGCAGATCAGGACCTGGTCGAGGCGGCGTGCCTGTGTCACGACATCGGCCATCCGCCGTTCGGACACAACGGCGAGCGCGCCCTGGATGACATCTGCGCCGATATTGGCGGCTTCGAGGGAAACGCGCAGACGTTGCGCGTCATCACGCGTCTAGAGCCCAAGCGTTTCCACCCCGACGGCCGGCCGGCCGGCCTCAACCTGACCCGTGCGACGATCGATGCGACGGTGAAGTATCCGTGGGCGCGCCACGCCGGGCCGAAGGGAACAGAAAGCCCGAAGTTCGGCGCCTACGATTCGGATGAGCCCGTCTTTTCGTGGGTTCGCCCGGGCGGCGAGACGGGTAGGTGCGCTGAGGCGCAGATGATGGATCTGTCCGATGACATCGCCTATTCCGTGCACGACATCGAGGACGCGATCGTGCGAGGCAAGCTCGTGCCCCAGGATTTCGGGCGCCAGCGCGCTGCCCACATCGACGACGTCGTCGCCTCCACGTTGAGCTGGTACGGGTCTGCCATTTCGGGAGACGAGATGGTTGCGGCCGCCGAGCGCATCTTCGCCATGAACTCCTGGCCGGTTTCCTATGAGGGAACGTTGCGCGATCTGGCCCAGCTCAAGGATCTGACCTCGGATCTCATCGGCCGATTCGTCTCATCGGTGTGTGGCGCGAGCTTGGAAAAGAATGGCGGCGAGCCAATTTTCCGCCACAACGCCGATGTGACGGTTCCGCGCCAGACGCTGGCAGAGATTACGTTCCTCAAGGGTCTTGCGGTTCACTATGTCATGGCGCCGCGTGAGTCCGAGCCGGTGTATTTCGAGCAGCGCACCCTCTTGATGGACTTGGTCGATGCGATCTTCGAAGATCCAACCGAGAGGCTTGAGATGCAGTTCCTCGACATGTGGCACATGGCTCAGAGCGACGAGGACAGGCTTCGGGTCGTCGTCGATCAGCTGGCTTCGCTGACGGACCAGTCCGCTCGGGCGTGGCACGCTCGCTACTGCGGCATGCTTCGGCACTAGTTTTCCACGACGCCGCCCGCGCAGGCTCGCGTCCACAGCCGTCGCCTTGAGCACAGCACACGTGGCCTTCACAGGCTAGGATAGGGGCCGTGGCCGGGCTGATTAAGAGACATAGTATTGACGAGGTGCGTGAGCGTGCGCGCATTGAAGACGTGGTCAGTCAATACGTGACGTTAAAGACGGCCGGCGTCGGTTCCCTCAAGGGGCTGTGCCCGTTTCATGATGAGAAGACCCCCTCGTTTAACGTCCGCCCGCACGTGGGGCGGTGGCACTGTTTCGGTTGCGGCGAAGGTGGCGACGCGATCTCTTTTATCGAACGCATCGAACACATTTCTTTCGTCGAGGCCGTGGAACACCTTGCCGAAAAGTTCGGCGTCAACCTCATGTACGAAGAGGGGTCCAAGGCGCCCGATCGCGGCCCGCGGGACGTGAGCCGTTCCCGCCTTGTCGACGCCCATCGCGTGGCAGAAGAGTTCTACGTCAAACAGCTCCACACCCCCGAGGGCGAACCGGCCCGCAAGCTCTTGGAGGAGCGCGGATTCGACGCCGCGGCGATCGCTCACTTCCGGGTGGGATATTCGCCTAATTCGTGGGACGCGTTGCTGAGCGAGCTTCGCCGCAACGGTTTCACCGAGAAAGAGATCTCGGCCTCGGGGCTCGTCACAGCGGGCACTCGTGGACACTACGATCGTTTTCGCAATCGGGTGATGTGGCCGATCCGCTCCATCACCGGTGATCCCATCGGATTCGGCGCCCGCAAGCTCGGGGATGAAGAAGGGCCGAAATACCTCAACACGCCCGAGACGATGATCTATAAGAAGTCTCAGGTCCTCTACGGACTCGATCTCGCCAAGAAGGATATCGCCCGAGATCGGCACGTTGTCGTCGTCGAGGGCTACACGGACGTCATGGCCGCACACCTCGCCGGGATTCCGCACGCCGTGGCAACCTGCGGCACGGCGTTCGGTGAGGACCACGTCAAGATTGTCCGGCGCCTCTTGGGCGATTCAGCCAATCCTGCGGCCGGCGTCATCCTTTCGAGCGGGCGAGCCTTCGGCGGCGAGGTGATCTTCACCTTCGACGGGGATGAGGCCGGGCAGAAGGCCGCTTTGCGTGCTTTCCATGAGGACCAGAGTTTCGCGGCGCAGACGTTCGTCGTCGTCTCACCAGGAGGCCTCGATCCGTGTGATTACCGACTTGCCTACGGGGACGAAGCGCTACGAAAGATGATCGAGGGGCGCGAACCGCTTTTCGCCTTCGCCATCCGCTCGGTGCTGGCGGGCCTTGCACTGAACACCGCCGAAGGCCGCACCGCCGGGTTACGTATGGCGGCGCCCATCGTGTCCTCGATCCGTGATCGGGTGCTTCGCGGGGAGTACGTTCGAGAATTAGCCGGTTGGCTCGGCATGGACGAGCGCCTCGTCGCCCAATCTATGCGAACGATGAGCCAACTTGTCCAACAGCTCGAGTATGAGGACTGCACTGTGGGGTCTGCGGCCACCAGCCCGCTGCCTCCGCGCGATCAGCTCAAGGATCCGGTCGAGCGCGTGGAGAGGCAGGCCCTCGAGGTGATTCTCCAGCTTCCCCAGCTGGCGCGCGCCGCTAACGCGCACCTACTTCCGGCGCGTACCTTCACGGTGCCCACCCACCAGGCCGTTCATGATGCGATCAGGGCCGCGGGCGGGGTCGACATCTTCCTTGAGCGTTTTGCTCAGCTCCAGCAAGCGGGGGATCCGGCCGCTGAACAGCGCGCGAGCGCGTGGTTCGTTGATCAGGTGATGGAGCAGGCGAACGGCGTCGTGGCCCAGGCCGTCACCCAGCTCGCGGTTGAGCCCTTGCCTGAGTTCAAGCAGGAAAACCAGTGGCCCTACGTGCGAGGAATCTTGATGTCCCTCGTTCGCCAGGGCATTACCCGGCAGATCGCCGAAGTGCGCTCCCAGATGCGAAGAACCGCCCCGGATTCTCCCGATCAGGACACTCTATTCATGCGCCTGATGGAACTGGAGAATCAGAGGCGGGCCTTCGACGAAACGGATACCTAACGCTCCTGGGGAATGTAGGACTCGACCAAAGCGTTGACTTTGGTCACGAGTTCACTCACGTCCTCGCCGGCTCCGGCGCGCAGGCCGAGGAGGAAGAGCGTCATGGGGGCGCCTGGGCGGGAAGGACCGTGCGCTATTGCTCCGACTAGGTCGAGTAATTCGTCCCGATGTGCAGTGATGAGAGCTGGGTCGGCGTCAATCTCTGTGGCGACGGCACCCAGCCAGTCGCTCATGATAGCCATCTTCGTTGCTTCGTCCATGACTACTCCTTTACTAGTTCGCGGTTCTTGGACATTTTATCGTGGCGCCTGTCGTGGATATACGCGACGAGGACAGCCACGAGGTAGAGGGCGATGAGTCCGAGGGCCTGGAAAGTCATAGGCCAGGGCGAGGGCAGTGGGTTGGCGATCGCGGCAAAGACGAAGCAGGATACCACCGCCCAGCGCCAGTTACGCAACATGGACTTCCATCCGAGGATCCCAAGGAAGTTGAGCACGACGAGGATCTCTGGCAATAAGAAGGACACTCCGAACGCCAAGACGAGGCGCATGTAGAAAGTGATGTACGTCGTGGCACGGAGGAAGCTCGCCGAGTTCTCCGGATTGAAACTGGTGAGAATTTCCACGGCAAGCGGAGCCATACGCAGACCAGAGTACACGCCGGCTCCAAACAGGAGTACGCCCACGGCTCCGAAGGCGAGGACGTGCACCTTTTCGCGCCTCTTCAGCCCCGGGGATATGAACGCAAACATCTGGTAGACCCACCAGGGACTCGCCAGAATCGTGCCGATCCAGAAGGCCACCCGAAGCTTGAGATCAAAAGCTGCGCCGATGGTATCGAAGTTGAGGATCGCCTCTTGCTTGGTGACCTGCGTCAGGGGTTTCGAAATGAACTCCATCGCCTGGTCATAGAGGTACCAGCCGGCGACGGCCCCGATGAGGATGCCGAGGACCGAGAGGAGCAGCCGCTTGCGTAACTCGCGCAGGTGGGCGCGAATGGGCATGTTCCCTTCGGGGTTGGAATGCCGACGCCCGCTCACTGATTCTGGGGGGTGCCGTTCGCGTCACCGGAGGGCTGGCCACCCTGGGAGAACTGCTGCGGATTTTGCGGGTAAGGCTGCTGGGGAATCTGCTGGCCGGGAATCTGCGAGCCAGGCTGATACCCGCTAGGCTGAACGCCTCCTACGTAGGGCTGTTCTGGCTGCTGGGCCGGAGTGGCTTGTGACGGCGGGAGCTGCTGAGGATCGTCCTCGTTGAGTTCGCGCAGTTCCTTCTTCAAAACCTTTGCCGATTGGCCAAGCGAGCGCGCGATATCGGGCAGCTTTGCCGTTCCGAAAATGATGAGGATAACGACGAGAAGGACAATGATGTGCCAAGGCTTCATGAGGATTCCTTTCTCGGCCAGGCCGAGTGGTGATGGGTCATTTCTTTTTCTGGTTCAGAGCGCTTGTCTGCTGTGCCCACGCTTGCATTTCTTCGTGGACAGCTTCGCGGATGACTTGCCGCGGGTCGAGACCGCGCATGTCTAATGCGGAGAGATCAACATCCGAAAGTCCGTGCAGGTCCGCCGTCGTTTCTTCGCGAACGCGCGCAGAGAAGCTTTTCGCCGCGTCCACGACCGTTCGGAATCCGCGTAGGGCGCCAGTGATCGCCTCGGGCCCGAGCACAATCACCGCCACGACGAGGATGATCATAAATTCCCCGCCTGAGATACCGAAAAACTCCATAGGGCGATCTTAACCGCCTACAGTGACATTTTCCGAGACGGAGGGGGAGGCATTGTAGAGTGGAGCAATGACTTTGACAGGAGACATGGAGACGACGTCGTGGCAGGACAACCTTCCCGCATCAAAGTTGCGCGGGGTTCAGCTAGCCACGGCTCTATTCGCGCTTGCCCGTTTGTATGCTGAGGCCCCGAGCCAGGACGTCGTGGCACGTTTCGTCGATCCGGCGATGGCCGCCACGTGGCCGGTGCGTGATGAAGCATCCCTCGAGGCGTTGGCCCAGATGGGCAAGGCGAGTGATATGGGCTGCCTCAAGTCCGAGTTTGCTACGCTGATCGGCCCAGGAGGAATTGTGCCGATGGCTGAGTCACACTACCTTGGTGTCGATCCATTGCCGCTGTCTCAGGAACTCGCACGCTCGTATCGGGAAGAGGGATACTCGTCACCCAAGATGGCAACGCTCCCACGCGATCACGTCGCCGTGGAGTTAGGCTTTCTGGCACATCTCGTGCTTGGCACTCAGGAAGATTCCGGACTCGAGCAGGTGTGGCATTTCCGGGAGGGGCACCTCGATCGTTTCATCTCAGACCTGCTGGGCTGCCTCGAAGAGAACGCGACGAGCGTGATCCGTGCTCTGGTACAGCTGACGCGTGCCACGCTGGCCAACCTTGAGGAATTCACGGCCGGCCATGAGTGACGACGTCTCGGCACTGCTGCGTTGGCTGCATGCACACGATCTTCCTTCTGAGGTTGTACTGTGTTGCGAACACACACCCGTACCGCGCCTGGGCAGGCGCCGTCAGGCGGTTGTGTGGCGGGGATGTTTGGACGGTGCCTCGATCGGCGTCGTTGCACAGCTCCTTGCGCTGGGGATAGAACGCGTCGCCGTAGCACCCTGTAGCCGCGCCGGCAACGAGGTATATGCCCAGGTCAAGCGATGGCAGTCGCTGACGCCCAGTCTGGTTGACTTTCTCGGACCGCGCAAGAGGCCCCTCCTTACCGGACCTGAACCGCTGCGCCTCGGTCACGTGACGATTCCTCGCCGAGTGCTCCTTGGCCTTGGTCTGCGCGACACCCCGCCGTACTCGCTCAAGGCTGACGACACGGCGCGAACGCTCGCCTCGATCGAGCTTCTCACCGCCCGCGGCCTGATTCGCCGCGGTGAGGGAATCGAATCGAAACTCGGCGGTGTCCAGCTGGCTACCACGGGCTGCACCGCCTGCGGTGTATGCGTCCAGGCGTGTCCCCACTCCGCGCTCGAACTCGTTCACGACGCCGGTGGGTCGGTTCTCTGGCAATCTGCCGACAGCTGCCGAGGCGAGCAGGCGTGTGTCCGCCTATGCCCGGTGGACGCAATGTGGGTGCAGGGCCCGACGAGGCTCGCGGATCTGCTTGACGAGCCGCGCCGCCGGATCGGCATCGTGGAAAGTAAGCGATGCGGACGGTGTGGGGCTCGTCACCCAGCCAGCGATGGTGAGTTGTGTCAGGTGTGTACTTTCCGTGCAGCCAATCCATTTGGTTCGGTATTGCCGTCGAATGGAATGTCATTTTAGTGCCCTGCGCTGGTACACTAATCGCGCAAGCCCCCATAGCTCAGATGGTTAGAGCAGGGAACTCATAATTCTTTGGTCCCGGGTTCAAGTCCTGGTGGGGGCACTCATCTCCTCTTCGTGTTGGCAGTGGATGTTGCTGCCTTGCTTGCCGTAGTCAACGCTCTTGGCGACGTTTAATTCGTGCTCGTGCACGTCATGCAACGTCTTTGTTGAGCGCATCGCTTTGGCTTGATTTGCCCGTGACAATAACAATATTTCCCAATCCGGTCTATTAGCGCGTGTGCGATTTGTGGGGTGGCATTGTCGTCAATTTTCGGTATAGCGACGACTGTCAGCCTCGTGTGAGTCAGCTTGGCGGTTTGTGGGCGATTCCGGGGTTGTTGGTTGCTGGGGCTTGGGAATGGTCGGACGGGCCCGCGCTTGCGCCCGCGCAGTCCCAGCGGCTGCCGTCAGCGCGCGCTATATTAAGGTGTTTGGCGCTGTATTGATCCGTTGCACATTAATACAGCGCCAAACACCTTCATGCGGTTTTGGGAAAGCCGCCTGGGAGAGTACGGCATAAATAGAACTGTTGGAGAGCGAAATCAGCCAAGCCGTCTCTGGGCCCGCCGCAGCTCAAAAGCCTCGAAATACCGCACCTTATAAAATCCTCAAACTAGCTCGTAGGTATCTTGGGAGAGGGAGACGTCAATCACGGGTGTTCACCGTATTCTATTTGGCATTTAGGTGACTAAGTGTCGCAAAAGAATTACGTGTAGTGTTGATCGTGTCGCGCTAAGTATGCTGATCAGGCAGGCAAACGAAAGCTAAAAAGAGTCGGTGTAGCGTAACGTGGGTGTTTACGCTTCAATGTGTCGCGATGCCGGCTTGTTTTTGGGGTGGGTGTGGATCTTTGGTGTGACGTTGTGGTATGTAGCACATATACACCCTTCGTCCTAGTGCTCACCTGGGGTTATCTGTGAACATTGAGGAGTTAGGGCGCCCTTACTAAGGGTGGCCTAACTAGAGGTTCTAAATCGTTCCTTTCGTCTAGGAGGAAAATCTATGGGGGGACCCATGAAACGAATAGCGGCAGCCGCAACCCTTGCATTGAGCTTGGTTGCAGGTAGCTGCGTTCCGGCTTTTGCTGCCGACAAGGTAGGGCAGCCGGTGTCCAAAGCCCAGAATAAAGAAGTCGAAGTTGCTGATACCTATGCAAATTGGGATTTTCGTCGTTCTTTCCGTGAATACGTGGGCACATCGTGGGAGAAAGGTGTCGAAGAAGGCGAACGGTTAGAGGGAGGTGTACAGCTTCTCGAGCCCAAGTCGCATCTCATGTGGAAGGCGCGAGCCGGGCAGAAGCTAGACCTCGGCGGTGCAAAGGGCCAGCTCCATTTCGATGGCAAAGTGTCTTGGCGTAAGTACGGCGGCATACTTGATGTGTGGATCGCTAATCCGACAATTGATTTCGAGAAGAAGCAAATCCTTGTCGACGGCTACACCAAGGGAACCATGGCGAAGGCCGGCGTCGTTGAGTTCAAACAAACTGCGGTTGCTAGCCTTGAAGATCTGAAAATAGAAGATCGTGGAGACTACGCGGTCATTTCTTCGGCTAAAACGATCCTAAATGACAAAGTAAGCTCTTTGGTCGGTTTCTATAAGGGAGAAGAAGGAGCTCCTTTCGTGGCAACTGTGCCGTTGAAGAAGGGCCAAAAAGCGCCACAGCCAGTCTTGTGGAAGATTTTCCCTAAGGTGTTCCCTGATCCAACGGCGAAACCAGGACCTGCCTACAGCGGAAATCCCACAAAAGAAGTTCGCTTGCCTGACGAGGGCCTTAGGAAGTGTATTCACGAGCAGTTCGACATCAAGAGCGAGATGCCAATCACTAACACTGACCTCGAGGGAGTTCGGGTATTAAACTGTCAGGTGCACAATATCAAGAGTTTGGAAGGCCTCCAATACGCAATTAACTTGGAGTCGGTCAATTTCTTCCGCAACGAGATCACGGATCTTTCTCCTCTTGCCCAAGCACACAAGCTTGCTCGAATCGATGTCCGTAGTAATTATCTGACGGATCTTCACAGCTTAAAAGGGTTGAAAAATGTTGAAGAGCTCAAAGCGCAACATAATTTGTTGAAGGATATCTCTGCGGTGCAGAACATGCCTAAGCTGTACAGGCTCGAGCTCGATTACAATCTCATTTCGGATATAACCCAGCTTCCAGTGCAAGCAAAGCTTGACGGTGCGCTGGATACCCTTACGCTTTCGCATAACAAGATTAGCGATCTGAGCAAGTACAAGGATGTCGCGCCTGTTGCTCTCGAAGCAGATCTTTCCTTCAACCAGATTTCAGATCTTGGTACTCTGGCAAAGTCAGAAAAAGTTGTCGAAAAACTGAATCTGAAGGGGAACAAGCTTACGGATGCGACGCAGCTCGTTGATGGTCCGCTTCTTAAAAAACTGGAGTCACTCGACGTCACCGGCAACCCCTTTACAACATGGAAGCCGCTGGAGGAATATAAACAAATCATCCGAAATTTCCCGAAGCTCAACGATAACGGGGAGCCACTGGAAAAAGTCGAACTAAAGGCTAAGCCTCACGACGAAAAGTCGACGGCTGATCGTGAGAAAGGTCTTCAGGAGCTCGTCAAAAAGGCTGAGGCTCTCAAAGCCACTTACCTGAAGTCTGAAAAGGAAATCGCAGACCAGCAGGCCAAGCGTAATGCTGCGAAACCGGACGCCAAGAAAGAGCAGGCTCCCGCTGGTACTGAGTCTAAGACTGACCGCATGATTGGGCTGAACTGGGGTCTCAAAGAAAGCTTCCGTAACTATGTCTCAGGTGATTTCGCTCAAGGCAAGTGGGATCTTTCTGATGGTGCAACAGGGACTTTCACGTTCCCGCTGAAGGATCCGAAGCAATTCACCGTAGATAAATTCGAGAACCTCGACTTTGCCGGAAAGGTTCATTTCACTGCGCACCACGGCCTCCTCGATCTTGCGATCGAGCAGCCCACCGTTCACAAGGGTAATTCTGGGTGGGAGCTGGTCGTGACAGTCGCCGTCAACCCATTTGATAAATCCAAGATTGCTGATGTGCTGGCCGGGAAGATCAC
This sequence comes from Trueperella pecoris, assembly GCF_014926385.1. Taxonomy (NCBI): domain Bacteria; kingdom Bacillati; phylum Actinomycetota; class Actinomycetes; order Actinomycetales; family Actinomycetaceae; genus Trueperella; species Trueperella pecoris. The sequence goes on along the minus strand of NZ_CP053291.1, from coordinate 1,189,760 downwards.
GATGGACAAGTCGAAGATCGTTACCAAGCGTGTCACACTGGCAACATTGGGTGAGCCGGAAATCTCCGGATCGAATGGTGATCAGACGATCCGTTTCAACACTGTCAAACTCACTGCAGAAGGCGCAAATAGCTTTGCAAACTTCTACCAGGTAGGCCAAGAACTGGATCCGATTACCATTTCTGCCACCGCCGTTAAGGCAAACGATGCAGACAAGTCTAAGAAAGACGAGCAGTCGGCGCCGAAGGACAAGGCAGACACCAACACTTCGCGCGCAGAGGCCCCGAAGGGGGACAACACTGCTGGGGGTAAGACGACGGCCAAGCAGTGCGTGGTTGATCCCCACAAGAAGCGCATTACACAAGGAACCCTAAATTGGGGACTACGTTCGTCCTTCACCACGTATATCCGTGGCGCAATCGCACACGGTAAGTGGGATCTGAATGGAGCCAGCTGGGATGGAAGCAACTTCAATTTCCCCGCCTCCGGTGGCACTTTCAACACACAAACCAAGGCTGGAACTGTCTACTACAGTGGATCTGTTCATTTCACCGGGCACGACGGAGTTCTTGATTTGACGATCTCACGTCCGTCTTTGGAGATCAAGGGCAACACCGGGGCGCTGTACATGAACGTCGTCGGATCAGATATGAGCGGAAACAAGTTCGACCTTGGTCGTGTTCACTTCGCTAATGCTGCAATCAACAAACTCTCTGCAACCGACAAGGCGTTGAGTTTCAGTGCTTCGTCCGTGACTCTCACGGCAGCTGGCGCTAAGGCCTTCGCCGGTTTCTACAAGGCTGGTGAAGCGCTTGCTCCTCTATCTGGTACGGCGACTCTCGTCCCAGCGACATCCTGTGATCCTAAGACTGGCGAGCTCGTTGAGTTTGACGCGTTCGGCAAGAAGCTGGCTCATACCGGAGCCGAATTGCCGGCAATCATTCTTGCCGCGCTCACGATGCTGGTCGTAGGTACGGGATTGGTTGTATCTCGTCGTCGTGAACTCGATAGTGCAATCAAAGAATGATCCATATGCGATGAATCGCCTATGGTGATGGCATAAAGCCAAGTCAATTTGAAAATCGGGTGCGGAGCGTAACATACGTTGCGCTCCGCACCAACCTTGATGTGAGGAAAGATGAAGTCCAAAAAATTTGTGTTAATGCTGGTCTTCGCAATCGCAATAGCTGGATGCTCAGTACCGCAGCATCCTCAGAGCCAAGATGCGATATCGAGTAAGGCACATCCTGAAACGATTGAAAGCCCACACACAAATACGGTAGCCCTACCCAACCCGCATCAGCTCAAGGGACTGACCGTTGTTCCCGACATCGCAGACCCCGAACCTCTGAAAGAAAAGTTTCCACAGACCCTGCCAGTGTCGGTCACTGATTTTGAGGGAAATAAGGTCACTGTTTCAGACACTTCAAGAATCTTGGCCATGGATTTGGAAGGGACGTTGACCAGAACGGTCATCGCACTCGGATATGGCAACAGCATCGTAGGCCGAACGGTATCGTCGACTGAAAAGCAACTTGCACACGTGCCCGTTGTCACCCAAAACGGGCATACCCTCAATGTTGAAGCCATTCTTGGATTAAAACCATCCGTCATCATTATGGATCGAAGCATTGGTCCGACGGAGGCCGTGGACCAGCTCAAAGCTGCAGGAATACCAGTCGTCTTTGTAGATCCCGCGCGTGGAATTGATAAGAATACGGCGCTGATAACATCTGTAGCGCAAGCTCTCGGCTCTGAGGACGCTGGTCGTGCTCTAGCTCAGCGAACTGAAAAAGAAACCCAGGAAGCATTAGAGAAAATCAAAACATGGGTTCCAGCTGAGCCGATTGAGGGCGCATTTTTGTACGTGCGTGGTACAGGGGGTGTCTTCTTCATCCTCGGACAGAAAGAGGGAGCCACCGCACTTATACGTGCTGTAGGAGCAAAGGACCTCGCCACTGAACAAGGCATTAACGGAGTCACGCCAGCAAATGCCGAAGCCTTGGCAAAGCTGAATCCCGAAGTCATATTTACGATGAGCGGTGGTCTTGAATCGACTGATGGTCTTCAGGGCTTGCTCGCCCGCCCAGGCGTCGCCCAAACACGAGCCGGACAGAATCAGCGCGTTATCGCAATCCCAGATGGTTTATCGTTGTCTTTCGGTCCACAAACTGCCCAGACATTGTTGGCCGTCGCACGAGCACTCTACGGTGTCTCTGAGTAAACGTATAAGCGAATGAAAGTAAATACTGTTTCTTCTGCCCGACGCCGTCTTCGGATTCTTGTCGTATTCATCAGTGTCATTGTTGTCCTTTTTGTATCAACTCTAGTTTCTGCGCTGCTCGGTCAGTACCACGTGAGCGTCGGCGACGTTTACCGCTCGATATTGGGGCCCCTCAGTCTTACCTCTTATCCGGATGATCCAACAGCTTTTTCAACGTTGTGGAACATACGTTTTCCTCGGATAATGTTGGGAATACTCGTCGGGGCTGGGCTCGCAGTCGCAGGCGCACTCATGCAGGCGGTGTTTTCTAACCCACTGGCAGAACCAGGAATCATCGGAGTGTCTTCGGGAGCGTCTGTGGGGGCTGCTTTGGCTTTGGTCTATGCGCCACACGCATTGGGCGGTTTTTCGGTGCCGATGGCTGCGTTTTTGTCTGGGTTAGGTGCAGCAACACTGGTTTATATTTTGGCGAGAAATGGCGGCAAAGCTGACGTGATCGTTTTAGTTTTAACCGGTATTGCCGTCACCGCGGTGTGTACTGCATTGGCGTCAATAGCAACGTATCTCGCCCCGGTTACGGTTCGCGACCATATCGTTTTTTGGCAAATGGGATCACTCAACGGCACGGTGTGGAAGCATGTGTGGATCGTCGCAGTGATTGTTGTTAGTGGAATTGTTTGTGCCCATACATTAGCGGAGAAGTTAGATACTCTATCGCTGGGTGAGCAGGCAGCCGGTCACGTAGGCGTCAACGTTGGCAGGTTACGACTAGTTGCCATTTTGCTATCCACTTTGCTGACAGCTGCAGCAGTCTCTCACGCTGGAGTTATCGCATTCGTAGGACTGATCGTTCCTCATGTCATGCGCTTGGCATTGGGGCCTCGCAATCGGTATCTGATTCCAGCCTCTATGTTCGCTGGGGCGGTGCTGATTACGATTTCGGATCTTGCGGCACGCACACTTATCCCGTTTGCGGACCTTCCTATCGGTATTTTCACCGCCTTAGTTGGCGGCCCGACCTTCTTTATCTTATTACGCACTCGTTTACGCGTGGGCAAGTAGGGAAAATAGTGAGGAGAGAAGTTGTTATGGGTAGTTGTGAGCCATATGCAGTGAGCGCTCATGATGTGAGCTTTTCGTATGGACAAAGATCTATTCTGTCTAGCGTTTCCCTAGATGTCTCGTTCGGAGAAGTGGTCGGTTTGTTGGGGCCGAACGGCGCGGGAAAATCGACATTGATGGCGGTTATGGCTGGTGACCTCGCCAATCAGACAGGAACCGTAGAATACGGCGGTGTCGCGCTCACAGCGCACAGCCGTAAACAGTTGGCACGGACGCGTTCGGTGATGCCTCAGAGCAATGAATTCCCTTTTTCCTATGTGGTCCGAGATATTGTTGCGATGGGAAGACATTGTTGGGACACAGATAAGGCGACTGACGACGTCGTCATCGATGAAGCTATGGCAAAAACCGACGTTACTGGCTATGACGATCGTGATGTCACTCGTATATCTGGTGGAGAGAAGGCTCGAGTGACTTTTGCCCGTGTCTTAGCTCAGCAAGCTGGGGTGGTTTTCCTCGATGAACCGACGGCGGCCTTGGATATTTCCCATCAAGAACGAACGATGCACGTGTGTCGGAAACTAGCAGAAGATGGGCATGCGGTGATCGTGGTGATGCATGATTTGCAACTCGCTGGAACTCACTGTGATCGTGTGGCTTTATTGTCTGGTGGCAATGTTGTGCGCGTAGGAGCTCCGCAGGATGTCCTTACGGGAGAACTGCTTACTGAAGTATACGAATGGCCTATCGAAGTCATGCAAGTCGCCGATGGAAGAATTGTGGTTCTTCCTCAATAAAATAGCTCTCATTTTGGACCGTCTGATGTGGATCCTAGTCAAATCGGTGTGCGTACGCTGTGTAGATAAGCGACTGTATCTAGAGGTCTGAGGAGTGGCCGGGAAGCCTGTATGTTCCCCGGCCACTTTTCTGTGGAAAACGTGGACGACTGCAAGCTTTATGGAGCTAAGTTGTTCTGTATGAATACGCGCAGACTTTTAGCAGGGGCTCTCGCAGGAATTGTGCTTGGGCTGTCAGCATGTTCGGGCAGTTCGCCTACTACCGTGACCATGCCATCGGCGGCGCAGAGTATTAGCCCAACATCCTCCTATACGTTGCCTCCTCGCCCGCAGCTGGACCCGCCAAAGGAACCAGCGCTGACGGGGACTGATATAGACAGTGCCTATGAACTCGCGAAATTCTACTTTCATCTCTATGCGTACGTAAAAGCAACGAGTAAGACCGAGCTATGGGAAAAATATGCCCACCCGGAATGCAAATACTGCCAAAAGGTCCTCAACGCCGCGGTCAACGACAACAAGACCGGTGCGTGGTCGGAAACGAAGCTCGGGATCCTTGATACCGCCACGTTCTATTCAACTGGTGATGTTGACTATCGAATCGATTTCTTAATTGAGCGTGGCGAAATGGTTTACCACACACCCAAAGGTGACAAGCGATTTGAAGCTGGGAAAAACACACTAGTCATTGGCATCAAAGAGGAAACGGGAAAACTACTCGTTAGGTCTTTTGACATCATCGAATCAACCTATTTTGGCAAAGAGAAACTGCCATGAAGAAAATCGTAGCTCTCATCGCCCTTCTTTTGCCCTTTGCGACCAACGGTTTCGACGATGCTACTGTAGGCGACTGGTCAGTTGGAGTCAGTGGCAGAGAAGTTAGTATCAGCGCAGAAAGTCGAGTCGGGGGCGAACCATCGACACGAGTGCCTGTCAGGGGTAAACACGCTAAGCCAGTCTCTCAAGCGAAAGCGCCGGCGAAGTCGCGCGGCCAGGTACTCGACGCGCTGGCGAAACTGACACCCGATCAGATGTGCAATTCATATTTCGGCTCGAACAGCGGCACCGCTTATTATGAGGTTAGCCGGATGTCAGGCCCACTCGCGGAATACTGCGAGAATCGCACAAAAACTATGGCGCAGGATGAGGCAAGAGAAGTAGCACAACCGCAGATGACAATCGCGGACCTCGGACTTTACGTTCACGACCATGCCCAGTCGCTCATCGATGGGGGTGCTTTTGAAATCCAGCCGGCCTCGCCTGAAATCATCATCAACAAGGACGTTTACTTTCACTCCACTGCAGTTGCATACACAGGCACAGTCACCGTCCTCAATACGCCCCTCGAACTGCGCTTCACGCCAGTGACTTTCGAATGGCACCAAGGAGACGGTTCCTCCTTTACTACCACAGACGCGGGAGGGAAATACCCTGACGGTAACGCGAAGGCGCGATATGAGCGGCCGGGCCAATTTGTCCCCAGCGTCAATATCGGCTGGCAGGTATCCATCAGAGCAATAGGAAGCAATGAGTGGTACCCCGTTCCCGGATCTGCTGTCACCACAACGTCTTCCACGCCGATTACTGCTATCGAAGCAGAGGCGGTGCTGACGGCGAATCGCTAGTGACGGCGTCGTTCCACTAGGCTTGAGCACATACGTGCCAATAGTGGAAGGAAGGCCGATGTCAATCGACGGCAATCGACCAGAAGAACCCGCCGAAGCGCCGGGAACCAACAAATTCGGGCTCACCGAAGACGAAATGAACCAACTCCGTCGCGCACAAAAGCGCAACCTGGTGCTGGCGATCGTCGGCGGGCTGATCCTCTTCGTCATGGGCTACTTCGCTGCGCAGAATCTTTCCGACGCCGCCGCGCTCGTGGCCAAGCCTTCGATGGAGGTCGTCAATGTTTGGCCGCTCTAGGCTGCCCAAACACCTCGCCGATGAATCCGGGCGCATGCCGGCGGCCGCCACACCCATCGAACCTGTCTCTGATGGGACATGGATTGCTGGCTGGGATGGGTACTTTGCCGTCGTGCCGTCTGAAGGCAAACGGCAGATTCACATGTGGTCCGACTTCGAAGCGGGGGCATGGGATGACGACACGAACACAATGTCGCTGAGCTTCGTCGACCCACGGGTGGCGTCACTGAAATTCTTGATCCCGCGCGAAGCTGACGGACTAGCGCTCATGATGATTCGAGAGCGCATAGAGCGGTCAATTGTTTATACCCAGGTCACCGAACTTCCCAGCGGGGCCGTGGCACGGGGGCAAGTGCGGCGCAACCCAGACGAGTCCCTCTTCACCCAGATCATTATCGACTCGGATATCAGCGAAGCCGACCGCGTCGCGCTCGATGTTTTCGAAGGCGAGCTGCGTGAAGCAGTGGGTCTCGACTAGTCGAAACGTGCCGGCGGGTGCACGAGGTACGCGCGGGGGCTTCGTTGGTGCATCGCGCGAATCTGCGTCCACCCAAGAGTGGGAGCTGACACGCCGTTTCGGGGCCGTGTGTGTAGAAACACACAATGGATGAAAAAGTGCCGATTCGATTTCCCTTTTCGGCCGACTTCTGATTAAAGTATTACCCGTCGCCTTCCCGCGTAGCTCAATGGCAGAGCATTCGACTGTTAATCGAAGGGTTGTTGGTTCGAGTCCAACCGCGGGAGCCACACCCGCCCCGATAACTAGGTGAGAGACTAGATATCGGGGTTTTCGTTATGCTTCCGGCTGGGTCGTCTGAGGCCAATAGGGCAGTCGGGGCTCCGGATTCTCGTTGGGGGTGTCCGCGCGCCATTAAGCTGATCGGCGCTGTAGTAAAATCGGACAATTTAATAGGGGCGCGCCCATGTTGGTACAGCGCGGGTGAAGGGGGCGGCGAGAGCAGTGCGACGGGGGCTGCGAGAGGGTGGCGGGAGCCGGCCCAAGGGGTCGGAGCGAGCAGGTGACGAAGTATATGGTGTTGCGCAGCGAAGAGAGAGAAGCGCCGGGGTGTTTCGTGTCTCGATCGCCACATTTGCATCGCGAACGCAGGCCGCTTTTCTGTAGCATGGATGTCGGAATGACGTTGTCAGCAGGCCAATCATTGAACCGATGGGAATTCGACATGGCAAATACTAAGAGTAAGACGTTCTTCGCAACTGCGGCTGGTGTCGCGATGCTGATGCCGTCGACGACGGCGCTTGCCGCGGATGAAAAGCCGACAACGAACGACGATCCGGCTCGTAATGCAGAGCCGGCGCCATCGCAGTGCGTGCCAGGTACTTCCGTCGAGGAGACAGCGGCTGCTTACGAGCAGATGACGAATGCAGAGGTGCTGGTTGGCGAGGCCTCAGCAGCGCTTGCGCGTGTGGATGCCAACGTCAAGCTCGTCGAGGCCAAGCGTGAAGTGGCCAATAAGAAAGTTGCGGAGGCGGATAGCGCTGCGGCTCGGGCTAAAGCTCACGCCGAAGCAGAATATAACAAGTTCGTGGAACGGGCTGGTGCCGCTACAGATACATCCGCACCTGAAAACGAAGCGGCCGATGCACTCAAGGCGGCCCAAGCAAAGCTGGCTGAGGCTAAAGCAACATTTGATGAGGCAAGCTCGACGGTGACGTCAACGAAGGCCGAGCTAGAGCGCGCCCAGGCTAATCTAGCGGAGCTCAAGGAAATGCTGGCCGATGACAAGGCCCGTGTGACTGCAGAGAAGGCCGTTGCTGACGCGCAGAGTGCATTCGATCAGGCCAAGTCTGCCGAGGAGGAAGCACGTAAGCAGGCTGAGACGGCCCAAGCCGCCCTCGATCAGGCGGAAAAGAATCGGGCAGAGAAGGAAGCGGCCCGCGGCGATGCACGCGCTGTGGCTGACGCCGAAGAGAAGAAGCTCCAGGACCTGCAGGTGGCGCTCAAGAATGCCGAGGCGGAGCACGCCGTAGCAGTTCAGAAGCTCGACGAGGCCAAGCGCGCCGCCGGCAAGCAGGCTGATGGCGGTGCTTCCGAAGCGAGGAAGGCGCAGGCGCAAAAGGCGGTAGACGACGCAAAGGAGGCGGCTCGCCTTGCAGAGGCCGCAATCGCGCCCGCGCGCGCCGAGGCTGAGAAGGCCGCAAGGCTCGTTGAACGTTCCAAGGCCGACGCCAAGAAGCAGATCGAGCAAGGCTCCTTGGGCTTCTTTAAGCAGATGGCCGCTGAAAACTCGGGTAGCGCGGCGCAGGCCGTCAAGGTGTTGACCACCCCGAACTACACGACGCCTGAGAATCGCAATATCCTCGACTCCACCATTATTGGCCCGTCAAGCGATGCTACTTCGCTGGTGAACATGGAAAAGGCTTTCAGCGTCATCCAGCGCATAAACGAGCTTAGGACGCAGGGCGGCCGTGGCGGAAAGACCCTCAAGCCGATGCTTGTGGACGATTATCTCATGGCCCGCGCGCAGCTCGCTGCGAACTGGGTGGCCAAGGTCAAGCGCTCGCACCCCGACCTCAAGGAACCGCCCGTCGCGGAGAACATCGCGTGGGGTCAGGCTACCGGTGCGGGGGCTGTGGACCGCTGGTACAGCGAGAAAGCGGACTACGAAGCGGCGCGGGCTGACACCGCTAAGTATCCTGGCCTCGACAATTTGAGTCTTGGACAAATTTACAAGACTTACCCAGATCTGTTCCCGAAGATCGGCCACTACCTCAACATTGTCGACGACGTCTACGGGGCTTCCGGCGCAGGGTACTCCGATACGAATCCCTCGATGCCGAGCTGGAGCCAGGACAACGCGGTGGCACCTGCGGCGATGCCTCTTGGCCAGTACATCGAACGCTTTAACCTCTATTACCAGCCGCTTAAGGAAGCGGTGGAGCAGGGCTCGGCGGATGCGCGTCGCCAGCGTGATGAGGCTCAGCGCCAGTTGGCTGACAAGCAGGCCCTAGCGGAGCAGCGCAAGAATGAGATTGCTCAGCGTGAGCAGGAGTTGCGCGACCTATCCGACGCCACGGCGGAAAATTCGGCCCCGAACTCGGGGCAGGATCTGGCCGCCGCTGAGGCCAACGTCGTCGCGAAGGCTGAGAATGTTGACAAGGCACGCCGTGCACAATCCCAGCAGGCCCCCGTTGCGCAAGCTGCTCGTGATAACGCGGCGAAGGCGGAGGGGAGCCTCGCGCAGGCCACCGAGGCGATTGCCCCGTTGAAGGCTACGGCGGAAGAAAAGGCTGGCGAACATGAAAACGCACTGAAGAACGTTACTACGAGGAGGGCCGAGCTTGACCAAGCCAAGGGCAAGGAAGCAAGGCTTCGGGCGGCCATGGATGATTCTGTGTCGGCGCTCGCGCGCGCGAGCGCGGCGGTGGAGAAGGCCAACCAGGCTGTTACCGATGCGCAGGCCGGTCTGAAGTTGGCGCAGCAGAATCTTGACAAGGCACAGGCGGCGGAACGCGCCGCGGCCCGCAAGGCGGCAGATGCCGGACAGGCGACCCCACCCACCAACGCGACCCCCGAGGGGCTGAGCCTTCAGGCGTGGCTGGAGAGGAGGAAGCCGGTAGCTGACGTGGCGGCCGAGGTAGCCGAGCTCTATCGAGCATATGAGGCCTACGCACAGGCTGTGGCGGAATCCGTCGAGCTGAAGGCGATGGCGGAGCGTGCTGTGGCGGCGGCGTCGGAGGCACGCGCCGAGCGTGAGGCAGCTCGGTCCACATACGACTCGACGCAGCAAGCGTTTATGGCTGCCAAGGAGGCCTACGAAGAGCTTCGCGATGTGTGCACGACGGCGACCGGGCCGGTCTACACCGATTCGACCGCAATCGAGGCGGCTCTGAAGGAGGGGAGCCTGAGCTTGGCAAGGGAAGCAACGCTACGCCAGGGCGAGCCGGTGACGCTGACCTTCGCGGGCCTGACCCCTCACGCAGATGCGCGCGTGTACCTCTATTCCGAGCCGGTGTTCGTCGATAACCTGCGCGCCGATGCCGAGGGTCGGGTGCGCGTGAGTATCACGACCAGCGCCTCGACGCGGCCGGGCAGGCACTACGTGGTCGTCACCTCGAATGTTCCTGGCGAGCAGCCGACGGTGGTTGCCGGGCTCAACGTCCTGGCCGAATCGTCGGCCAAGCCGGGTGAGGGACCGAACGGGATGACGATCGTGCCGGCGCCGCGGCAGAATCAGGCGACGACGAAGACGACGCCGGAGTCGGCCACGCCTCCTCAGCAGAAGGCGAAGTCGGGTCGTGGCGAAACGACGGGCGAAGGGCCAAAGCTTGCCAACACGGGAGTGGACACCACGGACGCGGCGTTCCTTGGCTTGGCCGCGATGAGCGCTGGTGTCGGGCTGATGCGTCTTCGTGCGCGCCGAGATTCCGCGGCTCGCCCGTAACTTCGCGATTCTGCGGCTCGCCGCTGACGCCGAGCGAGGGATATGAGAGAATGTCGCTATGACTTATCGCGATATCCGTATCATTGGCGACCCCGTCCTGCGTACTCCCTGCGAGCCGATCACGGAGGTCACCGCGGGCATCAAGCAACTCGTTGAGGATCTACTTGAGAACGTCGACGAGGAGGGGCGCGCCGGTCTCGCGGCTAACCAGATCGGCGTGTCCTACCGCGCGTTCTCGTGGAATATCGAGGGGGACATCGGATACGTCCTCAACCCCGTGATTGTGGAGCTCTCGCAGGAGGAGTTTCAGGACGACGCCGAAGGGTGCCTCTCTGTTCCGGAGCTGTGGTTTCCGACGAAGCGGGCCATGTATGCGCGTGCAGAGGGGATCGACCTTGACGGGAAGAAGGTCGTCGTCGAGGGGCGGGAGATCTGGGGGCGCCTCATTCAACACGAGGTCGACCATCTCGATGGTCATCTCTACATCGACCGCCTTGATCGCGCGCTGCGCCGTGAGGCGTTCCGCCAGCTGCGGGAGCAGCAGAAATGACGCCGCCCGTTCTTGTCCTCGCGGGTGCGTCCGGATTCATTGGATCGCGCCTGGTTGAGGCCGCGCTCAGTGCTGGCTACCGTGTGCGTCGGCTCGTTCGGTCGGCGGACGCGACTGCCGTTGACGGTGTTGAGGACTTCCTGTGGGATCCCTCAGCCGGGACGATTGACGACGCCGTCTTGGCCGGCGCGTACGGCGTCATCTGTCTCAACGGGGCGGGTTTGCTGTCGCGGCCGTGGACGCCGTCGTATAAAAAGGTCTTGTGGGATTCTCGCATCGATTCGGTGACGACGTTGGTGAGCGCCTTCGCCAAGGCTAATCACAAGCCGAAGGTATTCATTTCGGGATCGGCGATTGGTTACTACGGCGCCGATCGGGCGGGGGAGTATCTGTCCGAAGGTAGCGCGAGTGGCGAGGGGTTCCTCGCGGAGCTGTGCCGGGCGTGGGAGGAAACCGCCGGACCGGCGTCGGGCATGGGCATCAGGACGGTCGTGGTGCGTACCGGCTTGGTCATGGGCCAGGACGGCGGGATGCTGGGCTTGCTGCAGCATCCCTACCGTGCGGGATTGGGAGCCCAGCTCGGTGATGGGACGGGCTGGATGTCGACGATCGCACGAGACGATTACGTACGAGCCTTGCTTTTCCTGCTACGTGAGGACGACGTCGAAGGACCGGTGAATATGACGAATCCGGATCCGGTGCCAAACAAGGCGTGGAACAAACTGTTGGCCGAGCACGTGGGGCGGCGCGCCTTCTTGGCGGTGCCGCGCCCGGTGTTGATGCTGGTCGCAGGGCAGATGGGGCGTGAAACGATGCTTGCGAGCCAACGCGTGTATCCAGACGTGCTTTTCGATCATGGCTTTGAGTTTCTCGCGCCAACGGTGGAGGACATCTTCAGCCATGAGCTGCCCATGAGGTGACTTTCCGGCGTACCTGTGGCATCCTTGAGATATCGAACCTCGCTTGAGTGTTAAGGGGAATTTCACCCAAGTAGGAGGTTACGGTGAACAACAAAGCCACACGTGGCGTCATATTTATTCATTCTGTGATACCGGCTGTTCAACCTCACGTTGAATGGGCGGTCACAAGCGTACTTGGCTACCCTGTGCATTTTGAGTGGACCAAGCAACCCGCCGTGCCCAATATGAACCGCGGCGAAGTCTCGTGGGCCGGGCAGGCCGGGACCGGCGCTCAGATCGCCTCGGCGCTCGGCGGCTGGGAGCACCTGCGTTTCGAGGTGACCGAGGAGCCGACGTCGATGACGGACGGCGGCCGGTGGTCGTGCACGCCTGGGCTTGGCATTTTCTATGCGCAGACCGATCTTTTGGGTAACGTCGTGGTGCCCGAGAATCGAATCCGCGCCGCAATTGAGGATTCGAATGGCGATGCCGAAGAGCTTCGCCGGCTCCTCGACGTCGCGCTTGGACAGGCGTGGGATGACGAGCTTGAGGTCTTCCGCTATGCCGGTGCGGGTGCTCCGGTGCGTTGGCTTCACCGAGTCGGTTAACAAACCTGGTTGGCAGTTCCTCCGGCTGGCAACTAGCGATGAGGCGGGGCCCACGCACTAAGCCCCGCCTCATGATCGGCCATCATCGTGGTGAGAAATCGATGTCCATGGGGGTGGCACATGACCGATGTGTGATGCACAAGCAACACGGGTTTTACTTTAACGCACGAGGGCGCCACGCACCTACGCCGTGAGGTGGGTGTCGCGAAGAATTTTGTCTTTGAGCTCGCTCCGCGCTCGAATGTTAGTTGTTAAAAAGCGCTGCCAAGTCCTGCATTGCTGCGTTGAGATCGTCCTCGCCGGCGAATTTTTGACCGTCCTCCACTTCTGCAGGCTGGGAGGTGTCTCCGCGTAGCGCGGGGTCGGTGGGCGTTTCCGCGGCCGAATTATTCCCAGACTGGGGTTGCGGGCTCTGGGTCGGCGAGCCGTTTGTCTCACGAAAATCGAGTGGCACGTCCGTCAGCGCATGTTCGAGCAGATCGCCTAGTGTGCGGGCCGCGCAGATATCGGCGTCGAGGATCTCAACCTTGGCCAGCTTCTCCAATCCGTTGGCCAGAGCCCAGACCGAAACGAGATCAAGGCGGAGGTCGTCAGTGAGGTTGGCCTCGGCAACGATGTCGGCCTCGGGAATCTCGGGCGCGATGTCGGACAAGAGGACGCGTGCACGTGCGAGCGCGAGGTCGTGGCGGTCTACCATGTTCACTCCTAGGATGAAGATTGAAGCTAGTCCGTGCCGAATACGTCAATCGGCTAGGCTAAGGGTATGGCATTTCTAGATCTTATGCGTCAGCTCTTCAACGCAGTTCCCCACGACGTTCATGACCCCAGCGTTGTCGAGCGGGCGGCTAGCCTACGCGAGCGCCTTTCAGATGATCCTAACGACGTCGCGTCCTTTGAACAGCTTGCGGCGCTCATCAACGGCGCCGCCGTCGATCGCCAGCCAGTTGATCCGTTGACCAGCACCGATTCTTCGGAAGGGCCGGATCCAGATCTGATCCTGTGGGCGCTCAGTGAGGAAATTGGCGGGGATTCCCGGGCGTGGTATCCGCTCATCCAGCTGGCCCGCCTGGCTCAGGCAGAAGATCCGCAGGCCGCGCGTCGTTACCTCGAAACCGCCGCCGACCGGGAGGACACCGGGATTGCGCTCGCTACGGGAATCCGGCTCCTGCGCGAGGCCGGGCAGAACGAGGCAGCGATTGAGCTGGGACTTGGGCGCTGGAATCCCGCTGAGCAGAGCACGGAAGTTGCCATGGAACTCGTTGAGTCGGCTCTTGAGGCGAAGAAGACCCCCTCGGCTCGCCGATTCGTGGAAATGCTGAAGGAGGCGGGCGCGGGAGCGGAGCTTGTTGACAGGCTTTCCGTCCGTATCGCCGCTGTGGAGGAGGGCAAATAATGGCGACGTTCATTGATATTCATCCCGAGGATCCGCAACCGCGCCTAGTGAGCAAGGTCGTCGATCGGCTTCGCCGCGGCGAGGTCGTTGCTCTTCCCACCGATTCGGGCTACGCAATCGTATGTACGCTGGCGAACAAGGAGGGCCTTGATCGCATTCGGACCATCCGCCAGGTTGGCGAAAAACACCACTTCACGTTGCTGTGCGCAAACTTCGCCCAGCTCGGGCAGCTTGTCATTATCGACAACGCATTCTTCCGCCTGATCAAGTCGCTTACCCCCGGTCCCTACACCTTCATCTTGAAGGGAACGAAGGAAGTGCCGCGGATGACCCTCAACCCCAAGAAGAACACGGTGGGCGTGCGCATCCCTGACCACAAGATCACGCAGGCGGTGGTGGGCGAACTCGGTGAGCCGCTGTTGTCCTCCACGCTGATTTTGCCCGGTGAAGATGAGCCGATGGAAGAGGGATGGGTGGTCGATGACCGGCTCGGCAACGCGATTGACGTCGTCGTTGACGGCCCGGTCGGCCAGGGACCGACCACGGTGATCAACCTGTCCAGCGGCGAGGCCGTCATCTCGCGCGAGGGCGCTGGCGATATTTCGATGTTTGAGTGTTAAATGGTACAAGCAGTTCTTTTCGATCTTGATGGCACACTGACCGATTCGGCGCCCGTCGTCACGCGGATTTTCGCGGACACGATGAAGGCGCTGCGTGGGCTTGATTGGCCTGCGAACAATTATCGAAAGTATGTTGGTCCGCCCCTGCAAGAGAGCTTCAGGGAGTTGGGTGCCACCGACGCCGACGTCAATGATTACGTCAATGAATATCGCCAGCGTTACGCCGTGGTTGGCCACGAGACTCGCCTGTTCGACGGGGTGGCGGAGCTTCTCACGCACGTGCGTGCCGAGGGGCTGGCCCTGGCCTTGGCTACGTCGAAGTTCCAGCGGGCCGCCAAGAGTGTCTGCGAGCACCTCGGAATCGCTGATCATTTCGACGCGTTGTGCGGCGACACGACCGAGAAGAACCTCTTTGGCAAAGCCGAGGTGGTTGGCATGGCACTTGACGAGCTGACAGCGATGGGCATTCTTTCCGCCTCCGATGTCCCTCGCACGGGGGAGTTTCGCGACGACGTCGTGATGGTTGGCGACAGGATATACGACATCGAGGGAGCGGGCAAGCATGGCGTGCGGACCATCCTCGTGGGGTGGTCGGACGTGTGGCCTGAGGAGCAAGAACGAGCCTGGGCCACCGTCGCTGACCCGCAGGAACTGCTTGAGCTTCTGCGCAAGCTGAAGAACGAGGGCTTTTCCGCCGAGCGCTAGCCCGGAGACGCTCAGGCGAACACGACGGCGCCCACGCTAGCCGGTCCTCTCCGGCCCGCTGAACTGGGACTGGTAGAGATCGAAGTACGCCCCGCGGCGAGCCAAGAGCTCGTCGTGCGTTCCCTGTTCGACGACGTCGCCGTCGACCATGACAATGATGACGTCGGCGTCGCGGATGGTGGAGAGCCGGTGGGCGATGACGAACGATGTGCGTCCTTCCCGTAGCTCGCCCATGGCCCCCTGGACGAGCATCTCGGTACGGGTGTCGACGGACGAGGTTGCCTCGTCAAGGATAAGCACGGCCGGATCAGAAAGATAGGCGCGCGCAATCGTGATGAGCTGTTTCTCGCCCGCGGAAATGTTGCCGCCTTCGTCGTCGATGAGCGTGTCGTAACCGTCGGGAAGTTGGCGAACGAGCCTATCGACCCCGGTGGCCTTCGCGGCCGCAACAACGTCATCGTGCGTGGCGCCTTCCTTGCCGAAGGCGATGTTGTCCTCGATCGTGCCCTCGAACAGCCACGTGTCCTGGAGGACCATCCCGATCTGCGAGCGCATGGAATCCTTGGAGACCTCGCTGATGGAAACGCCGTCAAGGTTGATCGTGCCACCATCGATCTCGTAGAAGCGCATGAGGAGGTTGACTAGGGTCGTCTTGCCTGCGCCCGTGGGACCGACGACGGCTACTTGCTCGCCACGCCGGACGGCCAGGGAAAGCCCCTTGATGACGGGAACGCCTTCCTCGTAGGCGAAAGTGACGTTGTCGAACGTGATGTTGCCACGGTCGGCGCTGGCGGCGTCTGCGCGGACATCGGCGGCCGCGTCGGGCTGCATTTCCTCGCTGTCGAGGAAGTCGAAGATTCGCTCGCCCGAGGCGGCGCCCGACTGAAGCATCGGTGTCACCGAAGCCAGGGTGGATACCGGGCGGTTGAGTTGGCGGCTGTATTGGATAAACGCCTGCATGCCGCCGATGGTCAGTTGCCCGTTCATGACCTGTATGCCGCCCATGATCGCCACAATGACGAAGCCGATGTTGGACACGAAGCCCATGGTCGGCTGCGCCAGCTGGGAGATGAATTGACCTTTGTAGCCGGCCTCGAAAAGCTCCCGGTTGGATGTATCGAACAGTTCCTCGAACTCCTCTTGCAGGCCGTAGGCGGTGACGACGTCGAGGCCCGTGAAGGACTCTTCCACGATGGAGGACACCTCGCCCGTCTTCGTCCATTGCGCGCGGAACTGGGGGCGCGACTTGCGCAAGATAAAGATCAGCGCGACGATCCCGAGCGGCATGACGGCCAACGTGGCGCCCGTGAGCGACGGCGAGATCCAGATCATCATTGCGAGGATGCCCACGAGGGAATAGAAGGACAGGAGTATCTGGCTCAGCGTCTGCATCAGGGTCTGAGTGATGTTATCGATGTCGTTGGTGACACGGGAGAGGAGGTCACCGCGTGGCTGTTTGTCCAGCCAGGAGAGGGAAAGCCGGTCGATCTTTGCCTGGGCGGCCTGGCGCAGGTTGTATCCCAGCTCTTGGACGGTCAACCGGATGAGGTAGCCCGCGGCGAAGTTTGCCAGCGAGGACACGAGGTAGATCGCCGCGATGATGAGTAGCAGCTTAGCAAGCGCTGCGAAGTTGACTCCGTCCGCCGCCACGCCGTCGACGATCATGTCGGTCGCGTCCCCGAGAAACTTCGGGGCGAGGGCACCTCCCGCAGCGGCCACGGCCATGAGCACGACGACGATCGCGATACGCAGCTTTTCGCGCTGAAGCATGCGAGCAAGGCGCTTAAGCGCACCCTTGAGATCCCGGGCGTCGTTTGCGTAAGGGTTAGCTCCGCCGTGTCTCATCGTGCCTCCTCAGCGCTCAACTGCGAAGCGACGATCTCTTGATATGTCTCGCAGGTATCGAGGAGGTGCTCGTGCGTGCCGACTCCGACGATGCGACCCTGATCGAGCACGTGTATCTCGTCGGCGTGGCGAATGGTCGAGATCCGCTGGGCAACGATGAGCACCGCTAGGTCGCCGACGAATTGGCGCAGTTCGCCGCGCAGTCGGGCGTCCGTTTGAAAATCGAGAGCGGAAAAGGAGTCATCAAAGACGAGCATGTCCGCCTGCCGGCGACCGTCGGCGTCGGGCAGGCATCGGTAGATGGCGCGGGCGATCGTCAGCCGCTGGCGCTGGCCGCCCGAGAAGTTCTTCCCGCCGGACTCGACGTCGGCCTCGATGCCACGGTCGATCTTGCTGACGAATTCCCACGCCTGGGCCGCCTGCAACGCGAGCTTGACGCGCGCGGCGTCGTAGACGGCGTCGTTCTTCGCGGAACCGGCCACGTTCGAGGCGATCGTGCCCGAAAACAAGAAGGCCCGTTGGGGAACGAGGGCGATGCGCGAACGTAGCTCGCGCGGGTCGAGGCCGGTGACCGGAATGCCGCCGGCGCGAACCATGCCGCCCGTCGCGTCAATGAGCCGCGGCAGAAGTTTGACGATCGAAGACTTGCCCGATCCCGTCGAGCCGATCAGTGCCACCTGACGGCCGGGAGCGAGCGTCATCGAAATCTCGCTGAGCACGGGCTCCTCGGCGCCGGGGTATTGCAGGCAGGCACGGTCAAGCTCGAAGGTGAGGGGCCCAGCGGGAAGACGCACGGGGGAGGAAGGTGCCTGAATCGACGGCGTGAGGTCGAGAATCTCTTGGATTCGCTTCGCCGAGACTTGCCCGCGAGGGAACACCATCACCATCATTCCGGACATCATGACGGCCATGAGGATCATGACAAGATAGGTGATGTACGCGGTGAGGGCGCCGACCTGCATGGAGCCGGCAGAAATCAGATGGGCGGCGAACCAAACCACTGCGGCGGAGGACAGCCCCAAGATGAACGAGGCCGCCGGCATCAAGAACGCCCACAGCACCCCGATCTCGAGCCACACCTGGCGCAGGTTTTCGTTGGCCTCCTCAAACTTGTGTCGCTCGCTGCCCTGGCGCACGAAAGCGCGAATCACGCGTACGCCGGTCAGTTGCTCGCGCAGGAGAGTGTTGATTCGGTCGATGCGTTCTTGCTGGATCGTGTAGCGCGGAACGAGGGCCCGCATGACCGTGAAGATGAGAACGCCGAGCAGGGGGACAATAACAAGCAGGAGTAAGGAGAGCGTGGCGTTTTGCTGGATCGCCATGAACACGCCACCGAAGCCCATGAGCGGTGCCATGATGATGACCGTAAACGTCATGAGGATGACCATCTGCACTTGGGTGACGTCGTTGGTGACGCGGGTGATCAGCGTTGGGGCGCCGAATCTGTGCTGATCGGTGGCGGAAAAAGATTGGACCTGGCGGAATGTCTTGCGGCGTAGCTCGCGCCCGAGCTCGAGGGCCGTGCGTGCGCCAAGGAAGATCGCCCCGACCATGGCCAGGATCTGGAGCAACGCGATGCCCGCCATGAGAGCTCCCATTTGCCAGACTAAGGTCACGTTACCGGCCAGGACGCCGTCGTCGATAATCTTAGCGTTGATGGCTGGCAGAACGAGGCTGAGGAGAATCTGGAGCGTCTGAAGAGCGATAATGGCGAGGAAGGCCATTTTCTTCTTGCGAAGAAAATCCCAGCCGATATGGATAAGAGTCACGACACTCCTTACGAATTGAAATACCAAGACAGTCTAAGCGTTTTATGCCGCGCACGCTGTTGGAGGAGAAATACATATGACCAACGAAACTGGGGAGAAAAAATTCCTCACGCGCGGCGAGCGCCTAGAACGCCTCCCGATGACGGGGCGGCTGCGCAGGCTCGTGGCGACGACGGGCGTCGGGTGGGCACTCGACGCCATGGACGTCGGTCTGATCTCATTCGTCGTCGCGGCCCTCGCACAGCAGTGGGGGCTGAGCGCCACGGAGCGCTCCTGGATTATTTCCATCGGATTCGTGGGTATGGCTATCGGTGCGACGGTCGGCGGTCTACTCGCGGATAAGCTGGGCCGTCGGATGGTTTTCGCACTGACCCTCCTGGTCTATGGGCTTGCGACCGGCGCCTCGGCCCTCGCCGGATCGGTCGTGGTCTTGATGCTCTTCCGCTTCATCGTGGGTATTGGACTCGGTGCTGAGCTGCCCGTTGCTTCGACGTTTGTCTCGGAGTTTGCCCCGCGCAAGATTCGTGGCCGGGTGATCGTTTGGCTTGAGGCTTTCTGGGCGCTGGGCTGGATCGCAGCCGCACTCATCGGCTATTTCGTCGTGGCGCCCTATGGCGAGGGCTGGAGGTGGGGACTCCTTATCGGAGCGGTGCCGGCGCTGTATGCGCTGGTCATCCGCCTGAACACGCGGGAGTCGGTGCGTTTCTTAGAGTTGCGCGGCCAGTTCGGCGACGCCGAAGCGACAGTCCGCCTGTACGAAGATTCCGCTGGGCCGGATTACCGTTATGACGGGCCGGCCAGTGATGACATCGGGCGCGGTGCGGGCGAAGAAGGCGAGCTGACGATCTGGTCTGCGCCGATGCGGAAGAGAACCATCGCGCTGTGGACCATTTGGTTCATGATCAATTTCTCATATTACGGGGCTTTTACGTGGATTCCCTCCCTGCTGACGGCCCAGGGCTTCACGCTGGTGCGTTCTTTTGAATTCACGCTCATCATGACGCTTGCACAGATTCCCGGCTATGCGGCCGCAGCGTGGCTGATCGAGGTTGTGGGACGACGCCGTACGCTCGCCTTGTTTCTCGCAGGCTCGGCTGTGTCTGCGCTCATGTACGGCCAGGCGGCCGAGCCGTGGCAGATCATCGCGGCGGGTATGGCGTTGAGCTTCTTCAACCTCGGCGCATGGGGCGCCCTGTATGCGATCGGCCCGGAACTCTACCCGACCACCGTGCGCGGAACGGGAACGGGAAGCGCGGCTGGCTTTGGGCGCATCGCGTCCATCCTCACCCCGCTGCTGACACCGGTATTGGTTTCCATGGGTGGAAACATGCTCGCCTTCACCGTGTTCTCGTTGGCCTTTGCCTGCGCGGCGCTGGCCGCCTTCGCGCTTCCTGAACAAAAGGGAGCGTCACTGCGATAAGCGAGTGCCCCGCGGCAAAGCCGCGGGGCACTCATCTCGAGCAACGTTAACTCGTGCGAGCTACACCAAGCCTTTAGACAGCGGGCTCGTTGGGCGAGGCCACGCCGTCGTCGCCAGCTTCGGGGTTAAGAAGCTCGTACTTGTCGATTGCCTGCTGGACCGTTGCGCGATCGAGCTCGCCGCGATCGGCGAGCGCCTGAAGCGCCCGGACGACCATGGAGGCAGAGTCGATGCGGAAGTGACGGCGAGCGGATGCGCGAGTATCTGCGATACCGAAGCCGTTGGCGCCGAGGGTGTAGTAAGCCTCGGGGACCCAGGGGCGAATCGAGTCGTGAACCTGCTTCTCCCAATCGGAGGTCGCGATGATCGGACCGGTTTCGCCCTCGAGTTTGGTGGTGATGTAGGCCTTCTTCGGCTCCTCCATCGGGTGAAGGTAGTTGTACTCGTCGACCTCGAGGCCGTTTTTACGTAGCTCATACCACGAGGTGATGGACCACACCGAGGCGGAAACGCCCCAGTCGTCGCGGAGCATCTCGCGGGCCTCGCGGGCCCACGGTACGCCGACGCCGGATGCGAAGAGTTGCACCTTCGGGCCCTCCCCCTCAGCGTCCTCAAGCTTGTACATGCCCTTGAGGATGCCCTCGACGTCCACGTTCTCCGGCTCGGCAGGCTGATGGATCGGCTCGTTGTAGATCGTGATGTAGTACATGACGTTCTGGTCGCGCCCGTCCGAGCCATCGCCGTACATGCGTACCAGGCCGTCGCGGAAGATGTGGCGGATTTCGTAGGCGTAGGCCGGGTCATACTGGACGACCGCCGGGTTCGTCGAGGCGATCACATGGCTGTGGCCGTCCATGTGCTGTAGGCCTTCACCGGTGAGGGTGGTACGGCCGGCAGTGGCACCCATGACGAAGCCGCGAGCCATCTGGTCTGCGGCGTGCCAGAACTGATCGCCCGTGCGCTGGAAACCGAACATCGAGTAGAAGATGTAGACCGGAACCATCGGCAGGCCATGCGTGGCGTAGGAGGTGCCGACCGCGGTGAACGCCGCGTTCGAGCCAGCCTCCGTGATGCCGGTGTGCATGATCTGGCCCTTGGTGGACTCCTTGTAGTTCAGGAGGAGGTCCGAGTCGACCGCCGTGTAGTTCTGGCCGTGGATGTTGAAGATCTTCGCGGTGGGGAAGATGGCGTCCAGGCCGAAGGTGCGGGCCTCGTCGGGGATGATCGGGACGAAGCGGTATCCGAAGTCCTTATCGCGCAGCAGGTCCTTGAGGAGGCGGACGAAAGCCATCGTCGTCGCGACCTTCTGCTTGCCCGAGCCGCCCTTGAGAACATCCCAGTGCTTTTCCGCAGGAAGGGTCACGCCCTGTTCGACGACGCGACGCTCCGGCAAGTAGCCGCCGAGCTTGCGGCGTTGCTCGTGCATGTATTCAAGAGCCGGATTCTTCGGAGACGGCTTGAAGTACGGAGCGGTGTAGGGGTCTTCGAGCTGCTCATCGGCAATGTCGAGCTCGAGGGTGTCACGCAGGAGCTTGAGGTCGTCGGAGTTGAGCTTCTTCATCTGATGGGTCGAGTTACGACCGGCGAAGTTCGAGCCGAGCGCGTAGCCCTTAATGGTGTGGGCGAGGATGACGGTCGGCTGACCCTTGTGCTCGGTTGCGGCCTTGTATGCTGCGTAGACCTTGCGGTAATCGTGGCCGCCGCGCTTGAGCTCCCAAATCTTTTCGTCGGACCAGTCGGCGACCATGGCCTTCGTGCGCGGATCGCGCCCGAAGAAGTGCTCGCGCACGTAGGCGCCATCGTTGGCCTTGAAGGTCTGGTAGTCGCCGTCGAGCGTCTCGTTCATGATGTTGACCAGCGCACGGTCCTTGTCGGCGGTCAGAAGCTCGTCCCACTCGCGGCCCCAAATGACCTTGATGACGTTCCAGCCGGCGCCCTTGAACTGGGCTTCGAGCTCCTGGATGATCTTGCCGTTGCCACGGACCGGGCCGTCGAGGCGCTGCAGGTTACAGTTGATAACGAAGGTGAGGTTGTCGAGGTTCTGGCCCGCCGCAAGGTGAAGAACGCCGCGGGATTCGACCTCGTCCATCTCGCCGTCGCCCATGAAGGCCCACACGTGCTGCTGGGAGGTGTCCTTCAGGCCGCGCTCGTTGAGGTAACGGTTGTACCAAGCCTGGTAGATCGCCGAAATCGGGCCGAGGCCGAGGGAGACCGTGGGGAATTCCCAAAAGTCAGGCATCTGGCGCGGGTGGGGGTAGGAGGGCAGGCCACGGCCGCCCGAACGGCGTGAGGCCTGCTGACGGAAGGAGTCGAGGTCCTTCTCCGTCAGGCGCCCCTCAAGGAACGCGCGGGCGTAGTTGCCGGGGGAGGAATGTCCCTGGAACATGACCTGATCGCCGCCGCCGGGAGCGTTCTTTCCCTTGAAGAAGTGGTTAAAGCCGACTTCGTACAGCGTTGCTTGTGCGGCGTAAGAGGAGATGTGGCCGCCGACGGCGATGTCGGGATCCTGTTGGCGGGTGACCATGACGGCGGCGTTCCAACGCGTCCAGCGCCGAATTTCCTTCTCGAGGGACTCGTCGCCGGGGTAGTACGGCTCGTCGTCGATGCCGATGGTGTTCACGTAGGGGGTGACGATGTTCGGGGGAAGGGAGATCCCCTTGCGACGCGCGTGGTTCTCCATCGCCGTCAGAAGGTAACGGGTACGCGGGGCGCCTTGGCTATCAATCAGTCCATCAACCGAGTCGATCCATTCCTGGGTTTCTTCGGGGTTGATGTCTGGAACCTGGCTGAGCAAGCCATTAATGAGAGGCCTAATTGGCTGTTGACTCACGATTACTCCTCTATGTCTTCGGCCGCATGGTAAACGTCATGCGCTGATACCTAGGTTACCTTTTTAGGTCCAAAGACCCCACTGTTAAGGTGAAGAAAGATATAGGTGACTGCTCACATCGTCCAGACATCCGGTGGTCTCGGGGGTCGTTAAAACCTGCGTACCTTCACCTTGCGTCTTAGACTGTGTTGTACATATCAACATTGCGCGAAAGGCGGATACAGTGTCCGGTTCGACCGGTAAGGATTTCGGATTTGGCTCCGGCCAGATCATTCAGGAGTTTGGTTTCGACGACGACGTCGACATGAGCTTGCGTACTGCAATCGAAGAGATCACCGGGGAGCAGCTTGAAGACGAGGAGTACCGTGGCTCAGCCGACGGCGCGATCGCGTGGTGGAGGTCCGACGACGGCGATGTTGACGACCTGACGGATCTCTTTGTTGATTGTGCCAGTGGCCTGGCGGAGGAATCTGCCCAGATCTGGTTGATGGTTCCCGAACAGCGCGCGCAGTACAGCGTGCCCATGGAGGATGTAAAGGAAGCCGCAGACACGGCCGGCCTGTCAGTGACGCGCACGCGTCATCTGGAGTCTGGGTGGACCGCCTTCAGGGTCGTCAGTCACGGCCGCACCTTCTAACCTGACGTCAGGAGTCTTGGCCGGATTTAAGCGGGACTCAATCGCGCGAGGTAGAGGCGATTTTTCATCTGAGCGGTTGCCGGGTAGCATGTTCCTCGGACCCTTAGCTCAGTTGGTAGAGCACCTGGTTTACACCCAGGTTGTCATCGGTTCGAGTCCGGTAGGGTCCACGCTTGCAAAAACGCTTTCCAGATTTCAATCTGGAAAGCGTTTTTGCATGTCAGCTGCCATTTTTCGGGGGCCAAAGATGAACGAGTTTGCAGTTTCCAACCAGCTCCTATTTTTTGACGGAGACTGGTTTTACAGTTGGAGCAATACCCTTTGCACAAGGATGTGCGTAAAGCAGACGAGGGAGTCTGACATTGATACTGTCAGGGCATCAGGGGCCTCAGCGCTTCCTAGGATTGTCACTCGCGTTTGTGGTGAGTCTACCGGCGTTGGTTGGGTTAGCAGCGGCGCCGGCAATTGCGGCCGCCTCAAATGTGACCGTCGCTGGAACATTCCAGGATGAATTGGGATGTTCGAAGGACTGGGATGATCGGTCAGTCTCCATTCTTCTGGCACGCAGGTACAGACTTGTTGCGTTCGAAGTCAATGGATCGTAATACCTACAACTCGGGCGATCATTTCAACGCCATCGATTGGACCGCGCAGAAGCATAACTTCGGTGTAGGGCTTCCGCCTAAGCGAGACAACGAGGCGCGTGGGCGGCCATGAAGCCTTTCCTCGCCAACGGCAATAATGTTGCGCAGCCGGCGGATCTTGGCAAGGCTCATCAGCAGGCTCTTGAACTGCTGCGGATGCGTCATGCATATCCGTTGTTGACGCTTGGCAAGTCTGAGCTCATTAAGGAGAAAGTCAGCTTCCCGGGCGCGGGTCGCGATCAGCAGGCCGGTCTCATCCTCATGGGCGTCGACGACACCAAGGGTGCGGACATTGTCAAGAACTTTGATGGCCTGCTCGTGGCGATCAATGCTTCTCCCAACGCCATCAGCCAGCCGATCTCGGAGATGAAGGGGCTTGAGTTGAAGCTCTTTCCGGTTCTGACAGACGGAGTCGATGACGATCCGCTTCTCAAGGAGTCGACGTGGAACGCGGAGACGGGCACTGTCACGATCCCAGCGCGTTCCGCCGTGGTCTTCGTCCAAGAGCAGAAGGCAACCGATCCTGAGAATCCCACTCCAACCGAGCCTGGTCCGGGGGATCCGAGCACCGATCCGACGAATCCGAACCCGGGTGAGCCGTCGCCAGGCATAGTGATTCCGAACGCACCTGTTTTCCCGGATGCATCTGATCCTGTCTCGTGCGCGGTCAAGCCGTTTGTCACCATCGTGCCGATGAAGGGCGTGTCCTACTCGGTAACGGTGGACGGCAAGCCGTTGACGGCGGTGAAGGGTAACCCGTCGAAGTTCGAATACCCCTACGGTAAGACTGTCGTGGTCAAGGCCAAGGCACTCGAGGGCTACCAAATCGCTAAGAACGCCAAGTCGCAATGGTCCTGGACCGCGCCCCCGCTCGACGAACTCAAGTGTGTAACACCGGACCCCAAGCCGACGCCGGATCCGAAGCCGACGCCGGACCCCAAGCCATTACCGGACCCCGTGGTACCCGATGATGAGCTCAACAAGAAGGTTGATGCCTTGATCAAGCAAATCCTCGGTCGTCTGGTCACGGATCCATCGAATCAAGACACGACGATTGTGGAGTAGAAGGACAGCCGCAAGCCCTCGAAGGATCTTGCTTCAACTGGATCCGCAGTTGAGGGCATGGCATATGGAGCGATTATCACTCTCCTTGCCGGTTGCGCCGTACTAGCTGTCCGGCGCAGGAACGGATAGCAACGCGCCGCCCAGCTAAGGAGCGCGTGTGAGTGTGGGGATTAGCCTCGTGGGCTGATCCCCACACTCACATTTAGCGGAGAATAATTGTTGTTGTCCAAGGCCTGGCGCCGTGTTAGCTCGCATGGACGCAGGTGCCTTTCTTGGTCGGAATCAGCGGTGAAAGACCCGGCAAATCTCATGGGGTCCTGATGCCTGCTATCCGACCGTGGCTGAGCCGGGCTGCCCCGTGCCCGCGCTGTGTTAAGGTGGCTCGCGCTGTATTATTCTGCGCCAGATTACTACAGCGCGGATCAGCTTAATGCGGTTTCGGCGCGCCCGGGCGCGGTTTCCAGATGCCCGCGTCCGGTTCCGAGGCACGCAGGCCCATGGCGCTCGCCGCTAGCGGGCGATGAACAGGCCCAACGCCATTCCAAGAGCCGCGAGCGCGACTGAGCCGATAGCCATTCCCACCGCGAAGATGACGGCGCGCTGAGCGCTGTCGTTATGGCCGATCTTCAACACCTCGAGGGATGCAGTAGAGAAGGTAGTAAATCCGCCGCAGAATCCGGTGCCGAGGAGGGCATAGGTTTCGGCTTCAGCTCGTAGGTCGATGTTCGCGAGAACGCCGACGACGATACCCAACAGGAATGAGCCCAGGAAATTGACCGCTACCGTTCCCCACGGTTTGGGGAGAGCTTGGTCGACGCCGTACCGAGCCGCGGCGCCGAATCCCGCTCCTAACGCAACGAAAAGGATCTCGATCATTCCTCACCCCGTTCCTGCGAAACGGACGCCTGCTGCTCCCGCGAAACGGCTGCCTGGCCAAAACAGCCAGCCTGGCTGCAAAAGGCATCCAGATCGCGAGAGACATCGGGCGCGGGCACAGCCCGGGCTTCGAGACGTTCCTGGATCTTGGTTCCAGACAACATGCCAGCGCCCGCGGCTATCACGCCGATAGCTAAGGAAGCGACGAGGTAGAGCAGGCCGAGCGGGGCGGCGTCGTGAAGTAGGCGAACCGTATCCACGGCGAGCGCGCTGTAGGTGGTAAAGCCACCGAGGATACCCGTGCCGAGGAAAAGCCGAGGCTTGCCTGAGACAGTCGCTGCGAGCAAGCCCAGGAGGAACGCACCGGCGATGTTGATGCCAAAGATCGCTACGACCGGATGGGCGGAACCGAGGGTCATCAGGTGACGTAGGACGGCGCCGATAGCGCCTCCGAGTCCAACGAGTAGTGCGTTCACGAGTCCAGACTAAACCGTCCGGGGCGGTCCTCCGGTAGTGTTGAGACCATGAGCACTGTTGCAGACGTCGTCAGAGTAATGAATGACCATTTTCCGCCATCGCTCGCGGAGGAATGGGACCGGGTAGGGCTGGTGATCGGTGTCCCGGGGGACGAGGTCACGAAGGTTGCTTTCGCCGTCGATCCGTGCGAGCCCGTGGTCGATGAGGCAATCGCGGCCGGTGCCCAAATGATCGTCACTCATCACCCGCTTTTTCTGCGCGGAACCTCCTCCGTTGCCGCGGATACGGCGAAAGGTTCGTGGGTGCACAAGCTGATCCGTCATGGCGTGGCTCTCTTCGCGGCACACACCAACGCTGATGCGGCGGAGCAGGGCTCGGCGGTCGCCCTCGCGGAGCTCCTTCGCCTGAGCAATACGCGCCCGATTGAGCCGAATAAGGATCATCCCGAGCTGGGGCTCGGACGAGTGGGGGAGCTCGAGCTAACGATGAGTGTGCGCGAGCTTGCCCACCGGCTCAAGGCTCTCATTCCTCAGACCCCGGCCGGCATCACAATTGGCGGAAACCCAGACAAGATTGTCAAGACTGTGGCGGTCTCCCCGGGCTCTGGCGATTCGTTCCTCGAGGCCGCTGATCGTTCTGGCGCTGACGTCTACATTACCGCGGACCTGCGCCACCATCCGGCCACCGATCACCTGTGGGCAGGCCGTTGCGCGCTGATCGGAGCCACGCATTTCGCTTCCGAGTGGCCGGTTTTGCCGAAGATGCGCGACGCCGTCGCTCGGCTTGACCTTGACACCTACATTTCCACGATCGTCACCGACCCATGGACCGAAAGGATCTAGCCATGGCACGAGCACCACGCCAGGACCAGTTGCAGCTTCTCCAGGTTGCCGACATCGACGCTCATTTGGCGCGCCTGAAGATCCACAATGAGCGTCACCCGTTGCGTGCCGAGGTTGGTGCGCAGATGAACCTCGTCGCGGCAAAGGCCCGGGAACTGACCGAGGCGAAGAAAACGCTGAGCGAAGCCGAGAAGACGCTCGAGGCGGCTTCGGCGCGCACCAAGGAACTGGCCACCGTCATCGCCGCCAAGCACAAGCGCCTCAACGAGGGAGTCGGCATGGACTCGCGCGAGTTGCTAACTCTCCAGAGCGAAATCGTCACGAACCAGGCGCGTCTTGATCAGGACAACGACGCTGAATTCCTCGCCCTCGAGGCGGTTGAGGAAGCGCAGGAATCGATCGCTGCGATCGAGGCCGAACAGAGGCTGATCAATGAACGAATTGTGGCTGGTCGAGCTGAGCTGGAGGAGGAGATCGAGCGCCTCGAGCGGAAGGCGGAGGACCTGCGTCGGGAGCGTAACACGCTCTACTCGCCGCTGGCGGATGAACTAAAGAATGCCTACGAGCGGGCCCAGCACACGGGTGGTCTAACAGTGATTGCGCTTCACCACAATGGGCAGACCTCGGGCGGTGTCCAGCTCTCCCCGATCGAGGTCAATCAGATAAAGAACGCCGACCCGGAGCAAATCCACATCTCCGACGATTATCAGTGCATCGTCGTCCTCTTGGACTCCTAGCCGAGGTCCTCAACGAGGGTGAGCTTGGCTGGTCGGCGGCCCTCGGCGGGGGAGAACTCAATTCCTGTGATGTGCCCCGTGCCGATGAGGGTGCGGGCAAAGTCGGCTAGCTCGTTTCCACTGCGGGGAGCGTTTGGCTCGCGTAGCAGCGCGCCCGTGAGGAGCCCACGGTAAAACTTTGCTGAATGGGAGACGACGGAACGTCTGCCATTCTTGATGCGTGCCGCGGCGATCGTGACGTATTGGGCAGAGGAGGCCGGGTTCCACACCTGGTACTCAGCTGAACGTGCGTCGATGACGAGTTCGATGGCTGACAACTCGGCCAGTTCGGCCTCCCGCAGGGCCTTCTTCCAGAAGCCTTGTACTTTTCCCACCTGGGGCAGGGTCGTGTTCATTGCGAGTCGGTAGGCAGGGATGAGATCCGTGGGTGCGCTGAATCCGAAGACGCCGGAGAAGATCCGAACGACGGCGTCGGCGCGGCTCATCTGCGCATCGTTGAGGCCGGCGAAGTCAGCCGCGGAATAGAGCACGCCCGTGTAAACCTGCCACGCGGGCGCGCACGGCTGGTCATAAAAGTCGATCTGGGCGCGGATTTCACTTTCCAACGACGGGCCCACCTCGAGGATCGACAGCGCATCGGGGCGCGCCGATACCTGTTGCACGTCGTCAATGACGCGTTCTCGAAGTGACGTCAACTCGGGCGCGGTAAGCCCTGCGAGGTTGAGCGAGGGCCCGGACGACGGGCTCGTCTTACCGGCGGAGGGAGGCAGAAGGATCAGCATGTTTCATGTATATCGCGCCGGGTTGTATAATCCAAAGCGCAGTTGGCCGGGCGGCCGCGTGGGCTTTGCCCCCGAGGAACGTCCGGGCTCCATAGGGAAACGGTGGTGGATAACGTCCACTCGGAGCGATCCGCAGGAAAGTGCCACAGAAAGCAAACCGCCTCCCGGCTCGGCCGGGAGGTAAGGGTGAAAGGGTGAGGTAAGAGCTCACCGCGCGTCAGGTGACTGACGTGGCAGGGTAAACCCCACCGGGAGCAAGACCGAGCAGCGCGCTATGAGGTTCCCGCTCGCGCGCGGGTTGGTTGCTTGAGCCCGTCGGCAACGGCGGGTCTAGATAGATGGTCGCCGCCGCCTAGCGGTACAGAACCCGGCGTATAGGCCAGCTGCACCAGTGGCCCGCTCAGCGCGGGCCACTATTCCTTGCGTAGCGTTCGCTTATTCCTCGGGTAGCATCTGCTTGGCGTAGAGGGCCGAACCGACGATACCTGCGGTATTGAGCAAGTCGGCGGGAACGATGGGCGCGTTCGTGTCGATCAGCGGCAGGAACTTCTTGTGCTTCTTCGACACGCCGCCACCGACGATGAAAAGGTCGGGTGAAAACAACATCTCGTAGTGGGAAAAGACCATCTGGAGCCGCTCGGCCCACTGCTCGAAACTGAGTTCTTCGCGCTCGAAGACCGCCGAAGACGCGAAGTGCTCGGCCTCCATCCCGTTGGGCAGGAGGAGATGACCGAATTCGGTATTCGGCACGAGGGTGCCCTTCGAGAGGAGCGCCGAACCGATGCCCGTGCCGAGAGTCAGCATGAGGACGGTGCCCTGGTGGCCCTTGGCGGCGCCGTAGTAGACCTCGGCGTAACCGGCGGCGTCGGCGTCGTTCATCACGGCAACCGGGCGGTGGATGTTCTCCGCGATCAGCCTGGCTGGGAAAACGCCCGCCCACTCCTGGGAAAGGTTGGCAATAAACGGGATCTGGCCGCGAACGATCGGTGCCGGGAAGGATACGCCCACCGGGACCTCGTCGGGCAACCCGAAGCTGTCGACGATTTCGCCGATGATCGCGGCGATCTCCACGGGTTCGGCATTTTCCGGGGTGGGAATGCGCACGCGCTTGTCGATGAACTGCCCAGTCTTGAGGTCGACCGGCGCGCCCTTGATGCCCGAGCCGCCGACGTCGACGCCGATGGCGACCTTGCGGAACTTCTTCTTCATGATGACTCCTCCCGAGGCTGTGACCACAGCCGTCCGAAAGTGACTACTGCCCGGCGGGGATCGCCGCGGTGGTTTGGCCCATGGAGGGCAACGTGAGAATTTCTGCTCCGGTTTCGGTCACCACGATGGTGTGCTCGAACTGAGCGCTACGGCCGCGATCCTTGGTCAGGACGGTCCAATCGTCGTCCCACTGGAACCAGTCGATCTCTCCGAGAGTGAGCATCGGCTCGATCGTGAAGACCATGCCCGGTTCGATGATCTCGTTGTGGCGCGGCGCGGCGTCGTAATGTGGAACGATGAGACCGGAGTGGAACGCCTCGCCGACGCCGTGGCCGGTAAAGTCTTCGACCACGCCGTAGTCGAAACGCTTTGCGTAGGATTCGATAACGCGGCCAATCACGTTAATTTCGCGGCCCGGCTTAACGGCCTTAATGCCGCGCATCATGGACGTGTAGGTGCGCTCGCACAGCAGCCGAGATTCGGGATCGACCTCGCCGACGTAGAACATGGCGTTGGTGTCTCCGTGGACGCCGTCCTTATACGCCGTCACGTCGAGGTTGATGATGTCGCCCTCTTCGAGCGGGCGATCATCGGGGATGCCGTGGCAGATAACCTCGTTGATGGAGGTACAGATGGACTTGCGAAAGCCCATGTAACCCAGGCAGGACGGGTAGGCGCCTTGGGAAACCATGTAGTCGTGGGCGATGGCATCGAGCTCATCGGTGGTCACGCCCGGCTTGATAGCGGCGCCGGCAAGGTAGAGGGCGTCAGCGGCAATCGTGCCGGCCGCGCGAATCTTCTCAATGGTCTCCGGGGACTTAATCTCCGGGGCCGTGACGACCTCCGGGCCGTCGTGGAACATATATTCTGGCCGCTCGATGTAGTCGGGCACGCGGCGGGTGGCCGAAATCTTTCCGGGCTTGAGGTTACCTAATGGAGCGCGATCTGCTTGCATACGATTAAGCTTAGTCACATGCGTGGCGTGCACAAACCCGCCGCCACAATCGACGATGGAGAAATCATGGCGTTTTGGTTTAACACCAGCACAGGCGAGGTGGCGGAGTCGGATTCGCCGATGTTCGACGCGTCGGTTCGCATGGGGCCCTACAAGACGCGCGCCGAGGCAGACCACGCTTTTGCGCTCTCCGCCGCCCGCAACATCGCAGCCGACGCGGACGAGCGCGCCCGCGAAGACTCCTACGATGCCGCCGAGCGCGAGTGGAAAGAGAACTGGTGATGGACACGCAATCTGAATACGTCCTCAGGCAAGTCGAGGATCACGATGTGCGCTTTGTACGGCTGTGGTTCACCGACATCACGGGTACGCTGAAGTCGGTGGCGATCGCTCCGGCCGAATTGGAAACGGCGCTCGAGGGTGGCATCGCCTTCGATGGCTCCGCCGTCCAGGGGCTGACACGCGGGCATGAGTCGGATATGGTGATGCGCCCCGATCCGTCCACCTTCCAGTTGCTTCCGTGGGGCGACGACGACACGCGTTCTGCACGCATGTTTTGCTCGATATATACGCCCGACGGCGAACCGGCGCGCACCGACCCGCGTGCGGTGCTCGAACGCCAAGTCGAGCGGGCGGCCAAACTCGGGTTCACTTTCTATGCGCAGCCCGAGTGCGAGTTCTATCTTTTCCATCCCACCACCAGCGAGGACGAGGTTCCAGTTCCGATCGATAACGGCTCGTATTTCGATCACGTGACGCGTTCGATCGCCCAAGGGTTCAGGTCGCGAGCGGTCAAGACGCTCGAAGATATGGGCATATCCGTGGAGTTTTCTCATCACGAGATTGGGCCAGGGCAAAACGAAATTGACCTGCGCCGGACCGACGCATTAACCATGGCGGATCAAATCATGACGCTCCGGGTCGTCGTCGAGCAGGTGGCGATCTCGCAGGGAGTCATGGCCAGCTTCATGCCTAAGCCGCTCATTGATGCGGCCGGATCGGGCATGCACACGCACTTTGCCCTGTTTGAGGGGAACAAGAACGCATTCTACGATCCCTTGGGCGACTTCAACCTGTCAGCGACGGGGCGAAAGTTCGTGGCTGGCCTGTTGCGTCACGCTCCCGAGATCACGGCGATCACCAATCAACACGTCAATTCCTACAAGCGCCTGTGGGACGGCTACGAGGCGCCGAACTACATTTCCTGGGGCAATAGCCACACGTCCCTGGTGCGTATTCCGGCGCTCGTGCATGGCGATCCGGAGACGGCTCGCGTGGAGTACCGAGCGCTCGACTCGGCTGCCAATCCCTACCTGGCGTTCGCGACCATTCTTAACGCGGGCTTGGCCGGAATCGAGGGGGACTACGCGTTGCCTGAGGATCTGGATGTGGACGTCGCGGAGCTGACCGAGCTCGAAAGGCGCGCGATGGGGCTGAAGGCATTGCCGGCCTCGCTCTCCGACGCCTTGAAGGCGATGAGGGAATCGGAGCTGGTGGCCGAGACGCTGGGGGAGGACGCGTTTGCCTACTTCCTGCGCAACAAGCGCCACGAGTGGGAGGAATACCGTCATCAGGTCACGCCGTTCGAGCGGCGTGCGTTCCTCATGTCGAAATAATGGGGGAGATGGTCTCGCAGCTGAGGCGGTTGGGCTTCTCGCGACCCGACCGCGCTGAGAGTCTGCTGGGAAGTGATTCCCTGGCCGGCGTGGACCGCGAATGGCTAGTGGAATATGCATCAGAAAGCGCTGACCCGGACCAGGCTCTCTTGGGCTACCTGAGGCTCTTTGAGTCGGCCCAATGCGAGGGCGAGGAGGCTCAGCGGGCGCTGTATGCCACATGTGAGTCCACGACGTCGACGCGGCGGCTTTTTGCCATTCTTGGCATGTCGGCCACGCTCAGTGAACGCCTCATCATTCACCCCGCGAACGTCCACATTCTGTGCGACGCGAAGATCGCTCAAGGGGGTGTCCACACAACACTCGAGGGCGAACAGGAGGCTGCCCTGGCCGCCGTCCACGCCACCCGTGACGGCGCTGGCTTCCCTCGTGCCGACGTCGAAAGCTTGGGCGGCGAAGAGGCAGCGATTGAGGCGCTCCGGGAGCACTATTGGTACAGGATCACCCAGATCGCGGCGGAAGACCTCACGGCCGGCCCGGCCCCGGAGCATCTGGAGCTCATCGTGCGTGCCTTGTCGGACGTCGTCGGGGGAGCTCTGGAAGCCGCCCTCGCCATCGGACGCGCGAGGTACGACGCGACTCAGGTCGGGCTGGCCGTCATCGCCATGGGCAAGACGGGCGGGCGTGAGGTCAACTATATTTCCGACGTCGACCTGATTTACGTGGCGCGCTCCCTCACCGGCGACGACGAGGACGCGCTCGGCACGGCGGCAAAGCTGGCGGAGTTTATCTCGCACGCGGTTGGCGCCCCGGGGCACACCCCCGCGATCCTCGAGATCGACACGGCGCTGCGACCCGAGGGCAAGGCAGGCCCGATCGTGCGCACGCTCGAATCACACGAGGCCTACTACGAACGTTGGGCGGAGAATTGGGAGTTCCAAGCCTTGCTCAAGGCTCGGCCCATCGCCGGCGACCTTGAGTTGGGCCGGCGTTACGTTGAGGCCCTGACCCCCTACGTGTGGAGCGCCGCCGGGCGTGAGGGGTTCGTTGAGGAAACGCGTGCGATGCGGCGTCGTGTGGAGCGCCTGGTTCCGCCGCGCGAGGCTGATCGGCAGATCAAGCTGGGCCGCGGGGGCCTGCGCGACATCGAGTTCACGGTCCAGCTTCTTCAACTCGTCCACGGCCGCACGGACGACACCGTCCACCAACGTTCCACCCTCGAGGCCCTCGCCGCCCTTCGCGACGCCGGCTACATCGGCCGGACCAGCGCGGCGACGATGAATGCCCACTATCGATTCCTGCGCTCGCTCGAACACCGCGTCCAGCTGCACCGCATCCGCCGATCTCACGTGCTTCCCACCGCCGACGCCGACCTACGCCGGATTGCGCGTTCGCTCAACATCGACGGCCTTGCCACCGCCGACGAGCTCAAGGCCCTCTGGGCGAAGGTTCGCCGAGAAGTGCGTGCCTTGCATCTGGAGATCTATTACCGGCCCATGTTGCCAGCGACCGCCAAGCTCTCTGCCGATAACGCCGCCCTTGAGCCTGAGGCCGCCAAGGCGCGTCTGGCAGCCATCGGCTATGGGGATCCCAGCTCGGCCTATGCCAACGCGCTGGCGCTGACCACCGGCCTCAACCGCACGGCGGCGATCTCCCGCCAGATTATGCCCGTCATGCTCGAGTGGCTGGCGGACGGCCCGGAGCCGGATTTCGGGCTGGCCTCCTTCCGGGACGTTTCGGAGGCCCTGGGGACGACGTCGTGGTACATGCGCCTGTTGCGAGATTCGCGCGTGGTAGGTGAGCGGCTGGCGAAGCTCCTATCCACGTCGCGCTACGTTGCGCGTGAGCTGCCTTCCCTGGCAGAGGCCATCGCCTGGCTCGACGAGGACGCCTTGCTTAAGCCGAAAGACCCCGCCGACCTTTCGGCCGAGCTCGATGCCCTCCTTGCGCGCCGCAGCGAGCCGGATCAGATTGCGATCGCGGGCCGCGGGCTTCGGCGTCGTGAACTATTGCGCACCTCGATGGCAAGCGTCCTGGGGCTCGTCGACGAGGCGGAGAGCCGCCGCGCAATCTCCACCGCCGGCCAGATCGCCGCGGAGGCGGCGTTGCGGGCAGCGCGGTTAAAGGTGGGCGCACCCAAATCGCTTCGTTTCGCCATCATTGCCATGGGCCGTTTCGGCGGCGAGGAAATGGGCTACATGTCGGACGCGGACGTGCTTTTCGTCTACGACGCCCACGGACTGGCCGCACAGGAGGCCGGCGCGATGGCGATTGACATTGCGCGTAACGTGATGGCGATGCTGTCTTCCCCGGCCACCGAGCCCGCATTCCTCGCGGATGCCGATTTACGCCCCGAAGGAAAGAACGGGCCTCTTGCGCGCTCCCTCGAGTCCTACCGCGCCTACTACGACCAATGGGTCGAGACCTGGGAACGCCAGGCTCTCCTGCGGGCACGATTCCTCACGGGGGATGCGGGCGTGGGCGCGGCGTTCATCGAGCTCATCGACCCGGTGCGTTACCCGGAGGGCGGCCTGCAGGCCACGGAGGTCACCCAGATTCGTCGGATGAAGGCTCGCGTGGAGTCCGAGCGCATTCCGCGTGGGATCCAGAGGAATCGCCATCTCAAGCTCGGCCCGGGTGGCCTGTCGGATGTCGAATGGGCGGTGCAACTGTTGCAGCTGAGGTACGCGGGCCAGATCGCCGCGCTGCGCACCCCCAGCACGCTCCGCGCGATCGAGGCGGCGAGCGCGGCTGGGCTCATCACCCGCGACGAGGCTGATAGGCTCAGCCAGACTTGGTCGTTTGCCTCCGCTTTGCGTGACGCAAACGTGCTCGGTAGCGGTCGCACGCGCGGCTCCAAACTCGACGTGCTTGCCCACACCACACGCGAGCTGGCGAACGTGGCCGCCCTCCTTGGCCGGGCAGAAAAGCATTCGATCGAAGAGGACTACCTGCGGGCTGCGCGCCGCGGCCGGAGAGTGGTTGAGAGAATTATTTACGAGGAGTAAATGTGCAACTGATTCTTGTCCGTCACGGCCAGACATACCTGAACGCCAAACATACGCTCGACACGGCGGTGCCCGGGGCTGCGTTGACGGAGGAAGGGTGGACGCAAGCAAACGACGTCGTCGCCACGCTTGCCGCCTACGAGCCGGAGGCCATCTGGGCTTCGAACCTGACGCGCACTCAGCAAACCGCCACACCGCTGGCCACGCGCCTAGGGCTCGATATCCAAATTCACGAGGGTTTTCGCGAGATCGCCGCCGGCGCGTTGGAAGGCGGGACGAGCGAGGAGGACTATTTCGCCTACACCAACACCATTGTCACGTGGCTGAAGGGTGATCTTGAGCTACCTATGGGTGGAGATAGCGATGTAACGGGCATGTCGGTGCTGAGCCGCTTTGACGACGCCGTCCGCGCGGCTGAGGCAAGCGCGCAGCACACGGCCGTGGTCTTTTCCCACGGGGGAGCGATCGCATATTGGGTAGGCGCGCGTGCTAGGGATGCCATGGTCGGCGCCGAGGGATTCATTCCGCTGACCAACACAGGTTTTGCTCGGCTCGAGGGGACACTTGAGGGCGGGTATCGCCTCAAGTCATGGATGCACCACGAGGTCGATTGAGGCGAGCTGGACGCCCCGGCGCCCGGACCGTACCGGGCTATTTATTCTGCCCGTTTCTTGGTGCGGTAAAAATCACAAATGTGCGCTAATTAATTCCTGAATACGGCTACCTATTTTGGCTACCCACAGCATGATAATTGCAGGGTATGCGGACGTATTGCCCGCGTTATCAACGGTTGCGAAATTGTGGGGAACAAGTGGCGAATAAATCCGGATTGTCTAGGTGTCTGCAGTCGATTCTGCTGATTGTCACGCTTGTCGCAACATTTTTGTGGGAGTAGTGGCCACCGGTGCCACTCCCGCCAACGCCACCGCGTCAGCCTTGAACTGCTCGCTATACAACTTCGGCAGGGACTGCTGTAGGTTTGGTTGATAGTTTTCTTTCTGGTTTTTGGGCCGCGATTGATACGGCTGGTTCCATGATTGTTTCGTATTCGATGGGTGTCAATTTACCCAGCGCTCGCTGGCGTCGCTTCCGGTGGTAGGTGCGCTCGATCCAGTGAGTGATCGCGGCGGACAGCTCGCTACGGGTGGCCCAGAACCTACGGTCCAGAACATTCTTTTGCACCAGAGCGAAGAAGGATTCCATCGCTGCGTTATCCCCACATGAAATGGTCCAGCTTTTCTTCCGTTTAAGTAGATGGGAAAATCTGGGTTATACCGAAGAATTTTGATCAGGATTCTTCTATGTTTGTCAAGTGGTTGTGGCGAGCGAGTGCTGGGCATTGAGTGTGCGATAGACCCGGCGAGCTATATAGCGTTTGAGGCAGCGCCGGATTTCCCGGTCAGTTTTTCCTTCCTCTCGCCTTCTCGTAACGTATTTTTTCGTCTCCTCGTCATGGGGCATTTTCACGATGGCGACCATGTGTAGCGCGCTATTGAGCTTACGATCTCCTCCACGATTAAGCCGATGTCGAACCGTGTTTCCCGACGAGGCGGGTATTGGATTGACTCCAGCAAGGGAAGCGAACTCTGCCTCAGTTCTGATTCTGCCGTAGTGAGACCACGCCGTAAGACACTTCGCCGCGCTCACAGCACCAAAGCCTTTCTCTTGCAGTAATGGTGCAGCTTCACTGATCTGGACTAGTCCAGCAAGATCGCGTTCGTTGGCCCCAAGCTCACAATCGAGGTCGAGAATCTGGCGAGCAAGCCTTTTCGCTTCGGCTCTGGCAACTCGGATCTCGATATCCTCATCGCGCATTCGCCACGAGGCAACCTGTTCGATCTGAGCCGATGATAACGAGCTACGCGCATCAATACCCAATGGGTTGCTACGCACAAGAGCAGTCAACGCGTTCACATTCCGGGTACGCTCGCCTGCCAAGAGTTCTCGAGATGCGACAAGGATTCGGATTGCTTGACGAACCCCGCGACCAAGGCGCGGACGACGCAACTTATCCACCGGCAAACCCAAGGTTGCTCGCGCGATCCTTGCACAGTCCAATTCATCGGACTTTCCCGTGCCGTAGCGATGCTGGGAATCAACACGGGGCGCCTCAGCAACAGAAAAATTACGTGCTAGCACCTTGCCGGTCAGGACAGCACCATAAGAAGAGGTGCCCTCTATGACCCACAAAGTATCGTCATGGGAGTGGGTGCGACTAACAACCCATCTCATGGCGCGCTTTATCCCTGCCTCAGTCGTGGGGAACTTCTGCGATCCCAACAGTTCGCCCGTGGCCGAGGCAAGAACTGAGTACACATGGTTGCGAGCATGGGTATCAACGCCAACGACATACGGGTGAATATGAGCAACAATAGACATAGCGGTTATCAACCTTCCCTAATATGCGGAAACAAACGACCGTCAGGCCGGTACCGACCTAGGAAGGAATCACCTCGGAACATGTCTGTAATGAGTCACGAATTCACACGGACAATCTTCTGATCAAGCTACCGACGTGGGCTAGGCGGTACCGGCCGCACCATCGGAGGACGGACAAATCCTGAGAAAGACAAACCTGTCAAACGCTTCAAGAGTCACACCACACGACAGTCACGGCCAATACCAATCCTGCCAGCCAATCCCAGACCAGCCACCACAAGACTTACAGACGCTTCACCTGGACCTAAAAACCTAGGGCACTCCAGCACTCCAATAAAACAGTGGTGGCTAGGAAAATCCTAGCCACCACTCAACTCAGTGGATGATCTGTCAGCGTTACTTCTTGGCGCGACGGTTAAGGATCATTAATCCTGAACCGAGAACAAGAATTCCGGCCATGATTGCAGAAAGTGCTCCAATGGTGATACCTGTTTTGCTCAATTCTTTAACAACACGAGTTTCAGGTGTTGCCTGTAGGGCATCTTTACTAGCAGGTGTAGGAGTTGGCTTTGCTTCAGGTGCTGGCTTCTCTGGAGTTGGCTTTGCTTCAGGTGCTGGCTTCTCTGGAGTTGGCTTTGCTTCAGGTGCTGGCTTCTCTGGAGTTGGCTTTGCTTCAGGTGCTGGCTTCTCTGGAGTTGGCTTTGCTTCAGGTGCTGGCTTCTCTGGAGTTGGCTTTGCTTCAGGTGCTGGCTTCTCTGGAGTTGGCTTTGCTTCAGGTGCTGGCTTCTCTGGAGTCACTACTGGGTTGTCTTTTGGCTGTTCAGGATCAACTAGCTCAACAGCAGGGACCTTAGAGGAAACACAAATGCTTGCAGCAGATGTGTATGGGGGATTTGCCTGATCCAAACTACGGTGGTTTGAAAGGATTTCAAGTTTGACGAACTTTGCCTTTGTTCCTGCTGGGAAAGATGCACGCTGCCAATCAGCGTTATTTTCCCAGGCGCCTTGTGCAACAGGCTCGCCCCAAGCAGCCTTATCATCGGCCTTTGCGTTGGTATCCGAAACGTAAACCTTGTAGTTTTCAATACGTCCGTTTGGCTTTCCTTGGCGTGGAAGATACTCAACAGAGAGCATGTCGTTAACGACGGTGTCCTTGGTCAAAGCCTTTGTTGGATTGAAAATTAACCAGTGTGGTGGTTCTGGCGATTTAGACTTCCATTCCGTGTGCCAGTAGGTATCTGGATTGTTGTCAAAAGCTGCCGTGGCAACGCCGTTTGGACGTGGTTCACCGCTGGTTTCTTCTGAATCAGTTGAAATATCCTCAAAGCCTTCGCATACGCGTGGTCCGAGAGTTGCAGAAAGAGCTACCTCAGTGGTGAGGGTCTTTCCCTCAATATGCCATGTAAGAGTTGCTACACCGTCGGTTGCTGTTGTGTTAACGACGTTGAATACAACCTTTGCACTCTTTCCCTTTGGAATAGCTTGAAGATTTACTTCGGCAGGTAGAGCTTTCCAGCCTTCTGGTACTGCAATGTTGACTTTAGAAGCTTCGGCATTCTTTGTTCCAAGAGCAGACACTGTGGCAGTGATCTTTCCTGGGATGCTTGGGTTGAGATCGCTCAACTTGGTGACGTCTGTGGAAATACCAAGTTCTTGCGTGATAGAGAACAAAGCGTTGCTCTTGAATGCGCTGGTTGACTTCCCATCCACAGTGACGAGATCGCGTGGGAACTGTGCAAGTTTGCCCTTAGCGATCTTGTTTCCGGATCGAGAAAGTGTTGCGTTGAGAAGTTTTTCGTCCGTCTTTACTTTTTCAGCGGAAACACCCTGAATGTCAACATGCTTTTCTTCTCCAGTTGCAATTGCTAAGTACTGAAGTGTGAGAGCGTTGCGAAGAGTTATGGCACTATCCTTAGCCTGAACTTGCCATTTTTGGGTGTTACGAGCTTCTGCAGCGTCACGACCAGTAACCCAGGTGCGATTCATATCTGCACAGTCACGGAGGTTTGGTTGAGCACCGACTTCGGTGACAACTTTCAAATGCTTCGATCCTGTGTCAAGAGCTAAGCATTTACCGGATGCTGTGTCTTCGATTTGGTAGTAATCGTCATTGGTTGGCGTGAACTTCCATGGTCCCTTGCCGAGTGTGGCGAGCTCAGGAATTGTGTATGTTCCTGCTGGAAGATCGGTTGATGGCATTGCTGATCGAATGTATGGATCGCCAATTGAGACTGCAGCAGCCTTCATATCTTTCCATGTATCCCAGTGGTAAGAGCCGCTCCATGTCATCTGGGAAATGAAACGTAGGGATGACCAAACTTCTTTCGCTACTTCGTTTTCTGTTTGGTAGGTGGATTCATCTGGCCAGATTGAAATTTTCGCACCAGTGAGGTTTTTATGTTCGGGATCAATTTGTACGTTGCCAGGGAAACTGCCAACGTTCCACTTCTTGGCGTTGTAAGTGGTTTCAATCTTGGCATCGTCGAATTTGTAACCAGGATTTTGACGTGAGAAGTAAAGAAGATCATTTGCATTCATGACCTTGTAACCGCGATCGAATAATTGGTTTGGTTTCAAACCTTCAGTGAACCAGTATTCAACGATAATGTCTTTATCTAGAGTTACTGCTTGAGTTTCTTGAACACCGTCATTCCAAATGCGGAGCTGCTTCTTTCCTCCACCAGGAGCATCCTTACTTTTAACATGAGTGTTAATCTCATTTAGAAAATGAATGAATGCATCTTTACCAGTAGCATTTGGGTTTTTAGTTACTTCTTTTGCGTATGTAGCTAGTTGTGGAAAGTCTTGATAAGGTGAGCGTTCACCGATCATGTACTCATCAGCACCCATATGCCAGTACTTGGTGTCAAAAGATTGATCGTATTCATCGATCAAATCTTTGTAAAGCTTACGTGCTTCCGGGTTAGAAATATCCAGGAGGCTTGGACGGTATTCGCCTTTCTTATATCCTTCTTGACGAACCAATTGGTATTGAGGTGAGTTTTCAATCCAGATTTCCATATGACCAGGGGAGTTGATCTCAGGAATAACATCAATGTTGTACTCGCGTGCCTTAGCAACAAACTTCTTAACATCTTCAGGTGTGTAGTAGCTCCAGGTTTGAGTATCTGGGTACTTATCAGACTTCACCTTCATTTCAAGAAGAAGGTAATTCAAGCGAAGATCGGCCATATCGTCAAGGAAACGATCAATCCACTCTGTAGAAATATTAATCTGGCAAGCACATAACGTTGCGCCACGCTCATGGTACTTTGGCTTCGAAATAACGCTTCCAGCAGGAAGAGTTAACTTCGCATCTCCACGATCAGACTGACGTAAAAGTTGAGAAACAGAACGTGTGCCATAGAAAACACCAGCATCGGTAGCTGCTGTAACAACTAAACCTTTGTCGCCAATGGTCAGTTCGA
Source organism: Trueperella pecoris (assembly GCF_014926385.1). Lineage (NCBI taxonomy): Bacteria > Bacillati > Actinomycetota > Actinomycetes > Actinomycetales > Actinomycetaceae > Trueperella > Trueperella pecoris. The sequence goes on along the minus strand of NZ_CP053291.1, from coordinate 1,148,057 downwards.
AACCTTCATCGCCTAAAGCTGCTTTTCGTGTTTCGTCACGTGTAAGAACAACATCTTTGGCTGTTCCTTGCCCCGTTGCTGCTGGAACTTTATCGCCAAGAAAAGCAGTAAGTTCCGTGGACAACATGTTAGCGCGCTTCTTCAAATCTTCTGAAGAAACAACACGAGCACCCTTACCAAGGCTCCAGGTGCCTTGAGCCGGTTTAAAGTTATCTAAGCTTGGAATGGTATCTGGCAATTTAATTGTTGAAGCGGAAGCATGGTAGCCGCCTGGTGCAACATCTGGTTCAGCAGATGCTACAGAAGTTGCAAATGCGCTGAAAATAAGTGACATAGCGCCAATTGCTCCTAAGAACCAACGTCGTTTCTTCATAGAAAACTCCTATTAGTGAATGGAAATGATGCAACATATGCGTCATATCTGAAGTGTCGTGGAGAGGAGAAAAGTGGTAAAAACTCCTTTCTAAAAGGCCGTGTTGCGTATCCGACGGCGGAGAGCCTAGCGAGATGCTCCCCGGAAGATGGAACCAACTTCCGGGGCGCACGTCAGAGATGTCGGTTAGTTGCTACGACGCCGAAGCACGAGCGTTCCGCCTGCCAGCAGCAGCGCTGCGGCGCCGATCGACAGGCCTGCGACACCCGCGCCTGTGGCGGGGAGGGTAGGCTTCGCGGGCGCTGGCTTCTCCGGAGTCGGTGTTGTGGTCGGCGACGGGGCAGGAGCCGGCTTCACCGCGACGACCTTGCCCTCGAGCCGGTCAGACGACGTCGAGGTGCCGCCTTCGACCGTCCCGGTAACAACGGTCTTGGGCGCCGGTGCGATGTCGAGGCCGTTCGCCTGCTCCACGTCCCACAGGCGGAACTTTGCCTGCTTGATGTAGGACAGGTCGGTGGTCACGTTGTACTGGCCCTTGCTGGGGTCCAGCCAACTACGTGAAAAATCCTTGTCCCAGTGACCATAGGAGACAATGATGAATGTGCCATCCTCGCGCGTCACGATGCCAGAGTACCCGGTGTCGCCGCCGTAGCGGTTATTCGACCAGTCACGCTCGAGCAGGATGCGGTACTGGCCCGCTTCTTGGTTCATCAGCTGATCGTAGGTGCCGACCCAAGCGACCCAGTTTCCGGCCTTCCAGTCGTTTTCTCCGTCGTGGCGGCCATTCTTGTTGAGGTCGTAGCGGATTTCACGCATGGGGACAACTACGCGGCCGGAAGCCGGATCGTACGTGGGCTTGTGGCGCTCGCCGGCCAACGACCCTGGTAGCTCGACGGGCTTGGACCACGTCTTTCCCTCATTATCGGAATAGATCATCGTGGCACGATGGCTGTGCGACTGGCTACGGGCGAGACCGACAATGCGCTTTCCGTCGGGCGAGCGGAACATGCCGATTTCGCACATCTTGTATGTTTCTTCGATGTTCCTGTGCTCGGCGAGGTAAGGCTCAGGATCGGACCACTTTTCGACCCCATTCTCGAAGGTCAGGTAAGTCTTGAAATTGACGAACTTGTAGTTGTGGTAGACACCCATCCACTTGGGGATGAGGTTGCCGTTGTCATCCTTGAGCTGCACGAGCGAGGCCATGGCGACGATGGCGTCGTTATCTGCGTTGTCCCACGTGCGCTTCGAATGGAAGTGGCTGTACTCGGTCCACGTTTCGCCGTTGTCGTCGGAGTAGGAGGTGTTCCACCCATACTTGTGGCCGGCCTTGTCCGTTCCCCAACCGGGATTGGCCGTGATGAGCATGAGGCGCTCCGTGCCGTCGGGGAGGTTGAGCTTGTACAGGGTCGGCGTCTCCTGAGACCCCGCCCACGACGCCGGAATATCCTTCTTCTCGGTCCATGTCGCGCCGTCGTCGTCGGAGGTCATCATGATGAGCGGGCCCTTGCCATGCCCCTCGGGGAAGGCAGCGATAAGGCGACCCGTGTTCGTCCGGATCATATCTGGCTGGCCAAGATATTGACGCTTGCCGCCCGGTTCGCGCATGACCGTGGACAGGTGCTTGTCGGCTAGTTTGTACTCGGCAACGGTGTTGTTCCAGGGGAGAGCCGGGGTGACGGCGTCGGGAGCCTTCTTGCCCGAAAGCTCCTTGACCTGGTCGGCGGTGAGAACTGAATCAAAGACCTTGACCTCGTCGATGTCGCCGGTGAAGCCCGTACCGCCAATGAGGTCGAGGGGCACGAGCGTGCGGTGCGTCTTCGTCCATGCGTTCGTCTCCGTCAGAGCGCCGTCGACATACATGGACAAGCCGGCGTCCTTCGATTGCGTCCACGTGACGTGATGCCAGGTGGCAGCGTCAAAGGTGTGCTTGAACGTCAAGACGTCTCCGCCGCCCTTGCCCACGTGGAAGCCGGCGGAACGATCTGCGGCCATTTTCAGATCAAAAGAAAAGTCCTTATTCTTGTCCATCAACACCGAAACCCGATCGGCCGGAACCTCATCGGTTCGGACCCAATAGGACACGGTCCACGGATCAGACTCGCCCAGCTCATGGGCGGCAGTAAAGGACATGCCCTTGCCGTCAACAACGCGCAGGGCATTGCCTTCAACGCCCTTTGCGAAGGAATAGTCGCCTGCGTCCGCGTTGCGCGAACCTGTGCTATCCGAACCGTCTGACATATCGAAACTGTAGTGATGGATGGGGGTGGGAAGCTCGCCGAGGGGAGCCGATGTTGCCGTGGTTGGCACCACGACGAAGAGAGCAGTCGCAAAAGCTAGACCTGCCCGAGAGCGTATATGCATGGTTTCTCCATATCGGTAATTCCATCGCAACCGCCAATTCGCAACACTGAGAACTGGTAGCCAAAGCCATGGGCCTCGGACTAGGTGATGTCGTCCTACGATGGATCCAACGCCGTGAATTTATCAGATGTCTCATGAGGTGCGCGACAGGTTTTCGATCATTGGTGTCATCCCAATGTGGCGTACGCCGGCAGGAGAAGAGACAGTTGTGGGGGTGGAATAACTCCCACCCCCACAACGAGCGCTAACGCGATTGACTACAGGTCGTAGTACAGCGTGAATTCGTAGGGGTGCGGGCGCTGGCGGAGCGGCTCGATTTCCTTCTCGCGCTTGTAAGCGATCCAGGTTTCGATGATGTCCTCGTCGAAGACACCGCCCTCGGTGAGGTAATCGTGATCGGCCTCAAGGGCGCGAAGCGCATCCTCCAGAGATTCGGGCAACTTCTCGATATCCGCGTGCTCCTCGGGTGGAAGTTCGTAAAGGTCCTTGTCGATCGGTGCGGGCGGCTCAATGCGGTTGCGAATGCCATCCAGGCCGGCCATGAGCTGTGCGGCGAACGCCAGGTACGGGTTCGAGGAGGCGTCTGGAGTGCGGTACTCGATGCGCTTAGCCTTCGCTGACGAGCCTGTCACGGGAATTCGTGTGCACGCCGAACGGTTGCGGGCCGAGTACACGAGGTTCACGGGCGCCTCGAAACCGGGGACGAGGCGGTGGAAGGAATTGATCGATGGGTTGGTGAACGCCAGCAGCGAAGGAGCGTGTGCAAGCAACCCGCCGATGTACCAGCGTGCGAGGTCCGACAGGCCGCCGTAGCCCCGCTCGTCGTGGAACAGCGGCTGGCCATCCTTCCACAGCGACTGGTGGCAGTGCATGCCCGAACCGGCGTCGCCGAACAGGGGCTTGGGCATAAAGGTTGCCGTCTTGCCGGCCTCGATCGCCGTGTTCTTGATGATGTATTTAAACTTCATGACGTCGTCGGCCGCCGCGAGGAGGGTGTCGAACTTGTAGTTGATCTCCTGCTGGCCCACACCAACCTCGTGATGTGCACGCTCGATCTGCAGTCCGACCTGCTGGCACTTCGCCGTCATCTCGTCACGAAGGTCGGCCATCTGATCGTTGGGGGAGACGGGGAAGTAACCGCCCTTCATCCGATTCTTGTAGCCAAGATTGGGGCCCTCGTCGTTATCCGTGTTCCACCACGCCTCGCGCGAATCGATCGAGTAGCCCACCTTGTTGGGCGTATCGTTGTAGCGGATATCGTCGAAGATATAGAACTCGGCCTCGGCTCCGAAGAAGACGGTGTCTGCAATGCCGCTGGCACGCAGGTGTTCCTCGGCGCGCTTGGCGATATTGCGCGGGTCGCGCGAGTAGGGCTCCCCGGTGAAGGGGTCGACGACGAAAAAGTTCATCACCAGGGTCTTGAGCTTGCGGAACGGGTCGACGTAAGCGGTCGACAGATCGGGCATGAGTTTCATGTCAGATTCGTGAATCTTGGTGAAGCCGCGGATCGACGAGCCGTCAAACATCAGGCCCTGATTCAGCGAGTCCTCGTCGAAGGCCGCGATCGGGATGGAGAAGTGTTGCATGACGCCCGGAAGGTCGCAGAAACGAACGTCAACGAACTCTACGCCCTCCTCAACCAGAAACTTGTTTGCCTCATCAACACTGGTAAACACGCGGTACTCCTGTCCGATAGATCAGCAAGCTATTTAGCTCACCTGAAAATTATTCTACGGACACGGGCCTATGAAAAAGGGACACGGCCAACATGTGGCCGTGTCCCTTCCAACACTTTCCTTACCGCCCGCGCATCGCGCGACGATCCGGGCGAGCGTTGAGTGGGTCAATTCCCTTAGGGATAGGCAACGCGTTGGTCTGGATCGCATTCATGCGGGCGGTCACGGCAGCGACTTCTTCGTGTGAGATCGCCTTGGGCAGCTTCTTCAGGGCTCGCTCAAGTTTGATCAGCGGAGTTTGGTTTTCGCCATGACCGACCTTAATAACCTCGACGGGGACCGACGGCGCCACCCGCTTGATAGCCTTCTTTTCGTCGGAGATCAGTTTGTTGACGCGGTCTGCAGGACCTTCTGCGACGAGGACGATGCCCGGGCGGCCGATCACGCGGAAGAGCATGTCTTGCGTACGAGCGTTGAAGCGCACCGGCTCCTGCTCGATGACCCAGCCGCGCTTGATCTGCCCGAGCACGGCGGCAGCGGCACCCGGCATGCCGTCAATTTGTGCATAGGATGCGCGCCTGACCAGCTGGGTCAGGACGAGCAGAGCGAAAGTAACGCCGAGCAAAATTCCAAGCGGGATCCACACAAACCAGAATTTGGTGATCAGGCCGCCGATAACGCCGAGGATGAGCCCCGCAGCGAGCGCTCCGATCAGTGCCCAGATCGTCCACGGATAGGAGTTCTTTGACACCCGGTAGGCGTCAGCCAGATAGCTCCACCAACGCTTCTTCTTGGGCTTGTTCTTCTTGTCGCTTGCCATCGCACTTCCTTGTTTAGATGATTCACCAGAAGTTTAGTTGATCAAGTGGACTTGCTCAAAGATTGGCGCGTCAGCTGTAGGTACGTTCGTCGGCGCGCCCGATGGTTGCCGAGACGATCATGATCCCGACGCCGAAGATAGCGGCCGACCAAAAGCCGTAGGACACGTTCGTCTCCAGGAGCTGTCCGACGACGGCGGACGCGCCAGCCACGCCCAGCACGTTGGCGGAGACGATCGTGGTGTTAGCGACGCCGTCCCCGCCGCGTGGCGCCCAGCGTCCGGCGAGCGTAAAGATTGACACACCAACTGGGCCGATGAAGCTTCCGGCGATCAGGAGGAGGAAGGCGAGAGCAACGGCGTTGGTGGCGAGAATGCAGGCAGCCGCTCCCAGGAAGAGCCCGGCGCCGCCCCAAAACACGCGCGTGTTGAAACTGAGGCGTTCGGGAAGGGCGACCGCGATGAGTGCGGTGACGGCGGCGGATAGGCCGAGCGCGGAATAGATCAGTCCGCCCAAGCCTGCCATGTTGTGGGCCCGGGCGAAGGCGGTCACCGTGGTCTGCATGGCGCCGAAGAACATTCCCATGAACACCATGGCCAAAAGTGGCATGCGTACCCGCCGCAAAACGAGAGGGAATGACGGGCTGGGCTCACCGGCGTCGTTCGCGGGTCCGCGCGCGTATCGCGAGAGCGCGAAGGGGATCACGCAGGTTGCGATAAGCCCGGCGGCGACGAGGAGGGGAGCACCGGGGGTGATCGCCGCCGCAAGAATGCCCACGGCAGCCGGGCCAAGCACGAAGATGAGCTCGTCGTTGACGGTCTCCCACGACATCGCCGCGGGTAGTTGGCGTGGGGAGGCGAGGGGATACCAACGGATGCGGGAGAGAGGGCCGATGGGCGACGTCGTCATGCCGACGACGGCCGACGTCGCTACGAGGGCAAGAAGAGGAGGATTGTGGGGCGCGAGCCACACGAGGAACACGAGCGCACCAACATTGAGGGGAGCGATGGCAAGGAGGGGGCGGCGCTGGCCAAAACGGTCCGTGAGTCGGCCGATCACCACGTTGCCCACGCCATTGGCAATCGCTAACGACGCCGAACAGTAGGCAGCAACGGAAACGGAGCCGGTCTCGGAAACGATCAGCGTCAGAACGCCAATGATGATCATGGCCGTGGGCAGGCGACCAAGAAACGAGATGGCCATGTGCGTGTAACCGACCAAGCTCGGTAGCTCGCGGTAGCCACCAAAAGAAGACCTAAAGTTGCTCATTCGGCCAGTCTAATCTGGGGAAGTGAAGTCCGAAGGGGAGGGTGCTTGTGGAAAAGCCCATCGTTCGTTGGACGAAATGTGATGCCCTAGAAGCATGGACGTTCAAGCATGGAAGGCGTGGCTGATGGCGTTTGCGGCCATCATGGGATTCGCTGCGGGACTTGCAAATGACAGGACCGATTGGAAGGCGTACGCGCAACAGCTGGTCAACACCCGAAACGAGGCCCTGGTCAGCGGAGATTGGGAAACACTTGCGGCTTTGACCATTGAGGAATCCGCTGCGCGGGCGGAAGATGCCCGCCTGATCGAGTGGATGAAACGGAATGACGTCAATGTTGAGGCCGTCTCCACGCAGATCGTCTCGGTGGATGTCGTGTCTCGTCGTGGCCCGGTGCTTGACGTCGTCTCCCACCAGCGCGGAGCCTACCTAGCGGGAGACGAGGGGAGCCACACAGGCGATCGCCTGTGCCGACGGTGGTATCTCAACGAAGGCCGTCTCGAGGAAATCCGACCCTGCCAGGACGAGTGAACACGCATGGGCTAGACGTGCCGTTGTTATGGGTCTGGGCCAACCCCAAAAAGGTGGCTGGGAACGCCACTCAGCGTTCCCAGCCACCTTTACCTGTGAGGCGAAATTAGAGGACTTCGTTACCGAAGTCGCCCTCTTCGAGGCGGAACTTCACATCACGCAGGTAACGCGATGCCGCGGCGCCGTCGATGATGCGGTGATCGTAGGAGATCGACAGGAAGCACTTCGAGCGAATCGAAATCACTTCGTTGCCGTCCTGATCCTTGACCACGCCAGGCGCCTTGAAGATGGCGCCGGTGCCCATGATGGCCACATTCGGCTGGTTGATGATCGGCGTATCGAAGATGGCGCCGGCCGAACCAGTGTTTGTGATGGTGAAGGTGGATCCGCTGAGCTCGTCACCCTTGATCTTACCCTCACGCGTGCGAGCGGCGAGATCCGCGATCTGCTTCGCGATACCGGAGATATTGAGATCGCCAGCGTTCTTGATCACCGGAACGAAGAGGCCACGCTCGGTATCCACGGCAATGCCGACGTGTTCGGCGTCGTGGTACACGATCTCATTGCCCTCGACTGAGGAATTGATGATCGGGTGAGCCTTGAGCGCCTCGGTTGCAGCCTGGACGAAGAAGGGCAGGTAGGTGAGGTTCACGCCCTCGCGAGCACGGAAGCTTTCCTTCGCACGCGCGCGCAGGTTGACGATGCGGGTGACATCGACTTCCATGACGGTGGTCAGCTGGGCCGATACCTGCAAAGACTCGACCATGTGCTTGGCAATAGCCTTGCGCACGCCCGTCATCTTCTGGCGGGTGCCACGCAGTGACGCGGCCTCCTTGGCCTTCTCGGCGATCTGCGACTTGACGTTTCCAGCAGGCGCAGCGGTCGGGGCGGCGGGTGCCGGCGCAGCGGCCGGAGCCGACGTTGCAGCAGCAGTCTTCGCGGCCTCGGCGGCGGCTTCGACGTCCTGGCGACGAATACGGCCGCCCACGCCAGTGCCGGAGATCGAATCGAGATCGACTCCGAGCTCCCTAGCGAGCTTGCGAACGATGGGGGTCACGTAGGCGGACTTGCCATCGGCCGGGGCAGCGGCAGGTGCCGGCGCGGCGGGAGCGGCCTTGGGCGCCTCAGCCTTCGCCTCCTCCTTGGGTGCCTCAGCCTTAGGCTCTTCGGCCTTCGGCTCCTCAGCCGGAGCCTCGGCAGGCATCTCGCCGCCGATAACGGCGAGAACAGTGCCTACTCCGACCGTTTCGTCCTCGCTGACCTTGATCTCGGTCAGTACTCCCGAAGCGGGAGCAGGAACCTCAGTATCGACCTTGTCGGTGGAGACCTCGACGATCGGCTCGTCTTCCTCAACCTCATCGCCGACCTGCTTGAGCCACGTCGTCACAGTTCCCTCGTCAACAGATTCGCCAAGTGCGGGCATCTTGACCTCGACCCCGCCGGTGGAACCGCCGGACTTCGGGGCCTCGGCCTTCGGCTCCTCCTTGGGTGCCTCGACCTTCGGCTCCTCCTGCGGCTCCTCAGCTACAGACTCTTCGGCCGCAGCTGCACCAGAGCCGTCGCCGATGTAGCCGAGGACGGTGCCGACCGACACGGTCTCGTCCTCTCCAACCTCGATCGACTCAAGCACGCCGGAGGCGGGAGCGGGGACCTCGGTGTCCACCTTGTCAGTAGAAACTTCGAGGACGGGTTCGTCGGCTTCAACCGTGTCGCCAACGTTCTTCAGCCACGTCGTAACCGTGCCCTCATCGACGGACTCGCCCAGTGCGGGCATCTTAATAGGTTCAGACATCTTGTCTTTCTCTCCTAGGTCAGTTGTGGGTGTGGAGTGGCTTGCCGGCGAGTGCGAGGATCGCCTCGCCAACGGACTCGTTCTGGGTGGGGTGAGCGTGGATCAAGCCGTCAAAGTCCTCGGGGTAGGATTCCCAAGCAACCATGAGCATGCCCTCGCCGACCTGCTCGCCCATGCGGGCGCCGATGGAATGGAAGCCCACGATCGGGCCATCCTTCTCACGAACCAGCTTAACGAAGCCGGTGGTGCCAAGCATCTGAGACTTACCGTTACCAGCAAGATTGAAGGTGGAAGTCTCCACGTTCTCCTTGCCGAATTTCTCCTCGGCCTTTTTCTGGGAAAGTCCCACCGACGCGATCTCCGGGTTGGAGAAGGTCACCTTGGGGATGTTGTCCTCGTTCGGGACGGCTGGGTTGTTTCCAGCGATCTCGTCGGCAACGAAGAGGCCCTGAAGGAAGCCGCGGTGAGCTAGCTGGACGCCAGGAACGATGTCACCAACGGCGTAAATGTTGCCCACACCAGTGTGGAGACGCTCGTTGGTAATCACGAAACCACGATCGAGCGTGATGCCCTGCTCCTCGTAGCCGAGGTTGGCCGTGGATGGGCCACGGCCGATGGCGATGAGCAGGTATTCCGCATCGTACTGCTTGCCATCCTGCGTGAAGACATGGACGCCGCTTTCGTCCTCCTCCACGCGGTCGAACATCGTCTTCGTCTTGAAGGCAATCTTGCGCTTACGGAACGAGCGCTCGAGCATCTTCGACACGTCCTCGTCCTCGTTAGGAACGAGGTGGTCGAGGCCCTCGATGATGGTGACGTCGGCGCCGTACGAGCTCCACACGGAGGCGAACTCGCAACCGATGACGCCGCCGCCGAGCACGATCACGGAGCCCGGAACCGTGTCCATCGTCAGCGCCTTGTCCGAGGTGATCACACGATCGGTGATGGTCTGACCGATGGTCTTGGAGTAGGAGCCGCTCGCGAGGACGATGTTCTTGCCCTTAATGCGCTCGCCGTTGACCTCCACCGTGTCCTGTGCGACCAGGCGACCCCAGCCCGAGATTGTCTCAACGCCGGAGGCGTTGACCAGGCCGGTCAGACCCTTGAACATTTTCTCGACGACGCCGTTCTTGTAAGCGTTGAGCGCAGCCATATCGATGCCCTCGAAGCTACCCTTCACGCCGATCGACGGGCCTTCGCGCATCTCGTCAGCGACCTCAGCAGCGTGCAGGAGCGCCTTCGTCGGAATACATCCGCGGTGCAGACACGTGCCACCCACCTTATCGCCTTCAATGAGCGCGACCGACATGCCGAGCTGCGCGGACCTAAGAGCACAGGCGTATCCTCCGGAGCCCGCGCCGAGAATCACTACGTCGTATTCCTTTTCAGTCACTTACCTCTCCCTCGAGATCAAGGAGGACTGGATGTTCCAGACCTATTCAAGATAAGTATTCCACGTTGTTTTCAACTTTTCTTCCTCTTCCACTGTTTCTTCCGGAGGAGGTCAGTCACGGCCCTGGGTGGGATAAACTGGCCTAATGGCTCTATTTTCAAGGAAAAAGTCTCTAGGACCAGTGTCCCAGAGGCGTGCGAAAAAGGACACACTCGCGCATTTGGCCGAATTTGTTCACACTCGGCAAGGCGTGTCGGCATACTTCGAGGCGGCCACGTCTCGTGCGCCGAGCGCCATCGTGCTCGTCGCCTACGACGGCGAATGGACACGACGCAAAATCCCCAGCCTCAACGACGCCGTAGAGGTCGCCGATGAGCTGGGGATCAAGCTCTATGATGTCGCCCGGAGCGGCTATCCGCGTGCCATGCGCGAATGGTCAATCAAGCACGGCACACAACGCTAGCAGCCTAGTTCTCCAACGCCGCGAGGAGCGTGCGCACCATGACGCCGGTGGCGCCCTTGGGCATCACGCCATAGGGCTTGCCGCGATTGAAGGACGGGCCCGCGATGTCTACGTGGGCCCAGTTGGGGGCGCTGACGAATTCCTTGAGGAACAGTCCGGCCACCAACATTCCACCGAATCGCGATCCGGAATTCTTCATGTCCGCCACGTCGGAGTCCAATGACTCGCGCAGGTGCTCGGGCAGGGGCATGTGCCAAGCCGGTTCGCCCACGCCAGCGGCGAGTTCGGTGAGTTCCTTGGCATAGTCGCTTCCCATGATGCCGGTGGTGCGCTCGCCGAGCGCAACCATCTGGGCGCCCGTCAGCGTGGCGATGTCGATGATCGTCTCAGAGCCTTCGGCAGAGGCCATGAGGAGCCCGTCGGCCATGACGAGGCGGCCCTCGGCGTCGGTGTTGTTGATTTCCACCGACACGCCGTTGCGGTAGGTGATGACGTCGTCGGGGTGTCCCGCGATGCCGGAAACCATGTTCTCGGCGATACACAGCCAGCCAACAACCTTGCGTTGCACGCCGAGACGCGCCGCCGCGACGATGGTCTGCAAGACGGTGGCAGCGCCACCCATGTCGGTCTTCATCTCGGTCATGGCCGTGGACGGCTTGAGCGAGTAGCCGCCGGTGTCGAAGGTGATGCCCTTTCCGACGAGCGCAATCGTCTCTCCCTGGGCACCCTCCGGAGCCCACTCGATACGAACGAGACGGGGGAGATTCTTCGATCCGCGGCCGACGTGGATGATGCCCGCGGCGTTAATCTCCTCGAGCTCCTCCTCACGATAGATGCGCACCGAACAGCCCGCCGCGCTGGCCTCGTCCTGCGCGATCTGCGCAAGCACTTCGGGATAGAGCTCGTTGGGAGCGAGGTTGACAAGATCGCGGACGCGGTTAGTCGCCTCGGCAAGGATTTCGCCGCGCGTGACGGCGGCGTCGTCGTCGACAGGAAGGACAAGCGTGCCAAGCGGGGCCTTCTTCGGCGCCTTGTATTCGTCAAACACGTAGGAGCCGAGGAGGCCGCCTTCGACGGCGTCGGCGACGTCGGTGACCTGCGAGGCAACAACGAGCGTGTCGATACCACACGCCGCGCGGGCGAGCTCGCCGAAGGCTTCACGCGTGGTCGTCTTCTCATCACGAACGACGACGAACACGAGCTTGGACTCGTCCGCCGGATTGACCAGGCGCGTCACGCCCGTGCCGGCACCGAGCGTCGTCAACGCACGCACGACGCTGTCGGTGAAGGCCGCGTCGGAAACCAACGTATCGAGGGAGAAAGTATCGTCAGCCTTGGTCGCAAAGAGTGCGAGGTGACGGGAGAGATCCTGATTAAATTGCTGGGAAATGATTTCAGTCATTACCCCAGTATAAGGGGGGAGGCATGAGGCAGGCGATTTCTCACCGGGCGTCATGCCCCAGTATTCCAACAGCAAGGGTAAGGTAAATTCAGCATTAGACATCAGGAGGACCCGTGAGCCAGAAGCTAACCGATACGCGTACGCGTGCCCATGGATGGCCATCCGTGCTCATCGCTTTGCTCGGCGGCGGTGCCCTCATCTTCCTGTGGCGCTCAGTCATTTCCACGCAAATCGCGGTGGGCGCAGGTAGTTACGGTGTTGCCGTGACCTCGGTGGCAGCCGCGGCAGTGTGGCTCATCGGCTTCGCGGGTGTGAAGCACAACGGGCGGCGCATGCGCTACATCGCCTTTGTGGCGTGGACGGTCAACGTCCTCATGCCGCTCCTATCCTTCTTCATCTCCGGTTCTTTGGCGCGAACCAACCCTTGGTTCGCGGCGGGCGAGACCTACTATTACCTGCCAACGATCGGGTCTATCGCTGCCTTGGCTTGGCTCGTGTGGTCACGCCCCGCCGCAATGGCTGCGCGGCAGCTCGAAGAGTCCAAGAAGTAACTAGGACTTGCTCGCCCGGGCCGCCTTGAGGTCCTCCCGCGAACCGCCCTTGGGGAATTCGCCGCGAGCCACCTGCGGGGAGGGCAGGCGCCAGCGACGCAGATAAAAGGCGCGCCCAAGCATTTGGAAGAAGAAGCCCGAGGGCACCTCGCCAAAGCGGTGAATAGCAAGCTTCTTCGCACGCCGCGCGACGAAGATCGCGTGGGCAAGCATGAGAAGGAAAACTACGTACATCGCCCACACCGCCGGGATGACGATCTGGGGGAATTTCGCCTGGAAGAACATCATCGGCAGGAGCAAGATTGCCACGGGCATAAAGAATGCCGAGATCGGCGCGGCGGCATCAATGTAGTCCCGCCCGAAGGCCCGGATCGGGCCCTTGTGCTGGGAGGGCATGTTGCGCTGATCGCCGGTGCGCATGGCCTGCTGCTGGCGATTGTAAAGCTCGTTGGAGCGGGCCCGATCCTCCGCTTTGCGCTGGCGCTTTTCTTCCTTCGTTAGCGACTTCACGTCCGACACGAGGGGGCGGCGATTGCGTGCCTCCACGTCCTTGCGGCGCGGGGTAGGGGCGCCCTTCGAGGCGGTGCGCCCCTTGGGCATATCGCGCCCTTCGTGGTTGGCGCGCGAGGAGTTCTCCACTTCCGAGGTCTTCTTTGATCCGAACACGGTTATCCTTTTTGATTGTGAGCTGTTGGGCATCAGTGTAATAGCTAGGTCCGACAATCACGGAATGCACGCGGATAATCATGCCATCGTGTGCGGTAGGCTGGGACCATGACGTACCAGGATGTTATTTCTTCAGTAGACCAGCGCATGTCGAGGACGACCGCCGATCTCATCGAGCTTGTCGCGATTCCCTCTGTATCGGCGGACTCGTTTGACCAGTCCACCCTCGTTGAATCCGCCCAATGGGTGGCGCAGCGAGCACGGGCCCTAGGCTTGGACACGCAGGTCGTCCAGCTTGAGACGGCTTCCGGGAAGAAGGGCCGCCCGGCCATTCTGGCCACCCGGCCGGCCGAACCGGGCAAGCCGACGGTCGTTCTTTACGCTCACCATGATGTCCAGCCCGTGGGAGACCTCGAGCTGTGGGACACCGATCCGTTCGTCGCCACCGAACGCGACGGCCGCCTCTACGGCCGTGGAACCGGTGACGACAAGGCCGGCGTCGTTGCCCACCTCGCCGCCATCGAGGCCGCTCGGCCAGGGGTCGGCATCACCCTCTTCATTGAGGGAGAAGAAGAGGTCGGTTCGCCGACGTTCGTCGATTTCCTTCAGGCCTATCGTGAGGAGCTCAACGGCGACGTCATCGTTGTCGCCGATTCGAACAACTGGAAGGTGGGAACGCCGTCGCTGACCACCTCCCTGCGTGGCGTCACGCAGCTGTCCGTGACCGTCAGCGTTCTTGACCACGCGCTCCACTCCGGCATGTATGGCGGCCCGGTCCTCGATTCCGTCACGCTCGCCGCTCGCCTCATCTCCACACTTCACGACGAGCGCGGGAACGTTGCCGTCAAGGGGTTGCTGTCGAAGGACGAAACCGACGTCGATTACCCCGAAGCGGACTTCCGCAGGGACGCGGGCCTGCTGGACGGCGTTGAACTTGCCGGCGAAGGCTCGATTACGTCGCGCATGTGGACCAAGCCCGCCATCGCGGTTACCGCCATGGACGTCACCCCGGTCAAGCTCACCTCGAACACCATCTCGCCCTCGACGACCTTCGTCCTGTCGATGCGCGTCACCCCGGGCCAGGACTCCGGCGAGGCGGCCAACATGCTGATCGAGCACCTTCAGGCTAACGCCCCCTTCGGCGCTCACGTCGAGTGCGTTATCAACGAGCGCGGCCCGGCCTTCGCCGCGGGCGAGCCCACGGAGATCTCGACCATGATGGAATGGGCGCTCGAGCAGGCGTGGGGCACCCCGTCCGTCGAGATTGGTGTTGGCGGATCCATTCCGTTCATCGCCGATCTGGCCGAGGCTTTCCCCTCGGCACAGATCCTCGTGACGGGCATCGAAGACCCCGACACCCGCGCACACTCCGCTAACGAGTCCCTGCACTTGGCAGATTGGCGCAACGCTATCGTCGCCGAGGCACTTCTGTTGACTCGCCTCGGAGAATAATGCGCATAGCTCTCATCAGCTCGGCCTTGCCCGGCCTCGGCCCACTGGACGTGGGTGCGTTGGCGGCGGGCGCCTGGCGCGAGGCTCGGCCGGGCGACGACGTCGCCGTCGTCCCGACCTCGGAAGGCCAGCCCGTGGCGCACATCGGCACTGGGCTCGAGGACGTCGTACGCTTCCGTGCCGAGGCTGCCGACACGATCGACGTCCCGGGCGGCAGGCGCTACGTCGTGGCGGGGGCTAGGGCCGTGATCGACCTTGCGGAGATCATGGCGTGGGATGGCCGGGGAGAGCCGATCGGATCGACGGCTTTCCTTGCCTCCGACATATCGATGCTCATCGACCGCGGCGTCACCGACCTTCACCTCCACCTTCCGCAGCTGATGAAGCCCACGGATCTCGGACTCGGGCTTCTCGGCGGGCTCGCCGGGCAGGAGGTCTCCTTCGACGACGAGCCCGGCGACCTCGGGCAGATTCTGCACGACGCGCGGTCTGCCGTTCGTGGCCTGTCCCTGACGGCGACCTACTCCGCCGGCCTGCCGCTGCTCGGCGTCGACGGGATGGCTCGCCGGTGGGCAGCGCTCGGCTACGAGGCTGCGCGCGCCCAGGAGATTGAGAAGAAGGCTGGCGCGTGGGTCCACGAGTTCGAGCGTGCGGCACGGCACTCGACCCGGCGCTCTCTGCTTGCCGGAGGTAGTGACGCAGACTCGCGTGCAGGGTATGCCGGGCCGGGCGGAGGACTGGGCATGACGGCGTCATTGCTTGGGGCCACGACGCGCCTCATCGGCGACATCTTGGTCGCATCGCGCGTGGGGGAGGAGGCCGACCTCATCGTTTACGTGTGCGACTCGATCGGGGTGGACCTGCCCAGCGGGTTGCACGCGGCCGTCCGATGCGGACAAGAGCTCGGCGTGCCCGTGGTTCTGCTCACCGACAGTGCGGGAATGCGCAAGGGAGAAATGCCGCGCCTCGGGCTGAACGGCGCCTATGAGCTTCGCCCGCAACGGGCGTTCCTTGACGAGGACGACGACCCGGCAAGCCTTGCGCTACTGCCACAACTCCTGACCCAGGCCACGCGGAAGGTCGCCACAACGTGGGGATGGGATGGCTAAAGCGGGCGGAATAATATTCGGCCCGTGCGTGTTGGATAATTGCCGATCTGTGTCCAGTTTGGCGTGAACAAAATAGAGAGCCGCGGCTCGAACCGGTAGTGTGAGACCGGTACACAAACTATGGAGGTTTACATGAGCGAATCGCTCGCAACCCACGGCGTGACCCTGACTGAGGTTGCCGCCGCTAAGGTCAAGTCGCTTCTGGAGCAGGAGGGCCGTGACGACCTTCGCCTGCGCATCGCCGTACAGCCCGGCGGCTGTTCCGGCCTGATGTACCAGCTCTACTTTGACGAGCGCATGTTTGAAGACGACGCCGTCGCGGAGTTTGACGGCGTTGAGGTGCTTGTGGACGCCAAGTCTGCACCCTACCTCGATGGTGCAACCATCGACTTCGCCGACTCGATCGAGCGTCAGGGCTTTACGATCGATAATCCGCAGGCCCAAGGCACGTGTGCCTGTGGAGAGTCGTTCCACTGATCGTTTCGCGGCCGCGGTGGCCGCATGTGAGGAGAAATAATGCGCGTTCTTGCCAGCATCGCGGCGCTTGCGCTCACGTTGAGCGTGGCGGCCTGTAGCTCGGATGGGCCGGATTCATCGCCAACTACGTCCGCAAACGGTACATCCTCGGTAGCGCCGAGCATGTCCGGGGAGGGCATGCCCACCCTGAATACCTCGGGTGAGTTCCCGACACTTTCCTTCCCATACGCCAAGGCCCCCCAGGGGCTCCAAGTCGACGTTCTCGAGAAGGGCGAGGGCCGCGAGATCGCGGCTACCGACATGGTGGTTGCCCACTACGTCGGCCAAGTCTGGGGAAAGGAAGAGCCCTTTGACGCCTCCTTTAAGCGTGGCGGGCCCGCAGCGTTCTCGCTGTCGCGGGTCATCAAGGGCTGGACTGACGGCCTCGCTGGACAGACCGTTGGCTCGAAGGTGATTCTTTCCATTCCTGCCGAGCTTGGCTACGGGCCGGCGGGCGGAAATCCGAGCGCGGGAATTGGCGAGACGGACACGATCGCGTTCTATGTCGAGCTCGTTGATGCTTACGGCGTGGATCAGGCTGGCGACCCCAACGCGACCCCGCAGGCCAATCTCGCCGACCTCCCCATTGAGATCACCGGCGATCTTGGCGCTCCGATCAAGGTTAAGGTCAAGGATGGTGCGGCCCAGCCCTCGGGCGAACCCGTGGTGACGATCATCGCGCGTGGCAACGGCGCTCCCGTGGGCGGCAAGGGTACGACCATCTACGACCAGTACGCCATGTCTGTCTGGGACAACTCGGCCAGCGAAGTTACTTACGCAACCTTCGGGCCGCAGTCTCAGACCATCGGCACGGGTAGCTTCTTCGACGCGTTGGAAGGGATCCCGCTGGGATCTCGCGTGCTCGTTGAAGTGCCGGCCTCGGACGGCGGTGAGGGAGAGGTGACCGCGCCAGCTTATGCGGTCGTCATTGATTTGCTTGGTCAGATCATGCCTCCGGCTAACGCGACGCCGACGCCGTCGGCTGAAGAATCCAAGTAGCAAGCATACAAAAGTGGGGCTCGTGCGAGCCCCACTTTTGTATGCGTCAGGATGCTCAGCGGACGATGAGCGAAGACTTCTTGGCGTCCTCAAGGCGAGCGGCGACATCTTCCCAGTTGAAGACGTTCCACACAGCCTTCACGTAATCTGCCTTGACGTTGAGGTAGTCGAGGTAGAACGCGTGCTCCCACATGTCGAGCATGAGGATCGGGTAGGTGCCCACCGGGACGTTGCCCTGCTGATCGAACAGCTGGAAGGTCGTCAGACCGCTAGAAATCGTGTCGTAGGCCAGGACGGCCCAGCCGGAGCCCTGGATGCCGGTAGCGACAGCCGTAAACTGCTTCTTAAAGTTCTCGAAGGAGCCGAAGGCCTCGTTGATTGCCTCAGCCAGCTCGCCTTCCGGCTCGCCGCCGCCGTTGGGGGAGAGGTTCTTCCAGAAGACCGAGTGGTTCGAGTGTCCGCCGAGGTTGAAGGCGAGATCCTTCTCGAACTGGTTGATCTTCGAAAAATCGCCGGCCTCGCGGGCAGCGGCGAGGTTCTCCAGCGCCTTGTTGGCGCCGTCAACGTAAGCCTGATGATGCTTGCTGTGATGCAGCTCCATGATCTTTGCCGAAATGTGCGGCTCAAGCGCTGCGTAGTCGTAATCGAGCTCAGGCAGTGTGTATACCATTTTTCCTCCAACTCGGGAATCCGTGACCCGTGTGGCCGCGGTTCTTTCGTATTCAAGTATCTAACACAACGTGAAAAATGTGGGTATAAAGTCCGTGTATGCGCGCACAGCGAAACCCGCCCGCCTGATGAGCGGCCGTTTGTGGGACTCTTGTGTGATCTTTTCTAAGTTTGCCCACCTAGCCGGTATCATTGGCACGAGCCGATGTATGGAGGTAACAATGGCACAAGAGGTTGCAAAGACCGATTCTTTTGAAGTGATGGTCTACTCGGACAACCGCGATACCCGTAATGACGTCATGCAGGCCGTCGGCCGTCACGTTGGCAAGGGGCTACCCACCATCAATTGGACGG
This sequence comes from Trueperella pecoris, assembly GCF_014926385.1. Taxonomy (NCBI): domain Bacteria; kingdom Bacillati; phylum Actinomycetota; class Actinomycetes; order Actinomycetales; family Actinomycetaceae; genus Trueperella; species Trueperella pecoris. The sequence continues at coordinate 1,129,662 of NZ_CP053291.1, read as the reverse complement.
AGGCCGCCACGTGGGAGGGTGCTTACCTCAAGGTGGAAGAGAATCACTTTGATCTCCTCATTCTCGACGGCGAAACTCCGAAGCTCGGCGGAATCGGGTTTGGCAAGATGGTCCGCGACGAGTTGGTGGCGGACATGCCCTACATCGTGCTGATCGGCCGCCCACAGGACGAGTGGCTCGCACGCGTCTCGGCCCCCAATGCCATTTTGCCCTTGCCGGTCGATGCGCGGGCGCTGTCTGAGGCCGTCGCCGCGATTGTCAAGGCCAAAGCCGGCGCTTAAAGCCTGATTACACCTGGCCAGAGCTCACCTGGAAGGTCATGAATCGGCAGGATCTTTCTGCCGACGAAACAGCCTGGCGATGGACAGCGTGATGTGTGGCGAGACCTCTCCGATTGCCCTTGCAGGTTTCCTCACCTCGCTTGCGACCAAGGGTGAGACGACGGAGGAGCTGCTTGGCCTTGCTAATTCGATGCAGGCGCACTCGGCGCCAGTGGACCTTCCCAGCGACTGCGTCGATATCGTGGGAAGCGGTGGCGATCGCCTGCGGACCGTGAATATTTCGACGACAGCGGCCATCGTCGCCGCAGCTAGCGGACTGAAGGCGGTCAAGCACGGCAACCGTGCCTCCTCATCGCGGTCCGGTTCCGCCGACTGCCTCGAGGCACTTGGCGTTAACCTCAACCTCTCGACCGTGGCGGTCGAGCGCGTCTTCGACGAGACCGGAATCACCTTTCTTTTCGCCACTAAGTTTCACCCCTCGATGAAGTATGCGGCGATGGCCAGGCGCGAGCTCGGCATCGCGACGGCGTTCAACGTGCTCGGCCCTTTGACAAACCCAGCCAGGCCAGTTGCGGGAGCAATCGGCGTCTCGAAGTCTTCCCACGCCCCGCTCGTGGCAGGCGTGATCGCGAGGTGCGGCCATCGGGCTTTCGTGTTCCGCTGAGATAATGGACTCGACGAGCTATCGACGGTGTGCCGCAACGACGTGTGGGAGGTCTGCTCGGGGCAGATCACCTTCCATCAGTTTGAGGCCACCGATGTCGGCTTGCCGCGTGCGAGCATCGACGACCTTCGTGGCTCGGAATGCGGCATACAACGCGGCGGTCACCGAGAGAGTGCTTGGCGGCGAGAACGGCCCGGTTCGGGACTCGGTGCTGCTCAACGCGGCCGGCGCAATCGTGGCGGATGGGCAAGTCGAGGGAGCCCGGGCGACGGACGGGAATATCCTCACCCGCGTGCGTCACGCACTGGAGATCGCCGGAGAAGCGGTCGATTCTGGGCGGGCCTGGCAGCTGTTGTGCCGCTGGCGGGAGCTGTCACAGAGCTACCGAGACCTCGAGGAACGAGACCTCTAGCAAGAACCGGGCTAGTCCAAGCCGATGTCGAAGGCGGCCTCGAGATCTGCCCGCGAAAACTCCTGAAAGGCGAGGTAGGTTTTGACGTTCTTCACGCCTGCGACCTTCGCGATCTTATCGGGAATGACGGTTGCCAAGTCTTCGTGCCGGGCGACCGTGACGAGGGCGATGAGATCGACGTCGCCCGTCACAGAATAGACCTGTCGGACGGAAGACAGGGCGGCCAGGGCCTGCGCCACTTCGGGAATCTAGTTGACTTCGGCGTCAATCATGACGATTGCGGTGATCATGCGGGCTCCTTCGCTTAGGGCTCTAGCTTAGTCCGTTGCCGCCGCCGAGCGTGACTGAGAAGGCAACGACGGTAACGCGCAACCGTAGGCACCGTCCACGGCGCGGGAGAGATAGTGGGGGGCAGTGGCTTTCAGCAGCCGGACATCGGGGCGCAACAGCCATTGGGAGAGCAGCCTGACCTCGTCGTGGGAGACATGTTGGCTGGCGAACGTGGGTTCGTCCATGCGGGGCACCATCTGATCGAGCCATCGCGCAAGATCCTCGGGCGACTCACCATTGCGCGTGGTGGCGCTCGTGCGTAGGAGGCCGTAATCGATAACCACCACGTCCCATGCGCCGCGGTTGCCCCGGGCAGCAATGATCCTTTCATTACCGACGAGGCTGAGGAACTCCTCATAGTTTTTCGCACCGGACACGAGCGCGTACAGACGATCTCGCTCGCTCACCGCCTGTTCGAACCTTTCCTCCTGGCTGAGCATCCGCAACTTGGACATGCTCTTCTCCACGATACCTGCCACCCGCCCGTCCAAGCATTTTTCGACGACGCCGACCTGGGCGGCCTGCGCGACGCCGGTGCGGCACGGTGCCGAGCACTTGCCCAGATCGTGCAGGTGGCACCCGCCGCGCCCATCGGGCACGAGGGGGAGCCGTTGCTTGCACTCGCGCAAGCCCGTGGCTGAAGTCAAGAGCTCGGCCGCCCGGTTGGCCTGGGCATTGGACGTGAACGGCCCGAGCGCATTGGTCATTTCTTCGCGTAGGATCTTGCGTTTGACAATGAGGCGGGGGAATGGTTCGTTGGTCAGCGCCAGCCACGGCCGCTGATGGGTTCGCCGAGACCTGCGATTGTAGGGCGGATCTAGTTCCTCGATCAGTCGTACCTCGAGGACATTCGCTTCGAGCTGGGTAGCCGTGGGTGTCGCGTGAACCTCAACACTGAGATCGACCATCTCCGCCATGCGCCTGCGCTTTTCGGCTGCCGTGAAGTACTGACGCACGCGCTTGTATACGTTGATCGACGTGCCCACATACAGAACCTCTCCGCCCGGGCCGATGAACCGGTAGACGCCGGGCCCGTGAGGCAGGTTGTCAGCGAGGCGAGCCTTGGCCCGCCGGTGCTGGGGGACAGCGTCCGTGGCCGTCAGGAGGTCCTCGAGGTGGGTGACGCCAATGCCACCGAGGCGGGAGAGGATCGCGTGAAGGACGTCCACCGTAGCACGCGCGTCATCGAGCGCCCGGTGGCTGGGCTGAACCTGGGCTCCGCACACTTTCGCGAGGCTCGCCAGCTTGTAGTTGGGCGTCTCATCGCGGGTAAAGGCCTTGCGGGCGAGCTTGACCGTGTCAATGACCCGGTTCGATGGGAACGCAAGGCCTAGCTCCCGGCACGCCGCTTTCAGATGCGAGATGTCAAACTGGGCGTTGTGGGCGACGAGGACGAGGTGGGGATCATCGCCCACGAAATCAAGAAACTCGGGCATCACCGCGGCAATCGGCGCTGCCAGCGCAACCATCGAGTTCGTGATCCCGGTCAGAACAGAAATGAAGGCGGGGATAGGCACCTGGGGGTTGACCAAGGTAGAAAACTCGCCGAGGGTTTCGCCACCGCGAACCTTAACCGCGCCGATCTCGGTGATCGAGTTCAGCCCCGGCCCGCCGCCCGTCGTTTCCAAGTCAACGACGAGGAAAGTGACGTCGAAAAGCGACGGCCCGAGCTCATCGAGGGCGAGCTGGACCGAATCTGCCTGAGCAACGCCGCGCTGATGCGGGCGCGACGGCGTCAGGTCGAGGCTGAGACCAGGTCGGTGTCCTTTGACAGTCATGCGACCAGCATAGGAGGAAGCTCCGACAAATTTAGACGCGCGTGCCGTCGTCGTCGGGACCGTGTGCCCACGGAGCGCTGAAGTAAACCCCTGCGGCCGCGCTCAGCAAGCCAAGTGTGCCGAAAACGAGCCACCAAGCGTGGGAGAAGCTGAGAACCTCGAAGAAACCAAGAATATATAAGAGCGCTACTGCACCGGTCAGGCTAAAAGAGATGCGAGCCAACTGAGGCTGGGAAGCGGGGGACGGTGGCTGCGCCTTGGGCAAGTCTGCGGGATCGAAGGGCTCGTCCTCTTCCGGTGCGGGAGTCCAGGTACGAAAGCCCGCCGCCTGCTGGTAGGAGTCCTCGCGGGGATGGTCGGATTCCTTCATCGTGCTTTCAAACCTGATCCACTCGGCGTCCCAGTCACGCCCGCTGTCCTCTTCACGCATGGCCCTACTTTACCGCCGTTTGTCTCGTGCACAACGTGGGCCCTTGTGCACCCACCCCGCCCGTGCGAACCGGTAGTATTAACCCGGACCCAAGTTCCGCGCGCACGCGCTCCCACCAAAGGAAGGTACTTATGACTATTCGCCGTATTGCTCTTTTGACCGCAGGAGGATACGCGCCCTGCCTGTCGACCGCCGTTGGCGATCTGATCGAGCGTTATACCAAGGAACTTCCCGACGCCGAAATCATCGGCTACCAGAACGGATACCACGGCCTGCTCACGGGTAACTTCGTCGTCTTCGACGAGGAAGCACGCCAGAAGGCACATATTCTTACCAAGTTCGGTGGATCGCCGATCGGTAACTCCCGCGTCAAGCTCACCAATTCGAAGAACCTCATCGAGCGTGGCCTGATCAAGCCTGGACAGAACGCCCTCGAGGTCGCGGCGGAGCAGTTGCGTAAGGACGGCGTGGATGTCCTCCACACCATCGGCGGCGATGACACGAACACGACCGCCGCTGATCTCGCCGCTTACCTGCATGATCACGATTACGAACTCACTGTGGTGGGCTTGCCGAAGACGATCGACAACGACATCGTTCCGATTCGCCAGTCGCTGGGTGCCTACTCGGCCGCCGAGCAGGGCGCATTGTTTGCACAGAACATCGTGGGCGAGCACCGCGTCAACCCGCGTATGCTCATCATCCATGAGATCATGGGCCGCGCATGCGGATACCTCGCTGCCGAGACCACGCGCTACTACCGCGACTGGATCGAGGAGCAGGAGTGGGTTCCCTCTGCTGGTCTGTCCAAGAAGCGTTGGGACGTTCACGCACTCTACATTCCGGAGATCACCTTCGACCTCGACGTCGAGGGCTCGCGCCTTCGCAAGATCATGGACGAGCAGGGCAACGTCAACATCTTCCTCTCGGAGGGCGCTGGCGTGAACGAGATCGTCGAGGAAATTCTCGAAGACGGCGGCGAGGTCGAGCGCGATCCGTTCGGGCACGTCAAGCTCGATTCCATCAACCCAGGCGCCTGGTTTGCTGACAAGTTCGCAAAGATCATCGGCGCCGAGAAGGTCATGGTCCAAAAGTCGGGCTACTTCGCTCGTTCGGCCAAGTCCAACGAACGTGACCTCGAGCTCATCGGCCAGATGTGCGATCTCGCGGTTGAGTCGGCGATGAAGGGCGTCTCCGGCGTCGTCGGAAACGACGAGGAGAACGGTGACGTGCTCTCCACGATCGATTTCACGCGCATCGCCGGCCACAAGGCCTTCGATACCAACCAAGAATGGTTCACCGAGCTCATGGATGCGATTGAGCAGCCGTGGGAGGCTCAGCCTACCGAATAGCCAACTGAAGGCATGATGTTGGGGCGGGGAGCATAATGTTCCTCGCCCCAACATTCACCTACCGGACGTGGGCTTGCAGGCGTCGGGATTTGTTTAGAATCAAGATATGTTTGAAGAAGCAGATGAGAAGACCCGGCAGGCTCTAGCGGCGTGGAGGGACCGGCCGGCCAAGCATCAGCCCGTGTACCCCGACGCCGACGTCGAAAGGGCCACGGTCAACTATCTGCGCACCATGCCGCCATTGATCTTCGCCGGCGAGGCGGACTCCTTGACCAAGGAAATGGCACGTGCCGGCCGCGGCGAGACGTTCGTCTTGCAAGGCGGGGACTGCGCCGAATCTTTCGCCGATGCGACGGCGGACCGCATCCGGGCCAAGATTCGCACGATCCTCCAGATGGCGGTTGTGCTCACCTACTCAGCCTCTGTTCCTGTGGTCAAGCTCGGCAGGATGGCGGGTCAGTACGCCAAGCCGCGCTCGAACCCCTTAGAGGATCGTGACGGCACGGAGTTGCCTTCCTACATGGGCGACGCCGTCAACGGCCACGAATTCACGGTGCAATCTCGCACCCCGGACCCGCGCCGCCTAGTGGAGGCATACCAGCACTCGGCTGCCACGCTGAACCTCATTCGTGCCTTCACCCAGGGCGGATTCGCGGATCTGACCAAGGTCCACGAATGGAATAAGGGATTTTCTGCCAACCCGGCCTACCATCGCTACACGGCGATGGCCGGGGAGATCGACCGTGCGATGGAGTTCATGCGGGCGGCGGGAGCATACACGGAGTCGCTGAAGACGGTGGATTTCTACTCCTCGCACGAGGCTCTCATTCTTGATTATGAGGACGCGATGACGCGCATCGATTCGCGCACGGGTCTGCCGTACAACACCGGAGCACACTTCTTGTGGATCGGCGAGCGGACGCGCAATGCCGACGGCGCTCATGTCGAGATGCTCTCCCATGTGCAAAACCCGATCGGCGTGAAGCTGGGCCCGTCGGCGTCGCGGGAGGACATCCTACGCCTGATCGACAAGCTCAATCCCGAGGGTCGGGAAGGGCGCCTGACGTTCATCACGCGCCTGGGGGCGAACAAGGTGGTTGACGTGCTGCCGTCGATCATCGAGACTGTCCGCGAAGATGGGCGCCCAGTGACGTGGATGAGCGACCCGATGCACGGCAACACGATCTCGGTGGGAGCTTTCAAGACGCGTCGTCTCGACGACGTGCTCGACGAGGTGCGGGGTTTCTTCGCCGTCCACCGCCAGATGGGCACGATTCCCGGTGGTCTTCACATCGAGCTGACCGGTGACGACGTCACCGAAGTGCTTGGCGGCTCCGAAGCAATCGGCGAAGACAAGCTGGGAGAACGCTACGAGACGTTGGTCGATCCCCGACTCAATCATCAGCAGTCCCTCGAACTGGCCTTCCTTATTTCGGAGATTCTGCGCGAGAGTTTTTAGGTGACGTAGTGCCCGGCGCGTGTGCGGCGGGCGCTTAGCGTTACGCTAGACGATCGTCAGGGTGATGGTCGAACCAGGTTTGACCATCTCGCCTGCTCCCGGGTTCTGGGAGCGGACAGTGCCGAAGTACCCGCCGAGAATGCGGTGATAGTCAACGTTGAATCCTGCGTCTTTCAGCGCCTTTGTTGCGGCCGCTTCCTGCAGCCCGAAGACGTTGGGAACCTTGATCAGCTCGGGGCCCTTGGAGACCTTGATCGGGAGCGAGTCGCCACGGTAGAGGGTGGTTCCTGGTGCCGATTCTTGGGAGATGACGACGCCGGCCGGGACAGTATCGGAAAACTCTTCCGTAACCTTTGCCTCGAGCCCCGCTTCGGTCAGCCGTGCGGTGGCGTCCTCGATGGTGGCGTTCGTCAGGTCGGGGGTGGAGACCGGCTCGCGTCCGAGTGAGATAGTCAGCGTGACGGGAGTCGTGTGGGGGATGGAGGCGGCTGCCTCGGGCTTTTGCGAGATGACTTTTCCAGCCGGGACGGTATCCGAATATGCCTCGGCGACCTCTGCCTTGAGCCTGCTGTCCTGTATCACCGTCAACGCCTCATCCTTGGCCTTGCCCGCGACGTCGGGAACGATGATGTGCTCGATGCCTGCGGAGACGATGAGGGTGACGGGCGTGGAGGGGTGGATCTTGGCGCCAACCGTCGGGTCAGCGTTGACCACGTAACCCTTGTCGACCTCGTCGGAAAAATCTTCCTTCACGGTAAAGCTCAGCCCCGCATTAGTCAGCGCCGCTTCGGCGTCGGCCTGCACGAGGTTGATGACGTTCGGGACTCCCACACGCAGGCCGGGACCTTCGGAGTAGTACCACCACACGCCGTAGGACCCGCCAGCTATCAGCAGGGTCAATAGCGCGGTGAGAAGCGGCCAGAGGCGCCGACGTCGCTTGGGTACTCCGGCGTAGGTGTCGTTGCGCGAGGCAGCGGCCCGGGTGGTTGGCTGGGACGTTACCGACGACGTCGAGTCGGCGGGCACCACGGGGCTGTGCTGATCGGCGTCGAGAACGGCAGTCTGTGAGACGGGCAGAACCGAGGTCGTGGCGGGAGCCTGCGGGCGTTTTTCGGGCGCCACGGGAAAGACGGGGATCCGGCGAATCAGGACCTCTTCGGGTAGCGAGGCTACGATATCGGTCAAAGCGTCAAGCGCCGCCTCCGCATTCTGGGGGCGTTTGGACGCGCTCTTCGCGGTGAAGAGCGAGATGAGCGAGTCCACGGCGGGAGGCATCCACTCAGCCTGATCGACCAGGCGCGGCATCGTCTCGTTGACGTGCTTGAAGGCGACGTTCATGGCGGATTCGCCATGGAACGGGAGCTGGCCGGCGATGAGTTCGTAGAGCATGATGCCCACGGAATAAATGTCCGACGTCTTGCCTGTCGTCCCTGATGAAACGAATTCGGGCGCGACGTACCCGACCGTGCCGAGCATCGAATTTGTCTGCGTGGAGGTCGCGTCGGAGGCGGCCCTGGCCAGGCCGAAGTCCGTGAGCTTGGCCTGGAACTTCGGACCAAGCGCCGTCGGCTCGAGCGGGGCGGTCAAGAGCACGTTTTCGGGTTTAATGTCGCGGTGAATGATGCCGGCGTGATGGGCTACGACGAGCCCGGCAAGGACCTGTCTGACCAGCTCAAGGCTCATGCCGAGCGGGAAGGAGCCGTGATCGCGTAACTGGGAACGCAAGTCCGGGCCCGTCATCAGCTCCATGACGAGGTAGGGAAGCTCGCCCGACGGCAACTGGGCGACGCCCTGATCGTGGACGGCCACGATGTGGGGGCTCGAGAGGCTGGCGGCTGCGCGAGCCTCGGAGATAAAGCGGCGTACAAAATCCTGTTGCTCCGCCAAGTGGGCATGAATGACCTTGACTGCGACGTTGCGTTCGAGGCGCGTGTCTGTGGCGTGGTAAACGGTAGCCATGCCACCGCGCGCGATGCGGGCGCTGATGGAGTATCGGTTGTCGATGACCGTGCCGAGGAGTGGATCAGGTTTCACGTCTTCTACATTATCTTGAAATGCCGGTCAGCCTGCATGAGACTGACCGGCAATTTCGACTTTCCGCGCTAGAAACGGTCCATCGCGGCTTTAACCTTGGCCACGTAGTTGACCGTGTCGGGACGCATGCCATACTTACGTACGCCGCCCAGACCCTGGTAGTAGCCCGCGATGCCCTGTTCGAGCGAGTCGGCGGACCGCTGAAGGGAGCGGATGATCGCGACGCCGGCGACGATGTTGTCGTAGGGGTTGAGTAGGTTCAGTTGGCGTCCAACCATCTGCGAGGCCCACGTGCCGGAGGAAGGAATCACCTGCATGGTGCCGATGGCGTTGGCGGGCGAGACTGCGTTGGCGTTAAAGCCGGACTCGACGAAGGCGTGTGCCAGAGCCAGCTTTGGATCCACGCCCAACTTGCGTGCGACCTGCTTGATCGTGGTCTGCACCTCGGCGCGCGATGGTAGCTGGGAGTTAATGAGCGCATGCTTATTCTCGTTGGCGGCGGCTACGGTCTCATCGGCATAGGTGTAGCCGGGGAAGTTGTTCTTCACCAGCTGCTTTTTCGGTGCTGCCTTGTGGGCAGCGGGCGCGCTCGGAGCGGGAGTGCCGATGGAGAGCTTTTGCCCGACGCTGATACGGTTGGGATTGGCGATTGCGTTGTCCGCGACAATCTTGGCAACCGACGTTCCGTGCATGAGCGCGATCTTCCCGAGAGTATCGCCCGGGCGCACCACGTAGGTCGTGCCGGTGGCCGGTGCGGCCGGCTGAGCCTTGGCCGGAGCCTGCGGCGCGGGCTTAGCGGGTGCGGCCGCGGTGTTCGCGGCCTGCGCGCTGGGGGCCGGGGCGGTGCTGCCCACCGTCAGGCGCTGGCCGACGCTGATGCGGTTGGGATTGGCGATTGCGTTGTCTGCGGCGAGCTTGGCCACAGTCGTCTTGTAGGCGCGGGCAATCTTACCTAGGGTGTCGCCGGGTTTGACGACGTACACCTCCGACGCCGCGCTGGGCGCGGGGGCAGCCACTGGCGCTGGAGCGGCCGCTGCAGGCTTCGGTGCGGCGGGCGTCGGGGTGGAAACCGCCGAAGGGATGCGAAGCAGCTGGCCGGGGTAGATCAGGTGGGCCGAGCGTAGCTTGTTGGCCTTGACGATGGCGTCAATAGTTGTGCCCGAGCGGAGCGCAATGGCGCTGACGGTGTCTCCACGCTTGACCTGGTAGGTCATCTCGGGGCTCTTGAAGATCGGTGCCTTGACAGGCGTGATCGGGGTTGCGGTTGCGCCGGCGACGGGCGCAATCAGCGTGGCAACGGTTGTAGCTGCGAGTGCGGCACCTGAGCGCCTCATCCATGACGACATGGAACCTCCGTGTGGTGCGATCTTTACAAATGTGACAGATGTGCAACGAGATGTAATTGTTATAAATGGTTCACCTGAGACAGTAGTCGAGTTTTCGGCGTGTTGCCACTCAAATTTTTCTTGTTGCGTTAACATGTGCGCGTGAATGAAGACCTTGAGTATTTCTCCGTCCCCGAAATCGGCCATATGCTTGGCATTCGCCAGCAATCGGTGCGCTCGATGTTGTCCGATAAGAAGCTGCTAGCCGTCCGACGTGGCCCAAATCACGCTCTGTCGATCAGTGCTGATCAGATTGTGGAGAAGGACGGCGTGCACGTCGCCCTCCCGAGTCTCAACGGCACGCTAACGATGCTTGCTGACAGGGGATACTCCGACGAGGAGGCGCACACCTGGTTGTATTCGCAGGAACCTGAATTGGGTACGACGCCGATGCAGGCCCTCCGTGAGGGGCGCCATCGCGCGGTGCGCCGTGTTGTCGTGGGGTTGGGCTTCTAGGGGCGAACGACGCCGTCGTCTGGCTTCCGCCGCCGGACCGGTCTCACGCGCGGCGATTTTCTAGCTCGGTCATGACCGAGCCCAGAATCGGGGCCGCGGTGAACTGGGCCGCCACCTCGAGTGCTGCTCTTTCGTACGCCGCGATCATGTCTTCGTGTTCGGCAAAAGCGCCGGAGTCGACGACGATTCGGCGGATACGTGAAACGTCATCTGAGGACAGTGGGCGGCCGAGCGCGTCGTCGACGAACTTCCTGTCGGCGTCGCTCGCGTGTGCGCGCGTGAGGGCAAGCAACACGGTGTGCTTGCCCTCTGTGATGTCTCCGCCTGCGGGCTTACCGGTGTCCTCGGGGTTGCCGAAGATTCCCAATTCGTCGTCGCGCAACTGGAAGGCGATGCCCAGCGGCCTGCCGAGCTCGGACAGGCGGGCAATGTCGGACTCGGATGCTCCGGCGAGCGCGCCGCCAATCATGAGGGGAAGCTCGACGGAATAGCGTGCGGACTTGTGGCGTAGCACGATGAGGGACTCGTTGATCGCAGCCTCGCGGTGGTCGTTGAGGCACGTCGATTCTGCGCGCAGATCCAGATATTGTCCGTAGGCGGTCTCGGCGGTCATCTCGTGAAAGAGGCGCCGGGCACGGGCGAGGGATTCGGCGTCGGACGCCTCGGCCATCTCGATTTCCACCGCCGCCAAGGACAGCAGGAGATCGCCGAGCAGGATGGCCGCCTTCGTGCCGAAGATTGCCGAGTCTCCGAGCATGGATAAGCCGCGGTGCGAGGTGGCGAAATTACGATGGGCGGCAGGGACACCGCGGCGGGTGGGGGAATCGTCGATAATGTCGTCGTGGACGAGTGCCGACATCTGGTAAAGCTCCGCGGCGACTCCCGCGTGAACCGGGGGAACTTTTCCTCCGCAAGCCTCGTGGCCGGCGGCGATCAGCAAGGCGCGAGTGCGCTTTCCCGACGCGGCGAGCTCTCGGGCCGGCGTAATGAACTCCCGCCACACGATACGAGCGAGGTAGTCGTCGACGAATGGTGCCGACTCCTCGAGGGAGCGTGTGAGTCGATCGGTGACGGCTGCGCGAAAGTTATCCATGGTGAGAGCCTATCGAGACTCGCGAAAGTTAACCACATTCCGCCCAGGTGCATCGGCGATCCACATTTGGCCAATCTCAAAAACGCCGTGGCTGCCTGTGCGTGTTTACTTGGCTCATGAACAAGATCAAACTCAATCAACCTCACGAAATACTCGCCTTCGCCCCTTATGCGCTCGGCTACAAGCCCCGCCAATCGGTGGTCCTTATCGCGATGCGAGGCGCCGGAGGCCTCCCCGGAGGGCCCAGCGCACGCATCGATGCCGCGATCGTCCCCACCGGGCTGTTCGACGTGGTGCTCGACTTCATCGAGACCTTCGACGTTGAAGACCTCTACATCGCCTGGTACGGCGACGATCTGGAACAGATGCTCAGCGATGTCGATTCCATCGATATCCTCGACATGGCCGGACTGGCCGCCCAACAGTGCATCGATGCCCGCAACGGCGGGCAGGGCTTCGTCTCGGTGGGCCTGACCGACTTCACGCAGTGGATCTCGGGTATCGACGCGCGCCAATCTCGCGTCGATACATTCGAGGAGTTGTGCGAGGCCGGATACATCGGCTCTTTCGAAGAGCTCAATTCTTCTGCCGCGGTTGCCGAGGCAGTCTATGCCGGGTCGGCGCCGGTGGAAGATGGTCCTACCTTTCCGCGTTCTCGCGCACCCTGGAGCGAGCGTCAGGAAGCTGTGGCAGCTGCGCGTCAGTGGCGCTCGCGCAAAGGCAGGCGCGGAGTGGGTTTGTGGCAGACGGCGATCGACGCCCTCCAAGAAGGTGCCGATCCGCACGAGGCTGCCGGGACCACCGCAAACATGGGCAAGCTCAACGCGGCGCTTGATCAGATACTCCTTCGTGACCGGCTCATTCTTTTCGGCGTGGACGAATCGATGGTTCGACTCACCAGCGTCTCTGCCAGCCAGTTGGTGCGCAGGCTAGCCCAGGCACACGTCGCGCCTGCGGACAGGGTCACGGCTCTCATTTCCCTCCTCGAACACATCGGCGACTATTCGGACGACGACGACGCTGCGGCCTACGCGGTAGCCGCCTACCTAGCCTGGTGGGCCGATGATCGCGAGCGCGCGATTTCCAACGCTCAGATGGCGATCAATTCCAACAGGCACTACCCGTTAGCCAAGTTGGTTTTGCATGCGCTCTTCGTCAACCTGCCCTCGCCTGCCGAGGAGGCAGAATCGGCGCGGGTGTGGATGGCTGACTGAAATGACAGGGTTTCGAATACCGTGTACATTTGACGTGATCCATATACGCTCGTGTGGAGAGGTTTACATGCATGCCGGTAGTCGTCCCAGTCACACCAGGAGCTCGCGATGACGCGCTCGTTGCGGCCATTGATCTATGCCAGCGCCAGGAACGCCCCCTTGTTGTGCTCCTTCGCCGTCCCGTGTCGGAATTCCATCAAGAAACCGTTGATGCTGAGATTGACGATCTGACGGAGCGACTCGAGCGTGTCGACATCGCTTTCTCGATTGAGGTGCGGCTCGGGGAGGAAGAACTTGCGACCCACATTGCCAACGTCGTGACGCAGACCAAGGCCTCGCTCGTCGTCGTATCATTGGCAAAGCGCCCTGTGAACGGCCGGTTGCGCCTCGGCTCGCAGATCCAAAAGCTTCTGCTTGAGAGCCAGTGTGCGGTACTCGTCGTTCCGGAGAGATAACTCTCGAAGCGCGAGCATTGGGCAAATGCGGGAATAAACGTCGCCGATCGGCGTTAACCTTATCGACGAATAAAGGTTTTTTGAGAAAACCGCTATAATAGGCGAGTTGTACCTACTCCGAGATCGAAAGGTTGCACGTGGCTGCATCTAAGTCCAAGACCGCTTCTTTACCCTCCAAGGCCGATGCGGAGGTTATGGTCGACGTTGCCTCGTTGCCCGGAATGAAGGTCTCCGAGCTTCGTGACATCGCCCAGTCGCTGGGGCTAGATGTCAATTCGCGCGCTGTTAAAGCCACACTCATCGATGCGATCTCCGTTGCGCTGTCCGAGCGTGCGTCCGATGGTGCTGATGTTAAGGTTTCGGGCGATTCGGCTCCCGTGAACGAGGCTGAGCTGAAAAAGCTGAAGGTAGATGAGCTTCGTGAAAAAGCGGCTGAGATCGGTGGAGACGGCACGGGTCTGAAGAAGGCGGAGCTCGTAGAACTTATTGTGAGACTCTCCACGGGCGAAGGCAAGGATGGCGGCGAGCCTTCGAAGGCGCTGCCCGATGTTGATGGCGATGAGTCTGATGCGGAGGACGTGACTCCCGCGACTCCGGATGAGCCGGAGGACCTCGACGACGAAGACCTCGAGGAGGATGATGAGGACCTCGAGGAGGATGACGAAGATCTCGACGACGATTCGCAGTCCGACGACGAGGCCGAGGACGAAGACTCGGACGACGAGGATTCCGACGATGAGGACGATGACAAGTCGGTCGTCATCACGGCCTCTGCGGGCAAGTCCTCCAAGGGCGCCTTCGTAGTGAAGGACTCGGACGACACCGACGAGCCCGCTCAGCGCGTGCTCGTGGCGGGCGCCACCGCCGATCCGGTCAAGGACTACCTCAAGCAGATCGGCAAGGTTTCCCTGCTTAACGCGGCCGAGGAGGTCGAGCTTGCGCAGCGTATCGAGGCCGGCTTGTTCGCCCAGCACATCCTTGAGACCACGCAGATCGACGATCGTAAGTATCGCCGCGAGCTGGAGATCATCGCCCGTGACGGACGCAACGCGAAGAACCACTTGCTGGAGGCAAACCTCCGCCTGGTTGTTTCGCTTGCCAAGCGCTACACCGGTCGCGGGATGCTCTTCCTTGACCTCATCCAGGAGGGCAACCTCGGTTTGGTGCGAGCCGTCGAAAAGTTCGACTACGCCAAGGGATTTAAGTTCTCCACCTACGCCACCTGGTGGATTCGTCAGGCCATCACCCGCGCCATGGCGGATCAGGCACGTACGATCCGTATCCCGGTCCACATGGTCGAGGTGATTAATAAGCTCGCCCGCGTTCAGCGCCAGATGCTTCAGGATCTCGGACGTGAACCCACCACGGAAGAGCTCGCGCGCGAACTCGATATGACTGAAGAAAAGGTCATCGAGGTACAGAAGTATGGCCGTGAGCCTATCTCGCTCCACACGCCTCTCGGTGAGGACGGTGATTCGGAGTTCGGTGACCTCATCGAAGATTCGGAAGCTGTTGTTCCCGCCGACGCCGTTGGCTTCACACTTCTTCAGGAGCAACTCCATCAGGTTCTCGACACACTGTCTGAGCGCGAGGCCGGCGTCGTGTCCATGCGTTTCGGCCTGACCGACGGCCAGCCAAAGACTTTGGATGAGATTGGCAAGGTCTATGGTGTGACCCGCGAGCGGATCCGCCAGATCGAATCCAAGACTATGTCGAAGCTGCGCCATCCGTCCCGCTCGCAGGTCTTGCGGGACTACCTCGAATAAACTGCGTCAATGGGAGCGCGTCCATCCGTGAGCGCGCTCCCATTGTGCGGGCAGAACAGGGGAGCCTTCCCGATTTGTTGCGTGAGAGGTGTAGCGTTGCCCGGCGGCTTCGATGGTGAAGTATCGGCGAAGCAGCTCGGCGCACACCACCGCGTCCTGGAGTGCGCGGTGGTGCGGCTGGAACGGCAGGCCTAGACGGCTTGCCACGCCCTGCAACGAGTGAGGTCCCGGCGGAAGATAGATGCGAGACTGGTCCATTGTGCACACGCACGAATCTTCGCCAATCACATGAGGCAGGCCGGCGCGGGCAAACTCGCTGTTGAGGAAGGCCCGCTCAAATGCGGCGTTGTGGGCCACGATCCGGCGCCTATCAAGGAACGGAAGCAGGCGGGGGAGCAACTCGCGGAAGGTGGGAGCGCCGGCCAGATCGGCGTCGTGAATCCCATGGATGTGCGTTGCCCCCGTGGAACGTTCGGGATTAACGAGCGTGTGCCAATGAGACTCTTCACTGAGGTTCTCATCGAGTAAAACGACTGCGATCTCGATGATGCGGTCCTCGGCTCGGCTCAGACCAGTGGTTTCTAAGTCGATGACAGCGAAGGAAGAATCGGCCATGGCCCCATTGTCGCACAGCGCCATTTGGCCGGGGGCGAACTCGCGTAAGATGAGAGGAATAATTCTCGCCAATCATGCTTTGATCATTGTGTGAATGCAACATTAGAAACACCGACCTTGACAGCTGCAGACCGCTGCGACGCCTGTAATGCACAGGCTTACGTCCGAGTCGAACTAGGATCGGGCGAGCTTTTCTTCTGTGCCCACCATGCGCGCAAGCACATGCCGGCGCTGGAAAAGGTTGCACTGAATATCGTCGATGAGACCGAACTCGTCTCATAATTGAATCCGACCGCCGGGGGATCAGCACGAGCTGGTCCCCCTTTTTTGACCTCTTGGGCCGTTTCTGCCGGGCGAGTGTGTTGCGTACCGCGAGCGTTGCTGACAAAGAACGTCGGGGCAGGCGGATATGATGCAAGGCGTGCCACATACTGAAAAACAGCAATACACAGCCCGCCACCTCTCGGTCCTCGAGGGGCTCGAAGCTGTGCGCAAGCGTCCCGGAATGTATATCGGCTCCACCGACTCCCGCGGCCTGATGCACTGCCTGTGGGAGATCATTGACAATTCGGTTGACGAGGCGACGGAGGGACACGCGTCCTCGATCCGCGTCACGCTCTACCCGGATGGCTCGGTGGAGGTTGAGGACGACGGCCGCGGCATTCCTGTCGACGAGGTGCCAGGAACGGGCGCCTCCGGCGTCGAGGTCGTCTACACAAAATTGCACGCGGGCGGAAAATTCGACTCGGCAAACTATGGTTCTGCAGGCGGCCTGCACGGAGTGGGCGCCTCGGTTGTCAACGCCCTTTCCCAGCGTCTGGACGTCGCTGTCAAACGCGAAGGGAAAATCTGGGAGATGTCCTTCCGCCGCGGAGAACCGGGCATTTACAAGGACGCGGGCCAGCCAAAGCCGGATGCGCCTTTCGAGCCCTTCACCACCCAGTCAGAGTTGCGGGTGACGGGCAAGGTGGCGAAGAAGATCACCGGAACCAGGGTGCGTTATTGGGCGGACCCGGAGATCTTCCCGCGCGATAGCCACTTCAATTACGACCACCTCATCGAGCGCGTGCGTGAAAAGGCTTTCCTCGTCCCCGGGATCGAGATCGTGGTGCGTGACGAGCGCGGCCTGGCCGGCACCCCGGGCGAGGGCGGCCCGATCGAAGAAGTCTTCAAGTTCGATGGTGGAGTGGTTGATTTTGTTGACCACCTTGCCACTGATACCCCCGTGTCTCGCACGATGCACCTCGCCGGCGAGGGAACGTTTACCGAAACCGTGCAGGTGTTGGACAAGAAGTCGGGTCATCTTCGCGCGCGCGAGGTCGAACGCGTCTGTGATGTCAATATCGCACTGCGCTGGGGAAATGGTTACGATACGAGGGAGGAAACCTTCGTCAATATCATCGCCACCCCCAAGGGCGGTACGCACCTGACGGGTTTCGAACAGGGTCTGGTCAAGGTGATCCGCGCCCAGATCGAGGCTAAGTCGCGCCAGCTCAAGGTCACGGCACGCGATCCGCGCATCGAGAAGGATGACATCCTGGCGGGCCTGACGGCCGTCATCGCCGTCCGCTTCCCCGAACCGCAGTTCGAGGGCCAGACCAAGGAAGTCTTGGGCACGGCGCCGATTCGGGCGATCGTGTCGAAGGTCGTCGAAAGCGAGCTTGCCAAGGAACTTTCCTCCACGAAGCGCGATGCGAAGACGGAAAATCAGCGCGTGCTGGAGAAGATCGTTGCTGAAATGCGCGCCCGCGTGGCCGCACGCACGCAGAAGGAAATCTCCCGGCGTAAGAACGCGCTAGAAACATCCACGTTGCCGGCCAAACTGGCCGATTGCCGCTCGGAAGACGTCGAACGTACTGAGCTGTTCATCGTCGAGGGTGATTCGGCACTCGGAACAGCCAAACTCGCGCGCGATTCGGAGTTTCAGGCTCTGCTGCCGATCCGCGGCAAGATCCTCAACGTCCAGAAGGCCTCGCCTGCGGACATCCTCAAGAACCAAGAGGTTTCCTCGATCATCCAGGTCGTCGGAGCTGGTTCCGGGCGGACCTTCGACGTCGATGCGGCGCGATACGGCAAGGTGATCTTCATGACCGACGCCGACGTCGACGGCGCGCACATCCGTACCCTCCTGCTGACTCTTTTCTTCCGCTACATGCGTCCCTTGGTCGAAGCTGGCCGCGTCTATGCGGCGGTTCCACCTCTGCACCGGGTGGAGGTATCCGGCCGCGGAGGCAAGAAGGGGGAATACATCTACAGCTACTCCGACGCCGAGCTGTACCGCATCCTCGCCAGGCTCGAGAAGCAAGGGCGCACGTACAAGCAGCCGATCCAGCGATACAAGGGCCTGGGCGAAATGGACGCCGACCAGCTGGCCGAGACGACGATGGATCCCAAGCACAGGATGCTCCGGCGAATCTCGCTGAGCGACGAGGACGCGTTGCGGTTTGCCGAGGAGACCTTCGAGCTATTGATGGGCTCGGATGTGGCTCCGCGTAAGGATTTCATCATCGAGGGAGCGGACGACATTTCGCGCGAGCAAATCGACGCGTAGGACTTAGGGCGCGTTTGGCGGCGCCGTTGGTAGACTGGGCGATATGCACACGGGAAAAATCACGGGGCGAACGCTTGAACAGCGCCTAGCCGCGCCGAGGGAACTGGCCTATCCAAGCCCGCACTTGGGTTTGTCATGGAGCCAACTCAAGTCTGAGGACTTGGATGAACTCGGCGAGCTTTTACGTCTTTGTGCCGACCCTGAAATCTACGGCGAGCTTCGGATTAGCCAGCAGGTGACTCCGTGGTCCCGGGCACCTGAGTCGGAGCGCGGTAACCTGGACGCGATCGTCGGCCGTGACGCGGCGGGGGCCCTCCAGGCGATTGGGCTCGTCTTCACCAACCCGCATCCCCTCACCGAGGCGCAGGCCAACATTTACGGAGCGATTTCCCCGCACTGGCGTGGCCGGGGGATTGGACGTGCGTTGTTGGAGTGGCAGGACGGGCGCGCTCGGCAGCTGATGCTTGCCGCGGGTTATGACCTTCCCGCGTCGATCCGTTCCCGGGTGAAGCTGACGAATATGGAGCGCCGGCGTCTGCTGGCCGCCGGCGGATTTTCGCCTCAGAATCGCTGGACGTACATGGATGTTCGCCTCGGTGAGGAGCACCGGGAGCATTCGCGTGCGGCGCGCGAGCGCCTCGCCTCCCGCGGCATGGAGGTCATCCCCTTCGACTCGAACTATTCGGAGGAAGTGCTACGGCTCCACAACCGCATTTCGATGGTGATGGATCGTCGGCAGCCCCTATCTGCCGAGGAATGGGAGGAGCGGCTAACGGGGGCGGATCGTGAGGCCTCCGTATTACTGGCAGACGGTAGCAACCTCGTGGGGTATTCTCTGAACTCGATTTTGCATGACAGGCAAATGCGGGTGACGTTCTACGGCATCGACCGAGGTTTCCGCCACAGCGGCAACGGCACCGATCTGATCTTGGCCCAGATGGCCCCTGCCCTCGACGCGGGGATCGTCTCCATGAGCGTTCCGGTCGTCTCTGAATTTACCCCACCCACCGAGTTCCTCACGAAATACGGATTTTTTGAGGGGGCCTCGCAGATCCTTTACTCCATTGATATCTAATGCCTGACGCGCGCTGGATCTGGACCCCGTTGGACGCATCGGATGCCGATGCTATCCACGCCCTCATCCTTGAGATCGAGGAGGCAGACGATTCTGCTAACCGAACCACTCGGGACGAGGTCGACTCCTACTTCCTCAACTCGCACGTGTGGCGGGCCCAGGGCGCATGGGCCGGCCAAGAACTGCTCGCCTTCGGCCTGCTTCGGACACCGGTGGCCAATGGTGGCGAACTGCCGCTGACGATGTCTGGCGGCGTGGCGCCCTCCTGGCGTGCCCACGGCCTCGGCCGAGACCTGATGGAACGCCAGCTCATCACGGCGCGAAGCCTGGCTCGGGAGCTTGGTATGGAGACGGCGTCGGTGCAGATGTACATCGACAATTCTCAGTTCGATCTGCTCGACATGGCCGACCGCCTCGGCTTCGAACGCGAGTCGCAGTACGTTCAGATGCGTCGGAGCCTCGCGATTCCGGTGGGCGAGCCCCAGATATCGCCCTATACTCGGATCCTCAAGCTGACGGGGGAGTGGGTGAACGACACGCGCCGGGCCCATAATCGAGTGCTCGCCGACAACCTGACTTACACCAAGCTCGGCAACGAGGCATGGCAGGCCCGCCTGCGCATGATGGAAGAGGACTGGTGCCTCGTCGCCATTGACTTCTTCGGCGATCGCCCGCGCCTGGCCGGCTACCTGCTGTCCTCGCGCTTCGCCTCCAACACGAAAGAAGGCACGACCAACGATGCCGTCTATGACGAGGGGTACGTGGAGGAGGTCGTGGTCTTGCCGCAATGGCGCGGCAGGCACATCGCGTCCGCCCTCCTCACCGCGGCGATGGGCCGATTTAGAGACGCGGGCCTGTCATACATCGGCCTGGACATCGCCGGTGAGGGCTCGCAACGCTCGAGCCTGATCACCGTCTTCGAACACTTCGATTTCGAGCGTGTGGCGGAGACATACATCGTCACCACCACGGTCTAGCGAGCGCGCACTGAGCCCCTAGCCGATGCTCTTGACGACGGCGGACAGTTGCGTTCCCGAGGCGTCGCGGCGCTCGTCGACATTGGGAAGAGTCACCGGCTTGCCACGATTTCCTGTGGCGCGTGGCGGCAACTGACCCACCCACGCCATCTCGATGACGTCCTCGCCGCGCAGGAACCGCTGGGCACGCACGCCGCCCGTGCCGCGCCCCTTGGCGGGGTAGCGGTCCAGGGGCGTGACCTTCGCCGATCCTGCTACCGTTCCGGGCAGGGATCCGGATGAGCCGGCGATGGTAACGACGCCGTGTGCGGCAAGATCGTCGCCAGGGACAACGCCCATGGCGATGACGGATGCGCCTTCGGCCAGGCGAATTCCCGCAATGCCTTGACCACCCCGGCCCTGGGGACGGACGTCTCCTGCGGGGAAGCGCAGGAGCTGAGCGTTGGAGGTGACCAAGACGATTTGATCGTCCTCGGTAGCGGGCGCGGCGCCGACGACCGTGTCGCCGTCGGCGAGTTTGATGATGTCGATCGCGCCCTTATCCGGATAGTCGGGGTTGACTCGCTTGATCTTGCCCTGCGCGGTTGCGAGGGCAAGGATCGGCGGCTGGTCGAGGTTGACTAGGCCAATGACGTGCGACCCCTTGCCCATGAGGAGAATCTCGAGAATGGGTGCGCCTCCTCCCAAACTCGGAGCGGTCTCGGTTTCGGGAATTGCCGGGATATCGACGACGTTGAGACGGTTGACCGAACCGTCGGAGGTGATGACGCCGATCGAAGAGAGGTTGGTGGTTTTAACCATGGAGACGATCGCGTCGTGGTTGGCGCGCGGCCCGAACCGGGAGGGCTCGGCGTCGGTGACGACGCGGGCGATGAGGCCGTCTCCGGAGAGCATGACCCAACACGGGTCGTCTTCCACCTTCAATGCTGCGCGCGACGACGTCCCCGCGCCGTCGGATTCAAGGAGAACGGTTCGGCGCGCGGTGGCAAACTGCCGAGCGGTTTGGGCCAGCTCCTCGGAAATGAGGGCGTGCAAGCGCGAGTCGGAGGCGAGAATTTCACTAAGGAACTCGATGTCGGCAAGCAGCTCGCTCTTTTCCTTCTCCAGCTCGATCTGCGAGAACTTCGTCAGCCTGCGCAGGCGCAGCTCGAGGATGAATTCGGCCTGCACCTCAGACAGGTCGAAGACCTGTCTGAGCCGTTCCTTGGCGATCGCCGAGTCATCTGAGGAACGAATAACCGCGATGACCTCGTCGATGTCGAGGATCGCGATCAGGAGGCCCTCAACGAGATGAAGGCGGTCCTTGGCCTTGGTGAGGCGGAATTCGGTTCGGCGGCGAGTGACGCTGATGCGGTGGTCGAGGAAGACCTGAAGGAGTTCCTTAAGGCCGAGGGTACGCGGCTGGCCGTTGACGAGCGCGACGTTGTTGATGCCAAAGGACTCTTCGAGCGGCGTGTGCTGGTAGAGGTCCGCCAGCACGGCTTCGGGGTTGAAAGAGTTTTTGACCTCGATCACGAGGCGCGTCCCATGCTTGCGGTCGGTCAGGTTCTGGACGCCGGAGATCCCCAGGAGCTTCTTGTTTTGCACACCGTCCTTAATCTTGTCGATCACCTTTTCGGGGCCGACCATGTAGGGCAGCTCCGTGAAGATAATGCCCTTCTTTCGGGCGGTGATGTTCTCGATGTGTGCGGTGGCACGGGTGCGGAAGATGCCTCGCCCGGTTTCGTAAGCCTGGCGGACGCCGTCGAGCCCCACGATTTTGCCGCCCTCGGGAAGGTCGGGGCCGGGAATGTAGCGCATCAGTTCGTCGAGGCTGGCGTCGGGGTTTTCGAGCAGGAATCGCGCGCCGGCGACGACTTCGCCGAGGTTGTGCGGAGCCATGTTCGTGGCCATGCCGACGGCGATGCCGGACGAGCCATTGACCAGGAGGTTGGGCAGCGCCGCTGGAAGCACCTCGGGTTGCATGTAGGTGTTGTCGTAGTTGGGCACCATGTCGACGACGTCCTCATCGAGGCTTGCCGTCATTGCCAACGCGGCCGGCGCCATGCGTACCTCGGTGTATCGGGGAGCCGCGGGCCCGTCGTCGAGCGAGCCGAAATTGCCGTGGCCGTCAACCATGGGCAGGCGCATGGTGAAGGGCTGGGCGAGGCGGACCATGGCGTCGTAGATCGCGGCGTCGCCGTGTGGGTGGAGGCGTCCCATGACGTCGCCCACGACGCGGGAGGACTTCACGTGGCCCTTGTCGGGGCGCAGGCCCATCTGGTCCATCTGGAAGAGAATGCGGCGCTGTACGGGTTTGAGGCCGTCGCGTGCGTCGGGAAGTGCGCGCGCGTAGATCACCGAGTAGGAGTATTCGAGGAAGGACGTGCGCATTTCCTGCGACACGTCGATGTCAACGATCTGCTCATGAGTAGCCATTGTTCTATTATCTGGCGGTTGCGGATACTTCCCGTGCATCTGACCGACCGTGTTGTCGTGATGTTGGCGACCCGCTTTCGCACATTGGCTCAGCCTTTGAAAGAATGGGCAGATGAATGATTTGCGTTCCGACTTCGATGAGGCACTTGCGCATCTCGTATCCGGGCAGTCTCCCGTCCTCGCTGACATCCGCCACGTCCTGGGTAACGACGCCGTCCGCGCTTTTTACGTCCGACCCGAGACCGTTTTCGATGCCGATTCCGTCTACGACCGGATCGTCGCGTTCATCGTAACTGGGACGCGGCTCCTGCTCGTGTATTCGGATACGAACTATGAGATGGATACTCGGGGCGAATACGTGACAACCACCCAATCCGTCCGGCTGGCCGATATCCGGGAGCATCACGTGATTCGGCGGCGCGAGTTCAAGGGCGACTCGGTGGGAGAACTGAACTCCATCCTTCTTCGGCTGCGGTGGGGAAGCTCGTTCAACCAGGATCTTCAGCCGGGTGCGTGCGACGATCCGGCCTGCACGAACGATCACGGCTACGTCGGGGTTGCCACCAATGAGGATCTGCAGATTTTCCTCGATCGCCATGTCGACACGGCCTATTTCCGCGAGGGTGTGGACTTCATTAATTCTCTCGAAGACATTCTTGGGCAGCGATGAACGGGGCGACGCTTCCGAGCAAGGAGAACGTTTCCGGCGTTCTGGCCAGTGTCCTCGCCGCGCTGGGGGTGGGTGCACACGCTCCGTTCGACTTTCCGCGTGTTGAACGCGCCTGCGTCGTCCTCGTTGACGGGCTGGGGTTTCATAACCTCCAGCAGAGGCGCGGCCATGCGCCGACCTTGCGCGCACTGGGAATGGACCGCGCGATCTCAACTGTGATTCCGTCGACGACGGCCGCCGCGATTACCGCGTTCGGCACCGGACAGCTCCCGGGCAGGACCGCCGTGGGCGGGTATGCGCTACGCGTCCCGCACACCGACGACGTCTTCAACCTCATCGCCTGGAATTCGCCCCAGGTGGATCCCGATACGTGGCAGGCCCAGCCCACACTTTTCGAAACCTCGAATCTTGACACCGTCAAGATTCAGCCCAAGAAGTTCGTCGATTCTGGGCTCACGCGCGCGGCGCTTCGTGGCGGGCGCACAGTCGTGGCCGAGAAGCTTCCGGCCCGGGTGGACGCCACAGTGAGGGAGCTCAAGAGGGGATCCGACCTCGTCTACCTCTACTGGGGAGACATCGATTCCACCGGCCACCACGCCGGGTGGGGCTCGGAGGCTTGGATCGCCCAGCTCGAGCATTTCGATGCCGAGTTGGGGCGCCTGACCAGGTCCCTGCCGGCAGGAACACTGCTTGTGTTGACGGCCGATCATGGCATGATCGACGTCGAGGAGCGACTCGACGTTGCCCACGTCAACCAGCTGACCGCGGGGGTCGACGTCGTTGCGGGGGAGTCACGCGCACTCCATCTCTACACGCGCGAACCCGATGCCGTCGCCGCTCGTTGGGAAGACTACCTCGGCGAGCGCGCGTGGGTCGTGACGTTAGAACAGGCTACATCGGCGGGGATATTTGGGCCGATGAGCCGCTTCGCCAAGGAAGTCTTCGGCGACGTTCTCGCCTTCCCCCGTGACAGGCTCGCCATCGTCGATTCGCGGTATCAAAGCGACGCCGCCATAAACCTCATTGGCGTGCATGGCTCCCTCACCGCGGAGGAAATGCTCGTCCCGCTCGTCGTCCACCTCGCTTAGGTGCGGCTAGTCGTCCTTGGAATATCCGAAGACGATTTCGTCCCACGAGGGCATGGCGGGCCGATTGCGGCGCTTCTTGGCAGGCTTCGGCGTGGCCGCGGAATCTTGCCCGACGCCGGGCAAGACCTGCTGGCTGTTGCCCGGTTGTTGAGAGTCGCTGGCATCAGCTTCGTCGGCAGATTCGGCCGTGGGCGCTGTCGGCGGAGTCGAGAGAGAGGAAACCGGGGTGACAATAGCCTTCTTCTGGCTCTTATCGTCGGCCGCCTCGGGCTTGGGCGAGGGGAAGGCGAGGATGGTCGCGTCCTGAGCCGCTTCGGGCTCGGAATCGGCCGGGTGTGCGCCATCAAATTCGGGCTCTGGCATCGGCTGAGACTTGCCACGCTTGGAATTGAGAGACTCCAGCATAGAATCGATGTCCACCGGCTGGCCGGAGGAGGCCGGGCGGGCGTCAATGGCGGAAATCTTTTCGGCAGGCGCGGCATCCTCGTCTTGGGCGACCGACGGCGTATTCGGCCTGCGCCACGGGTTGGACGGGGCCGGAATCTGGTTCTCGGTCAGCCAGGTGGCTTCGTCGTTGCGAGCGGTCACCGTCTGGGCCTTGGTGTTAATCGTCCACAGCGCCGTGTGGTTGGTGTCCCCGATCCGGTAACGC
The DNA here is from genome assembly GCF_014926385.1 of Trueperella pecoris. Taxonomy (NCBI): domain Bacteria; kingdom Bacillati; phylum Actinomycetota; class Actinomycetes; order Actinomycetales; family Actinomycetaceae; genus Trueperella; species Trueperella pecoris. The sequence goes on along the minus strand of NZ_CP053291.1, from coordinate 1,104,507 downwards.
GCGACGAGGACCCACGGCTCTCCTTGATCGCGGTGGGCATCCCACTCGATGTCATTCGTGTTGACGCTACGTGCCACCAGGCGCGAGACGACGAGCTCTTCGAGAGTCATACCGCCGGCGTCGTGCCCCTGGCGGTAGAGCCGGGCGTTCTGTGCAGTGTATTCACGCTCGGCGAAGATCGGATACGCCAAGGAGTTCAGCTGGGAAGGAGGAAAGGAGGTGATTTTGGAAACTTCGGCGACAGAGAGGCCGGCGCGGAAGTGTGCCTGGATCTCGCGGGGCGTGATGGGCCGCGGCTTGTCGTCAGCCGGTGAGGCGACGTCGGTGCGCAACGCGGCACGGAGCTCGTCAGTAATGGGAAGAACGTAGCGATTACCTTCGGAATCATTCAGGCTGAGCTTTTGCCCCTCCTGAAGTCCCAACAACTCGAGCTCGATCATATGTGTCCTCCTACAGTCCTTCCCTAAGGGTGCCACCTGCGTGGAAAAGATTGGGGCACGGTTGGCGGTGTGTTGAGTGAATTAGCCGAAATCATCTCACTGCTGCGCCATTTCTGATGCGGTCTTGTGAAAACGTCTCACCTCTGGTACAAAGACGGTGAACATTCACCGATTAAGGGACGGTCATGGCCACAGATTACGATGCGCCGCGCAAGCAGGATGAAGAGCTGAAGGAAGATTCGCTCACTCAGCTGAAAGCGCGTGGAAGCAATCACCAGTCTAATTCCGTAGATGAAGACGAGGTTGAGGCGGCGGAGGGCTTCGAGCTTCCGGGTGCCGATTTGTCGAACGTTGAGCTCTCCGTGGCGGTTGTTCCCGCTCAGGATGACGAGTTCACCTGTTCACAGTGTTTTCTCGTCCACCACCGTTCTCAGCTAGCCTACGAGGAGGACGGCCTGCCCGTCTGCGCCGAGTGCGCATCGTAAGGAGCTGAGAGAATCATGGCGTGGTTTTTTAAGAAGAAGGAAGCAGAAGCAGAGCCGGAGCCGGAGCTGATCGCGGACGTCGCGCCCGCCGATGGCGTTCGGGTCGACGGACCGTGGGATGAGTCCGAGGTTGAGCACATAGGCGATCGCCTCGACGCCGGCTCGCTGTGGATTCCGGTTGTTCCGGGAGCCTCGCTTCAATTCACGCTTGATCGCCACCGCCAGCAGGTCCTCGGAATCGTGTACGGCAAGGATGGCTCCGCGCTTCAGCTGCAGGCCTTCGCCGCTCCGCGTTCGGCGCGGCTGTGGGACGAGGTTCGCCTAGACATGCGTACCTCGATAGCCCAGCAGGGCGGGTTTTCTCAAGAGGTCACGGGCCCACTCGGGGTAGAGCTGCAGGCACAGATGCCGGTTCCGAACTCGAAGGCCTTTACCCCGCACCGCTTCTTGGGTGTGGATGGCCCGCGTTGGCTCCTGCGTGCGACCTTGTACGGCAAGGCTGGCGCCGATGAGGCGGCGGCCAATGAGCTCATCGAGATCGTGCGCAACGTCGTCGTCAGCCGTGGCCAGACTCCGCACCCCCCGCGCGAACTGCTACCGCTGGAAATCCCTGAGCTGGTTACGCAGCAGCAATGACCAGGCGCCGGGACCTCATCGGCACGATTCGCTCGATTACCTACCCCGGCGCTGGCCGGGGCAAGCGCGTTACCGCCTACCTTGAACTTGATGAGGGGCCGATCGTCCTTTATTTCATGTCGCGTTCAAACCTTGAATGCATCGATATCGGTTCGAAGGTTCGAGTCATCGGTGCTGTCAGTACCTACCGCGGCGTCCCCACCATGTTTAACCCGTCTTACACCGTTGTTGAGGATAGCGATGAGCACGCATGACCATCCCGAAGCCGCCCCCGACCTTGGCCTGCGCGCCGTCATTCAGGAGGACTTCGATGTGATGGCTACCGTGGGAGGCGTGCGTGGCATCACGGAAGCGACTATCCCGACCGTCCTGTTCCTCGCTTTGTTCACGATTGTGGGGGAGCTCAACCTCGCGCTCCTTGTGGCAGTGGCCTCCTCGCTCGTCTTCATCGGGATTCGAGCCGTCCAGCGCATCGCGGTCACGCCGGCTCTCGGCGGTCTTTTTGCGATCGCACTGTCCGCTTTTGTGGCCTGGCGAAGTGGGCACGCCTCGAACTTCTTTGTCTGGGGCCTGATCACAAACGTGGCCTACCTTGCCGGCATCCTTGTGTCGCTCGCCGTCCGCTGGCCTGCCCTTGGCCTGCTCATCGGATTCCTGCGTGGAGACGCCACCGGGTGGCGCTCGGAGCCCTCCCAGGCGGTCACCCGGCGCCGCTACGCGCTCATTACGTGGATGTGGGCGGGTCTGTTCGCCGCCCGCTTGGCGGTTCAGGCCCCGCTCTACCTGGCCAACGCCACTGAGGCGCTCGGCATTTCCCGCCTCGTCATGGGTGTACCATTCTTCGCCCTCATCGGCTGGTTCACGTGGCTCATGGTCCGTGACCTGCCCGAGCCGCGCTAGAGCATCGCCTCGATCTCAGACAGGCCATCCGAGGCGTTTGCGCCAACGATAAAGATCAGCTGGTCCCCGGCGTCGATGGCCATGTCCGGGCTGGGGAAGAGCGGAACGCCGTCGCGAATCACGCTGGAAACGAGGATGTCTGGCGGCAGCGAGACATGTCCGAGCGCGTGCTCGGTGAAGAGCGAGCCGTTCGGCACCGTGGCCAGATACATGGCGGCACCGGACTGGAACTGCATGCGGCGCACGAGCTTGCCGGTGGACACGGCCTCCTGGATGATCTCCGCCATGATCTGCGGGGTGGACACGGCCACGTCCACGCCCCACGACTCGTCGAAGAGCCAGGTGTTGGCCGGGTTGGACACGCGCGCGATCACCTTTTGAACACCGAACTCGGTTTTTGCGAGAAGGGAAAGGACAAGGTTTGATTTGTCATCGCCGGTGGCGGCGATGACGGCGTCGGTATCCTCGAGGCCCGCGGTCTCCAGGACCGTGAGCTCGCAGGCGTCGCCTAAGATCCAATCGGCTTCGGGAACGGAGGCCACGCGCATGGCTTCCGGCTTGGAATCGATGAGGGTGACCTCGTGGCCCGCCTCGCTCATTTCCCGGGCGAGGGAACGCCCGACGGAGCCTGCTCCGGCTACAAGAATCTTCATCGCGAATCAGCCCCTCCGGGATGGTTGAGGACACGTTGGATGGCTTCGGCTTGGCCGACCGACGCCAGGAGGCGCACCTCGTCGCCGTCTTGAAGGACGGTGTTGACGTTCGGCAAGACGAGCTCGAGGTTACGCGTAATGTAGGCCACCCGTGCGGCCGTGTTACGTTCGATGTCGCCAACGGTGTGGCCGTACCACGTGCTATCGAGGTCCACGTAGAAGAGGGCTGTTCCGGTGGCGGAGTCGATGTGCTCGACATGCGGGCCGAGCGGGATGAGGTTACGCATCACTTGGTCAGAGGTCCACGACACCGGTGCGACGACGTCGATGCCCAGCTTGTTGTAGACACCGGCGCGAGTGGCGTCGTAGATGCGGGCCACGACGTTTTCCACGCCGAAGGTCTCACGTACCACGCGGGCGGCGATGATGTTGGAATTGTCGCCGGAGGAGACAGCGGCAAACCCGGCGGCGTCTTCAATTCCCGCTTGGCGCAGGGCGTTGCGATCGAACCCCACGCCGGTGACCTGCTGACCCTGAAAGTCGTCAGGCAGGCGCCTGAAAGCATGCGAGTTTTGATCGATGATAGCCACGGAGTGGCCTCGATCCATCAGGTTAACCGCGAGACTCGCTCCCACGCGGCCACAGCCCATAATGACGAAATGCACGAGTAAGACGTTACCTCAATTGCAAATACAGCGTAACCTAACCATGTGCTGAATTTTCGCGCCCCCCATTCGAGATCGGAGATCGTTGAGGCGGTCACCCGCTCCACGTCACTGTCGATTATTGCTCTGTGCATGGTGATCGTGCCGCAGATCGTGCTGCGTTCTGCCTCCTATTCAGAGAAGTCGGTGGCGATGCTGTGGGCGCTCTTTAGCGCCGTGGCCTCGCTGGCGGCCGCGATCTACATCGCCGGCCTTCTCCAGCGGCACGTGCCCCGCAGGTCCTCTCACCAGCTCGCCGGCTGGAACATCGGGCACTGGGCCGGCCTCCTGGTCTCCGCGGCCCGCATCCTCGCCTACGCCCTGGTGGTGATCTTGGGTGTGGAGCTCGCAACCAACTCCCTCGAAACCCAGCTGAACATCAGCTGGAGCTGGGTGCTCGATCCGATCCTCATTCTTCTCATCGCCATCGGCGTGCTGGTGATTCAGGTTCATCATCGGCCATGGATGACCTTCTTCACGGTAACCGCGGCGCTGGGTGTCATCGCCCTGCTGGGCTACGGGCTCATCGAGGAGGCGGCCGGGTCGGTCGACTTTGAAAACATCCGCTTGGCCCGCGAGGACGCCTACAACACCGAACGGTCGGCAGGCGTGCGCAATTCGATGGTCGAGGCGGCCCTCGGCGGGGCCATGCTCGGTGGAGCGACAACCCTCATCTCCGAGCGCATCCTCAACGACACGAACTACCGGCGCGTCAGCCGCCGTCGCCTGACGAAGTTCATGACGGGGGCGCTGATTGTCATCGCGATCACGCTCTATTTCAGCGTGGTGTTGCGGATGCCGGGTCAGCGCGTGGCGGTGCCAGCCCTGTCCATGTCCTATGCGTTCTTCGGGGAGAAGGGACAGCTCGTTTTTGTTGTCCTGTTCGTCATGCTTGGCGTGGGGGTGGCGACGGCCGCATACGGGCAGTTACCGCGGTTGTTGCGCGAGCTTGCCCTCGACGGCCTGTTGCCCAGAAGGCTGGCCGCTGCCGACGCCGTCGCCCCGCGTCGCGCCATCGTGGCCATCATCGCGTTGCTGGCAGCGATTGTGACGATCGTGCTCGACTCGGCAAGGTCGATCGCCACCGTCTTCGTCTTCACCGTCTATATCCTCGTGGCAATCGTCAGCCTCGCGATGATTTCGCGATCAAAGACGATCCTGAACGACTCGACGGAAGCCAAGGAGCGCCGCCGTGCGACGGGGTTGGCCTGGATTTTCCGTGCCTACGCCCTCTTTGCGCTTTTCATCGCCGGGGCTGTCGTTTACGCTCAGCCGATGTGGGCGCTGGCCGGGATCGTGGCGCTCAGCGTGCCCGTGGTCTTCCTCGTGGCCTATTCGCGCGGACAGTCCAAGCTCAGCCATCAGCTTCGGCTGGGTGACATGACGTTTGGGCGCAAACTACCCACCCGCGTCCACGGCGTCGTTATCATTGAAAAGGTCGACTCTGCCACGATCCAAGCCGTGACCTGGGCGCGGGCGATGCGGCTATCTACGCTGACGGCGATCTGTGTGGATATCGATCCGCGGCAAACGCGGCAGATCCGTCAGGCATGGGAAGCCGCTCTCGTTCCCGTTGACCTGACGATTCTGGGCGAACCGAAAGGCGCCTGGCGTGGCCCGGTGGTCGAATATATCCGCGCCCGGCTCACGGAGAGCCCGAACGACGTGATGAACGTGGTCATTCCCCGCGTGATCTATTCCAGCTCGTGGGAGCGTTTTTTCTTGCGGCATTCCACGCCACGCGTCATTTCCGATCTGCGCTTTGAACCGCGAGTGATGATTACAGAGGCTCCTTACCGCCTCGGTGAGGAAGAGTAATGCGCCTTGAGATAGTCGACATCGGTCACGGCGGCGTTGGCATCGCCCGTCACGATGGGCGCGTTGTGTTTGTTCGCGGCGCGATTCCCGGTGAGGTCGTCGACGTCGAGGTGGTCTCGCGTCAGTCGAAGTTCTTCCATGCCAACGTTGTCGACGTCGTCGAGGCAAGTCCTCATCGCGTCGAACATCCGTGGGCCGCGGGAGCGGCAGGAGTAACGGGAGCAGCCGATTTTGGCCACGTCGAGCTCGCGTGGCAACGCAAGCTCAAGACGGACGTGGTGGCCCACAACCTTCGCCGCATTGGCGGGCAAGACCTGGCGGAGGCGATCAAGCCACTGCGGGTTGAGGTGCGCGGAGTCGACTCGGCCGACGGCTGGGGGACTCGCACTCGCTTCGACGTGGTGAAAATGGCGACCGGCGTGGGCATGTACATGGAGCGGACGAACCGGCTGGTGCCACTGGACCGCATGCCACTCGCCCTACCCGAGCTTGAGCACCTTGACCTGTTCGGAAATGCCTGGGACGGCGTCGTTGCCGAGGGCGAACGCATGCACGTGGTCTGCCCGGCGTCGGGTCCGGATGTTGTCGTCGCTGGGCAGACCTATACCGCGCCGGGAAGGCAGGCCGATCCCTTCATTCACGAGCGTGCCGTTACGGGAGCTGACGTTTTCGAGTACCGCATCTCGTCGGGCGGATTTTGGCAGATTCATTGCCAGGCTCCGAGCGTGCTCCTTCAAGCGGTGCTAAAGGGTGCCGCAGCCCAGGAGGGGGAGTCTGTGCTGGAGCTGTTCTCCGGAGCGGGCCTGTTCACCGTTCCGCTGGCGCGGGCCGTGGGCGAACGCGGTAGCGTGTTCGCGATCGAGGGCTCCGAGCGTGCTGTCCGCGATGCGAGTGTCAATCTTGCTTCGATGCCGTGGGCGAAAGCCGAGGTCGCCCGGATCGATGAGGGCACGGTCGCGGGCCTGCGCGCCGACGTCGTGGTTGCCGACCCGCCGCGTGCCGGGCTAGGGAAGAAGACGGCTGCGCAGCTGGCCAGGTGCGGTGCCCGCAGAATCGTTCTCGTCTCGTGTGATCCCGCCGCGATGGCGCGCGACGTGGCAGAATTGGTAGCAAACGGGCGCAAGGTCGAGGCCATGGAGGCTTTCGACATCTTCCCTCATACTCATCACATGGAGGTTGTGACTGCCCTATCATGACCGAAAGTGATAGACAGTGGCATCACATCCTGATATTTTGATATCGAGATAGTTGACCTGACGGCCAGCGTTCAAAGGAGAGCAATGAGTATTGATACGTTTAAGGCCAAGTCCACCCTCAATGTCGGTGGCAAGGATTACGAAATCTACCGGCTGGACGCGGTGGAGGGCACTGAGAAGCTGCCCTATTCGCTGAAGGTCCTCGCCGAAAACCTCCTACGCACCGAAGACGGCGCAAATGTCACGGCAGAGCAAATCAAGGCACTGGCTGACTGGGATCCGAACGCCGAGCCCAGCCACGAAATCCAGTTCACGCCCGCACGCGTCGTCATGCAGGACTTCACCGGCGTCCCCTGTGTTGTCGACCTTGCCACGATGCGCGAAGCTGTCACCGATCTAGGCGGCAACCCCGATCAAATTAACCCGCTCAATCCCGCCGAAATGGTCATTGACCACTCCGTGCAGATTGACGTCTTTGGCAGCCCCAACGCTCTCCAGCGCAACATGGAGATCGAGTACGAACGCAACCAGGAACGCTACCAGTTCCTGCGCTGGGGCCAAACCGCCTTCCAGAACTTCAAGGTGGTCCCGCCGGGCACCGGCATCGTTCACCAGGTCAACATCGAATACCTGGCTCGGGTCACGATGGCCCAGGTCAACGACGGCGTCTTGCAGGCCTACCCGGACACGTGTGTTGGCACCGACTCCCACACGACGATGGTCAACGGCTTGGGCGTCCTCGGCTGGGGCGTGGGCGGAATCGAGGCGGAGGCTGCGATGCTCGGTCAGCCCGTGTCCATGCTGATCCCGCGCGTCGTCGGCTTCAAACTCTCGGGCGAGATTCCGCCCGGCGCCACCGCCACCGACGTCGTGCTCACGATTACGCAAATGCTGCGCCAGCACGGCGTCGTGGGTAAGTTCGTCGAATTCTACGGCGAGGGCGTGGGTGCCGTTCCGTTGGCAAACCGCGCCACGATTGGCAATATGTCCCCGGAATTCGGCTCCACCGCCGCGATTTTCCCCATCGACGACGTCACTCTCGACTACCTGCGTCTGACCGGACGTTCCGACGAGCAGATCGCGTTGGTCGAGGCCTACGCCAAGGAGCAGGGCATGTGGCACGATCCGTCACGCGAAACGGCCTACTCCGAATATCTCGAGCTTGATTTGTCGAGCGTTGTGCCCTCCATTGCAGGCCCGAAGCGCCCGCAGGACCGCATCGCCCTCGATGAGGCCAAGCAGTCCTTCCATCAGGCGCTCCCGACCTTCGCGGGAGGCGAGGAAGAGCGCGCCCACAAGATCACCCCGGTGACCATGGCCGACGGCACCGAAACCGAACTTGACCACGGTGCGGTCGCGATCGCCTCCATCACGTCGTGCACCAACACCTCTAACCCGTCTGTCATGATGGCTGCAGCCCTCTTGGCACGAAACGCCAACCGGGCTGGACTCAAACCCAAGCCGTGGGTAAAGACGTCGATGGCGCCGGGTTCGCAGGTCGTCACTGACTATTACGAGGCGGCCGGGCTGTGGGACGATCTTAACGCCCTCGGCTTCAACCTCGTGGGTTACGGCTGCGCCACCTGTATTGGCAACTCCGGCCCGCTTCCGCCGGAGGTGTCGAAGGCCGTTAATGACGCCGATCTGGCCGTCGTGTCGGTACTATCCGGAAACCGAAATTTTGAGGGGCGTATCAACCCGGACGTCAAGATGAACTATCTCGCCTCTCCGCCGCTGGTGATCGCTTACGCCCTCGCCGGCACCATGGATTTCGACTTTGCGACCGAGCCTCTCGGGCAGGACGCGGACGGCAAGGATGTCTACCTTGCAGACATTTGGCCTGATGCGGACGAGGTTCAAAGGACCATCGACGAGTCGGTCAACCGCGAGATGTTTGCTTCTTCCTATTCGGACGTCTTCGCCGGCGACAAGCGCTGGCAGTCCCTCGACACCCCGGAGGGGTCGACGTTCGACTGGGACGCGGAGTCAACCTACGTGCGTAAGCCCCCATACTTTGAGGGCATGACGATGGAGCTTACCCCGGTGGAGGACATCTCCGGAGCACGCGTTTTGGCCAAGCTGGGCGATTCCGTGACGACCGACCACATCTCGCCCGCCGGCGCCATCAAGTGGGACTCGCCCGCGGGCCAGTACCTGGACGAGCACGGCATCGACAAGCGGGACTTCAATTCCTACGGTTCGCGCCGTGGCAACCACGAGGTGATGATTCGCGGAACGTTCGCCAATATTCGCCTGCGTAACGAGCTGCTGGACGGTGTCGAGGGCGGCTACACCCGCAACTTCCTCAACGGTGAGCAAGAGGCCATCTACGACGCGGCGCAGGCCTACCAGGCCGCTGGCGTGCCGCTCGTCGTCCTCGCTGGCAAGGAGTATGGATCGGGTTCATCGCGCGACTGGGCAGCGAAGGGCACGGCGCTTTTGGGTGTCAAGGCCGTGATCGCCGAGTCCTTCGAGCGTATCCACCGCTCTAACCTCATCGGCATGGGCGTACTTCCCCTGCAGTACCCGGCTGGGGAGAGCGCCGAAACCCTCGGGCTGACTGGCCAAGAGACCTTCGAACTGTCCGGCATCACAGAGCTCAACGAGGGCACGACGCCGAAGACCGTCAAGGTGGTCGCCACCGCCGAGGACGGCCAGAGTATCGAGTTCGATGCGGTCGTGCGTATCGACACGCCTGGCGAGGCGGACTACTTCCGCAACGGCGGGATCCTGCAGTTCGTGCTACGCAATTTGGCTCGGACCTCATAAGGGGATAGTTGACCGGTCTCGTCCGCATGGCCCGATCGGCGTTAGCCGGCTTGGTGACCGTGATGGGCGTTGCTGGCTCCATAGGCGTGGTCGGCGTTGACGTTTGCCGCACTTGTCGTGAGGGGCACTTCCGCGAAGTGCCCCTCACGCATGCCTACAAGAGCCGGGCGCGGGTGACGGCGCGAGGTTATCGGTGAGGCCACCCATGCCCGCGCACCATTAATCTGGCTCCCGCTGTAGTAACCTGCGGCAGATTACTACAGCGCGGGGCAGGTTACTACAGCGCGGGTGGGGCCGCGAGGCGCGGGTGGGGCCGCGAGACAGAGCCGAACGACTGGCCCTGAAACCGCGGCGTTCGCGCATGTGGGAGGCGCGAGTATCGGTGGTAATCTATCCCTAGTTGAAGGAGAAGTAGTGATTCTAGATTCGATAAACGGCCCCCAAGATCTGAAGGCGCTCAGGCCCATGGAGCTTGAGAAGCTAGTCGAGGAGATTCGCCGTTTTCTTGTGGTTAACGTCGCCAAGACGGGCGGGCACCTCGGGCCGAATCTGGGTGTAGTCGAACTTTCGATTGCCTTGCACCGCGTCTTTGATTCGCCCCAAGATACGCTCATTTGGGACACCGGCCATCAGGCCTACGTGCACAAGATTCTCACCGGCCGCAAGGACTTTTCGATGCTTCGCCAAGAGGGCGGAATTTCGGGCTATCCATCGCGCGCGGAGTCCTCGCACGACGTCGTCGAGAACTCGCACGCTTCTACAGCCCTGTCTTGGGCCGATGGCCTCGCGCGTGGTGTGCAGCTTTCGGGTCGTGATGACCGGGTGGTGGCAATCATCGGCGACGGTGCGATGACTGGTGGCATGGCCTGGGAGGCGCTTAACAACATCGCCGAAGACCCTGACCGTCCGGTTGTCATCGTCCTCAACGACAACGGCCGCTCGTATGCGCCCACCGTTGGCGGGATTGTTCGGCGCTTCGACCCGGTCCGCAAGCTCGATGCCATGCGCGTCAACAGGGAGTACGAGCATTTCCTCGATTGGGGTAAGCGCACGTTGCAAGGTTCTGGCGTTCCCGGAAAGCTCACCTACGATGCGCTGCGCGGCATTAAGAAAGGGATGAAGGAGATCTTCTTCGACGCCGGCATTTTCGATTCGCTCGGCCTGAAGTACATTGGCCCGATCGACGGGCACGATATCGCAAGCCTTGAAGAGGCCTTGTCAATGGCACGCGATTTTGGCGGCCCGGTCGTCGTGCACGCGATCACGGAAAAGGGGCGCGGCTATAAACCGGCGGAAGAGAACAAGGCTGACCGTTTCCATGCCGTCGGAAAGATCCACCCGGAAACGGGTCTGCCCATCGAGTCGTCCCGGTTCGGCTGGACCTCGATTTTCGCGGAAGAGATCCTCGAGATCGCGCGCAAGAACCCGGCCGTCGTGGGAATTACTGCCGCGATGCTGCAGCCCGTGGGCCTTTCGCTGATGCTCAACGAGTTTCCCAAGCGCGTGATCGACGTCGGAATTGCTGAGCAACACGCGGTGACTATGGCGGCCGGCTTGGCGAAGGCCAACTATCACCCGGTGATCGCGCTGTATGCGACCTTCATGAATCGCGGATTCGATCAGCTCCTCATGGATGTCGCCCTCCACAATGCCCCCGTGACGTTCTGCCTTGACCGGGCGGGCGTGACCGGTGACGATGGTGCGTCGCATAACGGCATGTGGGATTTGTCGATTGCGGCGATGGTTCCCAATCTGCGCACGGCCGTTCCGCGCGATGAGCAGCGCATGCGCGAACTCATGAACGAAGCCGTCGATACCGACGGGCCCACGCTGGTGCGTTATCCGAAGGGCCCAGTGGCCGCTGACCTGCCGGCAATCCGCCAGGGGGGCGAGCTCGACGTGCTTTACGAGCATGTCGTGGACGGCCAGGCGCCTCTTGTCTTTGTGGGCGTCGGCCCCATGGCTCACACGATGGTCGAGGCGGCTAAGTTTTTGGATGAGTCTGTGATCGTCGTCGATCCGAGGTGGGTGCTTCCGATCAGCGACTCCTTACGCGAACTCGTCGCTCGCTCTGCCGGTGCGGTGGTCTTGGAAGACGGCCTGATCAACGGTGGCGTGGGCGATCAACTACGCCTTGCACTGTCCGACGTCGGATGCACGCTTCCTGTCAAGAGCCTGGGGATTCACAAATCCTTCCTCCATCACGCTTCGCGGTCCACGATCATCGCGCGTGAGGGAATGGATGTGCGGGCTGTCGTCGACGCCGCGAAGGCGATCCGCTAAGGCCGCCGAGCCAATGTCAGGATCTAAAGAACCTTGGCGGCCTGCAGGGCGGCGTGAACGGGTTGGGCGACCTGTTTGATTTGCCACGGGCGCGCGCCGTTTTTTGCCAGCAAGGAGACGAGCTCCTCCTGCGTTGTCCAACCCGTCCAGGCCACCATTTTTTGGATAGCGGGTTTGATCAGAAGATCCTGGCGGATGCCGAGTTCCTCGGCGAGGGCGAGCACCTTGGGCCGCATAACTTCCCAGCGAGCGGCGGCTGCTTCGTCGTGGCGATCCCAACGCTTGATCGGCGGGTAGGGGTCCTTATCTTCGGTGTACTTACGTTCAGGGAGAGCGCGTTCGTCGAGCCGCCACGCGATATCGATGGCGTTCCACCACGTGTCCAGGTCGCGCTTGCGTTGGCGCGAGCGAAACAGCGGAGAGTTCACGACGTCCGAGCGCGAACGCGGCTTTCTCGCCGCAAGTTCCGCCAATACCTGGTTGGGGAGCACCTTGCCGGGCGCGAGATCGCGACGCTTGGCAACACCGTCGCGGGCACGCCACAGTTCACGCAGCATGGCTAGGGCGCGCCGGTCTCGGATACCGGCCTGGCGGGAGGTGCGCCGCCAGGGCTGTTTCGCGGGCGGCGCTGGCTTACGGAGACGAACCTCTTCGCATTCTTGCTCGAACCATTCGAGCCTGCCGGCCTCAACGAGCTGGTCGGTGAGCTTCTCTGCGAGTTCGTGGAGGAGTTCGACGTCGAGGGCCGCATAGGCCAACAGCGGCGGGGGAAGCGGACGTTGCGACCAATCGGCGTTGGAATGTTCCTTCGCCAGTGTCCACCCAAGCACCTCTTGGCAGAGCGCCTGGAGCGAGACCCGCTTGTACCCGAGGAGCAGGGCGGCGATTTCGGTGTCGAAAATCTTGGTGGGGTACAGCCCCAACTCGTGCAGGCAGGGAAGATCTTGGTCGGCGGCGTGCAGGATCCACTCGCACGACATGACCCCGCGCAGGTCCTCGAGCTGATCTTCTATCCCGACGGGGTCGATAAGGAAGGTTCCAGCTCCCTCGCGGCGGATCTGAACAAGGTAGGCCCGATTCGAATACCGCAGGCCCATCGCACGTTCGGTATCGACGGCCATCGAACCGCGTCCGGACGCAAGACGCGCGACGGCGTCGTCGATGTCCTCATTCGTGACGGAAGGTAAGCCATCTCGCGGTACGTCGAGAGGGCGGGCGGGGGTAGACGAACTCAAATTTTTTCCACCTTACGAGCAAGGCTGACGACCTGGTCGCTCCAGGGGCCGAGGCCGGCCATGGAGGCCGCGAGATCCGCCCACGCGTGCAGGTGCTCCGTGAGGTAGGGCGTCTGCGGGGTCCACGACGCGCGTAGCTCAAGTTCAACCCGAGAAGAATTAATGTGTAGACCACCGAACGTCTCGTTAAAGACACGCGTCACGGTGCCGTTGAGGCTGTGGTAAGAGGCGCCGGCACCGTCGAGCGCATCAATGAGCCACGTCCAGGCGACCTCACCCAGAAGTGGATCGTCGCCCATCTCGGCGTCCATCGCGGCCTGCGCGTGAATGACGACGCGGAAGGTGCCATGCCAGGCCGGTTGTCCCGCGGGGTCGTGAAGCACAACAAACTTGGCTGACCCACGCAGATAATCGGGATCGTTATCCGGGGAGTCGTTAACCTCAGCTTGTAACGCGACTGCCCAGGGCGCGATCCGGGTCGGGCCCGGAATCTGCCCAATATGCAATTCGGGACGAAAATGTTGGCCTTTGAGGGACTCAAGGGCAGTCACGAATTCCGCTGGCGGCTGATGTATGGTCACCCTTTGACTTTAACGGCGTCACCGCGCCTTTTGGCGGTGCCACGCCGAAGAAGCACGTCACAGCCAACGCGGGATGCTCAAGGCTAGGACTGGTAGACAGCTACGCCGGGGCTACGCAGGTAGACGCCGTCCGCCGTGGCTTGCGTGGGTTCCCATGCCAGCACCTCCTCCTTGCCCGCAACCGGAGCCGGAACGGTGACAGGGGTGGGGGAGACGGAGAAGACGACGACGGTCTGGCCGCGGCTCATCCAGCCCGCCCTGCCATCGACGTGAACGTGCGTGCGGGAGCGATCCCCGGCCCCGACATCGGGATCCGACCGGCGCAATTCAATGAGGGCGCGCACGAAATCATGCATGCGCCGATGAGCGCTATCGTCGAGCTCATGCCAGGGCAACTTGGAAGCAAGGAAAGTCTGCTCGTCCTGAGGGTTGAGCATGACCGCCGGGATGTCGCCATAAATGCTAGCCATATCCCAATCGGCAAACTCCGCCTTGCGCCCCTCCTGAATCATCGCTCCCAGCTCGGGGCCGTGATCGGTGAAGTAATGGAAGGGAGCTGTCGTCGCCCACTCTTCGCCCATGAACAGCATCGGCGTGTAGTGAGACAAAAGGATGAGCGCACGGGAGACGGCTAGCTCGGCAGGCTCAAGCTTCAACGACGGCCGGTCCGAAATGAGGCGGTTACCCACCTGGTCGTGGTTCTCGTCGAAGGCCATGAAGCGGTGTCCCGAAAGCCCCTCAGGAATCTCCGAGCCGCGCGGAGCGGCGGCGAACTGCAGTTCCTGGCCCACGCGCACGAAGCCGTGCTCGAATCCCTGGGCAAGGCTGTGATCATCCGTGTAATCGACGTAGTAGGCGTTCGTCTCGCCCGTCAGCCACACGTGGAGGGCGTGATGGACGTCGTCTGCCCACTGCATGTCCATGCCAAAGCCGCCCTCGGAGGTCGGAAGAACCATGTTCGGATCGTTGAGATCAGATTCGGCGGTCAACGTCAGGTGACGACCAAGGTCGTCTCCCAGCTCCTTAATCTCGTCGGAGAGTTGAGCGAGGAAATGGTAGTCGGACTCGTCGTGAAGGTGGGGGACGGCGTCGAGACGAAGGGCGTCAAAGTGGTAGTCGACCAGCCACTGCTTGGCATTGTCGATGAGGTATCGGCGCACCTGGTCAGCGCCGTCGCCGTCGAGGTTGAGGGCCTCGCCCCAGGGCGTGTGGTGTCTGTCGGTAAAGTACGGGCCAAACTGGGCCAGGTAGTTTCCGTCGGGACCAAAGTGGTTGTAGACCACATCCAAGCATGCAGACATTCCCCGGGCGTGGATCGCGTCCACGAGGGCGGCCAGATCCTCGGGGTGCCCATACGGAGCGTGAATTGCGTAGATGGACACGCCGTCGTAGCCCCACCCGCGCTGGCCCGGCATCGGGGCGATCGGCATGAGTTCGACGACGTCGACTCCGAGCCCTACCAGGTAGTCGAGTTTCTCAATGGCGGCCCGGAACGTGCCGGCGTCGGTGAACGTGCCCACGTGGAGCTCATAAAACACCTTGCCGAGCAGGTCAGTGCCGCGCCAGCCGGCGTCGTGCCAGACGAAGGCGGCCGGATCAACGATTTCGCTCGGTCCATGTGGGCCAAGCGGCTGGCACATGGACCGGGGATCGGGAAGCTTCATCCCGCCGTCGACGCGGACAAAGTAGCGTGTGCCCACATCCAACGGGCGCTCCAGCTCGAACTGGCCATCGCCGGCGGGGCGGAGAGCAAGCTCGCGCCCCGAGTCGGCGAGAACCACGCTGACCGTCGTCGCTGCAGGGGACCAGATCTTGACGTTAGCCATGGACACGCTCCAAAACAGCCGCTGGGAATCGCCCGAGGACAGCCTCGAGGTTCTGCGTACCACCGTCCGTCAGGTCGTCGGTCAGCACATTCCTCCACCTGCCCTCGGGCAGCACGATCGTGTAATCGCCGAAGGTGTCTGGCAAGTGGCGCAGCGAGGCGGTCACGAGCACAGGTTCGTCGCCGATCGTGCGTGCAAAGGCGAGCGCGTAACCCGTCGACACGGGCAGTGCCTGGTAACCGCACTCCGCGGTGGCAAGCTCGGGGTGAGCCTTACGCATGCGAGCAAGGCGCGAGGTGATCCAAAGCTTTTCCTGATCCAAGCTTGGGACGGCCGGCAACCCATCCCGATCGAGCTTGGACAACATCTCGACGAGTGCGGTGAAGTCCACCGGGCGCCGGTTGTCCGGATCGACCAGCGACGTCTGGGTGATCTCCTCACCGTTGTAGGTGTCGGGTACTCCGACGGCGGTCATTTGGATGGCCTTCTGGCCCAGGATCATGGTGCGAATTGCGGGCTTGATGCGCTCATGGAACGCGCTAAGGAGCTCACTAACTGCCTCGTCAGCGAGGATCGCCTGCGCATAGCTGACGAGGGCCTCCTCGGCTGCGACGTTCTGTTCGGTCCACGTCGTCCACGACTTTTGCTCGCGCGCCGCCTTGAGCAGATAGGCGCCCAATCGATCCATATCGATCGGGCCCGCCTCGCTCCACGTACCGATGAGGGTTTGCCACAGGAGATTTTCGGCCTGACCGTCGAGGGCGGCCGGCCGTGCTTGCGAGACAAGTTCACGTGCCTGGGCGAGCAAGGCGATCCACTCGTCGGCATATTGCGAGATTGGGGCGATGCGTGCTCGCACATCCTCACACCGCTTGGTGTCGTGGGTCGAAAGCGTCGACATGGTGACGGGCCAGGTCAGGTGCGTGCGCGCCTGGAAGTCGTGGAACTGGTCAGGAGTGGTCGTAAAGTGACGCGGCCCCCCACCCACCTCGTTGGCGGAGGCCAAGACGGTGTAGCGATAGAAGGTGGTGTCCTCGACGCCCTTGGCCATGACGGCCCCGCACACCTGCTGGAATCGGACGATGACCTCGTTGCGCCGCGCCTCATGGGTCCGCCCGGCCGAGCCGATTTCGTTTCCGAGCAGGATATCGACGACGACACTCAAGCTATCTTGACGATCCTCATCCAAAACCCGGCCGGCCTTCTCGGCGGCCTGGCGCAGGACTCGCTCGTCCTCGGCACTCGGGCGCTCGCCGGGAACCACGTAGGCGCGATAACGATCCATGTGGACGACAAGTTCGACGACGACGTCGCGCAACGATCGGAACGTGTGGTCGCGAAGCCGGACATCGGAATGGCAGATGTCGGCCAAGATATTGGCCAGGCGATCGACCTCGGCGAAGAGGGATGTGGCGATAATTTGACGCTTGGCGGCAGTCTCGACGCTCGCCAACGAGTCAGCAGAATCCGAAAGCTCCCCATAAAGCTGGGTGAGTTCCGGCAGACCGGCGGGGTCGGTGAAGAGGCCCTGAAGGCGCTGCAACGTGTCATAGCCCGTGGTGCCCACACAGGGCCAATCAGTGGGTAGCGCCTCGTCGCCCTCCAGAATTTTCTCGGCCACCGACCACGCCCCGCCGGTGGCCTCGTGAAGGTTGCGGAAGTAGCCGCGCGGATCTGCCAAGCCGTCCGGGTGGTCAATGCGGAACGAATCAATCAATCCCTCGCCCTGGAGCTGCAAGAGCAGGGCGTGAGAGGCCGTGAAAACTCGCGGGTCCTCCACGCGGATGGCAGCGAGCGTGTCAACATCAAAGAACCTACGGTAGTTAAGTTCCTCGTTGGCAACCCGCCAATGAGCCAGCCGATAGTACTGCGCGTCAAGAAGCTCGGCTAAGGGCAAGGCCTCGGTGCCACGCCGAACAGGGAAGACGTGATCGTAATAGCGAACCACCTTCGTCTCGCCCTCAGATTCGAAGCCAGGTACGACCATATCCTCGATGGAGATCTCGCCCGCGGCGAGCACCTGGCCGATCCGATTGCCGAGTACCGGCATGAGAAGACCGTCACCGGCGTCGCTCAACTCAATATCGAACCATCCGTCGTAGGGCGAGTCAGCGCCATCACGAAGCACCGACCACAGGGCACGGTTGTGGAACAGCGGGGTCGGCACGGCCATATGATTGGGCACGACGTCGACGATGAGGTGCATTCCGGCGTCGTGAATCGCGCGCGAAACGCGGCGGAAGCCCTCAATTCCTCCGAGATCCGCGGAGATGCGCTCGTGGTCGACGACGTCGTAGCCGTGCATCGATCCGGGCGCTGCCTGAAGGATGGGGGAGAAGAAGACGTCCGTGATCCCCAAGCTGGCAAGATAGGGGACGATCTGCTCAACGGCCGCAAAATCAAAAGCCGGGCTGACTTGGATACGGTAGCTCGTCAGCGGCTGATGACGATCGATCGGAGGGACATGGGAATGGCGACGAACAACGTCTTCGGTAGTCATAATTCTCCTTGATGGCGTGCCTACATTCTAGGGGAGCCCCCGAAGATTGCTCAACGAGGGCTCCCCAAAAACGCGCGAACTGTTCGCTAGCGCCTTAACCGCGTGCCGGCTGTGCCGTGCAGGGCGTCATTCGAGCGAATGTTAGCTCTGCGCACGTGTTAGCTCTGCACCGGTGAGGCGACGTGCTCACGGACGGTAGCGTCCGTTGCCGCGCCAACCGACGGCGCATTCTCGGCGCGGGCGGAGGCCAGGCGCAACGACGTCGGGCTCAGCGTTTCGCCGTCGAGCGAAGCGTCAACCTCGTGGCGCCGTACCAAAATCGTGATCGAACGCGATGTCACGGAGAACGTGTCTCCTTCGGACAGCGTGGCGCCAATCTCCTGGTCGGCGTCAGTGCTGAGGATCGAATGCCACACGGCCTCCGTTTCAGTACTGGGAATCGTGAAATCCAGGTTCTCGGCGGACGCGTTATAGGCGAGCAAGAAATCGTCATCAATGACCTGGTTGCCGCGCGCGTCAGGCTCGGCGATACGCTGCCCATTGAGGTAGACCATGACTGAACGGGCAAACCACGTATCCCAATCTTGGTCAGCCATTTCGGTGCCGTTATTGGCGAACCACATGATGTCCCCGTGCTCGGATTCTCCACCGCGGCCAGCCGCGCCCTTGAAGAATCGACGACGACGGAAGACCGGGTGGTCATTGCGCAACGAGATAACGGACTGGACGAAGGAATGCATCTCGACCTCCGCCTCGCTCAATTCCCAGTCCATCCATGACAGTTCGTTGTCCTGGCAATAGGTGTTGTTATTGCCTTGTTGCGTGCGCACGAGCTCATCGCCGTGGGAAATCATCGGGACCCCCTGGGAGGTCAGGAGCGTAGTGAAGAAGTTCTTCATCTGCCGTTGGCGCAGTGCGAGAATACCGCGATCCTCGGTGGGGCCCTCAACGCCCATATTCCACGACTTGTTGTTCGGCGAGCCATCAGCCCCGCCTTCACCGTTGGCCTCGTTGTGCTTCTCGTTGTAAGAAACGAGATCATTGAGCGTGAAGCCGTCATGGGCAGTGATGAAGTTGATCGAAGCAAACGGGCGGCGGCCAGAATGCGCGTAAAGATCTGAAGATCCTGTCAGACGTGAAGCGAATTCGGAAAGAACTGAGGGCTCGCCGCGCCAGAAATCACGCATCGTGTCGCGGTAGTTGCCGTTCCATTCTGTCCACAGTGGCGGGAACTCGCCCACGTTGTAGCCGCCTTCCCCGACGTCCCACGGCTCCGCGATCAATTTGACCTGGGAAATGATGGGATCTTGCTGGATGATGTCAAAGAAGGACGACAGTTTGTCGACAGCGTGGAGCTCGCGTGCCAGCGTGGAGGCCAGATCGAATCGGAAACCGTCGACATGCATGTCGACAACCCAGTAGCGTAGCGAATCCATAATCAGCTGCAGCGAATGCGGGGAAGACATGTTCAAAGAATTGCCCGTGCCCGTGGTATCGAAGTAATGGGCGAGGTCGCCGTCAACAAGGCGGTAGTAGGCGCGGTTGTCGATCCCGCGGAAAGACAACGTTGGGCCCATGTGATTGCCCTCGGCCGTGTGGTTATAGACGACGTCGAGGATGACCTCGATATCGGCGTCGTGATACGCCTTCACCATTGCCTTAAACTCCTCGACCTGGGAGCCAACCTCGCCAGAAGACGAGTACGTATTCTGAGGAGCGAAGAAGCCGATCGTGTTGTATCCCCAGTAATTCGACAAGCCCTTATCTTGAAGAGAGGGATCGTTGACAAACTGGTGGATAGGCATGAGCTCCACGGCCGTAATACCCAATTCCTTGAGGTAATTGACCATCGCAGGGTGAGCCATGCCCATGTACGTCCCGCGCATCGCCTCCGGGATGTCCGGGTGCGTGGCTGTCATGCCCTTCAGGTGGGCTTCATAAATGATGGAGTTATGGTACTCGTGCTTCGGCGGGCGATCGTGGCCCCAATCAAAGAAGGGATTGACGACCACAGAAAGCATAGTGTGGCCGAGCGAATCCTCTTCGGCGCGCTGATTGTGATCGAAGAAGTTGTAAGAGAAGTTAGCTTGATGGTTCTCGACTTGACCCTCAATGGCCTTGGCGTAGGGGTCAAGAAGAATCTTTGAGGGATCGCATCGGTGACCGTTTTCGGGCTCGTACGGACCGTGGACGCGATATCCATAGCGTTGACCGGGGCGAATGCCGGGGAGGTAGCAGTGCCATACGTAGGCGTCCACCTCTCGGAGCTCGACGCGCTGCTCGCCGCCATCTTCATCGATCAGACAGAGATCAATCTTGTCCGCAACGGAAGAGAAGATCGCGAAGTTCGTTCCGGTGCCATCAAAAGTGGCGCCGAGTGGGTAGGGTTTTCCTGGCCAAATTTCCATGACTATAGGCTCTCACGGCCCACCGATATTTTGGCGCAACTTACGCTGTTATATCGCTGTGGGCGGGAAAGTCGGTCGTCTTAGCTGCGGGTTTGCCCGCGTTGGGATGGCAGGCTGGCGGGTTGGCGTGCTCGCGGGTTGGCCTGCTGGCGTGCTGCCGGGCTGGCCAACTGGCGTTCTCGCGGGCAGCTTTCATCGTGGTGCCGGCGAGACGGAGCCGTGAGCTCGCCTTTGCGTCGTTCAATGTAGGTTTTTGGACCGATCGTTGTGGATAGCGAAGATCGGTCCAAAAACCTACATCCAAGGACGCGGAGGTTCCTCGGGCCGGGCCAGGAGGGCGTGCGGCTCGCGGAGCGGGGGTTGCGAGGGGCGCCTGTGCCGACAAAAAGAAAAGCGCCACCGAAGTGACGCTTGATTGTGGGCGATACTGGGATCGAACCAGTGACCCCTTCCGTGTGAAGGAAGTGCGCTACCGCTGCGCTAATCGCCCGTTCAGATCTACATAAGTAGTTCTGGTTGCTCACTGAGAGTAGCTGATCCGCGCTTCAGGTTGCAAACAGAATCGGCGTAGCGCACGTCACGTTGACTCGATTAGACATCGTTCCGAAAATCTGGCTATATTTATCAGGCAGTCAACGAGACGGAAAACGAAACGAAAACGTTTCGAGGAACGAAAAGTTGAAAATGCGGATGTAGCTCAGTTGGTAGAGCATCACCTTGCCAAGGTGAGGGTCGCGGGTCCGAGTCCCGTCATCCGCTCGAAGGCCAAGTAGTTTGCTACTACTTCAACCACCTGGTGGGTTGGCCGAGAGGCGAGGCAGCGGCCTGCAAAGCCGTATACACGGGTTCGAATCCCGTACCCACCTCTCATATCGCAAGGGCGATTGGCGCAGTTGGTTAGCGCGCTTCCTCGACACGGAAGAGGTCACTGGTTCGAATCCAGTATCGCCCACCAAAAGCCCCGGATGAAAATCCGGGGCTTTCAGCATCTCGAGGTAAGGCGGCAGGAGACCTTCGCCTTGAGGGAGCTTTCCCCAGACCGCACTAAGCTGATTCGCGCTGTATTAACAAGCAGTAGGTTAATACAGCGCGAATCAGCTTAATAGGGTTTCGAGCGCCTAGAACAATAGGCCCTCGAGCCAGGGTTCGTCACAGGCGCTCGGGTAACTTTTGTCCTTGGATCATTGCCGACTCGCCGAAGTCGCCGGACATCACGCCACCCTCGACGGGAGTTTCGCCGCGATGGGCCACGGGATCTTCGGCTTTTTCCCTGCGCGGCACGAGTGCACTAAGTGCAAGGATGGCCGATGTGGCTAGGAGCGCGATGACGACGAAGATGCGCACATCAATGTGGATTCCGCTCGCCCGAGCAATTCCGGTGGCCGCAAGGACGAGGGCGAGGACGCCGAATGTGGAGGTAGTGGCTCTCATTATTTTCCTTCTTCCGTGGTTGCTGAAGCAGATTGGGATTCAACGCCAGTGCCGGGTTCAGCGCCGGTCGATTCGGGCGCAGCGTCGGGATCGGCTCCGGGCTTCTCGGAGTATTCTTCTGCCACCGGCGGGTCGAAGAAGCTGGGGGAGACGCCGTCTACATCGAGAGAGCCGTAGCTGAACATGATCTTGATGTGGCGCGCTGCCGAAGCGTTAGCGATAGCGGCAGGGCTAGCGAATGTGAGGCTCTGACCTGGGTCGAGTGAGACCGTGGCCTCGTATCGTTGTTCGTCTTGGCTCGAGCGCTGGCCTGGATACCAGGACGTGACTTTTTGGCCGTCGAGGCTGGCCTCCCACGTGCTCGTGCCTGAAAGCCTGACGTGGCTATCACCGTAGGCATCGGGATGCCTGGTGAATTCGAAGATGACGGGAACCTCCTCATTGACGAGGTAGGACTGGCTCGCGACTATGAACGTCTTCACGTGACGGCCTGCCGGGCTGATGTTGTCGATCGACCGAATGACGTTACCCGGAGCTGTGTACAGCAGAGTTGGCGCCTTTGCCGACGTCGACGTGGTCAAGAGCGTCGTGTTGGGCGCCAGCAGGATGTGGTTAGGAATAAAAAGTGCGACGATGAGCGCGATGGTCGTTGGTATGGCAAGTAACCAGGTTGTGGCGGTGAGCCAACTTCCGCGTAGCCCGCGCGCCCCGGCGATCATGACACCGAGGGCGACGACGCCCAGCGGTACGGCGAGAGCCATCAAAATAGACGCGAGGCTGCCACGCGTCGCGAGGAGTGAGATCGCGCCTGCGACGATCGCGAGCGCGAGGAACATGCGTATGAATCGTCCGCTTGCTGCCGGGGTGCGTACGCGGCGAGGTTTGGTCTTCCTTGCTTGGCGCGCGCCGCCGACGCCGTCCGCGCCCGCCACGTCGATCGGTTCTGTCACACCGATCGATTCCGTCACGCCGAGTGGTTGCGTAGTCCCAATCGGTTGAGTTGCATCGATGGGGTGTGCCACACCGAGGCTTTCTGTCACACCGACCGGCTGTGTAGGTGTGACGCCGTCTGGCAGGGACCCGCGGGCAGAATCGAAATCCGACGCATCGTGAGTACCTTGCGCATCGTCAAAACGTCGCGCATCACTAGAACGTGGCGATCTGAAGCGCCCCAAGACGTAAGCCACCGCGACAAGGATGACGAGACCGAAAAACGGTGCGCGCCGGAAAGTGATTCCAGCACTGGCCGTGATGAAAGGCAGGAATACTGCTATTCCGGCAATTGTCAGGACGCTGGCTGCCGCCACGCTGGCGTCGGGATCGTGAAGGGCGCCTTCGAGGAGGATGTCGGCATCGTCGTAGGAAGGAATGAGTAGCCAGCCGAGTCCGTAAAGGAGGAGCCCGATTCCGCCGATAGGAATGAGGACGAGGGCGCCCACGCGCACGAGCACGGGGGAGATGCCCCATCGGTGGGCAAGTCCAGCACACACGCCTGCAACAATGTTGTCCGGTGTACGCCGAAGCGGTTGGGAACGAAGTGAGTCGTATATCTTCATGTCTTAAGTCTTTGACATCGCTTGGCGCGACGCGACCCGGGACACCCCTGAAAGAACCCTGATTTTGCCGAAAAATCCCTGATTTCTTGCCCGGAGGGTTGGGAATGGTCCTGCGAGGTGAGACGATTCAAGCATGAATACGTATGCAGATCTCCGAGCCCCTTGGGCAGTCGAACGTCCTGAGCTTGTCCGGCGTCGACCGTCGGTGCTGGCCGGTGTGTGTCGCGGGATGGCGCAGCATCTTGGTGGAAGCGTGAAAGCGTGGAGGTGGGGGTGCGTACTGTTGATATGGACGTTCTTTGTCCCGCTGGTCTACCTGATCCTTGCGATGATACTGCCGCGGGAGGGGCAGGATCCGACTCGTGCCCGCCTGGTCAGGCCGTTGAGCAGCGGACGTGCGGATTCCTCGCGAGCGACTGTTTCGGTCTTGCTGGCCGGATTGGGCGTAATTGTGCTCATGCTGATGTCGGGAGTCGCCGAGGCGCTGATGGTGTGGATCTTCCCGATGACGCTCGTGTTGGTGGGCGCAGCGCTGGCCTGGTCCTTCCACGAGGGGCGGTGGTCGAACGTCGCTCTCGGTGCGGGCCTCGCCATCGCTACCATGGGCAGCGTGATCGCCGTATCCAACATGGGCTTGCGAAGTGCGACGGCAACTGTGATGCTCACGGGTTTTGCCTCGCTCCTGTCTGCGGCGTTCGTCATCTATCCTTCCCGCCTGCGCGCTCGCCTTTTTGCTCAGGAGCAACAGGCCCAGCTGATTCGGGAGGAGACGAGGGCGGATATCGCCGCGCACCTGCACGATTCCGTGTTGCAGACTCTTGCGCTGATTCGCTCCCGTGCCGACGACGCCGACGCCGTCCGCCTTCTGGCGCGTCGCCAGGAGCAGGAATTGCGTGACTATCTTTATTCTGATCGGGCGGATGAGGCGACGTCGGTGGCGGTGGCTTTGACGAGCAGGGCCCGCGACCTTGAGGTAACGTACGGCGCGCAGATCGACGTCGTGATCACGGGCGATACCGAGATTGACGGGACTACCCAGGCGCTGATCGACGCCGCGGGTGAGGCCATGACGAACGCCTGCAAGCATGGCGGTAGCCCGATCTCGGTTTATGCTGAGCTCGGGCCGGGCGCCGAGGTGTGGATCCGTGACCGTGGAGAGGGCTTCGACGTTGGCGCGATTGGCGAGGATCGCCAGGGCATCCGTCAGTCAATTTATGGTCGAATGGAACGTGCGGGTGGTCAGGCCACAGTCAGGTCCCCGCTTCCCTCGGGAGGAACCGAGGTTCACGTGCGAGCTGCACAAGTAGACTGTAGCGCCGATGTATCTGAGGAGGCATAGATGAAGGTCATCGTGGTGGACGATCATGCCCTTGTCCGGGCCGGGATCATTGCCCAAATCGATGCTCACGATGGTATCGAAGTGGTAGGGGAGGCAGCGAGCGTTGATGAGGCGGTCGAGGCCATCGCAACAGTGCCCTGCGACGTCGTGCTCCTCGATGTCCACCTTCCGGGCGGTGCCGGTGGGGGAGGTGCGGAGGTCATTCGGCGCGTCATGACCACGGTCACGAGGCCGCGCTTCCTGGCGCTGTCCGTCTCGGACGCGGCCGAGGACGTGGTGTCGGTGGTCCGCGCCGGGGCACGCGGATACGTCACAAAGTCGATCAACAGCTCCGATCTTGTGGAGTCCCTTCAGCGGGTGCTCGCCGGGGACGCCGCGTTCTCGCCCAAACTCGCAGGCTTCGTCCTCGACGCGTTCGGAACCAGCGCCAGCGCCGTGGCGGACGAGGACGAGGAACTCGACCGCCTCTCTGCTCGCGAGCAGGAGGTGATGCGGCTGATCGCACGCGGATACACCTACAAGGAGACGGCCGCCGAACTGTTCATCTCGATCAAGACCGTGGAAAGCCACGTTTCTGCCTGCTTGAGGAAACTCCAGCTCTCCAACCGCAAGGAGCTCTCGCGTTGGGCGGCCGCGCGCGGGATCTAGCGCAACATCCGGCGCTCTCTTAACACTCGATCACGTTGACGCCGACGCCGACATGGACGGCGAGGCCGCCCAGCGCGGTCTCCTTATACTTCGACTGCATATCCTGGCCGGTCTCACGCATAGTGGCGATCACCGAGTCGAGCGAGACCATGTGGCTGCCGTTGCCGCGAAGAGCCGTGCGAGCAGCAGCAACAGCCTTAATGGCGGCGATGGCGTTGCGCTCGATGCAGGGGATCTGTACAAGACCACCAACCGGGTCGCAGGTCAGCCCAAGATTGTGTTCCATCGCGATTTCCGCCGCGTTTTCCACCTGGCGGGGGCTGCCCCCGAGTACCGCCGCAAGGCCCGCAGCCGCCATCGAACATGCAGAACCGACCTCACCCTGGCAACCAACCTCAGCGCCTGAAATAGAGGCCGTGGTCTTAAAAATCATTCCGATTGCGCCGGCAGTGAGGAGGAAGGTGGCGACTGCGTCGTCGTCGAACCCGTCAATGAAGTCCCGGCAGTAATGCATGACGGCTGGAATGATGCCTGCCGCGCCGTTCGTGGGTGCAGTGACCACGCGGCCGCCGCCTGCGTTCTCCTCGTTGACAGCGAGGGCATATAACGTGATCCAGTCCATTGCGCGTAAAGGGTCGGTGGGATCGGATTCGACAGATAACTTTGCGTGGAGACTGGGCGCACGCCGTAATACTTGCAGGCCGCCAGGTAAGACGCCTTCGCGGGTGTAGCCACGGGCGACGCAGGTCTGCATGACATCCCAAATTGCTTGTAGCCCTGCCGTGATCTCCTCATCCGTGTGAAGTGCGCGTTCGTTAGCGAGGGCGACCTGCGCGATGGACATGCCGGTGCGCTCGCAGGTGGTCAGAAGGTCGTCGGCGGTACGGAATGGGTAGGGTAAATCCGCGGTGGGCGCGAGCTCCATGTCGGCGTCTTCTTCGCACACCACGAAGCCGCCCCCGATGGAATAGTAGGTACGCTCGAGGATTTTCGCCTCGCCTCGCCACGCTCGAAGCGTCATCCCGTTGGGATGCCCGGGTAGTTCCTCACGCCCGCGAAGGTCGATGTCATACGTCGGGTCGAAATCGATCACGTCGGGCCCCTCGCCGGTTGCCAGCCTGAGGTGATGGTCGGCGCGAACCGCCCGGACGGCGTCGTCGACCCGATCGGGATCGACCTGGGCGGGATCCTCGCCCATCAACCCCAAGATGACTGCCTTGTCGGTGCCGTGGCCAACACCCGTCGCACCGAGGGAGCCGTAGAGGACGACGCGGACCGCCGTCGTGTCGCAGGGCAGGAGGGTGGCAAACATACGTGCGGCGCTCATTGGGCCGACAGTGTGGGAAGAAGAGGGGCCGATACCGATCTTGAAGAGGTCGAAGACGCTTAAACTCATGGGAAGATACTAACGCTATGTAGCGCTTCACATGGAGGAGCGAAAGGGCAGTTGGCGTCGACGGGTATGATGGCAGGGTGCGTACCTTGTATGTGCGTACAGGATTTGAGAGGAGCCACCGTGCCCAACCTGATGATTGATGGGGTCTCGCTGCAGATCGGCGAGTCGATCAATGGAATTGACCACTTTAAGTCCAACCGCGATATCGTCGCCCTCCGGGTCGACGGCGAACTGAAGGACCTGGCCACGGATCTGGCCACGCTTCCCGAGGGCGCCACGGTTGAGGCAGTGTCCATCAACGAGCCCGATGGCCTGAACATCCTCCGTCACTCCGCCACCCACGTGCTGGCGCAGGCCGTGCAGAAGAAGTTCCCCGACGTCAACCTCGGCATCGGGCCCTTCATCACCGACGGCTTCTACTACGACTTTGGCAATATTCCCGCGGTGACACCCGAGTTGCTCAAGGAGCTCGAGAAGGACATGATGCGTATCGTCAAGGAGGGCCAGCGTTTCGTCCGCCGTCCCATCAGCGACGACGACGCCGCGCGTGAGCTGTCCGACCAGCCCTACAAGATTGAACTCATTTCGCTCAAGGGCGGATCGGACGCCGATAACAACCAAGCCGCAGAGGGCGCCTCGATTGAGGTTGGCGGCGGCGAGCTGACGATGTACGACAACGTCAACCGCCAGGGGGAGACGGTGTGGACGGATCTGTGCCGCGGGCCGCACCTGCCGAACACCAAGCTCATCGGAAACGGATTCTCGCTCACCCGTTCCTCGGCCGCCTACTGGCGCGGGGACCAGGCCAACGATTCGCTCCAGCGAATCTATGGCACCGCGTGGCCGAGCAAGGACGAGCTCAACGCCTACAAGACGCGCATCGAGGAGGCCCAAAAGCGCGATCACCGCAAGCTCGGCAACGAGCTCGACCTCTTCTCTTTCCCCGACGAGATTGGTTCGGGGCTGGCCGTCTTCCATCCCAAGGGCGGAATCATCCGCATGGTGATGGAGGAGTACTCGCGCAAGCGCCACGTCGAGGCCGGCTACTCCTTCGTCAATACTCCGCACATTACGAAGGGCAACCTCTTCGAGATTTCGGGCCACCTGGACTTCTATCGCGACGGCATGTATCCGCCCATGCACATGGACGAGGTCGTCGACGAGGCGGGCAACGTCGTCAAGGAGGGCCAGGACTACTACCTCAAGCCGATGAACTGCCCGATGCACAACCTCGTCTTCCGCTCTCGCGGCCGCTCCTACCGCGAGCTACCGCTGCGCCTGTTCGAGTTTGGAACGGTCTACCGCAACGAGGCCTCCGGCGTCATTCACGGCCTGACCCGCGCGCGTGGCTTCACCCAGGACGACGCCCACATCTACTGCACGCGTGAGCAGATGAAGGAAGAGCTGACCACGCTTCTTGACTTCGTGCTGTCCCTGCTGAAGGACTACGGCCTCGACGACTTCTACCTCGAGCTGTCGACGAAGGATCCGAAGAAGTATGTGGGCAGCGACGACGTGTGGGAGGAGTCGACCCGCGTTCTGGAGGAAGTGGCCACCGCTTCTGGGCTCGATCTGATCCCCGATCCCGAGGGTGCGGCCTTTTACGGCCCGAAGATCTCCGTTCAGGCCAAGGACGCGCTGGGGCGCACCTGGCAGATGTCCACCATCCAGCTGGACTTCAACCTGCCCGAGCGCTTCGAACTCGAATACACCGCCCCGGACGGCACACGTCAGCGTCCGGTCATGATCCACCGGGCACTGTTCGGCTCGATTGAACGCTTCTTCGGTGTGTTGACCGAGCATTACGCGGGCGCGTTCCCGGCGTGGCTCGCGCCCGTTCAGGTTCGATGCGTTCCGGTTGCCGAGGCGTTCAACGACTACCTGTTCGAGGTCGCTGACAAGCTTCGTCGCCGTGGTGTGCGTGTGGAGGTTGACACCTCCGATGACCGCTTCGGCAAGAAGATTCGTAACGCCTCGAAGGACAAGGTGCCCTTCACCCTCATCGCCGGTGGCGAGGACGCCGAGGCCGGGGCCGTCTCCTTCCGCATGCGTGACGGCTCACAGGATAACGGCATCGCCGTGGACGAGGCGATTGAGCGTATCGTGCGCGCAATCGAGACCCACGAGAACCAGTAGGGAGTAGCCTCATGCTTTCTCGCAGCGGACGGCCGCTCGCAACCGTCATCTTTGGCCCGGTGGCTAAGGCCTTCGTCAAGATGGGGATTTCCCCCAACGCCGTGACAATCACCGGTGGCGTGCTGTCGTCCGTTGCGGCCCTTGCTCTCTTCCCGGCCGGCTACCTCCTCCTCGGCGCGCTCATCGTGACGATCCTGGTGATCTTCGACAACTTGGACGGCCAGATGGCTCGTTTGACGGGCAAGACCACCAAGTTCGGGGCCTTCCTCGATTCGACGATGGACCGGGTGAGCGACGGCGCCATCTTCGCCGCACTCGCCATGTGGGGTTACCTCCAGGCGGACGACGCCGTCAAGCTCGCCACCGTCACGGGCGCGATCGCAGCCGCCGTCGTCGGCGCAATAGTGCCCTACGCCCGCGCGCGTGCGGAAGGCGTGGGCTATTCGGCGTCGGTCGGCCTAGCCGAGCGCGCCGATCGGCTGATCTTCGCCCTCATCCTCGTCCTCGCCGTCGGGTTCGGCGCACCGCACGCCGTCATGGCCGTTGGCCTGTGGCTGCTGGCGGTTGCCGCACTGTTCACGGTTGGTCAGCGCGTTGTGTACGTCTACACGCAGATGAAGAAGGCCGGCGACGCGTGATTGTCCACGTCTTCCGGCGGGCCATGTGGCTGGTCAAAGTCCTGCCTGAGCCCGTTGGCCGCGCTATTTTCCGGGCGGTGGGCACGCTCGCGGGGCTGAGCTCTTTGGCGGGCGTGCGCCAGCTGCGAGCCAACCTAGAACGCATCGTGCCCGTGGAGGGGAAGTTGGCCGCCCGGCGTCGTTCGGCGCGCGCCATGCGCTCCTACATGGACTACTACTACGAGTCTTTCCGCCTCAACTCGCTCAGCCACGCCCAGATCGATGCGCGTGTCTCCTATGAGAACATCGATGGCATCCGCCGGCACCTGCAGAGCGGGCGGTCGACGTCGGGGGCGCTGCTCCACATCGGCAATTGGGACCTGGCGGGCGCGTGGGCAACCCGCCACCTCGCGCCCGTTCATTCGATTGCGGAAAAGCTCAACCCGCCCGAGCTTGCCGATCTCTTCCTGGATTTTCGGCGCTCAATCGGGTTGACTATTTATCAGACCGGTACCGGCGGAGCCATCACTGATCTTGCGCAGTCGATGCGTGAGGGAGGAGCCTTCGTCCCGCTCCTGTGCGACCGCGACCTGTCGGCGTCGGGGGTCGAAGTGTTGCTTGCCGGAAGGCCCGTCCGCGTAGCGGTTGGGGCGGCCCTGTTGGCCCAACGCACCGGCGAGCCGATGTGGCCGGTGACGATCGTGACGGAGGATTTTAGCGACGACGTCGCCCGTGTTCGCCAAGCCGGCACCCGCTACGGAATCCGATGCATCTTCGGCGAGCCGGTGTGGCCCGCTGTCGGGCAGGAGGCGAGCGAGGAAGATCGGCATGCCGATCTTGTGCGCATGAACCAGGAGTGGCTTGACCAGGTCTCGTCTGTGCTCGCCCGCCACGTCACGGATTGGCATATGCTTCAAAAGGTGTTCGTTGAAGATCTTGACCCCGAGCGGCTCGCCCGCGCCCGTGCCAGGTAAGGAAACTGCATGAAGATTGGCATCGCCTGCGGTTACTCATGGGACGTCCACGGTGGCGTGCAGTACCACATTAGAGACCTCGCGAAGGAGCTCATTGCGCGCGGCCACGAGGTCTCGGTGATCGCTCCCGCTGAGAAGGAGCCTGCCGAGGATTTCGTGTGCCCGGTAGGCGCGGCCGTCCCGGTGCGATACAACGGATCGGTGGCCCGGTTGAGCTTTGGGCCCCGCGTCAATCGTGACGTGCGCAAGTGGTTGAAGGCCGGAAACTTCGATGTGCTTCACGTTCACGAACCATTTACGCCCTCGGTATCGATGCTAGCGCTGATGAGCGCCGATTGCCCGGTGGTCTCCACGTTCCACACGGCGATGGATCACTCGAGAATGCTGAGCCTGGCGGCGCCGTTTATCGTCCCGATCCTGGACAAGATTCAGGCTCGGATCGCTGTCTCGGAGGAGGCCCGGCGTACGGCCGTTCAACATTTGGGTGGGGACGCGTGGATTATTCCCAACGGGGTGTTCGTTCGTGATTTGCAGATTTCGGCGCCCGATGCGCGTTTTATGGGCACCCCGCAGGCCCCGACCTTGGCCTTCCTGGGCCGTCTCGATGAGCCGCGCAAGGGGCTGCAGGTGGTGGCGAAGGCCTTCGGCTCTATTCGCCGCGCACACCCCGGCGTTCGCCTCCTCGTTGCAGGTAAGGGGGACGAGGATGAGGCCCGGAAGATGTTTGGCGACAACGCCGATGCCGTGACTTTCCTTGGCCCGGTCTCGGATGAGGATAAGGCCCTGCTGCTTGGCAGCACCGATGCCTACCTCGCACCAAACACGGGCGGGGAGTCCTTTGGGATTATTCTTGTGGAGGCGATGAGTGCTGGCGCCTTCGTCATTGCCTCAGATATCCCGGCGTTCCGAGCCGTCCTTGCCGACGGCGAGTTTGGTGCCCACTTTCGAAACGAGGATCCTGAAGATCTGGCCCGTGTCACCAACGCGGCTTTGGACGATCCCCACATGCGGGCGCGTGTGGCGGGGCTGGCGGCCGAGGCCGCATGGCGTTTTGACTGGGGAACGGTCGCCTCGCACATCCTGTCCGTCTACGAAACGGCCATCCGCACCGCAAGAATCGAGGTTGACCAGTGACCTGGTGGCAAGTTCTCCTCATCGTGCTCGGCGTCATCGTTGTTGTTATAGGCATGGCGGCCACGCTCATGGCGCGCTCACTCGATCGCATTCACAAGAACGTCATGAAGTCGCGCCTTGCCCTCGAAAGGGCGCTGACGGATCGCCATCAGGCGGCGCTGCGCGTAGCGCGCTCGGGTGACCTCGATGTGGCAAGTTCAATCCTCCTCGCAGACATGGCCACCGAGGCGGTCGAAGTCTCGGTGTTTCCCATCGTCGCGGACGGGCTTGATGCTATCAGCGTGGAAGACGACGACGGGCGCGCGCTTCCCGCCAGGGCGGAGGAATCGCCAGATCGCCTGACGATCGAATCCGAACTGAGCCGGGCTATGCGTCACTCGGTTGACCAGCTTGCGCCCGACGTGCAAAGCCCCGAGCTCGCCGCCCTCGAAAGGGCACGAGTTTACGTGCAAATGACCCGGCGCTTCCACAATAATCACGTCTCGCAGGCGCGCCGCGTACGCAAGAACCGCCTGGTCCGCTTGTTGCACTTGGCCGGAAACGCCCCCGAACCCAAGACGGTCAATCTCGATGACCGGAGGGATCGTGACTGAGCAGCTTCCCGCGCGCTGGCGACAGGCGCCACGTTACGGATCGGGCTATTACTTCTTCGCCACTGCGATCACGGTCGTGGGCGTGATGGCCTTCCTCCATGTGCTACCGCGTCTACTTCAGGCGGGCTCGCACGGATTCTTCTCAGCACTTTTCTTGGCAACCATTCCACTCGGGCTGACGATTTTGTTCGTGGTGTGGGTAGATCGCTTCGAGCCCGAGCCGCTGCAACTCTACATCGTTGCCTTCGTCTGGGGCGCGGGCGTGGCGGTCGCACTCGCTCTCGCGGCCAACAATTGGTTCGAGGCGGAGGTGGCCCCCTCTGTTTTAGGAATGTCGGCGAGCCAGAATGAGATTGCCCGCATGACGGCGTCGGTAGGCGCGCCCCTGATCGAGGAATTCCTCAAGGGGCTGGGGATCGTGGCCATTTTCTTCCTCTTCCGCCGGCACTTCAACGGGCCCGTTGACGGCATCGTGTACGGAGCGCTGATTGGCGCGGGCTTCGCGTTTACGGAAAACGTGTTGTACTTTGCCCGCTACGCCGACACGATCGGCGAGGTTTTCCACCTTCGCTTCCTTGACGGGCCATTTAGCCACGACGCCTATACGGCCCTCTTCGGCTTTTTTCTCGGATTCGCGATCTACACCCGGCGCGCTGCCGTGTTCGCGTGGATGATACCCGCCTGGGTGGGGGCGGCCTTCTTCCATTTCATCAATAACGATGGCATCTATTGGATGAGTTACCGCACCTACCAGTTCGTGAGCAACGTGCCCGTGGCTATCCTCGTCATCGCCATGGTTATCT
Organism: Trueperella pecoris; assembly: GCF_014926385.1. Classification (NCBI taxonomy): domain Bacteria; kingdom Bacillati; phylum Actinomycetota; class Actinomycetes; order Actinomycetales; family Actinomycetaceae; genus Trueperella; species Trueperella pecoris. The sequence goes on along the minus strand of NZ_CP053291.1, from coordinate 1,071,446 downwards.
ATGCGCGGCGCGACGAACGGCAAACCGTTATCGCCGGCCTGACGCCGTATGTCAATACCGGATGGATCTCAGCGGCCGAAGCGAACATGGTGTTGTCGATGCGCGAGCGCCAAAACGCCATGAACTGGGCCGAACGGGTCACGCGTAGCCACGGTGCGCCTGCCGGGTCCGGGCGACGCGCCATGAACAGCCTCCAGATGGAACTCATCTACCTTGCTCACGACCGGGCCCGCTACGAGCGGATCGGGCAGGTAGGAACGCCCGATTACTATGCGGCGGCAAACCAGCGCCTGAGCTACATCGAACACGTCCGCAAAGGAATTGCCCACACATGAGCGTATTTCCAGAACACGAATGGCCCCTCGACGCCGACGGCTACCCACATCGCGCGGCGGGCCGGTGCGCGGTATTCAACTCTCGCGGACAGCTTCTGCTCATCCTCGGTCACGACGCCGACAAGCCCGACTATCGTTGGTGGTTCACGCCAGGCGGGGGCCTGGAAGCAGGGGAGAGCCCGGCGCAGGGTGCCGCGCGCGAGCTGGCGGAGGAGACGGGACTCCAGGTGGACCCGAGCCGTATGGTCGGGCCCGTGCTCGATCGTCGTTCGACGTTCTACTTCTATCGTCAAACACGCAAGCAGGATGAGTTGTTTTTCATCCTCCACGTCAATGAGGACGAAGAGGCATTGATTGACGCGCGTGCAGGAGCACAGCTAACGGAGCTTGAAAAGGAAGTGCTTGACGACATGCGCTGGTGGGATCTGGACGAACTCGCCGCCGTCGAAAATGACGGGGAGTTGGTCTTCCCGGTGGGGCTCGTCGACATGGCTCGTGGCTGGCGCCACGGCTGGAATGGCGAACTTATTCGCGCTATTGAGGAATAGTACGTCCGGCAGGGTAGAATACCCGCTGTACTTAACGGAAAGGAAGATACGTGTCAGGACATTCTAAGTGGGCAACCACCAAGCATAAGAAGGCTGCTATCGATGCCAAGCGTGGCAAGCTCTTCGCACGCCTCATCAAGAACATCGAGGTGGCAGCACGTACCGGCGGCGGCGATCCTGACGGAAATCCAACCCTTTTCGACGCCATCCAGAAGGCAAAGAAGAATTCCGTTCCCTCCGATAACATCACGCGCGCGGTCAAGCGCGGCTCCGGCGAAGGCGGGGAGTCGGTCAACTACGAATCGATCACCTACGAAGGCTACGGCCCGGGCGGCGTCGCGCTCCTTCTCGAGTGTCTGACGGACAACCGCAACCGCGCGGCGTCCGACGTGCGCGTGGCATTGACCCGCAACGGCGGCACGTTGGCCGATCCTGGCTCGGTTGCCTACATGTTCTCCCGCAAGGGCGTCGTTGAGGTTCCGACCGAGGGCAACGATGAAGATGAGCTTCTCATGGCCGTCCTTGACGCGGGTGCCGAGGAGATTTCCAACGAGGGCGACATCTTCGAGATTCTCTCCGAGCCCAACGACGTCGTCGAGGTGCGTAAGGCCCTCCAGGCGGCCGGGGTTGACTACAACTCAGCCGAAGTGCAGTTCGTCCCCTCGATGAAGGTCGCCGTTGACGTGGACACCGCACGTAAGGTCATGAAGCTGATCGACGCGATCGATGACGTCGATGACATCCAGGCGGTGTATTCGAACGTGGATATCTCCGCCGAGGTTGCCGCCCAGCTGGAGGCTGAGGGCAACTAAATGCGGGTCTTGGGCGTTGACCCCGGTATGACGCGCTGTGGTATCGGGGTCATTGACGCGCTTGGCGGCCGACGAGTGTCGATGGTCAGCGTCGACGTCGCCCGCACAAAACCCGAGATGGCTCCCCATCAGCGTCTTCTTCTTATCTCGAACGCGATCGAAGAGGCGATTTTGCTCTACCGGCCGGACGTGGTTGCCGTCGAGCGGGTGTTCGCGCAGGAGAACGTGCGGTCGGTTACTGGCACGGCCCAGGTTGCGGGCATCGTGATGCTGGCGGCGGCGAAGGCGAGCTTGCCGCTGGGCATGCACACGCCGTCGGAGGTCAAGGCGGCCGTGACCGGAAACGGGCGGGCGGAGAAGGCGCAGGTGCAGCTGATGGTTCAGCGTGTCCTCAATCTCGACGCTCCACCGCGCCCGAAAGATGCGGCCGACGCTCTCGCCATCGCCATCTGCCACGCGTGGCGTGGGGGAGCTGAGCACATGGAGTCTGTTGATCGATCCCAGCATGGCGGAGCGGGCATGCTCCCACGTGCGGAGGGCAACGACCTCACGCCGGCCCAGAAACTGTGGGCGAAGGCCGAGCGGTTTTCGCGCCGTCACGGAGCAGTGGAACCCAAGGGCTAGCGGCGAGCCGGTGGGAGCGCGTGCCTTCGACACGCTCACGGGCGAGAGGCTACAATCAAACATATGTTCGAATGGGAGGTCTCATGATCGCATCGTTGCGCGGTCCGGTTGTGCGCGTTTCGGCTACGGAAGCAGTGATCGAAGCCGGGGGCGTGGGGTATCTTTTTTCCGCCGCTCCCGATACCTTGGCAGGATTGCGCCCGGGTGAGGAGGCCTTCGTCTATATCGCGATGGTTACCTCGCGCGAGGGGGAGAGCGCGCTGTTTGGCTTCCACGACGACGATTCGCGTGCGACCTTCGAGCTCCTCCGTTCCGTCTCAGGAATCGGGCCGCGATCAGCGCTGACGATCCTTGCTACGTTGCCTCCCGATGATCTGCGGCGCGCCATCTCTTCCAAGGATGAGGCGGCGCTCGTGCGAGTACCCGGCGTGGGTAAGAAGTCGGCGCAGCGAATGGTGCTTGAGCTTAGCGGCAAGCTTGGCCCCGCGGCGGGCGCGCAAGTCACCGCGGCGGACACGTCCGAGGCAGACGTCATTGAGGCTCTCGTGGGCATGGGCTGGAAGGAACGCGACGCGGCGGGCGCCCTCGCCGAGGCACGTAAGCTCCTGCCGGAAGGCACTGTGACGCAGTTGCTGCGGTCTTCGCTGCAAGTCCTGGGTAATCGGAGGTGATCATGGGCGAATACACGGATCCGGATGCGAACGACGTCGAACGTGCACAAGAGGCCGCTCTGCGGCCGAAGGTTCTCGACGAGTTCGTTGGCCAAGAGGTGGTGAGAAACCAGCTTTCCCTCGTCCTGGCGGCGGCGGTGCAACGCGAAAAGCCAGCCGATCACGTGCTCCTGGCAGGGCCGCCCGGCCTGGGCAAAACGACGCTGGCGATGATTATCGCGGCGGAGGTCAACGGCTCGTTGCGGCTCACCTCGGGTCCGGCGATCCAACATGCCGGGGACCTCGCCGCAGTCTTGTCCTCGTTGCAGGAGGGCGATGTCCTATTTATCGACGAAATCCATCGTCTGGCGCGGACCGCGGAAGAAATGCTCTACCTCGCGATGGAAGACTTCCGTGTGGATGTGATGGTGGGCAAGGGGCCGGGGGCGACTTCGATCCCGTTGCCGTTGCCGCCGTTCACGGTTGTTGGGGCGACGACGCGGGCGGGCCTCCTGCCTGCCCCGCTCCGAGATCGTTTCGGGTTCACCGCGCATCTCGATTACTACACCGTTGGTGAGCTTGCCTCGATCGTCGAACGCAACGCACGCAAGCTCGCCGTCGAGCTCACCCAGGACGCGGCCCACGAGATTGCCTCCCGGTCACGAGGCACCCCGCGTATCGCTAACCGACTCCTTCGCCGCGTGCAAGACTGGGCGCAGGTGCGCGGAACGGGTGTTCTTGACCTGCACGCCGCGCAATCGGCACTCGAAGTGTTCGAGGTCGATAAGAAGGGCCTCGACCGCCTGGATCGGGCGGTCCTTGACGTGCTGTGTATCCGATTTAGGGGCCAGCCCGTCGGCCTGTCCACGCTAGCGGTTTCTGTGGGTGAAGAGCCTGAAACGGTGGAGACGGTAGCCGAACCGTACCTGGTCCGGCAGGGGTTCATGATCCGCACACCGCGCGGGCGGCAGGCCACCGAACTTGCCTTCCGGCACCTCGGGCTTGCGGCGCCGGAAGAGACGCTATTTTCGTGACTTTCGTGACTCGATCCACGGGGTGAAATATGCGGTAGCAATCGAAAAATGAGTAGACTTATTTGGTTGTGGCGAAGCAACCGGTGCTTCGCATGATTGGAGATCTCATGCCCCCTGAGTTGATCATTCTAACCGTCGCGATGATCGGCCTATTTTGGCTGATGAGCCGTGGCGCGAAGAAGGCCCAGAAGGCTCAAGCCGCCAAGCGTGAGGAGGCCCTCGTCGTCGGGAACAATGTTGTGACGCAGGCAGGCTTCTTCGGACGCATCGTTGACATCGACGGTGACGCGGTCACGCTCGAGTCGCCGTCAGGTGACGAAACCGTGTGGATGCGCACGGCGATCGTTGCCCAAATGGATATCCCGCTGGGACACACCGACGAGGATACGGGCGACGTTGAAGAGTTCGTTGCCAAGGCCGAATCCGAGCCTTCTGACGCTGGTGAGCATGTCACTGATCCGTCGCCCTTCGACGACGAAAAGCCAACCGATAAGTAACTGACGTCGCGTATGCGACCCTAAGGAACAGCCGTGTCTTCAGCACACCACGCAGAGGAGTCGACGCCCAAGCCATGGCGCCGATTGACAGTCCTCTTTATTCTTATTCTTGCCCTCATCGGCTCGCTCATCGCCGGGACGATGACGACCGACAAGTCGCGCTTTACGCCGTCGCTCGCACTTGACCTCGAGGGCGGCACACAGATCATCCTTTCCCCGGTCACCACCGACGGTTCCGAGGTGACCGCCCAGGACATTCGCGAGGCGATTAACGTCATCCGCCAGCGCGTGGACGCCACCGGCGTCGCCGAAGCCGAGATTACGGCTCAGGGAGGATCGAACATCATCGTGTCCCTTCCCGGAAACCCGTCGAAGGAAACCCTCGACCTCGTCCGCACGTCTGCCGTGCTTCGCATGCGCCCGGTGCTGACGATTCTTGACCCGTCGGCGATGACGGCTGCCAAGGTTGTTTCCGCACTCGGCGACAAGGCCGGCGATCTTGACCCGGCTACCATGGACGAGAAGGCTCTCGACGAAGCGATCACGAAGCTCGCCGACATCAATGGTGACGGCCAGCTTGCGACCGAGCCGACGTCGACGCCGGCGGACGCGTCCGACACGGCGTGGATCACGGAAAAGAACCTCTACGACGCCTACAAGCTTGACTGCGCCGTTCCCGATTCCCGGCCCGCCGCAGAGACGGACAACCCCAAGGGTGCGGTCGTCTCCTGTGACCCTGCAACGGTTACCAAGTACATTCTTGGCCCGTCCGAGCTCGACGGATCGAATCTTGACAACGCCTCGTCCTCGCCGGCCGTGAGCCAGCAGGGTGTGCCGACTGGCGGATGGGCAGTCAACATGTCCTTCGATTCCGAGGGCGCCAAGCTCTTCGGTGATGTGACCACTCGACTGTCCAAGCTTGAGGCTCCGCGTAATTCCTTCGCCTCGGTTCTTGACGGTCGCGTCATTTCCTCCGCCCGCGTGTCCTACCCGATCACGGGTGGCCAGGCACAGATCACCGGTCACTTTAAGGCCGACGAGGCCGGAGCACTGGCGAACCAATTGAAGTTCGGTTCCTTGCCGCTACAGTTCAATGTGCAGTCCGAGGAACAGATTTCGGCGACCCTGGGATCTGAGCAGCTGACGTCCGGTCTCATCGCGGGATTGGTCGGCCTGTTGCTGATCGTCGCGTACATGATTTGGCAGTACCACGCATTGGGCGTGGTTGCCGTTGGTTCGATCCTGCTGTCCACCGGCCTGTCGTACCTGATCATCAGCCTCTTGTCGTGGACGATGGGCTATCGCCTGTCCATGGCGGGCGTGCTCGGCATCATCATCTCCATTGGCGTGACGGCGGATTCCTTCATCGTGTACTTTGAGCGTATCCGCGACGAGATTCGTGACGGTCGGTCGATTCCGGCCGCCGTCCAGCATGGATGGAACCGCGCCAAGCGCACGATCGTGATCTCCGACTTCGTCAACCTTGTCGCCTCGGCTGTGCTGTTTATCTTGACGGTTGGTTCGGTGCGTGGATTTGCTTTCACGCTCGGTATTACCACGGTGCTGGACTTGATTGTCGTCATGATGTTCACCTACCCGCTGATGACGCTGATCGCCAAGACCGCATTCTTTGGCAAGGGCAAGCGCGGTTCCGGTATGGATTCGGCCAAGCTTGAGGCCGCCCCGCGTTACCGCGGCCGTTCGATTCCCGAGCGCACCGTTCGTACCTCTGTTAAGAAGAGCGCGATGACGACTGACGACGGTGTCATCATCCACGACTACGAAATGCCCGACGCGCGCTTCACGGACGCCGGTGTCGGCACAAGCGGTGCAGGCACTGGGGAGTCCCTGGCAAAGCGCCGGGCCCGTCAGCGTCGCGAAGAGCGTCGCGCTCAGCGTGAAGGAGATGAGAACTAATGTCGATGTACTCCTTTGGCAATAGCCTCTACAGCGGCAAGCGGTCGTACAACATCGTTGGACGTCGCAAGTGGTGGTTCTCGATCGCGATTGCGGCCGTGCTGATTTCCTTCGCCGCGTTCCTCATCCGTGATCCGAACCTCGGTATCGAGTTCCGCGGTGGCTCGCAGTTCACGGTGTCCAGCACGACGATCTCCGATCACAAGCCGGCATACGACGTCGTCGCTGAGGTATCGACCTCGGTGCCGCGCGTGTCGAACGTCGGACAGGAGGCCGTGCGTGTCCAGACCGAGTCGCTAGATGACCAGAAGACGCAGCAGGTTCGTGCCGGCCTCGCTCAGGCCTACCAGGTCGACGAGAAGGAAGTCACCTCAACGTTCATTGGCCCTTCGTGGGGCCAGGACATTTTGGCCCAGGCGATCCGGGCCATGGTGATCTTCATGGCGCTGATTTCGATCGTGCTCATGATTTACTTCCGCTCTTGGACGATCGCTGTTGGTGCGATCGGCGCCCTGCTCCATGATTTCATCGTGACGCTCGGCGTCTACTGGCTTCTCGGCTTGGAGGTCACGCCGGCGACCATCATCGGCCTGCTGACGATCATGGGCTACTCGTTGTACGACACGGTGGTGGTTTTTGACAAGGTTCGTGAAAACACGAGCGCGCTCGAAAACCAGCACAAGCTGACGTACGCCGAGGAAGCGAACCTCGCGATCAATCAGACCCTTATCCGCTCGCTGAACACGTCGATCACGGGCCTCCTTCCGGTGCTCGCCGTGCTCGTCATTGGCGTGTGGTGGCTCGGCGCTGATACGCTTCGTGACCTGTCGCTGGTCATGTTCGTCGGCATGTTCCTCTCGGCCATCTCCTCGATTTTCGTGGCAGCCCCGGTGGCTGTGGCTCTCGCTGAGCGCGATCCGAAGATCAAGGCACACACCGAGCGTGTGCGCGAGATCCGTGGCGAACTCGCTGATCCAGCAACTGAAACCAATCAGCCCGAAACCGTGGCTTCGGGTAGCATTACGACCGAACGTGTGTCCGGTGGCCATCGCGGTCAGGGTGCACAACCCAAACGAAAGAAGAGGAATAAGCGATGAGCACTGAGGCCATCTTTCCTGAAGAGACCGTAGAAATTGTTAAGTCGCACGTTCGTGAAGTCGAAGACTTCCCGGCACGCGGAGTGCTCTTCCGGGACATCACTCCGCTGATCGCTGACGGCGAGGCTTTCGCCGCGCTCATCCAGATGCTTGCCGATCGTTATCGCGGTAAGTGCGACGCGATCGCTGGCTTGGAGTCGCGCGGCTTCATCCTTGGCGCACCGCTTGCCCACGAACTGGGCATCGGCATGCTGACCATCCGCAAGGCCGGCCGTCTCCCTGGGCCGGTGGTGGGCGTTAATTATGACCTCGAATACGGATCGGCTCGCATGGAGCTTCAACCCTTCACCGTTGAAGATGGCATGCGCGTGCTCGTGATCGACGACGTGCTGGCGACCGGCGGAACTGCCGGTGCCGCCTTCCACCTCATCGAGAAGGCGGGGGCGAAGCCCGCCGGACTGTGTGTGCTGCTCGAGCTCAGCGAGCTCGCCGGGCGAGGGTACCTCGGCGAGCACTATGACTACCCGGTAGAGTCCGTCATCGCCTACTAGAGACGAGAGCATCCATGTGGGGTGGCGTGACTGCTGGCTGCGGTAGCGTATAATCTCCACATGGATGCTCATGTAGTCAATGAAGAAGAGCCGCGAATCCGTTCGCGGCTCTCGTGGCTTGGGCGCAAGAGTGACGTTCCCGCCTTGCTCGAGCCTTTGATGCGTGCTATTGGCAATCGTAAGTTTGATAGGGCGCGCTTGATCCGTGCCTACGAAACCGCCGAACATGCCCACGATGGGCAGATGCGTAAATCTGGCGAACCGTATATCACACACCCGGTGGCCGTAGCGACCATTCTTGCCGAACTGGGCATGGATGAGGACACGCTCGTAGCCGCGCTTTTACATGACACCGTTGAAGATACGTCCTATTCGCTCAAGCAACTCACGCGCGATTTCGGCCCCACCGTCGCCCTCCTTGTCGACGGCGTGACGAAGCTGGACAAGGTCGAATACGGCGAGGCCGCACAAGCTGAAACCGTGCGTAAAATGGTCATCGCGATGGCGAAGGACATCCGCGTGTTGCTCATCAAACTCGGCGATCGGCTCCACAACGCGCGGACGTGGAAGTATGTCAACCCGGCCTCGGCACAGAAGAAGGCCCGCGAGACGCTCGAAATCTATGCGCCGCTGGCCCACCGCCTCGGGATGAACTCCATTAAGTGGGAGCTGGAGGATCGTTCGTTTAAGGAGCTTTACCCGGCGGTCTATTCCGAGATCGAGCGCATGGTCCAAGATCGCGCTCCCGAACGCGAACGCTACATCGCCCAGATGAAGACGGATCTGGAACGCGAGCTCGGCAAGGCGCGTCTGAAGTGTACGATCTCCGGGCGTCCCAAACACTATTACTCGATCTATCAGAAGATGATCCTGCGCGGCCGGGATTTTGAGGACATTTATGACCTCATCGGTGTACGCGTCCTCGTTGAAGAAATTCAGGATTGCTACACGGCCCTCGGTATCGCGAATTCTTTGTATGTCCCGGTCCAGGGCCGTATCAAGGACTACATCGCCTCGCCGAAGTTCAACTTCTATCAGTCGATCCACACGACCGTCATCGGGCCCGGTAGCAAGACTGTTGAAATTCAGATTCGCACGTACGACATGCACAAGCGCGCTGAGTTTGGTGTCGCCGCCCACTGGCGTTACAAGGAGAACCCGAACGCGTCCAAGACCGACCAAGCAGGGCAGGCCGATACCCAGCTTGAGTGGCTACGCCAGCTCGTGGATTGGCAGCGTGAAACGGCAGATCCAAAGGAATTCCTCGATTCGCTGCGCTATGAGATGTCGGGTAGCCAGGTCTACGTGTTCACTCCTATGGGTGAGGTGATGGAGCTGCCCACGGGATCGACCCCGGTTGATTTCGCCTACGCCGTTCATACGGAGGTTGGTCATCGTACGGTTGGCGCGAAGGTCAACGACAAACTCGTCACGCTCGATCACCGGCTGGAATCGGGTGATACGGTGGAGATCATTACGACCAAGTCTGATGACGCCGGGCCCTCCCAGGGATGGCAGGAATTCGTAGCGACGCCGCGTGCGCGCTCGAAGATCAAGGCGTGGTTCACCAAGTCTCGCCGTGAAGAAGCGATCGAACAGGGCAAGGAAAAGCTAGCCAAGGCTATCCGCCGTAAGAATGAGCCGGTTCAGCGTCTGATGTCTCATGAGACTCTGAAGGGCGTTGCACAGGACCTTTCCAAGGCAGACGTCACAGAGCTATACGCCAGCATCGGTGAAGGAACCGTGTCGGCCGAAACGGTGGTGCGCCACCTGATTTCTTCCCAGGGGGGAACCGGGGGCGTCGAAGAGACAATGGCGGAGGCCGTCACCCCAACCCGCATCCAGCATCAGCAGATCGGATCGGCGTCGTCGGCCGTCGTAGTGTCGGACATCGAGCAGACGGACGTGCTCGTCAAGCTCGCCAAGTGTTGTACACCGGTGCCGCCGGATGAGATCGTGGGCTTCATTACCCGCGGCTCGGGCATTTCGGTGCATCGCAAGGACTGCACCAATATGCGCTCGTTGAAGCGTGAGCCTGAGCGCTTCATCGAGATCGCCTGGGCAGACAGCGCTGACGGCAACGTCTTCTTGGTCCAGGTCCAGATCGAAGCCCTTGACCGCAAGGGACTGTTGGCCGACGTGACGCGCGCCCTGTCCGAACATGACATCAACATGCTGACGGGCTCGATGAACACCTCCAACGAACGCGTTGCACGGCTGAATTTCACCTTCGAAATGGCTGACCCGCATCACCTTCAGCAGGTGCTGCGCGAGCTACGCAAGATCGAAGGAGTCTACGACGCCTATCGTCTCACCGGCTCGGCGAAGCATCCACAACACCGAGATCGTGGGGGAGCTGCCTGAGAATCTCCCTCACACGCACGATTCCGTGGATACGGAGCTTTTGGGCGCGTTTGGCGATTCGATCGACGCTCGTCCCGGCACGCACGAGCAGGCAGAGCAACTCGATGCCCGTGTCCTCCCTAGCGATGAGGAGATCGATGGCGGTCCGCTCGAGCGAGGTCACACGTTGAGAACCGACGATCATGACGTCGACGGCGGGAAGCACGTCCTTGGCTAGCGTGTCGATGCCGTCTTGGAGGTAGGGCGTATGCCAACCGGTGTGGATAAAGAGCGCCGTTTCGCGCACAAACACCATACCGGGCGCGCGAAGCGCAAGTACGCGCGCCCGGTCCGCGGCCGTTCGGCACAGGTCCACGCCGATGTACCCGATTCCGCCGATATCGATCATGAGGCCCTCGCGCACGAGGGAGCGGGCTTCGTGACGTTCAGCGAGGGAACGTGGTTCTAAGAAATGTAGCGTCATGGCGGTAGTCGACCACAGATGGGGCCGCCTTCGGCTGGCTTGGTCACAACTGTGGACAACGCAGGCAGCGAGACCCGATGTGTGATCCGCCTACACGCAGTCGGGTAACCTCTCCAAGAGAGACTGTTGTGGCCCGGGGGATCACCCCGGGCCACAACCTTTGTGTTCTAGCTGTCCAGAATAGCGGAGAGCCAAGCCTGACGCGCGGCGAGCGCCTCCTCGAACTCCTTGACCTTCTTCTCCTCGCCGGCGGCGCGCGCATCGGCGATCTGCGCCTTGAGCTCGTCGATGAGGTGCTGGAGCTGTTCAGCCATCCCGGCGGAGCGCTCGTCCTTGTCCGGGTCGGACTTCTTCCACTGCTCGGACTCTGCGTTACGGATCTGTATCTCGATATCACGCATGCGGCCCTCAGTGCGCTGCATGTCTGCGCGCGGCACGCGACCAATCGCATCCCAACGCTCGCCGATGGCGCGAATCTGCGCCTTAGCGTAGTCGATGTCGGTCACAGGCAGGAGTTTCTCAGCTTCGGCGAGCAGTTCAAGCTTGCGATCGCGGTTCGCGGCGAACTCCTCGTCGATTTCGGCGTTGTAAGCATTGCGCGCGTCGTAGAAACGATTTTGTGCGGCGCTGAAGCGCTCCCAGAGCGCGTCGTCGTCGCGCTTGTTGGTACGTCCGGCGCGCTTCCACTCGTTCATCAGGTCGCGGAACTGGCCGGAGGTTGGCCCCCAATCGGTGGAATCGGCGATGGCTTCCGCGCGTGCGATGAGGTCTTCCTTACGTGCGGTGACTTCCTTGCGTTCGGTGTCCTTCTGCGAGAAGAACTGGCGGCGGTGGCGATCGAACGTGGTGCGGGCGGAAGAGAATCGCTTCCACAGCGCTTCCTCCGTCGACCGGTCAATGCGCGGAGAATGACGCTGAGCGTACTTCCACTGGTCGAGGAGGGTGGACAGTTCGGTCCGCGAGTTCTTCCAATGCGTGTGAGCGGGGTCCTGGGCTGCGATGGCCTCGGCCGCCTCCACAATCGCGGTGCGCTCTTCAACGGCGAGCTTCTTGGCCTCTTCGCGTTCGGCCTTGACCTCTTCGCGGCGCTGGGCGGCCGTGCCCTCGAGTGCCTCGACTCGGCGGCGAAGCGCATCGACGTCGCCCACAACGGCGGGCTCCTTGAGCGCCTCGTTGAGGGACTTCAGCGAGGAGGTGATTTCCTCCGGGGAGATGAGCTGCACGCGTGCTTCGAGGAGACTGACCTGGTTTTCGAGATCGAGGTAGCGGCGCACGTAAAGTCCGAGCGCGTCCTTCTCCGTGCCGTCCATGGTGTACTGGCCGACAATGCGTTCGGCTTCCTTGCCACAGGAGCGCAACCACACGTTACCTTCGTCGTCAACGCGTCCCCACTTTGCGGCTTCGGCTGCTGCGGCGTCGTCGATGTCGGGGACCGGCGCGGCCACCTGTGGCTTGGGGCGGGTCGCCTGAGCGGGAGTCGGGGTCGGGTGAGCCGGCTCCTGGGTCGCCGGGGTAGGGGTTTCGTTCGTGGACTCAGTCATGAGTTTCTCCTCAGTAGACGGGGTTGGCTTCGGCGCCACACCGTTCGCGTATGTCGGGGATAGTCTACGCGTTTTGTCGGCCAGTTTTTTGTTCTCGCGCATGCGAATTCGTATTTCGTGCCAGTTGAGTGAGCGGCGAAAGGGATATATCCGAACTTTGGGCTGTGCGACGGCGTCGCCTCGGCATCTCGAGCGCATCATCGGGTACCGTTGAGGCATGATTTTTCTGCGCAACAGCCAAACCTTCCTCGAAGCAAACACGTACATTCTTGCCGACGACGCCGCGAAGGTCGCGCTCGTGGTGGATCCGGGCGCGGGTTCCCATGCTTGGATCCCGGGCGCGCTTGCGTCGCGGGGACTAACCCTTGGCGCCGTTCTGCTGACCCACGGCCATCCGGACCACGTGTGGGATGTTGCTGTGGTCGCGGGCACGGCGCCGGTCTACCTGCCTGGTCCGGACATGTACCGCATGGACGATCCTCTCAGTCATCTACCACTCGATGCATCGACGAACCTGGCCCTCTCGCGAATGGGAGCCCAGCCGTGGGAAAAGCCCGCCGGCCTGCGCGAGCTTCCGGCTGAGGCGTTCTCGGCTCCCTTTGAAATTGTGCCTGGCATCGTGTTGCGCGCGTTGCCCACCCCGGGGCATTCGGAGGGCTCAACGGTCTTCCTTTTCGAAGGGGACCCGACTCCGGATCGTGAGGGGGCGATGATGTCCACCGGTCGGGTGGAGCCGATTATGATCGCGGGGGATGTGCTCTTTAACGGCGGCATCGGCCGGACCGACTTCCCCGGCGGCGACGAGCAGAAGATGGCATCGTCGTTGCGTTTGCTCGTCCAGGTCATTAAGCCGGAGACCTATGTCTTCCCGGGGCACGGCCCCTCGACGACGCTCTTCCACGAGGTGCGCCACAACCCGTTCCTTCAATCGGCGATGAGCTAGCGCGAAAAGTCGCCGCCGATTCCTAATTCGGGGGCGAAAAGTGGAACAATAGTTACATGGCAAAAATCGCACCTATTTCCGGCTTCCCTGAATGGCTTCCCGCTGGTCGCATCGTTGAACAGCGCATGATTGATATGCTTCGACATACCTTCGAGCTCCATGGTTTTTCCGGGATAGAAACTCGCGCCGTTGAGCCGGTGGAGCGCCTGCTGTCTAAGGGGGAGACGTCGAAGGAGATCTACCTCCTGCGTCGACTTCAGGACGAGGCGGGCGCAGATTCCGAGTTGGGTCTGCACTTCGACCTCACGGTTCCCCTGTCGCGATACGTGCTTGAGAACGCCGGTCACCTGGATTTCCCGTTCCGCCGCTACCAGATCCAGAAGGTGTGGCGCGGCGAGCGCCCCCAGGATGGTCGCTTCCGTGAGTTCCTCCAGGCTGACGTCGATGTGGTCGGCCAGGACACCCTCGCTTTCCACCACGAAATCGAGCTTCCGCTCGTCATGGTCGACGCGCTGTCGAAGCTGCCGATCCCGCGGGTGCGGATTCTGGCCTCCAACCGCAAGGTGGCACAGGGCTTTTACGAGGCCATCGGGTTGGAAGACGTCGAGGAGACGCTGCGCATCCTCGACAAGCTTGACAAGGTGGGCCCCCAGGCGATCACGGAAATGCTGATCGACAGCGTCGGGGCTAACGAGCAACAGGCTCGGCTGGCGCTTGAGCTAGCCGGTATCCGCGCCGACGATGCCTCCGTGGCCGATCGCGTGCTGGCGCTTGGATACCGCTCGGATCTCCTGGACGAGGGCCTGGGCGAACTCGTCGCCCTGGTGGAGGGCGCGAACGATCTCATCCCGGGTGCGGTCATGGCGGACCTCAAGATCGCCCGTGGCCTGGACTACTACACGGGCTCGGTTTACGAGTCGGTGCTCGAGGGCCACGAGGATCTCGGCTCGGTGTGTTCGGGTGGACGCTACGATTCGCTGGTTTCGGACGGCAAGAAGTCGTATCCCGGCGTTGGGCTGTCGATCGGTGTCTCGCGTATCCTAGCCCGCGTCATTGGTCAGGATCTCCTCACGCCTTCGCGTAAGGTGCCGACGGTCGTCCTAGTGGCGGTCAACGACGAAGGTGAGCGCCGCCATGCCGAAAAGACCGCTCAGGCCCTGCGTAAACGCGGCATTGCTGCCGAGGTCTCGCCGAATTCGGCGAAGTTCGGAAAGCAGATTCGTTACGCCGACCGCCGCGGCATTCCCTACGTGTGGTTCTCCACCGACGACGGCGAACAGGTCAAGGACATTCGATCCGGCGATCAGGTAGGTGCCGATGCGGGCGTATGGACGCCGCCCACCGTGGACCTCTCGCCGGAGCTTCGGGGGAGCCATGAGTGAGTTCGCGCAACCGAGCTCGCGCGTGGCCGGGGCACTGAAGCCCTTTCGTGCGAGCCTTGAAAAGTTGCGCTTTCCGCTGGCGATGTCCGGCACCGAGGATTACCTGCTGACCTACACGGACGTGGTTAATCAACTTGATGATTACGTCATCCCGCGCTACGAGTCGCTCGAGGCGCCGTTGCTTGCTGTCTTTGGCGGTTCGACGGGCGCGGGAAAGTCCACCCTCGTCAATTCGGTGCTCGGCGAAGTCGTGGCCCTATCATCGGCGATCCGCCCGACAACCCGGCGTCCACTTCTGCTTCACCATCCCGACGACGCCGACTGGTTCACCGACCAGCGCATCTTTCCGAATCTTGCTCGCGTGACATCGCATGGACCCAACGAACTGTCCACCACGGGTGAGGCGGCTTCTGAGCTGGAGATCCGCTCGACTACCCTGGTCCCGTGCGGGATGGCGCTCCTCGATTCGCCCGACATCGACTCGGTCGTCGTCGAGAATCGTCAACTCGCCGCGCAGTTCCTGGCCGCCGCGGACATGTGGGTCTTCGTCACGACCGCCGCGCGCTACGGGGATGCTATTCCATGGGCAATGCTCGACGAGGCTGCCGAGCGCAACGTCGTCGTCGGCATTATTCTCAACCGGGTGCCTGCGGGAACAGGCGCCGAGGTGCGAGCCGATTTGGACCGGATGCTTGGCGAGCGCGGGCTCGAGCATGCGCCACTCTTTGTGCTCTCGGAGCAAAAGCTCACGGAAGATGGCGTGGTTGCGGCAGAGGATGTCGCTCCGATCCGGGGATGGTTGGAGGGGCTGGCATCGGACGCCCAGGTGCGTTCGTCCGTGGCACGTCAGACGCTATCTGGCACCATCGATAAGCTCGTCGATAACTCGGCGGACATCCTCGAGGGCTACGACGAGCAGCTTGCCGGCATCGACTCGCTGCGCTGGGATGTCAACGCCGCCTTTGACCGCGGTCTGGCCAATATCACCCGGGATGTGTCGGACGGGTCGATGCTGCGAGGCGAGGTGCTCGCACGGTGGCAGGACGTCGTCGGGACGGGGGAATGGTCGCGCAAGCTCGAGCACGGCGTGTCTACGCTCCGCGACAAGATTTCGGGATTTTTCCGTGCCAGCGTCGATACGTCGACGGTCGAGGAAGCCATTGAGGACAACCTCCAGACCCTCATCGCCGCCGAGAGCGAGGCCGCTAACGCCCGCGTGCGTGAGGCGTGGAGCCACGGCATTGCCCAGACGCTCGTGGGGGCCGATGCGTTCCGCAGCGACGAGGAACGCTCGCAGGAGGCTGCGCAGCTCGTGCGGCAATGGCAGACGTCGCTCATCGCGATGATCCGCAATGAGGGCGAGTCGAAGAGGCTGGCGGCGCGCGCCTTGGCCTTTAGTGTCAACGCGATCGGCGTTGCGCTGATCATCGTCGTTTTTGCATCGACGGGCGGGCTCGTGGGAGGGGAGATCGCCGTTGCCGGCGGCACGGCGGTTGTTGCCCAGCGTCTGCTCGAGGCTATCTTTGGCGACGGCGCAGTCCGCCGCATGGCGAAAGAGGCGAAGGCCAACCTTGAGCAGATGGTCAAGGACTACCTCGACAAGGATCGTCATGTGTGGGAAGCAGCCATCGATGAGGTCGGTCTCTCGCGCGAGATCCGAGACGAGTACGCCCAGAACCTACGCGCTCTGACAGAGGCAAAGATTGCCGACGGGAGGAACCTGTGAGTCTGACGGAAGCCATCGGTGACCTGCACGCGGTCAAGGAGATCGTTGAGGCGAAGATGCCCAGCCAGCTGGGGGACGTCGGCCAGATTCTCGACAAGGCTGTTGCCCGGCGCGCCTTGGGCGCGCAGATGACCATTGTGGCTCTGGCCGGCGCCACCGGTGCGGGCAAGTCATCGTTGCTCAACGCGCTCGTGGGAAGCCAGATTGCACACGCGAGCGCTATTCGCCCGACGACGTCACAGCCTCTCGCCGTGTCGAACGTACCGGCGGCCGAGGTGCTGGATTGGTTGGAGATCAAGGAACGCCACGAGGCCGAATTGAGCCACCACGGTCCCACCGTTCTCATCGATCTGCCGGATATCGACTCAACTGAGTTTGTCCACCGCCAGTCGGCGCAGCGGCTCGCGAGCCTTGTCGACGTCGTCGTGTGGGTTCTCGATCCGCAAAAGTATGCCGACGCCGTCGTCCACGAGGACTATTTGTCGATGCTCTCGGAGCATGCGGCGACGACGATCGTGGTGCTCAATCAGGCCGATCGCTTGGATGAGGCGACGCTGGCCGACGTGCTGGCCGATGCGTCCCGGCTGGCGAGGGAAGACGGCCTGGAGGTGGAAATCCTGCCGACGTCGGCGACAACAGGGCGAGGGGTGGAGACTCTACGACACCGGATCGACGCGATTGTTGCAGCGAAAACGGCGGCCGATCAACGCCTGGCCGCAGATATCCGAACTGCCTCTCGGAGCATGCTCGGCCGTATGCACGCCGACGGCGGCCGCCAGGCGTCGACGGCAGCAGACGTGCCCTTCGAGCCGGTGGCCTCCGCACTCGCCGTGGCCGCGGGAGCGAACGTCGTCGCGCGAGCCAGCGCGGATTCCCATCGCAAGCGGGCCCGTGCGGCAACGGGGTGGCCGTTGACGCGCTGGTTCGCCAAGCGTCGCATCGATCCGCTCAAGCGGCTCCGGCTCGATCGCGGGCCACAGGTGACGGGCGTTGCCGATTACGTCTCCCCGGCGCAGCTGAGCGCCGCCCGCGGGAAGGTGCGCGCATACGCTGAGGCAGTGACCTCGCATATGCCCGCCGCGTGGGCTCGCGAGGCGCGTACTGGCATAGCCGAGCGAACGGAGGCCTTCCTCGCGGGCGTCGATGCGACGATCGGAAACGAGGATGTCGAAGCGCGGCGCACGCCCGCCTGGTGGCTGATGTTCAACATCGTGCAGTGGCTCGCGGTTGGCGTGGCGGTGGCCGGCGCCCTGTGGCTGGCGTTGCTCTTCTGTGCCGACACGTTGCAGCTCCAGCTGGGAACGCCACCGGCGTGGGGAATCTTCCCGCTACCGACGATCATGCTCGGCTCCGGACTCCTGACGGGCTGGCTGCTTGCTGGTCTTGGCCGATTCTTGGCCGAGCGCGGCGCAGCGAGGACGCGGGCGAGGGTACGCGCGCGCCTTGAGGGAGCCATCGGCTCACGTGCCGAAGAGGCTATCCTCGCGCCGCTGGAGGCAGAACGCGGCCAGTATGCACATGTTCAAGGACTCCTGACCGGGCTGTTGCAGCTGGGCTAGTTGGTCCCGGCGTCTTGCATGGACCGGCCAGCCGTGGTGGGATTATCTCGCCGCGTCAGTGCGTCGGGTGGTCTCAGGCGCGTGAGGTGACGTCATGCGATCCTTGTAATACTTGGTGACAACCACCAAGAACCGGATGAAGAAGCCAGCAACGATGAGCGCTACGACGAGCGCGAGCACCGGGATGATGAGGAAAGCGGCGCTATTGGCGCCTGCAGCTGGTACGACGAAGCTACTTGTCTGTGTGACCATGTCAATCACCTTTGAGAGATACTTTGCTAGGTAGTAAGCCCGGGCGCGAACAGTACGTGAGAGTCGAGCTCGGCTTTACTTACCACCCTAGCGCGATTCAGGCGCAATGGGGGGATTTAGCAAGGTGACGGATATGGTGGGAATGTTGACCTGGCGGTGGGCTTCCTGAACGAGGAAGCCCACCGCCAGGCGTCGCCTAGTAGGAGTGTCGCGACGTGCGCGGAGCAGAATCAAAGCGCTTGCGCGAATGGTAACGACCATCCTTCCGATCGCGCTTATCCTGCCCAAACTTCCGGTCGGCACGATACTTGCGCTGGGCGCGCTCGTCGGACTGACGTGGGCCGGTGTCCTTCGAGATCTTCAGGTCGCGACCCGAAACGCGGGCCTTGGCGATGCGCCGCTGGGTGTCGCGGTCGATCTCTTGGTTGATCTGGATGAGGGAGAAGGTCGGGTAGATGTCGATCCGGCCGAGCTGCGAGCCGTTCAGACCGCCCTCGTTCGTCAGCGCGCCGACGATTGCGCCAGGCGAGACGCCATCCTTGCGCCCAACCTCGACGCGGTACATCGTGCCCTCGCCCTCGAAGGTCTTCGGCTTCGAGCCGCGCTCCGAGCGATCTCCACGCTCGCGGTGGCCACGCCGTCCACGCTCTTCGCGCCCTTCGAACCGGGCGGTCAGGTGCTCTGGCTCATCGTCAGGCTGCGGCCCCGGATCGCGAACACCGAGGGCGAGCAGGGCTGCGATGAGATCCTCAGGGGAAAGCGGCTTGTCCGACTCGATCTGCTCGTTGCGGAACTCGGCGATGACCTCGCGGTATACCGACAGACGGCCAACCTCGTAGCGTTCCTTGGCCTCGGCCACGAGACGGCGGGCGCGCAGGCCTGAGACCTCGGCGGGGGTGGGAAGCTCAACCTGCTCCATGGTGGCGCCGGTAATCTGCTCGATACGGCGTAGTCGGCTGCGCTCCTTCGGCGTGACGAACGTCAGTGCCGTGCCCTCGCGGCCGGCACGGCCGGTACGGCCGATGCGATGAACATAAGTGTCGACCTCGCGTGGCACGTCAAAGTTCACGACCAGTCCGATGCGTTCCACGTCAAGGCCGCGGGCGGCGACGTCGGTGGCGACGAGCACGTCGAGCGTACCGTGACGCAAACGATCGACGAGCTTTTCGCGGTCGCGCTGCTGAACATCACCGGAGAGCGTCGCGGCGTGAACGCCGCGCGTGGTCAGTTCGATCGCCAGGTCCTCGGCCGTCGCCCGCGTGCGGACGAAGACGAGCGCGGCGTCGGCGGACGTCGTCGCAAGAACGCGGGCAAGCGCGCCGATCTTGTGGCGCGTCGGAACTACGGCGAAGGTCTGGTGGATCGTGGCAATAGTCGAGGCCGGCGGGGTAACCGTGATCTCAACAGGGTCGCTCATGTGGGTCTGCGCGACCTGACGAATCGTTGTCGGCATCGTGGCAGAAAACAGCGCCGTAACACGCTCGCCCGGCAGTCCCGAGGCGATCTTCTCGACGTCCTCAGCAAATCCCATGCGTAGCATCTCGTCGGCCTCGTCGAGCACGAAGTACTTGACGCTTGTGAGCTTGAGGGCCCCCTTGTCGATGAGGTCCATGACACGACCGGGGGTTCCCACAACCACCTGGGCGCCGTTCTTCAGCGCGCCGATCTGTGGAACGTAGGACGAACCGCCGTAGACGGCGACGACGTTGAGGCCCGTGGTGTTCGAGGCGAAGTTGTCGATGGCATCCGCGCCCTGCATTGCCAACTCGCGGGTCGGGGCAAGAACAAGGGCCTGGACGTGGTGGAGGTCGGCGTCCACGTGGGTTAGCATCGGCAGGGCAAAGGCGGCGGTCTTTCCGGTGCCGGTCTGAGCCACGCCGACGACGTCGCGTCCCTCGAGGAGCGGTGGAATGGCCTCTTCCTGAATGGGGGTGGGATTTTGGTATCCCATCTGGGTGATGGCGGACAGGATGTTCTCGGGCAGATTAAGCCCAGCAAAAGTAGTCATACATACCTTGTGATGTGGCGGCATTCGCCGCGTTCAATAAGTGGCGCCCGTGCGCCGCTACACAACAACACAAAACGGCATGGGCCCGGCGCCTTTTGCGCCTCAACTAGTCTAGTGGGCTACTTCCGATGCTGGTAGAGGCGCCGGGGTGACATCAAGCACCCGTTTCGATACGAACAGACCTGAGGTCAAGATAGCAACCATCAGGCCAATCACCCAAGCGAATGCGGCATCGCCCAAGGAGTGTGTAAGTGCGAATATGATGCCTGACCACGCAACGAAGAGCGCCGCCCCGAGAGTGTCAGCGATCGAAAGCGCCGCGGACGTAAGACCATGACGTTCCGGTGGGGTGATTGCAAGTCCATGAACGGTCAGAGCAGGATATGCCCAGCCGATACCTAATCCCGCAATAAGCCAGCCCGCAAGGGCGAAACTGCCGTGAATGTGTTGCCAAGCAGCGACGATAGTCACGGCTGTGCCGAGAAGCTGTGTGAAGGTTCCTACGATCGGCAGAAGCTTTCGATGTTGTGGCAAACTAATTCGGCCACTCATCAGGGAACCGACGGCCCAAGTGATAGAGCCAAGTGTCATAATTATGCCTGCCTGTGTCGGTGACCATCCATGGACTGTCTTGAGCATGAGGGGGAGGAAAATCTCCACTGACAAGAAAGTTCCGTTAATGATGAGGCGCAGAAGGACGGTAGCAGGCAGACCGCGCCCAGCCCTGAAGGTTGTGCGCGGCAGCAGCGGGCGCGCAAGAACAAGTACTAGGATTGATAATACGATGACAGCGCCGATCACCTTTATGCTAAAGCTGTCGGACCGCAATCCGGAGAACATCTGGATCGCTAAAATGCCACTACCTGCGGACACTGCGAACGCGATTGTACGCTTGTAGCCCGACAATGGACGCGGCTCATAGACCCGGGGAAATTTGGCGAACTGTGTCAAGAGCACCGGAATAACAAAAATCATGAGGATCGGCACGATGCCGAAGACGAAACGCCAGTTCAAATGCTCAACGAAGAAGCCTGCGACGAGCGGGCCCACCAATGACGGAACCACCCATGCGGCCGCAAAGGAACCGAAAATCCGAGCTTGGCGATGGGGCTCGACATAGTTGCCCACGAAAACATAGAGCGGGACGATGATTAACCCGCCACCCAATCCTTGGATCGCGCGACCGAAGACAATGGACTGCACATTGGGAGCGAATGTTGCCACGACCAGACCCAGGACGAAAAGGCTAATGCCCGTGTAGAAAGAGGGCTTAGGGCCTTTCGCATCGCACCATGGACCTGCAAATGCAGTTGTCATGAGTTGAGTAGCCATCGCGACGCCGGAGGCAAGAGCATACAGGTGCTCACCGTGAAGGATCTCGACCACAAACGGCATAGCGGTAGCGACGGCCACAGTCTCGAATGCCACAAGGCTGATGAGCGTGACGGCCAGGATTGAAAGCCACTGTTCAAGGCCACGGCTGATGCGTTGTTTTTTGCGTTCTCTCACGTGGGAAATCATAGATCCAGATGTTGGATAGGGCACGTCTCATCAGGTGTGATATTGGGTGGGCTAGGGCGTAGAGTGAGGGGCGTGCATCCCGCCTGTCTCGCGGGAGTGCATCGCCCGCTCGTCTCGCGGGTGAATCGACAACTGAAAGAGGATGAGAGTGCTTCGCACCCGCATGGCAGGTTCCCTGCGCAAGGAAGATATCGGCACCACCGTCACGCTGGCGGGCTGGGTTGATCGCCGTCGTGACCACGGAGGCATCGCCTTCATCGATCTTCGCGATGCTTCGGGCATCGCCCAGGTCACCGTCCGCGAGGAGGTCGCCCACGAGCTCCGTTCGGAATTTGTCATCAAGGTTACGGGCGTCGTCAACGAGCGCCCCGAAGGGAATGCAAACGCGAGCTTGCCCACCGGTGATGTCGAAGTTGAGGCGACGGACGTTGAGATCGTCAACCCCTCAGCGGCGCTCCCGTTCCAGATTTCCGATCACGCCGAAGACGCGGGATCGGTCAACGAGGAAACCCGCCTGAAGTACCGTTACCTCGACCTTCGCCGTTCGTACGAGCAGAAGGCCATCCGCCTGCGCGCGAAGGTCTCCCAGGCGGCACGTCGCGTGCTTGATGGGCACGACTTCGTCGAAATTGAGACCCCGACTCTGACCCGTTCTACTCCCGAGGGCGCACGCGACTTCATCGTTCCAGCCCGCCTTGCCCCGGGATCGTGGTATGCCTTGCCGCAGTCTCCGCAGCTGTTCAAGCAGTTGCTCATGGTAGCTGGCATGGAACGTTATTACCAGATCGCGCGCTGCTACCGCGATGAAGATTTCCGTGCCGATCGTCAGCCCGAATTTACGCAGCTTGACGTGGAGATGTCCTTCGTTGACCAGGACGATGTGATCGCCGTCGCTGAAGACGTCCTCAAGGAGATCTGGGCGCTCATCGGATACAAGCTGGATACCCCGATCCCGCGCATGCCCTACAAGGAGGCCATGGAGCGCTTCGGCTCGGACAAGCCGGACCTGCGCTTCGGCCAGGAGCTCGTGGACCTCACCGAGTACTTCAAGGACACCCCCTTCCGGGTCTTCCAAAACGAGTACGTCGGCGCTGTCGTTATGCCGGGCGGTGCCTCCCAGCCGCGGCGCACGTTCGACAAGTGGCAGGAATGGGCGAAGGCGCGCGGCGCGCACGGCCTGGCTTACGTGACGATTGCCGAGGATGGAACGCTTGGCGGGCCTGTCTCGAAGAACATTTCCGACGCCGAACGCGACGGCTTGGCGGTGGCCACCGGCGCCCAGCCGGGCGATTGCATCTTCTTCGCCGCGGGTAAGCCCTCCGCATCGCGCGATCTGCTTGGCGCTGCCCGCCTGGAGATTGGCAAGCGCTGCGGCCTGATCAACGAAGGCGACTGGGCCTTTGTTTGGGTTGTTGATGCTCCATTGTTCAAGCCAACCGCGGATGCCGAGGCCGAGGGAGATGTGGCTGTGGGCGCGGGCAAATGGACTGCGGTTCACCACGCTTTTACCTCGCCTAAGCCTGAATGGCTCGATTCCTTTGATCAAGACCCCGCCAACGCACTCGCTTACGCCTACGACATTGTCTGCAACGGTAACGAGATCGGCGGTGGCTCGATCCGTATTCACCGTGCCGACGTCCAAGAGCGTGTCTTCAACGTCATGGGCATTGACGAAGAAACTGCCAACAAGCAATTCGGCTTCCTTCTTGAAGCTTTCAAGTTCGGGGCTCCGCCGCACGGTGGAATCGCTTTCGGTTGGGATCGCATCGTCTCCCTACTCGTTGGAGCCAAGTCGATCCGGGATGTTATTGCGTTCCCCAAGATCGGAAACGGCTGGGATCCACTCACTGACGCGCCTGCTCCTATTACGCTTGAACAGCGCAAGGAAGCTGGTGTAGACGCCAAGCCCAAGAAGAAGGGTGAGAAGGCGGACGCGGACAAGGACGCCTAAATGCTCGGAGCGTCATCCGCCTTTTGGCGCCTAGGCGCGTGGAAGCACAATCGCGAGGTCGAGCCTCTCGAGACAATCGAGAAGCCCGACCTCGGGTTGGCGATCGTTGACGGGACGAAGGGTCCTCGGCTCATCGCCTACGGGGAGCCCAAGGCCGCCATCGCCGCGTTGACCGACTTTGCCGGGCGTGGCCTTGTCCCTCACACGACGATGATCAACCGCGAGGTCTATGGGGCGCTCGACGAAGCGACGCGTACCCACTTCGGCCCATACTGGGGACACGCGTGGGACTTCTTTTGGACTGACGCGCCGCTCGCCGAGATTGAGCACTGCGAACGCGTGGAGTTCTTACGCGCGCATTCGGCCAAGCTGGAGCCGGTGCGGGACCAGGTTCGCGCAGCGCTTCTCGCTTCGAATCCGATCTCTGCGGCCGTCGACGAATTCGATCATTTGGATTGGTTTATTCTCCGCGCCCCGGACGGCAATATCGCGACTGTGATGGGCGCTGAGCGCAGTGGCACCGGCATGGGCTTCCACGGTTTGGGCACGGTACCGGCATATCGCGGCAAGGGCTACGGCGGAGCGACGATGGTCGGCGCGGTCAACGCCTCACTCCAGCTCGCTTCGCATATCCAGTTCGGCGTGTGGGGCTGGAACGACGGGGCTATGCGGCTTTACAGCCGGCTCGGCATCCGCCACGACGGCGGGCTGATCTTCGGCAGCGACCAGCCCTTCAAAGAATTGCAGGCGACATGAAGCGCGTCGCGGTTTCGCTGGCGGTACTCCTGCTGGCCGGATGTGGAGCCTCCGATGCCATCTGGTCGGTTCCGCTGAGCCTGGGCAGCCTCTACCAGCAGGTTTCGGTCCTCTCCATCGCCGAGACCGACGACCTCGTGGTCGTGCCGGTCGGACAGACGTTGCACGGCTTCGCGCCTTCTTCGGGCAAGGAGACGTGGACGCTCACGCTGGCTGACGATGTCACCTCCTGCGAGCCGATTGGCGCCAATTTCTTGTGCCAGCTTGCGACGCGCGAGTCCGTCGTCGTCGACAAGGCCGGAACGAGCGAGGCCCGTTCCGGGCTCGTGCTCGAGGGCCGTATAGGTGACAAGCTGTACTTTTCGCGCGGAGGGAGCGAGGGAGTTGAGCTCGTCGAGGAAGACGCCTCGACGTCCCTGACGCAGGTGGGCACCTCCGACGTCGTCCTGGCGCGTTTCGACGGACGCACCAGCTACCTGGTAGATGGGACCAGGGTCGAAAGCGACGCGGGCAACTATCCCGAGCCGCTGGCGAGGCTCCTCGACGGGGGTGTGTTACAGCTGAACTCGCCCTGGCTTAATCCGCCCGGAATCGCGCGCGTGGCCCAACCGCTCAAGGACGGTTTCGTCGTGGTCGAGCCGGGACAGCCAGAACCCAACGCGACGCCCACCAAGGTCAGCGTTTTCGACGGCGCCGGAGAGCAGACGGCCCAAGTCGATGTGACGCCCATGCTTCACCTCACCATCAATCCGCAGTGGACCCGGCAGAACGTGGCCGAGATTCTCGAGCGCGCCCAGACGATCGAGACCGGCCACGCCTTCGTCTTTCCGTCCGGGCAGGTTGAAGGCTTCGACGAGATTCTCACCGATTCGGTCGCACCGTCCTTTGCAAACGTCAAGGGGTTGCGGACCGCCGCTGGCAAATCCTTGGACATCACGCCGGTACGTCCCGAATCGGTCGCGTTCTTCGTGGGGGACTATCCGTTTGTCTCCGTGCGCGGGAGGTCTCAAGACGGCGTCGTCGCAACAACCTTCAACCTCGCCTCGGGTAAGAAGGTCAGCGAGGATGTCACCTGCCAGTGGTCCGCCACCGGCGCGTACTGTTTCGGGCCGGATAAACTGGAGAAGGTCGCCTTCGCCGACTAATGGACGATCTTGAGCTTCTCGTAGAGTCGCTTGAGCGGGGCCGGGGCCCACCAATTCCAGCGTCCAAGAATCGTCATGGTCGCCGGAACGAGGAGCATTCGCACGAGGGTGGCGTCGATGGTCACGATGAGAGCGAGCGCCACGCCCACCTGCTTAATGGCCAGCATGTCGCCGAAGATGAATCCGATGAAGACGGCGATGATGATGGCCGCAGCCGAGGTAATGATGCGCCCCGAGCGCTGGAGACCCTTGGCAACGGCGTCGTCATTCGTTTCGCCACTATCCCAGTACTCTTTGATCCGTGCGAGCAGGAAGACCTCGTAGTCCATCGCCAGCCCGAGCCCGAATGCCATGGCGGAGGCGACGACGAAGGTTTCGAGGCCCTGGGACTGGGGGAGCCCGAACAGGCCGTGTTCGAAGGCAAAGACCGTGGCCCCCATGCCCGCCAGCAGCGAAAGCGAGTTGATGACCAGCGCTTTCACTGGCGCGATGACGGATCCGGTCATGAAGAAGAGCAAGATTAAAACTGCTCCGGCAACGACGCCGAAGGCGAGCGGCGCGCCCTGACGGACGGAGGAGGTGAAATCGAGCTGGAGTGCGGCTGGCCCGCCCACGAACATGTCATAGCCGGGCTCGTAGGAGCGTAGGCTCTTGACGACGTCGGTGACCTCGGGGCCGACCGGGTCTCCCGGCATGTGAAACTTGACCAGCGTCTGGTCGCCATCAAATTCGGCGACGCTGACCCAATCGGCTGGGGCGATGTCACGTATCTTCGCCACCAGGCCGTCGGTATTCTCGGGAGCGGTCTCGGCGAGGATGCTCACCGAGGGCGTGGCCAGTTGCTGATACTTCTGCATGCCGTCGTAGGCCTGCGAGACTCGTGTGTGCGCGGGAATGTATTCCATGAAATTGGAGCGCATCTGAAGGTCGCGGATAGGCATTGCCATGACGATCAGCACGGCGGCCACCGCGAGCAGGATCTGCCAGGGGCGGCGGTGGACCCACTGGGCGAGCCGGGAGAAGAGGCCCTCGTCGGAGGCGGCGTCGCCGACCTTCTTCACGAGGGTGCCGAACAGCGGCGCGCGGGCAAACCAGGAGGGTCGCACGAGCCTCGCGCCCAGCATAGTGATCATGGCGGGAACCATCATGACGGCCGTGGCAACGGCCAACAGTGTGACGATGATGCCGCCCAGTCCGATCATCTTGAGCATCGGCGCGTCCATGAGTAGAAGCCCTGAGATCGCGAACGCGATGGTGAGCGCGGAGAAGGTGACGGTTCGCCCGGCCGTGGCGACCGTGGTTGCGATAGCGCGGGCCACCAGCACTGAGGGCGAGACGGAGTCCGAACTTCGCTGGCGTGCGACCTCCTCACGGAAACGCGAGACGATCAGGAGCCCGTAGTCGATGGAGAGAGCCAGGCCGATGATCGAGAAGATGTTGAGAACGAAGGTGTCCACGTTCGTCACGTGGGTCAACACCCACAGTAGCCCCATCCCCACGGCGATCGAGGTGATGGCCCCGAGGAGCGGTAGGCCCGCGGCGAGCAGTCCGCCAAAGACGACGATGAGGATGAAGAGAGCGATGGGCAGGCCGATGGCCTCGCCGGTGAGCAGGTCCTTCTTGACCAGGTCCATGATGGCGTCCTCGACGACGACGCCGGAGCTCACGTTCGCCCGCGCGCTGGGATCGACCTGTTGTAGCCTGCTTTGGAAACGATCAGTCGCGGCAAGTATGGCTGGGGTGGCGTTCGTGTCGGTGCCATGAACGTTCACGACAACGACGAATCCGGCGTCCTGACGCAGGTCATCGGCGGGATTATGTTCCTTGGATGCCTGCTCTGAGGCGGTCGCGCGCACCTCGTCCTCGATGCGTTTCGTGGCGGCCTCGCGAGCCGCCCGCTCGACCTCATCACTTGCCTGCTGACGGGCCTGGGCGGCCACCTGCTCGGTCGGCGCGCCGGGGTTGGCCTGCCGGAACTGGGCGACTGCACCAGCGACGGCCTGCTGGATCTGCGGCTCGGCCTGCGCGATCGCCTTTTGGGCCGCGCCGTCGATTGCCGCTTGGTTGGCCGCGATCGCCTGCGCGACGGCGTCGTTGACCGCCTTGTCCTGGCCGGCCGCGAACTGCTTGTCGACGTCGAGCGGGTCCACCACCGTCTCTACGCCGGAGATGGAAAGCAATTCGCTACGGAAGGCATCCACCTCGCTCTCCGCGGCGGACGGGCTGATGCCTTCCACGACGACGATGGCCGATTCTGGCGAGGTCACGCTCTTCGTCTTTTGGATGACGACGTCGGACTCAGTATCAGGAACCATCGATTCGGAGGACTGCATGAGGGCAAAGAGATTGCCCTGACCAAAACCCCACAAAGCGGCCGTGCCCCCAAGTACGAGGAGCACGACCCATCCGAAGACGAAAAACTTTGGTCGACGCGCAATCGCGTGGCCCAGACGATCAAACATGACCAACCCTTCCCGTGATGTCTTTCATTATTCCAAGCGGGAGGAGATATTGGGTGCCGTTCACTGACAGCGCGAAATTCCGCGCATAACCCGGGGATGAGCTTGCAGGTACATGGGCCACGAAACTACCTTGTCGGCGCGGCGTACTATGCTAGCGCTATGGATCTGTTCGACTCCCAAGGCTTTGACGACGCCGGCACGCCCGTGGATACGTCGGCGCCCCTTGCCGTGCGAATGCGCCCACGGTCGATCGATGAAGTGCTCGGGCAAGGGCACCTGTTACGCGAGGGCCAACCACTGCGACGCCTCATTGAGCCTGGTGGTGGCGCGCCGTCCTCCGTGTTCCTGTGGGGGCCTCCAGGCATCGGAAAGACGACCCTGGCCTACCTAGTGGCCCGCCAAGGCAACCGGCGCTTCGTTGAGATCTCCGCCGTCTCCGCCGGCGTGAAGGAACTGCGCGCCGTCATCAATGATGCCCGCGGCCACCTGGTCACCTACGGGCAAGAGACCGTTCTTTTTATTGACGAGGTTCACCGGTTTTCCAAGACCCAGCAGGATGCGCTGTTGCCTGCGGTTGAAAATGGCTGGGTGATACTCATCGCGGCGACGACTGAAAACCCCTCTTTTTCGGTCATCTCCCCGTTGCTGTCGCGCTCGCTTCTGCTCACGCTCCATCCTTTGTCCGACGCCGATATCGAGGCACTGGTGCGGCGCGCGTTGGAAGACGAGCGTGGGTACGGCGGGGGCGTCACGGCGAGCGAGGAAGCGATAGGCGAGATTGTTCGGCTGGCGGGCAATGACGGGCGGCGTTCGCTGACGATTCTTGAGGCTGCGGTGACCAGCGATTTTCTCACGCTCGAGGACGTCGAGGCCGCGGTGGACGTCTATGCCGTGCGTTACGATCGCGATGGGGACCAGCATTATGACGTGATCTCGGCCTTCATCAAGTCCATCCGCGGATCGGACGTGGACGCGGCCATCCACTACCTGGCTCGTATGCTCGAGGCGGGGGAGGACCCGCGGTTCGTGGCACGGCGGCTCATGATTTCCGCCGCGGAGGACGTGGGCATGGCCGATCCGTCGGCGCTCCAAACGGCAACCGCGGCCGCCCAGGCTGTTGCCCTCGTGGGAATGCCGGAGGCACGGATCATCTTGGCGGAGGCTGTGGTGCACCTTGCCACCGCGCCCAAGTCCAATCGGGCCTACCTGGCCATCAACAAGGCGATAGCGGACGTGCGCGCGGGAAAGATTGGCGCGGTGCCGGTTCATTTGCGCGATCAGTCGCTCAAATCCTCCCGCATCGCCGCCGATTCGACCGGTAAGAACAAGCCCTACGATTACCCTCACGATTCGCCCGCAGGCGTGGTGGAGCAGCAATATCTGCCCGATGAGCTGGTGGGGACCGTCTACTACGAGCCTCTCGAGCGCGGGTACGAGGCCAATGTCACGTCGAGGATGGCCCGGGTGCAGGCGATTCTTCGGGGGCATTGATGCTAATCTTGTGAGGTTGCTTCGCCGAAGTGACGCTCCGTCATGGAGCACCCCTGGGACCTTAGCCGTTTAGTTGTTGGTCCCGTGCACATCGCACGCCATGAGTCGACAGGAGATTTTTACATGGCAACAAACCGTTCCCGTAAGTCGGTGCGCCAGTCACGCGCCCTCGGTATTGCTCTGACCCCGAAGGCTGAGCGCCTCATGCAGCGCCGCCCCTACCGCCCTGGCGAGCACGGCCGTGGCCGCGTCAAGGAATCCGATTACTCGATTCGTCTGAAGGAGAAGCAGCGTCTGCGCGCCCAGTACGGCATCCGCGAGGCTCAGCTGCGCAAGGTCTGGGACGAGGCTCGCAAGATGGAAGGCATGTCCGGCGAGAACCTCATCGAGCTGCTCGAAATGCGTATCGACGCCCTCGTTCTTCGCGCCGGCTTCGCCCGCACGATCGCCCAGGCTCGTCAGGTCGTCGTTCACCGTCACGTCATGGTCGATGGCAAGATCGTCGATCGCCCGTCCTTCCGCGTCAAGCCCGGCCAGGTCCTTCAGATCAAGCCGCGCTCGCAGGCTTCGGCACAGTTCATGGTTGCCGCCCAGGGCCAGCACGCTGACGTCCTTCCGGCCGTTCCGGACTATCTGTCTGTTGATCTGACCAAGCTCCGCGCCGAGCTCGTGCGCCGCCCCAAGCGCGCCGAGGTTCCGGTGACCTGCGAAGTTCAGCTGGTCGTCGAGCACTACTCGCGCTAAGTCGTCTTTCGCACAACGCGCCGCGGTTTACCCGTGGCGCGTTGTCATATCCCGATAGGCTATCCCCATGGCAGAAATTACTCTTGGGCAAATTGCAGGTCTCCTCGCCGCGATCGGCTTCCTCGTGCTCGTTTACTTCTCGATTAAGCCGTTGCGCAAGGTCTCCGGCGTACTCGACAGGCTGACCGAGTCATTGCGCGAACTGACCGAACACACGCTTCCGGCTATTGATGAGGCGGCACAGACCGTCGCTCAGGCCAATCTTCAGGTCAAGAAGCTCGATGCCATCACCGACGCGGCCACACGTGCAAGTGAGGACATCTCGGCCATGACCACGCTCGTGACGTCAACCGTTGGCGCGCCTTTCCTTGCCGCCCGTCGAGGTGCCGAGAAGGTTAAGGACGTCTTTGGGGCGTCCAAGTCCTAGTTTTCGAAAATACTTCATAGACCACCTAAAATGAGGTGTCATCGCGCCTCAAGACACTATAGGGAGCACAATGCGTACCTCTGAGATTCGTAGCCGCTGGCTCGAATATTTCCGTAAGCATGAGCATGAGATCGTTGATTCGGTGCCGCTCGTGTCCCCGGATCCGTCCATTCTTTTCACGATTGCCGGCATGGTCCCCTTCATTCCTTACATCGTGGGCACGGAGGCTGCGCCCTTCCCGCGTGCGGCTTCAGTGCAAAAGTGTATCCGCACCAACGACATTGACAACGTTGGTCGCACCACCCGCCACGGTACGTTCTTCCAGATGTGCGGCAACTTCTCCTTCGGCGATTACTTCAAGGAGGGTGCTATCGATCTTGCCTTTGGGCTGCTGACCTCTCCCGTTGACGAGGGTGGTTACGGGCTGGAGAAGGATCGCTTCTGGGTCACGATCTGGGAAGAGGACGAGGTTTCGTATAACCACCTGACGAAGGTGATTGGCCTCGATCCCAAGCACGTCGTCAAGCTCACCCGCGAAGAGATTTTCTGGTCCACTGGCCAGCCGGGCCCTGCCGGCGGTTGCGCCGAGATTCATTACGACCGCGGCCCGGACTTCGGCCCCGAAGCTGTGGGCGGCAACATGGATCCGGGCGGCGACCGTTACCTCGAGATCTGGAATCTCGTCTTTGACGAATTCTTGCGCGGCGAAGGCACCGGCAAGGACTATCCGCTCCTGGGCAAGCTAGATCAGACAGCGATCGATACCGGCGCCGGTTTGGAGCGCATTGCTTACCTTCTCCAAGGTAAGAAGAACATGTACGAGATCGACGAGGTATACCCGGTCATCGCCGCGACCGAAGAGCTTACGGGCAAGAAGTATGGCGCCAGCGAGGAAGACGACGTGCGTATGCGTATCGTCGCCGACCATGTGCGTTCGGCGCTCATGCTCATTGGAGACGGTGTACGCCCGGGCAACGATGGGCGCGGCTACGTCCTGCGCCGCCTGATCCGCCGCGCGGTGCGTTCTGTTCGTCTACTTGGTTACGACGCCGTGGCGCTGCCGACTCTTCTGCCGGCGTCGATGAACGTCATGAAGGATTCCTACCCGGAGCTTGAGCGCGACTTTGCGCGCATCAGCCAGATCGCCTACGGCGAGGAGGATGCCTTCCGGCGCACGCTCGAGTCCGGCACGCAGATCTTTGACGTTGCTGTGGAGAAGTCGAAGGCCGACGGGATCGTCCTGCCGGGTCAGACCGCCTTCACCCTTCACGATACGTACGGTTTCCCGATCGACCTGACGTTGGAGATGGCCCATGAGGCCGGCGTCGATGTTGATGAGGAGGGCTTCCGGGCGCTCATGCAGGAGCAGAAGGACCGTGCCCGCGCGGACGCCATGGCCAAGAAGACCGGTCATGTGGACGCCTCGGTTTACCACAAAATCGAGGAGCAAGCCGGCGGCGGCACCCATTTTTTGGGGTACACCGACTACTCGGCGGACGGCAAGGTCGTTGCTATTCTTAAGGACGGCCAGCCTGTGCCGTTCGCGCAGGCCCCGGCCGAGGTCGACGTCGTTCTCGATCAGACCCCCTTCTGGGCCGAGCAGGGCGGCCAGCTTGCCGATCATGGAACTATCTCCGTGGCCGGCGGCTACCTGGAGGTTAACGATGTCCAGATGCCGATCAAGGGCTTGTTCGTGCACCGCGCCTCGTTGACCGAGGGAAGCGTCGCAATCGACGACGCCGTCTTCTCGCAGATTGACGTGGATCGTCGCGAGCAGATTGCCCGCGCTCATACCTCGACGCACATGGTGCATGAGGTTCTGCGCGAGGTGCTCGGACGCGAGGCCACCCAGGCAGGTTCGGAGAACGCTCCTTCGCGCATGCGTTTCGATTTCCGCCACGGCTCCCAGGTTTCGGCTTCGGAGCTCGGTGCTATCGAGGCTGAGGTCAACTCCAAGCTTCAGGACAACCTCGCGGTGACCGATCAGATCATGGGGCTCGACGAGGCGAAGGCCCTCGGCGCCACTGCGCTGTTCGGTGAAAAGTACGGCAAAGAAGTGCGCGTGGTCTCCATCGGAGGCGACTGGTCGCGCGAGCTGTGCGCGGGAACGCACGTGGGGGACACGGGCGAAATCGGCCTCGTGTCGATTCTCGGCGAATCCTCGATCGGCTCCGGCGTTCGCCGCGTGGAGGCGCTTGTGGGCCGTGGCGCGTACGCCGAAGGTGCGAAGGAGCGCGCGCTCGTCTCGCAGCTGACGTCCATGACTCGTGTTCGTGCAGAGGAGCTTCCCGAGCACATCGATGCCCTCATCGCCAAGCTTCGCAAGGCGGAGAAGGATCTCGAGACGTTGCGCACCGAAAGGCTTGCCTCCAACCTCGATGGCCTGCTCGCGGCACGCCAAGACAAGAATGGCATCGCCGTGGTCGCCCACGATTTTGGTCAGGATGCCGATTCCAACCAGGTCCGTCAGCTCGCCACCCAGTTGCGTGAGCGCCTGGGGCAAGCTCCGGGCGTCGTGGCCTTGACCGCGGTTGCCAAGGGGCGGCCCTCGATCGTCATCGCCACGAACGAGGCCGCACGGGAGCGCGGCGCGAAGGCCGGCAAGCTCGTCTCCATCGCCGCCAAGATCCTCGGCGGCGGAGGCGGCGGCAAGGACGACATGGCTCAGGGCGGCGGCCAGGATCCCGCGAAGATTCGCGAGGCTCTGGATGCAGTCGTCGCACAGATCGGCTAATCGTTGAGGATTGGAGTACGCTTCGGGATCGACGTCGGCGCGGCGCGCGTCGGCGTCGCCCGATGCGACGCCTTCGGGATTCTCGCCACGCCGGTGGCCACGCTAAAAAGTGGACGCGGCGACCTCGATAGCGTGGCCAAACTCGTCCGGGAGTCCCAAGCCCTCGAGGTGATCGTCGGCTTGCCGCTGAACATGGACGGCACCGAAGGCAAATCGGCAAAGATGGCCCGCAGGTGGGCCGTGCGGCTCTCGCGCAAGATCGCACCGGTACCGGTGAGAATGATCGACGAGCGCTTGACGACAGTCCAGGCTCATCGTCAGCTTCACGAGGCCGGGCGGAAAGAGATCACCCACCGCAGTGTGGTCGACCAAGCGGCGGCGGTTATCATTCTTGAAAACGCGCTAGAACAAGAACGAGTAAGTGGTCGTGCGCCAGGGAAACTGGCGTTGGCTGTGGAGGAAGAACGTGTCTGAGCTTTTTGATCAACTCCCTAACGCTCAAGCCAAGCGCCAGGCGGCCGCTGAGCGCGCCCGGCAGCGTCGGCGTCGTAAGCTCCGCACGATGGTCGTGACCTTTGTGGCGGTCGCGCTCCTGGCCATGTCCTCGGTGATCGCGTGGCCCCACGTCAAGACTCTCTTGGACCTGAGCGGCACGGCCGCGGCGGATTACGAGGGCGAGGGCTCAGGGGAGGTCATCGTGACCATCCCCGAGGGCTCAACGGGTCGGGACATCGCCCAGATTCTTTTGTCGAACCGCGTGGTTGCCTCCGAGCGCGCGTTCATCGATGCGTTTAATAACGACAAGCGTGCCGCCTCCATCCAGGCGGGCTCCTACAAGCTTAAGCAGAATATGTCGGCGGTGTCGGCGCTGGCCGGTCTGCTCGATCCCGATAGCCGGGCTGAAATCTCCGTGACCATTCCGGAGGGCTTCACCGCAGCTCAGATTTCGGCGCGGCTGGTGAAGGTCATGGGATACGACGCGGCCGACGTCGACAAGGTTCTCGCCGATCCCGCCGCCATCGGCCTCCCGCAGGAGGCGGGCGGTAAGGTGGAGGGCTGGCTCTCGCCGGTGACCTACACCTTCGCCCCCGATACGACGCCGAAGGAAGCGCTCTCGGCGATGGTCTCGCAGCGCGTGAGCGAACTGAACTCGATGGGGCTACCGCGTGAGAAGTGGCAACGGACGATCATCGTCGGCTCGATCGTCGAGCGCGAGGTCAACTGGCCCGACTATTACGGCCAGGTCGCCCGCGTCATTGAAAATCGGCTGACGGACACCTCGCAGGTTAACGGACGCCTCCAGATGGATTCGACCGTCTTGTACGGGGTGGGCAAGTCCGGTGGTGTGCCGACGAAGGAAGAAATTGAGGCCGACACCCCCTACAACACCTACCGCAACGCCGGTCTTCCTCCCACGCCGATCTCGAACCCGAGCGCGGCCGTCATTGCTGCCTCTGCAAATCCGCCTCAGGGCGATTGGCTGTACTTCGTGACCGTGAACCTTGAAACGGGCAAGACGAAGTTCGCTAACAACCTCGACGAGCACAACACCTACGTCGGTGAGCTTCGCCAGTGGGTGGCTGATCACCCGGGCCAGGCGCAGTCGTCGGGGGCGAGCGGGCGTTGACCTTCGCTATCAGCGGCCTGCCACCCGC
The DNA here is from genome assembly GCF_014926385.1 of Trueperella pecoris. Taxonomy (NCBI): domain Bacteria; kingdom Bacillati; phylum Actinomycetota; class Actinomycetes; order Actinomycetales; family Actinomycetaceae; genus Trueperella; species Trueperella pecoris. Next base: position 1,036,257 of record NZ_CP053291.1, on the reverse strand, counting down.
GGCGTTTGCGCGTCTCAGTTTCGAGGTCGCGCACGACGACGTCGCCCAGCTTCTCGATAGCTACGCCGGCGAGGGGGTCATTTTCACCATTGATCCCCGTCCCGCGCTACGAGAGGCGTGCGGCTTCCTCGATGGCATTGCCGGCCGCGTGGGCGCCGTTGACACGATTGTTTTTCAGCCGATGGGCGCTTCGCGAATGACGGTCGGGTTCGCGGCTCTTCCTGGGGCCCTTGGCCGTGCCATGGACCAGGTCTTTGGCGTGCACTCGGGCCAGTCGGGCAGCTCGATGGCAGTCATCGTGGGTTCTGGGGCGGAGGCCAGCTGCGCTATTGCGGCAGTGGTGCAGCACGGTTATCGGCAAATCTGCATCGCTTCCGCTGTGCCGGGCCCAGCCATGAGTGCGGCGCATCGCATGGGCGTGGACGTCGAGTCGGTGCGGCCGGATTCCCTCGGTGACCTTGACATCGGCGTGCTCGTGAACACGGTTGACGAGCACGTTGCTGCTCGCCCCGCGGCCGTGGTCGATCTTTCCTCAACCTGGGGCGACTTCGACGGTCCGATGGTCGATCGCCAGCTCGTGATGGCCCTGCAGGTGCAAAGCCAGCTTCGCGCTGTGACGGGCTCCAGCCCCTCCATAGAGGAGATCCGGTCCGCCTTGGCTGTGGATTAAAAATCAGGCGGCGCTCGTAGATCGCTAGCCTGAGGGCATGAGTCATCCACTTCTTTACGGCACCCTGTCGAATCGGCGCGCAGTGGCCCTCGCCCTGAGCGGCGCGCTTATCACGCTCGCCGGCGTTTATGCTTTTGCCGGGACCGCCCCCAGTGTCACCTGGACGTGGTGGCCAAAGGCGGCGCTAGGCGCGGCGTTCTATATGCCTCTCACGATTAACGGCTGGATCGACGCCCGCCGGCACGTGCTTGTCAAGAACTTCACTCACCTCGCGGCGGCGATGTGGCTCGTCGGCGTCGTGTTCGTGAGACCGCCCTGGCATTCGTTGCTGATGGCGCTCGTAGTAGCCGTGCCGATGGTAGGGACTTCCTACCTGTCCGGTGGCCGCCTGCTGGGAAAGGGAGATGCCCGCCTGATCGCGGTCCTGGCCATGTGGAACTGTCTGTGGCATCCGTGGGGCGCCCTGACGATGATAACGCTGGCTTTCCTCGGTCACGCCGTGTACGTGACGGGCAGGTTCGTTGCGCGGCGGGCAAACCTAACCTCCCGCCACGCCCTCGGCCCGTGGCTGGTGATGGGTTCGTGGCTGACGTTCGTTCTCTTGTGAGCCGAGGCATCTCTGGCCTCAAGATGGCACAATGGAACCCATGATTCGTTGGAGCACAGCAGGGGAATCGCACGGGCGCGCGTTAGTCGCTCTTTTGGAGGGCATGCCAGCGGGCGTGGCGGTCACCAGCGGGGACATCGAGCACGCCCTATGGCGGCGGCGCTTGGGATACGGACGCGGCTCGCGGCAGAAGTTTGAAAGAGACGAGCTGACGATCCTGAGCGGGCTTCGCCACGGCTCGACTCTTGGATCGCCCATCGCCCTCGAGATCGGCAATTCCGAATGGCCGAAATGGGAGACCGTGATGAGTCCCGATCCGGTGGCACCGGAGGCACTGCTGATCGATGCCGGCACGGGCGATGAACGTGAGGTCTCACGAAACAAGCCGTTGACGCGGCCGCGGCCGGGGCACGCGGACCTCGTGGGGATGAACAAGTACGGATTCGATTCGGCGCGCCCGGTCCTCGAGCGGGCATCGGCCAGGGAGACGGCGGCTCGGGTCGCGGTGGGCGAGCTCGCCAAGCAGCTGCTTCGCCAGGCCGCCGGCGTGGAGATCGTTTCCCACGTGGTCGGGGTCGGCCAGGTGCGTGCGCCCGAAGGCATTGGCCTTCCACGGCCGGCGGATGTCGCCGCGCTTGATGAATGCGACGTCCGCCAGCTCGATTCGGGCCTCGCGCAGTCGTTGAGGGACGAGATTGATCGCGCGAAGGCGGATGCTGACACACTCGGCGGCGTCGTCGAGGTGGTCGCATGGTCGGTGCCCCAGGGCCTTGGCACACACGTCAGCGGCGCCGATCGACTCGACGCGCGCCTGGCTGGCGCCCTGATGTCCATTCAGGCGGTCAAGGGCGTTGAGATCGGCGACGGCTTCGCAACGGCCGCCCGCCGCGGCTCGATGGCCCATGACGAGATGAGCCGCAAGGGCGGGCGGATCGCACGTGAGACGAACCGCGCCGGAGGAATCGAGGGCGGAATGTCCAATGGCGAGCCTGTGGTGGTTCGCCTCGCGTTCAAGCCAATCTCGACCGTTCCCCGCGCGTTGCGCACGGTGGACACGCAGACGGGGGAGCCGGCTACCGCGCTCCATCAGCGGTCTGACACGACCGCCGTGGTACCGGGCGCGGTGATCGCCGAGGCGATGGTGGCGCTCGTGCTCGCACAGGCTCTGGTCGAAAAGTTTGGTGGGGATTCCCTCGCCGAGATCCAACGTAACCTGCGGGCGTGGTGGCAGTCGATCCCTGAGGTGCGCCGCTGATGGGTGCCCGCGCTATTTTCATCGGCATGCCCGGCGCAGGTAAATCCACGGTGGGTAGGCGGGTAGCCGCGGCTCTGGGACTCGAATTTCGCGACTCGGACGAGCTGATTGCCCAGCGTGCGGGCCGAAGCGTCGAGACAATCTTTGCCACTGACGGCGAAGACGTCTTTCGTGAGCTGGAGGCGGATGCGGTCGAGTGGGCTGTCGAAGAATTCGACGGAATCTTGGCGCTCGGCGGTGGGGCCGTCCTTCATGAGCGCACGCGCCGCTTGCTCGCCGGTCAGCACGTTGTCCTGATCGAGGCGACGGATGAGGAACTCGTGCGCCGCGTGAGCCGGTCGCGTACCGTCAGGCCGCTGCTGCGCGAGGATCCCCAGGCCGGAATTTTGCGCCTTCGCCGCCAGCGCTCGACTCTCTATCACGGCGTTGCTAGCTATGTTGTGTTGTCAGATGCGCGGCCGGTTTCGCGGGTTGTCGATGAGGTGGTGAGTCATTTGAAGAATCCTTATGCCCGCATTGGCGTGGGCGGTAGCGAAGAGTATGACGTTGTCATTGGTAGCGGGCTCGCCTCCGAAGTGGTACGGCTCGCGGCAACCAAGGCGGCCGCGTTCGTCGTCTACGGCAAAGACGTGGAGCAGTACGCGCAGCCGATTATCACGGAGTTGAGAATTGCGGACGTGCCGACCGCGTCGTTCGGCGTGCCTCGTGGCGAGGACTGCAAGAGCACCGATGTCCTTCTTGACGGGTGGCGCGCGGCCGGCGAGGCACGCCTGGGCCGGGACGGGGTGGTGATCGCGATTGGCGGGGGAGCCACGACCGACCTTGGCGGTTTTCTCGCCGCTTCGTGGCTGCGCGGCGTCGCCGTCATCCAGGTGCCGACGACGTTGCTCGCCATGGTTGACGCCGCCGTCGGGGGAAAGACCGGGATCAATTCCGAGCACGGTAAGAACATGATCGGGGCGTTCCACCCGCCGCTGGGCGTGTTCTGCGACGTCTATACCCTGGCATCCCTCGACCGCGAGGAGCTGAGGGCCGGCATGGGGGAGGTCGCCAAGTGCGCGATGATTGCCGACACCGAGATCGGCCGCATCATTGACAGATCCGCCGACCCGTTCGGCGGCGAGGACCTGTTCGAGCTGATTTCCCGCAGCGTGCAGGTCAAGGCTGAGGTGGTGAGCGCGGATCTGCGCGAATCCGGCCGGCGCGAGTTTCTCAACTATGGCCACACTCTCGCCCATGCTATCGAGCTGCACTCTCACTATTCAGTGCGTCACGGCGAAGCGGTGGCGGTTGGATGTGTCTTCGCGGCCGCGCTATCGGAAGCTGCTGGGGTGGGACGGCGCGGGCTGGTCGAGCACCACCGGGCGCTCCTGAGCAAGCTCGGGCTGCCGACGACGTACGCGGGCGCGAGCCGCGAGGAACTCCTTCAGATCATGGGCTCGGATAAGAAGGTCAGAGATGGCAAGCTTCGCTTCGTCGTTCTGCGGGATCTGGGCGCACCCGAAATTTTGCTGGCGCCCACGCACGATCAACTTTCGCGGGCCTTCGAGGCGGTGGGCCTGTGAGTGCGATCTTCCTCGTCGGAGCGTCCGGCACGGGCAAGTCGGCGATCGTCAGCGCGCTGGGCGAGGCGGGCTGGACGGTTGCCGATGTTGACCTCGCCGTCGCTACACGGGTGGGCCTGACAGTCGCGGATCTCTATCTGCTAGTTGATCCGGAGGAGCGTCGGGTGCGGATCGCCGAGGCTATCGGAGAGTTACTCGATGATATCGAGGCCGATCCGAGCGGTTCGTGGGCTCTTGCGATTCCCTCCGCGGCGCTCGGAGAGTCTCTCGAGGCCGAGGGCCCGTTTGCGGGCACCAGGGACCGCCTTCGAGCCGCCGGTGAGGTTGTGCATCTGACCGCGGACCTGTCCACGCTCGTGACGCGCAACGGCCTGATCGGCCCGCGGTCAACGGCGGTGGTTATGCCGCGTAAGGAGTTCCGCGCGATGCTCGAGCGCCGCACGCCTATTTACGACGCCGTCTCCACCGCCACGTATGATACAACGGCTTCCACTCCGGCCGTCGCGGCCGAGGAGATCGTTTCCCTCTTAGGGGCGGGATCAGGCTAGGGTAGCCTACTTGAGGATCGCCTTACCTTCGTTGTTATTGGAATCCTTCCAAACTACGATGTGTGTATGGAGACGATCAAGACATTTTTTGTGCGCTATCCGCTGGTTGCCATTGTGGTCATTGCCGGCCTCATCGGCGTCGTTCTGGCGTGGACGGGAGCCGAGCCCGTTGCGCGATGGGTGGTCTCCGGCGTCGCGGTCTTTATCGCACTCCTTCAGCTCAAGGGCATGGTCGAGACGCTCCGCGAGGGGAGCTTTGGCATCGACATCCTTGCAGTGACCGCTATCGTTTCAACCGTGACTGTGGGGGAGTACTGGGCGGCCCTGGTTGTGTGTCTGATGCTCACGGGCGGTGAGGCGCTTGAGGACTTCGCCGAGCACCGGGCCGGTGCGGAGCTGACCGCCCTGCTCGAGGGTGCACCCACGATCGCCTACCGAAAGATGGGCGCAGGCGTGGAGGAGATTCAGGTCGACGAGGTCGAGGTCGGCGATAGGCTCCTCGTACGTCCGCACGAGACAGTACCGGTTGATGCGCGCCTACTGAGCGAACGCGCGCTGATTGATGAAAGCCAGCTCACGGGCGAATCGATGCCAGTGGGCCACGTCAAGGGAGACACGCTGCTGTCGGGCTCGATGAACGGATCGGCGGCGATCGAGGTCGAGGCGAGCGCGACGGCCGCGAATTCTCAGTATCAGCGCATTGTCTCGCTCGTCAATGAGGCTCGCGAGTCGAAGGCGCCTTTCGTCCGCCTAGCGGATCGCGTGGCAGTGCCTTTCACGCTGGCGGCCTTCGTTATCGCGGGGCTCGCGTGGTACTTCAGCGGCAATCCCATGCGCTTCGCACAAGTTCTTGTGGTCGCGACTCCCTGCCCCCTCATCATTGCGGCTCCTGTGGCGTTTATGGCTGGCATGTCGCGCGCGGCACGGGGCGGCATGATCGTGAAGAACGCGGGCACTATCGAGCAGATCGCGAAAATCAAGTCGCTCGCGTTTGACAAGACGGGCACCCTCACGAGGGGTGAGCCGGAGATCGCCGTCGTTTCTGAGTTTGACATCGACGAGCTCATCCGCCTTGCCGCCAGCGCTGAGATGTTTTCTTCCCATCCGCTTGCCAAGGCGATCGTGGCGGCGGCGGGACCCGGCGTCGTTCACCCGGAAGAGTCGCACGACATTGCCGCTCAGGGTGTTGCTGCGACCGTCGAGGGTAAGTCCGTCAAGGTCGGCAAGTACGGATTCGTCACCGGGACGCAGCAGGGCTTGCCCGATCGTTTCGAAGCGGGGCGGTCCGCCATTTATGTCTCCGTCGACGACCAGCTCGTGGGCCGCTTCGAATACAGCGACCCCATTCGCCCCGAGACGCCCGCGACGCTAGAGGCCGTGAAGTCGATCGGCATCGCGAACACGGTCATGCTGACCGGAGACAGCGAACAGGCCGCCACCAGAGTGGCAGGCGAGCTCGGCATCGATCACGTCCGGGCCGGCCTACTTCCCGAAGACAAGGTGGCGGCCGTCACGTCGCTCGGTCCGAGGCCCGTGATGATGGTCGGCGACGGCGTCAACGACGCCCCCGTGCTGGCCGCGGCCGATGTCGGCGTGGCCATGGGTGCGCGTGGCTCTGCCGCAGCCGCCGAGTCGGCCGACGTTGTCATCATGCTTGACGACCTCACGCGACTTCCGCGCCTTCTGCTCGTCGGGCAACGAACAATGCGGATTGCCTGGCAGGCGATCGCGATCGGCGTCGGGCTGTCGGTGGTCCTCATGATCCTCGGCGCCACAGGAATGATGCCGGCCTTCGTCGGGGCATGGATGCAGGAACTCGTTGATCTCGCTTGCATTCTTTGGGCGCTACTGGCGGCACGGCCCTCGAAGCTCGAGGAGAACCTCTTACTTGAGGTTGACGACGCCGAGGGACGGCCCACGATTTGCAGGCGGCTCACTAGCGCGCAATGCCACACGGTGGCAATGGGCGATCGGCGGTCCTTGACGGTAAACTTGACGCGAAACCGAGTCTTACAACGATTGGAAAAATGTGGCAACTACGAATGATCTGAAGAATGGTATGGTCCTCAAGATTGACAACCAGCTGTGGCAGGTCGTCGAATTCCAGCACGTCAAGCCTGGCAAGGGCCCGGCCTTCGTCCGTACCAAGCTCCGCAACGTCCTCTCGGGCAAGAACGTCGATCGGACGATGAACGCTGGCGTGAAGGTCGAGACCGCTACGGTCGATCGCCGCGACATGCAGTACCTGTACAACGACGGCGAAGACTTCATCTTCATGGACCTTGAGACCTACGAGCAGCTCCCGGTCTCGGAAGCTGTTGTCGGCGATGCGAAGAACTACATGCTCGAAAACCAGAACGTCATCGTGGCCATGCATGAGGGCTCGGTGCTCTTCATCGAGCTCCCCGCCTCGGTTGTCCTCGAAATCACCTTCACCGAGCCGGGCCTGCAGGGCGATCGTTCGAACGCTGGCACCAAGCCGGCCACCCTCGAGACGGGCTACGAGATCCAGGTTCCGCTCTTCATCGACCAGGGCACCAAGGTCAAGGTCGACACCCGTACCGGCGAATACCTGAACCGCGCCTAATGTCGAATCGTCCTAACCCGAAGCGAAAGGGCCGTTCGCTCCAGCGTCAGATGGCGCTCGACGTCCTCTTTGAGGCCGACGCACGTGAAGTCGCGGATCTGCGTGGCCTGCTCGAAGAACGCAAGAGCGTGTCTACCCACATGGTGCCGATCGGTGAGTACGGCATCACGATCGTTGACGCGTACGCGGACGCTGCCGCTGACGTCGATTCGATGATCGAGGCCGCGTCTCCCAAGTGGTCTTTGGAACGCATGTCGATCGTTGACCGCAGTCTCCTGCGCGTTGGCGCGACAGAAATCATGTTCCTTGGCGTCGACGTGCCGGTTGTCGTCTCGGAGATCAAGTCGCTCGCGCGCGAGGTCTCCTCTGACAACGCGGTGCCCTTCGTCATGGGCGTGCTGAACAGGGTCGGTGAGATTCGTTACGCGGAAACTGCCGGGTTGCGTGAATCCGGCGATTCTCCGTCTGATACGGGGCGGGGGGACGACGCTCCCTCGGTGAGCTAGTCTCACATCGTGGCAAGCATGCTTGTCGCTATTTGGACGCCGACTTTCGAGTCGGCGTCTTTTATTACGATGAGGTAAATCAACTGGTGGAGGTCACATGAGCACTTCAGCAAGGATCGTTTTAAGTGACGGTCGGGAATTTCGAGGAAAGCTCTTCGGAGCTCGAGGAAGAAGAAGCGGGCCACTGATCATTTCGGCATCGGCCACCGGGTACGAAAAGGAGCTCACGGACGTTGCTCACGCGGGAGCAATCGTCCTCTTTACGACTCCTCACATCGGAAACACGGGCCTCAATCTCGCCGAGGCCGGGGTGGATTCGCTCGCGGCGGCCGGCGTGATCGCGCGTGATCCTGTGTCACGTTCATCGAGTGCCCACGCAGCCGTCGAGCTCGAAGACCAGATGCGCCAGGACGGCGTCGTTGGAATCTGTGAAGTAGATACGCGCGCGATCGTGCGCCACGTACGCGGCCGCGACATGACCGCGACGATTGTGAGTGAGGAAGACTAATGCCACGTCGTAGCGACATTTCATCCATTCTCGTGATCGGATCCGGGCCGATCGTTATTGGTCAGGCGTGCGAGTTCGATTATTCGGGCACACAAGCCTGCCGCGTGCTCAAGGAGGAGGGTTTCCGGGTCATCCTCGTCAATTCAAACCCGGCTACGATCATGACCGATCCGGACATGGCGGACGCCACGTACGTTGAGCCGATCGTGCCCGAGGTCGTCGCACAGATCATTGACAAGGAACGGCCGGACGCGGTGCTTGCCACGCTCGGAGGCCAGACGGCGCTTAACACGGCGATGGCGCTGGCAGAGGACGGAACCTTTGAGAAATACGGCGTGGAGTTCCTTGGCGCCGATGCCGACGCAATTCGCAAGGGCGAAGATCGCCAGGCATTTAAGGACGTCGTCGAGGCATGTGGCGGCGAATCCGCCAGATCCTACATTGCCCACAGCCTCGAAGAATGCCATCGGGCCGCCGATGAGCTGGGCTACCCGCTCGTCGTGCGTCCTTCGTTCACGATGGGCGGCCTGGGTTCGGGCCTGGCGCATAACCCCGCGGAGCTGGAACGGATCGTGGGTGGCGGCCTACACTATTCGGCTACCGCGGAAGTCCTCCTCGAGGAGTCGATCCTCGGATGGAAGGAAATCGAGCTCGAGGTCATTCGCGATGCGAAGGACTGCGCTATCCTCGTCTGTTCCATCGAGAACTTTGACCCCGTGGGCGTCCATACGGGCGATTCGATCACCATGGCTCCCGCCCTGACCCTGACCGACGACGAATTCACCGCCGTGCGAGATCTTGGCATGGCCATTATCCGTGAGGTGGGCCTCGCCGCCGGCGGATGCAACATCCAGGTGGCGATCGACCCGGACACGGGCCGCATGGTCGTCATCGAGATGAACCCACGCGTCTCACGATCCTCGGCGCTCGCTTCGAAGGCCACCGGCGTCCCGATCGCCAAGGTGACCACCAAACTCGCGGTAGGATATACGCTTGATGAGATTGCCAATGACATGACGGGTAGGCCGCTGTCGGAGGGAGATCCGGCCGTCGATTACGTCGTCGTGAAGGTTCCCCGCTTCGCCTTCGAGAAGTTCCCGGCAGCCGACGACACGCTGACCACCACCATGAAGTCGGTGGGCGAGGCCATGTCGCTGGGCCGAAACTTTACCGAGGCGCTACAAAAGGCGATGCGATCGATTGATAAGAAGGGATCGATCTTCCATTGGGAGGGCCAGCCTGATGTTCCTGCTCTTCTTCAGGCAATTGCGCGCCCGACTCAGGATCGCATCATTCAGATCCAGCAGGCGCTTCGCGGCGGGGCAAGCGTCGAGGAGATTCATGCTCTGACGGACATCGATCCGCTCTTCCTCGATCAGATTGCCCTCATCAACCAGGTGGCGGACGAGATCAAATCTTCCCCCGCGCTGACGGTGGATGTGCTGTCGCGCGCCAAGCGTCACGGCTTCTCTGACCAGCAGATCGGGCAGATTCGCGGCATGGGCGAAGAGGCCGTGCGCGAGGTGCGGTGGGCGTATGACCTGCACCCGGTCTACAAGATGGTTGACACGTGCGCCGGGGCACTGCCCGCCTCGACCCCGTACATGTATTCGACCTACGAGCAGGAGAGCGAGGTGCTTCCTCGCGAACGACCCGCCGTGCTGATCTTGGGCTCGGGCCCGAATCGTATCGGGCAGGGCCTCGAGTTCGATTACTCGTGCGTGCAGGCCACGTTCGCGCTCAACGAGGATTTTGAGACGATCATCGTCAACTGCAATCCCGAAACGGTTTCCACGGACTACGATATCTCCGACCGGCTCTACTTCGAGCCGCTCACGCTTGAAGACGTGCTCGAGATCTATCGCGCCGAATCCCTGGCCGGACCGATCGCCGGCGTGATCGTTCAGCTGGGCGGGCAGACGCCGCTTTCGCTGGCCAAGGATCTGGCCGCCGCGGGCCTGCCGATCGTCGGAACAACGCCGGAGGCCATCGACATGGCCGAGGACCGCGCACTTTTCGGCACGGTCTTGGACCAGGGTAACCTTCAGGCTCCCCAGTACGGCACCTCTATGTCGGATCGTCAGGCGATCGAGGTGGCAGAGTCCATCGGCTATCCGGTTCTTGTGCGGCCCTCGTACGTCCTCGGCGGGCGCGGAATGCAAATCGTCTACTCGCGCGAGGAGTTGGAGAAGTACCTTGCACGCCGCGAGTCGGAGAAGACGGACGCCTCGCATCAGGCCGCGCCGTTGCTGATCGACCGCTTCCTCGACGACGCGACCGAGATCGACGTCGACGCGCTCTACGACGGCGAAGAGCTCTTCCTCGGCGGAATCATGCAGCACATCGAAGAGGCAGGCATCCATTCGGGCGACTCCTCCTGCACGCTGCCTCCGATCACGCTCTCTCAAGAGATGATCGACCGGATTTGTCAGGCTACCGAGACGATCGCGCGTGGAGTCGGCGTCGTCGGCTTGGTCAACATTCAGTTCGCAATTCAGTCCGGTGTCTTGTACGTAATCGAGGCCAACCCGCGTGCCTCGCGGACAGTTCCTTTCGTGTCGAAGGCGACGGGCATCAAGCTCGCGCCCGCCGCGACGCGGATCATGATGGGGGAGAAGATCGCTGACCTCAAGGCCAGCGGTGCTTTGCCCGATACGGACGCGAGGATTCTCGACCTCGAGTGTCCGATTTCGGTCAAGGAGGCGGTGCTTCCGTTCAAGCGCTTCGTGACCACCGAGGGCAAAGTTGTCGACACTGTGCTGGGCCCCGAAATGCGCTCGACGGGCGAGGTCATGGGCATCGGCGCGACGTTCCCGGCTGCTTTCGCCAAGTCCCAGAGCGCGGCGTACGGCGGTCTGCCGACCTCGGGCGCCGCATTCGTGTCGGTATCTAATACAGATAAGGCCGGGATGATTCTTCCTGTGCTCCAGCTGGTGGATATGGGATTCGAGATCTATGCGACGACGGGCACGTCTCGCGTGCTTGATCGATATGGCATTCCCACTCAGCCGGTTGCCAAACTCTCCGAGGAAGGTGAAACCAACGTTGTCGATCTCATTTCCTCTAGGGAGGTCGACATGGTGGTCAACACCCCGAATTCGCAGGGGGCTCGCGCCGATGGGTACTCGATACGTGCAGCCACCACCGGTGCGGATCTGCCGATGATGACGACCATTTCCGAGTTCACCGCCGCGGTTCAGGCGATCAAGATGATGCGTGTCGGCAAGCTCGGAATCAATACCTTGCAGGAGCACAACGCGCGCTAGCGCCAGCGAAAATTCGTTGCAGCGTGTCGCCTAATTTTTGTTAGGCGACACGCTGACGTGCAAAAACAACAGAATACCAATTTTACTTACAGCAAATCCCAAAAATGTCCGGAAAATGTCACGTGTGGACGATATATTGGCCTTATCCCAAACGTGAGGAGAGGCACCATGGCTTTACCATCATTAACACCGGAAGAGCGGAAGGCCGCTCTCGATAAAGCCGCAGTAGCTCGAAAGAGGCGGGCGGCTATCAAGGATGACCTCAAGGCAGGAAAGATTCGCCTGTCGAAGGTCCTCGAGCTCGCTAAAGATGACCCGGTCATTGCTAAACTCAAGGTCACTTCGCTCCTGCAGTCTCTGCCGGGAGTTGGACCAGCCAAGTGCGAGGCCATTATGGAGCAGGCGAGAATCGCGCCGTCGCGCCGCGTGGCGGGCCTTGGCAAGCATCAGTTCGCCAAACTCATTGATATGTTCGGCTAAACCGTCCAAGGACGTGAAGAAAATGGCGCTCGTCAGGGCGCCATTTTCCTTGCCCGGTCCTGCCCTGTTACGTGCGTGTGATGTTGTATTGGTAGGCCCGTGTGGCTTGGGGTGATTGCGGCTTTCTGGCACGATAGAGGCATGCAAGCATTCGTACTCACCGGCCCCACCGCGGTCGGTAAAGGAACTGTCATCGCCGAGTTGGTCAAGGCCATTCCAGACCTGTGGTTCTCGGTTTCGGCCACAACGCGTTCGCCTCGTCCGGGCGAAGTTGATGGCAAGAACTACCACTTCATCACGCACGAACAGTTCGACCATATGGTTGCCGATGGGCAGATGCTCGAGTGGGCCGTCGTCCACGGGCAAAACAAGTACGGTACTCCGCGCGGGCCCGTAGAAAAGGCGTTGTCAGAGGGACATACTGTCCTGCTCGAGGTGGATCTCGACGGTGCGCGCCAGATCAGAAAGTCCATGCCTGAGGTCACCCAGATTTTCCTCGCCCCACCCTCGTGGGAAGAACTCGAAGCCCGGCTCAAGGGTAGGGGAACCGAGGGAGAGGCCGAGCAACGGCGTCGTTTGGAAACGGCGAAGGTTGAACTGGCAGCTGAAGGCGAATTCGACGTCGTCGTCGTGAACAATACAGTGGCACAGGCCACCGAGGACCTACTTAAGATTGTGGGCCCCAAGCGCTAGAATTTAAGGTCGATGCCTTGTTTCAAGGCCAAAATTCGTGGAGAGGCAAATATGTTCGGAACCACCCCTAATCCTGAGGGCATCACCTCGCCGGCAATCGATGAGCTGCTGGACAAGGTTGATTCGAAGTACACGCTCGCTGTCTACAGCGCTTCGCGTGCGCGCCAGATCAATTCCTACCGTCAGGAAATGAAGTCGGGCGATCAGAACATCACCAACATCGGACCGCTCGTTGCCGCGCTACCCGAGGAAAAGCCGCTGTCGGTGGCCCTGCAGGAGATCGCGGAAGACAAGCTCTCGCTGACCATTGATTAACATTGAGTCGAGAGCCTCCCATCCGGGGGGCTCTTTTCCATCTACGCCGCCGCGCGTCCTCGTGGGTGTTTGTGGCGGCATCGCCGCATACAAGGTTGCCACTGTCGTGCGGCTGCTCCGCAAAGCGGGCGTTGACGTTCGTGTCGTGCCCACTCCTGCTTCGTTGGACTTCGTCGGGATAACGACATGGAAGGCTCTCTCGGGCCAACCCGTCTACGTCCACACGCCCGAGGGGGCGGAGAACGTCGTCCACGTCAATACCGGCCAGCGGGCCGACCTCGTCCTCATTGCCCCCGCGACAGCCAACACGATGGCCAAGGTTGCGGCCGGCATTGCCGATAATCTTCTCACCGCCTCCGTGCTGGTTGCGACATGCCCGGTCATGATGGCGCCGGCGATGCACACGGAGATGTGGAATAACGCCGCGACACAGGCCAACGCCGCGACGCTTCGGTCGCGCGGGGTCGAGTTCATCGGCCCGGAGAGCGGACACCTGACGGGTAGCGATTCGGGCATCGGTCGGATGAGTGAGCCGGAAACTATCGCCCAGGCGGTCCTCGATCGTCTGGGAGCGCGCGGCCAGGAAGCCGAGACGGCGCACGGGCCCAGCGTGGGCGAGCGCGCGGGAGACCTCGCAGGCCTGAGCATCGCCATCTCTGCCGGGGGAACACGCGAGCCAATTGATCCAGTGCGTTTCATCGCTAACCTTTCCACCGGTCGGATGGGCGTTGAGCTGGCCAACGAAGCCCTCGCCAGGGGCGCGACCGTGAGCCTGGTGTCAGCCAACATCGACGCGTCGGTGGCGGGGATGGTCAGCCCGGGCGTCCAGGTGAGCAAGGTTTCGACGGCGCACGAGCTTGAAGCTGCGATGGAGAAGCTGGCAGCAACTCATGACGTTATTGTGATGTCGGCGGCTGTGTCGGACTTTCGGGTCGACAATAGCGCCGACGTGAAAATTAAGCGAGGGACGCCGCTCAAGCTATCTCTCGTCGAAAATCCCGATATTCTTGCTGGCCTTGCTCGCCATAAGCGGGAAGGCCAGATTGTCGTCGGCTTCGCAGCCGAAACCGGTGATGAACATGTCGATTATCTTGAGTATGGCCGCCAAAAGGCTCGCCGCAAGGGCGCTGACCTGCTTGTGATCAACCGCGTCGGAGCGCAGGCGGGTTTCGGGGATGTGGACACGACTGTGACCATCGTCGATTCACAGGGCCGCACACTCTCCGACGCCACCGGCTCCAAACGTGATGCCGCTGCCGCGATTATGACCGCTATAGCTAGGAAGAAAAGTGACTAAGCTCTTTTCCTCAGAATCTGTAACTGAGGGCCATCCGGATAAGGTCTGTGACCGTATTTCTGACACGATCCTCGATGCGCTGTTGGCCAAGGATCCCCAGTCGCGTGCCGCGATCGAGACGGTTGCGACCACCGGCCTCGTGTTGGTCGTCGGCGAGGTGACGACGTCGGCCTACGTAGATATTCCCGAGCTTGTTCGCGCAGCCGTGCGCGACATCGGCTACACCTCATCGGCAATCGGGTTTGACGCCGATTCGTGTGGCGTGACGGTGTCCATCGACCAGCAATCGCCCGATATTGCAGGTGGCGTGGACGCTTCGCTGGAGGCGCGCACGAGCGGGGAGGTCGATCTTTTCGCCCAGCAGGGGGCAGGCGATCAGGGCCTGATGTTCGGCTACGCGACGAACGAGACCGCGTCGTTCATGCCGTTGCCCATCCACCTGGCGCACCGGTTGGCGGAGCGACTGACGGAGGTTCGTAAGCGTGGCATCGTTCCCGGCTTACGTCCTGATGGCAAGACGCAGGTCACGGTTGGTTACGACGACGAGCGGCCGGTCGCGCTTCGAACGGTCGTGGTATCTACCCAGCACGACGCCGACGTGACCCAGGAATGGCTGGCGAAGGCAGTTCGGGAACACGTGGTGTTGCCGGTCCTAGCAGCGCATGCCGACATTGACACCTCGGACATGGACATCCTTGTTAACCCCTCGGGCCGTTTTGTCATCGGCGGGCCGCAGGGAGATGCTGGCCTGACCGGACGGAAGATCATCGTCGACACGTACGGCGGCATGGCACGCCACGGGGGAGGGGCGTTCTCAGGCAAGGATCCGTCAAAGGTTGATCGTTCCGCCGCTTACGCCGCCCGTTGGGTAGCGAAGAATGTTGTCGCCGCTGAGCTGGCCGATCGTTGCGAGGTACAGATCGCCTACGCGATCGGCCGCGCGCATCCGGTATCGGTGCGCATCGACACCTTTGGGACCAACCATGTGGACGAGGCCACCATCGAGCGGGCAGTGGAGAAGGTATTCGACCTGCGCCCGGCCGCGATCATTCACGACCTCGATCTGCTCAAGCCGATCTACGCCCAGACGGCCGCCTACGGCCATTTCGGCCGGACGAATGCGGAATTTACCTGGGAGCGCACGGACCGCGTCGAGCGGCTGCGCAACGCTCTGTAAAATTTGTCGGCGCGTCATGATTGAATACAGTCATGACGACCAACGTGGCGGGAGGGCTCTTCAACCTCCCAGAATTCGGACATCAGGAAGAGCTTCTCTCCCTAAGCCCGCTGGCGCGCGAACTCGATTCGGGAGTGGATCGTCCCGTCGCGCGCGTCCTGCTGGACATGCCGCAGCCACACATGGATCGCCTGTTCGACTATGAGATTCCGGAAAAGATGGCCGGGATTGAGGAAGGCGCGCGGGTCAAGGTAGATGTGGGCTCGCGCGTGGTTGATGGCTTCGTGATTGAGCGCTCTGAGACGACGGCGGCGGGGCGGCTCCGGCCGCTACGTCGCGTCGTGTCGCCGATGGCGGTGTTGACCCCCGAGGTCTTCGAGTTGTGTCGCACAGTGGCGGCTCGGCAGGCGGCGCCCACAGCTGACGCCGTGCGGCTGGCCGTGCCGCAAAGGCACGCCCGCGCCGAAAAGGAATTTGCGGCGCTCCCCGAGCGCGCAAGCCAGGCCGTTCGCCAGGTCGGCGAATCCGCATGGGATCACTACATCGGCGGTCCGGAATTCGCCGCACAGTTGCGTGCCGGTAGGCGTCCGAGTGCCGTGGTGCAGTTGCGCGCGAGGGATCGCGCTCAGCATTTTCTTCCCTTCCTCATTAGCACCATCCGTCAGGCTGACGAATCCGTCATCGTCGTCGTGCCTACGCCCGTGGTCGCCCGCCGGCTTGCGGCGCTCATTGAGCAGGAGGTGGGCCAGACTCCGGCGCTCATGGTCTCGGAGGACGACCACGCAACGCGGTACGCCACTTTCCTGAGTGTGCTCTCGGGCCGAGCGAAGGTTATTGTCGGCACGCGTAGCGCAGCCTGGGCGCCTGCCCAAGATCTTGGCATGGTTGTGCTTATTGACGATCATCATTCGGCGCTCACTGAACAACGCAGCCCCTACGTGCATGCCCGGGAGGTGCTCGCCATACGCGCCGAGCTCAGCGGCTGCTCATTCGTTTCGCTCGACTACGGACCATCGGCCGAATTGGCCGTTCTCATCGAGCGCGGCAAAGCTCAGTGGATTACTCCGGCCGCGAGCGCGCATCGTGACGGGGTAGCCCAGATCATGTCGGCGAACGATTTTCGTTCCGAGGGCGTGGAGCTCAGCCGGATGCCGTCTGCTGTGTTCGCCGTTGCGCGCGACGGCCTGGAGCGTGGTCCGGTCCTCTTTGTGGTTCCGCGTGCCGGCTACATCCCACTCACGGCGTGCCAGAATTGCCGCGAGATCGCCAGTTGCCCGCAATGCGCAGGACCGCTGTCGGTTACGCACCTGGGCGCTCCGCTCGTATGCTCGCGGTGTTCACTGCGGGTTTCCCGTTTCGTCTGTTCGAACTGCCACGGCACACAGGTGCGGGCCGTGCGGATCGGATCGCAGCGGACGGCCCATGAGATTGGCCGCGCTTTTCGAGACGTACCGATTCATGTGGCCGGTGTGGGCCAGCAGGTGGGGGAGCTGGACGCCTCGCGGAGGATTGTGGTCGCCACGCCGGGCGTCGTACCGAGCGTGGAGGGCGGCTACGCCGCGGCGATCGTCCTTGACTCCGGTTATCTGCTGCGATCGAACCGACTCGAGGCAGAGGTACATTTCCTGCGGACATTGGCCCACGTGGCGGCGCTCGTGTGTCCGCGCTCGTCCGGAGGGAAACTACTTATCGTCGGTGATGTTCCGTCGGATCTCGTCGCAGCCCTGCACACGTGGGACATGGCGGGATGGACATCCATCTTGCTCGCTGAGCGTGCCGAGATTGGACTCCCGCCCACCTCGTGCTGGGTGGAGCTCAGGGGTAGCCGGGACAGCCTTCGAGAGTTTCTTGGGCTGCTGCGTGCCGTGGCATCAGAACAGGGCTTTGTGTCAGACGAAGCGCCGCTGGACGCGTTGTTGGCGGGCGGTGCTCGCGACGTCATTGCGGGACTGACCGTCCTCGGTCCGCACGCGGCGGGTGATGCCCTCGTCGCCTATCTGCGATTCGCCGAATCTGAACGCGCTGTCAAGACCGCTGCCATCTACACAGCGTTGCGCGAGGCGTCGGCAAAGAAGTTGGCTCATGGGCTACGCGTCACGGTCGACCCGGCGTTGTGACGGCGCTTGGGTTTACCACGTAAGATGAGCGCGTGCGTATTATCTTTGCCGGTACTCCAGATACCGCTGTTCCATCGTTGAAGAGGCTCCATCAGGACCACGAGGTGCTCGCGGTGCTCACGCGCGCGCCCGCGCCCGTTGGGCGCAAACGCGTGCTGACGAAGTCTGCCGTGCACGCTTATGCCGAAGAACTCGGGCTACCGGTCCTCACCCCGGCCTCGTTGCGCAAGGGCGAGATTCGCCAGCAGCTTACCGAGCTGGCGCCCGACGCGGTGGCGGTGGTTGCTTACGGCCTTCTCATCCCACCGGCGCTCCTCGATGTGCCTCGGCATGGCTGGCTTAACCTGCATTTCTCACTGCTGCCCAGGTGGCGTGGAGCTGCTCCCGTGCAGTACGCCATCGCGAACGAAGACGCACAGACGGGCACGTCGGTTTTCCAGATCGAGGAGGGTCTCGATACGGGGCCGGTCTTCGACGCCGAAGCGCGCCGGCTGACGGAGGACGATACGGCGGGCGAGGTGCTCGCCACCCTCGCGGAATCGGGAGCTAACCAGCTGGCTCGGGTGCTATCGGCGCTCGAGGCGGGTGAGGCTACCTCCGTAGCCCAAACAGGTGAGGTCACGCTGGCACCTCGCTTTTCTTCTCACCACACCCGCATCGACTGGTCGCTTCCCGCATCGCGCATCTCGGCCCAGACTCGTGGCTGGTGGCCGGCGCCCGGTGCGTGGACGACGCTGGGCGGCACGCGCGTGAAGCTGGCTCCGGTCCGCGTCACTGAGGAGATCCTGCCCGCAGGTAGCATCCGGGTGAGTAAGAACGTTCTGGTCGGCACGGGAACAACCGCCGTCGAGCTCGGCGACGTGGGTCCGGCAGGTAAGTCCTGGATGAGTGCCGATGATTGGGCGCGGGGGATCGCCCTCGACGGGATGGCCTTCGATAACGAGGTGAAAGCATGAGTGAACGCAATACCGGTTGGCGGCCAGGGCGGGCCAAGTCCGATCCGGCACGCCGCGTCGTCTTCGACGTTCTCATGGAGGTGGCGGGCAAGGGCGCCTACGCCAACATCGCGTTACCACGCGCAATTCGCGCCGCGCGCCTGAACAAGCAGGACGCGGCCTACGCCACCAACCTCTGCTACGGAACCTTGCGCCTTCAGGGGCGTTGGGACGCCATTGTCGCTCACTGCATGGATCGCACGCCTGATCTGGCCGTCCAGGTGTTGTTGCGTATGGGCACCCATCAGCTCCTCGAGCTACGCACTCCTGCCCATGCCGCGATTAACGAGACGGTCATGCTGACGCGTAACGAGGTCGGCACCGGAGCCTCTGGCTTCGTCAACGCAGTTCTTCGGCGCGTCAGCGAGCGTAGCCCGAAGCAGTGGCAGGAACAGCTCAAAGCCGACCACGGCAAGGTCAATTCGGTTGGCTTCCTGGCGGACTGGTTCTCCCATCCGGCGTGGATCGTGCGCGCCCTGTCGGAGGCACTGCGGGCCCACGGGCGCACTCACCGCGATCTTCTCAGCGTGCTCAAGGCTGATAACGAGCCCGCCGGCGTCGCCCTTGTTGCCCGGGACATCTCCATCAACGCGCTCCAATCGGATATCGGCCGCGGAAAGATGAGCTCGGAACCGGGTCACCTGGTGGACAGCGCTGTCGTTCTTCACGGGGGAGACCCCGGCCGAATCTTCGCGATCCAGGACAGGATTGCCGGTGTCCAGGATGAGGGCTCCCAGCTGGTGGCCAGAACGCTCGCGGCCGCGCCCCTCGAGGGCCCCGACGCGCGTTGGCTTGACATGTGCTCGGGACCGGGTGGAAAGACTGCCACGCTGGTCGCACTCAACCCCAATGTCACGATTTACGCCAACGAGCTCCACGAGCACCGACTCGATCTCGTGGCCGACTCCGTGGGCCCGTGGGCCGATCGCGTCAAGCTTCGACTCGGCGACGGCCGCGACATCGGCGAGGAAGACCCCCTCAGCTTCGACCGCATTCTCATCGACGCTCCCTGCACAGGCATCGGTGCGCTTCGGCGTCGTCCCGAGGCGCGGTGGAATAAAGACGCGGGCGACGCGCTCGACCTCGTCAAACTGCAGCTATCCCTCCTCGAATCGGGCTGGGAGGCCCTCCGCCCGGGCGGCATTCTCGGATATTCGACGTGCTCGCCGTACCTTCCCGAGACTACCGGGGTTGTGGAGACGTTCCTCGCGGGCCGGGACGACGCCGTCGTTTTCGATGCGAGGCAGATCGCCTCGACGCAGGCCAAGTTCCCCATCGACGGCAGCGGGCCCTACCTGCAGCTCTGGCCCGACGAGCACAAATCGGACTCCATGTTCCTTGCGCTCTTGAGCAAGCGTGCCTGAAGCCCGCCCTCGCTCGTCCACCTTCGATAGACTGGCTCACATGAGAATCTCCCCATCAATCCTGAACTGCGACTTTTCCGATCTGCGTGGCGAATTGAACAAGATTCGTAACGCCGACTGGGCACACGTGGACATCATGGATAACCATTTTGTCCCCAACCTGACCATGGGTGTGCCGATCGTGGAGGCGATTGTGGGAACAAGCCAGATTCCGATCGACACGCATCTCATGATTGAGGATCCGGACCGGTGGGCTCCCGCCTACGCGGAGGCCGGCGCCAAGTCCGTGACCTTCCACGTTGAAGCGGCGGCGGCCCCGTTGCGGCTCGCTCGTGAGCTACGGGCCATGGGCGTCCGCGCGGGACTTGGTCTTAAACCCGCCACGCCCATCGAGCCCTACCTCGATATCCTCGATGAATTCGACATGATTCTCATTATGACCGTCGAGCCCGGATTTGGCGGGCAGTCCTTCATCAGCTCCATGATGCCCAAGGTGCAGCGCACGCGCGAGGCAATTGACAAGTCCGGCTTGGACGTGTGGATTCAGGTCGACGGCGGCATCTCCCGCAAGACGATCGAAATCGCGGCCGACGCGGGCGCGGATACGTTCGTGGCCGGATCCGCGGTATACAAGGCCGAGGACGCTTACGCCGAGGTTGAGGCCCTGCGCGAACTGGCTGGCAAACATTCCCACTAAAGGCGTTATACTAGTTGCGTACGTAAGTGCTCCGGGGTCAGTGAAAATCTGAACCGGCGGTGATAGTCCGCGACCCGGCTCTTCTGAGCCGGTTGATGGGGTGAAATTCCCCGACCGACGGTTAAAGTCCGGATGGGAGGAGCAGGCGGGCAACGCATGTTGCCCTCGCGCGTGGCATGTTGCTACGCCTGCCCTGTCCCGGTGCGATGATCGGGAAGGGAATATGAACGCCATGATGAAATGGGCCGTGCCGCTTGCGGTGGGCCTACTTGTCTTGCTCGCGTGGGTTTTCTCAACTGAGACCGGCCTTGTTGGCAGCTGGGTCTTACCTTCGCCGTCGAAGGTGGGGGACCGGCTCGTGGGCGGCTTTGCGGACGGTTATCTTCTCTCCGCCACGCTTCAGACGCTGAACGAGGCTCTCCTCGGCTGTGTCGTTGCCGCGGGGTTGGGTGTTCCGTTGGGCTTTTCGCTGGCGCATTCGCGCCTGCTTTCGGCCGCAGTTCAGCCGTACTTGGCCGCTTCCCAGGCGATCCCAGCAGTCGCTATCGCGCCGATGCTCGTGCTCTGGGTCGGATATGGAACGACGCCGATCGTGGCCCTGTGTACAATCATGGTCATTTTCCCCATCATCATTAACACGACGGTGGGTGTGCGGGGTATCGATCCTGATCTGATCGGTGCGGCCCGGCTCGATGGAGCCGGATCGTTTCGGTTGCTGGCGATGATCGAGTTACCGCTGGCTGCACCCAACATCCTTGCTGGCCTGAGAAATGGCTTCACGCTCTCGATTACGGGCGCCGTCGTGGGGGAGATGGTCATCGGCGGACGAGACGGGCTGGGAATCTTGCTTGTCGGAGCCCAGGCTCTCAACGATCTCGCCGGGATGTTTGCCGCTATCTCGATTCTCGCGCTGTGCGCGATCACCATTTACGTCATCCTCCTCATCATGGAAAACAGGGCCGTTGAGGCCGTAAGTGAAAGGTAAATCATGAAGAAACTCCTCGCCCTCGTGGCGGTTCTCGCACTGGCTGCCTGCCAGGGAGGAAATTCGGCGCAGCCCACTTCCGCGCCGACCACGCCAAGCACCCAGGCGGAGGTCACGCTTGGCCTGACCTACATCCCTGATGTTCAGTTCGCGCCGGTCTATGTGGCACAGGAGAAGGGCTATTTCGGGCAGGAGGGCGTGCGCGTCAATATTCGTCACCACGGTGTGCAGGAGGCATTGTTGGGTGCACTGCAGTCGGGCGAAGAGGATATCGTCTTCGCCGGCGGAGACGAGATGATGCAGGCCCGATCGACGGGCATTGACGTGGTCAACTGGGCCACGATGTATCAGAACTACCCCGTTGTGCTCATCGCCAAGGCCGATTCCGGAATTGCCTCGCCGGCGGATCTGAAGGGCAAGTCCGTGGGTCTTCCCGGGCCCTACGGCGAGAACTACTTTGGCCTGCTGGCCATGAAGGAAGCTTACGGGCTCGACGACCTCAAGGTCGATTACATCGGCTATACGCAGGCCGCCGCGCTTTCCTCGGGCCAGGTGGACGCCATCATCGGATTTAGCAATAACGACGCCGTCTCGATGGCTCACGCCGGCATCGACGTCGTCGAGATACCGTTGGTTGGGGGGAACCTTCCGCTCGTCGGCGTCGGGCTCGGATCGATGAAGGGCGCGGTGGATGAGGCGACTCTTGCTAAGGTGCTCGCCGCCCTGGAGAAGGCGACGAAGGATGCATCGGAGAATATCGAGGAAACGCTCGACATCGTGAAGAAGTACGTGCCGGCCCTCGCCGAGGCAGACAAGCGGGAGCTGGCCGGCAAGGTCTTGGACGCCACGCTCAAGCTCTACACGGGTGGCAGCGCGTTCGGTGCGCAAGACGCCGCTAAGTGGGAATCGATGGCGGCCTTCCTTGAGAAGAACCAGATTCTCGAAAAGCCGGTTACGGCCAGCGAGGCCTTTACCAGCGCGGTTCTTGAAACGCGGACGAAGTAAAGGCGAGCCTGCTCGAGGGCTTAGGATAGCTTCGTGAAAACTTGTGAAGAACTATTTGCGGAATTGTCCTCCAAAGCCCTCGAGCGCCCCGAAGGCTCGGGCTCGGTCAAGGAACTCGACGCGGGTGTCCATTTCATCGGCAAGAAGATCGTGGAAGAGGCTGGCGAGGTGTGGATCGCGGCCGAATACCAGTCCGACGATGAGCTGGCCGAGGAAGCCTCGCAACTGATCTACCATCTCCAGCTCATGCTTATCGCCCGCGGGCTCACGCTCGACGACGTCTACCGCTACCTCTAGGAGAATCATGCTTCGCATTGCCGTTCCCAACAAGGGATCCCTGTCCGACCCCGCCTCGCGCATGCTCGCCGAAGCCGGGTACCGTCAGCGCCGCGAGTCGCGCGAGTTGGTCTTAGTTGACGCCGATAACGACGTCGAATTCTTCTACATACGCCCGCGCGACGTTGCCGTGTACGTCGGCGCGGGCACAGTTGACGTCGGCATCACCGGCCGTGATCTCCTCCTCGACTCTGAGGCGCCCGCCATTGAGCATCGCGGCCTCGGATTTGCCCGTGCCACGTTCAGGTTTGCCGCGCCGGGCGGGCAGAACATGACGATCGCCGATCTGCAGGGCAAGCGCATCGCAACGTCCTACGACTCGCTTGTGACAAATTATCTGGCCACGCACGGCATCGACGCGACTGTGGTCCACCTCGACGGTGCCGTGGAAAGCTCGGTGCGACTCGGCGTGGCCGATGCGATCGCGGATGTGGTGGAGACTGGCACGACGCTGCGCGCGGCCGGTATGAACGTGTTCGGCGATCCGTTGCTCGAGTCCGAGGCGATCCTGATTCGGCGTGGGGACGAGATCAGCCACGATCTTCAGATCCTCGACGGCCGACTCGAGGGCGTGATCACCGCACGTAATTATGTGCTGATGGACTACGACATTGAGCGCGACAAACTCGACCTCGCCGTCCGGCTCACTCCCGGATATCAGTCACCGACCGTCGCACCGCTGCACGACGAGGACTGGGTTGCGGTCCGGGCGATGGTTGATCGTAAGAAGATGAACAAAGTGATGGATGATTTGCACGACGTCGGCGCGCGCGGCATCCTCGTGACACCGATTTTGACGTCGCGTATTTGATACCGTCTTAGCGAATTGGATGGGAGGGCTCGTTGTCGACGAGCCCTCCCGCGTATGCACCGGCTGCTGCGGTTGCGAGGAACGAGAGGGGATCTTCGTCGAAGGTTCGGCCCATGGTCCGCAGGGGTGCAGGCGGGTTACGAAGCGAGGAGACCAATGCGGCGGTAGGGTAGTCCACCAGCGTTAGGTTCTCGTGCTGGGCAAGCTCAATCAGCTGGCCTGACATCTGAGCGCGGACGTCCTCGGCAACCGTGGCGATCTCGGGAGTGACCACCGTGCACGGTACGTGGACGACCTTCTCCAGCACTGTCATCGTGTGATGGGAGATGCCGAGGTGGCGAGGGCGCGCGTCAGCTTGGGAGGCGCGCAACGCTGCGATCGGGCGTCCGCCGAGCACGTGCGCCGCGTTCAGGGCTTCTCCGATCGATGTGCCGGAAAATCCCCACCGGGTGTCCGTGCCGAGGTTGCCCGGCCCCTGGGTGACGATCGCGATGTCGGCGTTCCAAACGAGCCTAGCGGCGAGGAGAGCCGTGTGAACGTTGACTGCCTCCAAATCGCCGCCGTAGGCTTGGCCTGCGCTAATGGTGCCAAGGATGTGTCCTTTGTCTTTGAGGGCTGCGGCCGTCTGGGAAAACCATGCCGGTAGCGCGCCGCCGTCCGACATGACGTAGGCGATGGTCGCGCCTGGGCTGACAGCGTGCACCCCGGCGACGATGGCGGGGAGTGCCGAGTGCAGGTCGGCGCCGATCACGGGCATTGCGTCGATGGAGTCGGCGTCTTGAAGAAGGCCATGATAGGGAGAATCTTGCTCGTCGACGCCCATGACCATGTACTGTAGCGGCGTATAACGCGCCTTGACGATGTGGCCGGCTGTAGCGTCATCGTCGGCGGGTAGGCGATCGGGGAGCGCGACGATCATGACGTACCCACCGGTGCCAAGGCCGCGAGCGTGCGTGGCGGAGGTAACGAGCGCGCGGTCCCCAGGCTCGGGCCTGCCCACCTGGGGAATATAGGCTAACGCCCGCACGATCTGGCCCTCGAGCTCGGCCTCGTACTCGGCGGCATTTGCCCATGCGTTTCTCTCGCGCAGAATGTGCGCTTCTCGCCACTTCATCACGATGAACACTCTAGTCCACTAAGGTAGAAGTCATGAATGAATCGCGCACGGTCAGTGAGCGCCGCTTTGCACTTTTGGTCCTGTTGCGGCACGCGCGTCCTACCGTCCGTGAGATCTTGGCCCTACCTGCTTACAGTGGCATCGCCCCGGGAAACGTCCAGCGGTATCTCGAACGCGATCTGTTGTCCTTGCGGGAGTCGGGATACAACATCCAGGTCGATGACGAATATCGATATATCCTCGATGATTCTACAAACATCCACGTCGACGGCGGTGACGTTGAAATGAGCATCCTGCGCAGCCTGCTTGGTGCGAAGGGCAAGACGGAGGCGTTCGTCTCCGCCCAGTCGGCCGTGACAAAACTCCTGTCGTCTGCTGAAGCTTCGCAGCCACAAGCACGGCTGAGCATCCACACCCCGCGCGGGGACGCGGCCCTAAAGATTGCACCGGCGATCCAGCTCGGGCGCCGGATCGCCTTTCGCTACCAGTCCGCGACGCGCTCCTCACCGGGGCGATACGTCGTCGACCCGCTCCGCCTCGAGGTGCATTTTGACGCCTTTTATCTGCGTGGCTTCCAGATTCGCGGAGGTAGCGGTGCTGCGGGGGAGCGAATGTACAAGCTCGACCGCATCGCGGGTCCGGTGACGACCCTCGACGAGCGCATCACCCACGAACTCGACGAAGCCGTGGTGACGACGTTCACGCCCGTCGACGCCGTGGTACGCACGCGCCGCGAGCTCCCTCTCATGATGCGCGCGAGCGATGTGCGCCAGGTCGAGGGCGGATATGAGCTCACGCTTGTGGGCATCGACCGCGCCCACCTCTATGAGGACCTCATGTTTTACGGGCTCGATGCCGAGCTGGTCGGCCCCAGCGACCTCAAGGCCGATTTCCTCGCCCGGATCGCACACCTGGAACACCTGGGAGGGGGCGACGGCCATGGCTGACCTGTCACTGTCACGCAAGATCGCCATCCTGTCCCATCTGGATAGCCACACCCCGACCCTGCGCCAGCTCGCCCGGCGATTTGAGAAGACGCCGGCACAGATGCGCAAGGAGCTCCTCGAACTGTTCGTGCTGGAGATTCCGCTGGCGGGCTATGTTGACACGCCCGTTGACGTGTCGATTCCCGACGACGCCGACGGCGAGGTTCGCCTCATCGCCAATACGACGGCGGTCTCGCCGTCGTTGACACTGGCGGAACTCATCACGCTCTTGGCGCTTATCGACGACCTATTCGGCGTCGTCGACTCGGAAACCCGAGTAAACCTTGCACGCCTGCGTGAGCGCCTGACGGCCGGCGCCAAGAAGGCGGGCTATGGAAGTGCGCTGTGGCCCGCTCCGAGCGTCAATCTTTCCGATCGAATATCGGACGCGCTGAACGAGGCGATGAAGTCTCGCCGTCTGATTCGCATGCGTTACCTCAAAGCGGGCGAGGACCTCCACGTTTTCGACGAGGTGGTGACGCTGGCACCGATCACGATCACGACGGGCGCGAGAGCGCTCCTCGTCGCGGCCAAGGACGACCAGCTGCGGACGTATCGCCTCGACCGTGTAGCGGAAGTGACGGTCCTCGACCGGACGTTCTCCAAGGCGCTCGAGGAGGACATTCGCGCCCGCTTTTCCGCACAGAGCCCCTTCGCCGGGCAGCAAGTGACGATCCGGGCTACCCCGGCCGCCCGCTGGGTGGCGGAGACGCTGCCCATTGACGAGTTGACCGAATCCGACGGGCTGCTCGTGATCCACCTGACGGTCTCGTCCATGGCGTGGCTGCGGACCCTTCTGATAAGGATGGGGGAATCGGTGGTGGCAGTCGAACCGGCGCACGTGGCCGAATTGATCTCTTCGCAGGCACGCACATATAAGGAGGCTGGGCCATGTGGTTCTGGGTCTTGCTGATTGGCCTCATCGGGCTAGGCGTATACTTCGGCTTCACGCTGCGGGATATCTGGCGCGCGGCGAAGCGGCTGTTTCTCCAGGCAGGCAAGCTAGGCGAGGTAGCATCGACCATCTCGATACCCGTGAGGGATCTGATTCCAGTCACCGACGTCTATGATGACCCGGCCCGGCGCCGGGCCGCGCGCGAGGATCGCCGCCGAATCCGCGCCGAGCGTGCCAGCCGTCGAAACCGCCGTCTCAACGCGGCGCGGGGCCGTTGGGAGGCCATTGACGAGACGTCGTTCGAATCGATCGGCCCCACCGAACGTGAACGTGCCCGAGCACAGGTCAAGGAACGTCGCAGATGAGAGTGGCTCTTGCACTGAATCCCAGCTCCGGCAAGGGCCGTAGTGATAGTTACAGGAGCGCGCTACGCGAGGTTCTGCTCAAGTATCCGGTCGACATGGTCTGGCTACCCGTGGGTACGCGCGAACAAGCCTTCGTGGCCATGCACGAGGCCAGCCATTCGGGGAAGATCGACGCGCTGATCATCGTCGGTGGCGACGGCTTCATCCACAATGCGGTCAACGCCGTCGGCGACAGCCGCATTGCGCTCGGTATCGTGGCGGCCGGCTCCGGTAATGACATTGCACGCGAGTTTGGTCTACCAATACATAATATTCACGACTCCGTCCACCAGATCGCAGCGTCACTTCTCACTAGGCGCTATCGCGATGTCGACGTCATGGAGATTTCTTGGCATCAGGGCAGCCAACGGGCGCTCGCCATCGTTTCTGTTGGCATCGACGCCGATACCAACGTGCGCACCAACCACATGACGTGGCCCAAGGGCAACCTTCGCTACGTGCGCGCGCTACCGGGCGCGATTGGCGCCTATGAACCGTACGGAGTGCGCGTGAGCATGGGCGGGCACACGCATGCGGGGGCGATGACGCTCCTGTCGATCGCCAACACCCGATACTTTGGCGGGGGATTTTGTGTCTCGCCAGGCGCGCTTCCCGACGACGGCCTGCTCGACGTCGTCCTCACCCCGGGCCTGGGCATGGGCTCCATCGCACATCTGCTGACCCGCCTCGTCTTCTACCGCCACCTGCGCGACCCACGCGTCCACCTCTACCGCACGAGCGAGATACGGATCGATCCTGCCCCCGAGCTCGGTGGTCCCTTGCCGATGATCATGGCCGACGGCGAGGAAATATGCCGCGCGCCAGCCACGGTCCGGGTTCTGCCCGGTGCGTTGAGGCTGGTGATGTAATGGATCTCGTCGCCAACAATTTCGTCGACCGCTATGCAGGGCGCGGCATTTATCTCGATAACTTTCAGCTCGAGGCAATTGAGGCCCTTGGGCAGGATCGTGACGTCCTCGTCTCGGCGCCCACCGGTGCGGGCAAGACTGTGGTTGCAGAGTATGCCGTTGAACTTGCACTGGCACGGATGCAAAAATGCATCTACACGGCTCCGATCAAGGCCCTGTCGAACCAGAAATATCGTGACCTCGCCGAGCGCCTAGGTGTAGAGAACGTCGGCCTGCTAACCGGCGATCAGGCCATCAACAGGGAAGCCTCCATCCTCGTTGTGACCACTGAAGTGCTACGCAACATGCTCTTCCAGCATGACGACGTGGTGGGCGACGTCGGCTACGTCGTCCTCGACGAAGTCCACTACCTTGCCGACGAGTTTCGCGGGCCCGTGTGGGAGGAAGTCATCCTGCAGTTGCCCGCCCACGTCCGGCTGGTCTCGCTGTCAGCCACTATTTCGAACGTCGAGGAGTTTGCGGCGTGGCTACGCTCGATTCGCGGAGTGACCACGGTGGTCGTTTCGCAGGTTCGCCCAGTTCCGCTGGTCCAGCACGTTGCTATCCAGCGGCGGATCGAGCCGCTCTACGACAACGGCGAGCTCAACGCGCGCCTTGTCCAGACGGCGGGCTCCCGTGGCCGTTCGCGACGCCGAACCGGATTGGCCCGCCGCAAGGGAGTCCTCACTCAACTGACAAGCCGCGATCTTCTGCCTGCGATCGAGTTCATCTTCTCCCGCAAGGGTTGCGATAGGGCCGTGTCGGATCTTCTCGACGACGGGCTGACGTTGACCACGCCCGCCGAGCAGCGCCTTATCCGGGCACATCTGCGTGCGCTGCGCCAGGAACTGACGGAGGAAGACCAGCGTGCCGTTCGTTTCGCTTTTTGGTCGAGAGCGATGGTGCGGGGATTCGCAGCTCACCACGCGGGCATGTTTCCCGCCCTCAAGGAATTGGCCGAGGATCTGATGGAGGCGGGTCTGCTCAAGCTCGTCTACGCCACTGGCACGCTCGCCCTGGGAATAGATATGCCGGTGCGCACGGTGGTCCTCGAGGAGCTTCAACGATGGAATGGCTCGGACTTCGTCGATCTGACGGCGACTGAGTACACCCAGCTCATCGGGCGTGCAGGCCGGCGCGGCAAGGATAAGGTCGGCCACGCCGTCGTTTTGCACAGCGACGAGCTGGACCTGGGCGCGTTGGCCAATTTGGGTTCGGGGAGGGTGGAGCCGCTCTACTCGGCGTTCTTCCCCTCGTACAATTCGGTGGTCAACCTGCTGGCTTTTCATTCTTACGAGGATGCGCGGGCCATCATGGGTACATCGTTTGCCCAGTATCAGCGCAACGCCGAGCTGGGCGACTTGCGTGGCCGCATCGCCCGCATTCGTGCACGCCTCGAGGTTCTCGAAGCTGAGCTGGAAAACTCGTGCCTGCTGGGTGACGTGGCCGAATATCTGCGGATTCGGCGTCGTAGCGAGAGAGCGAGCAAGGCTGAGCGTAAGCGCGCCAAGCAGGAGTATCGCAGCCGCATGGAGCGATCGTGGGACGAGGCACGAACCGGGCGGCTCTATGCGTTTGCCCGCCAGGGGGAGCTCGAATACGGCGTCACGCTCTCGGTTGGCCGCAAGCTACGGCTCGTCAACCTGTACGGCGAGATGGTGTGGCTACACGAGGATGAGCTTTCTTCCGAGTTGCGCGACCTGGGCACAAACGACATGCCTTTCGGGTTGTCGCCCAAGGATCCGCAGGTGCGCCAAACCATCGCGGAGTCCATTTGGGAAGCCATCGAGGAGCGCTCGGCGCTGGGAACCGACGCGGATCTGACGAGCTCCTGGGACCGGTTTGCCGTGCGATCCTCGGCCGAGCTCGAGGCACATCCGGTCCACCACTGCCCGGACCTGGGCGACCATCTGCGCCACGGCACCGAGTATGTTTCGCTACTGAACAACCTCGAATCGCTTGAGACGACGTCGGAGCGTTACGACGACTCGGTGGCCAAAGAGTTCGACGCGACGGCGTCGGTACTGTCTCGCCTGGGGTATCTCCAGCCGGGGGAGAGCGGCGAGAGCGCGGCCGGCCACGTCAAGCTCGCCGCGGGGGCGGCCATGCTCCGCGGCATTCACAACGAAGCGGACTTGCTCATCGTCCAGTGCCTGAACGAGGCCGCCATACAGGGACTCACGCCAGCGGAATTCGCAGGGGTTACCTCGGCCTTCCTCTGTGACCGTCGCCTCGGGACGGCACTGCCTCGCCAGGCCACCCTCCGCGCAGCGTGGACCGCAATTGAGCGCAACCTCGACTTCCTGCGCGCGCTCGAGGCGGCGGTAGACATCACGCGCACCTCCGATCCCTTCCCCGGGGCCATGGAGGCCTTTGCCGCCTGGGCAAGCGGCGCCGATCTCGAAACGGTGATGCAGATGAGCGACCTCGTCGTCGGCGATTTTATCTCGGCAAATCGGCGCCTCATCGACCTCCTGGGCCAGATCGAGCAAGTAGCACCCGCTGGGCCGCTACACGAGTGCGCCGGGCGGGCGCGCGACATGATCCGCCGCTGGGAGTGGCTATAGCTCACATCGAGTTGCCCGCAAGTACAAGCAGCTCTACTCTTGTAAAAGCACGCAATAGGTGTGAACGCAGGCTCTTTGTTCGATAGAAAACGATCTGACGATCGGTCCGAGGAACATGGGAGCCTGCGTTATTTTTCCCGTAAGATTTAATGGTGTTCAGAATCCTCCTCGCCATCGCCGGCGGCCTTTCCATGTGGCTGTCGAATGAGCCCATGGGTGTGTGGGCGTTCTCGCTTCCAGCCATCTCCTTGTTGTGGCTCGCGCTGCAGGGCAGAGGCATGCTGGCCGGTTTCGGTCTTGGCTGGGTGTGGGGATTTTTCTTCTTCTTTCCGCTCTTCGATTGGGCGACGGCCGCGACGGGGCTCTACGTTGCACAGATTGCCCTGGCCGCCGTTCAGGCCGCGTTTATCGGCGTTGTGGGAGCATTGTGGGCCGCATTATCGGGCGGAAGTAAGGCCTCGGTGGTGTGGCAGGTTCCCCCGGCCACCTTCGTGTGGCTGGCCGCCGAGCAGGCCCGCGGCACCTGGCCCTTTGGCGGCCTGCCGTGGGGGAGCGTCGGCTTTGCGCTGGTTGATTCGCCGATCGCCCACGTGGCGCCCTACGGCTCGACGGCTCTCGTGGGCGGGGTCGCCATCGCCGGCGGCCTCTTGCTCGCGATGATCCCAAAGCTGAGCTACCTTGGGGCGGCGACAAGCGTCCTCGCCGTGATCGCCCTCGTGATCGTGCCGGTATTCGTCCCCATGGGAGGCCGTGCCGATAGCAGCATCAACGTCGCCGTCGTGCAAGGAAACGTTCCCGACGATGCAGAGAACCGCGCCCTACGCGTGACCGAGAACCACGTACGCGAAACCCGCGCTCTGGTCGAATCCTCCCGCATCAAGCCAGACCTCATTCTCTGGCCCGAATCCTCCTCCGACCGCGATATCAGAACGGACCGGGCCGCGGGGGAGATGGTCTTGAGTATGGTCGACGATGTGGGAATCCCGCTGGTTATGGGAACCCAGCAATACGTTGACGATGGGCGATACAACGACGTCGTCGTCATCGAACCTGGCCGGGGGATCACGGATCGGTATTCTAAGCAGCATCCGGTGCCCTTCGGCGAGTACGTGCCGTTTCGGGAGACGCTCCGGAAGGTCACCGACGTCGTTGACCTCGTCTCGGTTGACATGCTCGCCGGCCAAGGGCCCGCCACTGTGAACGTGCCTATCGGTGAGGGCGTAAGCATTGCGACGCCCATCTGCTTTGAGGTTGCCTACGCAGACATCGTCTCGAAGGCGGCTTCCGCCAGCCAACTTATCGTCATCCCCACGAACAACGCCTCCTTCGGCACCACCGGCCTCAGCGCGCAGCAGTTCTCCATGACCAAGTTTAGAGCCATCGAAAACGGACGGACCGCGGTGCAGGTATCGACGTCAGGAATCAGCGGCATCGTTGACTCTCACGGCCGCGTGGCGTACAAGACCGGACTTTTCGAATCGGACGCCCGGGTCGTCTCGATCGCGCTCCATTCAGCCAACACCTTCGCCGCCACCACCGCGACCCAACGTGGCGTGCTCATCTACCTGCTCGGCGCCGCGGGCGCTATCCTTGCCATAGCATCGAGAACTCGAGGACGATCATGAACGTACTTATCTGTATTCCCACCTATAACGAGCGCGAATCTCTGCCCGGCATCTTGGACCGAACCAGAGCCGCGGCCCCGCAGGCTGATATCCTCGTGATCGACGATAATTCGCCGGATGGTACGGGCATCTATGCCGATGAACGGGCCAGTGAAGATCGCCAGATTCACGTGCTCCACCGCACGGCGAAGGAGGGGCTCGGAAGGGCCTATCTCGAGGGCTTTTCCTGGGCGATCGACCACGGTTACTCGCACGTGTGTGAGATGGATGCGGATGGCTCTCATCGGCCAGAGCACCTTCCTGACCTGCTCAAACGTGCAGATAAGCCGGACAAGCCCGACCTCGTCATCGGCTCGCGTTGGACCGCGGGTGGGCAAGTGGTGGATTGGCCAAAGTACCGCGAGGCTCTTTCGCGCGGCGGCAATCTCTACATCAAGCTTTGGCTAGATCTTCCCGCCAAAGATGCAACTGCCGGATTCCGCGTCTTCCGCACCGACACGCTCAAGAAACTCGATTTCACGAGCGTCGAATCGAAGGGATATTTCTTCCAGGTCGACATGACGTTGAAGTTACGCGACATGGGCGCCCGTATTGTGGAGGTTCCCATTTCTTTCGTCGAGCGCAGCGCGGGCGCCTCGAAGATGTCCGGCAACATCATTAAGGAAGCATTTGTGCGCGCCACGAAGCTCGGGGTTGAGCGGCGTGGCGCGCAGATCAGGCGACTTATCGGACGCTAGCGGCGGCGCTTGTAGAGCCGTCCGGTGCGAAGCAGCTCGAGGCGCTCTTCGAGGAGGACCTTGAGCTCTTCTTCGGAGCGGCGTTCGAGGAGCATGTCCCAGTGCGTGCGCTGGGGCTTGGCCTGCTTCGATTCTTCCTCGTTATCGCCGCCGCCGATCAGCTCGGCCGGCTTGCCGCATTTGCATTCCCATGTCAGCGGCGCCTCGGCGTCTTCGGCAAACGTGACGGTGAACGTGTGCCCGTCTTCGCAACGGTAACTTTCTTCGCGGCGCGCAACGAAGGCGACACCAGAATCCGACTCCAGCGAGTGTGCGCCGATCTTCATTCCGCGTAATGAGCGTTCTGCCATGTTTTTCTCCTTGTCTTTGAGATCTATGTTATCGGAGAGGCGGAGGGTAGCCCGCACACATCATGTCAAACCCCGTCAGCGCGCCGAATGGTGGTGCATGAGTGACGGTAACATCCACACCAGTGAATCCGATAATGTACATTATGACAAATTTGCGGAGCACGACGCGACTCGTTACACCTGCCCGATGTGGCGCTCCTCTGGCAGTGCTCTCCCGCGCTACCCTAGCGTGCTATTGGACGGGCCAGAGCTTAATGACCTTGTATTTCACCCCGGCGAGAAAGCCGTCGATGGCGGCGGCACCAAAAAATGCTCGCGGAGGTTCGGCTTTTTCAGCGCGGAACCTCCGCCCGTCGACGTCAAGGATGATGTCGGGAACGAATTCGACGAACGAGACCTTCTTCTCCTCGGCCGACGCCCACTCCATGATCGCGTCAATCACGCCATCCGTGGTAGCAATGGCTCCGGAGGGCTCAATAAGGTAGGTTGCGTTCTTCACCACCAACAGCTCCTTTAGATGGCGTTACGCTTGGCCGTGCGGCGCGCCGCCAGTTCGTCCACTGGTTCTTCGATGGCGCGCTCGGTGGGTAGCTCCGAAAGTTCGCCTTCCACCTCGCGCCACACCTTACCTACGGCAATGCCGAAGACGCCCTGTCCCCCTTGGATCAGGTCGATGACCTCGTCATTTGACGTGCACAAATACACCGATGCACCGTCACTCATGAGGGTGACCGCAGCAAGATCTTCGACACCGTATTCGGTCAGCTGGGCAATCGCCTGCCGAATCTGCTGGAGCGATACGCCCGTGTCGAGCAGGCGCTTGACCACCTTGAGAACCAGGATGTCGCGAAACGCGTAGAGGCGCTGCGAGCCGGAACCCTTCGCCGAGCGAATGGATGGCTCAACCAGTCCGATGCGGTCCCAGTAATCGAGCTGACGATAGGTAATGCCGAGTGCACGGCAAACAGCCGGCCCGCGGTAGCCGGTCTCGGTGTCGAGATCCGGAACTTGGCCGCCGAATAGCATGCCCTGTGCAAGCTGCGGATGTGCGCCGTGTGCGGGTGCGTCACTCACGTCAGCCTCCTTCAAATTGATCCAAGTTCTAGCTTAAGCCACGTACGGGCGATCCTCCATGAGGTGAGTTGAAACTTGGTCGGTGTGTCTTCCTGCCGTGTCTCAAGTATAACTTTAAGTTTTTGCCGGCCTAACGAAGCTGAACGTCGATATTTTCCGTCAGCAACGCCCGGTAAAGATTGGTCAGCATCGTTGCCATTTCAGCGGACTCGTTGACCACGCGCTCCTTTGCCACCGGCGTGTTTCGCGCACGCTCCGTTGCCAGTTGGGAGACGACGTTGGTCGCGTGTGAGTGCGCCGAGTTGCGCACCTGGCGTAGGCTCCGCAGATCCATGCCGGACTCCCCGAGCATCTTGGAAAAGCGTACGATGTCGACGGCGTGGGCGGTCAGCCGTCCACGCGCGTCCGGGATCAGCATGCCCGCCGCGATCAGATGATCGATCTCGGTCAAGGACGCGCCCGTCAACGCCGCGAGTTCGTCCTTATGGATGCGCGTTCCCGGGGTCGGGCGGGCGTCGTCGGGCAAGGCTCGCATCCGGCCGGGATGGTCCTGGCTCGCCTGTCCAGAGTCGAGCTGGCTGAGCATTTCCTTGATCTGCGGGAGCGGAACATAGCGATCACGCTGTTCGATCAAAATGAAACGCAGGCGCTCAACATCGGCGAGAGAGAATATGCGCTGGTTCGAATCCGTGCGATAGGGCTCTATGAGCCCCTGGGATTCGAAATAGCGGATCTTCGATGACGCCAAGAAAGGAAACTCACGCCGAAGCTGCGATGTCACTTCACCGATCTTCAGTGTCGGTTCGTGAGAAACCTCTTGAGGCCATGTGCGAGGGAGCTCAGCTTCCTCAACACGCTTAGCCTGAGGACTCATTCGCCCGCCTGACGTGAACCATAGAAGGTCAGCTGGTACTTTCCGATGCGCACCTCATCGCCATCGTTCAGCTTCGCCTCTTCGACCTGCTGCATGTTGACGTACGTGCCATTGAGCGAGCCGGAATCGCGCACGAAGAAATTGCGGCCGGAGCGCACGAACAGCGCATGCTTGCGCGAGACCGTCACATCGTCGAGGAAAATATCCGACTTCGGGTGGCGCCCAACGGTCGTGGTATCGGCGTTGAGCAGGAAGCGAGCACCGGCGTTGGCACCGGTGAGGGCGATGAGAAGCGCGGAGGTGGCAGGAAGAGCGTTGATGGTGGCGGTATCTTCGGGATCGAGGCCATGAACCATTTGTTGCGGTTCAAGCGGCACTCCAATCGCCGTAAAACGCGAGGTCGACGTCGGATCGACCCCCTGCGGATGCACCTCAAAATCTGCCATCGCTAGCCCCTCTCTGTTCTTCCTACAACCTTAACGCACTGGTGAATCAGTGTCATTGTCGGCCGGCAAATTTCTCCAAGTTTCCGCGTGTCACCAGCGTGTCGCCTGCGCACGTAGCATGCGCAGGTGCTCGTGGCGGCAATCGAGAATAATCTTGCGAAGGCTGGCCGGTGCCTGCTCGTGCGTCGCCAACCATTCGTCAGCCGCAAGCACCTGAGCGTTGCGCTGAGGAGAAGCAGAATCGAGGTCGCTCATGGGGTACAGACCGTAAATGATGCGCTCGGCAATTTCCTGGGAGTGCGTGGTCCAGATGTCTTCGAGCCGGGCGAAATAGTCTCCCACGGCCGCGGCGGTTTCCCCCGCACGCAACGGCTGACGAAGGCCGTTGATCAGCGCCTGGACGTGATCATTGGACAAGCCACCCGCGACAACCTTGGCAAGGGCATCCGCGGAAGCCCCCGGTAGGCTCGCCGTGGCTTCCAGATACGCGACGACGTCGGCGGCCGTCCCGGTTCGCGCCAGCTCGGCGTCGAGATCGTCAGTACCCAGACTGCCAGTTGCGGCACGCGCCGTCAGAAGCATCCACCGCAGATCTTGGTCGGTCGTCTGGGCGAGGAGCTCGACGACGTCGTCGTCCCGGTCCACCAGCAACTCGCCCGCGCGGGCTACTGCACGGGTCCAAATAAGGCGAACGTCGGCGTCCTCGGAAGCGCGCTTTGTCGCAGCGGCGTCGAAGAAGGAACTGAGCGACTCGATTCGGGTCTGGATCGGCGTGAAGGTACGCAGCGCCGCTACGGCGTTCATGACGCGGCTCGAGAGCAAGCCCGAACCGGTCCCCTCCCCCGAGCGCACCACGAAATCGGCGAAGTCGGCGGCGGACAGCAGCCCGTCGCGAACCATCTCCCACAGCGCGGAGCTCACCACGGACCTGGCGAGCGGATCAGCCAGCTCGTGTGCCATGGCGGCTTGCAACGAGCGCTCGTCGAAGGCGATCTTGATGTAGGACAGCGCCTCGTCGTTGGGGAGGATGAGATCGATGCCCTCTCCCCCGATAGCCTCCCACTCCACGAGCTGGGTCTGTGTCAACTCGACATCCACCGACGCCACGCGGTTAAGCACCCCGTCCTCAATGCGCCAGCCTGACACTTTGAGCAGGTGGGGGCGCGTGATGGACAGGCCGGTCAACGGCTCTGTCCCCACCTGTCGCAGCTGGACGCCCTCGGGCCTGCGCTCGACAGCGACGGTCGACACGCCCGCCGACTCCAGCCACTGCTTGGCCCACGAAACAACGTCCTTACCGGAGACCTCGCCCAACGCGTCAAGGAGGTCATGTAATGTGGCGTTCGCGAAGGCCCTGTCCTTGAAGAGCTTGGCGGCACCGGCAAAGAAGTCATTTTCGCCAACCCACGCCACGAGCTGGCGCAAAACGGCCGCGCCCTTGGCATAAGTGATGCCGTCGAAGGCCTGGTCGGCAGCCTCGAGGTCGACGATGTCTGCCACGATCGGATGCGTGGTCGGGTACTGATCGTTACGCAACGCCCACGCCACTCGCGAGCCGGCAAAGTTCTCCCATCCCTCGCTGTACTGCGTAGCGGCAACCATCGCCCACGCACCCATGAACTCGGCGAAGGACTCCTTCAGCCATAGATCGTCCCACCACACCGGCGTCATGAGGTCCCCGAACCACATGTGACTCATTTCGTGCAGAATCGTATTGGCCCGGTTGGCACGCTGGGAACGCGTGGACTGCCCCCGGAACACGTAGGCGTCCTCGGAGAACGTCACGCAGCCGGGATTCTCCATGGCACCCAGGTTGTATTCGGGCACGAAGACCGAATCATACTTGCCCCACGGGTAGGGATAGTCGAAGACCTTCGGCAGCACGCCAAGTCCCTGCTTGGTCACCGTCACGATGTCATCGATGTCGAAATGATCCTTGAGAGACGTTCGGCAGTAGAAGCCGAGGTCGATCGTCTGCCCGTCGACCTCGGCGACGTCCTTAAACTCGTGGTACGGGCCGCCAATGAAGGCCGTCAGATAGGTCGACATTCGCTTCGTCGTCGCGAACTCATGTCGCACAACGTCGTCGCCCAGGCTGTTCTTGCCTGCTTCGCTCGCGCTGACCTCGGCGCCGTTTGACAGGACGACCCACGACCGCGGCGCGGTGATTGTAATGGCGAAGGTCGCCTTAAGATTGGGCTGTTCGAAATTTGGGTAGACGCGACGGGCATCGGCCGGCTCGAACTGCGTGTACAGATACGTTTCGTTGTCGACCGGGTCACGGAAGCGATGCAAGCCCTCGCCGCTCGTTGAATACGTTCCGCGTGCCGTGACCTCAATGGTGTGTTTGCCGGCGGGAATCTCGAGGTAGATACGTGCGCCATCGAAGGTAAAGTGTACGACGGCGTCGTCAACACGAACCTCGGAAACCTCCGGTCCGATAAAATCAAGGAACGTCTCTGCCGTCTCGCTGGAGGTCAGGGCGATGCGGCTCACCACGCCAAAGGTGGCGAGGGAGCTTGGGGCCTCCGTTACGTCAAGGTCGATCTGGTAGCCGTCCAACTCGAGGTACTCGGCACGGCGATGGGCTTCGGAACGCTTCAGGTTTTCAGTCACAGCGCAATTGTCCCGCCATCAATTTCTCGTTTCAAATCAAAGGTCGGGCCCAAAGTTATACGCTGGATGTATGGAATTGACATACGCACTCGTTCGCGAACCTTCACCCAAGATGGATCAGGGTCAACTGACGCACCTCGATCAACAAGATATGAGCCCGCAGCTGGCACGTGTTCAGTGGCACTCCTACTGCGATATTCTTCGAGACTTTACCGAGGTGGTGGAGGTAGAACCCACCCCCGAGCTGCCCGACTCGATCTTCGTGGAAGACACGGTCTTTACCTATGGAAACCTCGCGGTGAAAACCAAGATGCACCCGACCCGCATCCAAGAACAGGAAAGCCTCGTGCGAGTGCTCGTGGAGCGAGGTTTCGATGTGGTCGACCTTCCGCAGGGAGCACATCTCGAAGGCGGTGATTGCCTCAAGTTCGGCGGAAAGGTCTGGGTTGGGCTGTCAACTCGATCCAATAAGGCGGGCGTGGACGCCTTACAACGCCACCTCGACCCCATGGGCGTCGAGGTGGTTGGCGTGCCCGTCGAACGAGCCTTGCACCTGAAGTCTTGCCTCACCGCGTTGCCCGACGGCACGTTCATCTCCCATCGCGACTATGCGCCACCGGCACAGCACTTTCCGGGCCTACGCTACGTGGAAGAATTTCTCGGCACCCAGGTGGTCATCGTGGATGAAAAGACACTCCTGATGTCCGCCTCTGCGCCCAAGACCGCCCG
The DNA here is from genome assembly GCF_014926385.1 of Trueperella pecoris. Lineage (NCBI taxonomy): Bacteria > Bacillati > Actinomycetota > Actinomycetes > Actinomycetales > Actinomycetaceae > Trueperella > Trueperella pecoris. The sequence goes on along the minus strand of NZ_CP053291.1, from coordinate 997,145 downwards.
ATATTTGCGGGCCGAGGGCTTCGAGGTTCTCACCACGCCGATGACGGAAATTGAAAAGATGGAAGGCTCGGTGACGTGCCTGTCCGTGCGTGTTCGCAGGTAGACGTTTCGGCCGGGTGAGCTGTACCACCCTCAAACGAGAGGATCGGTTTGGCAATTGTGGGGATGTTTCGGCTAAGATCTATACGTCCACACGACACGGGCTATAGCGCAGTTTGGTAGCGCACTTGACTGGGGGTCAAGGGGTCGTGGGTTCAAATCCCGCTAGCCCGACTCACAAAAGTCTCGCGACACGAGTTGTTGTCGCGAGACTTTTTCATCTTCGGGGGCGGCAGGCCCGGCCGAAACCGTATTAAGCTGATCCGCGCTGTATTAACCTACGCCAGTTTAATTGGGTCGGAGCCAGCTTAATGCTCGAGCGCGGGCGTAAGTGCCGGCGGTTGCGCGTAGCTACTAGTCCCCCATGGCGGTGCCGACTTCGCGGGCGGCGCGAATCCACTCGTGATCCGTGGGAACGTACTTGACCTTGCCAGCGACGGACTCCAAGTCAACCAGTTCCGTCCCGTCGCCGCGATCGGCCACCATGACGTTGAACTGGCCAGCGGCGATCGCGTCAGCTCCGGCAACTCCAAGCCGGGTTCCGAGCAAACGGTCAGCGCCATTCGGCGTACCACCACGCTGGACATGGCCGAGGATGGTGACGCGCGCTTCTAGGCCCGTCCTTTCCTCAAGTGCCTCAGCAAGTGCCAGCGACGTGCCGCGATGAGAATTTTCAATAGCCTTGACCGATTGTTTGGCGATCGCCTTGGCTTCGGGCGAGGAGGCATCGCGAACGAGAGTGCGCGCGAATTCGAGCTGCTGAGCCTCCTCAATCGGCATCGCTCCCTCAGCCACGGCCACGACCGAGAAGCTGAGTCCGTGCGAACGGCGTCGTTCAATCTTTTCCACGATCGCGTCCACCGAGTAGGGAATCTCGGGAATGAGGATGACGTCGGCGCCACCGGCGATACCCGCTCCGAGAGCGAGCCAGCCAGCTCGGTGACCCATCAGCTCCACCACGATAATGCGATGGTGCGAATGCGCGGTTGAGTGAAGGCGATCCACCGCCTCCGTGGCGATCTCAAGCGCAGTCGAGAAGCCAAAGGAGCTATCGGTATAGAGGATGTCGTTGTCGATCGTCTTGGGAAGATGAAGAACGTTGAGGCCGGCCTCGGCCAGGCGATGAGTATTCTTCGCGGTTCCTCCGCCACCGAGACACACCAAGGCGTCCAGCTTGTCGGCATGGTAGTGATCAACGATGGTGGGGATCATGTTCGTCTTCTCCCCATCGACCATCATCTTGTGGACCTTGTCCCGCGACGTGCCGAGGATCGTACCGCCCGTCGTCAAGATACCCGATAGTGCCTTAGCATCAAGCTCGACGAAATGATTCTCCGCCAGCCCACGCATGCCGTCGCGGAAGCCTAAGAGCGTCCAACCATAGTTTCCGATGGCTGCCTTGCCGAAGCCGCGGATGGCGGCGTTCAGCCCCGGGGCGTCGCCACCAGCGGTCAAGATACCAATTCGCTTAGTCGTCATGAAACAATTATGGCCTAGACCGGGCGGCTCCGTCACAGAAAGGCGCTATTTACGCTGGCGGCGCTCCCGCACGCGGACCGAGATCTCCACGGGCGAGCCTGTGAAATCGTAGGTCTCGCGCAGGCGGCGCTCGATGAAACGGCGGTATCCGTGATCGAGGAAGCCCGTGGTGAACAGGACGAAACGGGGAGGCTGCGCGGCCACCTGAGTCGCGAAGAGGATACGCGACTGCCGGCCTCCGCGAACCGGGTGCGGATTGGCGGCCACGAGCTCGCCGAGCGTCGAGTTGAGCTTTCCGGTGGGAATGCGCTTGTCCCACGATTCCAGGGCCTTCTCCATCGCGCGCGTGAGCCGGTTCGTATGCCATCCGGTCTTCGCCGAAATATTGATGCGCTCCACCCACGGCATCTGAACAAGCTCGCGTTCGATCTCCTTGTCCAGTTGCGCGCGCCGGTCGTCGTCAACGAGGTCCCACTTATTGCAAATGAGCACCATCGCCCGGCCAGAATCGATCACCTGTTGCATCACACGGATGTCCTGCTCCGTGAGGTCCTGAGAGGCGTCAATGAGAACAAGCACGAGTTCCGCGTTATCCACCGCGCGCTGCGTGCGCAACGAGGCATAGTAGTCGGCACCCTTCTGGAGATGGACACGACGCCGGATACCGGCCGTGTCGACGAACGTCCACAGCTGGCCGTCTAGCTCGATGGTCTCGTCCACCGGGTCGCGGGTCGTGCCAGCCAGATCGTTGACCACCACGCGGTTTTCGCCCGCGAGCTGGTTGAGCAAGGAGGACTTGCCCACGTTCGGTTTGCCGACGAGGGCCACGCGGCGCGGACCCTCCCCCGGCCGTTCGCGCCGGACGCTGGAGACCTTGGGCAGAATGCGCATGGCCTCGTCGAGGAGATCACCGGAGCCGCGGCCGTGAAGCGCCGACACCGGGAACGGCTCACCTAGGCCCAATGACCACAGGTAGGCAACGTCGGCCTCCTGCGCGGGCGAATCGACCTTATTTGCGGCCAGTACAACAGGCTTACGCGAACGGCGAATGAGCTCGATGATGCGCTCGTCATCATCGGTGACACCCACATGTGCGTCAACCACCAGCAGGACTGCGTCGGCTTCGCGGATTGCGATCTCGGATTGGTCGGCCACCGATCGGTCAATGCCCTGCACGTCCAGTTCCCAGCCGCCGGTGTCAACCACCGTGAAGGGCCGGCCATTCCATTCGGCGTCGTAGTAGACACGATCGCGCGTCACGCCAGGCGTGTCCTGGACGACGGCGACACGGCGGCCGACCACGCGGTTGACCAGCGTCGATTTACCAACGTTCGGCCGTCCCACAATGGCAAGCACGGGATTGGTCGGTGCGGCCTCAACGGGGGCCAGCTCAAACTCGAGGTCGAGGAGGGCTGCGTCGTCGGCCTCCAGCTCGTAGTCGTCGAGCGAGGCGCGCATCAGTTCGTACTGGCGCTCATCTTCTTCAGTCACGGTAAGCCTCCGGAATTAGGGAAATGACGGTGTCGACGACATCATCAATGGTCATGTTCGAGGAGTCGATCGTCGTCACGCCGTCCTCGGCGACCGTAAAGTTCGACACGGTCGAATCGTCGCGGTCACGGCGAAGAACCTCGTCACGCGTGGCCTCGATCGCCTGGCGGTCCGCATTTCCGAGGTTTTCCTTCGCCCGGCGAGCCAGGCGCGCCTCCTCCGAGGCGGTCAGTAGGACGCGAACGGGAGCATCGGGGGCCACAACGGTGGTGATGTCACGCCCCTCCACGACGATCCCGCGGCCTTGCGAGTGGCCCGACGGCGTCGTCTCCTCGGCGATAATCGCCTGCTGCATGCCCACCAGCTCGGCGCGCACGGCAAGGTTAACCGCAACCTTCGACACGACCTTGGCCAGGTCCGACGTACGGATGGCGCCCGTGATATCGCTGTCGGCGCAGACGAAGCGCTGGTCGCGCGGATCCAGATCGATCGACAGCGGCATGTTCTGGGTGGCGCGCAGGACGCTCTCTTCATCGTCAAGATCGATGCCCTCGTGCAGAGCCCACCAGGTGGCCGCGCGATACATCGCGCCCGTATCGAGGTAAGACAGGCCGAGCTCGTCCGCCACGCGTCGAGCGACCGTCGACTTGCCGGAACCCGACGGGCCATCAATAGCAATCACTAGCGGCTGGCGATTCTCAGTCCTCACGACTCTCCATCCCCTCTCTTCGAGCCCGCGCTCCAACGGCAGGCCCTGTTGCGGATTGACCTTCAAGATAACCCTGCCCACCTGCTGCTTGGCAGAATGTTCCATCTCGAGGTCTTCAATATTTACACCGATGTCGCCGATCTCGGCGAAAAGCTTACCCAGCATGCCGGGCTCGTCCGGGATCAAAACGATCACTTCCGCATACGAGGCGCGAGCCCCGCCATGTTTGCCGGGAATACGTGCCACTCCCCTGTTGCCATCGGCAATCACGGACGAGATGCGGTCGAGTCCGCCACCTTGACGATCGAGCGCCGACACGAGTGCTCCCAAGCGGGCAGAAATGCCCCGCAGGACGCCCGCGATCTGCTGGCGGTTGCCGCTAATGATCGACGTCCACAGAAGCGGGTCCGACTCGGCAATACGCGTCACGTCGCGCAGGCCCTGGCCGGCCAGATCGAGCGCTTGTGCGGGAGCATCGCGAAGCGCGCTGGCGACGAGCGAACTCATGACTTGGGGCATATGGGACACGAGAGCAACCGCGTGATCGTGCTCGGCGGAATCGAGCATCACCACGGCCCCGCCCATGTCGACGGCGAGCGTGCGGACGGTGCCGATCGCCGCAGCCGAGGTGCGCTCATTGGCCGCGATCACCCACGGACGGCCAACGAACAGATCCGCGTCCGCCGCAATAGCACCGGACCGTTCCTTGCCCGCCATCGGATGGGAACCGACCCAGCGCTCGAAGCCGGGATGACCCTCAAGCTCGAGGCGAATCTGGTCCTTAACGGAGGCAACATCGGAGACGACGGCGTTGGGGAAACGCTCCAAGGCGGATCGCACGGCCGGCGCCGTCACGTCAGGCGGGATCGCCACGATGACGAGTTTGGGATCCGCCACGGGATCCAACGAGCCCGCGCCGAGGTCCCGAGCTAAGGCGGCCGCCACCGGAGAGGCATCCTCGAGGTGCACGCTGACCCCCGCACGGCGAAGCCGCAAGGCGATCGAGGTCCCCAAAAGGCCGGTGCCGATGATCAGCACCGGAGATTGGGTCAGCACGGTGTCTTTCACAGATCCACCATGCTCATGAGCGCACCCAGCTCGGAGCCTGCGACCGTGCGCACCTGACCGGGCTTGAGCCGCCCGATGGCGATGTTGGCAAACTGCGTACGGACGAGATCGATCACGGGGAAGCCGACCTCCTCCATCATTCGACGAACGATCCGGTTACGCCCGGAGTGCAGGGTGACCTCGACGATGGAGTGCCTCTTGCCCGCCTCACGAATGACGAACCGATCGACCTTGACCGGGCCGTCGTCGAGCGTGATGCCCTTTTCGAGCACCTTCGTCAGCCCACGGGTTACCGTACCCTCCACCCGAGCGATGTACGTCTTGGGCACTTCGTAGGAGGGGTGGGTAAGACGGTGGGCGAGTTCGCCATCGTTGGTCAAAAGGATGATGCCCTCGGTCTCCGCGTCGAGCCGGCCGACGTGGTAGAGGCGCTCCGTTCGCTCAGCCACATAGTCGGCGAGGGTCGCGCGGCCCTGGTCGTCGCTCATGGTGGAGACGACGCCGCGCTCCTTGTAGCACACGAGGGTGACCTTCGTTTCGTCGAGCTGGACCCGGTTGCCATCAACGTGAATGACCGCGGTTTCCGGGTTGACTCGAATTCCGAGCTGACGAACAACGACGCCGTCCACACACACGCGTCCTTCTTCAATGAGCGCCTCGCATGCTCGCCTCGAGCCGACGCCCGCGTGAGCGAGCACCTTTTGCAGACGCTCGCCGTTGGCATCATGCAGGTCCTGTACGCGGCGGCTCATCGTAGCTCCTTTTCGACGTCGTCAAGATCGGCGTCATCTGGTAGGTAGGGTGCCAAGGGGGCAAGGTCATCCAGGGAATTCATTCCCATCTTCTCAAGAAAGAGTGGCGTAGTGCCATAGAGGGACGCCCCGGTTGCGGCCGTCGTACCGACCTGCTCGACGAGACCTCTCGTCACCAAAGTTCGAACAACAGAGTCTACCTCAACACCGCGAATTGACGCGATTTGAGCGCGGGTGGTCGGCTGACGGTAGGCGATCACCGCGAGCGTTTCGAGCGCTTGGACCGAAAGGCGTGTTGATTGGCCGGCCGTGATGAACTCGCCTACGACCTCGCTGTAGCGCGGATGGGAGTACAGACGCCACCCGCCTCCGACCTCCCTGAGAAGGAATCCGCGCTGGTCACCGGCATATTCAGCGGCGAGTTTGCGCAGAAGCCTCAACGTTTCAGCCTCCTCCAGCTCGATTGTTTGGGCGAGCCTGCCAAGCGGCACCGGATCAGGTGCGACCATGAGGATTGCCTCAAGTGCTCCTCTCTGGAATTCCTCACTCATTGCGTTGCTCACTTTCCACGTGCTGTTCTGTACCAGGATTGGGTTCTGCGCTCCCCCACTCGGATTCGTCGACGTCGCGGGAGGGAATCTCCTTCGTCAATCGGGTGACGTACAGCGCGGCGAGCGGCCCCTCTTGAGCGACGTCGACCTCTCGGTTTCTCAGCATCTCGAGCACCGCGAGAAATCGGGAGACGAGCAGCGAGACTGAGTGTGCCTCCCGGCACAGCTCCCGAAACGACACCCTATCGCCGACGATGAGCCGCTCGCGAAGGTAAGCTACCTGGCTCTCCACGGGAATGAGGGGATCATGAAGGTGATCAAGTGTCACCTCATGGGGTGTGCGGGTGAACGCGCGGGCAGCCATGCGCGCCAGATCGTCGAGGTTGATCCGAAGGTCGACCTCGGGCAACAACCGCCGGAAACGATCCTCCATCGGCACGTCACGCGGATGGGACAAGGACTGCACACCAAGCGTCGCGGCGAGGTCGGCCGCCACGTCCTTGAATGCTTTGTATTGAAGGAGCTTGGCGAACAGTAAATCCCGGGCCCCCAAGAGTTCGAGATCCTCGTCCTCCGAATCGTCGTGCGGTAGCAACCTGGCGGCTTTCATATCGAGCAAGGTCGCAGCCACGAGGACAAACTCAGACATTTGTGATAGGTCTGCCTCGTCTTGGGCTCGGACGAAGGCCACGAATTCGTCGGTTACCTCGGCGAGCGACACCTCGGTAATATCAAGCTTTTTGCGGGAAATTAGGGAAAGGAGGACCTCAAACGGCCCCGAGAACACGTCGAGATCAACCGCGAATCCGTCGGAGCTAAAGAGGTCCTCGCCCTGACTCACTACGGCGCGCCGCCGCGGGAAATGAGCTCGCGCGCCAGGCGGCGGTACGCCTCCGCTCCCTTGGATTTCGGGTCGTAGGCGGTGATCGGTTCGGCGGCGATCGTCGCGTCGGGGAAGCGCACGGTGCGCGGAATCTGGGTGTCGAATACTTTGTCAGCAAACTGCTGGCGAATCGTCGAGATGACCTCGCGCGCGTGCAGCGTGCGGGTGTCGACCATCGTCAACAACACGCCGTCAACGGTCAGCTGCGGGTTGAGCCGATCCTGGACGCGCTCGATCTGGTCGATGAGGAGCGCCACGCCGCGCATGGCGAAGAACTCCGCCTCGAGCGGGATCATGACTCCGTGTGCCGCGGTCAGCGCATTGATCGTGAGGAGGCCGAGCGAAGGCTGGCAGTCGACGATGATGACGTCGTACTTGCCAACCACGGGCCGCAAGACCCTCATGAGCGATTGCTCGCGGGCCACCTCATTGATGAGCTGGATTTCGGCGGCGGACAGCTCGATATTGGCTGGCACAATATCCAGGTTCTCGGTGGACGTGTGATGGATGATACGCGTGATGTCAGGCTTGGCCGAGAGCATCTCGTCGTAGAGGGTACGCTCGAGCATCATCGCGTTGATGCCCACGCCCGCCGACGCCGCGCCCTGCGGATCGAAGTCCACAATCAACACCTTCCGACCGTATTCAGCAAGCGCCGCGGCGAGGTTGATCGACGTCGTCGTTTTGCCCACGCCGCCCTTCTGATTACACATCGCGATGATGCGCGCCGGGCCGTGGGAATCAAGATCCGGAGGCAATGGGAAATCGCGGTCCGGATCCAGTTCGTTGAGAAGATCAGTCTGTACAGGAGTCACGACACTAATCTACCCGATCCATCATGTTTCTTACGTGTGCAAGGCACGCGGGTGGGAACTGGCATACATTTCACGGAGGGTCGTTCCCGTCACCTTCGTGTAGATCTGCGTGGTTGTCACCGACGAGTGCCCGAGCATTTCCTGGACGATACGAACGTCTGCCCCGCCCTGGAGCAGGTGGGTGGCAAACGAATGACGGAACGTGTGCGGCGAGACGCCCTCGATCCGGGCTCGTTGGGCTATCTCGGCGATCGCGTTCCACGCCGATTGCCTCGTCAGCGGCTTTCCGCGCTTGTTCAAGAATAACGACGCCGTCCCCGTGCCCTTCGCAGCCAGCGCTGGCCGGCCCCGAACCAGGTAGGCCTCAAGCGCCTCGACCGCGTAGCGCCCGAGTGGCAGGAGGCGTTCTTTACGCCCCTTGCCGAAGAGGCGAATAGTCGCCGAATCGAGGTCGATATCGCCGGCCGTGAGCCCCACGGCCTCGGAGATGCGCGCGCCCGTGCCGTAGAGGATTTCGACAAGGGCGCGATCGCGAAGCGCGACGGTCCCGTCCCCGAACGACGCCGCCTCAATGAGCCTATTCATTTCTTCAACGGTGATGGCCTTCGGGAGTCTGCCCCCAAGCTTCGGAGGGTGAAGGTCGGCTGTGGGGTCCGACGTCGTGCGCCCTTCGAGGAGAAGAAACTCGTGGAGGCGGCGAATGGCCGTCGTCATTCGGGCCACGGACGATGTGGCGAAAGCCTTTCCGGAACGCCCCTCACGCAGGTAGTCGACGAAGGAGACGGCGTCCTCAGCGGTTGCGTCCGTGAAGGCCGAAACGCCGCGGGTGCGCAGATGCGCGACGTAGTGGTCAATGTCCCGGCGGTAGGCGGCGATCGTGTGCTCGGACAGCGAACGTTCGACACTGAGGTGGGCGAGATATTGGCGGATATCGGCGTCAAACGTGTCACTATGCACTTCTGCGCGTCTACTCATGTCCCTTCCTCCCTTTGTGAGAAATACACGTAGGATTAATGCTATCGGCACTCGGACTACGTGCCCCAATAGTAAGGAGAATATTCATGACGACGTTTGAATGGAGCGATCTCGACCAGAAGGCCGTTGATACCGGCCGAGTTCTCGCCGCAGACGCTGTCCAGAAGGTCGGCAATGGCCACCCGGGAACTGCAATGTCGCTTTCCCCTGCCGCCTACGTCCTCTTCCAGAAGGTCATGCGCCATGACCCTCACGATGACCAGTGGCTCGGCCGCGATCGCTTCGTCATGTCGGCAGGGCATTCCTCCCTCACCCAGTACGTCCAGCTCTTCCTCGCAGGCTACGGCCTCGAGATGGACGATCTCGCGGCTTTGCGCACCGAGGGCTCCCTCACTCCGGGACACCCTGAGTATGGGCACACCAAGGGCGTCGAGATCACCACCGGTCCGCTCGGCCAGGGGCTGTCCTCCGCCGTCGGCATGGCCATGGCCGCCCGCCGCGCGCACGGCCTCCTCGACCCCGACGCCCCCGAGGGCGAGTCCATCTTCGATCACTTCGTGTACGTCATTTCCGGCGATGGCTGTCTCGAGGAGGGGATAACCTCCGAGGCTTCCTCGCTCGCGGGCACCCAGAAGCTGGGCAACCTCATCCTCATTTACGACGATAACCGCATTTCCATTGAAGACGACACATCGATCGCCTTCTCCGAGGACGTCCTAGCTCGTTACGCGGCTTACGGCTGGCACACCCAGCACGTGGATTGGCTCAACGGTGGCGATTACCACGAGGACGTCGAGGCCCTCTTCAACGCCATCGAGGAAGCCAAGAAAGTCACGGACAAGCCCTCGATCATCAAGCTGTCCACCATCATCGCGTGGCCGACGCCAACCAAGCAGGGAACCGGCGCCGCACACGGCGCCGCACTGGGCGAAGACGAGATCCGTCAGACGAAGGAGATCCTCGGCCTGGATCCGGACAAGTCCTTCTTCATCGCCCCCGAGGTTCTTGAGCACACCCGTTCCCAGGCCGCAGCGAAGGCCAAGGCTGCCCGCGAAGAATGGCAGGCCAAGTTCGACGAGTGGGCGGCAGCGAACCCGGAGCAGAAGAACCTGCTCGAGCGCCTCCAGGCACGCGAACTGCCCGAGGCCTTCGAAGACGCCTTCCCCACGTTCGAGGCCGGCAAGGCGGTTGCCACTCGCGCCGCATCGGGCGTCGTCCTGAACGCCGTGAAGGATGTTCTGCCAGAGCTGTGGGGCGGTTCGTCCGATCTGGCCGGATCGAACAACACTCTCCTCAAGGGCGAGCCGTCCTTCTTCCCCGAAGACCGCTCCTCGTCGATGTTCCCCGGCAATGCTTTCGGCCGTAACCTTCACTTCGGAGTTCGCGAGCATGGAATGGGAGCGATCGTCAACGGAATCAGCCTTCACGGTTTGACCCGCCCGTACGGCGGCACCTTCTTCGTATTCGCCGACTACATGCGTCCGGCCGTACGCCTGGCAGCGATCATGAAGACCCCATCCATCTTCGTCTGGACCCACGATTCGGTGGGCGTTGGCGAAGATGGTCCGACCCACCAGCCCATCGAGCATCTGTGGGCCTACCGTGCGATTCCAGGCCTCGATATTGTTCGCCCCGCCGACGCCAACGAGGTCTCCTACGCGTGGCGCGGCATCCTCGAGCGCACCGACCGCCCGGCAGGCATCATCCTCTCCCGCCAGAACCTTCCCGTGCCCGCACGTGGCGAGGGCGAGGCAACAGCCGACACGCTTGCCTCCGCCGAGGGCGTTCTCAAGGGCGGTTACGTCCTAGCGGACGCCGAGAGAGTCGACGTCGTCCTCATCGCCACCGGCTCGGAGGTCGCGGTTGCCCTCGAGGCTCGTCAGGAGCTCGCCAAGGAAGGCATCGGTGCTCGCGTCGTTTCCATGCCGTGTATCGAGTGGTTCACCGAACAGGACGAGGACTACCGCGAGTCGGTCATTCCTTCGTCGATCAAGGCGCGTGTCTCCGTCGAGGCCGGTTCTACCTTTGGTTGGCGCACCTTCGTCGGCGACGCCGGACGCATGGTGGGCATTGACCACTTTGGCGAATCCGCCGCAGGCGATCTGCTCCTCGACAAGTACGGCATAAACGCCGCCAATGTCGCACGGGCCGCCAAGGAATCTATCGCGGCAGCGAAGTAAGGAGACTTTCATGACCAATCTTGCACGACTGTCCGATCTGGGCGTCTCGATCTGGCTCGACGACCTCTCGCGTGGCCGCCTCACAAGCGGCAACCTCGCCCAGCTCATCGCGGAGCACAACGTCGTTGGCGTCACAACCAATCCGGCGATCTTCCAGGCCTCGATCTCGGGCTCTGACGATTACCGAGAAGACGTCAAGCGCCTCGCAGACAAGGGCTTGACCGCCGAGCAGATCATTACGGAACTGACCACGGACGACGTCCGCCGCGCCTGCGATGTCTTCGCCGACACCTTCGCAGCGAGCTCGGGTTACGACGGGCGTGTCTCGATCGAGGTCGATCCGCGCCTCGCACACAATCCCGCTCCGACCTTGGCCCAGGCCAAGGAGTTGTGGGCCAAGGTTGATCGACCCAACGCCATGATCAAGATTCCCGCCACGGCCGCCGGGCTTCCGGCTATCCGCGAAGCTATTGCTGAGGGGATCTCCGTCAACGTTACGCTCATCTTCTCCGTTGAACGTTACGAAGCGGTCATCGATGCCTACCTCACCGGCCTCGAAAAGGCGCTAAAGAACGGCAAGGACCTGTCCAAGATCCACTCCGTCGCGTCTTTCTTCGTTTCCCGCGTGGATACGGAAATCGACAAGCGTCTGGAAAAGATCGGTGGCCAGTCCGCGCTGTGCATGCGCGGCAAGGCGGGAGTGGCGAACGCGCGCAACGCCTACGCCGCCTTCGTCAAGCACTTCGAAGAATCCGATCGTTTCCGCGACCTCGAGGAAGAAGGTGCGAACCTTCAGCGGCCGCTGTGGGCATCCACCGGGGTGAAGAATCCCGACTACTCCCCCACCATGTATGTCGACCAGCTTGCGACCAAGTTCGTCGTCAACACGATGCCCGAGGCAACGTTGTGGGCTGTTAAGGATTCGGCGCAGTTCGATGGGGACACGGTTCGCCCCAGTCTTGATAGCGCGAAGAACACGATGGATCACCTCGTCCTACTCGGCATCGACCTGCCGCAGGTTGCGGCCCAGCTCGAGGAAGAAGGTGTGGAGAAGTTCGAAGCCGCCTGGGAGGAGCTCATTGACACAGTGAGTGACGCGATGAACTAGGTAGTACAATTCAGGTGCAGGGTGGCTCGTTGAGTCACCCTGCACCTGTTGTAGAAGGGTGAAATATGGAAAAAGAGTGGGTCAATCCTCTCCTGTCCGACTCGGACACGCGTATGTTGCGCGTTGCTAGCCCATGTGGCTTGGTCCTTTTCGGCATCACCGGCGACCTGTCGAAAAACAAGATTCTTCCGGCGATCTACGATCTTTCGCATCGAGGATTGCTTCCAGCTTCGTTCACGCTCATCGGCGTCGCGCGGCCAAAGGCGTCCATCCCCAACCTCGCCGCCTGGGTGGAAGACGCGATCCGGGACGGCGCGAAGACGGGCATCGACGAGACCGCTCTGAGTCAGCTAATGGCGGGTTTCCGCGTCGTTGAGGGAGACTATGACTCCCCCGAGACGTTTTGCCAGCTCAACGCCGCGCTCTCGGCCGCCGAAAAGGAGCGCGGGACGGGCGGGAATTATGCCTTCTACCTCGCGATCCCGCCCACGCTCTTTCCGCAGGTGCTCACCGAGCTCAAGGAGGCCGACCTCGACAATCACGACCACGGCTGGCGTCGCGTGGTGATCGAGAAGCCCTTCGGAAACGATTTGCGTTCGGCCCAGGAGCTCGACCGCATCGTCACCGACGTCTTCGACGAGTCCTCCATCTTCCGCATCGATCACTATCTTGGCAAGGAAACGGTTCAAAATATCCTCGCCCTGCGCTTTGCCAACGAGCTCTTCGAGCCTATCTGGAACAACGCCCACGTCGACCACGTCCAGATTACGATGGCCGAAGACATTGGCATCGGCTCACGCGCGGGCTACTACGACGGCGTTGGCGCGGCACGCGACGTGATCCAGAACCACCTTCTCCAGCTCTTGGCGCTCATCGCGATGGAAGAACCCACGAGCTTTGAGGCCGATGCGCTGCGACGCGAGAAAGAAAAGGTTCTCACGGCCACGCATCTTTTCGGCAACGCTGGTAATTCCTCCGTCTTTGCCCAGTATGCTTCCGGGTGGCAGGGCGGGGAAAACGTCCGCTCGTATCTCGATGAGGACGGCGTCTCTCCCGATTCGCGGACGGACACATACGCCGCACTACGGCTCGGAATTGATACCCGGCGGTGGGCGGGCGTGCCGTTCTACCTGCGCGCAGGCAAGCGCCTCGGTCGCCGCGTGACCGAGGTCGCCCTCGAGTTTCGCCGCCCGCCCTTCCTCCCGTTTACGGATGAACAGGCAGCGGGAATGGGCTCGAATACGCTGGTGATCCGCATCCAGCCCGACGAGGGCGTGACCTTCCGTTTCGCCTCGAAAGTGCCGGGAGCGCAGATGCTGCTGCGCGATGTCACGATGGATTTCGGCTACGGGCACGCCTTTACCGAATACGCTCCCGAGGCCTACGAGCGACTCATCCTCGACGTCCTCCTCGGTGAGCCGCCGCTCTTCCCTCGTCAAACGGAGGTGGAGCTGAGTTGGAAGCTCGTCGACCAAGTCACGAAATATTGGGAGAATTCGTCACGTCCCCTTGAAACCTATGAGCCGGGCTCGTGGGGGCCTCTCGCCTCAGACGCCATGCTCGGGCAAGACGGACGCACCTGGCGCCGACCCTAGGAGAATCATGCAGATCATTTCGAACACCACCTCAGCGCGGCTGGCGCGCAAGCTCAACGACAACCGCGGCGAGGGCGGGTCAGCGCTAGGCAAGGTACTCAACCTCATCGCCGTCGTGAAGGACGAGGACGGCGTCCGCTCCGTCGTCGAATCGGCCCTCGACGTGGCTCAGGCTCATCCGCTTCGCATCATCGTCGTCCTGCCTGAGGCCTCCGACGAGGCCGAACCACACCTTGACGCCGAAATCATGGATCACGAGGACGTCGGCTCAGCCGAGGTCATCATCCTGCGCCCATACAACGGCGCGGGCACCAACCAGGTCTCCCTCGTCATTCCGCTACTGCTCCCCGACGCGCCCGTGTTCACGTGGTGGGTGCAGGAAGCTCCGCGCAATCCTTCCGACAACGGCCTGGGACAGATTTCCTCCCGCCGCATCACCAACGCCAACTCGACCCGGAATCCCGTGGCCACGTTGACGCAACTCGCCCAGCACCGACAGCCTGGAGACACGGATATCACCTGGGCTGGCATTACCATCTGGCGCTCGCAGCTGGCGGCGCTCCTCAACGAGGCGCCACACGAGGAGGTTACCCGCGCCGAGGTCGGCGGCAACACGAATCGAGCTGGCTCCAACATGCTGGCCGCGTGGCTCGCGCTCCGGCTCGGGGTGCAGGTCAAGCTCGTCCACACGGACGCCGCAGGAATCGACTCAGTCATCCTCCATCGCGCGTCGGGGCCGTTGACCATCAAGAGGCCCAAGGACGGCGACATCGCCGTTCTCTCCCGCCCCGGCCGCTCCGATCTGCAGATCTCGATGCCCATGCGGACCCTCCAGGCCCAGCTCATTGAAGAGCTTCGAACCGTCGGTGATGACAGCGAGTTTGCGGCGGTGATCAGCGAGGGCCTCGGGCTCATTCAGTAAGCCCAAGGCCACAACGGTCGCACGAAAAAACGCGCCCTCTCGGGCGCATTTTTCACACTCTCACTCTAGGACTGAATCTTCGTGATCAACCCAATGAAGACGACGGACAGTGCCCAGACGATCGCGACGCCGATCGTGATGCGGTTCAAGTTGCGTTCTGCGACACCTGAGGAGCGCATCGAGGTCGAGATACCGCCACCGAACACGTCGGAAATGCCTCCGCCACGGCCCTTGTGAAGCAGGATCGAGCCGATGAGAAGCAGGCTCGACAGGACGAGCAGAACAATGCAGATGACAAGGAGTGCCTGCACGATAGAAACTCTTTCATTCGGGGAGGACGCTGAGCGTCAAAGTACCGTTCTAGTGTATAGCACGGGAGGGGAACGGCGTGAATGCCGCTCCCCTCCCGTGTGTGATATCGCTTAAGCGAGGAAGGTCACGATCTTGGCGAACTCCTCGGCGTCGAGCGAGGCACCACCGACCAGGGCACCATCAACGTCAGGCTGAGCCATGATGTCCTTGACGTTGGACGATTTCACCGAGCCGCCGTACTGGATACGCACGGCTTGTGCAGTTGCCTCATTGTACAGCTCGGCGACCTTGCCACGGATAGCGCCACAGACTTCCTGAGCATCCTCCGGGGTAGCGACCTCGCCCGTGCCGATGGCCCAGATGGGCTCGTAGGCGATAACGGAGGTTGCTACCTCGTCGGCGCTGAGGCCAGCGAGCATGTCCTCGATCTGGCCGAGGACGTATTCGACCTGACGGCCTTCCTTGCGCACGTCGAGTGCCTCGCCGCAGCACATAATCGGAGTCATGCCGGCGTCAAGCACCTTCTTTGCTTTCTGACCCACGAGCTCGGAGGTCTCGCCGTGGTACTCACGACGCTCGGAGTGACCGACGACGACGTAGGTGCAACCAAGCTTGGTCAACATCGCGGTGGAAATCTCACCCGTGTATGCGCCCTTGTCGTGGATGGAAACATCCTGTGCGCCGTAGGCGATCTCGAATTCTTCGCCGTCAACGAGGGTCTGAACAGAACGGATGTCCGTGAACGGAACGATGACCGCGGCCTGCGTGGTCGCGAAGTCGTGCTTGAGATCCTTGAGTGTCAGGGCAAGCTTCTGAACGAGGGAGATGGCCTCGAGGTGATCGAGGTTCATCTTCCAGTTGCCTGCCATCAGCGGGGTGCGGGTCATTTAGTCCTCCAGAACTGCAATACCGGGAAGCTCCTTACCCTCGAGGTACTCGAGGGAGGCGCCGCCACCGGTGGAAATGTGATCAAACTTTGCTTCGTCGAAACCAAGGTTGCGGACAGCCGCGGCCGAATCGCCGCCGCCGACGATGGTGAAGCCCTCGGCGTTCTCCATCGCCTCCGCGATAGCCTTCGTGCCGTTGGCGAATGCCGGGAACTCGAAGACGCCCATCGGGCCATTCCAGACGATCGTCTTCGAGTCGGCGATCGCATCGGCGTAAAGCTTGCGGGTCTGCGGGCCGATGTCAAGGCCCATCTCGCCTTCGGGCATGGCGCCCGTGTCGTAGATGGAGGCCGGAGCGTCCGCGTTGAATTCGGGAGCGGTGACGTTATCGACCGGAACCAGCATCTCGACGCCGGCTTCCTTTGCCTTCTTCAGATACTCGGCAGCCTTCTCGACGAAGTCCTCTTCGAGGAGCGAGGTGCCAACCTCGTTGCCCATTGCCTTGAGGAAGGTGTAAGCCATGCCGCCGCCGATGAGCAGGCGGTCTGCCTTGTCGAGGAGGTTATCGATGACGCCGAGCTTATCCGAGACCTTCGATCCACCCAAGATCACGGTGTAGGGACGCGCGGGATTCTTCGTCGCCTTCGACAGGGAGTCGATCTCCTTGAAGACCAGCTCACCTGCGGCACTCGGAAGCTCCTTGGCGATGTCGTAGACGGAGGCCTGCTTGCGGTGTACAACTCCGAAGCCGTCAGACACAAAGGCGTCTGCCAGAGCCGCATATTCCTTGGCCAGCTCCTCGCGCTCGGCGTCCACCTTCGAAGACTCGCGCGGATCGAAACGGACGTTCTCGAGCAGGACGACGTCGCCATCGGCCATCTCGGAGGTCAGGGCCTTGGCAGACTCACCGACGGTATCCTCGGCGAGCTTGACGTCCTTGCCAAGCAGCTCGCCAAGACGCGCCGCCACGGGCGCAAGAGAGAATTCAGGATTGACCTGACCCTTGGGGCGACCAAGGTGTGCAGAGACGATGACCTTCGCGCCGGCGTCGATGAGGCGCGTGAGAGTCGGAAGAGCGGCACGGATACGGCCGTCGTCGGTGATGTTCTTTTCCTTGTCGAGCGGAACGTTAAAGTCCGAACGAACAAAAACCTTCTTGCCGGCGAGATCGCCGAGCGAATCAATGGTCCTCATAAAATCTCCTCATAGATTTTTAAGACAACAGTCGTCATCCACGCAAGTGCTCGGAAGGCTCACGCGCGATACGACTTTTCTGGTGAAAGTGCCCGCACATGTCACGCATGTGCGGGCACTCAATTCACTGGTGCTCTACGAGCGCGTCGGAAGGCTTAGAGCGACTTGCCAACGAGAACGGAGAGGTCAACGAGGCGGTTCGAGTAGCCCCACTCGTTGTCGTACCAGGAAACAACCTTCACCTGGTTGCCGATAACCTTGGTCAGGCCAGCATCGAAGATCGAGGAGTGCGGATCGGTCTCGATATCCTTCGAGACGATCGGATCCTCGGTGTACTTCAGGATGCCCTTGAGCTCGCCCTCAGCAGCCTTCTTGATGGCGGCATTGACTTCCTCAACGGTGACTTCGCGCTCGGCCTCGAAGGTGAGGTCGGTAGCGGAGCCCGTGGGGGTCGGAACGCGCAGTGCGTAGCCGTCGAACTTGCCCTTAAGCTCCGGGAGCACGAGGGCGACAGCCTTAGCGGCACCCGTGGAGGTCGGGATGATCGACAGGGCAGCGGCGCGTGCACGACGCAGATCCTTGTGCGGGCCGTCCATGAGGTTCTGGTCAGCAGTGTATGCGTGAACAGTGGTCATGAGGCCCTTGACGATACCGAACTCGTCGTTGAGAACCTTAGCCATCGGTGCGAGGCAGTTGGTGGTGCAGGAAGCGTTCGAGATGATGGTGTGCTTGGCAGCATCGTAATCGCCGTCGTTAACACCCATGACGATGGTGATGTCCTCGTTCTTCGCCGGAGCGGAGATGAGAACCTTCTTGGCGCCAGCCTCGATGTGCTTCTTGGCATCCTCAGCGTTCGTGAAACGACCGGTCGACTCGATGACGATGTCAACGCCAAGCTCGCCCCAGGGGAGGTTGGCGGGATCGCGCTCAGCGAATGCCTTGATGGCGTGATCACCCAGCTTGATCTCGTCATCGGTGTAGGTGACGTCCTTGTCAAGGGTGCCGAGGATCGAGTCGTACTTCAGCAGGTGTGCGAGGGTCTTGTTGTCGGTGAGGTCGTTAACAGCAACGATCTCAATATCCGCGCCCTGCGCAAGAGCTGCACGCGTGAAGTTACGGCCGATACGGCCAAATCCGTTGATTCCAACCTTAATGGTCACTCTTGTCCTCCTTGTGTGGACGTGCCACACGTTGTAGATGGATAAACGGGAAGTTCCCGCAACGATCGCTGGGCTCGCATCTCGCGTGGCCGCTCAC
The DNA here is from genome assembly GCF_014926385.1 of Trueperella pecoris. Taxonomy (NCBI): domain Bacteria; kingdom Bacillati; phylum Actinomycetota; class Actinomycetes; order Actinomycetales; family Actinomycetaceae; genus Trueperella; species Trueperella pecoris. The sequence continues at coordinate 978,868 of NZ_CP053291.1, read as the reverse complement.
GTTTCCTTCAGATTCTACAACGAAATGACGCTCACAGTCAGGGACCAAAGACGTTTTCAGTTTCCTCTTTCACACTGAGCTGACAAAGTGGCGCGTGTCCACGACGCCGTCGTCACGAGTTTCGCCCAGACCTGCGGGTAACTTAGGAACGCCGCTGAGCGTCCGCGACCGCATCCATGGTGTCGGGAATGCGCAGTTCAGCCGCGCGCTTATCGGCCATCGTGTTGAGCCGACGCAAACGACCCGCCACGGCGTCCTTCGTCGCGGGAGGGTTCAAACGGTCTCCGAGCATATTGAGCGAATCCTCCGGATACTGGATACGGAAGCTTCCAACCTCGCGAAGATTTGCAGGAACATCCTCACCCAAAATCTCAAAGGCGCGCCTGACACGGATGACGGCCACGACCGCCGCATCCGCCGAGCGCCGCATATTGGCGTCATCAAAGTTCGCCAGCCGATTGGCCTGGCCGTGGACCTCGCGCTCGGTGCGCAGATCCTCCCACCGCAACACCGCATCATTGGCGCCCATGCGCGTAAGCATGTCAGAAATGCCGTCACCCTCGCGAATGTCAACACGGAAAGCGCCGCGCGCCTCGCGGGCGCGATAAGGAATCTCCATCCGGCGCGCCAAGCCACCGATGCCGTACGCGGCCTCCAGCGACGGGCACGTCAGCTCCAGCGAGGCGTTACGGCCCGGCTCCATGAGCGTACCCCGAGCCAGAAAAGCTCCCCGCCACGCTGCGGCCGCATCGGCCTTCGTTCCGCCCACAATCTGGGGCGGCAGGCCGCGCACGGGCCGCCCATGCGGGTCAAGCAGGCCAATTCGCCGAGCGATACGCTCGCCGTTTTGACTGATCCGCACAACATAGGTGTTGCCCGCACGCCCAGGATTCTTGACCACAACTAAATCGGCGTCCACAGAAAAGAGGCGCTTGATGAGCTCGCACAGGTGACGCGCCGCGCCCGGGTGGTCAAGCTCAGACTGAAGACTGACCAGGCCTCCATTGATCTGCAATCCGCCACCGAAGCGGAACATTACAGAGACCTCGGCGGTCATTGACGACGCCACCCGCGGGTACACCGCAGAAAGCTCGTCTTTTACCGTTTTGGTCAGGGCGGGCATGTTTCCTCCAATGGCAGATGTGTCCAGCAAGTGCTGCGGCAAGCAAGCCTACCGCGTTTCGAGCTTAGCGGGAACTGAGCATCTCACGAAGCGCTGAGGCAAGGAAAAGGGCGTCGTGAAGGGCAGGATCCGAGCGGTCCGCCAAGGGGCGTGCCAACACCTCAGCTCCGCATTCTCGCGCCGCTACCTGCAGATCCTCCCAATCGGCAGGCGAGTTTTCGTCGATCAGAATCGAGTCGAGTGTGAGACTCGGCGCATGCTCATGGAAGGAGCGGACGTGGTCACTGGGCGAAAGGGTGCGCGTCTCGGCGTCGGGAACAAGATTGATTGCAAGCGCGCGCTTGGCCCGCGTCGAAATCAGCGCCTCATACAGCTCGGGAACCAACAAATGCGGAATGACCGAGGTAAACCAGGATCCGGGCCCGAAGATTACCCAGTCGGCGTCGTTGATCGCGTCGATAGCCTGCGGAACCGCCGGCGGATTGGACGGAATGATGCGCACCTGCTTGATATCGGCATGGCAGGTGGCAACCCCGACCTGGCCCGAGATCGTGTGCTCCCCCACACTGTCGACGACGTCGGCCTCGATACGCAGCGGCGTAGCGGCCATCGGCAGGACCCGGCCCTTCGTGTCGAGCAGACGCCCGACAAGGTCAAGCCCGCCCACTGAATCCCCAAGCAGATCCCACACGCCCGTCATTAAGAGGTTGCCCAGCGAGTGCCCATTGAGCGGCCCGTCGGAGGAAAAGCGATACTGAAGCACGTCTCGCCAGGTCAGGCCCCACTCGCCGTCGTCGCACAGGGCGGACAGGGCCATCCTCAGATCGCCGGGCGGGAGGATATCGAACTCTTGACGCAGGCGCCCCGAGCTACCGCCGTCGTCGGCAACAGTGACAATCGCGGTAATATTGCGCGTCAGCAGACGCAAAGCGCTTAACGTGGCGTACAGGCCGTGCCCGCCGCCAAGCGCAACGACTTTACGACCACGCGCGCCACCTTCACCGGCAATCATTCTCGCCCTAAATCGCGATGGTAGACGCGCACCGAGTGGCCGCGCCCGCGCATGAGTTCCGCAAGCTTTTCGGCCATCGCCACGGAACGGTGTTTGCCACCCGTGCAGCCAATAGCAATCGTGACATACGGCTTGAGCTCGTGCTTATAGCCCTCGAGGATCGGATCAAGGAGCGCCGCATACCCCTCGATGAACTCCTCCGCGCCATCGATATTCAAAACAAAGTCTGATACCGGCTTGTCCTTGCCGGTCAAATGGCGAAGCTCCGTGACCCAGTACGGGTTCGGCAGGAACCGCACGTCGGCCACATGGTCGGCGTCGAGAGGCAAGCCGTACTTGAAACCGAAGGACATGGTCGTCAGGTGCAGATCGTCCTCCCCCGCCTTTTGCAGATTCTGGCGAATCTTACGCGAGAGGTCGTGGACGGAGAGCGTCGAGGTATCGATATAGATATCCGCGCGCCTGCGAAGCTGGGACAACACCTCGCGTTCGAGCCGGATGCCCTCGAGCAAACGCCCATCGCCCTGAAGCGGATGTGGGCGGCGCACCGATTCGTAGCGGCGCACCAGCACCTCATCCGAGGCGTCGAGGAACATGATGCGGTAATCGAGCTTGCGTTCCTGGAGTTGATCGAGAATCTGGACGAACTCTTGGAAATACTCACGCGAACGCACGTCCACGACAGCCGCCAAGCGCCGCACAGACTGCCCGTCGATGGGTGACATGAGCCCGGCAAGGGCGCTGAGCAACCGGGGAGGAAGATTGTCGACGACGTACCAGCCGATATCTTCTAAGGTCGCCGCGGCGCGAGAGCGGCCAGCACCTGACATGCCCGTGATGATGAGGATTTCCGGGACCTGCGTGCTCGGAAGCTCCGCCTCACGATCCAGTTCGGGCACGATCGAGGGGATCTTACCAGTGTCGTTGATGTTCTCGTGCGAGATCTTTTCCATGTGATCTATGGTGCCAGTTTTTCGTCTAACTTTCCTGCAAAGTGTTCGCGGATCGTACGCGCCAAGGCGGGGCCGATTCCCGGGGCGGCCTGCAGTTCTTCCTCGCTGGCAGCCTTGATACAGGCGACTGATTTGAAGTGTTTGATGAGCGCTGCCTGCTTGGCCGGGCCGAGCCCCGCGATCTCGTCGAGTGCCGAGCGGGTCATCGCCCGCGAACGCTTCTTGCGATGGAAGGTGATGGCGAAGCGATGGGACTCGTCGCGCAGATGTTGGAGCAGGCGTAGCGCTGGTGAGGACCGCGAGAGGATGAGAGGGAAAGGCTCACCCGGAACCCATACCTCCTCCAAGCGTTTAGCGAGCCCGATGATCTGCACGTGCGCCCCCAGTTCCTCGACGACACGCTGGGCAGCGTTGACCTGCGGCAATCCCCCGTCGACGACGATAAGATCCGGCCGGTAGGCAAAGCGCGGCTTAGTCTTGCCCGGCGGGGGCTCGGAGGGGTCGTCGTCGGAGGCGTCGGCGGCGTTCGCTGTTTGAGCGAGTCTGGATAAACGACGCCGAAGCACCTCATCCATGGCGGCCGTGTCGTCACGCGCGCCCTGGCCGTCCTCGCCCCGGACGATGAAGTGACGATAGTCTGACTTCTTCGCTAGGCCGTCTTCGAAAACCACCATGGAACCGACCTGGTTCGTTCCTTGGGTATGCGAAATGTCGTACCCTTCGATGCGAAGCGGAGCACGTTCAAGGCCAAGGCCCTCGCGAAGCTCCTCGAGAGCCTGCGAACGCTCAGTGATATCCCCCGCGCGCGCCAGCTTATGGCGCTGCAGGGCTTGCTTTGCGTTGGTCTCGACCGTCTCCATCAGCGCCGCCTTCGCGCCGCGTTGAGGCACCTTGATGGACACCTTCGCCCCGCGCAGCCCCGCCAGCCAGGACCGGAGCGTGTCGGCGTCGTCGGGCAGCGTTGGCACCCAAATCTCTCGCGGAAGCGCGCCCGCGGATGTGTGCTCGACGTCGTCGACTGAGGTGGCGCGTGTCTTCGCCGATTTCCCACCGGCACGCTCCTTGTCCGAAAAACGGCCATAGACCTGTACCAAGAGCTGGTTCATGAGGCCGGTGGCGCCTTCGTCCTCGATCGTCGAAATCCAGCCCTGCTGACCACGGATACGGCCACCGCGGACGTAAAACACCTGCACCGAGGCCTCCAATTCGTCGAAGGTGAGTCCGAAGACGTCGGCGTCCACGTCAGAATCAAGCACCACCGTGTTCCGTTCGGCCACGACCTCGAGGGCGTGAATGTCGTCGCGCAACCGCGCCGCGCGCTCGAAATCCAGATCGGCCGAGGCGGCGGCCATCTCGCGCTTCTTTTCCCGAATGAGTTCTTCGCCGCTACCGTCGAGGAAGCGAACCAGAGCCCGCGCGATGTCCCGATGCTCGTCCTCGCTCACCCTTCCGATACACGGCGCAGAGCACTTGTCGATGTACCCCAGCAGGCAAGCCCGACCGGAGCGCTCGGCGTTGCGGAAGACCCCCGCCGTGCACGAACGCATGGGAAAGACCCGAAGAAGCTGATCGAGCGAATCACGCACCGCCCACACCTTGGTGTAGGGCCCGTAATAGCGGTTTCCCCGGCGATGTGCGTTGCGCGTGACCATCGCGCGCGGAAACTTCTCCGTCAAGGTTACGGCGAGGTAGGGATAGGACTTGTCGTCGCGGTACATGACGTTGAACCGCGGCGCGAACTCCTTGATCCACGAGTACTCCAGCGTGAGAGCCTCGATCTCCGATCCGACCACGACCCATTGGACACGCGCCGCCGTGAACACCATCTGCCGGGTTCGCGGATGCAACAAGACCGGATCCTGGAAGTAGTTCTGTAGGCGCTGGCGTAGGTTCTTTGCCTTGCCCACATAGATGACCCGCTCGTCAGGGTCAATAAACCGGTAGACGCCCGGGTCGGTGGGAATGTCGCCTGTCTTGGGACGATAGCTCTCCGGATTGGCCATTTATTTCAGCGTTCCCGCCTTTTCCAAAATCGGCTTGAGGTACCGACCTGTGTAGGACTCCTCGACGCGGGCGACATCCTCGGGGGTGCCCTCCGCGACGAGCGTGCCCCCGCCTTTACCGCCTTCGGGGCCAAGATCGATCACCCAGTCGGCCGACTTGATGACATCGAGGTTGTGCTCAATGACGATGATCGTGTTTCCCTTGTCGGCGAGCTCTTGCAAGACGCCGAGAAGCTTGCGTACGTCTTCGAAGTGGAGGCCGGTAGTGGGCTCGTCGAGCATGTACACGGTCCGGCCGGTCGAACGCCGGTGTAGCTCGGAGGCGAGCTTGACGCGCTGGGCCTCGCCGCCGGACAGCGTCGTGGCGGGTTGACCAAGCTTGATGTAGCCTAGCCCGACATTTTCCAAGACCTCGAGATACTTGGTAATGCGCCTAACCGAGCCGAAGAACTCCCGTGCCTGGGAGATCGTCATATCGAGAACCTCGGCCACGTTTTTGCCTTTGTAATGGACCTCAAGGGTTTCCCTGTTGTACCGGGTTCCGTGGCAGACCTCGCAGGGAACGTACACATCCGGAAGGAAGTTCATCTCGATCTTGAGCGTGCCGTCGCCAGAACACGATTCGCACCGTCCGCCCTTAACGTTGAAGGAGAAACGCCCGGGGCCGTAGCCGCGTACCTTGGCTTCTTCGGTTTCCGCAAACAGCTTACGAATCGGGTCCCACATCCCGGTGTACGTGGCGGGGTTTGAGCGCGGCGTGCGCCCGATGGGCGACTGATCGACGTGCACCACCTTGTCCAGCTCGTCGAGTCCTTTCACCTTCGTGTGCTTGCCCGGCAAGGATTGTGCGCGGTTGAGTTTGTTGGCCAGCACCCGGTAAAGGATCGTGTTGACCAGCGAGGACTTGCCCGAACCGGACACGCCCGTCACCGCTGTCATGACGCCGATCGGAAACTTGACGTCAATGTCCTTCAGGTTGTTTTCGCGCGCACCGGTCACCTCGATTTGCTTCGTCTTATACACACGACGACGCCGCGCCGGTACCTCGATCTTCTCCCGGCCCTGTAGGTAGGCACCCGTCAGCGACTCCTCGCACTCGAGCAGGCCGGCAGGCTCGCCCGAATAGACGACATTGCCACCGTGCTCGCCAGCACGCGGCCCGATGTCCACCACCCAGTCCGCGGCACGGATTGTATCCTCATCGTGCTCGACGACGATGAGGGTATTGCCCAGATCGCGCAGGCGCAGCAGCGCCGAGAGCAGCTTCTCATTATCACGCTGGTGAAGGCCGATGGACGGCTCGTCGAGCACGTAGAGAACACCGACGAGCCCGGCACCGATTTGGGTGGCCAGGCGAATGCGCTGCGCCTCTCCACCGGAGAGCGAACCGGCAGAACGTGCCATCGTCAGATAGTCGAGGCCGACGGTGACGAGGAAGGTCAGGCGTTCGATGATCTCCTTGAGCACGGCGTCGGCAATCTTCTTTTCCCGCTCGCCGAGCTCAAGATTCTTCAGGTACTCAAGCGCGTCACCGATCGAGAGCTCGGTCAGCTCGAAGATGTTGAGATCACCGACACGGACCGCTAGGACCTCGGGGCGGAGCCTGGCTCCCCCACACGTCTGGCACGTCACTTCGCGCATGAAGCCCTGATAGCGTTCCCGCGACCATTCCGAGCTCGTCTCGTCATGCTTACGCTTGACGAAATGCAAAACGCCCTCAAAGCCCGTCGAATAGACCTTCTCCCGGCCCCACCGGTTGCGGTACTTCATCTTGACCTTGTAATCCATGCCGTGCAGGATCGCTTCGCGAACATTCTGCGGCAGGTCCTTCCACTGGGTGTGGATGTCAAAGCCGAGCTCCTCGCCTAGTCCCTCCAGCTGACGCATGTGATAGTCACGCGCCGGGCCCGATGCGGTGGTCGACCACGGGATGATGGCGCCCTCGTCAATGGTGAGCTCCTCGTCCCCAATTACGAGGTCCTCTGAGACCTGCACGGTGTATCCGATGCCGTCGCAATCCGGGCACGAGCCGTAGGGCGCGTTGAAAGAGAATGTGCGCGGCTCAATCTCTTCGATTTCAAGCTCGTGTTCGTTCGGGCAGGAGCGGAATTCGGAGAACTTGCGCTCGCGGACCGGATCGTCGGCGTCCAGATCGACGAAATCGACGATGAGACGCCCGTCGGCGAGGCGCAACGCGGTCTCCACCGAATCGTTGAGGCGTGAGCGAATGCCGTCGCGTATCGCAAGGCGGTCAACGACGACGTCGATGTCGTGCTTCTTCGTCTTGGCAAGGGCCGGGGGCTCGCTCAGACGCACGAGTTCGCCGTCGACCCGCGCACGCGAATATCCATCGGCGCTCAGCGTGCGCAAAACGTCGGTGTGCTCGCCCTTGCGTCCGCGAATAACCGGCGCAAGTATCTGGAAACGCGTCCCCTCCTCGAGCTGGATGAGCCGATCGACGATCTTTTCGGCGCTCTGGGCCTCGATGCGCTCGCCGCAGACAGGACAGTACTGCGTGCCTGCTCGCGCAAACAGAAGACGCAAGTAGTCGTAGACTTCGGTAATCGTGCCCACTGTCGAGCGCGGGTTACGGTTCGTCGACTTTTGGTCGATGGAGACCGCGGGCGAGAGTCCTTCGATGAAGTCCACATCGGGCTTGTCCATTTGTCCGAGGAACTGGCGGGCATACGCCGACAGCGACTCGACGTATCGGCGTTGGCCCTCTGCGAAGATCGTGTCAAAGGCAAGGGATGACTTGCCCGAGCCCGACAGCCCCGTAAAGACCGCCATCTTGTCACGCGGAATATCGAGCGTGACGTTGCGGAGGTTGTGTTCGCGGGCGCCCTGAATATGTATCTGTTCGTGCACGGGGACAGTCTAGACAATGGCGCGAACACAAATCGAACGCTTGTTTGACGTTTCAGCCACAGGCCGATGAACTAGAATGGGCTCATGGCTATTTACGCAGTTCGATACACCTACAATCACGAAACCGAGCGCCAAGCCGAGGTTCGCCCGGCCCACCGCGTCTTCCTCAAGACCCTCCTGGACGAAGGAGTCCTCCTTGCCTCGGGTCCGCTCGAAGGCGGCCAGGCGCTCATCATCATCAGGGCTGACGACGCCGTCGCCGCCCTTGGCATCCTCGAAGGCGATCCCATGAACACCGAGTCGCTCATTGATTCACGCGAGGCGCTTCAATGGACTGCCGTCTACGGCCCCTGGGCATAGGATGAGGCGGTTTCGGCCGGACTTCCTGCTCACGGGCATCGTCCTGGCCCTCATCTTGGGACTCACGGTGCCCGTGCAGCCGGGCCGACTAGAGACTCTCTCGAGAATCGCCGACATCGGCGTGGGCATGGTCTTCCTCGTCTATGGAATGCGCCTGCGTACAAGCGACGTACTCGATGGCCTGCGCAACATCAGTTTGCAAGCCTCGGTTCTGGCGGCCACGTACGTCATCTTTCCGCTCCTCGGCCTCTTTTTCTACTGGTCAGCGGGCCCGCTGATTGGCTCTGCCTTCGCCACCGGTCTCCTCTACCTGAGCCTGCTGCCTTCCACGGTTCAGTCCTCGGTCACATTCGTCTCGATCGCACGCGGAGACGTCGCAGCCGCGGTCTGCTCCGCCACGATCTCCAACATCGTGGGCATGTTCATCACCCCTGCCCTCGTGCTGGCCTTCATGAATCTCGACGACGCCCACACCGGCGGCGTTCAATCGGTGCTTCTCAAATTGCTGTTGCCGTTCGTCGTCGGGCAATTGTTGCAACCCGTGGTCGAGAACTGGGTCAGGGCACATCGAGCCATCACCAAGTACACAGACAATGCTGCCATCATCTTGGTGGTCTTCGTTGCCGTCGAGAAGGCCACAAGCGAGGGCGCGTGGAGCTCGGTGACGCTTGGGAGTTTCATCCTTCTGCTCGTCGTGCTGATGATCTTCCTCGCCATCATGTTGTCACTGACCTGGCATGCCAGCGGGCGCCTGGGGTTTGCCCGCGCTCAGCGAATCGTGCTACTCATGTGCGGGTCGAAGAAGTCGCTCGCCACGGGGCTACCAATGGCGAAAGCGCTCTTCGATCCTACAATCGTTGGGGCCGTGGCCGTGCCCGTCATTATTTTCCATCAGGTTCAGCTGATGGCCTGCGCAGTTATCGCGCGCAGACTCGCCGACTAGTCGCCGATACTCGGCTTGTGTTCCTCGAGGGGTTCGATCTTCGCCACACGGTCCGCAGGCGTTTTCAAATTCTCATACTTGCGCGAGCCATAAACCGATGCGGCGACCGTGATGAGGATCGTACCGAGAATCACCCCGACAGAGACGCCGATCGAGGGTTCGGGGATGAACATGAGCATGTCGTAGCCATGGAAGGCGTGGACAAGGAGCTTGAGCGCGATGAAGCCGAGGATGACGGCCAACCCATAGTGGAGGTAGATCAGACGCTCGAGCAGGCCGTCGACGAGAAAGAACAGCTGACGCAAGCCCAACAGGGCAAACGCGTTCGCAGCGAAGACAATGAAAGGCTCCTTCGTCAGGCCAAAGATCGCCGGAATCGAATCGAGGGCGAACATCAGGTCGATCGTGCCGATGGAGACGATGCACAGCATTAGCGGCGTGATCCAGGTCTTACCCTGACGGCGCAGGACCAGGCGGTCTCCCACGTACCCATCGGTGACGTTGGCGACGCGAGAGATGAGGCGGGTGACGAAGGTCGGCGAGTATTCGTCGTCGTCAAGCTCGTTCGTCTTGCGTTTACGTCCCTCTTGGATGCCGTCGATGACCTGCTTTACCGCGGTGTAGAGCATCCAGGCTCCGAATACAAAGAACACCGCGATAAACTGCTCGATGAGCTTGGCGCCAATGAGGATGAAGATCAGGCGCAAGATTAGCGCGATCACAATTCCATAGAGGAGCACCTTCTGCTGGTAGATCCGTGGAACTCGGAAGGCCGCGATGATGATGATGAAGACGAAGATGTTGTCCAGCGACAATGAATATTCGGTTAGGTAGCCCGCAAAATACTCGGTGGCGAATTGGCCCCCGTGGCGAACATAGGTCAGGACCCCGAACACGATGGCAAGCGACACGTAGAATGTGGTCCATCGTGCTGCCTCCCCGAGTGTAGGTTCATGAGCGTTTCGTACGTGGCCCACGAGGTCCACAGCAATAAGACCGACGACGATGGCGCCTAGCAGTATCCACTCCCAGGGGTCAACGTGCATCACTGACCCAACGGGAGCTGTATAAATTCCAAGAGTGGACAAGGTATGTGCCTTTCCGGTACGACGAACAAGTACCGGAGGTCTCTTCCCGCCTGAACCAGGCCACGACCCGGGCTAACGCCGTACTGACGAGTCGATATTGAGTGGGAGTACTCCCCTCCGCTGATATTAATTTTAGTGTACGGGCGGTTTTATTCCTTCCCTCCCGCCCGTGCAATGGGCTACATCATGCGTTCTCGATCTGGCGTAGCTCCTTCTTCACGTCCAAAATCTCGTCTCTCAGCCGGGCGGCCAGTTCGAACTGCAACTGCTCTGCCGCAACATGCATCTGTTCGGTTAGGTCCTCGAGCAGTTGGCGGATCTCTCGGCCGTCTTGCGGCAGGCGCTCCGCGATGGAGCTCTCGTGGCGGTAGCCGCCCTCCAGCAGTGCCTCCGTGTCGATGTCTTCGCGCGCGAGCATGTCCGTCACGTCCGAGATCTTCTTACGAAGCGGCTGCGGATCGATCCCGTGCTCTGTGTTGTATGCGATCTGCTTTTCACGACGACGATTGGTCTCGTCAATCGCCTCGCGCATATTTGGCGTGACCGAGTCGGCGTACATGTGCACCTGGCCGGACACATTTCGCGCGGCTCGCCCGATTGTCTGAATGAGGGACGTCGTGGAGCGCAAGAAGCCCTGCTTATCGGCGTCGAGAATGGCAACGAGCGAGACTTCGGGAAGGTCCAGGCCCTCGCGAAGGAGGTTGATGCCCACCAGCACGTCAAACTTGCCCATCCGCAGCTCGCGTAAGAGTTCGACGCGTCGCAGCGTGTCGACGTCGGAATGCAGGTATTCGACCTTAACACCGCGTTCGGCAAGATAGTCAGTGAGGTCCTCAGCCATTTTCTTCGTCAGTGTGGTCACGAGGACACGCTCGTCACGCTCCGTGCGCAGGCGTACTTCTTCGAGCAGGTCGTCAATCTGGCCCTTGGTTGGCTTGACGATCACCTCGGGATCGACAAGGCCAGTGGGGCGAATAATCTGTTCAACCCACCCATCGGACTTCTCCAGCTCATACTTGCCCGGCGTTGCCGACAGGTACACCGTCTGCCCAATGCGTTCAAGGAACTCGTCCCACTTCAGCGGGCGGTTGTCCATCGCTGAAGGTAGGCGGAAGCCATATTCGACGAGGGTGCGCTTTCTCGACATGTCTCCTTCGTACATCGCGCCGATCTGCGGAACGGTGACGTGGGATTCGTCAATGACCAGCACAAAATCATCTGGGAAGTAGTCCAAGAGTGTGTTAGGCGCGGTGCCCGGCCCACGCCCATCAATGTGGCGTGAATAGTTCTCAATGCCCGCACACGAGCCCAGGTTCCGCATCATTTCGAGATCGAAGGTCGTACGCATCTCGAGGCGCTGGGCCTCCAGGAGCTTGTTCTGTTCCCGTAGCTCCTCGAGGCGCTCGTCGAGTTCAACCTTGATCGACGCCATCGCGCGCTCCATGCGCTCCGGACCCGCCACGTAGTGGGAGGCGGGGAAAATGTGGGCGTGATCCGATTCACGGATGACCTTGCCCGTCAGCGGATGAAGGAGTGAAATTGAGTCGATCTCGTCGCCGAAAAACTCAATGCGTACCGCCAGTTCCTCGTAGACGGGGATAATCTCCACCGTGTCCCCACGCACCCGAAACGTGCCGCGTGTGAAGGCCATATCGTTTCGCGTGTACTGCATCGTGACGAATTTTTTCAGGAGCTGATCGCGTTCTAGGCGATCCCCCACTCGCACTTGCACCATGCGATCGACGTACTCCTGCGGCGTGCCCAAGCCATAAATACACGACACCGAGGCGACCACCACCACGTCCCTCCGCGTCAGCAGCGAGTTCGTGGCGGAGTGACGAAGCCTCTCCACCTCGTCATTAATGGAGGAATCCTTCTCAATGAAGGTATCCGACTGCGGAACGTAGGCTTCCGGCTGGTAGTAGTCGTAGTAGGAGACAAAGTATTCGACCGCGTTGTTCGGTAGCAACTCACGAAACTCTGCGGCCATCTGCGCCGCCAAGGTCTTGTTCGGTTCCAAGATGAGCGTGGGCCGCTGGATCTGTTCGATAAGCCAGGCGGTGGTGGCTGATTTTCCCGTACCGGTGGCACCGAGGAGCACGATGTCCGATTCGCCGTTATTGATCCGCTCGGCCAGTTCCGCAATAGCCTGCGGCTGATCGCCCGAGGGCGAATACTCGGAGATAACCTCGAAGGGCGCTTCTTGGCGAATGATGTCACTGATAGGTCGCATGCTTAAAGGCTAGTTCCTCCCTCCGACATTTCTGCAAAGACTATGCCGACAGGGAATCTCGCCGCTGCGCCGTCATATCTAGCGCCGGGTTGGCGAGCCGCCACCGGCCGCCCTCTTCGAACCATCCAGCGGTCAAAAGGCTCTCTTCCGGCCCATCAACTATCAACCCGCCGACTCTATGCTCGGCGTGCAGGCCGCGGTAGCGCAATCGCTCCAGGTGCACGCCAACGTCGTCATTGACGCGTAGCGCCGCATGGGAAAGTGTGCCCGCCTTCCACGCCTTGTTCATCAAGGCGTCATTAAATGGGACAATCCACTCATGCCACGCAGTCTCGGCAGCGGCGCGAACATCGGCCCGATCGGCGTCGTTGGATATCACGAGGTCGCAGATACGCCCGCGTTCCGCGTCGGTAGCTTGCGAATCAATGCGTGCCCGCGCAGCCTGCCTGCTCATCCCCCGACTGCGCGTTAAGCGCTCGATCCGAATCTCCTCGTCAGCCACGATCGACACGTTCGCCATCATCTCGAACTCGCGTCCATAACCGAAGAGCAGTGGAACGTCGTAGACGATGACGGCGGCAGGATCCTCGCTAAGAGCCGCGTCGATTTTGCCCTTGACCGCGTCCCAAATCGCTGGGTGCGTGATGACATCTAGCGCTTCCCTCTCGCGGGGATTGTCAAAAACGATAGCCGAAAGCGCCTCGCGGTCGAGCGTCCCATCGGCTTTGACGACGCCGTCGCCCCACCGCTGCTTGACCTGCTCAAGCGCGCTCCCACCCGGGCCGAGCACGGTGCGAGCCGTCCGATCGGCGTCGACGACGTGGGCACCAAGACCGGCCCAGATCGCGGCCACATGCGACTTGCCCGAGCCGATCCCTCCCGTCAGCGCGATGGTCAGCATAGGCGGTCGACCATCTCTGTCAGCAGGAACTCAACGAGCCCGGCGCCATCTTCTACAGAGAAAGCCTCCGCCGGTGGAAGGTGGAGAAAGCCGGCGCACTGTGACGTCTGGATGGCACTGAACATGACAGTGTTGCACACATACAGCCCTGCTGTACGAGATTCCCTCACGCGGTAGCCCGAGGCATTGGCGTGCTCGATCAGGCGGCGGAAAGGCAGCGTCGTCTCGAAGGCAAGCGGCGCTGACTCGTCGATACTCTCCCCCGCCGCCACGTACCCAGCGTTGTCGGGTGCCGCAGCCTCTTGCCGGTTCATCGCAAAGCGCTCCAACGTGGGCACGTCCCGGTCGGCGGCGAGCCCGAGGGCGAGGTGGACGTCGAAAGGGCCCAAAGCAAAAACGCGCTCCCGTGCGGTGGCGTATTCGACGGGTAAAATCTCCACCGAAAGCTGGGTCGGGTGGGACCACCGCTCCTCCACAAGCCGAGCAACATGCTCAGTCGGATTGTAGGAATGGGAACCGAAAGGGCCAAAGGCCGTTAACAAGATACGCACGTACCCACCCTATGGGTCTGGCCCCACTCATGACCACTTGACTGCCGGCATCTCCTGTCCTGCCCTCGCCATAGGTACGGAAAATGAGAAACTCTCACATCGAATTTGTCATTCTTGACGTAGCCACGCGGCTCCACCAATAACGACGTTCGCCCCACTCACCTATAGGGAGCGGGGCGAACGCCAGAGTTACTCACCGTGCGCGTCGGTCGACGCGCACAGCAAGCGATTAGTTGCCAGTGAGCTTCTCACGAAGGGCGGCAAGTGCCTCGTCGGACGCAAGCGTGCCGGCGGCGTCGTTGCCCGACGAGTAGGAAGCCGGTGCCGGTTCGGCCGGAGCGGAAGTATCGCCCGCTGCGGCGGCCTCGGCGTCTGCCTCCATGTGAGCCAAAACCTGCTTCTTGTGTGCGGTCCAGCGCTCCTCGGCCTTCGCGTACTCGGCCTCCCACGCAGCCTGGTTCTCCTCGAAGCCCTCAAGCCACTCGTTCGCCTCGGGGTCGAAGCCCTCCGGGTACTTGTAGTTGCCCTCGTCGTCGTATTCGGCGGTCATGCCGTACAGCGACGGATCGAAGTCCTCCGAGTGCGGATCCACGCCCTCATTGGCCTGCTTGAGCGAGAGGGAGATCCGACGACGCTCGAGATCGATGTCGATGACCTTGACGAAGACCTCGTCGCCCACCTTGGCAACCTGCTCCGGAAGATCGATGTGGCGCTGGGCGAGCTCGGAGATGTGGACGAGACCCTCGATGCCGTCCTCGACGCGGACAAACGCGCCGAACGGAACGAGCTTGGTCACGCGACCCGGCACAACCTGGCCGATGCGGTGAGTGCGGGCGAAGGTCTGCCACGGATCTTCCTGGGTGGCCTTCAGCGAGAGGGATACGCGCTCGCGATCCATGTCGACGTCGAGAACCTCGACCGTGACCGGGGTACCCACTTCGACAACCTCGGACGGGTGGTCGATGTGCTTCCAAGACAGCTCGGAGACGTGCACGAGCCCGTCAACGCCACCGAGGTCAACGAACGCACCGAAGTTGACGATCGAAGAGACGACGCCTTCACGAACCTGGCCCTTCTGGAGGGTGTCGAGGAAGTGGGCGCGGATCTCGGACTGCGACTGCTCGAGCCATGCACGGCGGGAAAGAACAACGTTGTTGCGGTTCTTGTCCAGCTCAATGATCTTGGCCTGGATCTCGCGGCCAATGTAGGGCTGGAGATCGCGCACGCGACGCATTTCGACGAGCGACGCCGGCAGGAAGCCGCGCAGGCCGATGTCGAGGATCAGGCCGCCCTTGACGACCTCGATGACGGTACCGGTAACGACGCCGTCTGCTTCCTTGACTTCTTCGATCTTGTCCCAGGCGCGCTCGTACTGTGCACGCTTCTTCGACAGGAGAAGACGACCCTCCTTGTCCTCCTTCTGGAGAACGAGAGCCTCGATCTGGTCACCAACTTCGACAACATCATCGGGATCGATGTCGTGCTTGATGGAAAGTTCCTTGGAGGGGATAACACCCTCGGTCTTGTAGCCGATATCGAGCAGGACTTCGTCGCGGTCGACCTTGACTACGGTGCCTTCAACGATGTCACCGTCGTTGAAGTACTTGATGGTTTCGTCGACAGCGGCGATGAGCTCTTCTTCGGTGCCGATGTCGTTGATTGCGACCTCCGTGAAGGTCTTATTGTTGTTTGTCATAGAGTTGGTGACTCCGGATAAATTACTAGTATGGACAATGGTCATGGCTCCAGTTGGCGCCAACAGCCAAGTTTACGGGCATAAGCGCATTTGATTCAAGCGCCAAACCCCGCGATTCTGCCGGATAGCACACATAAGAAGGTCAGACATGAGTGCCGGTTTCATGCCGCTACAGCCCCACGACGACGATGGAGCCGCCAACGCCCAGTGGTGGACGGAGAATTCAGATGAGTATCTGGCTGAGCATGGCGAGGTTCTGGGAGAGGCCGACTTCGTGTGGGGCCCCGAGGGGCTACGCGAGGAAGAAGCACAGGTACTCGGATCCCCGTCCTGCCTCCAAGGCTTAAGGATTCTCGAAATTGGTTCTGGCGCCGCGCAATGTTCTCGCTATCTCGCGGGCCTGGGCCTGGACGTCACAGCCTGCGACATCTCCCCGGGCATGATCGCGGCCGCGGCTCGCCTCAACGCCGATGCTCACCTTACGTTTCCGCTCGCCGTGGCAGACGCACGGCGCCTGCCCTACGAAAACGAGAGCTTCGATGTCGTCTTCACCTCCTTCGGAGCAATCGACTTCATCGAGAACCTCGCCGAGCTTCATCGAGAAGTCCGCCGCGTCCTCGCGCCGGGCGGTCGTTGGGTCTTTTCCGCCTCACACCCCCTTAAGTGGGTGTTTGCCGATGACGCCAATTCCTTCCGCGTCAAGCGCTCGTACTGGGATCGCACGCCCTACGTCGAACGCACCGAATCGGGTGACCTCGAGTACGTCAACTTCCACCACACGCTCGCAGATCACGTCAACGCGTTGGCCGAATTCGGCTTCACGATCGAAGAAATGATCGAGCCCACGTGGCCAGCCGGCCGGACGACGGTCTGGGGCGCGTGGGGACCCGTGCGCTCTTCGCGAATCCCCGGAACGATCATCTTCGCAACCCGAGCTCGCTGACCGCGTCCGATCAGTGTGCGGCTTCGCGCCAGTTCCTGCCAATGCCCACGCCCACCGAAAGTGGCACCGACAGATCGGCAGCGCGCCCCATCTGTTCGCGGACGAGCGCCTCGAGCTGTTCGGCTTCGCTCGCCTTGACCTCCAGAACAAGTTCGTCATGAACCTGAAGAAGGACGCGCGACTCGAGGCCGGCGGAGGCGATCGCATCGTTGACCAGAACCATGGCGTACTTGATGATGTCAGCTGCTGATCCCTGGATCGGGGCATTGAGCGCCATACGCTCGGCGGCCTCCCGAAGCTGTCGGTTCATACTGGTCAGACCGGGAAGGTAACGACGCCGGCCCATGATCGTCGACGTGTAGCCATCCTTGCGCGCCTGTTCAACAACCGATTTCAGGTAGTCACGCACGCCCCCAAAGCGTGCAAAGTAATCCTGCATGAGGCGTTCTGCCTCGCCCACGGAGATGTGAAGCTGCTGAGAAAGCCCATAGGAGGACAGCCCGTACGCCAGCCCATAGCTCATCGCTTTGATCTTAGAGCGTTGCTCGCCCGTTACGGCGTCTTCGGACACGCCAAACACGCGCCCGGCCACGAAGTTGTGCAGATCGGCACCCTTGTTGAAGGCATCAATGAGCGCCTGATCGCCCGATAGATGAGCCATGAGACGCATCTCAATCTGCGAGTAGTCCGCCGTCATGAGGTAGTCATACCCCTCGCCCGGAACGAAGATCTCCCGGATCTGTTGTCCCTCCTGCGTGCGCGCATGGATGTTTTGAAGGTTGGGATCCGTGGAGGACAGCCGGCCGGTGGCTGCCACCGTCTGTTGATACGTCGTGTGAATTCGCCCGTCCTCTTGCACCGAGCGTTGCAGACCCTCCACCGATTGGCGAAGCTTAAGCGCGTCGCGATAATCGAGCAACGCCGACAAAAACTGCTGGGCGGCAAGCGCCGATTCGTCCTCGCGCAAGGCGATCTTGGCCAGGAGCTCAGCCAAAGCATCCGCATTCGTGGTGTATCCCGACTTCGTCTTCTTCGTCTTAGGAAGCTTGAGCCTGTCAAAGAGAACTTCTTGTAGCTGCTTTGGGCTCGAAAGGTTGACCGACGTGTCCCCGATGGCGGCGTGGGCACGCTCGAGCGCGTCCTCAACTCGCGTGTTGAAATCGTGGTAGAGGATGTCGAGTAGCTCGGTGTTAACCGCGATTCCGAGATTCTCCATGTCGAAAAGAATGCCCGACACGGCCATTTCCAGGTCGATGAGCGCGCCCGTCGGATCGACGTCCGTGAGCGCCGCCTCGAACGCCTCGCTCAGATCCTTCAAGACTCCAGCCCGCGGGGTAAGGGTTGTGACTAGTTCACCATCAGCACTGATTCCCAGCGTGTCCTGATCCCCTGCGGAAAGTGGCAGATCCCGCGCGAGATATCGCTGAACGAGATCGTCAAGATCATAGTTTCGTTGATCAGGGTGAAGGAGATAGGCCTCGATCTCGGTATCCGAGGCGATCCCGACCATCTCGATGCCGACGCCGTGCCAGGCGTGGGTGATGCCCTTCATTCCGTGCCCGATCTTCTTGTGCTCCTCGCTTTCGAGGAAGGCGACCAGTGCGCGCTCGTCGGCGACATCGAGCGCAGCGCGGTCACCATAAAACACCGCGTCCGCACTCGCGATCGCGAACATCGTCACGTCTCCGTAGCCGGGCCTGCGATCGCCCTCGATGTCCACACCCCATGGTCCGTTGTGCTCAGTGACGAAGTCCGCCAGTGGCACGCTGCCGGCCTCAATGGCAACCATCTCACGATCCTCGGTGAGTGCCTCAACCTGGTCTGAGCCCGAGCGCATCGGAAGTTCCTTCAAGACCCGTTCGCGCATGCGCGTGAAATCCAAGGTGTCAAAAAGCGCGTGCAATGCCTCGCGATCCACCCCGAGCGGGATCAGCGCATCGAAATCCTCAGCGACCGGCAGATCACGCACGAGATTATTCAACCGGCGGTTGCGGCGCACCAGCTCGATATTGGCACGCAGATTCTCGCCCGCCTTGCCCTTAATCTCGTCAGCGTGCTCGAGCAGGGCCTCGAGCCCGCCATAGTGATTCAGCCACTTCGCGGCGGTCTTCGGCCCCCACAGCGGTACGCCCGGGATGTTATCCGCGCCCTCACCCACCAGCGCCGCGAGATCCGAATACAACGCCGGCTCCACACCAGCCTTGGCGACGATAGCCGCCGGGTCAAGCACCGCCATCTGTGATCGAGGCATCGGATAAAGCAGCGTGATGTTCTCATCCACGAGCTGATAGGTATCCTTGTCACCCGAGGAAACGTAGACCCTCATGCCCCGGCTCTCAGCGCGCGTGGCGAGGGTCGCCACGATGTCATCCGCCTCAAAATCCTCAACCGTCACCCATGCGATGCCCAGGACGTCCAGCACCTGCTGAATGACAGAAATCTGCCCCTTAAACTCCTCCGGCGTAGCCGCACGCCCGCCCTTGTAATCGGCGTATTCGCGGGTGCGGAACGTGCCGCCCGGCAGATCGAATGCCACGGCGACGTGCGTGGGCGAGTAATCGGCCACGAGCTTGAGCAACGTCGAAACAAAGCCGTGGACAGCGTTCGTGTATTGGCCCTGAGCCGTCACGAAAGAATCTGCGGGCAAGGCGAAAAAGGACCTGAACGCCAGCGAATGACCATCAAGGACGAGGAGAGTTTCTTTATTCACTCCCCCAGCCTAGCGCCTAGCGCCGACACTCACATCGCCGAGCAATCGAACGTGATTGGTATTCTTTGCCATATGTGGACCACTCTAGACGAAACGCTCAACATCAGCGTCGAGACCAACACAAGAGAATGCTGCACCGTGAGCATGCCGACCGACCACGCCCGCCAGCCATACGGCGTCGTGCACGGCGGCATCAACGCGATACTCATCGAGCACGCAGGATCGCTCTTGGCCCTTGCCAACGCCCCCGACGGCAAGGTCGCGGTAGGTACCGAACTCTCGGTTTCTCACTTTGTCCCCAACGCCACCGGACTGGCACAAGCTACAGCCACGCTTGTCCACCTCGGGCGCTCGTCAGCAACCTGCCAGGTCATCGTGACCGACGAACACGGCACAACCACAGCCGCAGGCCGAATGACCTGCGTCTTCGTCAAGCGTTAGTTGTCACCAACCTGCTCGACGACGGCGTCCGCCACCTCACGCATCGTCAGACGGCGATCCATCGAGGTCTTCTGAATCCAACGGAAGGCCTCAGGCTCCGTCAGCCCCATCTTCTCCTGGAGCAGACCCTTCGCCTGATCAACCCGCTTGCGCGTCTCAAACTTCTCGGTCAACGAGGAAACCTCGTTCTCGAGCGAGGCGATCTCACGCGAACGGGACAGGGCGATTTCGACAGCCGGAATCAGGTGCTCCGGGGTGAAGGGCTTGACGACATAAGCCATCGCGCCGGCGTCACGAGCACGCTCGACGAGCTCCTTCTGCGAAAACGCGGTCAACATGACGATGGCGACCTGGTGGTCCGAGAGGATCCGCTCCGCGGCCGTGAGCCCATCCATGCCCGGCATCTTCACATCCATAACGATGAGATCGGGATCGTGCTCCTGGGCCAGCTCGATCGCTTCGTCACCCGAAGCGCCCTCAGCCACAACGGTGTAGCCCGCGTCCTGAAGCGTTTCGACAATATCTAGACGAATTAACGTCTCATCTTCGACGACGAGAGCCTTGACGGTTGCAGGATCAGTATCATCGTTGATCTTTTCTACCCGTGCGCCCGCGACTGCATCACTCACGTCTTCCTCCGATCGCTGTTTGGTTCCATGCGAGAAATAAGTTTCCTACATGCTTAATTTTACAAACTGGCAAGATGACATGTGTGCCATTAGGGCAACATCGCCAACCAAGTGCTCCCGGCGGGACTCGAACCCGCACGCCTTTCAGCGCTGCATTTTGAGTGCAGTGTGTCTGCCAATTCCACCACAGGAGCGTGAGACCTAACTGATCATACAGGAAGGTCCTGCGTGATTATCTCAGCCGAAACTGGAGAAAGATCACAGCTCTAGGCAAAAGTTTCGCCCATCTTGTGAACACGAATCGTGTTCGTCGATCCAACCTTCCCCGGAGGCATACCCGAGACGACCACCACGCGGTCGCCATCGACGGCGAAGCCGCGGTCGCGCAACGCCTGATCGACCTGCTCAACCATGTGGTCCGTGTCCTCGACCTCGGGTGTGATGATCGTCTGTACACCCCAGGTCAGCGCCAGGCGCTGACGGATGTCACGGGACGGGGTAAAGACGAGGAGCGGAATGCGAGCACGCAGGCGGGCCATACGACGAGCCGTCTGTCCAGAGGCAGTGAAGACCGCCAGGTACTTCACGCCAAGGGCCTCGCCGATGTCCATAGCCGAACGTGTGATTACGCCGTTACGGGTCCGGTGGAGGTTACCGATCTTCGGGATCGACTCGAGCCCGTGCTCCTCCGTGAACTGGATGATAGATGCCATCGTCTGGACGCAGACGATCGGGTACTTGCCCACCGACGTCTCGCCAGAGAGCATAACCGCATCCGCGCCGTCGAGAATGGCGTTCGCGCAGTCCGAGGTCTCAGCGCGGGTCGGGGTCGGAGAGGTAATCATGGACTCAAGCACCTGGGTCGCGACGATGACCGGCTTAGCATTTCGGCGAGCGATGCTGATGGCGCGCTTCTGGACGATCGGCACCTGCTGAAGCGGAAGCTCAACGCCGAGGTCACCACGGGCGACCATGATGCCATCGAAGACCGAGACGATCTCTTCGAGGGCAGTGACCGCCTGGGGCTTTTCAATCTTGGCGATGACGGGGATGCGCCTTCCGACCATATCCATGATCTGGTGAACATCCTTGACATCCTCGGCCGAACGCACGAAAGAAAGCGCGCAGATATCCGCGCCGTAGTTGAGCGCCCATTCGAGATCGATCTTGTCTTTTTCCGACAGCGCCGGCACCGAGACGGCCACTCCGGGAAGGTTCACACCCTTGTTGTTGGAAACAGTACCACCGATAAGAACCTCGGTCTTAACCTCGGGACCCTCGACGGAAACGACGCGTACCTGCACCTTTCCGTCGTCAATGAGGATGAGGTCGCCGGGCTTGCAGTCACCTGGCAACCCTTTAAAGGTAGTCGAGACAAGATCCTTGTCACCGGGGACGTCCTCAGTGGTGATCGTGAAAATATCACCCTGCTCAAGGAGAACGGGACCCGATTCGAAGGTTCCCAAACGAATCTTGGGGCCCTGGAGATCGACGAGAATAGCCACAGCCTCACCGAGCTCCTCCGCAGCCTCGCGAACCATGTCGATTCGCTGCTCGTGTTCGGCATGAGAGCCGTGGGAGGCGTTAATTCGGGCAACATTCATGCCAGCCTTGACGAGCTCGACAATTCGCTCTTTGGTGTCAGTGGCCGGACCGAGGGTACAAACAATCTTCGCTCTGCGCATGTTTCTATCTTACCTGATGAAATGATGGCGCCGACCCCGACGTCACTGACTTTCTGATGGGTTGATCACGACGACGGCGCTCGCCGGCTCTTCTGTCTGCGGCTCCACCGCCGGGTCGCTGCGCTCTGCCACGCCATCGAGCCCCGGCCCGTCGCCGATCTGCTCGCCGCGTGGGCGGCCGTCGAGATAGATGTCGGCCAGCTGAAGGTGGCTTCGCAGATAGAGTGTCAGCGCCAGAAGAACGACGACGGCGCCGGCGAGGACGATGATTGACGTCCAGACGTTGAGGCGCAAGCCCATAATCATTTGGGCGGTGTCGATTCGCATGTTCTCAATCCATACCCGGCCAAGAACGTACAAGATCACGTATATGACGGCCGTCTGCCCGCCGCGCAGCTTCAGGCGCTTTTCCAACCACACGAGGATGATCGCCATGGCCACGCACCACAGCGCCTCATAGAGGAAGGTCGGGTGGAAAAGCGTACCGGAGGCATACCCAGCGGGAAGGTGGGCGTCGTCAATCTCAAGGCCCCAAGGAAGGGTGGTGGGGCCACCGAACAGTTCCTGATTGAAGTAGTTTCCGAAGCGGCCGATAGCCTGACCGATCAACACACCCGGCGCGACGGCGTCGGCGAACGGGGCAAAACGCAGGCCGCGGCGGTGCAGGGAATACCAGCCCCCCAGCGCTCCGGCCGCGATGCCGCCCCAAATGCCGAGCCCGCCTTCCCAGACGCGCAACGCCTTCCAGGGATCGCCGTTGGGCCCCCAATACGGATCTGGAGTGGTGATGACGTGGTACAGGCGCGCGCCAACGATACCCACCAGCACCATCCATACGGCGACATCGAGTGAGACGTCGCGCGGGCCGCCCCAGCGCGTGTACCGGCGGTCGGCGATCTTCCAGGCCACGATGATGCCCGTCAGGATGCACAACGCATAGAAATGGATCGTCAACGGACCCAGCGGTATGGCGTTGATGGACGGCGATGGGATTGACGTAATCAAGAACGCTCCTTTGGAGAATGCGCGCCCGAGGCGATATCTGTGGTGAGACTGCGCACCTGACGCAGGCTTCCCGCGCGGTCCCCTTCATTATCGATCAGGCCACGAATAATTGCCGAACCCACGATCACGCCATCAGCGTATTGGCCCACCTCGTAGGCCTGTTCCCGGTCCGACACGCCGATGCCCACGCATACGTTGCGCACCCCAGCAGCGCGAGTTCGTTCCACGAGCGAGGCCGTCGAGGGCGCGATCTCCTTTTGCATACCCGTGACCCCCATCCGCGAGGCGGCGTAGACGAATCCGCGCGTGGCCTTGGCCGTGATCGTGAGCCACTCATCGGACGTCGTCGGGGCCACGAGGAAGATTCGTTCGAGGCCGTAGTTATCCGAGGCTTCGATCCATTCGCCACATTCTTCGGGGACGATGTCGGCAATGATCAGGCCGGCCCCGCCCGCGTTGGCAAGGTCGCGCGCAAAATTATCCACGCCGTAGCGGAATACCGGATTGTAGTAGGACATGACGACGGCGGCCGCCTCCACGACCGCCCTGGCCACGTCGATAGAGAAGTCGACGTCGGGGTAACCCGCCGAGAGGTAAGCGATGAACGCCGCGTGGTTGTTCGCCCGGGCCTGTTCGATCTTGTCCGCGGATAAAATATTCATTTCGCCTCCTCGCCCAAGGCAAGGTTGAAGTATGACATCGCCGTCTCCATGTCCTTATCACCGCGGCCCGAGAGCGAGACGGCAATCGTCATCTTTTCTCCGCGTTCGCCCGCCTCGCGGCCCAGTCGCATCGCGGCCGCCAACGCATGGGCCGATTCAATGGCCGGGATGATGCCCTCCGTCCGGGCAAGGGCACGGAATGCCTCCATCGCCGGCGCGTTCGCGATCGGCCAGTATTCGGCCCGCCCGGTGCGTGCCAGCCAGGCGTGTTCCGGGCCGACTCCCGGATAGTCGAGGCCGGGTGAGATCGAGGTGGAATCGAGCGTTTGGCCCTCCTCGTTTTGGAGAACGTACGTCTTCGACCCGTGGAGCACGCCCACCTCGCCTTGCGTGATCGAAGCGGCGTGCCGACCGGTCTCGAATCCATCGCCGCCGGCTTCTGCTCCGATGAGGCGCACGGTCGGGTCGTCGAGAAAGGCGTTGAACATTCCGATCGCGTTCGAGCCGCCTCCCACGCAGGCCACGACGGCGTCGGGCAACTCCCCCGTCAAGTCGAGGATCTGCGCCCGGGCTTCCTCGCCGATGATCTTTTGCAGGTCCCGTACGAGAGTCGGGAACGGGTGGGGCCCGGCGGCGGTGCCGAAAAGATAGTTGGTTGAATCAATGTTCGTCACCCAATCCCGAAACGCTTCGTTGATTGCATCCTTGAGCGTGCGTGCACCGCTATCGACCGCGACCACCTGCGCACCCAACAGGCGCATGCGAGCGACGTTGAGGGCTCGACGCTGGGCGTCCTTCGCCCCCATGTAAATCGTGCAGTCTAGGCCCAGCAGCGCCGCGGCAGTGGCGGTCGCTACCCCGTGTTGGCCCGCACCCGTCTCTGCGATGATGCGTTTCTTACCCAGCGCGCGCGTCAAGAGCGCCTGGCCGAGAACGTGGTTGACCTTGTGTGACCCCGTATGGTTGAGATCTTCGCGTTTGAGAATAATCCTCGCCCCGCCGCAGTGTTGTTCACCGAAACGGTGTGCTTCGGTGATGATGGACGGGCGCCCCGAATAGGTGCGGTGCAGATGATCGAGTTCCTCGATGAACGCCGGATCATCCTTGAGCCTCATCCAGCCCTGCTCAAGATCAGTCAATGCGGTCATGAGAGCTTCGGGGATGAATCGCCCACCGAACTCGTCGAAGTATGGTCCTTGTGCATCAGCCAATCTCATGATCATCCTTCATGGAATCGAGGGAGGGGTGCTGGCCCGCCGCAACCATATCGCGGACCACCTGGAGCGGGTTGCTACTCGTTACGAGCACCTCTCCCATGAGAACCGCGTCTGCCCCCGAGCGGGCGTAATTGAGCATGTCTTGAGTGGACTTCACAGCCGATTCGGCAACCCGGACCACCGAATCGGGAAGCATGGCGACGACGTCGTCAAAGACGCGCGCATCGACCTTAAGGGTCTTGAGGTTTCGTGCGTTGACACCGATCACGCGAGCCCCGGCGTCGAGCGCACGCCAGGCATCGTGGCGGTTGTGTACCTCGACGAGGGCCGTCATGCCCAGCGAGTGCACACGCTCAATCAGCGATGTCAGGACCGTGTCTGAAAGCGCGGCGACAATGACGAGGACCATGTCCGCCCCATGCGCGCGAGCCTCCCAGATCTGGTAGGGAGTGACGATGAAATCCTTGCGAAGGACGGGAATGTCCACCCGGGCACGAACCGCGTCAAGGTCAGCCAGCGAGCCGCCGAAACGCCGCCCTTTCGTCAGTACAGAAACGGCCGCGGCCCCGCCCGCCTCGTATATCTCGGCGAGTTCGGCCGGGTCTGGAATCAGCGACAGCCCGCCCTTCGACGGCGACCTTCGCTTAACCTCGGCGATGACCTGCACGCGGCGATGGTCGGCTGGTTTAAGCACATCGATCACGTTGAGCGGGCTGTGCATCTTCGCGGCCCGCGCTTTGAGGTCATCGAGGCTCACCCGGGCCTGACGCGAGGCGAGGTCCGCGCGGACACCGGCGATGATGTCATCCAAAACCGACATTGCTTTTCCTTCCGCTACGTCTCACTCTACGCAGGGTCCCGGCCAAGACGAAAGCGTTACGCCCCCGCCACCACGTCCGGGATGGTGACGGGCAAGTGCCCGCCTTGCAGGAAGCACGTGCGCTCTCCGGTGTGACAGGCAGCCCCGCGCTGCGTGACGCAGACGAGCAACGTGTCCCCGTCGCAATCTACCTCCACGGAGTGAACCAGCTGGATGGCCCCCGAGGTGTCGCCCTTGCGCCAATACTCTTGCCGAGAACGCGACCAAAACCAAACGCGGCCCGTCGTCAAGGTTCGTTGCAGGGCGACGTCGTTCATGTAACCGAGCATGAGGACCTCGCCGGTGGCGGCCTCTTGGATGATGGCCGGCACGAGGCCATTCGTATCGAACGTGACCCGCGCGGCGACGTCGTCAGGTAGGGCACTCATAGCCGCACCTCGATGCCCGCCTCGGCCAAGGCGGTCTTAACCTCGCCCACCGTCAACGTGCCGAAGTGGAAGACGGAAGCCGCGAGGACGGCGTCGGCACCCGCGCGCACAGCCTCGACGAAGTGCTCTGCCCTGCCGGCGCCGCCGGAGGCGATGAGCGGAACGGACACCTCGCAGCGAACCTTGTCAATGAGCTCAATGTCGAAGCCGTCGGTGGTTCCGTCGGCATCCATCGAGTTCAGCAGGATCTCCCCCGCGCCAAGATCGGCCGACCGAATCGCCCACTCGATGGCGTCAACACCCGCGCTACGGCGCCCGCCGTGCGTCGTCACCTCAAAACCCGAGGGCATGCCCGACGCCCTGCGCGCATCAACCGACAGCGTGATGACTTGGTTTCCAAACTCCGAAGCGACCTCCGTCAGTAGTTCGGGCCGCGCCAATGCCGCCGTATTAATACCGACCTTGTCGCACCCCGCGTCGAGGAGGAGGCGCACATCGTCCACGGATCGCACGCCGCCTCCCACGGTGAGAGGAACGAACACTTCCCTGGCACTTTGCCGCACGACGTCAAGCATCGTCCCGCGATTCTCAACCGAGGCCGAGACGTCGAGGAAAGTGATCTCGTCGGCTCCCATCGCAGAATATCGAGCGGCAAGTTCAACCGGATCGCCCGCATCTTTGAGATTGTCGAAATTGACGCCCTTGACCACGCGGCCGTGGGAGACGTCCAAACAGGGAATAACCCTGACGCTTACGCCCATGCTTCTCCTTTACCTTGATGCCCCATCGTAACGCGAATTAGGCTCTCACCCATGAATGGCCATCTATCGAACATCGCAATCGCCGACATCTGCGACGCGCTCCTCGCCCTGCCCGCCCCCGCCTTGGTGGGCATCGACGGGCGGTCCGGCGCAGGAAAAACCACCCTGGCGAACGCGCTTGCCGCGCGCCTCGAGGCGGCGGGACGCCGCGTGAGCACAGTCGAGGTCGAGGCGTACATTGGCGGGTGGGGCTCGCTCGTCGACGACATCGGAAAGCTCGCGCGCATGGCAGGCGAGCTTTCTCAGCGTGGTTCAACGCAGGCAACGCCGTGGGACTGGGCGAAGGAACACTGGGCGGAGCCCGTTCGCATTCCGCGAGCAGGCCAAGCCGACGTCGTCATCCTCGTCGGGTGCGGATCAACCTCGGCCTCCGTCCGGCCATACCTCGATCTCACCGTATGGCTCGAGGCCGACGCCGAGCTGCGGCTCAAGCGCGTCCGGGCGAGAGACCCTTACGACTGGTCCGAGCACTGGCCGGGCTGGGCCGCGCAGGAGGAAGCGCTGCTAGCAGAATTCCCTTCGAACGAGAAAGCGACCTTCACCCTTCTTTCGGAAGCTTAGCCAGCACGTCCATCACAATCGCAACGTCCGCCTCGCCCTGAGCTTGCGCCGCCGGCACAGCCAACACGAGACGCGAACCGACGCGCGTATCCTTGAGCCCGGACTGCAAGCCGTCGAAGACGTCGTCAACCGTCATCACCACAGGAGCCTTGGACGTCCAGGTGTTCTCAAGAACCTTGCCCTCCCCCGATACAAGGAGGTAGTTCACGACGACGGTATCGCCCGCCTTGACCTGCTGACCGCCTCCGGTAATCAGCTGATTTTCCTGGTAGCCTCCGACCGCCCCGCCGCCGGCCGTGATCGTCGGAAAGCCGTCGGCACCGATCGCCACCCCGGGCAGGCCGTTTGACGGCTCGGTCGCCCCGTGCTGACCGGGCAGGACGGTGTACAAGAGGTCGATCACGGTCACCGTTCCGGCCCTGCGGGTCTCTGGCTGGACGAGGACAATCCGGCTGCCTTCGTGCTTGCCCACCACATGCGCGGCGTAGCCCCCGAGCGAGTCCTCGCCCGCGGCGCCGGTCAGGTACTGCGAGCCCGTCTCCGCCGTCAGCCCGTCCTCGCGCAGGTAGAAGGAGGTGGCCCTTGCCAGCACCTGGGTGCCGGCATCGACGACGCGGCCCTGGCCGTCCTCGTCCACCCGGCTAAATTCGGGGACGAGCCCGTCATCGGCCTCAAAATCGGCCCTGCCCTCAACCGTGACTCCAACCGGCGCGCCGAAGGATCCACCCACGTGGACCGTCATCGGCGCGGAGACCGCACCCATGCGGTATTGCGCCGCGGATGCGGCAAAGCCCATCACCAGTCCCAGGACGATGATGAACACGACGAGGCCGATGCGGCGAAGCTTACTCACTTTCGATGAGCTCCATCAGTTCGGCGACCTCGACATTGACCGGTGCGAACGGGTCCTTGAGCAGCACCTGGCGAGCACCACCGTCCTCGAGCAGGCGAATGTTCATCCAATCCACCATGTAGTCGCGGCGATTTTCCATCGCCAGCGCAACGAAGTCGCCACGCAGTTTCGCGCGAGTCGTCTGCGGTGGGATGCCCGTAGCCCGAGCGACATCTGCCTCACTCACGAGTTTCTTCAGCCCGCCACTCGCCTCGAGCTTGGGGCGCAAACCGGCCCCGGTGATGTCATGCCAGGCAAGATCGAGCCTGAGGATACGCGGATCTCCAAGGTCAGTCCCGAGCCTCTCGGCGTAGCGGGTGAGAAGCTGACGCTTGGCCACCCAATCAATCTCGCTCGATATCGCCACGAGCTCCCCGCGCTCGAGGGCCTCCAGCGTGCGTTCCCACAGGTCAAAGACGTAGCGACGCATCGGGTCGAGTTCGGCCAGCCACCCGTTGTCCTCGAATCGTGACCGAACGAGATCGTGGACCTCGCGCTGAATCTCCAGCGCCGTCATCCTCGACCCGTCCGCCAATTCCAACACGGCGCGGCACGAGGTGTCGGCCGACACCTCGCGGATAGCGCGCACGGGCTCGGCCAGGGTTCGATCCGGAAGACGCAGCCCGTCCTCGATCGCGTCGAGCACCGCCTGCGTCGCGCCCACCTTCAGCGCGGACGTCGAATCCGACATGTTCGAATCGCCCACGATGACGTGCATGCGCCGGTAAAGCTCGGCGTCGCCGTGGGGCTCATCGCGTGTGTTGATCATCGGGCGGGAGCGGGTGGTGGCCGCCGAGACGGCGTCGTTCATCCTGTCCGCACGTTGGGAAAGCTTGAAGCGAACCTCGCCGCCGTCGACCTCGAGGAAGCCGGCCCCCACCATGATCTGACGCGTGACGAAATAGGGAATCAGGCCGTCGATGCGCTGGCGAAAGTCGCGCCGGCGCCGCACGAGGTAGTTCTCGTGGCAACCGAAGGAGTTACCGTAGGAATCACGGTTGTTCTTGAACAGATGAATACGGGCACCCGACGCCGCCAGCTTCTCATTCGCATCGCCGGCCAACTGGGCATACAGCTGATCGCCGGCGCGATCGTTGGCCAGCAGGTCGCCGAGGTAGTCGCACTCCGCGGTGGCATATTCCGGATGCGCCCCAACATCGAGGTACAAGCGGGCGCCGTTGGCCAGGAACGTGCTCGTCGAGCGCGTCTTGCGGAGCAAGGGCTCAAACAGGTGATGGGCAGCCGCCTCCGCGTCCATCGGAGGCTCCCCGCCGTTCGTCGAGGCACACAAGAGACCGTACTCGGTCTCAATGCCCATAATCCGCTGGGGAATCACTGGCCACCCTTTTGCACAAAACCCTGGACGAAGGAGGTCGCATTTTCTTCGAGGATCGAATCGATATCATCCAAAAGATCATCGACATCGAAATCGGCCTGCGAGGCCGTTACCTGCGGCAACTCCTGGCTCTGGCTCTCCTCGCGGCGACGAGGCTGCATAAATTCTTGTTCTGACATGAACTACCTTTCCTTCTTCTCCATCATAGTTCGCCGCACGGGCACGATCAGCGAGCCGCCACCTAAGCCGACGTCAGGCGCACGAGGAAGTCTTCGATCGACGTCGCTTCCTCGAGCATGTCGCCCACCAGATCGTGCCGCGCCCGCTCCGGATACATCAGTGGAATGCGCACCAGCGACTCGTAACCGGGCACGTCAAGCGTGACACCGTCCCACCCAGCCGACATGACCTTGTCGGCGAACCTGCGGATCAGGCCGCCGCGAAGGTAGGCGCGGGTCGACTGCGGGGCATGGCGAGTCGCCCACATGACCTGCTCAGGATGGAAGAGCCGCTCAACGCGGCCCGCCTGATCAAGCCGGTTGACGATCGAACGCTCGGGCCGCAAATCGTGCCACTGCAGGTCAAAGGCGCGCAACTTATCGTTATCCCAGGAACCGCCCGTGCGCTGACGCATCGACTGGAGCATCTGATACTTCGCCACCCATTCGACCTTGCCCGAGGCGGCGAACATGTCGGTGCGGAGCAGGTCGAGCACTTCCTGCCATGTATCGAGCACCTCTCGGGTGTCGTAGTCGATTTTTCCGCGCTCGTCGAGGGCCGAGCGGACGGCGTCGAGATAAATCTGCTGAATCTCGATAGCCGTGCGCTGGGAGCCGTCCTGCATGTCAATCCTCCGCGTCAGCGTGGGATCATGGGATACCTCCCAGGTTGCCCGGATCGGCTCGAAGAACATGAGCGAATCCATGCCCAGGGGCATCGCGTCCTGTTCGATCATCCACAAAACGAGCGAGGTGGCGCCAACCTTAAGCAGGTTCGACACGTCGAACTGGTTGGCGTCTCCGCCAATGACGTGGAGGCGCCGGTAGCGTTCGGCGTCCGCGTGCGGCTCGTCGCGCGTATTGATGATGGGCCGGTTAAAGGTCGTCTCTAGGCCGACGTCGTTTTCCACGTAGTCGGCGCGCTGGGAAATCTGGAATCCCGGATGCTGCGATTTTTGGCCAAGGCCGAGCCTCCCGGCCCCGCAGATGATCGGCCGGGTGACGAAAAAGGGCGTCATATAACGGATAATGTCAGTGAAATCGACGCGTCGATCGACCGAGTAATTCTCGTGTGTGCCGTAGGCGGCGCCCTTGCCATCAACGTTGTTCTTATACATCACCACCGAGCGCCCGGCCTCTTTGAGCAGGTCCATCGACTCGATCGCGATCAATTCACCCGCGCGGTCCCACAAGATGGCCTCGCGCGGATTTATCACCTCGGGGGCCGAGTATTCTGGGTGCGCGTGGTCAACGTAGTATCGAGCGCCGTTGGTCAGCACGGCGTTCGCCGCGCGCGGCAGGGCCAGCTCAGCCTCCGAGGGGCGTCGCACGTGTTCGAGACACGCGTCCCCGGAGGGTGCAGGCAACTCGGGATCGTCCGTGAGCAGCGAGGGATGCGCCGCAGCACGATCGAGGCGGTATCCGCGGGCGTCGTTGAGGGGATCCTCGCCGTGGTAGTCCCACCGGATCGCACCCGCTCCCCCGGAGGCGCTTCCACGCCCGCCAAAGGCATCGACGACCTCCGTCGAGAGCACGATGGGGTTGGCTTGCGGGTTAGATGCGTCGGTGATACCGAATTCCGTCTCTAGCCCGATAGCGCGGCGTACGCTCATATCAGTCCCTTCCGTACGACGTCGTCCCACACGTTAATCGGCCGGTCATCGCCGACGGCCGGCGTCTGTTCTGCTTCCTCGCTCGGCGCGTCGACCTTGCTCGCGGTCAGCGGCTTGACGAAGCTAATGCGCTTACCCGAACTGCGCCCGTGCACGCGAGCCCACTCATCGGGGTTGGTCATCTGCGTAAGGTCCTCGTTTTCCGCCGTCTCCTCGGCGAGGGCGGCAAGCATGTGCTCCGTGCGAATTCCGCGTTCGCCTCGGGAGAGGAGATCCTTGATGGCCAGCTTCTTGGCACGGTCCACGATCGCCGCCAGCATTGCGCCGGACACGAAGTCGCTGACATAAAGGATCTCCTTGGCCCCGTCCGTGTAGGTAAGTTCAACGAACTCGTTGGCCGAATCGCGCGTGAAGAGGCGATCGACCGTGGCACGAGCCATTGCCCGTACCGCGGTCTCGGCACTGCCATGGGCTGCGATTTCGTCGGCGTGAATGGGCAGATCGGGCGTCAGATATTTGAGCAGAATGTCCCACGAACCGTATTGGTTGGGCCGTTCAATGCGAATCTTGACGTCGAGGCGGCCCGGGCGCAAGATGGCCGGATCGATCATGTCCTCCCGATTCGAGGCGCCGATAACGATGACGTTGTCAAGCTGCTCGACACCGTCAATCTCGGCCAGAAGTTGCGGAACGACGGTGGTTTCGACGTCTGAGGACACGCCCGATCCGCGCGTGCGGAACAAAGCCTCCATCTCGTCGAAGAAGATGACAACGGGGATTCCCGACGCCGCCCGGTCGCGTGCACGCGAGAAAATCTCCCGGATCTGCCTCTCCGTTTCGCCCACGTATTTATCGAGCAGCTGCGGGCCCTTGATGTTGAGGAAGTAGGAACGGGACTTCTCGTGCCCGTCACGGCGGGAGATCTTGTGGGCGAGCGAGGTTGCCACCGCGCGTGCAATGAGCGTCTTTCCCGTTCCAGGCGGACCGTACAAGAGGACGCCCTTGGGCGGCTTGAGTCCGTGCTCGCGGTAGAGCTCCGGCTGTTCGAACGGGAGTTCAACCGAATCCTTAATGTGGACGATCTGGGCGTCAAGCCCGCCGATATCCTCATAGGAGACGTTCGGGATCTCTTCGAGCAACAGGTGCTCGACGTCGGGGCGCTCGACATGTTCAAGGATGAACCCGGACTTAAGGTCAGCCAGAACCGTGTCTCCGACCTGGACACGCTGATCCTGCAGGCGCCCGCCGATGCGAAGGACTCGTTCGTCGTCGGCGTGAACTTGGACGAGTGCGCGTTCGGGGTCAATGACGAGTTTGACGGTGACGATTTCGCCCGTGCGCTCATACGTTGAGGTGCCCACCACCACGAGGGCTTCGTTGAGCAGAAGCTCCTGGCCCGGCCGGATAGCCCCCAGCTCGACGAGGGTGGCGGCCGACAGAATCATCTTTCGGCCGTTGACCAGCGCCGTGACCTCATGACGGGCGTGGTCGGCACTGAGAAAAGTCGCCGTCGATCCCGGTGGCGAGGAGAGCTTTTCGACCTGGCCGGAAAGGTCTTGGATGCGTTGACGGGCCTTTTGGAGGGCCTGCGCGAGCCGGTCGTTTTTCTCCTCGAGCGAGGCCAGCGCGCTCTGTAGCCCGAAGATCTCTCCCTGATCGCTCACGATTCCTCCTCGGTGCGCACCTGGCGCCGTTCCTGAAGCCGACGACGATTGCGATCGGTCGACTCCTGATCGAGCTTGGCCCGCATCAGCGCGGCGTTCTGTCCGGATTCCGATGTGCCCGATTGCTCGACGTCGGCACGGTGGGCCACGTCGCGGCGCACCTTGCGCAGCTTCTTATCCGACATGACTCGATCGGGCATGTCGGCTGGATCCCAATTTTCCCACTCCGGAAGATCCGGCCGTGCCGCGGGCGCCGGACGACGTTTGGGAATCAGCGGCTGGCTGCCGCGGGCAATACGGCGTGCGACGACGAGGAAGCCTGTATGGCCCACCATCGAATGGTTGGGGCGGACGGCCAGCCCATCGAGGTGCCAGGTGCGGAGCATGGTTTCGAAGGCTTCCGGCTCCGTGAAGCATTCGCTGTCGCGTAGCTTTTCGACGAAGCGAGACAGCTGGGTCGTGGTCGTGACGTATCCGACGATCACGCCGCCCGAGCGCAACGCGCGAGCCGCATGGCTGATGATCTCCCACGGCGCGAGCATGTCGAGGACGACGTGATCGAGCGCCTCGGCCTCCATCTCGTCCAGCGCGTCGTTGGCGTCCCCCACGTACAAGTCCCACGGGGGTACCGCCGGCCCGTACCACGACTCGACGTTCGCTTGGGCAATCTCGGCAAACTCGTACCGGCGCTCGCATGAGGTCAGGTGGCCCTCGGGCCCGATCGCCGCCAGGAGCGACAACGATAGACCGCCAGAACCGACGCCCGCCTCGAAGACCTTGGCGCCGGGGAAAATATCACCCTGCTGAATGATCTGGCCGGAATCTTTGGGATAGACCGGCGTGGCGCCGCGCGGCATGGACAGCACGTAGTCCGCCACGAGAGGGCGCAGGGCCTGAAGGACGTGCCCCGTCTCGGTTTCAAAGACGGTGCCCTCGGGCTTGCCGATCAGCTCGCGGTGGCGGAAGTTGCCACGCTGGGACTGGAAGTAGCCATCGTGGGTCAGGAGCGTCGTGTATTTGCGGCCCTTGGTGTCGGTGAGCTGAACTCGTTCGCCCGCACGAAAAGGACCACGGCGGCGCTCTGCGCCAAGCGGATGTGGATAGTTACTCATTGAAGCTATCTTACGGAAAATTGTCGGACGCAGTCACTACGGTAGGGAGCATGAAACGTCACGCTGCTCTCTCCCCCTCGCGGGCCAACGATTTTAAGTCCTGCCCGCTGAAATTCCGCTTTCGCACCATTGACAAGATGGAGGAGCCTCCCTCGCTTGAGGCTCTTCGTGGCACACTGGTCCACTCCGTGCTTGAACACCTCTTTGACGCGCCGCCGCTCGATCGCACCCCGGATCACGCCCAGGATCTGCTTGAGCCGCGCTGGCGGGCCCATGTGGACAAGGCCCCCGAGACGGAGGGCCTCTTCGAATCGGAGCTAGCCATAGCCGAGTGGCTCGGCTCCGCGCGCACGCTCATTGCGAACTATTTCAAACTGGAAAACCCTGCCTTCCTACAGCCTGCCGCGCGTGAGGAGTTC
Source organism: Trueperella pecoris (assembly GCF_014926385.1). NCBI lineage: Bacteria > Bacillati > Actinomycetota > Actinomycetes > Actinomycetales > Actinomycetaceae > Trueperella > Trueperella pecoris. The sequence goes on along the minus strand of NZ_CP053291.1, from coordinate 943,961 downwards.
GTCAACGCCGTTCTCCCCTCTGGCCTGGCGATTCGAGGCATCATCGATCGCTTGGATCGGGCGCCGAACGGGCAACTTCGTGTGGTCGATTACAAGACGGGCAAGTCCCCTTCCCCGCGTTTCCAAAACGAGGCAATTTTCCAGATGCGGTTTTATGCCGCCGCGCTGTACTACGCCGAAGATACGCTTCCGGCGCGCACTCAGCTCATCTATCTCAAGGACGGGCGGGTGCTGACCTACGATCCGGTTCCTCTTGACGTCGATGGGCTCACGATGGAGCTCGATGCCCTGTGGTCGGCGATTCGTTCGCGTATTGATTCAGGTGCCTTCGAGGCGAAGAAGAGCCCGCTGTGCCAATGGTGTCATTTTCAGAGCATCTGCCCAGCTTTCGGCAACAAGGCGCCCGAGATGGACGGGGAAGGCGCAGCCCAGCTATTGACGGCCCAGGTCGGCGCTAAGCCATGACCGCGCGGAGGAAGTCCTCATCGGCCTCAGCAAGGGAGCCAATAATAATGACGTCCTCGCGGCCGCTGAGGTCCATCTTGAGCGGAACGCCCACTGTGACCGCGCCCGCGGCGCGCGCAGAGGCAAGCCCATAGACCGAATCTTCAAAAGCCAGCGTGCTGCCGGGTGAGACGCCAAACCGCTCGATCGCTTTCGTGTATGGCTCCGGATCTGGTTTGCCGTTCGTCACTTGGTCGCCTGTGATGGCCACCTCGAGGGATCCTGGCGGAGCCTGATCAAGGGTGAGGCGAGCAAAAGACATCCGCGAAGCCGTGACCAGTGCACTCGGTATGCCAAGAGCAGTCACCCGCTCAAGGAGATCGAAGGCTCCGGGGCGCCACGGCATGCCGTGTTCTTCGCCGAGCTCCACCACTCGGTCAGTCAGCGCGTCGGCTAGAAACTCGGCGCTGACAGAGAGCTCCAGATGGGACACCAGGTACCTGCAGGCATCGAGCAGGTTGAGGCCGACGACGGCCATCTCATCACCGGGCCGCCATTGCCGCCCCAAGTCTGCGAGGATCTCCGTCTCGGCCCGAAACCACAGGGCCTCGGTGTCCGTCAAGGTCCCGTCCATATCGAACAAGACGGCGGCTGGCAAAGATGCGCGCATCGACGCTCCTAGTATGTGCTCATCAGGCCGCTGCCCAGCAAGTAGACGAGCAGCCCGGCAAGAAGCAGACGGTAAACGACGAAGGGAAGATAGTTCTTCGTCTCCACAAGCTTGAGGAAGCCCACGATCACCGCATAGCCGACCACGAACGCCGTAACAGTAGCGGCGAGGGTCGCTACGGCACCCGCCTGCGGGCCCGTCCCATCGTCGCTGAGGAGTCGGTAAAAGCCGGATCCCAACACGGCCGGGATTGCCAAAAAGAAGGAGATTCGTGCCGCCGCCGAGCGCGTATACCCGAGCGCCAGTCCGACCGTGATCGTGCCGCCCGATCGCGACACGCCCGGAATGAGCGCCATCGCCTGAGCGAAACCCAGGACGACGCCGTCGCGAATCGACATCCGATCCAAGTCCTTCGCACGCTTGCCCATGCGATCCGCCAAGCCGAGCAGGATGGCGAAGAGTGCAAGCATGAGCGCCGTCAGGTAAAGGTTGCGGAAGACGGTGTCGATCCAGTTTTCCAGTAGCAAGCCGAGTACGACGATCGGAATCGAACCGAGGATGACGATCCAGCCCATCCGCGCGTTGGGATCTGAGGCGGGCACCTGGTTTTTCCACGGCCCCACCGGCAGGGACTTGAACCACTGCGCGATGATTCGCACGATGTCCTTCCAGAAATACAGGACGACGGCGATCTCCGTGCCAATCTGAGTCACAGCGGTGAAGGTCACGCCCGGATCTCCGAGCGAGGGGAAAAGCTCACCCACAATGCGCAAATGTGCGGAGGACGAAATCGGAAGAAACTCCGTCAGCCCCTGGACGATTCCCAAGACAATGGCTTCAATAATACCCACGCGCCCAAGCCTAAACCCTCATCTGGGCTCACCGTACGTTAGGCTCTGGGATATGAAGCACACCTTTTTAGGAGGCACCGGCCTGCGCATGGGCCAGCTCGGCCTCGGCACGCTGACCTGGGGACGAGACACGGAACTCGAGGACGCATCGAAGATGGTCGCCACACTACTGGACCACGGCGGCACCACCATCGACATCTCCCCCGTCTACGGCGAGGGTCTCGCCCAGCACGTGCTCGGCGCCGTCTTCGATGGAGGAATTGACCGCAGCGACGTCGTCGTGGTTGCCCATGCAGGAAACTTCTATCACGAATCGGGCGTGCGCTTTAACGGCGGACGCAGCGCCATCATGGATTCGCTTCACACCACGCTTTCCCAGCTCGGAACCACGTACGTGGACGTCCTTCAACTGGCCGCTCCAGATCCGCGCGTTCCCGTGGACGAACAGCTGGGCACGCTGTCCGCCATCGTGGCCAGTGGCGCAGCCCGATACATTGGCCTGGCAAACCACCCCGCCTGGCGCGTGGCGCGCGCCGCTCAATACCTCGACGATCGCCACCTCACCGCACTCGGATCGATCGGAGCCGACTACTCGGTCCTTCAGCGCAAGCCGGCCGGGGACCTCACCGCCGTCGCGCGCGAATTTAACTTGGGAATCATCGCCCAGGCTCCGCTCGCGGGGGGCGTCCTCACCGGCAAGTACCGCCACACGATTCCCGCCACATCGCGGGCCGCGACCGATCACCTGTCAGCCACCGTGGATCACTACCTCACCGACAAGCCGCGCCGCACAGTCGAAGCAGTCGTCAAGGCAGCAGACGGTCTCGGACGCACACCAGCAGACGTTTCCCTCGCGTGGCTGTTGGGGCAACCCCAGGTGACGTGCGCGCTCATTGGCGCCCGAACCAACGCACAGTTTGAACAAGTGTTATCGCTGGATATCGCGCCGTTGCCGGGTCCCGTCGCCCAAGCAATTTCCGAGATCTGATCGTTCTGAGCGTGTCACTCGCCGTGGCGAGCCCAGCCGCGGCTAGTCGTCAAGATCGAACTCGTCGAGATCCTCGTCGTCGAGGTCGTCGAAATCGAAATCATTGTCATCCTCGAGGTCCTCGTCGTCTTCGAGGTCGTCATCCTCGAGGTCCTCGTCGTCAACGTCCTCGTCGTCGAAATAGTCTTCCTCGTACTCGTCATAGGTATCGAGGGGCGTTTCGACGCCGTACTGCGTGTAGAGCGCGTCGTCGTAGAGTGTGAAGGCATCCGCAAGTGCATCGGCCGCGGCCAAAATGGATGGGTCTTGCGGATCACGGGCCGCCATAGCGGTCGCGTTGAACTCCTGAAGTGCGAAGATCAGTCGATCACATGCTGCTTGAGTTTCTTTAGCCATGAAAGAAGCCTAGCCCACTCCGCCCACATTTACGTACCCCTAAAGCCGATCGATGAATTCGCGCAGCACCTGGGAGCCGAAGGACAGGGAATCCACCGGAACTCGCTCGTCGACGCCGTGGAACATCGCCGGAAAATCGAACCCCTCCGGCACCCGGACCGGAGAATACCCGTATCCGGCGATTCCGAGAGAGCCGAGCGCTTTGTTATCTGTGCCCGCCGACAGCAGGTAGGGCAACACGTAAGCCTGCGGGTCTTTCTCCTTGAGGGCACCGACCATGGCATCGACGAAACTTCCCTCCGTCGAGCACTCGTAGCCATCGGCGTCGTGAAGCATGCCCACCGTTAGCCCTTCGGTGAGCTCGGCGATGCGCGCCCCCACCTCTCGCTCCGTGCCGGGGATGGCGCGCACATCCACGCTTCCCTGCGCCGCCGAGGGAATGACGTTCGCCATGTACCCGCCGTTCATCGACGTCAGGTTTGCTCCCGTGCGTAAGGTGGCCCCGACGTAGGCGCGGGCAGGGCCGAGCGCATCAACCAACGCCCGCAACGTCTTTTCGTCCTGCGGGTCAAACGGCAAACCGGATAGTTGCGCCGTCCCGTTCAAGAGCTTCGTCACCGTTTCGGTGAGTGCCAGGGGCCAGGGCTCATCCGCGATCGCCGCCATCGCGCGGGCAAGCTTGGCCACGGCGTTGTCGTCGTTGACCTGCGAACCGTGCCCCGCCTTTCCTTCCGCGCGCAAGGTGTACCACGTGAGCGACTTTTCGCCCGTCTGTAACAGGTAAACCCGCTTGCCGTCGACGTAGGTGTTGTAACCGCCCACCTCTGAGATCGCATGGGTGGCGCCGTCAAACAGGTGCGGGTGTTGCGACACCAGCCACTGGCATCCCATGTGTCCGCCGGCCTCCTCGTCGGCAAACATGGCGACGATGAGGTCGCGCGGGGGCACGTATCCCGTCCGGGCGATCTCGCGCACGACGGCCAGGATCATCGCGTCCATGTTCTTCATGTCCACTGCGCCGCGGCCCCAGAGATAGCCGTCCTTGATCTGCGCCCCGAACGGATCAACCGACCAGTCTTCAGCCACCGCCGGCACCACGTCAGTATGCCCGTGAATGACAACGCCTCCGCGGCGCTCGCCCGTCTCCGGATCAACCTCAACCTCACGCTTCTTGCCCGGGATCCGCACGACGACGGACGGCCGGCCCGGCGTCGGGCCAAGGTAGTCCGGTTCAAGCCCGACCTCGTGGAGAAGGTCCATGATGTAGTCCGCTGCGGGCTTCTCAATGATATCCCGACCGTCATTCGACGTATCGAAGCGGATGAGCTGCTGAGCGATGTCAAGCGCCTCGGCGTATAGCTCGGCCATTATTTCTCCTTCGACGGCGCGCTCTCGTTGGGCGCATATGCGGGGGCATGAGCCTCGTCGGTTGCGGCGATGCCTTCGGTTTTGAAATGGTCCGGATCTAGCGGATGGCCGGCCGCCATTTCCGCGATCATAAAGTCCACCACCGCTTCGCGCGATTGGCCATAGTACGCACCTGCGCGCAGAAGACGCCGGTAGGGAGCGCCGATGCGCAAGACCGTGTGAACCGTCATGAGTTCCTCAAGGCAACCAAGTTCCTCAGCGATGGGCCGCAGCTTGTCGACCATGCGGGCAAGCGTCTGGCTCACCGGCTCCTCGTTGCCCGCGGCATCAAGGATGAGGGTAGCGTCCATGCCGTAGCGCGCCGCCCGCCACTTGTTCTCGATCACAAACCACTGCGGCAAGGTGGGAAGCTCCCGGCCGGCGTCGTACTCTCTGGAGAAATACTCCACCAAACACTGCGAAAGCGCGGCGATCATGCCCACCTCCGCTAAGTTGGTGGCGGCGTCGGCCACCCGGAACTCGAGCGTGCCGAACTTCAGCGACGGCCGAACATCCCATCGCACCTCGTCGAAGCTGGAGATAATCCCCGTCTTGGCCATCCCGCAATGGTATTCCTCCAGCTCCTCCCAGCAGCTGAACTGGTGGGGAACCCCGGCGGTGGGCAACTGCTGGAAGACCATCGCCCGGTTATCGGCGTACCCCGTGCTCTTCCCGTCCCAAAACGGCGACGACGCAGTCAAGGCTTGGAGGTGGGCGAAGCGGGTCAGAACAGCCTTGAGAATAGGTAACACCTTCGCCCGATCCTCGATGCCCACATGCACGTGCGTGCCGAAAAGGAGCATTTGCCGCCCCCAATACCGCGTTCGGTTGACCAACTCGGCATAGCGTTCGGTGTCCGTCACCCGCTGGTAGACCGGATTGGCGAAGGGATGAGTGCCCGAGGAGGCGAGGACGATGCGCATCGGCTCAAGCACCGGCGCCAACGTGTCAAGCCCCTCCTGAAGGTCATCCATGCACTCCCGGATCGTCGAATGCGGGCGGGTGACCAGCTCAATGGTGTTCAGGAGCATCTCGCCATGAATCATCGAGGTGTCTCGATCGAGCGCGCGCGCCTGGGTGAGGATCGTGTCCGCCGCCTGACGCAGGTCGTTTGAGTCGCGGTCGATCAGCTGAAGTTCCCATTCGATGCCCACGGTCGATCGTGGCGAGGATGCGAATTTCATGGGTCACTCCTAGCAATAGCGATTGATGAAATGGGAAATGACTGCGGCGCTGAAGGAGTAGTCGTAGCCGAGCGATCGTGCGCGAACGGCGTCGACCTGCCCCGGAGCGAAGTACTTGCTGCCGTTGTAGTAGTCGATGCGAATCTTGACCGACTCCTCGCCGATCTCAGGGTGGAACTGCGTGCCGTAGACATTTTCTCCGTATCGGAGTGCCTGGATCGGGCACAGCTCGGAGGAGGCCAGCACCACCGTGCCGGCGGGTGCTTCAACGATGGCCTCCGTGTGGCCGACGACGGCCGGAAAAGCCTCCGGGAGCGAGCCGAAGATGGCGTCCCGCTTGCCTTCTTCCGTCAATTCGATCGTCACGGCCTGAATCTCTTCGCCGTAGTCCCTCGTCAACCTGGCCCCGAGCGAGACGGCGAAGGACTGCAACCCGTAGCACAGACCAAGATAGGGAAGGTCACGCTCGAGGACCACCGCGTTGAGCTCGTCGAGCACCTCTTCAACGGCAATCTGCTCGGCGGTCTTCGACTCGTGTTCCTCGAGGTAGCTGTAGACCGATCCCGAAACGATGATGCCAGAGTATTCGGTGGGGTCGATGCGTGGCCGATCTTCGAGGGAAAAATACACGAGAGCGTCACGGCTCAGCTTGCCCTCGCGCAGGACGGCCGCGTATTCGTCGTCTCTGATGATGCGTGCGCCTGCTGGTCGGGCGGCAAGAAATGCGAACGGCATAGGCACAGCCTACCGAAGAACGCCCTCCGGTTAAGAATTGACCGCCGCCGAAGCAACCTCGAAAGGCATATCGATGCCGAGCCAGATTTTCTCGCACACGGCGGCCTGCCCGAGGAGCATCCGGATGCCCTCGACAGTCCTCGCGCCGGCCTCGCGTGCGTCCTCAAGGAGCTTGGTCAGGCGAGGATGGTAGACCGCGTCTGCGATCGTGTGGTGTGGCGAGATCCAATCCCGCTCAATGAGGGATTGCCCTGCGAGTTCACCCATACCCACGGCGGTGGCGTTGACAACGATGTCGGCCTCGTCGACGGCGGCCGCCAGCACTTCGCGTTCAGCGAGGTCGCCGAGCGTAAGGTCGCATCCGCTCCGTTCGGAGAGCGAGGCGAGCCGGTGAGCAATTTCGTCCAAGCCAGGCTTGGCGCGGTTGAAGACTTTGACACTCGCGACGCCGTCGAGTGCGGCCTGCGTCCAAATCGCGGCGGCCGCTCCCCCGGTTCCCAGCAAAACAACCTTGGCCCCTGCCACGCGCGTTCCGGCCCTGCGGATCTCGTTGAACAGGCCGGCTCCATCCGTGTTGTCACCCATGATCAGTCCGTCGCGGAAAGTCAGCGTGTTAACGGCCCTCATCTCGCGTGCGGCATCGCCCAGAACATCGACATGGTCAACCACCTCAGTCTTGAACGGCATCGTGACGTTCGCCCCGGCGTATCCCAGCTGCCGTAGCGCGGCGACCGCGGGCCCGATCTTGTCAATCTCGTGGGCGACATAGACCGCATCAATTCCTAGGTGGTCAAAGACAGCGTTGTGCAACTGGGGAGACTTCGAATGTTGCACGGGCCGTCCGAGAAGCGCATAAACGGCCGTCGTGGCCCGAGGAAAACTCATGCCATCACTCTAGCCGCCGCGGGCCGCCCACGCGCGAGAGAGCAAGATGTGAAAAGAGCCGGTATCTCTACCGGCTCTTTTCACCTGTGCGCGGAGGGGGACTTGAACCCCCACCCACTATACGTGGACTAGCACCTCAAGCTAGCGCGTCTGCCTATTCCGCCACCCGCGCAGGTCTGCTGCGTTCGCAACAGGTAAGAACTTATCACCACACCCCCACCTTTGCCAAAATCGCAGCCATGGTTTGAGGTGTGATCTGCGACAACATCTCCAGCAAGATTCACGAGCAGGTACATTGGAGGGTATGAGTTCTCATGATTTTCTTCCCGATCCGAACCGGCCGGAAGACTTGGTCCGCCAATTCCACGAGACCTACGGGCTTCCCATCGCCACAGACTCCCCCAATGCTGACCGAGAACGCGTCCACATGCGCATGAGCCTCGTCGCCGAAGAATTCGCCGAACTTGTCGGCGCCGTCTACGGACGCCAGGCGCGCGCAACAATCGAAGACGCCTACACGGCTGCGCGAAGCTCAGACGACGGCACACGCGACACCGTCGAAGTGGCAGATGCCCTCGCCGACCTGACCTACGTCGTCTACGGCATGGCGCTCGAACTCGGAATCCCCCTCGCCGACGTCTTGCGCGAGGTCCAAGCCTCCAACATGTCCAAGCTCGGCGCCGATGGCAAACCGATCTATCGTGAAGACGGAAAAGTCCTCAAGGGGCCAGGATTCTTTCAGCCGGACATCGCCGGAGCACTCGGCCTGGAGTGAGGCTGGGCCCACAACGGCGGACCCCCACGCAGTGCTCAGTCCTCGTCCACGATCTCGGCGTCCTCGATCTCATCCTTCAACGTCAGCGCAAGAACCTTGGCAGCGAGATCGTCGATACGTCCCTCGAACTCCTTCATTTTTTCCTTGCGATTTCTGCCATTCATCGAGTCCACAATCGGCAGGGCGTTCTCGATCGTGTCGAGTTCCTTCCGCCACGCCGTGGCGCGCTCGGCCACCGACGTGTTGTTGGCCGTGCCGTAAAGGTAGGTCGTCTGCTCTCGCAAAACACCGATCCGGCTCTTCAACGCCGCGGTGCCGCGCTTGGACTTTCCGGCGCCAGCCAACGCGCTAACCCGGCCCTTGAAGGCCTCGTACAGCTCCGGGTTGTCATTCATCACCTTGCGAATCTGCGGCCCATATGTGCGCACGATGCTATAGATGGCTGGCCCTGCGGTCGTCGCGATGCGCAGGAGAACTTTCATTTTGCCCAACGTAGGCCCCTTCCATTCTTTCCTTTCATCTTAGCTTCGCACCAAGCGCCGTGGCAGTGTGAAATCCCGGCAACACCCACGCAGGCCTTTACACCTCCTGCGGATGGCGGCGGGTCAGCGAAAGTCCCTCGATGCCAACGGCACGGACAGGTCGAGCTTCTCCGCGGCGTCGGCAACAAGGTTCGTCACCCCATCAGCTCGCTCAACAACGCCACGGACGATCAGCCCTTGGGACGTGCGCAGCACCTTTCGATATCTCTCCCACAGCCCCACCGAGCAGACAACGTTCAGTAAGCCGCTCTCGTCTTCCAGCGACAAGAAAGTAATTCCCGACGCCGTGTGCGGACGTTGCCGATGCGTAACCACCCCCGCCACCTTGACTCGGCGCCCTGGCCGGCACTCAGCCAGCGCACCGATGCTCACCACTCCTTCACTGTCCAGCCTGCTGCGCAAGAACTCCATCGGATGGGCGCTCACCGACAGGCCCGTCGACCGCAAATCCGCCATGTTCTCCTCCACGGGGCTCATCGGCGCAAGTTGAGGAGCCTTGGCACCAACGTAAAGGCCCGGAATAGTCAGCTGGACTGATTGCCTGTTCCTCGTGGCGACGTACGACAACGCTTCGGCCGCCCAAATTCCCTCGCGTCGCCCCATTCCGAGGCTAGAGAGTGCCCCCGCTGCGGCGAGCTTTTCAAGATCAGCAGTGGAAAGTTGAGCGCGACGGGCCAAATCGGCAACGGAGTCGAACTGGCGTTCATCCCGGGCCGCCAAGATTCTGCCGACAGCGCCGTGTAGTCCCTTGATATTCGACAGGCCAAGGCGCACGCCCCGACACGGATCGGCGTCAACCAGAGGATGCGTACGCGCCTTGCGCCACGGCGTCGTCTCCACGTGCGAATGCTCATGCGAGAAGCACACGTCAACCGGCAAGACGAGCACACCGTGACGGCGAGCATCGGCGACCAGCGTCTGAGGCGAATAAAATCCCATCGGCTGGGCGGCCAATATCCCTGCATAAAAATTCTCCGGATAATGCACCTTGAGCCACGCGCTCGCATATACCAAATACGCAAATGAAAACGAATGAGACTCGGGAAAACCAAACTCCGAAAACGCTTCTAGCTTGTTGTAGATCTCTTCGCGCACTGCAGGGCCAATGCCACGCCGGGCCATGCCTTCCATGAGCTCATCACGTAAATCGCGCATACGCTCGTGGCTACGCTTCGCGCTCATCGCCTTACGTAACTGGTCAGCCTGGGCGGGGGTAAAGCCCGCGGCATCGATGGCGATCTGCATCAGCTGCTCTTGAAAAAGCGGGACACCGAGCGTCTTCTCTAACGCGTTTTCGAGGAGCGGATGCGAGTAGGTGACGGGCTCGCGCCCACGCCGCCGATTGATGTACGGGTTGACCGAATCTCCCTGGATCGGCCCAGGACGAATCAATGCCACTTCGATAACGATGTCATAGAACGTCCGAGGCCGAATGCGAGGAAGCGTGGCCATCTGCGCCCGCGATTCAACCTGGAAAACGCCGATCGTGTCCGCGGCACACAGTAGGTCATATACGCGCCCATCGTCCTGGTCAATGTTGTGCAGGTCCAGCGGCTGTCCATTACTCGCCCTGATCCCACGCTCTGTGAGCTCGCTAAAAGCAATCCGAAGCGCGCTGAGCATTCCCAATCCCAGCAGGTCAAACTTCACAAGACCTGCCTGAGCACAATCGTCCTTATCCCATTGGAGGACCGTGCGCCCCTCCATGCGCGCCCAACCAACGGGGCACACCTCAATCACCGGACGGTCACAAATCACCATTCCACCGGAGTGGATACCAAGATGGCGAGGTAGACGTTGCAAGCGTGCCGCAATATCGGCCACCGCGGCGGGGACGTCTTCGTCAATACCCCAGCGTTGAGCGAACGCGCCGGCTGGAGTCTGCTCCGAGACCGTGCCAGTCAGCCGCCGTTCAACCGACTTCGCCCACGCGTCTGCCTGACCGGGCTCATACCCGAGGGCACGGGCGGCGTCCCGGATGGCCGAACGCGGACGATACGTGATGACATTGGCAACCTGGGCCGCATGGCGCCGCCCATACCTTTCATACACGTGCTGAATCACTTCCTCGCGGCGAGAAGCCTCAATATCCATGTCAATATCGGGCGGTCCAGAACGCCCCGGCGAGAGGAAACGCTCAAACAGCATACGATGCCGAACCGCATCAACCGCCGTAATCCCGAGGGCAAAACACACCGCCGAATTCGCGGCCGAGCCACGCCCCTGGCACCAGATGCCCCGCCTCGCACAAAAGTCAACAATCTCGTGGATGATCAAAAAGTACCCGGGAAAGTTCAGCTGCTCAATCACCTCGAGCTCGTGGTCGATTTGTTTCCAAGCGCGCGGGTGGGAGGCACGGCTTCCATAACGGCGCAAGGCTCCCTCCTCCGCTAGGTGACGCAACCACGTGGCTTCGGTATGCCCAGCTGGTGCTGGGAACGGAGGTAGCTGCGGGGCGACGAGGGCGAGGTCAAATGAGCATTCCCGCCCAATCCTGTCAGCTACCTCCACCGCATACGGATGATCCTCGTGGAGCTGAAGCATCTGCTCCCCTGATTTCAAGTAGGACGGCCACGCCGCCAGCCAGCTTCGATAGTCCTCCAACGATTGATTCGCACGCGTTGCCGCCATGACGTCGGCAACCACCGCGTCCCGCGGCCGCGCACTATGAACGTTGCCTGTTGCGACCGCCCGCAGACCCGCCTCTCGTGCTAACTCGACGAGGTGATGGTTGCGCTCGCGATCATAGGGCTGGCAGGAGTTGACGATTTCTACAGCCACATTTTCGCGCCCGAAGAGCGCACTCAGGCGATCCAAGTAGGCTCTAGCCTCATCCAACGCCCACACTCCCGGGGCAGTTTCCAAAGCCCGGCGCAGGCCACCCTTGCGGCACCCCGTCAAAATTTGCCAGTTCTTGGCCGCGCTCGAGAGGCTTTCCAAGCTGTGGTTGGCATAGCCCTTCACGCCTGAAGCCAGCATCGCTTCACCGATAGTCTGCGAAAGCGCGCGGTATCCCTGCGCATCGCGGGCGAGGATGAGCAGGTGTTCGCCGTCAGGATCTTTCTGCCCCAACCGGGGCAGGCCGCCGATCGTCACCTCCGTCCCGATGACCGTGGGCAGGCCATAGCGGCGCGCCGCCGTCGCAAGTTGAACGACGCCGGCAAACCCATCATGGTCGGTGAGCGCCAAGGCGGTCAGCTCGAGTTCGACCGCGCGTTCAACGAGGTCAGAGGGCATGCATGCTCCGTCGAGGAAGCTGTAAGCCGAGTGAACGTGGAGTTCGGCATAGGGAATCATTGATAGACCCCCACCAGCCACCAGCGCTGCCCCTCGCGGCACAGAAGATAGCCGCACAATTCGTTATCGACGATCTCCAGCCAGGCCTGACGCTGATAGGCGGATGGATCCCACCAGCCCGTCATCTGTAGCCAAGGTCCGGCGATTTCCTTGACCACGACGGCCCGCCCTGCCGCACGTAAGCTCGCCGGGCGTGGATCGCCGCACCCCTGCTGACAGGAGAAGACACCAAGCGCATCCAGCATGCATGCATGCCCACCCGAGTCAAGGATTTCCGCCTGCTCCGGAGGGTTTTTCACGCGGGGCGGCCAAGGTAACGGCACCGCCCCCGGCCAAGGATCTTCACGACGCCGGATGCCCGCGGCCTGGTCCCATAAACGCATGCGATACGCCTCCAACGGATGACGCCCACCCACATATTCCGGCACAGTGACAGCCTGGTCACCCAAGAGACCCTGAATCCGACTCACTGCCCGGGCAGCCGCGTCCCGGCTGGCGCGGTCCGTTCCCCACAGTTTGCCTTGGGCATGCCCGGCTGGCGCGACAACGCTTGCGGCTACCGAGATATGGGGGATGGCTGACACAGCATCACAGGAGGCGTCATCTCGGTCAGTCATCCATGCCGCTAGCTGCCAGCGCACGCGATCCGTGATGTCGCGTGCGCTGGCGGCATCCAGTGTCCACACCCGTTGCCAACTTCCCGATTCACCACGGGTAGTGATCGTGATTTCCTGTGCGATGAGGCCTCTATGCACAAGCTCGCCCGCCAATTCCTCCGCCATATCGCGTGCAAGGAAAGCAGCCTGGTCGAAATTCTCTAGCGGCGGATCCGCGTTACGCTCGGCCACAAGTTCGTGGGCATCGTAGGCACGCCCCTCATAGTCGATGTCCCCGCCATCAATGAGCGCACCTACGTGGTGCCCCGTTTGCCCAAAGCGTGTGGCCAACGCATGGCGATCGAGCAGTCGCAGATCGCCAATCCGATGCACACCTAAATCCTCCATCGCGCTGATGAAATGACGCATGTTCTCGCGTGATTTCGCCGTGAAAGTGGCGTGGATGAGATCCCCCACCGGATGGGAGTCAAGAAAAGTACGTGCATGACGAACGTGGGCGTCTTGACGGGCCGCCAGAATACTCGTCAGGAGCCCTTCACCAAAACCGACATGGGCCTCTAGCCCTTCCTCGGCGATGTCACCCACCAGATTTTCCGACAGCTGCCGCATGCTGCCCGCCGATGCCACCGGCCCCTTGGCGAGGAAGGTGATAAGGCCTGGCTCCAACACGCTGATATAGGCGATATGCTCCTCACACGCCCTCACGACCCGCTCAAAATGAATGACGTCCACGTCAGGCACATGCCTCATCAGGCGCAGATTCGGGACGAGCGATTGGGCCTGCCTACGTCTCATTCCTACCCGCACGCCCTCCACATGGGCCAACCCATTGAGCGCGATAACACGCTGATCATACAAGGCAATGGGCTCATCGGCACGAGCTTGCCCGGCCAGGACCACTGCCGCCACCGGCCAATCAGGGATCCACACGCTTCCCCTTAACATGCTGCCTGCCCTCCCACGAGGCTCAGCCCCGTTGGCTCCACGGCGACCATCTGGCTTCCGCCGTCCGAGTAACGCACACGCGCTTGTCCCCAAGGCGTGAGTATCTGATAGTCAGCCGCTCGAATATGGCCTCGGCCCTTCGTCACGCCATGCATCCCCACCAGCTGACATTCGACGTTGAGTGAGGCATGTACCCAACCCCGCCCCAAAAGAAGAGCACCCTGAGAAAGGGTCCGACGCTGGAGCACGCGGCGTTCGCGGTTATCCAAGGCAACGTTGCCAACAATCACCACATCAAACCCATCAACGGCCGCGCTGACCACCCGGGCGCTGTTGGCCTCCACTTTCTCTACGACGGCCACTCGACTCGTATCAACGCCCAAGCTTTCTGCACACGACCATCCCATCTCCGGATCCGCGAGAACGGCGATCCACGCCCCCTGCCGGGACGCGACTGCGGCGAGCAGTGACATGAGAAAGCTCGATCCTTGCACGTTCACCACCCCACGCCGCATGAGCCCCTGGGGCAACGCTCCTGCTAGGTAGGCGGGCACCGGAAAGGCATCTGCGCTCACTTCTCCGGCAACGGTAGCCCTCCGCCCCGCCTCCCCAGCGCGCACGACACGCAAGCCAGCCCGCGCTTCAGCCTCAGCAAGCGCCTTTTGCGCGATCGCTAACCTGTCCACCATTCACCTCCTCGAACACTTGTTCGACATTCATCGTAGGGGTAAGCTCCGACAAAAACTAGCCAGGCGTCCACGCGCGCCCACCCACACTTCCGCACACTTGTGAGCCTCATCGCATATAGTGCAAGCATGAACCTAGAACGACCTCCCGCACCCAACCCCTACGACCTCCTCCCCCACGTCCCCTCCTTCACCCTGACGAGCCCCACGATGTCCGACGGCGGGACGATGCCCGATAAGCACCTCGGATTCAAGGACAACATTTCTCCTGCCCTTGAGTGGTCAGGCTTTCCCGAGCAGACACAAGGCTTTGCCGTCACATGTTTTGATCCAGATGCGCCGACGCCGTCCGGCTACTGGCACTGGACTGTCTTAGACCTCGACGACACCACGACATCACTGGCCGAAGGCGCGGGCCACCATGACCTCACCCTTCCCGGTGCCGCCAGCCACATCCGCAACGATGCCAACGAATTCGCCTACTACGGTGCCGCACCCCCAGAAGGAGACGTCCACCCGCATCGCTATATTTTCGTGGTGCACGCCCTCGACGTCCCTTCTCTCGAACTGGACCCCGAAGACACGACGCCGGCAACCGCCGCATTCCACACCGTCTTCCATACAATCGCACGGGCGCAACTGACCGTGACCTACCAGCGATAGCTCAGAATCGAGCACCCACGCTAAGCTAGGTGGGTGCTCGATTTTGTTTTTCATGAACCCAAGATTCCCGGCAACACGGGTAACGCCATCCGCCTAGCGGCCTGCACGGGCGCCCGTCTGCACCTTATTGAACCGCTGGCTTTTAATTTCGACGACGCTCATCTCAAGCGCGCAGGCCTCGACTATCACGACCTCGCCGACCTCGTCATTCATAAATCTTGGCAGGATGCAAAAGAGTACTTCGGCCCCCACCGTCGAATTTTCGCCTTCACCGGCCACACCTCGAACAATTACGCCGACGAAGCCTACCGTGAAGACGACATCCTCCTGTTTGGCACGGAGCCGACCGGGCTACCGGAATCTGTGCTCGACGATCCCCGGATTACGAAGATGCTGAGGATTCCCATGTTGCCCGGCCGGCGATCGCTTAATCTTGCCAACTCGGCATCCATCGCCCTCTACGAGGCGTGGCGCCAACTGAGTTTCGCAGATGCGGCGATGTAGCTAGCGCCGACGCATCAGTAGCGCCCCGCCCCCTCCTGCCAGACCGACCGCAAGGAGTGTGAGCCCTGAAACTTCGCCTCCCGTATTCGGTAGCTCGCGAGCCGGACCAGTCCCGGCGTTCGGGCTCACCTCTGCGACGGGCGCTGTTGCGGGAACGATCGGCGTTGCGCTGGGCCTTTCCACGAACACGGTTTCGGCGGGTTCGAAGAAGGGCATGACCACGCGCGCCGCAGGCTCATCTCGCCCCTGAAACTCACCCCTGACGACGACGGTGTACCAACCACTGTCGATCCTGTCATCGAAGGAGATCCCGTATTCGCCCGGCGCGTTGATGCTGAGCGGAATCGTGGAATGCGCCACCAGACCCTCCGGCACATGCTTCTGTTCTGGCAGCTGGCTGTCAAACGGACCGTAGAGATCGGCCACGATGTCATAGACGGCCGCCTGGCCCTCCTCGACCGGCCACGCATTCGCATCGACCTTGATCATGTCGGTAATCGTGGCATTGTCACCGGTGAGGTCAACCGAAGCGCGAGTGGATATGGCCACGTTGGGCACAGCCTGGCGGAGTACCGCCTCCTGTTCGACAGTGCCACGCTCGCCCGGCATATGCATATCTTGGGCCACTTCGTGGTGCCCCGTCTTCAATGAATGGCCAGGGATATCGGTGTAGACCACGCGTATGGCCAGTTCGCCCCGAGATTCGGAGATCGCAAACCGCTGCGCAGCACCCTGCGTGTACCCCTCGAGGACAGACTGGCCCGTATCGGCCCAAACGCCGCCACTGAGCTCGGCGCGGAACGGGATTCCTGAAATCGGCACTCCTGCCCGGCCAACAACGGTAAAGCCCGTCACAGACGCCTCACCATAGCTGATATCTCCGGCGCGATGAGGACCCGCGAGCTTAGCCGCCTCACCTAAGAGATCGCGTGCCTGCTCCCTCCACTCGGCGTTGCCCGTGGCACTGATGCCGTATCCGCCGCCCGCGAGCTCGTGGAGAGCAATCGTGAAAACCTCAGGAGGAACGCCGTCCACAGTTTGCGACCCCCACAAATCGAGGACCGCCGCGGCGACGCCCGTCTTTGAAGCGGCAATTGTTGTATCCGGCCCCCTCTCGGTGCCGTGGCGGACATACTCCTCCCCCGCCACCGTCTCGGTATAGCTCGTAAAGTCGGCGTTCTCCAGGCCTTGCTGAAAAGTGAAATTCAGCTGGGTGTCGCCCGTGCAGACAGCTATGGGGACGCCCTCGCTTGTGATCCCTGCCCATCTACTATCTTCTGAGGATAGGCGCTCCCAGTGCCGCTCCGCCGCCGAGGCAGAGGGTGCGAGCACCGCCAGCGCAGCGCCCAGCAAAAGAATCAGAATTGATCGACGAATGTTTGTTTGCATGATTTTCCCTTCGACGAGCTCATCATGGCTAAAACCGAACGCCGACGTTTTTCAAAAACATTCAAAAGTGGACAACCGATACCACTGACGAACATGTGGATAATTTTTCTGCGTCACAAAATGGCCAATGCCGTGTTTACCCTGCAGACTCTTGCCGTGTAAACACGGAATATAGGCATGTGACCGAACATTCTGCAGCCGAACGCGCCTTCGCGTCCACTTTCGGCAAGACGCTCATTAACCATCGCAAGCGCCTGGGCCTGACACAGGAACAGGTGGCACTCGAGGCCGACATCAACCGTAACCATTATCAGCTTCTCGAATACGGCCGGGCAGACCGCAAGTCCAACAACCCTGCCAACCCGCGGCTCAACACACTGATCAAGCTCGCACGGGTATTCGACTGCTCCGTTGCCGACCTCCTCAGACAGGCGCTCGAGGACTACGACACCATGGAGAACCTCACCAAAGCGTCCTAACGCGGCTTCAGCGCCCAAGCAGCCACCGCGCTTGTGGCCGCAACGTTGAGCGAATCAATCCCTCCCGCCATCGGGATCGTCACGACGTAGTCTGAATTCGCCATCGTTCTGCGGGACAAGCCGTCACCTTCCGTGCCTAAAATCAGCGCGACCTTTCCCTCACGCGCGGGTTCCATCGCGGCGAATTCGTCCAGCGAAACGGCGCGGTCCGTGAGGGCTAACGACGCCGTCGTCCACCCTGCTGTGGACAGCTGACCGATCGACCGCGGCCAGTGATCGACGCGGGTCCATGGCACCTGAAACACCGTCCCCATCGACACCTTGACCGAGCGCCGGTAGAGCGGATCAGCACAGTGCTCGGTCACGAGCACCCCGTCTACCCCCAGCGCGGCTGCAGAACGGAAAATTGCACCCACATTCGTATGATCAACGAGGTCTTCGAGGACGAATAGGCGTCGCGCTCGCGGTATCGAGTTCAAGAAGCTCTCCACGCTTGGTAGCGCAGGACGGTCGAAAGAAGCGATAGCACCGCGGTGAACGCGGAAACCAGTCAGCTGCTCGAGGAGATCGTCCGGGAGGACGAAGAGTGCGACGTCGTCGTCGAACAATCCGCCAAGGCTTTCGAGCCACCGATGCGTCATCACGGCCGACCGCGGGCGGTATCCAGCCACGACCGCGCGCCGAATGACCTTCTCGCCCTCGGCCAGAAAGAGCCCACGTTCGCTTTCAAGCTTGCGGCGCAAGGCCACGTCGGTGAGCCGCAGAAAGTCGTCGAGGCGGGGATCGGAAAGGTCAGTCACGTTAATCATCACGGATGCTACTTTGCCACAAAATGCGCAGAAGCGGCCGCTAGAAATGCTAGCGGCCGCCCCATCCTTTTAGTTCAGCTCATCCTCGGTGGAAGGAATCGGGTCAACAACGCTGGGCTGCTGGCCGACCTCCACGCGTGGGTTGAACGTCTTGCCCGAATGGGTGCCGGACTCTTCCGCCTCGGACGAGGCGCGGCTGGCCTCCCCGCGTGCGTCGGCAAGCGCCGCCCCCACATCCTGGAGATTGGTTGAGGCGAGCGAGTCCGCGATGTCCTCATCGAGCCCATCGAAGTTGACGGTGACGGGCTCGTCGCCGGCGCGGCCGGTGAAGCCCTTGGTGACGGCGTCGAGCGCCGCGGTCAGTTCGGTCGGAACAATCCACAGCTTCGAGGACTGCGAATCGGCGATCTGCGGAAGCACCTTGAGATACTCGTAGGACAGCAGCTTCGGATCGGCATTTCCGCGGTGGATAGCGTCGAACACCTGCAAGATCGCTCGCGATTCGCCCTGAGCCTCCAGGATGGCCGACTGTGCAGAGCCTTCGGCGCGGAGAATCGCGGACTGCTTCTCGCCCTCGGCGCGGAGAATCGCGGACTGCTTAACACCCTCGGCGGTGAGGATCGCGGCACGGCGATCACGCTCGGCCTTCATCTGCTGCTCCATCGCGGACTGGACAGTTGCCGGCGGGTCGATGGCCTTCAGCTCCACGCGCGAGACGCGAATGCCCCAACGGCCGGTCGCCTCGTCGAGTACGCCACGTAGCTGACCGTTGATCTGGTCGCGACCGGTCAGCGCCTGCTCCATGTCCATCGATCCGATGATGTTACGTAGCGTTGTCACTGCCAGTTGCTCGATGGCTGACATAGGATCGGCGATCTCGTAGGTGGCTGCCTCAGGCTGAGTGACCTGGTAGTAGATGACCGTGTCAATGTTGACAACGATGTTGTCCGATGTAATCACCGGTTGCGGCGGGAACGGCACGACCTGTTCACGCATGTCGATGCGTTGACGGACCGAATCGAAGAACGGGATCAGGAAGTGCAGACCAGGACGAAGCGTCTTGTTGTACTTTCCGAGCCGCTCGATGATGACCGTGAACCCCTGATGAACCTGGATGACGGACTTGGCGATAATGACGACGACAAGCAGCGCCAGTATCGCAAGGAAGACGAGCAAAACCATGTTGTCTGGCATGACTCCTACTTTCTGTTGTGCTAGGACTCATTGTGGAAGGGTGTGACGACGACTCGTGCGCCTTCCACACTTTGAATAACGACGGCGGTGCCTTCCGCAATCACAGCTCCTGGCGTCTTTGCACTCCATACTTCGCCGCCGACCTTGACGCGTCCGCCCTTGACGTCGACCTCGCAGAGGGCGTAGCCCATCTGCCCGGTCATCGCATACACGTTTGATTCCCCGTGGGAGGAATCGTTGACGTGCTTGCGCGCCCACGGGCGAACGAAGACGATACCGAGAATGGCAACGATGCCGAAGATCACGATCTGAAGCGCTAGCGCGTGAGGTGTGACCACTGAAGTGATGGTCGCAGCAAGCGTGCCTGCTGCAAACATCATGAAGAGAAAATCAACCGTCAGCGTCTCTGCGATGAGCAGGACGACGGTGATGATTGCCCAAATACCCCAAGCCATGAAAATCCCATCTCGTGAATGTTGCGTCCACCCAAGTCTACGTGCGAATCGGCCATTGGCAGCTACGCCTGCGAGGGGAATACTTCCCTGTGCGCCCGGGTCTGTTTGCCCTACTTCGCCTTTGCGGAGAATCGGCCACCCTCGGCCTTGACCTCGACCTCAACGTCGAAAACCTCAGACAGCGTTTGCGAAGTCATGACGTCCTCGAGCGGGCCGCTGGCCGCAACCTTGCCGTCTTTGAGGAGGAGGCCGTGAGTGAAGCCCTCCGGGATGTCCTCCACGTGGTGTGTCACGAGGACCATGACCGGCGCATAGATTCCCCCGGCGAGCGCCGACAGGGAGGCGAGCAGGTGCTCACGACCGCCCAGATCGAGGCCCGATGCCGGCTCATCAAGAATGAGAACCTCAGGGTCAGGCATGAGGGCCCGCGCAATTCCCACCCGCTTGCGTTCCCCAGACGACAGTGTGCCCCACGTGCGCTCGGCCAGTTCGGCCACGCCGAGGACAGCGAGAAGCTCGAGGGCTCGCGCGTCGTCCTGATCCTCGTAGCTTTCTTTCCACGTGCCTACGACGCCGTAGGCAGCGCTTCGTACAACGTTGAGGACCGTTTCGGCGTCGTTGATGCGCTGATCGAGCGCGGAAGATGAAAGCCCAACGAGCGGATAAAGCTCGGAGACGTCCGTGTGACCGAGTTCTTCGCCAATGATCGTCACTTTGCCCGACGTCGGATGCATGCGGCCCGAGACGAGCCGCACGAGCGTCGTCTTGCCGGCGCCGTTGGGGCCGAGCACAACCCAACGTTCTCCTTCGTTGACCGACCAGTCGATACCGTCGATAATTCGGCGTCCGCCGCGGCGGACGATGACGTCATTTACCTCTAAAACATCTCCCATGCCCATAAGCCTAGTTGACGGGGAGGTCGGCGTGCGTGGTAGCGCGCCGACCTCCCCGTTTTGGCCTGTAATAAGCGGGTCTACCGGGCGAGGATGTCCTCGTAGAAGGCCATCGTCTTGATAGCGATAGACTCCCAGGAGAAATGCTCCTCCACGCGCTTGCGCCCGGCCAGGCCCATCTCCTTGGCGCGCTGAGGGTCGGCAACCATGTCGGCCAGGGCAAGCCCCAGGTCCTTCTCAAAGGTGTCCGGATCGAGCGGAGTGCCCGTGCCGTCCTGCTTTTGATCGATGGGCACGAGCGTGCCGGTGACGCCGTCGTCGATACAATCGGGAATTCCACCAGTCTTCGTACCCACAACGGGCAACCCGACGGCCATGGCTTCGAGGTTGACGATGCCGAGCGGCTCGTAGACGGAGGGCGTGACGAACGTGGTCGAACACGCCTCGAGCGCCACAATTTTCTCGTGTGGCAGGTGCTCGTCGATCCACACGACGCCCTCGCGAGTCTTCTGCAGGTCCTCAACCAAGGCCCGCGTCTCGTCCAAAATCTCCTTCGTGTCCGGGGCGCCAGCACACAGGATCACCTGCACGTCCTCGGGCACATACTTCAGAGCACGAAGCAGGCCCGGAACGCCCTTCTGGCGGGTGATGCGCCCGACAAAGATGATGGTCGGCTGATCAGGATCCAGGCCGTAGGAACTGAAATACTCGCGGGCACTGGCCCACTCCTCCTCCGACCGCGGCGCCTTCCAGTCCTCGAGGTCGATCCCGTTATGAATCACGCGCACCCTATCCGGATCCACATGGGGATAGGAGCGCAGGATGTCCTCGCGCATGCCGTTCGAAACGGCGACAATGCCGTCCGCCGCCTCGTAGGCCGTCTTCTCGATCCAGGAGGAAATCTCATAACCACCACCGAGCTGCTCGCGTTTCCACGGGCGAAGGGGCTCAAGCGAATGCGCCGAGATCACGTGCGGAATGCCGAACATGAGCTTGGACAGGTGCCCGGCCATATTCGCATACCATGT
This sequence comes from Trueperella pecoris, assembly GCF_014926385.1. Classification (NCBI taxonomy): domain Bacteria; kingdom Bacillati; phylum Actinomycetota; class Actinomycetes; order Actinomycetales; family Actinomycetaceae; genus Trueperella; species Trueperella pecoris. Next base: position 922,125 of record NZ_CP053291.1, on the reverse strand, counting down.
GTGGGAGTGGACAAGATCCGCTCCGGCGGTCTTGTCCGCAATCAACAAATCTACCCCGAGAGTCTTGAGCGTCCCGTTGGCATCGGCAAGCTCCGGCAGGTCAGAGTAGCCATGGACAGTGGCGCCGTTGCCGTTTTCCTCGCGCGGGCCGTCAAAGGCGTGTACGTGTACTTCGGCGTGCGCCTTGAGGACCTTGGCAAGCTCCGTAACATGAACACCGGCTCCTCCATAGACGTGCGGAGGATATTCGCGCGTGAGCAGATCGACTCTCATCGGTTTTCCTTTCGTGGGATGCATGTTCAACTGTATCGCCTTCAGTTGGGCAATTTGTGAATCGAGCCAAATTCCTCGGGCTAAACCGTTATGGTTATTTGTATGAGATCAAATCCACGAGTACTCGCCATCGTCCTTGCGGGAGGAGAAGGCAAACGCCTTATGCCACTCACTCAGGATCGTGCCAAGCCGGCCGTTCCGTTCGGGGGCACCTACCGCCTTATTGATTTTGCATTGTCCAATATCGTTAATTCGGGCTATCTGAAGATCGTTGTGCTCACACAGTACAAGTCCCATTCGCTCGATCGCCACATTTCGAAGACGTGGAGAATGTCTTCACTGCTCGGTAACTACGTATCCCCGGTGCCTGCGCAGCAGCGCGTCTCGAAGGAGTGGTTCTCGGGTTCGGCTGACGCCATTTTCCAGTCGCTCAACATTCTGGACGACGAACGCCCTGACTACGTGCTCATCACGGGTGCGGACAACATTTACCGCATGGACTTTTCACAGATGGTCCAGCAGCATATCGACACCGGCGTCGGTATGACCATTTCTGGCATTCGCCAGCCCATCGAGCTTTCCACGTCCTTCGGCGTCATCGACACCGATCCAAACGACCAGCGCAAAGTCCGTCAGTTCCTTGAAAAGCCGGCCAAGGTCAGCGGATTGCCGGATTCTCCGCACGAGATCCTTGCCTCGATGGGCAATTATGTGGTCACGGCTGATGCGCTGTATCAGGCTCTCCACGAGGATGCGGAGAACCTCGAGTCCAGCCACGACATGGGCGGGAATCTGGTGCCGAAGTTTGTGGCTAACGGAGACTGCGGCGTCTACGATTTCACGTTCAACAACGTTCCCGGATCGACGGATCGCGATCGTAACTACTGGCGAGACGTCGGCACGATCGACATGTTCCACGAGGCGAACATGGACCTGATCTCCATCAACCCGATCTTCAACCTGTACAACGACAAGTGGCCGCTGTACACCGGCTACACGGGCCTGCCGCCGGCAAAGTTCGTCTATGGCCACCGCGAACGCCTCGGGCATGCGCTGGATTCGATCATCTCCCCCGGTGTCATCATTTCCGGCGGCGAGGTCCTAGGTTCGGTCCTCTCCCCGCACGTGCGAGTGAACTCGTGGTCGTCGGTGCGTGACTCGGTGTTGTTCGACGGCGTTAACGTCGGCCGTAACGCCACGGTCGTCGGGGCAATTCTGGACAAATATGTGGTTGTCGAGGAAGGCGCCCAGATCGGCATCGATCACGAACACGATCGTGCACGCGGCTTCCACGTCTCCGAGGGCGGAATCGTGGTGGTACCTAAGGGCGCCCGCGTAACGCTGCATTAAATACGCGCTTGCGCGATGGGTGGGGTAGTCCGTGGGGCTACCCCACCCGCGTGTTCGCTGACAGTAACACCGGGTTCAAATGTCTGACAACGCGGCTAGTCTTGAATCATGTTGGTTCGTTTCTCGCTCGTGGCGCCTCACCCGATTCCCACCGCGTTGTGTCATCACGTCCGCCAGACGATTCTCGACGTAGACGCTGACGTGCGCGATCGGCCCGTCGCCGCCGTCGGGCTTCACGCCCACACGTGGCTTTTCAAGGCTCCGATCAGCGAGCTTGGACCACGCAAGATGTCTCTTGCCGAGTTCGCCGACGAGGTGCGCGGACCGGCCATGGCCCTCGCCATCGACTCTGCGTTCATCACGGGCCCGATGGCCCACGAAGGTCCGGCGGCGATCGTCACCGACGTCGACTCGACGTTCATCACCACCGAGGTCATCGAGATGCTGGCTGCTCACGCCGGCGTCGAGGACGAGGTGCGTGAGGTCACCACGGCTGCCATGCGAGGCGAACTCGACTTCGCAGAATCTCTCGCGCATCGTGTGGCTAAGCTCGCTGGCGTGCCCGCGTCCGTCTTTGCGGATGTGTTGCGGGACGTCCAACTCACCGAGGGCGCCACCCGCCTTCTCGACGCCGTCCACGCACATGGCGGGAAGTTCGGCTTAGTCTCCGGCGGATTTTCCGAGGTCGTCGGCCCGCTTGCAGACAGCGCGGGAGTTGATCGATTCGTTGCCAACGGCCTCGAAGTTCACGACCACACCCTCACCGGCCGCACGCGCGGCCCCGTGATTGATAGCGCGGCCAAGGTCGAGGCTATTGAGCGTTGGGAGCGCGAATGGGGCCTGGCCCCCCAGATGGTTTTGTGTGCTGGCGACGGTGCCAATGATCTGCCCATGATGGCCCGTGCGGGCCTAGGCGTGGCCTTCCAGGGCAAGGACGTCGTGCGCGAGAATGCGGACTGCGCCATTAACTTCGCCCGCCTTGACGCGATCGCGGCACTCGTGGGGTGGGACATTCATGGCTAAAACCCCCATGTGTCCGTTACGCTTCGGCGAGCCTTGCACCCTGTGCCAGCTCTATGTGACCGGACCCGAGGATTGCCAGACCGTCAAGCTGGTGATGGAGGATCCCGAACTTCGGCAAGAGTGGGCGCGCAGGCGAGCCGAGTTCAACCGTGCCAAGCGCGCCGCATATGCCGAAAGCGTGGCTCCGAACGGGCGTCAGTCCGCCGACTAGCCTCGATTCCCTTCAGACCTTGCCTGCCTGGGTGGGCGGATGAAGCGCGTCAGTGTCAGGGATCTCGGCGCCAGGTCCGCCCATTCCCCGTCGAAGGTGAAGATCGCGGCGCCCGCTGTCGGGAAGGACGAGAAGCCAGCGTCGCCCACCCCGTTCCACAGCTCATAGGCAACGTCTGACATCGTCGGTTCGTGCCCGAGCACCATCACCACCGATTCGTTGGCGACGACTCGCAGCAGGTCGACGACGTCGTCCCCGCCGGCGCTGTACAGGCTCGGCTCGATCGAACGCTCCTTGACCCGCAGCCCGCCGGAAGTGAGCGCTTCGAGCGTCTGCCGCGTGCGAGTGGCATCGGAGACGAGGACGTGGTCGATGACGCCGGCGATTCGGCTCAGCTCTCCCCCGACGAACCTGGCTTGTCTACGGCCGTGGTCGGTGAGCGGGCGGGCGTGGTCGGTGGGACCGTAGCAGGCCTTCGCGTGGCGCATGATGATGAGCGTCTTCATGGTCCCAGCCTATGCCAGCGAGATGAGGTCGATATAGTCGTCAGACCACAGATCCTCGTCCCCGTCGGGTAGCAGGAGCACCCGGTCGGGATTGAGAGCACTCACGGCTCCCTCATCGTGGGTCACGAGAATGACGGCGCCCTCGTACTTGTGCAGGGCCTCGAGAATCTTCTCCCGAGAGGCGGGATCAAGGTTGTTCGTCGGCTCGTCGAGGAGCAACACGTTGGCGCCCGACGCGACGATGGTCGCTAGGGCGAGCCTCGTCTTTTCGCCGCCTGAGAGAACAGCGGCCGGCTTGTCCGCGTCCTCTCCCGAAAAGAGAAAAGAACCGAGCACGGAACGCACGTCCGTCTCGTTGAACTCCTCGGGAGCCGCCCGGCGCATGTTCTCATACACGCTCGAATCCATGTCGATGAATTCATGCTCCTGGGCGTAGTAGCCGAGCTTGAGGCCATGGCCCTCAATAACCTCGCCCGCATCCGGGTGCTCCACCCCGGCAAGCAGGCGAAGCAGCGTGGTCTTTCCGGCTCCGTTGAGGCCAAGAATTACCACGCGCGAGCCTCGATCGATGGCAAGGTCAACGCCTGCGAAGACCTCAAGCGAACCGTATATCTTCGTCAGACCCTCAGCCCGGATCGGCGTCTTTCCGCACGCCACGGGAGTCGGAAAGCGAAGGTTTGCCACCTTATCGGCAGCCCGCTCGGCTTCGAGCCCCTCGAGCATACGCTCGGCACGCTTTTCCATATTCTGTGCGGCCACGGCCTTCGTCGCCTTGTAGCGCATCTTGTCTGCCTGAGCCTTGAGGGCGGCAGCCTTCTTCTCGGCATTCAGCCGTTCGCGACGGCGTCGTTTCTCATCCATCTCGCGTTGCGTCACGTAATGGTCCCAATCCGTGGCGTACACGTCCAAGGTGGAGCGGTTGGCGTCCAAGTACCACACGGTATTGACCGTCTCGCGCAGAAGCTCGACGTGATGGGAGACGATCACGTACCCGCCGTTATAGGTCTTGAGCCAGTCGCGTAGCCACACGATCGAGTCGTGATCGAGATGATTCGTCGGTTCGTCGAGTAGCAGTGTTTCGGCGTCAGAAAAAAGCACGCGGGCGAGCTCGACGCGGCGCCGCTGTCCACCCGAGAGCGTCTCGAGCGCCTGATCGAGGACGCGCTCAGGAAGGCCGAGCGCCGCCGTGATCCGGGCCGCCTCCGAATTGGCCGCCCAGCCGCCGGCCGCGGTGAACTCGGCGTCGAGGCGAACATAACGCTCCATCGCTTTCTGTTGCTTCGGCCCGCTCAGGGTGGACATCTCGTGTTCAGCGCGCTTGATTCGCCGCAACATTGACTCGATGCCACGGGCGGAGAGGATGCGCTCGCGGGCGATCTGCGACAGGTCCCCCACACGCGTGTCCTGAGGAAGATAACCAATCGTTCCCCTGCGATAAATGCTGCCCGAACGCTCGACCACATCAGAATTGGCGGCCTCGCCCGCCAGAAGACGAAGCAGGGTCGTCTTACCCGCGCCGTTGCGCCCGACAAGGCCAATACGTTTGCCTTTATCGACATTGAGTGTGACCTCGTTGAGAAGGACTCGCTGGCCGATGCGCATATGGAGGTCTTGTCCTTGAATCATGCACCTAGTGTATCGGCAGGTCGCACACTCTCCATATTGCCTGTGAAGGCAGGCGGTGATCGGGTATACAATTTCTACACGGCTAAACCGCCACAGTAGAACCGAAAGGCTTGGCACATGACTTTTAATGAGAACGCCCAACTTGACACCTCGGGCGTCACCCGCGGGCGTCGCGGTGCCGCCGTCGGCGGCGGGTTAGGCGGCTTTGGCCTTATCGGCGTCATCCTCTACGTGCTCATAACGGGTCAGTTGCCCGATCTTGGCCAGGCGTATGAGGCTCCCGCCAACCAGCAGGAACAGCACCAGGGGCAGAGCCTCGAGGAGCAGTGCCGCACCGGCGCGGACGCGAACAGCAACGTCGAATGCCGCATGGTGGCGGGAAAGAACTCCATTGATGCCTTCTGGAACGCACAGACGCGTTCGGAGCTCGGCATCCGCTATCAGCCTGCCTCGCTCAATCTCTTCAGCGGCCGCGTATCGACCGCATGTGGAGCCGGTTCGTCCCAAACCGGACCGTTCTACTGCCCCGGCGATCAGTCCATCTATATCGACGTCTCGTTCTTCGACCAGCTCAACCGCCTCGGCGCCGACAACGCGCCGCTTGCCCAGCTTTACATCCTCGCACACGAGTATGGCCACCACATGCAGCTTCTGACGGGCGATCTGAACAAGATTGACCACCGCTCAAGTGGTGAATCGTCGTCCATGGTGCGTTCCGAACTCCAGGCGGACTGCCTCGCGGGCGCCTGGATTCACAACGCCGCCTCCACCAAGGACGCCAACGGCAACGCTTTTATGAAGCAGCCCACCGAGGCCGAGCTTCGCGCCGCGATGGATGCGGCACAGGCGGTGGGAGACGACCGCATTTACGAAAACGCCGGGCTCGAAGCCAACCCGGACAACTTCTCCCACGGCTCGGCCGAAAAGCGCATGGAGTGGTTGCTACGTGGCATCAAGGGTGGCACCTACCAAACCTGTGACACTTGGAGCGTGGCCAAGCCCTAGTGGGCCTTGATGCAATGATGGCCGGGAAAGAATGAGTCTTTCCCGGCCACCGCCGTCTTACTTGACGATCTTCTTGCCCGTCTTTGCTGCAGCATCCTCAAGCGAGCCAAGGTTGGTCACCTTCGTAAAGCCTTGGCTTTCCAGCATCTGCTTGGCCTGGCCCGCCCGGTTGCCCGAGCGGCAGTACAGCAGGTAGTCACCGTTCTTATCGAGTTGGCCGACCGAATCGGCAAACTGACCCGAGTTCCAATCCAGGTTCTTCGCGCCCTCGAGGTGGCCCGCGCTGTATTCCTCGGCGGTGCGTACGTCAATCACCACGGCATCCTCGGACACCGACGACGTCTCGGCCCCAGAACAGGCGGACAAAGTGAGCATGAGCATTGCCGCGCTCAGCGCCACAAATTTCTTCATCATACGTTGAATCCTAACGCTCGAAGCTGATCGCGGCCGTCGTCCGTAATCCTCTCCGGGCCCCACGGCGGCAACCACACCCAGTTGATGCGGAAGTCGTCCACAAGCCCCGCAACGGCCTGGCGTGCCTGGTCTTCAATGACGTCGGTCAGCGGGCAGGCCGCCGACGTCAGCGTCATGTCTGCGATGGCGCAGTTGTCCTCGAGCGTGATGCCGTACAGCAGGCCGAGGTCAACGATGTTGACGCCCAGCTCGGGGTCAATCACGTCGCGCAACGCTTCTTCAATATCGGCAACGTTGGGCGGGGTCACAGTACTTTCCGTCACTGATTCTCCTTTCGGTCTGCGACTCTACTCGAGAGCCTGGTCGGTGGCGTCGCGCAGGGCCATCCAGCCAAGCAACGCACATTTAATACGCATAGGGAACTTTGACACTCCCTGGAAGGCGGACGCGTCGTCGAGCAGGTCCGCATCGGCGTCGGAGATATCGGCGCCTTGCTGATCCATCATGCGACGGAACGTCGAATACAGGTCGTTGAATTCCTCGACGGTTTTGCCCTGAACGAGGTCGGACATGATCGAGATCGAGGCCTGGGAAATGGAGCACCCGTGCCCGTCCCACGCGAGAGCGATCTTGCCGTCCTCGACGTTGACCTGCATCGTGACTTGATCACCGCAGGTGGGGTTAACCTGGAAAGATTCCCCGTCGGGATCGTCGATCTTGCCCTCGCCGTGGCGATCGCGCGCCGCGTCAAGAATGATCTCCTGATACATCTGTTCAAGTTCGTTCATGACTCTCCTTCATTCTCGCGTCCGAAGAACGAGCGTACACCTGCCAGCGCCTGAAGGAAGATCTCTACTTCTTCCAGCGTATTATACGGACCGAACGAGGCTCGCGACGAGGCATGGACGCCGAAATGGGCGTGCACGGGTTGTGCACAGTGATGCCCCACCCTGATCGCGATCCCCTTCGCGTCGAGAACCTGGCCGACGTCGTGGGGGTGGACTCCCTCCACGTCAAAGCTCACGACGCCGGATCGCTCGGATGCGTCCGCCGGTCCCAGTAGCCTCACGCCCGGTATCGCCGCGATTCCTTCAAGGGCGCGGGCCGTGAGCTGGCGTTCGTGGGCGGCGACGTTGTCCATCCCGATCTTCATCAGGTAGTCAGCGGCGACCCCGAGTCCCACTGCCTGGGCGACGGCTTGCGTGCCGGCCTCGAAGCGTGCCGGGGGCATCGCGAAGGTGGTCTTTTCCATCGTCACAATTTCGACCATTGAGCCACCAAACAGGAAAGGTGGCATGGCCTCAAAAAGCTCCTTGCGCCCGTAGAGCGCCCCGATGCCCGTGGGCCCAAGCATCTTGTGCCCGGAGAAGGCCGCGAAATCGACGTCAAGCTCATGGAAATCGACGGGCATATGCGGCACCGACTGGCAGGCATCCAACACGACCAGGGCGCCGACGGAGCGGGCAAGCTCCACGATTCGCTTCACGGGTGCCACTGCGCCGGTCACGTTCGACACGTGAGCGAACGCCACGACCTTCGTACGCTCATCGACGAGCCCCTCGGCGATGCCACGCTCGATGTCGAGGCGGCCGTCGTCAGTCAGCTCAAACCAGCGCAGCTGCGCGCCCGTTCGCACGCACAATTCCTGCCACGGAATCAGGTTGGCGTGATGCTCGGCGCGGGTAATCACGATGTTGTCGCCCGGCCGCAAGGTCAACCGCTCCTGCGTGCTCGCCAGGCGCTCCTTGAGTTTGCGCCCGCCGCGGAGCACGCACTGGCCACGCCCACGCGATATGTCATCGATGACGTAGGCGATGAGGTTGAGCGCCTCGGTCGAGTTCTTCGTCCAGGCGATCTCCTCGGGCTCGGCGCCGACGAGGCGGGCCACCGCTCTACGGGCGTGCTCGTATGCGACAGTCGCATCTCCAGCCAGCTGATGGGAGCCGCGCTTGACGGCACCGTTAGAGTAAAGCTCCTGGCGGTTGACGGCGTCGATCACTTGCCTCGGCTTTTGCGAGGTCGCACCCGAATCAAGGTAGATGAGCTTCTCCCCACCCTGCATCACACGATCCAAGGCGGGGAAATCTGCTCGAGGGGCAGCGCTATGCATTAGTTTTCGAAACGCTCGTAGCCCTCGGCCTCGAGCTGGTCGGCCAGCTCCGGTCCACCGGAAAGAGCCACACGCCCATCGACGAACACGTGCACGTGATCGGGCTTGATGTACTTGAGAATGCGCGTGTAGTGGGTGATCAGCATGATCCCGTTGCCGTTGGATGCGTGAACGCGGTTAACGCCCTCGGACACGAGGCGAAGGGCGTCGACGTCCAGACCCGAGTCCGTCTCGTCGAGCACGGCAAACTTCGGCTTGAGCATCTCCATCTGAAGAACCTCGAGGCGCTTCTTCTCACCGCCGGAGAAGCCTACGTTGACGTCGCGTCCGGCCCATTCCTTCTCGACCTTGAAGTTGACCATGGCCTCGTTGAGGTCCTTGACCCAGGCACGCAGCTTGGGCGCTTCGCCGTCGATGGCAGTCTTTGCGGAGCGCAGGAAGTTGGTCACCGTCACGCCGGGCACCTCAACCGGGTACTGCATGGCGAGGAAAAGGCCGGCCTGGGCGCGCTCGTCGGCCGTCAGCTCCACGATGTTCTCACCGTCGAGGAGGATCTGGCCCTCGGTGATGGTGTAATTCGGGTGGCCCGCAATTGCGTAGGCAAGGGTTGACTTGCCCGAGCCATTGGGGCCCATGATCGCGTGGATCTCGCCGTGCTGGATGGTGAGGTTGACGCCCTTGAGGATGGGCTTGGCCCCCTCCGGGGTCTCGACGGAGACGTGCAGGTTAACAATTTCGAGAGTGGACACGTTTATCTTTTCTTTTCTCTTGAGGTTTATTTACAGCGAGATGTAGACGCCTTCGCCGTCTACTCGCACCGGATAGGTCTTGACCGGCGCCGTGGCCGGAGGGGTGAGCGGCTTGCCGTCATGAAGATCGAAGGCGGCGCCGTGGCGAGTGCATTCGATCTCTTCGTCGCCGACGTCGCCGAGCGACAGCTTGAACCGCCCATGCGAGCATCGATCATCCATGGCGAACCAGCGGTCGGCGGCTGAGTGGATGAGGGCAATGTTCTTGCCCTCGACCGTGAAGCCGCCCGCGGCGCCGGGCGCCACGTCGGAGGTCGTGCACACGAAAACGTCGCTCATTCGGACAGCTCCAGCGTGATGTCCAGCTCCTTCTCGATGGACTCCATGAGCTTGGCCTGCACCGACTCCACACCGATCTGGTTGATGAGTTCCGCGAAGAATCCGCGCACCACCAATCGACGCGCCTGGTCCTCGGGGATGCCGCGCGAGCGCAGGTAGAACAGCTGCTCGTCGTCGAATCGGCCGGTGGCCGAGGCGTGGCCGGCGCCCTCGATCTCGCCCGTCTCGATTTCGAGGTTGGGCACTGAATCGGCGCGCGCTCCCTCGGTGAGGATAAGGTTTCGGTTGAGCTCGTAGGTGTCCGTGCCCTCGGCGTTGGGTTGGATGAGCACGTCGCCGATCCACACCGAATGCGCTTCCTCGCCCTGAAGGGCACCCTTGTAGGTCACGTTCGAGACGCAATTTGCCTGGTTGTGATCCACGAGCAGGCGGTTTTCGATGTGCTGGCCCTCATCCACAAAGTATGCGCCGAGCAGGTTCACGTTGCCGTTCTCACCGCCGAAGTCCACCGACGTCGTCGTGCGAACCAGGTCTCCGCCCAGTGAGACAACGATGTGCTTTAGATTGCCGTCGCGTGCCACGTGTGCACGGTTGGAGGAGGTATGGACGGCATCGTCGTCCCAATCCTGGATCGTGACGAAGGTCAGGTGGGCGCCGGAGCCGACGTTGATCTCGATGCCTTCGGCCAGGCGCGCGGATCCCACATGGTTGATGACCACGGTCGCCTCGGAGAACGGCTGGGCATCGACGAGCAGCTGCACGGCGGCGACGCCGTCCACGCCAGCGCCGTTGACCGTCACGACGACCTCGGAGTCGAGCTTCGTCTCCTTCGGGAGGGTCAGTACGTAGGCTTCCTTGGCGCTATTCCAGGCCAGAGCTGCCACACGATCCTCGGGGGCCATGAGCTGGCCGAGGCGGGCGTCATCACGCGTGACCTTCTCAACAAGGGACGCGTCGCTGACGGTGATGGCCGGAAGCTCGGCGCCGGCCTCCTCGTCGAAGAAATCCTCCATGCGCTCAAGCGGAGTGAAACGCCACTCCTCCTCGGTTCCCTGCGGAACCGCAAAGTCTGCAAGGTTGAACGAGAGCAGGCGCTCGGCCCTCGATGCTGCGGGTTGAATGTTCATCAGCCGACGGATCCTTCCATCTGAAGTGCAATAAGGCGGTTAAGTTCGAGCGCGTACTCCATGGGCAACTCGCGAGCGATAGGCTCGACGAAGCCGCGCACGATCATGGCCATCGCTTCGGTCTCTTCGATGCCGCGGCTCATCAGGTAGAAGAGCTGATCAGCGGACACCTTCGACACGGTGGCCTCGTGGCCCATTTCGACGTCGTCGGTACGCACGTCCACGTACGGGTACGTATCGGAGCGGGAGATCTGGTCAACCAACAACGCGTCACAGAGCACGTTCGACTTCGAATGCCGGGCGTTCTCGTTGACCTGCACCAGTCCACGGTAGGAGGCACGTCCGCCACCGCGCGCAACCGACTTAGAGACAATCGAACTGTGGGTGTTGGGGGCGTTGTGGACCATCTTTGAGCCGGTATCCTGATGCTGGCCCTCGCCTGCGAACGCGATCGAAAGAGTCTCGCCGTGTGCGTGCTCGCCCATGAGGTAAACGGCCGGGTATTTCATCGTGACCTTGGAACCGATGTTGCCGTCGATCCACTCCATCGTGCCGCCCTGGTCAACCATGGCGCGCTTCGTTACCAGGTTGTAGACGTTGTTCGACCAGTTCTGGATCGTCGTGTAGCGCACGCGCGCGTCCTTCTTAACGAAAATCTCCACGACGGCCGAGTGCAGGGAGTCAGACTTGTAGATCGGGGCGGTACAGCCTTCGACGTAGTGAACCGAGGAGCCCTCGTCGGCAATGATGAGCGTGCGTTCAAACTGGCCCATGTTCTCCGTGTTGATGCGGAAGTACGCCTGGAGCGGGATCTCCACATGGACCCCCTTGGGCACGTAGACGAACGATCCGCCCGACCACACGGCCGTGTTGAGCGATGCGAACTTGTTGTCGCCCAGTGGAATAGCCGTACCAAAGTACTCTTCGAAGATTTCCGGATATTCCTTGAGGCCCGTGTCGGTGTCGACGAAGACGACGCCCTGCGCCTCGAGGTCCTCGCGGATCTTGTGGTAGACGACCTCGGATTCGTACTGCGCGGCGACGCCCGCGACGAGACGCTGCTTCTCCGCCTCCGGAATCCCTAGACGGTCATAGGTCTTTTTGATGTCCTCAGGAAGGTCGTCCCACGTGGTGGCTGCCTTCTCGGTGGAGCGCACAAAATACTTGATCTGGTCGAAGTCGATACCGGTGAGGTCCCCGCCCCAGGTGGGCATCGGCCGGCGCTCGAACATCTTCAGCGCCTTCAGGCGCTTGTTGAGCATCCACTCGGGCTCGTTCTTCAGCGCCGAGATATTGCGCACGACATCTTCGCTCAAGCCGCGTTGAGCCTGCTCGGCGGCGAGATCCTTGTCATGCCACCCGTACTGGTAATTGCCAATGGAGGCAATTGTTTCTTCCTGGGTCAAACCTTCGTTTGTACCCGGTGCGGTTTGGGTCATCAGTATCCTTCCGAGACGCCACCCGAGGGCGGTGTTATAGAAGCGCGCTCCGCAGAGTGCGCATTTGTACGCGAACGAGTTCGCAAGTTCTTGGGCAGGCCGAGCGGGATATTCGTGGTACACACGTGTCCCCCAGCCGCTATCGTCGACAATCGCTGAATGGGCACCCCCAGAAGACGTGCGAACGCCTCCGTCTCGGCCTCGCACAGGAGCGGGTACTCTTCGGCGATCTCGTGGATGGGACAGTGCCCTTGGCAGATTTGGATGGCTAGGGCGTGCGGCCCTCCGCGGCGCAGGGTTGCCACGTATCCATCGTCCCCGAGCGCGTCGGTCAGCGCGGCGGCGCGTTCTGCCGGCGTCGTTCCCGCGGAGTCGAGGATGGGGCCGTATCGCTTCTCGAGAGCCTGGGCACGCGCCTGGATGAACTTCTCCAAGCCGTCCTCACCCATCGCGTCCCGAACGAAGGACAGCGCGTTGCTGGCGAGATCCGAATAGCCCTGGCCGAGCTGTCCCTGACCGTCGGCCGTGGCGACGTATTGCCGCGAGGGGCGCCCACGCCGCGCCGGACCCTTGGCCGGCCCCTCGTATTCCTCAATAAAGTTGTCATCGACGAGCACCCCCAGGTGGCGGCGTACCGCCGCTGGCGTCAGAACGAGTATCTTGGCCAGCTCTCCGGCCGTGATGGGGCCGCGCTCAACAATGAGCCGCAAAATTTGGCCGTAAGTCCCTTGATCGTTCGTCATGTCCGTCACCTCCTTGCTCCCCTATTAAGAAACATCATTGTTACATTAATCGGAAATCGCAAGTCGGAAGGGATACCGCCTCCGCGGCGTGTTGGCGGGCAAAACCCTGCTACCAAGGCATTTGTGAAAAATTAGCCGCGATCTGGGATGCGAATCTCATCGAAAGTGTCCAGGCCACGGCCGAGGGCGACGTTCGCCGCGAGCACTCCGGCGACGAGGCTCGGGCTGCCCAGGTCCGCGCGCATCACCGCGTCCGTGACTTCCCTCAGCCCGAACCACGCGAGCTCAATCTCGGCCTCTTCAGCCTCGCGCACGAACGACGACGGTCTGTGGGTCAGCTCAAAGGCCAGGTACACCGCTAGGTCCTCGTTCGACACGCCCGGCGAGGTCACGAAGTTGACGAGCCGATACCACGACGCCGCAATGTAGCCCGTCTCCTCGTGGAGCTCGCGGGCCGCGGTCGCCACCTCTGCCTCGTCCTGCTCGTCACACAAACCCGCGGGAATCTCCCACATCATCCGACGCGGCGAGTGGCGGTATTGCCTAATGAGCAACACGTCCCAATCCTCGCCGGGACGCGAAGAGGGCCTAAGCGCGACGACTGCGACGGCGTCGTCATGGTCCATCCATTGCCGGCGCGCACGCTCGCCCGACGAGAACTCGATCTCGTCGTCGTAGATGGTGAAAATGGGGCCGCGGAATCGTTCGATGCGGTCCGTTAGGCGGACGTGATCAGGGGCGCTAATATCGCGAAGTTCTTTATGCACGCCTTCAGTCTAACGCGTGAGGCTGGCAAGCGCCTGCCTGTCGGTGAGGAAGATCGTGGCCACCGCGCTTCCAACGACGACGCCCGCGCCGACGACCGCCGCGGCGAAGGCACCCGCGATTGAATCACTCACACCGAGAATCAGGCCCACGCAGACATAGGCCACCGCGCCCGAGGCCGCCAACGTGGGCAGCAGAACGAGGGCCAGCTTCGCAATTCCACGCAGGGCCTCCCGTCCGAGCGACCGGCCGATGAGGACCAGCATCGCACCCCCTCCCACGCTCAACCCGAGCGACATCGCCGCACCGATGCCCACGAGCGTGCCCCATCGGCCCCCGACGCCTACCACCGCCGCTCCCGCGAGGCCAACGATGACGCTCCCCCAGCCCAGCGAATTGGCGAGAATGACCCGGCGGGCCTGACCGCGGGCGTACAGAACCCTGGCACCGTGGTACAGCAGCGAAAAGCCGACGAGCCCCACGGACATCGCTTGCAGGGCCGCGTCGAGACCGTTAATGTCGCGCCCGAGATCGAGCACGATCTTCGCCGGCTGGGCGAGCACGATAAGGAGCGCCGCACCGGACATTCCCATCGCCGTGACGATAGCCGTCGACCGCGCCACGAGCTGGCGAAGATGCTCGCCGCTGGCTTTCGAGATCTGCGGGAACGTCACCGTCGCAACCGGCACAGCCAGCACCGCGTAGGGCACCATGAAAATGGCGTAGGCGTAGTTGAAGGCGGCGTAGGTACCCACGTCTCCCAGGCCGTTGGCCGTGACCATGATCGCGATGATCGCCCCCTGTTGCGCGAGCAACGCGGCGAGCCCGGCGAGGCCGAGCCGCGCAGTCGTGCGGCCAGCCCCAGGCGGAAAAGCGAACGTCGGGCGAAGGCGAAGGTAGCGCGATGCGACCGCCAGCTGCGGAAGCGCGAAAACCGCCACGCCGGCCGTTGTTCCCCAACCCAGCAAGGCCATGCCGGAGACAGAAAGCGAGCCGGGGGCATCAAAGGGATTCGATATGAGCGAATAGACGACGAACATCGCCGTCACGGACACCGAGGATAAGAGCGGCGAAAGGGCAGGCAGCAGAAAGCGTCCGTGGCTGTGAAGGATTCCGGTTGCGACCACCGACAGCCCATAGAGTGGAATCTGGATCGCGAAGATGCGCAAGAGGTTGGCCGCCAGCATGGCAACGCCCGCATCGAGGCCAGGAAGCAACGCGTGCGTCAGCGGCCCGGCGAGGATCGCAACCACCGCCGCAAGCGGCACACCGACGGCGAGTATCCACGTCATGAGGGCCGACGCCGCCTGTTCGGCGTCCCTGGCCTGCCCCTTCGCGATCATCCGGGAGAGCAAGGGAATCACCGCGCCCGCGAGGGCGCCGCCCGCGGCGACCTCGAACAACACGTTGGGCACGGTATTGGCCGTGTCGTAGGCGACCGCGATCGGGGAATCGGACAGAGCCCATGACTGGGCGAGCTTGCGAGCGAGTCCGAACAGACGCGAGGCGAGCGTCAGAGCAGCAACAAGGCCCGTCGCGCCCACTAGCGCCCGCGCCGCGCGCATTAGGACCTACCTAACGCATCCAACTCGCGCAGCCCAGGCGTGGACTCGATAATGGCCGAGAAAGAAACCTTTTCCGAGGCCGCATTCAGACCCGCGAGCAGGGCAAGGAGACCGAGCTTGACGGGAAGCCCAAGCTCCGTCAGCACCACGCCCAGCTGCGCGCCGAGGGCGTTTGCGCCGAGGTCGCCGAGCATCTTCTTGCCCTGCAGATCCTCGCGCAGGCCGGTCGTGGCAACTACCCCGCAGATCCGCGCGGTCTGCGAGCCTGCCAGCGCAGGTGCCAGGCTGGCGGCCATGAGGAATTTGCGTGCACGCCCCGGGCGCAGGTCGAGAAGGTTCGCAACGTTTGCGCTGAGCGCGATGAGGGCTGCGTCCACGAGGCTTTCGGCAGGGCGCTTACGCCCCAACATACCCGCGATGAGGGATCCTGCACCCACAGCACCCATCTTGACCACGCCGGAGGTCAAACGGCCCTCCCGAAGCGCGCCCAAGTGGCCCGCGTAGCCTTTGCCGCGGGCAGGAAAACGGTCCTCGAGGTGGTCATCGACGTAGCCAGCCGCGGCGGCAGACACACTCGCGACGACGGCTGCCATCGCCCTCGCAAGCCCGGGGGCATCCGTCCCGGCACAACGGGCGTGAAGCAGGTTGCCAAACACCAGGCCAGCTGCGGCCTCGACACCGCCGGTCAGGGACACCGGCTGGCCCGAATAGTTGGTCCGGGTCCAACCGCTGATCTTCACCTCTGAAAGCAGATGCCGGGTGAGCACCTCGCCGGCAATCGCGCCCACAGCCGAGATCATTCAGTGGTCTCCTCGCTCGGCGTGGCCTCGCCGTCCGCCGGGGGCTCTGTTGCGGCCGCGGTGGCACCGTCCGCCGGCGCCTCCGTCGCACCCTCGGTGGCAACCGGCGATAGCTCGAGCGTGCCAAGCACACTTTGTGCTCCGCTGTCAATCCCCAGATGGATCACCGCGTTGTTCAGCGCGGAGGCGGCAGCAATGGCCACGTTGATCTGGCCGATGACGAGTTCAGGGGAATCGGCGGTAGAGATTCGGACCCCGCCGTCACGAAGCGCGCGGACGACGTCGCCATCCGAGTTGGCCGCACCCACCGCAACCGCCGGGCCACGCGCCGCGATCTCGGAAACGAGCGCGGTCAAGGTCTCGGACGTGTACTGCTGCTGCGCCACGGCGTCGGCATCCTTGGTGGCATTCTTCGACGGGTCGATGTCGGCTGCGAGCGCAATTACCACATCCGCCGGATCCTTCATGGCGTCCACTGCCAGCATTGGAGTATCGGTGCCGGTCATCAGGCCAGCCAACGTGCCATGCTTCGTCACGCCCTCGCGGGTAATCGCGTTGAGTGCCCCGGCAAGAATCGTGTTCGTGTCGGCATTATTAGCCACCCCAGGAACATAGGTTCGAATCTGGTCGGCAAACGTCGAACGGAAGGATGTCTGGCTCGCCAGCGTCCACGCATCCGTCACGGTCGCCTGGCCCGTCATCGTCGCACCCGCCAGCTCGAGCTTCGCGCGCACGTCGCTGACCTGTGCCTGCGGCACACCCGGAAGCACCACGAGCGCCACCCGGCGCCCATCCAGCTTTCCGTTGACGAGGCTCGGGGCAAGCTCGTTAAACGCCTGGCTCTGCGAATTGGTCACATGCGCCAGGGAAGATTTGTCCGCCTTCAACTGCTCATTGGTGACGCGCAGATCGGCAACCTGGCCCTGAAGCACGTTCCCGATCGAGTTCTGCAGGGGTCCGGCACCCAAGATGATACCAATGGCCAGCGCGAAGAAGACCGAGATGAGTGAGACTAAGTGATACCTAAAATCAACCACAATGACACCCTAAAATAGATTCTTAATCCAGATGATCAAGTCCGACCACCACACGTTGATCAAATCGAACGTAATGCGCCCGACCTCGGTTGCCGACACGGCAGCCATCACACACGCCACGCCCGCGATCAGCAAGAAGGCAATCTGCCAGTTGGAAATCCGCGAACGATACAGGCGCGATACTCCTCTGGCGTCAACGAGCTTGGAGCCGACCTGCAAGCGAGTGAGGAACGTCGAGGCCATGCCACGGCGTCCCTTGTCGAGGAAGTCCATGAGATTTGAATGGGTCCCCACCGCGACGATCATGTTGGCGCCCTTGCCGTCCGCCAGCAACATCGCGATGTCCTCCGAGGTGCCCGCAGCGGGGAAAATACTGTGCTCAACGCCCAGATCTTCGAGCCGCTTTTGTCCGGGCGCGTTGCCGTCGCGGTAGGCGTGCACCACGACCTCCGCGCCCGACCGAAGCGCCTCATCCGAGACCGAATCCATATCGCCAATAATCATGTCGAGCTTGTAGCCCGCCTCTAGGACCGCGTCGGCTCCCCCGTCTACGCCAACAATCACCGGGCGGTATTCGCGAATATAGGGGCGAAGTGTCTGCAGGTCTTCCTTGTAGTCATGGCCGCGCACCACGATCAGCACGTGACGGCCCTCGAAAACTGTACGCACGGCTGGCAATCCCGCACCGTCGAGGATGAGCTCCTGCTCCTTGTCGAGGTACTCCATCGTGTTGTTGGCGAAAGCTTTGAGCTGGACCGTCATGCCCGCCTTGGCCGCCTCGAGATTCTGCTCGATTGACTCGGCCGTCTGATAGTCGCCCTGACTGATCAGCGTCAGCCCGCGATAGACCTCGCCGTCGGCCGTAATCTTCAACGTGTGGCCATCACGAATGTCCATAATTCCCGAGCCGAGGTTGTCGATCACGGGGATTCCGGCGTCGTGAAGAATCTGCGGGCCCATATTGGGATATCTTCCCGACGTCGATTTGGCCGCGTTGAGCACGGCGGCGGGCCGAGCCTCGACAAGGCTTTCGGCAGCGACGCGATCGATGTCCTCATGGTCGATGACGGCGAGCTCGCCGGGGTTAAGCCTCTTGACGAGATTCTTCGTGCGCGAATCGACGCGGGCAATGCCAGCGAGCTCACCCGTGTCGACTTCTACATCGCGGTGTCGGCGCTTAAACTTCATTCTTTTATCATGGCACAACGGCAGTGGAAAGTAATTCAGCCGCATGGGTGCGCGCCGCAGCCGATTCGGCGTGGCCCGAGAGCATGCGGGCCAGCTCCTCGACCCGCTCCTCCCCGTCGATGACCACCACATCGGTCGACGTCGCCGACCCATCTGTCTTCTTCGTGACGACGACGTGGTGGTCGGCGTAGGCCGCCACCTGGGCGAGGTGGGTCACCGTCAATACCTGGCTAGCCTTGCCGACCCGTGCAAGCCGCTGACCGACCGAAAGCGCCGTCTTTCCGCCGATTCCCGCGTCCACCTCGTCAAAGATGAAGGTGTGATCGGGCATCGGGTTGGCATTCAGCGCGCTCTCGAGCGCGAGCATGATGCGCGATATTTCACCGCCTGAGGCCGTCGACGACAGCGGCAGTGCGGGCGTGCCACGATGGGCGGCAAGCAGGAAGGTCACCTCGTCGAGACCGTGGCGGGTCGGGCCGTCAGTCGGCTCGATGGCGACGCTAAATGTGGCGTCTTTCATGGCCAGGCCATGCAATTCCTCACTCACCAACGCCCCAAGTTTTTCGCCCGCCTTGCGGCGTTGCGTGCGGAGCCGGCGGCCGTAGTCCATGACAGAACGATGGGCCTCCTTCACCTTCTCCTCGAGCTCGGCAAGGTGCTCCTCAGGTGCCGCCAACGAACGTAGCTTCGCATCTGCCGAGGCCCGCTGGTCAAGAATCTCCTCGATGGACATCCCCAAGTCGCGCTGAAGCGAACGCAGCTCCGCACGCCTGGCGTGAATCTCGTTCAACTCTTCGGGATCGGCCTCGAGCGCGGCAAGCTTCAAGCCCAGTACGTTGACGACGTCGGAGGCGACGATTGATACGTCGTGGAGTTGCTGAGAAAGATCGCCGAGTTCCGTGTCGGCGTCGCACACCTGGGCGAGCATCTGCGCCGCCGTGTCAATGGCGCCCAACACTCCCCCGTCATCCTCGCCACTGAGCACACTCATCGAACTTGCCATCGCAACGCGAAGATCTTCCACGTGTTCGAGAACCATCGCCCGAGCCTTTAACTCGTCTTCCTCACCAGCCTGCGGCTCGACGGCGTCGACACGCTTGACAAGCGCCTCCAGCGCGAGCCGTTCCGAGGCGGCCTGACGCATGCCCGCGCGGAACTCCTCGAGCGTCGCCTGCGCCTGGCGCAGGTTTGCCCAGGCCCGATCGTAGGCCTCGCGTGCCTCCATGAGTGGCGGACCGCCAAACGCATCGAGTGCCGCGCGCTGCTGCGCCTCCGAGCGGAGCTTAAGCTGGTCGGTCTGTCCGTGGACGGTCACAAGATGCTGGGCGATCTCTTCAAGCACCGCCATCGGGACCGTCTGTCCGCCGACGTAGGCACGCGAGCGTCCGCGGGCCGGAACATGCCGAGCAACGATGATGGCGGCCTGATCGCCCTCCATATCCACGGTGCCACCGGCGTTTTCCACGATCGACACGACCGGCGACTCGGCGGACACCACGAACGTCGCCTCGACGGTGGCCTTCTCGGCGCCCGCCCGCACACGGCTCGGGTCTGCCTTTGCCCCCATGAGCAGGGACAGGGAGGTCAACGCCATCGTTTTGCCCGCGCCGGTCTCACCCGTAATGGCCGTCATGCCGTTCGACAAGTTCAGGTTTGCCGACTCGATGACTCCGAGCTGGGAAATACGCAGTTCATCAATCACGCTGGATCCTTCGGCTGACGCCAGCCGTCGACTGGCAAATGGAACTTGCGCACGAGGCGGCCAGAGAAGGGCGAATCGTTCAAACGCGCCAGCCGGACCGGGTGCTCGCCCTTGACCGCCGTAATGAAGGAACCCTCGGGCGCCTCGAGTGTGCGGCGGCCGTCGAACCACACAACCGCGTTATCCGAGCGCAGGCGCACCTCAAGCGTGGAGTCCTTCGAGACAACCAGTGGCCGAGCAAAGAGCGCGTGAGCGGCAATCGGCGTCAGGAGCAAAGCCTGCACATCGGGCCACACAATCGGCCCGCCCGCGGAGAAGCTGTAGGCAGTCGAACCCGTGGGCGTCGACAGCACAACGGCGTCCGCCTTAAAGGAGGACAAGCCCAGGCCGTCCACGCCGATGTTCGCTTCGATCATGCGCGCGTTGGGCCCCTTTTCGACCGAGGCCTCGTTCAGAGCCCAGTCGCTGGCCGTGTGGCCGTCCGGGTACGTCACCGTCACGTCAATCGTCAGGCGAGTGTCCACCGTCCATTCCTTGCGCACGATAGCGCGAACGACCTGCGCGAACTCCGACGGGTCCTCCTCGGCAAGAAAGCCGACGTGACCGAAGTTGATACCCAAAATGGGCGTCTCGAAGGGCCTGGCGAGCTCAGCGGCACGCAAGATCGTGCCGTCACCACCAACGACAAGGAGAAGATCGGCGCAGGCCAGCTGATCTGGTTCCTCATCTACCCAGAATGCCTGCGCCCCGGCGTCGACGAGGCGATCACGAGCCACCCGGGCATCGTGTGCCGCATCCAGGCGCTGATCGTGGGTCACGATTCCAACGCGAACGGTCAATGCCCCTCCTAGTGTGCCGAACCTGCCGGTCCTGACGCTACCGCTTTTTCCACGGCCTGTTCGAGATTATCCCCGAGATCCACGCCGCCAGCCAACATGTGCAAAAAGTATTCCACATTTCCAGCTGGACCTGGCAACGGCGAGGGAGCCACCGCCTGGATCGCTAACCCCTCGCGCCGGGCCGACTGCGCAACTTTAAGAACCGTCTCCACGTGCTGGGCAGGATCTCGAACGACGCCGCCCGCGCCCAGCCGATCCTTGCCGATCTCGAACTGCGGCTTGACCATGAGCAGAAAATCGGCGCTGGCACTCGCACACCGCGCAAGGGCCGGTATGACCAACGTGAGCGAAATAAACGACAGATCCCCAACCACGAGGTCCGGCGCCGGCGCCACGTCCTTCGGTTCGAGCGTACGAACGTTGGTGCGCTCCATGACGATCACGCGCGGATCCTCTCGCAGCCTCCAGGCGAGCTGACCGTAGCCAACGTCGACGGCGAGCACCTCCTTCGCGCCACGCCGAAGAAGGACGTCGGTAAAACCGCCCGTCGAGGCCCCGGCGTCGAGGGCACGCACGCCCTTAATCACGGGCGCACGATCACCCAGATAATCCAAGGCGCCGATGAGCTTGTGTGCGCCGCGGGAGGCGTAGTCGTCCCTCTCACCCTCCGTCACGAGGAGCGCCTGGGCAGGATCCATCTGACGCGCGGGCTTCGTGACGGCTATCCCGTCAAGCAGCACCCGACCCGCATGAATCAAATCTCCCGCCTCGCCACGCGAGCGTGCGAGACGACGCCGCACAAGTTCGGCGTCGACACGAATGAGCCTCGCCATTTATGCCTGCGCTCGATTCAGCCGCGTTGTCAGCTCCTGGTGGATCTTCTCCAGCTGCGTGATCTGCTCATCGCGGGGCTTTTCCCCCAGCGTTTCCAAGGCTTGGGAGACGTTGATCCGCACCTGACCGGGCTTGGGCGTCGTCATCTATCGAACCACCTTCAGGTTCGGGAGCCAGGCCAAGTCCTCTCGGCGCACGCCGTCGTCGATAGCGCTCCAGACCGCTGCCACCAACGCCCGATAGCCATCGAGGTCAGCCTCAACCGCCGCATTTCCGTCGAGGATCAGCTGCTGGTCGACGACGTCGATACTCGCCCTCCGCTCGCCGCACACGAATTCGTCACCACCGCGGACGATGGCCGGGGCGGGCCGGTTGATATCGAGCATATCGATGCCTAAGAAGGTCGGACGCTCGTTAACAGATGCGAGCATGATGTCACGCGCCTGGCTCACACCCGTGAGCACGTGGAAAGACGGCAGCGCCGCGGCATTAGCGCCGGCGATATCCGTGTTCAGCCGGTCGCCCACGCACAGTGGGCGTTGCGCACCCGTCTCCTTCATCGCCAGACGATACATGTCGGGAGCGGGCTTGCCCGAGCTTAGCGGCTCAACGCCGGTCGCATGCACGACGGCTGCGACCATCGAACCGCACCCGAGGTGCTGGCCGCGTTCGAGCGGAAGCGTCGCATCAAGGTTGGTCGCGACGTAGAGCGCACCTGCCCGAATGGCGAGCGCAGCCTCCGACAGTTCGGCCCACGACAGGTCCTTTGAAAGCCCCTGGAGAACTGCGTCAGGCCGATCGTCAGCCGACGACACGACCACCACGTCTGCCCTCTCAAGCTCATAGAAGAGGCCCTCGGTGCCGAGCGGCAAAACCTTTGCCCCCGCCGGAACGTGTTCGAGGAGCTGAGCAACCCCGGTACGTGAACTCGTGTAAATCTCTTCGGGTAACGCATCGATGCCAACGGCCTTCAGCTTCGCGGCCACATGTGGCGGCGAAGCCATCGAATTGTTCGTAATATATGCCGCGCCAATGCCCTGACTGCGTGCTTGCGCCAGTCCCTCCGAGGCATTCTCAATCGGGGCGGACCCGCGGTAGCACACTCCATCGAGATCCAGCAGCAAGTAGTCGAATTGCGCACTCAGCGCCCGATCACACGTACCGAGGCTCATGCGTTACTCCTCGTCCTCACCATCGTTCAGGTCGAGGTCTTGGTCGGCCTCAAGCGCCGCCTCGATCTCATCGTCGGTCATGAAATTAAACTCGCCCTGGAAGAAGCTCTCCTCGTCAGACTCATCGTCAAGGAGAGACTCGTCTTCTTCCTCGTCAAGTGCGTTAGTTTCATCAAGGTCGTCAGCCTCATCAAGCTCATCAACGTCCAGCTCGTCCTCGTCTGCCTCCGCGGCGTCATCGAGTTCAATGTCCAGCTCGTCCTCCCCGAACTCCTCGTCAAAATCCGCGGCGAGTTCATCATCGAGATCGTCCTCGAAATCGTCGTCAGCGGGCTCGGCCGCGCCTTCGGCGACGTCGGCCGGATCGTCAAGGTCATCGAGGACGTCCTCGAGGTCGACCATAATGTCGCCGCCTTCACCTTCATAGACCGAAGCCCACGTCTGACGAAGCTCCTCGGCCTCGTCCTGACGGCCGAGTTCCTCAAGCCGGTCCGCTTTGATCAGCTGCACGCGCGCAGCGAGCTCTTGGGGAAGATTGTCGACCTTGATCTTTTCGAGAACGGACAGACCTCGCTCGGAGTCGCCCGTCTCCGCGCGCGCACCCGACGTGACAAGCGCCAGTTCGATCTGAGCCTCGGCAGACAGCCGCTGGAGCGGAATGCCCTCGATGAAGCGCAGCGCCTTCTCCGGACGACCAAGCCCACGCTCAGAATCTGCCTCAAGCGGCACGTGCGTGTAATCGTCGCTCATCCGACGATAGGTGCGAAGTTCGCGCAGGGCCTCCGAGTAGCGGCCAGTTGCGTAAGCCGTCAGACCAAGTGCTTCGCGAACCACGTCGATGCGGGCCGCGCTCTGGTAGGCCGCACGGGCATGGTCGTAAGCGACCTCCGGATCGATCTCAAGCATCTCACCTGCATAGACAAGGTGGCGTGCCACGCGATCAGCGTTGTCCTTATTCAGCGAACGAAGCTGCTGGCGGGCGCCCTTGTCTAGGGAATCTCCGGAAATCGAATCCGGGATCTCGAGGTGGCGACCATTGTCGCGGAGCTGCTCGCTATCCCGCTCAGGGCGCTCACGGCGGTCATCACGTTCCCAGCCGCCACGCTCATTACGGTCGTTACAGTCACGGTCCCAGCGGCCCTGCCCATCGCGATTCCAACCACCACGACGATCATCGCGACCGTTGCGATCACGGTCCCAGTTGCCGCGGCGGCCATCACGACGCTCGTCACGGCCCCAGCCCTCACGGCGATCATTGCGATCATTACGGTTACGTTCCCAGCCGCCACGCTCATTACGGTCGTTACGGTCACGGTCCCAGCCGCCACGCTCATTACGGTCGTTACGGTCACGGTCCCAGCGGCCCTGCCCATCGCGATTCCAACCACCACGACGATCATCGCGACCGTTGCGATCACGGTCCCAGTTGCCGCGGCGGCTGCCGAAGCGGTCAGAAGCCGAGTTCCAGCCGGAGGAACGCCTTGCGCGGCCTTCCGAGTTATCGTACTTTTCGTTCTCAGACATAAGTTCCTCACGGTTTAAGTTTTCAAGCAGCAACGCCACGATAGGCGTAATTCAACGTACCCAACACTACCCGAAAGCGAACAGTTAAAGGCTCGAAGTTAGTGAGAGACGCGCGACACGATCATCGCCGGCAAGTACCATTGAGTAGCCTCACATTTGAGTATATTTTCCGAGGTCGGGATTGATATTGTCGCCTCGACGTTAGAAGGGCCGAGTGTGCGCGTGGTTGTGCCTGAAATGTTTTGAGCCCTGACTGTTGGGTCAGGGCTCAAAAAGGGTTTGGTTGACGGCGGTGTCCTACTCTCCCACACCCTCGCGAGTGCAGTACCATCGGCGCTGGTGGGCTTAGCTTCCGGGTTCGGAATGGGACCGGGCGTTTCCCCACCGCTATGGCCACCGTCAAAACATTTGGGGACCAATTTTTATTCAATTTGTCTCTGCCACCAAGGGATGGGGTGGTGGTCCAGAATTGTATAGTGGATACGAAAATTTTTGTTGTCTGGTTTTTTAAGTGGTCGGCCCATTAGTACCAGTCAGCTCCACACTTTACAGTGCTTCCACGTCTGGCCTATCAACCCCATGGTCTATAGGGGACCTCTCAACACCCAAGGGTGTTCGGGAAACGTTATCTTGAAGCAGGCTTCCCGCTTAGATGCTTTCAGCGGTTATCCTTTCCGAACGTAGCCAACCAGCCATGCACCTGGCGGTACAACTGGCACACCAGAGGTTCGTCCGTCCCGGTCCTCTCGTACTAGGGACAGCCCTTCTCACGTTTCCAACGCGCGCAGCGGATAGGGACCGAACTGTCTCACGACGTTCTGAACCCAGCTCGCGTACCGCTTTAATGGGCGAACAGCCCAACCCTTGGGACCTACTCCAGCCCCAGGATGCGACGAGCCGACATCGAGGTGCCAAACCATGCCGTCGATATGAACTCTTGGGCAGGATCAGCCTGTTATCCCCGGGGTACCTTTTATCCGTTGAGCGACGGCGCTTCCACAAGCCACCGCCGGATCACTAGTTCCTACTTTCGTACCTGCTCGACTTGTCAGTCTCGCAGTCAAGCTCCCTTGTGCACTTACACTCGACACCTGATTACCAACCAGGCTGAGGGAACCTTTGAGCGCCTCCGTTACATTTTAGGAGGCAACCGCCCCAGTTAAACTACCCACCAGGCACTGTCCCTGAACCAGATCATGGTCCGAGGTTAGACATCCAGCACGATCAGAGTGGTATTTCAACAATGACTCCACCATAACTAGCGTCACGGCTTCACAGTCTCCCACCTATCCTACACAAACCGTACCAAACACCAATACCAAGCTATAGTAAAGGTCCCGGGGTCTTTCCGTCCTGCTGCGCGTAACGAGCATCTTTACTCGTAATGCAATTTCACCGAGTTCGCGGTTGAGACAGTGGAGAAGTCGTTACGCCATTCGTGCAGGTCGGAACTTACCCGACAAGGAATTTCGCTACCTTAGGATGGTTATAGTTACCACCGCCGTTTACTGGGGCTTAAATTCTCAGCTTCGCCACACAAGGTGGCTAACCGATCCTCTTAACCTTCCAGCACCGGGCAGGCGTCAGTCCGTATACATCCACTTACGTGTTCGCACGGACCTGTGTTTTTGATAAACAGTCGCTTCTCCCTGGTTTCTGCGGCCATCACCCCTAGCACGCAAGGTGCTTCAAGGATCAGGCCCCCCTTCTCCCGAAGTTACGGGGGCATTTTGCCGAGTTCCTTAACCACGATTCACTCGAACTCCTTAGTATACTCTACTCGACTACCTGTGTCGGTTTAGGGTACGGGCGGCTTGGACCTCACGTCGAGGCTTTTCTCGGCAGCACAGGATCACTCTACTTCGACCACACGGTCTCATCATCCAGCCTCACTCACCATGTTCCCCGGATTTACCTAAGGAACGAGCTGCGCTGTTAAACGTGGCAAGCCATTAGCCACGCGGAAGCTACCACTCTGCGTCACCCCTGTTAACACGCTTGCCTACCACAAGATCAGGTCCCACGCTCACTTACCATCAACCCCCGAAAGGGTACAACAGCAAGCAAGGATGGTTAGTATCCCCCGCTTCAGCATGGACGGTCCTTCGCCGGTACCAGAATAACAACTGGTTGCCCATCGACTACGCCTGTCGGCCTCGCCTTAGGACCCGACTAACCCAGGGCGGAAGAACCTGGCCCTGGAACCCTTAGTCATTCGGAGGACGGGATTCTCACCCGTCATTCGCTACTCATGCCTGCATTCTCACTCGCACCCAATCCACCACACGGTCACCCGGCAGCTTCATCTCGAGCACGACGCTCCCCTACCCAACAAAAACTTGTTGCCACGGTTTCGGCGGTGTACTTAGCCCCGCTACATTGTCGGCGCGGAATCACTTGACCAGTGAGCTATTACGCACTCTTTCAAGGATGGCTGCTTCTAAGCCAACCTCCTGGTTGTCACAGCAACTCCACATCCTTTCCCACTTAGCACACCCTTAGGGGCCTTAACCGATGATCTGGGCTGTTTCCCTCTCGACTACGGAGCTTATCCCCCGCAGTCTCACTGCCACGCTCAACTTAAACCAGCATTCGGAGTTTGGCTGATCTCAGTACCCGGTATAAGGGCCATCGACCATCCAGTCGCTCTACCACCAGCAAGCACACGCAACGCTGCACCTAAATGCATTTCGGGGAGAACCAGCTATCACGAAGTTTGATTGGCCTTTCACCCCTAACCACAGGTCATCCCCTCCATTTTCAACTGAAGTGGGTTCGGGCCTCCACACGCTCTTACACGTGCTTCACCCTGCCCATGGCTAGATCACTTCGCTTCGGGTCTAGAACATGCAACTCAAACCGCCCTATTCAGACTCGCTTTCGCTACGGCTACCCCACACGGGTTAACCTCGCCACACATCCTAACTCGCAGGCTCATTCTTCAAAAGGCACGCCATCACCCCCACCAAAAAGGGCTCTGACGGATTGTAAGCGTCCGGTTTCAGGTACTATTTCACTCCCCTCCCGGGGTACTTTTCACCATTCCCTCACGGTACTCATTCACTATCGGTCACACGAAGTATTTAGGTTTACACAGTGGTCTGTGCAGATTCACACGAGATTTCACGAGCCCCGTGCTACTCGGGAACACCACAAAGAAGAGCAACAGATTTCAACTACCCGACTATCACGGTCTACGGTCCAGCTTCCCAACTGATTCACCTATCTGCCACCTTTATCACTCCTCGACCCCCCGTCGGAGGGAATCACTGCAGGCCCCACAACCCCGAATATGCAACGCCCGACGGCTATCACACACACCCGGTTTAACCTCATCCGCTTTCGCTCGCCACTACTCACAGAATATCTCTTCCTACGGGTACTAAGATGTTTCACTTCCCCGCGTTACCCCCAATCACCCTATACATTCAGATGACGGTACCCAGAAACAACTCCAGGCAGGTTCCCCCATTCGGACACCCTCGGATCACAGCTCGTATGCCAACTCCCCGAGGCTTATCGCAGGCTACAACGTCCTTCATCGGCTCCGTGTACCAAGGCATCCACCGAACGCCCTAAAACACTTACAAAAACCAAAAGATGCTCGCATCCACTATACAATTCTCAACCACCACACCAACACCACACACAAACCCACACAAGCAGGCCCACGCACAGGCAGCACAGGTGTTACCCCACACCCCAACAGCATGCCAGCTCCCCACATTGCACACCACTAAAAACCCCAACAAAAAACGACAACCACCAACAAACAGTGACCATCACACCAGGGCTCCCTAGAAAGGAGGTGATCCAGCCGCACCTTCCGGTACGGCTACCTTGTTACGACTTCGTCCCAATCGCCAGTCCCACCTTCGACCGCTCCCCCCAAAAAGGTTAGGCCACGGGCTTCGGGTGTTACCAACTTTCGTGACGTGACGGGCGGTGTGTACAAGGCCCGAGAACGTATTCACCGCAGCGTTGCTGATCTGCGATTACTAGCGACTCCGACTTCATGGGGTCGAGTTGCAGACCCCAATCCGAACTGAGACCAGCTTTAAGGGATTAGCTCACCCTTGCAGGCTCGCAACCCTCTGTACCGGCCATTGTAGCATGCGTGAAGCCCAAGACATAAGGGGCATGATGATTTGACGTCATCCCCACCTTCCTCCGAGTTAACCCCGGCAGTCTCCCGTGAGTCCCCACCCAAAGTGCTGGCAACACAGGACAAGGGTTGCGCTCGTTGCGGGACTTAACCCAACATCTCACGACACGAGCTGACGACAACCATGCACCACCTGTACACCACCCCGAAGGCTGCACCATCTCTGGCACATCGCAGTGTATGTCAAGCCTTGGTAAGGTTCTTCGCGTTGCATCGAATTAATCCGCATGCTCCGCCGCTTGTGCGGGCCCCCGTCAATTCCTTTGAGTTTTAGCCTTGCGGCCGTACTCCCCAGGCGGGGCACTTAATGCGTTAGCTACGGCGCAGAACCCGTGGAAAAGGCCCCACACCTAGTGCCCAACGTTTACGGCGTGGACTACCAGGGTATCTAATCCTGTTCGCTACCCACGCTTTCGCTCCTCAGCGTCAGTGGTGGCCCAGTAACCTGCCTTCGCCATCGGTGTTCCTCCTGATATCTGCGCATTCCACCGCTACACCAGGAATTCCAATTACCCCTACCACACTCTAGTCTGCCCGTACCCACTGCAACCCCGAAGTTAAGCCCCGGACTTTCACAGCAGGCGCAACAAACCGCCTACGAGCTCTTTACGCCCAATAATTCCGGACAACGCTCGCGCCCTACGTATTACCGCGGCTGCTGGCACGTAGTTAGCCGGCGCTTCTTCTGCACATACCGTCACTCATCGCTTCTTCTGTACTGAAAGGAGTTTACAACCCGAAAGCCTTCATCCCCCACGCGGCGTCGCTGCATCAGACTTGCGTCCATTGTGCAATATTCCCCACTGCTGCCTCCCGTAGGAGTCTGGGCCGTATCTCAGTCCCAATGTGGCCGGTCACCCTCTCAGGCCGGCTACCCGTCGACGCCTTGGTAGGCCATCACCCCACCAACAAGCTGATAGGCCGTGAGCCCATCCCCATCCAAAAAATCTTTCCAACCCCCACCATGCGGCAGAAGCAGAATATCCGGTATTAGACCCAGTTTCCCAGGCTTATCCCAAAGACAAGGGCAGGTTACTCACGTATTACTCACCCGTTCGCCACTAATCCACCCAAGCAAAAGCAAAGGCTTCATCGTTCGACTTGCATGTGTTAAGCACGCCGCCAGCGTTCGTCCTGAGCCAGGATCAAACTCTCCACAAAAAACAAAACCAACCCCAACAAACAGGGCCAGCCCAATCCATATGAAAAGCAAGAAAAACAAGCTCAACAAAACCAGAAAACTGGCAAACAAAAACCACAACCAACCAAAAGGCCAGTCACAGCAAAAAACCAACCCCACCACAAAAAATGGAAGAGCCAGCAAAAAAATACAACATAAAAAGCTGACACACTATTGAGATATCAAACAACACACCCACACAAGAAAACCCAACAAAAAAACCTTTGCCAGACCCCCTCAAGGGCACCGAAACCACACAACAAACCCCAACAACAACACCATCGGAATCCGCTGCACAACCCGGCAACAGGTAAACACTCTATACACCCACCCCACCCACGTCAAACCAACCCACAGTGCCCCTGATCACAACCACAAACACCGAAATTTGACGCCGCTTTTGCCTGTAGCGACGCACCTTCACGCCGGCGCGAGCGCAACGGGTTCCAGCCGAGCAGCCCGGCCGAACACCTCGCCGCCGTGAGCCCATCAGCCAGCGTCTCGAGCAAGACGCCTCGGCAACATACGAGATGCAAGCAAGACCAGGCAGAACATGACGCCGTCAACAAAGGCCATCATCGGCGTCGTCGCAAGATCGCCCTGCCAGGCGACGAGAAAGCCAACAAGCCCAGAAAACACCGAAATGCCTATTGTCTGCCCGATCAAGGCGGGAAGCGTGCCTGCGATCAGCACAGCTGTCGCGGCCGGAACCACCATCAGCGTAATGACGAGGATTGCGCCAGCCACATTGAAAGCCGTGACGACAGTCAGCGCGATGAGCACCATGAACACGGTATCGACGATCTTCACGGGCATACCGGAAACGGCCGCAAAGCTCTTATCGAAGGTGGTGGCCTGCAGCACCCTGTAGGCCACCACGATGAAGGCCGCGTTTAAGGCGCCGACACTGATCAATACCCACATCATGCGCGGGCCGATGTCAAAGCCCCCAACGATGAGGTGTTCTGTCTCAAGCGCCATCAGGTTGAGATCGCCAACGAGGACAGTATCGGCGCAGATGTGAACGCCCGACAGCTGCGTGGACAGAAGCAACACCCCGAGGGCAAAGAGCGCAGGATAGATGACGCCCTGATTTGCGTCGCCCGCCAAGAGTCCGGTGCGCTTGAGTCTATCTGCCCCGATGACGATGAGAAGACCACACAGGGTAGCAATCACCGTCATCACAGGAGAATGAGTGGAGCCCGAGATCAAGGCACCCAGCACGATCCCTGGGAGCACCGCGTGCGACAGCGCGTCCACCAGCATCGATTGTCGTCGCAACACGAGGAAGACGCCAGGCAGCGAGCACACCACTGACGTCACCACCGCTAGCAACATCACCGAGAGAATAAAGCTCATGCTGAGACCGCCTTCGTTTCAAGACAACGACGGCGTCCGCGCCTGTGGCTCAGAATCGAACGCCGCGGCGAGGCAAGAATTGACACAAGGAAAACCGTGAAGAGGATGAGAACGACGACGGGGCCGGTCGGCACGCGGCCAGCAGAGATTGATAGGTAGGCGCCGGCCATCCCCGAGACTCCCCCGATGGCTCCGGCCCCCACGACGAGGCCGCGCATCGACGTCGTCCACTGACGCGCAGCTGCCGGGGGCATGATGGCGAAGGCGACCATGAGGATCATGCCCACGGCCTTAATGCCGATGACGATCGCGACCGTCGTCGTCACAATTGAGATCGCGTCAACGACTTTCGGGGAAAACCCTTGGATATGGGCCGCAACCGGATCGAAACAGTACAGGCCGATTTCTTTCCAAAAGAGTGCCAAGACCACGAGGGCGAGCGCGCCGAAAGCGGCGATAGAGATGACGTCAACCTGGCGCATCGTGCCGGCGTTTCCGAACATGTATGAGTCGATTCCGCCTCGATTGGGCAGACTCGAATGGTTGATGAGGCGTAAACCTACCATTCCCCCGCCGTAGAAGATCGCCATGGATACGGCCATCGCCGCGTCGATGCCGACGCGCGAGTGCTGGGCGATCAGGTTCGTCAGAAGGAGGGAGAGAACGGAGGCGGCGGTGGCACCGATCGTCAAGGTAACAATTGACCGGCCGTCAGCCCCCAGGAGGCTCGCGATCACGAATGCCGTCACAACGCCGAAAATGGCGGAGTGACCCACGACATCGGAGGCGAGAGACTGTTTGCGCAGATAGAGAATTGATCCGAGCGCCCCAGCGAGGGCTCCAATGAGGAACGTGCCGATCGCCGTGGTGCGGAAGGCGTACGTTCCAAAAAATTCGGCGAGAGAAATCATCTCCCCACCCCCACCTGGTCGAGCCCGTATGCACGATTGATCAGGCTGGGAGTAAACGCCTCTTCGAGTGGCCCGCTCGCGACGACGCGCCCCTCGCGCAGTAGCGTAGCGTGCGTGCAAAACTCCGCGACCGTCGACAGGTCGTGGTGGACGATCCCGATCGCCCGGCCCTCGCTAGCGAGGTCCCGCAGCACATCCATGATGGCCCTACCAGAGGCTATGTCGACGCCGGCGAAGGGCTCATCGAGCAGCAGAAGATCGGGATCGCTGGCCAGCGTGCGCGCCAAGAAAGTCCGCTGCTTCTGCCCGCCCGACAGCTCCGAGATGTGCTGGCCCGCGAGCTTGGCGATGCCTAGCCGCTCCATCGCGCGGCGCGCGAGCTCGCGCTCTGCTTTCCCCGGGCGTCGCAACCACCCAAGGCGTCCGTACGTCCCCATGAGGACGACGTCGGCGACAGTGGCGGGAAAATCCCAGTCGACGTCGGCAACCTGCGACATATAGCCCACCCGTCGGCGTTGCTCGGCCAGTGTTTGCCCGAAGAAGGTGGCGTGGCCGAAGAGAGGGGGAAGGAGCCCGAGTGCAGTTTTGATCAGCGTGGATTTGCCGGCCCCGTTCGGGCCCAGGATCGCCATGATCGAACCAGGATCGATGTGCATCGAGGCCTCGTGCAGCACCACACGTTCGCGATAGCCAGCCGTGAGATCATGAGTTTCAAAACTGTGCATTCTTCCCCCCCCCCTCTCGGAGCCGCTAGTTACTAAGGGCGGCCACGATGGCCTCGACGTTGTGCCGGAAGGCGCCCGGGTAGGTGTCAACGGGAGACTCGGTTCCCAACGTGTCTGCGAACAGTTCCTTGTCCGAAATGGAAACCTTCCAGCCCGCGGCGGCCACGGCCTCCTGCAGGTGCTTGATAACCTCGGGGTTCTTGAGGTTGTCGGAGAAGATCACGGGAACCTTCTTCTCTGCCACGAGCTTGGCTAGCTCGTGGACCTGGACCGGGGACATCTCAGATTCGGAGGAGACGAAGTCGGTCGCGTAGATCTCCAGGCCGTAGGTGCGCCCGAGGTAGTTGAACGCGTCATGCCCGGTCACAAGCACACGCTTCTCCGGCGGAATCTTGGCAAAGGCGGTCTTGGCCTCTTCGTGGATTGCTTGGATCTTGGAGTTGTAGGCGGCGGCGTTGTCCTTGTAGGTCTGGGCATGAGATGGATCGACCTTCGCCAGCTTGTCGGCGGTTGCGCTCACGACCAGCTGCCAGGCGATCGGGTCGTTCCACACGTGCGGATCGTGGCCCTCGATTTTACCGTCTTCTTCCCAGGGCAGGAGCTGCTCCTCGGGAATAGCCTCGCCCGCAGCGAACTGGCGCTCGCCGAGTTTGTCGAACTGGCCCATCATCTTGTGCTCCATGTCGTGGCTGGTCCACACCACGAGATCAGCCTTGGCGATCTTTTCCGTGTCCGAGGTGGTCAGCTCCTGGGTGTGCGGGTCTCCACCGGGGCCAACAAGCACGGTGAGCTCCGCTTCGGGGGCGATGTTGGCAATCGCGTCGCCGAGGTAGCCGGTGGTGGCGACGACGGTCAGTTTGCCTTCCTTACTGGCCTCAGGCTTCTTGGCGGCGTCCACCGCGCAGGCGGAGGCGCCGAGGGCGAGTGCGCCGGCCGCGGCGAGAGCAACGAGTCGTTTTAAGGTCATGATTACCTTCCATTCGAAAATTAGGGTGTACTAACTTGCTTTGGCTACTATAAACTATTTCTTTCGGTATACCGAACTTTAGGACCTTTGGTCAGCCATAACTTGTGCAAGCATACAAAAAGGCGCCGGGATTTCTCCCGGCGCCTTTGACGAACGAATCTAGACTCGCACCGCTGTCATGTTCTTCTTCCCCTTACGCAGCAGGACGAGCGAGCCGGGCAAGACATCGCCCTCCTCGATCAGGCGTTCAGGATCGTCGACCTTAACATTATTGATATACAGGCCACCACCGGCAATGGTTCGCCGTGCCGCACCGGCGCCCTTTTCCAAGCCGAGCGAGACGAGAACGTCAACGACGGCGTCGCCCATCTTCGCGCTGGCGGAGGGCAACTCGGCGGTAGCCTCGCGCAACGTCTGCTCGTCGAGGCCGGACGGTTCGGCCTTGCCAAACAGGACGAGCGAGGCCTGCTTGGCGCGCTCGGTTGCCTCGGCGCCGTGCACCCACGTCGTCACTTCTTCGGCGAGGACGCGCTGAGCCTCACGCGCCTGCGGACGCTCGGCGACGAGCTGCTCGAGCTCCTCGATGCGCTCGCGCGAGAGGAAGGTGAAGACCTTCAGCATGCGAATGACGTCCTCATCAGCCGTATTCAGCCAGAACTGGTAGAACTTGTAGGGGCTGAGCATCTCAGGATTCAGCCACACCGCTCCACCTTCGGTCTTGCCGAATTTGGTGCCGTCGGCCTTGGTGATAAGCGGATTAGTCAGCACGTGAACCGACTTACCCTCGGTCTTGCGGATCAGGTCGAGGCCGCCGACGAGGTTGCCCCACTGATCGTCGCCACCAACCTCGAGCGTGCACCCGTGACGACGGTAGAGCTGCAGGTAGTCGTTGGCCTGGAGGATCTGGTAGGAGAACTCGGTGTAGGACAACCCCTCCTCGGATTCGAGGCGGCGCTTGACGATGTCCTTGTTGAGCATCGTGCCCATGCGGAAGTACTTGCCAAGGTCACGCAGGAAGTCAATGGCGGACAGCTCGTTCGTCCAGTCCAGGTTGTTGACGGTCGTGGCAGCGTGCTCGCCCTCAAAATCGAGGAGCGATTCGAGCTGACCACGCAAAGACTCGGCCCAGCCAGCCACGACCTCCTTCGTGTTGAGCTGACGCTCCCCCTTGGCGCGCGGATCGCCGATCAGGCCGGTCGCACCCCCCACAAGAACGAGGGGGTTGTGTCCAGCCATCTGGAGGTGACGCATGACCTTCACGGCAACAAGGTGGCCGTGGTGCAGGGACGCCGCGGTCGGATCGAAGCCGCAATAGAACGTGATCGGCCCGTCGGAGAGCGCTTTGCGCAGCTCATCGAAGTCCGAGCTCTGGGCGATCAGCCCACGCCATTGCAGTTCATCGAGGACGTCTTCCACGTCTTTCCCTTTCGTTTGTTGCATCTCCGCCAACGACGGCGGACCACCACTAATCTTGCCCTATCAGCTTCCCGCGACTCAATTCCACCCACGGCGCTCGCATGCCCCCGCCCGCAGATCGAAGATCTGTCGTCACACTTGACTGCATGTAGTAGGTCTACTATATTCATACGTGCCATTACTTCCATTTGGAGGAGGTTCCATGCTCCGCGTCTGCGACGTCCACTTTGCCTATGACAAGAATTCCGTTCTCAAAGGCGTCAGCCTCAGCCTAGGAGCCGGTGAGATTCTCACCATCTTGGGCCCTAACGGCGCCGGGAAGACCACCCTGCTCGAGATCATCCTCGGCACGTACACCCCATCCGCGGGGTCAGTGTCGATCTTCGGGCAACCTCCGAACGCAACAAACTGGGATCGCATTGGCCTTGTCCAACAACATTGGTCCGATCATTCAAAGTGGCGAGTCATCGACCAGCTTTCCTGGGTCGAGCAAGCGTTTAAAGCGACCGGCCGTGCCACCCAGAACATCGATGACCTCCTCGAGGAAGTCGGCCTGACCGAGAAGAAGAAAGCAAAACTCGGCAAGCTCTCCGGCGGGCAACGGCGCCGCGCGGACGTCGCGACCGCGCTCATCGGATCCCCCGACCTGCTCATCCTCGACGAACCCACCACGGGCCTGGACCCCGCCGGCAAAATCCAGCTTCACGACCTCATCGCGCACGCCGCCGACCATGGCACTGCCATCCTCCTGACCACACACGACCTCAACGAAGCAGAAAAGCTTTCCAACCGCATCGTCATCATCGACGACGGCGTCGTGGCGGCCTGCGGAACTGCCTCCGAACTTCGCGAGCGATTGCTCCGGCCGGCCGAGGTGACCTGGATTGAGGATGGCCAGCGCCGGGTTCACGCAACCGACCACGTGGAAGGCTTCGTCTCGAGCCTCGATCTGACCAACATCAGCGGCCTGACCATCTCCCGCCCCACGCTCGAAGATGCCTACCTCGAGCTCGTCGGCCACACGCACGCCTCGAATTGAAAGGATGGCCATGAAATTTAGTCATTTCTTGAAGGCGACTGGCATTCAAGCCCTCGCAGACATTCGCCCGCAACTTCTTGGCGCTTCCGCGCTCAACCTCATCATCGTTCCTGCCCTCTGGGTCTTCTTGGGCCGCACGATGTCTCGGAACATACCGAACCTCGATGTCAGCGCTGGCCACTTCCTCATCGCCGGTTCACTGGTCGGCATGTCTACGTTGGTGGCCTCACAGATCGCCAGCGAGGTCTACAACGAGTTCACCGCGGGCGTCCTCCTGCGCGTACGCACACTTCCCCATGGGGTCAAGATCTGGTCGGCGGCAAAGCTGGCGACGGCGTCGGCGATCATCCTTGCGAGCCAGCTACTCATTTTGATTGCCACTATCGTCTTCATCCCGGCCTTCGAGTTGACCTGGGCGAAAGTGGCCCTCGCGGTGCCTTTCCTTCTCCTCGTGATCCTTGCTGCCGCGCCGCTGGGCTTCATCGTTGGAGCAGTGACGAGGTCGCTGTGGAGCTACCTCATCGGCGTCCTCGCCCTGACGGGCCTGCTGATTATCTCCGGTATCTTTTTCCCGCTCACGGTCCTGCCCGGCTGGGTGCAAGTAATCTCCCAGGTCTTTCCCGTCTACCACGCGGGCGTGGTCTCGCGTTGGATCTTCATCGGGTCCAACGAAAATGTGCTGGCCTCCGTGCTCGTTCTCACCGCGTGGCTGATCGTCGGTATGATGGTCGCTTGGAAGCTCGTCGAAGTCAGCTTCCGCAAAGTGAGTCTTGGGCAAGTGGCTCGCGCGCAGCAGAAGATGAAGACCATGATGGGAATGTGAATGAAGGACGACGTCGTCTTTAACCGTATCGCCCTTCTGCGCACCGACCGCGGGATTTCCCGGCGCGAACTCG
Organism: Trueperella pecoris; assembly: GCF_014926385.1. Classification (NCBI taxonomy): domain Bacteria; kingdom Bacillati; phylum Actinomycetota; class Actinomycetes; order Actinomycetales; family Actinomycetaceae; genus Trueperella; species Trueperella pecoris. The sequence goes on along the minus strand of NZ_CP053291.1, from coordinate 885,126 downwards.
CCGACGCCATGGGCGTTCACTATCAGACCATCGGCTACCTCGAACGCGGTGAGTACGCCCCCTCCCTTTACTTGGCGCTACGAATCGCGAAGTTCTTCGATTTGCCCCTCGAACGGGTCTTCTCCCTCGAGGAATTCCCGCCGCTGTCCTAGGGAGCGACGCCTACTGGAGGAGCTGCCCGAGGTCGATATCAATTCGCGTCCCGCCCTGGCGGGGCGTCCACCTGTCCCAGTCCGGTTAAGTATCGTAGGCGAGAGCTGGGTTGATAAGGAAGAGGAAGGCCGCCACGTCAGGAGGCGACGATAAGCGCCGCGGTAAACGCGCGCAGATCCGCCAGGTGGCGCGCCGCTTCCTCGGCCTGCTCGCGAACGCGCTGCGGAGCCGTGCCACCGCGGCCGGCCCGGGCGTTGACGGAGCCTTCAACGGACAGCACGCGGCGGACGCCGGAGGTGAGGCGTGGATCGATCTGGGCGAACTGTTCGTCGCTGAGATCCCACAGCTCGATGCTCTCCGCCTCACACGCCGCCACGCAGGCGCCCGAAATCTCGTGCGCCTCGCGGAAGGGCACGCCTTCGCGCACGAGCCATTCGGCGATATCGGTTGCAAGTGAGAAGCCCTGCGGGGCCAATTCAGCCATGCGCTCGTAGTTGAGGATCATCGTCTCGATCATTCCGGCGACGGCCGGGAGGAGAACGTCCAGTGTGTCGACCTGGTCGAAAACCGGCTCCTTGTCTTCCTGAAGGTCACGATCGTAGGCGAGTGGCAGCCCCTTGAGCATGGTGAGCAAGCCCGTGTGGTCCCCGATCAACCGGCCGGCCTTGCCGCGGGCCAGCTCGGCAACATCCGGGTTCTTCTTCTGCGGCATGATCGAGGAGCCGGTAGAGAATGCGTCATCCAGGGTGACGAACGAGAACTCCTTGGTGTTCCAGATTATGATCTCTTCACTGATCCGCGACACGTCGATGCCGATCTGGGCCATGACGAAAGAAAACTCCGCCACGAGGTCGCGTGAAGACGTGCCATCGATCGAGTTCCACACCGAGCTTGTAAAGCCCAGATCCTCCGCTACCGTCTGCGGATCCATCCCGAGCGTATTGCCTGCCAGTGCACCCGAACCGTACGGGCTCTCCGCCAGGCGAGAATCAAGATCGCGCAGGCGCTGGACATCGCGCAACATCGGCCACACGTGCGCCAACAGGTGATGGGCAACGAGCACGGGCTGGGCATGTTGCATGTGGGTGCGCCCCGGCATCACGGCCTGCCCCGCGCGCTCGGCCTGGACCATGAGCGCGCCGGCCACGTCCAAGAGTTTGCCGCCAATGATGCGCGACTGGTCGCGCAGATACATCCGGATCAACGTGGCAATCTGATCGTTGCGTGAGCGGCCCGCGCGCAGCTTGCCTCCCAGCTGGGCGCCCGCGCGCTCCAAGACACCGCGCTCGAGGGCGGTGTGGACGTCCTCGTCGTCGGGACGCGGGGCAAATCGGCCCGAGACGACGTCGCCTTCAAGGCGCCTCAGGGCGTCAAGCATGCCCGCCAGTTCGGCGTCGTCAAGCAAACCCGCGGCGTGGAGGGCGCGCGCGTGTGCACGCGATCCGGCGATATCGTAACGTGCAAGCCGCCAGTCAAAGTGAGTCGAGCGAGACAGTTCCGTCAGAGCGTCGGCGGGTGCGCCGTTAAAGCGTCCGCCCCAAAGTGCCACATGTTCCATGTTTTCATTGTGCCAAACCTTTTCTTCGCCCGCGCGACGTGTCCAATCGGAGTAGGATTTGTATCTCAAGAACATGCCTATCAGGAGCGAAAATGAAGGTTTTAGTCGCCGGCGGCGCCGGCTACATCGGTTCGCACACAGTCGTGGAATTGGTCGAAGCCGGCCACGAACCGATCATCGTGGATAACTTCTCCAACGCAAAAGAAACGGTCATCGACCGGCTCGAGGAGCTCACCGGCCGTTCCCTCGAGTGGTACAAGGCAGACCTTACCGACCAGGATCTGACGAGGAAGATCTTCGAAAAGACTCACCCCGATGCCGTCATCCACTTCGCCGGGTACAAGGCCGTTGGAGAATCGGTGGAAAAGCCACTCGACTACTACGAGAATAACTTCAACACCACCTTCTCCCTCGCCCGGGCAATGATCGCGGCCGGCACCCGCACAATCGTCTTCTCCTCCTCAGCCACCGTCTACGGCGACGTCGAGCTTCCCCTCCTCGAGGACGAAAAGCACCTCGACTCCCTCTCCCCCTACGGCTACACGAAGGTCGCCGGCGAACGCATCCTCACCGATATCGCCCACGCCCACGGATTCAAGCTCGGCCTGCTGCGCTACTTCAACCCTGTGGGCGCACACAAGTCCGGCCGCATTGGCGAAAACCCGCTGGGAATCCCCAACAATCTCATGCCCGCCATCGCCAAGGTCGCGGCCGGGCGCCAGGACAAGCTCCTCATCTTCGGCGACGACTACCCCACCCGCGACGGCTCGTGCATCCGCGACTACCTCCACGTCGTTGACCTAGCCAAGGCTCACGTGGCAGCGCTCGAGAAGTTGACGACGGCGTCGTGGGACGTGCGCGTGTGGAACCTCGGCACAGGAACGGGCACCTCGGTGTTCGAACTCGTCACTGCCTTCGAGAAGGCCTGCGGGCACGAGCTGCCCAAGGAAATTTCCCCACGCCGCCCCGGTGATCGCGCCGAGGTCTACGCCGAGCCGGCGCGCGCCCTAGCCGAGCTCGGGTGGAAGACCGTCTTGAGCACCGAGGACATGTGTGAGGACACGTGGCGGTGGCAGTCAGCCAACCCCGATGGTTACCCGGACGGGCCGGCGCACTCCACACCGGCCACGGTTTAACACCACCTTTGGAGGCGGCGGATTGGCTCGTTTGTGAGCACATCCGCCGCCTTTTCGCACCAGCGATTAGACTCCTCACTATGCACGAACTTTATGGACGTTCTTTCCTCAAAGAGGCCGACTTCACGCCCGGTCAGTGGGGCGGCCTCATCGACCTCGCGGCTCGCCTCAAGCGTGAGCGGCTCGAGGGGCACGAGGTTCAGCGTCTGACTGGCAAGACCATCGCGCTCATCTTCGAAAAGACCTCCACCCGCACCCGGACCGCGTTCGAAGTCGCGGCGTATCATCAGGGCGCCCACGTGACGATGCTCGACGGGACGAGCTCCCAGATCGGGCACAAGGAAAGCTATGCGGATACCGCCGCCGTGCTGGACCGCTTCTACGACGCGATCGAGTTTCGCGGCACCTCCCAGGAAGGCGTCGAGACGCTGGCCGCGTGGTCGGGGGTACCCGTCTACAACGGACTGACCGACCAGTGGCACCCCACCCAGATGCTCGCCGATGCGCTGACCATCTCCGAGCACATCGATAAGCCGTGGTCCGACGTCGTGCACGTGTACGTGGGCGACGCGCGGTTCAACACCGGCCGTTCCCTGCTCGTCTCCTCGGCGATGCTGGGGATGGACGTGCGCATCGTCGCGCCGGAGGCCTACCAGCCCGACGCCGAAGCAGTGGCGATCGCGCAGTCCTTTGCGGCACAGACCGGCGCGCGCATCACCATCACTGATGACCTCGGGGCCGTAGCAAGTGCGGACGCCATCTCCACCGACGTATGGGTATCCATGGGCGAGCCCAAGGACGTGTGGCGAGAGCGCGTCGAGGCGCTGCGCAGCTATCAGGTTAACCGTGAGCTGATGGCCCGAACCGGAAACGACGAGGCCATCTTCATGCACTGCCTGCCCGCCTTCCACGATCTCAACACCTCCGTGGGACGCGACGTCTACGACGCCACCGGCATGGACGCACTCGAAGTGACCGACGATGTCTTTTCCTCGGCCGCCTCCGTCGTCTTCGACCAGGCCGAGAACCGCATGCACACCATCAAAGCCGTCATGGTTGCAACCCTGAGCCAAACCATCTGACGTGTCTAAGCTCCTGGACCGCAACCCGATCACGCGGCTCATCCTGCCCGTCTATCTGCCGGCCCTTATCTTCGCCGTCGGCTCGGGAGCCGTGATGCCGATCCTGGCCATCGCGGCGCTGAGTGTCGGCTTTGACGACGCCGGATCGTCGGCCGCCGTAGGAGTCTTCGGGTTCATGGCGATCGTCGTCTCGCCGGTGCTTGGCAAAATCATCGCAAGAATCGGCGACAAGGCCGCGCTGATCTACGGCTCCTTCGTGGCGTTAGCGTCCCTGGGTGGATTCCTGTGGACGCTGATTTTTCCCGGTCCGGCCTCGCGCGTCGTCTTCGTGTTGTCCATCGTGGCGCTCGCAATCGGGGCGAACTCCTGGTCGCTCGCGCGCCAGGCCTATCTCGCCGATTCCATTCCGCCGCTGTGGCGCGCCCGCGGACTGTCCACGCTGGGCGGCATGATCCGCATTGGCACGCTCATCGGCCCGCTCATCGCGACGGGCCTGCTCGCACTGTGGGCGCTTGAGTCGGTCTTCATCTTTCACATCGTGCTCGTGATTTTGGCGCTGGCACTCATCGTGGCCTACGTCGTCCCAGACCCAAGTACGGACCGGGAACGCGTCAGCGCCGGGCACAACGACGACCGCCCGCGGGCCCTCGAGCACCGCTCCAAGCTTTCCACCTTCATCCTTGGCGTGGGGCTGAACTGCCTCAATGTCCTGCGGGCGAATAGAAACGTCATTGTGCCGCTCTGGGGCACATATCTTGGCTTCGACCCGACGTTCGTCACCGCAATTTTCGCCGTCACGGCGTTTTTCGACACGGCGATGTTCATCGTCTCCGGCTCTCTCATGGACAGGCGCGGACGCCACTGGGCGTTGCTTCCCTCGTTGATCTTCATGCCGATCGGCATTGTCATCCTCATCCTGTGGACCTCGCCGATCGGTTTCGTGGTCGGGGCGGCGGTCCTCGGTTTCGGAAACGGATTTGGTGCCGGCATCGTCATGACCGTCGGCGCCGACCTCTCGCCTGCCACCAACCGGGCAGCCTTCCTTGGCATCTGGCAATCGATCGTCGCGATCGGGGCGGCGGTTGGGCCCTTTGTGGTCTCGTCGATGACCTCGCTCGTCAGCCTGCGGGCCGGACTGTGGGTGACGGTGGCCATCGGAGTCTTCGGCCTCGTCTGGTCCGCGGCCTTGTTACCGCTGGCCTATCGTCGCTTGGGCACCGATTTGCGCGGCAACGCCCTCGCGTAGGCGGAGCACCCGCCCATAGCTGGAGTGCCTGCCAACTCCTGGGAGGTTTTGGCCCAAATCGCCATCTGTGTTCACGAAACACCCGTATTCTCACAGGATTCGGCGCGCCCTGAGAGTGAGCGCGCGCCCTTGGACTAGGCATGTGAGCGTGGGCAGGTACGGCTGAGGGGCGCAAGCCCCGCTTGCGCCCCTCAGCCACCGCTTTAGGAAAGGTTAAGCTTTGGCATCGCCTCACCCTTACCGAACTTCACGTCGCGGGCGGCGGCAAGCTGGCTGGTCAGGCCCGTAAGGGCGATGAAACCGCGCGCGTTGCCCTGATCGAAGGTGTCGCCCTGATCGTAGGTGGCGAGGTTGAAGTCGTACAGGGAGGTCTCGGACCTGCGCCCGGTGACCACCGCGCGGCCGCCGTGGAGCGTCATGCGGATATCGCCTGACACGTATTCCTGCGTATCGAAGATGAACGCGTCAAGCGACCTCTTGAGCGGTGAGAACCACTGCCCCTCGTAGACCAGCTCGGACCAGCGCAGGCCAACGCGCGCCTTGAAGCGCGCTTGCTCGCGATCGAGCGTGACTCGCTCGAGTTCCTTGTGAGCCGTGATGAGGGCCATGGCGCCTGGCGCCTCGTAGATCTCACGTGACTTGATTCCAACCATGCGATCCTCAACGATGTCGATGCGGCCGATTCCTTGTGCGCCAGCGCGGCGATTCATTTCCTCGATCGCCTGCAGCGGAGTCACCGCCGTGCCGTCGATGGCCACGGGAATACCACGTTCGAAGGTGATGACGACCTCGTCGGGTAGCGGCGGGTAGGCCGGGTCGTCGGTGTAGTTGTAGACATCCTTGGTTGGCGCGTTCCACAGGTCCTCGAGAAAGCCGGTCTCAACGGCGCGGCCCCAGACGTTCTGGTCGATGGAGAAGGGGTTGGACTTGGTGGTCTCGATGGGAAGATTGTGCTTCTCGGCGTAGCCGATGGCGAACTCGCGCGTGAGGGCGAGGTCGCGTACCGGAGACAGGCACGTCACGTCCGGCGCCAACGAGGTGATGCCGTTTTCGAATCGCACCTGGTCGTTGCCCTTACCGGTGCAGCCGTGCGCGACGACGGTGGCATCGAACTGGCGGGCGGCGAGCACAAGGTGCTTGACGATCACCGGGCGCGAGAGCGCGGAGACAAGCGGGTAGGCGTCCATGTACAGGCCGTTGGCCTGCAGGTCGAGCATGCAGTATTCCTCGGCGAACTCGTCGCGGGCATCTGCGACGTAGGCCTCCACAGCGCCGCAATCGAGCGCTCGCTGGCGGACGACCTCGAGGTCTTCGCCGCCCTGGCCGACGTCGACGGCCACGGTGATGACCTCTGCGCCGGTCTGTTCTCCGATCCATCCGATTGCAACGGAGGTGTCGAGCCCTCCGGAGTATGCGAGGACTACGCGTTCCTTAGCCATGTCATTCCTTCTTTTATTTAGTTGTTTGACGTCGAGTGAGCGATGCCGATGAGGCGCTGGAGGAGCTCTTCGGCTCTCTGGGAGCTTTCGGTGACGACCAGAACTGTGTCGTCTCCGGCGATGCAACCGAGTACGCCAGGTAGCACGGCCCGATCGAGCGCCGAGGCCAACAGTTGGGCGGCCCCCGGCGGGGTGCGCAACACGATTTGGTTGGAGGCCGACTTGGCCGACACCATGACTTCGCGTGCCCAACGCTCGAGGTGCGTCATCGCCGGGCTGTCGGCTTCGGATTCCACACCCGGGGTGGGGATCTTATAGGTTCGCCCGCCCTCGGCGTTGGGGACCTTGCGTGCCTGTAGCTCGTCGAGATCGCGCGAGAGGGTGGCCTGGGTGACCTCGATTCCCTCCTTGGCGAGAAGCTGGCGGAGCTCGCCTTGCGAGCCGATTGGCTGAGATTCAACGATGGCGACGATGCGTGCGAGGCGCGCGGCCTTCGTGAACATATTTCCTGTCATGACAGCTCCCTCATAGCGTCCAGGAAGACGGTGAGTTCTTCCTTGGTGATGGTTAGTGGTGGTGCGAGGCGGATCGTCTGCGCGTTGGGTGCGTTGACGATGATCCCGCGTTGGAGAAGTTCTTCTTGATAGGCCGCTGAGTCGTTGACATCGAATCCGATGAGCAGACCCGCGCCGCGCGTGTCGTATCCGAGTTGGGTCAGTTCGCCGCGCAGCCATTCGCCCGTGGCCCGCACATGCCCGAGGAGATTCTTGACCTCGTCGACGACGGCGCTCGCCACGGCACACGCCAGCGGGTTGCCGCCGAATGTGGTCCCGTGGCTACCCGGGCTCATGAGGCGCCCAGCCTTTTCGATGCCGATGACGGCTCCGATGGGTATACCGCCTCCGAGTCCCTTCGCCATCGTGATAACGTCAGCTTTGACGACGCCGGAGTGCGCGAACCAGCGTCCGGTACGCCCGGCACCGGTCTGGACTTCGTCGACGACGAAAAGCGCGTGGTAGCGTTCGGCCAGGCCGCGGGCGCGCCGAAGAAACTCTTCGGACACGGGAACGATCCCCGCCTCACCTTGGATGGTTTCGACGAAGATGGCGGCCACGTCGTCGTCGACGACGCTTTCGAGCGCTTCGACGCTCGGCTCGATGAAGATGACGTTGCCGGCCAGCGGCTCAAAGGGCTCGCGAATCGCGGGCTTGTGCGTGATGGCAAGCGCTCCGAGCGTGCGCCCGTGGAAGCCGCCTTTGAGGGCAATGATCTTGCCTTTGGGCTTGTGCAGCAGGGCCATCTTGATGGCCGCCTCGTTGGCTTCCGTTCCCGAGTTGCAGAAGAAAATACGGGCCGAGGCCCCCACGTAGCCTTCTTCGGAGAGCATGTCCTGAATCTTGCCGGCGAGTTCCAGCTGCGCGGAGGAGGTGAAAAAATTCGACACGTGCATGGCCTTGTGCGCCTGCTCGTTGAGTGCCGTGATGATTGCGGGGTGGCGGTATCCGAGGGCATTGACGGCGATGCCGGCGAGCAGGTCGAGGTAGCGCGTGCCGTTCTCGTCCCACAGGTAGACGCCATCGCCGTAGTCGATCGCGAGGCGCGGGGCGCCGAAGGCGTTCATCATGCGGCGGGCATAGAGGTCTTTGCTCGTCACTTTCTCTCCTGATGGGTCGTGCTCATGCGGTGCGCACCCGCCGTGACCTGGGTTCCGATGCCGGCATCCGTGAAGATCTCCAACAGCATCGAATGCGCCATGCGGCCGTCGATGATATGGGCTTTAGGGACCCCGCGGTCGACGACGTCCAGCGCGGCCTCCATCTTCGGCCGCATCCCAGCATCGAGACGAGGCAGGAGTTCGCGCAGGTCGTCGGGGTGGATCTCCGAGACGAGCGAGGACTTGTCCGGCCAGTCCAGGTAGAGGCCTTCAACGTCGGTGAGCATGATGAGCTTATCGGCTCCGGCTGCATCTGCGATGGCTCCGGCGGCTGTGTCCGCGTTGACATTGAGCACATCGAGCGGACGTTCGATGTCGGTTGCGACGGTGGAGACCACGGGAATATAACCAGAGGCGAGCATCTGGTTCAGCGCCTCGATATTGACCGAGACGACGTCGCCCACATGACCGATGTCGATCACCTCACCGTCGAGGTTGGCGCGTCGGCGGCGGGCGCTGAGCAGGCCGGCGTCCTCACCCGAGATGCCGATGGCGTGCGGGCCGCCCACGTTGAGAAGGGAGACGAGCTCGCGCTGAACCTGGCCCGTGAGGACCATGCGAACAATATCCATCGTTTCTTTGTCGGTCACGCGAAGGCCGCCGCGGAAATACGAGGTAATACCGACCCGTTCGAGCATGGCGTTGATCTGTGGCCCTCCTCCGTGCACAACGATCGGATGGATGCCGACCGAGCGCATGAAGAGGATGTCCTGGGCGAAGGCGCGTTTGAGGTCATCGTTAATCATGGCGTTGCCGCCGTATTTGACCACCACCCGCCTGCCGGCGAATTGGTGTATCCAGGGCAGGGCCTCGATGAGGATCCGGGCTTTGTGTTGCGCGCCGGCGAGGCGCTCTAAGATCGTGTCGTTCATGTCGAGTAGGCCGAGTTCTCGTGGACGTAATCGTGGGTAAGGTCGTTGGTCCACAGTTCAACGACCTCACCTCCTGCGTGCAGGTCGATCTCGATGAGCACCTCACGGCTGGGTGCCAGGTCCACGAGCGCGCGGTCCTGCCCGACTCCCCCGCCCTGGCAGAGGTGGACTCCGTTGAACCAGACGTCGAGGCGATCCGGATCGAAGGGCGCGATCTCTTCCGGTACGGTGCCGACCTGCGAGATCACGCGACCCCAGTTGGGGTCGTTGCCGAAGATCGCGGCTTTGAGCAGGGTGGAGCGCGAGACGGCACGGGCGACGGCGAGGCCGGCTTCCTGGCTGCTCGCCCCTCGGACACGGATGAGGATGTCGTGCGATGCACCTTCGGCGTCGGCAACGAGTTGGCGTGCCAGCGACTGCGCCACGCCGGTGAGACGCTCAGTGAAGTCCTCGGGTACGACGCCGGAGGCCCCGGAGGCGAGGAGGAGCACGGTGTCGTTGGTGGACATTGCACCGTCGGAATCGATGCGGTTGAAGGAGGCGCGCACCGCGGCGTCGAGCGCGTCGCGGGCCTGGTCGGCGCTGAGGAGCGCGTCGGTGGTGATCACGCAGAGCATGGTCGCCAGAGCGGGCGCGAGCATGCCGGCTCCCTTGGCCATGCCGCCGATCGTGTATGGGCCGCGCACTGCGGCCTCCTTGGTCACCGTGTCGGTGGTGCGGATCGCGTCAGCCGCATCCGCCCCACCCTCCTCGCTCAGCGCGGCTACCGCCTCGGCGATGCCGGGCAAGAGCTTGTCCATGGCGAGCCGCTGGCCAATCATGCCCGTCGAGCACACCGCCACGTCGGCAGGCTCGAGACCGAGGAGGCTAGCGAGGTGGCCGGCCGTGGCAACCGTGTCCTCGTACCCGGGGGCGCCCGTGGCGGCATTGGCGCAACCGGAGTTGAGAACGACGGCGCGCTGCCCACCGGTGGCGTTCTTCATCCACGTCACGGGCGCGGCGACGACGCGGTTTGAGGTCAAGACGGCGGCCGAGACGAATTGTGGGCCGTCGTTGACGACGAGGGCGACGTCGCGACCGGACGACTTAATGCCTGCTGCCACGCCGCTGGCCCGGAAACCTGCAGGGGCGGTGACGCCGCAGGTGGTGTCGATCTCGACGTTCGATTGGCTAAAGAGCATCATGGGGCAACTCCTACCTGCGTCAGGCCGGTCTCTTCGGCCAGTCCGAGTGCCAGGTTGATTGATTGGGTTGCGGCACCCGCCGTGCCTTTAACGAGGTTATCTAGGGCGCAGACGGCGGTGATGCGCCGGCCGTCGGCGTCGAGCTCGGCGCGAACGAGCGCCATGTTCGAGGCGAGAACGTTTCGGGTGCGGGGCCAGCCCTCGCTCCAGGCCACGAACGGTTGCACGTCGTAAGCCGAGCAGTAAGCATCGACGACCTCGGACGGCGTCGTGCCCGGGCGAACCGGGATGGAGACGGTGGCGAGGATTCCACGCGACATCGGGACCAGGACCGGCGTGAACGACAGGCTCACGTGCTCGGCACCCGCGATCGTCAGGTTCTGGGCGATTTCGGGGATGTGACGGTGGGTTCCCCCCACCGAGTATGGGGCGGCGTTTTCGATGGCCTCAGCGGCGAGCAGGTGCGTCTTAGCCGACTTTCCCGCTCCCGAGTAGCCCACGGACAGGACAGCCACGATGTCCTCGCCACTCGCCACGCCCGCGGCGAGTGCCGGCTGGGCCGCGAAGGTGACCGCCGAGGCGTTACATCCGGGAGCGGCGATGCGCGCGGTGGCGGCAAGCAGCTCGCGCTGGCTGGTTCCGGAGCGGATGAGCTCCGGCATGCCGTACGTCCACGGTTCGGCCGCAGGTGAGCCGTAGTAGCGTTCCCAGGCGCCGGGGTCGAGGAGACGATGGTCGGCCCCTAGGTCAACAATGAGGGCGTCAGGGCAACATTGCTCGAGCGCGGCGGACATGGCCGCGGAGGCTCCGTGGGGTAGGCCGAGCACGACGACGTCGTGTCCGGCGAGCGTCTCAACCTCCAGGGGCTTGATGTCGAGGTTGCGAAGTGGCCATAGATGCGGCTGGTGCTGACTGAGCGGGCCGCGTGAGGTGTGCGCAGCGACTGTCGTGACGGTGAGGTGTGGGTGCTGGGCGAGGACGCGCGCGACCTCGCCACCCGCGTATCCCGTGACTCCGGCGATTGCAACATTCACAGCCATACGCATAACTATACACATGAGCGCATGATTCACCACGACCATCCACAGTGTGACTGACCACCCGGGACCTTGCGCACATAAGTGCACCCTCAATCTGTGGACACACACATTAGTTGCATTGTGCAAGACTCGGAGCATGGACAAAGCACTGGAGCAGATGTCACGCGAAGACCTAATGTTCGAAGCGGCCTACCTGTACTACATGGAGGGGCTCACCCAGCAGGCAATCGGAACCCGCCTGGGGTACACCCGCTGGACTGTCGGCCGCCTCATTGACGAGGCACGTCAAAGCGGGCTCGTCACCATCTCCATCAACCACCCCCGCGCTCAGACTCATCACCTCGAGCAGCAGATTGCGGCCGAGCTGGGCCTAGACAAGGTGATCGTCGTGCCCAAGAATCAGGAGGACGGCAACGAGGTCGTCGCGCGTGCCGTCGCCCAATTCCTCCTCAACCGTGCACCGATCCGCAACCTGGCCGTGGCATGGGGCCGAACGATGACCGCGCTTGCGAGGGCCCTGCCCGACCAGTGGTCCCCCGGCGTGCGGGTATTTCAGACCAACGGCGGGCCCACCCACCGCGGTGACAACGAGGTTTCCTCCTCCGTTTCTGCCATCGCACACAAGGGCACCGGCACCGCCTACACCCTTCCCGCGCCCGCCATCATCGGCAACCCTGAACTCGGCCCGCAGCTCATGGCCGAACCGTCAATCGCACGCATCTTCGAAGGCGCGCGCCACGCCGAGGTGATCGTCTACTCCCCCGGAACGGTCAGCAAGGATTCGGTGCTCGTCAAGTCTGGCTTCCTCACCGAAGACACCATCGACGTCATCCGCAAGAAGGGCGCGGTTGGCGACATCCTGTGCCACTTCGTCGACGAAAACGGCAGGCCCATTTCGGCCCAGCTCGAACGGCGCACGATCGCCTATCCCCTCGAGAGCCTAGCCCACGCCAACGTGTCCATCGCCATGGCGGGCGACCCTGCCAAGGCTCCGGTCATGGTCGCGGCGGCACGAGCCGGGCTGGCAAAGATCTTCATTATTGACACGAAAACGGCCGAGGACATCTTGGCCATCACCTCCAAGGAGAATTAAATGGCAACCATCGCAGTACTCGGCGCCGGCATCATGGCCACGGCCCTGACTTTCCCCCTAACCGAAAACGGCCACAAGGTCAACCTTGTGGGCACCCACCTCGATCGCGACATCATCGAGTCCATCCAGACGACCGGCATCCATCCCGACCTCGGCCTCAAGGTCAATGACAAGGTCGTGGCCTACCAGCTCGAAGACGCCGAGGAGGCGTTCGAGGGCGCCGACGTCGCCATGTCTGGCGTCAATTCCTTCGGCGTGCATTGGGCCGGCGAGCACCTTGCCACACTGGTCAAGCCCGGGATGAAGATCCTCAACGTCACCAAGGGAATGGAGGCCGACGACGACGGCACGCTCCATCTCCTGCCCGACGTCCTGCGTTCCTTCTTCGACGAGGAGCTCGCCGAGTCGGTGACGTGGAATGCGATCGTCGGCCCGTCGATCGCCGGCGAAGTCGCCGTCCACCATGACACGTGCGTCATCTTCGCGGGCGAAGACCAAGATTCCCTCGACTACCTCGCCGACCTGTTCCGCACGGACTACTACCACGTATGGACCTCGACCGACTTCCGCGGATGCGAGATCGGCGCTGCCACGAAGAACATTTACGCCTTCGCCGCCGGCCTTGGCGCGGGCCTTCTTCGCAAGGAAGGCAAGCAGGACGATCGCTACGTGCGCTTCAACTACAACGCGGCCGTCTTCGGCCAAGGGCAGACCGAGCTCCGCCAGTTCATGACCCTCCTCGGCGGACAGCCGCAGACGGCGGATGGGCTGGCCGGCGTCGGCGACATGTACGTGACCTCCGCGGGCGGCCGCAATGTCAAGGCCGGCACGTTCGTCGGCGAGGGCGTGCCGTTCTCCGAAGTGCGCGATTGCCTCATGAAGGGCGTGACGTTGGAAGGCGTGCAGGCCATCCGCGTCATCGGCGGCGCACTAGAGCCGCTGACCGAGCGCGGCCTCATCAAGCCTGAAGACTTCCCGCTCTGCCGCTACCTCTACCAGATCATCGAAAAGGATGCTCCCCTGGAGATGCCGTGGGAGAAGTTCTTCGGCGGCATGAAGTAACCTGCGGCTTGAAACCAAAAGCAGGCGGCGAGAGCTCGCTGCCTGCTTTTGCTATGCCTAGTCGGCGGCGATGGGGACAAAAATCGCGCCGGTCAGCGATGCGAGATCGGCGGGCCTGAGCGAGGCCGAGAGCGTGCGCTTTCCCGCGGAGACGATCATCTTCTCCAGCTGCTTGGCCGAGGAGTCGATGTAGGTGGGCAACTGACGCATCTGCCCAAGCGGCGAGATGCCGCCCGTGACGTATCCGGTAAGTTTTTCCGCTTGGGCAGGCTCCATCATCGCGGCTGATTTTCCGCCGGCAGCCTTCGCCAGGGACTTGAGGTTGAGTCGGCCCGACGCGGGCACCACCGCGACGACGGCGCTGCTATCGACCTTAGCGATGAGCGTCTTAAATATGAGGCGCGGGTCGATTCCCAGCACCTGGGAGGTATCGAGCGCGTATCCGTTTTCCATCCGCTCCGAATGTTCGTATTCGATGAGCTGGTAGACGACACCGGCCCGATCGAGGGCCTGGAGGGCGCGCGTGGCCCCCGCCTGCTTCTTCTTTCCCATACGATCTCCTCCGTATCCGATGGCTGGAGTGTAAGCCGCCATCAAGCAGCGCTCTGGGCTATCAACATGCCAGACGGAAACAGGGCCGGTCGCAACGACCGGCCCTGTCACTTATGCGCGAAGCTCAGCTCCGAAAGCCTTCTTCGCTGCCTTGATGACACGGTGACGCACCTGGGAGATGTCCTCAGCCGTCAACGTGTAGTCAGCACGCAACCGCAACGCATACGCCAGCGACTTCTTGCCTTTAGCGATTTGGTCACCGGTGTAGATGTCGAACAGGCGGATCTCCTCGAGCAGGTCACCAGCCGCTGCGGCGAGCACGTCCGCCACCTGCGCGGCGGTCACTGTATCGTCGACGACGAGCGCGAAGTCCTCCTTCGCCACCGGGTTCGTTCGCACAGCTGCGACGCTGATGGGATGATGTCCACGAGCCTTCGTCAGCGCATCAACATCAAACTCGAAGGCGATCGAGCGAGCCGGGAGGTCGAAGGCCTTGCACACGCGTGGATCGAGCTCGCCGGCGTGGCCGATGAGAACCTCGCCTACAGAGAGCTCGGCGCACCGGCCAGGGTGGAACGGAGCGCGTTCAGCGTTAGCCGCGGTCAGCGTGAGGTCAATCGTGCGGGCGCACGACTTGACGGCCTCGAGGGCGTCTCGCCAATCCCACGTCTGCCCCGACAGGCCCGCCGCGGCTTGAGTCGCCATCGGGATGGCCACGCCTGCCACGTGGTGCGGCTGGGAGGGGATCGTTGCGCGAAGCGCCGCGAGGGCCTCCTCGCTCGGACGCTTGCCGACGCCCGGGTTATCTGCTGAGCCGATGCCCGCAGGGTTGGTCACGATGCCAGCTTCGAAAATGGCGACGGTCGGATTGCCGCGAGCCACATTGATGCGCGCCGTCTCGAGCAACGAGTCCAGCAGCGACGTGCGCATGTAGGGGGACTCGTCCTGCAAGGGGTTGGCCAGGCGAATGGCGAGACGGCGATCGTCGTCGTCGGGAATTCCCTGCTTGGCAAACGTCTCGCCGGAGACGAAGGGATAGGACAGGACCTCGGTCCACCCCTGCTCGGCGAGGGTGCGGCTGATGTCGCGGCGGTGACGCTGGGTCGGGCTCAGCCCGGCGCCGGCGGGAACCGGGGGCAGCTTCGAAGCGATCTCATCGTAGCCGACGAGGCGGGCAACCTCTTCGACGAAGTGTGCGGGGCCGGTCAGGTCGGGACGCCACGTGGGCGCGGTGACGGAGACGACCGAGCCGTCCCCCTCGTCTTCGACGACGCAACCGATCTGACGCAAGATGCCGACGATCGTGGCCTTGTCGAGCCGCAGACCCGCCACGCGAGCGACCTCGTTGACGTCGAACGCTTGGGGCTTGGGATCGACCGTGACGTTGAAGTCAAAGTTGGCCGGATCGAGCTCTCCCCCGCCGAACTCGACGAGAATATCGGCCACACGCTGGGCGGCCACAGCCGCGATGCGCGGGTCAACTCCGCGCTCAAAGCGCTTGGCAGCCTCCGAAGGAAGCTTGTGCTTGCGGGCCATGCGCGCCACAGAGACCTGGTCAAAGTGTGCGGCCTCGATAAGCACGTTGGTCGTCGAGGCGGTGATCTCGGTCTCGAGCCCGCCCATCGTACCGGCGAGGCCGATGACGCGCGCGCCCTCGCCTCCTTCAGAATCGGTGATGAGCAGGTCGTCGCCACCGAGCTTGCGCTCCACCTCGTCGAGGGTGACCAGCGTTTCGCCATCACGAGCGCGGCGCACGACGATCGGCGCGACCAGCTTATCGAGGTCGTAGGCGTGGAGCGGCTGGCCAAGGTCGAGCATGACGTAATTCGTGGCGTCCACGGCCAACGAAATCGGACGCATGCCCGCGGCGCTCAGGCGATCCTGCATCCACGTCGGTGAAGCAGCAAGCGGATCGACCCCGCGGACGATGCGGGTGACGAAACGATCGCAACCGGGTATGCCATGAATCGGGGCGACGTCGTCGACCTTGACCGGGAAACCCTCCGCATTGGGTACGGGCAACGGCGCATCCAGATTTTCCTCCAGACCACGATCGGTGAAGCGGGCCCCGGTGGAGTGGGAAAACTCGCGCGCCACCCCGCGCATAGCGAAGCAGTAGCCGCGGTCGGGAGTGACGTTAATTTCCAGAACCTCGCCGGCAAGGCCAAGATAGTCGAGCACATCCTCACCCACTGCCGGGATGCCGCGCTCGGCGGCTTCCTCCGGGGAGGAGGCGAGCACGATAATGCCGCTGTGGTCCTCGCCGAGACCGAGCTCGGCCTTCGAGCAGATCATCCCGTCGGACACGTGCCCGTAAGTCTTGCGCGCGGCGATGGCGAAATTGCCCGGCAGGACGGCGCCCGGAAGGGAAACCACCACGTAGTCGCCCTCGACGAAGTTGTGAGCTCCGCAAATAATGCCGCGCGAGGCGAACTCGGAGGGCTCCTTGCCCTCGCCGGGGGCGTCGTTGTGCTCACCGACGTCGACGCGGCAGTAGTTGATCAGCTTGCCGTTCTTTTGCTCGTTCTTTTCCAGCGTGAGCACGCGCCCGACGACGATCGGGCCGGTCACTTCGGAGCGATGAATCTCTTCTTCCTCGAGACCAACCTTGACGAGGTCGGCGGCGAGCTGCTCAGCGCTCAGGCCGGAGGGAACCTCCACGTGATCCGCGAGCCAATCGATTGGAATCCTTGGCATTAGTTGCCCCTTCCCGTGGTGGCGAACTGCGTAGAGAAGCGAACGTCGCCCTCCACCATGTCACGCATGTCGTCGATCGAGTTACGTAGCATGAGCGTGCGCTCGATACCCATGCCGAAGGCGAAGCCGGTGTAAACGTCGGGATCGATACCCGCGTTTCGCAGGACCTCAGGGTTGACCATGCCGCAGCCACCCCATTCGATCCACCCCGGGCCGCCCTTCTTCTGCGGGAACCACAGGTCCATCTCTGCGCTGGGCTCGGTGAAGGGGAAGAATGACGGGCGTAGGCGCGTCTTGGCCTCCGGGCCGAACATGCCCTTGGCGAAGTGATCGAGCGCGCCCTTAAGATGCTCCATCGTCAGGCCCTTGTCAACCGCGAGCCCCTCGATCTGGTGGAACACGGGCGTGTGGGTCGCGTCGAGCGCGTCCGTGCGGAACACCTTGCCCGGGCAGACGATGTAGATCGGCGGCTCGCCACGGTCAAGCATGACGCGCGACTGAACCGGCGACGTGTGGGTACGAAGAACGAGGCCTTCCGTGTCGGCAACCTTCTGGGTCGACTCGACGCCGACTCGCTGAACGGAATCGATGTAGAACGTGTCCTGCATCTGGCGGGCCGGGTGATCGGGGCCGAAATTGAGCGAATCGAAGTTAAACCACTCGTTTTCGATTTCGGGACCCTCGGCGATCTCCCACCCCATCGCGACGAAGAGGTCGGCAACGTCCTCCATGAGCACGGGCAAGGGGTGACGCGCGCCGATGGGGTTGCGCCGGGTGGGGACCGTGACGTCCACGCGTTCCTCGCGCAACACGCGAGCCTGGTCGGCTGCCTCAAGGCGTTTCGTGGCGGCGGCGAGCGCCTCGCCAATGGCCTTGCGTGCGGCACCCATGAGCTTGCCCGCCACGGGCTTGTCCGCCTTATCTAAGTTGCGAATCTGCATGTTCGCGTGGGTGATGGGCGCTTTATCTCCGCTGTGCGAAAGACGTGCCTCTTTCAATTCCTCAAGGCTGCTCGCGCCGGAGAATGCCGCCTTGGCATCCTCGACGGCCTGTGCGATGCCCGCCTCATCGAGTGGACTGAGCGTCATGTCTACCTTTCCTTGCCCTGCCGGGTCTTAACTGTCTAAGTCTAATCATTTGGCCGGCAAGGGGCGATTTTGCCCCTCAATATGTGGTTCTTCGCGCTAAAGGTCGGTGGACATCGGCCCGGGCCAGGGGCCGATGTCATCAACGTTCACGCTGCGCCACCCGTAGGCCGCGGCCACAACATCGGCAAACTCCTGCGCCCAGACCGCATACCAGGGCGAATTGGGGTGGAAGAGATCGGCAGCGTGGTAGCGGACCATGTATTGCCACAGTGGCATGACCTGCGAGCGCCTGCGCGACGGCGTCGAACTAAACCGCGAAATCCTCCCGCGTCATCCAGGCCTGGCCGACGTCGTTTCCGCCGATTCCCCGAGGGCGACGTACACCAGCGGCAACTCCTCGCCGGCCAGTCGGCGGTATCGACATCTCGCCCCTAGTTGTCCTCGCGGCCCCTCAGGTACTGATGTGGCCACGGAACGTTTTCATCAAGCTGGAGTGCCCAATGGCGCGGCAAGTACGGGTCGTGGAGCGCCACCCGGCCGGTGTAAACCACGTCGGCCTCCTCCTCGTAGACGACGACGTCGGCCTGCGTGGCGTTCGTGATCTGCCCGGCCACGCCAACGAGCGCGCCCGTCTCATCTTTAATACGCCGGGCGAAGGGAATCTGGTAACCGGGGCCGACGGGAATCTTCGCGTGAATACAGCCTCCCGAGGTAATTGACCAGAAGTCGACATCGTCAAGTTCCCGAACCAGCCTGATCGAGTCCTTCACTGTCCAGCCGAACGTCCCCTCGCGTTCCTCAAAATACTCGGCCAGCCAGTCCGTGGCGGAGAGCCGCACAAACAGCGGCAGATCACCAATCGCACCACGCGCGGCGCGAAGCACCTCGCGCAACAGGCGCGTGCGGCCCTCGAAGTCGCCTCCCCATTCGTCCTGGCGCACGTTGGACACGGGAGAGAGGAACTGGTGAATGAGGTAGCCATGTGCGGCGTGAAGCTCGATCGCCTGAAAACCCGCCTCGACGGCAAGCTGAGCCGATCGGGCGAACTGTCCGATGACGCGTTCGATATCTTCGTGCGTCATCTCGCGCGGCGCCGGCAACTCCTTGTCGAAGGGAAGAGGGCTCGGGCCAAGGGTCTGCCAACCGCTCTCGCCCAACGCGTGCGAACCCTCCCACGGCACGCCCGTGGAAGCCTTCCTGCCCGCATGATTGAGCTGGATAGCGGGCAACGCCCCGTGCTGATTAATGACGCGCGCGATGTGGCGAAAGGCAGGAACGTCGGCCTCGTCGTCGAGGCAGAGGCAGAACGGAGAAATGCGCCCCTCGGGAGCGACGGCGGTGGCCTCGACCGTGACGAGCCCAAAGCCACCCAGCGAACGCGAGGCGTAGTGCTGGTAATGCCAATCGTTCGGACGGCCGAGCCATTCGCCCTTCTCCCCCGCGCTGTACTGGCACATCGGCGGAAGCCAGAGCCTGTTGCGGATCTGCTTTCCGCGCAGTTCGATCGGATCAAATAGGTGCATGTCTCTCCTCACACCCTTGGAGCAACCTCATGCACTAACCCTACCCCGGCGCACTTACAGCGTCAGTCAGCGCCGCTGGGCAAGCGCGCTCGAATACAGGCACAGCGACGCCGCCACAGCCGCATTCAACGACTCGGCCTGCCCCCACATCGGGATGCGAACCGCCAGGTCAGCGAGCGCCAACTGTTGAGGGGTGAAACCATGGGCCTCGTTACCCACGAGCCACATCGTGGGGTCGGCCAGGTTAGCCCCCGCCTCGCTCGGAGCGGCCAGCAGGTCCACTCTTGCGCTCCCGTCGGCGCACAGAACCGTCAGCCCGTGAGCGTGAGCCGCCGCGACGGCGTCGTCCACCGTCACGTCGCTCAGGATCGGCAGGTGAAACACCGAACCAACAGAGGATCGAATCACCTTGGGGTTGAACAGCTCCACCGAGCCCTTGCACAGCACGACGCCGTCCGCGCCCGCCGCGTCCGCGCTACGAATAATCGTGCCAAGATTACCGGGGTCGCCAGATTCCACGAGGCAGACCACGAGGCGCGGGCTCGCGGCGAAAAACTCCTCCAGGCTCGGCTGTAGTGGCGCCTCGGCGACGGCGAGCCATCCCTGGGCGCTGGTCGAAAGCCGGCCAAACACGTCCTCGCTGAGAATGTGGGTGTAGGGATCCACGCGCTGGGCAAGCGCGTCTAGGTCGGGATGCTGGCTCAGGCCGGCCTCGGTCACGTAGAGGTCACGCACGAACTCCGGCTGGGCAAGAAGCTCACGCACAGCCTGCGGGCCCTCAACAATCATCTGACCGAAACGCTCGCGCTGGCGGCGCTGCTGCAGCCCCGCGACCTTCTTGAGCTGACCCGTGAAACCTTCCGTATGGCGGCGCGGCACTACTTGGCCTTCAGGTCGGCCAGCCGTGGGGCGTTGAGATCCTTGTCGGAGATCATGGCCCGATCGTTGACGTCTACGGGAATCGGCCACTGAATGCCGAGCTCCGGATCCAACGGGGCCAGCGCCGAACCCGGCATCCCCGGCTTCCACTCACGGTCGAAGAAGTAGAGGTATTCGGTCTCGTCCTCAGTGGCCTGGAAGCCGTTGCACACGCCCTGCGGAACGAGAACCATCGTCCCCGGCGCGATATCGACGGTCACGACAGCCCCAAAGCTCGGCGAGCCATCACGGACGTCAACATAGGCGCCGAAGGCTCGGCCGGAAACAACAGTGACAAGCTTCGTCATCGCCTCAGCGTGCAGGCCACGAAGCCCGCCCTTGTGCGTGAAGGTGTTGTTGGCCTGTTCGAAGTCGCTCACAAAGCCTTGCTCGACTAGCCACGAGCGGCGCACCAGCTCGCGAATCGTGCCGCGCTCGTCGGTAATCTGCTTGGGGGTGATGACGACCAGCCCCTCGATGTCCGTCTTTTCAACCTTCGGTTCGATGATCTCAACCATGATTTTTACCTTTCGTCTTGCCCTATCCTATCAGCACACTTACGGGGCTATAGAACAAAGCAAGGCGGTGGATGCGGGTCATTCCCGCATCCACCGCCGTCAGCGATATCGTAAATTACTTCGCAACCGGCGCGTTCACGTCAGCCGGAAGAGCAGCCTTAGCGGCCTCAACAATAGCCTTGAAAGCGGCCGGATCGTTGACGGCGAGCTCGGCGAGCATGCGACGATCAACCTCGATGCCGGCGAGCGACAGGCCCTGCATGAAGCGCGAGTAGACCATGCCCTCAGCGCGGCACGCAGCGTTGATGCGCTGGATCCAGAGCTTGCGGAACTCATTCTTGCGGACCTTACGGTCACGGTAGTTGTAGACGAATGAGTGAGTGACCTGCTCCTTGGCCTTGCGGTACAGGCGCGAGCGCTGGCCGCGGTAGCCCTTGGCGCGCTCAAGCGTGGTACGGCGGGACTTCTTGGAGTTAAGAGCGTTCTTTACGCGTGCCATTCTTTGTTTCTCCTACTGATTAGCGGCCCAGAAGGCGCTTGGTGGACTTGACGTCAGCCGCAGCGACCGGCTGGTCAGAGGACAGGCGACGGGTGCGACGCGTCGACTTGTGCTCGAGGAGGTGGCGCTTGCCCGCCTGCTCACGCATCAGCTTGCCGCTACCGGTGACGCGGAAGCGCTTCTTGGCACCCGAGTGGGTCTTCATCTTAGGCATTTTTTCATGTCCTTCTTTTCTAGTTCTCTTCAGTCCCGGCAGATTTCTCCGCGACTCGGTCCGCGTTCTTCTGGGCCCGCCGCGCCTCATCGGCCTTGCGCTGCTCGCGCTCGGCTTCGCGCCTACGACGCTGATCGGACTTCGCCTGAGACTTACGGCGAATAGGAGCAAGCACCATCACCATGTTGCGGCCGTCAACGCGAGGCGCTGACTCTACAGTGGAGTTTTCCTCGGTATCGTTCGCAATACGCTCCATGAGACGGACACCCATTTCCGGACGTAGCTGCTCGCGGCCCTTGAAGCGAAGCTGAATCTTGACCTTGTCGCCGCCATCAAGGAACTTCTTGATGCGACCGACCTTGGTCTCGTAATCGTGCTTCTCAATCTTCAGACTGAGGCGAATCTCCTTCAGCTGGGTATTCACCTGGTTACGACGTGCTTCACGCTTCTTCTGTGCAGCTTCGTACTTGTATTTGCCGTAATCCATCAGCTTCGCAACCGGAGGATTAGCGTTGGGCGCCACCTCAACAAGATCGAGATTAGCTTCCTGGGCAAGGCGCAGGGCATCCTTAACGCGAACGACGCCGACCTGTTCACCGCCCGGTCCGACTAGTCGTACCTCGGAAACGGTAATTCGATCGTTGACTCTTGGCTCGTTGATAACGGTTCCTCTTCTACTTCGACGTGCAATGCGCACGGAGTATCCAGAGGACAACACGGCTCAGCCCGTTGTGACTCATAACCCGGCTCCCCCAATTTGGGAACTCAAGGTGGGATTTCTCCGCTTGCATTTCCGGCGTTTGCCGGCGTGGTCGTATGGAAGTTTACCAGCCACGTCTGACCTTTTCTATTTTCACCGCCGCCGTCAGGGCCTTTTAACGCGTGAGCTTTCCCACCTGGCGGGGCCTGAGCTCGACGACATCGAGGCGCGCCTTGACGTAAGGGTCAGATCCCATCACAGCCATGAGGGTGTGGGCAATGTTGGCCGCTTGTTCCCGATCCACCTGCTCGGTGAGCTCAACGACGACGACGGCCGCGCCCGCCCGTCCCGGCTCGAGGCACAACCCGGCCAGTCCCGGAAGTTCGCCGTCTACACCGGCGAGGATGCGCGATGCAATCGATGGATCTTCCCAGGGCGCCGTCCACGCTGTGCCGGAGGCCAGCGCGGCGGTGGCGCTCCGGCCCAGCCACGTGGTCTGCTCCGAATCCGGGTCAAGAACCATCACGCCCTGCCCGCGTTGCAAGGCAGCCGATGCAACCTTGGAGACCTCGAGGGGCACCGGCCGCGCCGTCGGATTCCATTCCGCCAGCGCGCGGGCGCTAGAAAATATTGGCAACGCCTGCTTTCCTCCCGGAAATGCGACCCGCACGAGGTCCTCATCAGGGCATTCCAGGGGGTCCGTTTTTCCACTCCGCCCCTCGTGCCCGGCCACGCCGGCGCCGTCCCTGCCCGGGTGGGCATGTGGCAGGACCGGGACAAGAACGCGGCCGAGGGCCTCGACGATCGCAACCGTTCGCCGACGATTGGGCTCGGCATAGGCCGCGGCGAGCTCGTCCGTGATGTCCCCGAGATCCCCTGCGAAAGGCTGGGGGTTTAGCACCCGATTGAAATCCATTACTCGCCTTCGGCAACGGCAAGCGCCTGCGGGAGCGTGAAGTTGCCCGCGTAGAGTGCCTTGCCAACGATCGCGCCTTCCACTCCCAGATCGGTCAGTGTGCGCAGCGCGGCGATGTCCGCAAGGGAGGAGACTCCCCCGGAGGCAACCACCGGCCGGTCCGTTGCCGCACAGACCCTCGCCAAGAGGTCCAGGTTCGGGCCGCTCAACATGCCGTCTTTGGTCACGTCTGTCAGGACGTAACGGGCGCAACCGTCCTCGTCCAGACGCTTGAGCACCTCCCAGAGGTTTCCGCCTTCGCTCGTCCAGCCACGCGCCGAGAGCACCTCCCCTCGCACGTCGAGTCCCACAGCGACCTTGTCCCCGTACTCGGCGATGGCCCGCTTCGTCCACGCCGGGTCTTCGAGTGCGGCGGTGCCGAGGTTGACGCGTGCGGCACCAGCCTCGATGGCGCGGGCAAGCGAGGCGTCGTCGCGAATTCCTCCCGAAAGCTCAATCTTCACCGCGTCGTGATCGGCCACGATCCGGGTCAGCAACTCGTGGTTCGAACCACGACCAAAGGCCGCATCGAGGTCCACGAGGTGGATCCAGCTGGCACCCTGGGCCACGAATGCGGCCACGGCCTGAGCCGGATCACCATAAACCTGCTCGGTTCCAGCCTCGCCCTGGTTGAGGCGGACTGCCTTGCCGTCAACGACGTCGACGGCGGGTAACAGCTGTAGAGCCTGAGACATCTTTTCCTTTCGTGGCCGGAAAGCCTTGCTATTGGCCAATCGAGTCCAGCCAGTTACGCAAAAGCTGCAGGCCGGCGTCGGAGGACTTTTCGGGATGGAATTGGGTGGCCACCAGCGGGCCATTTTCGACGGCTGCCACGAAGCGCGCGCCGTGCTCGGCATACGTTACCAGTGGCGGCGCGAAATGTTCGGTGTCGAAGCCCTCGGCGGGATCGGACATGACAGCGTAGGAGTGAACGAAGTAGAAACGTTCATTTTCTATGCCCGCGAAGAGGGTTGACCCTTCGGGAACCTGTACGGGCGACCAGCCCATGTGTGGAACGATCGGCGCGGGCAGCAGGTCAACCGTACCCGGCCATTGCGCCAGGCCCTCTGCGCCTCCGTGCTCGGTCGAACCGTCGAACATGATTTGCAGGCCCACGCAGATGCCCATCACGGGGCGGCCACCGGCAAGGCGACGCTCCATGAGCCGGTCGGCGCGAAGGCTGCGCACCTTGTCCATGACGGCTCCCATCGCCCCCACTCCTGGAACGACCAGTCCATCGGCGCTCATCACCACGTCGGGATCGGAGGTCAGTTCAACGTCCGCGCCCACCTTTTCGAAGGCGCGGACGACCGATCGGACGTTGCCAATGTTGATATCGAGGACTGCGATCACGAGACTCCGCCTTCCTTATCCGAGCCGCCCGTGCCGAGGATGCGCTCGACGTCGACGAGCGTGAGATCCTTGGTGGCGATGCCGATCTGCGCGGCGTCGGCGTTGCCGATCACCAGGCGTTCGACCAGCGAATCGAGCATGTTGAGCATGATGCCGGCCTGAACCTCCTCGCCGCGTTCTGCGTGGACGTAGCGCACTGCGCTGACGAGTCCGGACACACCTGCCTCGCCCCCGACGTTGTCACCCAGCTCGGCGGTGATGAGGACGACGCCGTAGGCCGACAGCTCGGAAAGCGGGCCGACGATGTTTTCGGGATCGTCCGAAGGATCGGCGGGCTCGTCTACCGGTTCGGGCTCACCGCCGAGGAGCTCTGCGATGTCCCAATCGGCAAATTCGCGCTTCATGACCTCGCGGACGACGCACACCCCAGATTCGGTGGCCACCACATGCGCCTCGATCCCACGCAGGCGCAGGATCCCGGCCACTACTTCGGGCTGGCTAAAGGGCGTGAGAACGACGAAACGGCGGCGCGAATTCACAGTGCCCCCTTTGTCGACGGGACGCCCACCACGCGCGGGTCATATTCGACTGCCGCACGCAGCGCGCGGGCGAGCGCCTTGAACTGCGCCTCAACGATGTGGTGGGGATCGCGGCCGTCAAGGAGCTCGACGTGGAGGCAGATCTCTGCGTTGAACGCGAGCGATTCAAACACGTGGCGCGTCATCGATCCCGTGAAATGCCCGCCGATGAGGTGATACTCCTGGCCTGCGGGTTCGCCGCGGTGCACGATGTAGGGGCGACCCGACACGTCCACGACGGCGCGGGCGAGCGCCTCGTCCAAAGGCACCACGCTGTCACCAAAACGGCCGATCCCCCGCTTGTCCCCCAGGGCGATCTTGAGCGCCTGGCCGAGGCAAATCGCGGTGTCCTCTACAGTGTGGTGCACATCGACCTCGATATCGCCGTCCGCCTCGATCTCCATGTCGATCAGCGAATGCTTCGAAAGAGCGATGAGCATGTGATCGTAGAACGGCACGCCCGTATGGATCTTGGCCTGGCCGGTGCCATCCAGATCGATGTTCACTCGAATCGAGGACTCAGCGGTTGTCCGTTCGACCTTCCCTACACGGCTCATCGCGCCTCCTTCAACGCTTCCACAAATGCCGCATTTTCGTGCGGCTTACCAATACTCACACGAAGCCAGCCCGCAGGGCCAACCTCGCGAATCAACACGCCACGATCGAGCAGGCGCTGCCAGAGCCCGTGGCGGTCCTCGAAGGTGCCGAACATGAGGAAGTTCGCGTCCGAGGGCGCCACGCGGTATCCCAAGCTCGAAAGCTCCTCGGTCAGCGCATCGCGATCGCGCCGAATCTGATCGACCTGTTCCATCAGTGAGTCCCGATGAGCGAGGGCCGCCCGAGCCGCCGCCTGACTCACGGCGGACAGATGGTAGGGCAGGCGAACGATTCGGATCATGTCAACGACCTCCCGGCTCGCCGCCATGTATCCCAGCCGCAGCCCCGCCGCGCCGAAGGCCTTGGACATCGTGCGCGTGACGATCAGGTTATCGAACTCGTCAAGTAGCTCCAGCGCGCTCGGAACGCCGTCACGCCGGAACTCCCCGTACGCCTCGTCGACGACGACGATCGTGGCTGCCGGCCACCCATCGTCGCTGGGGCCGGTGGTGCGGCTTGCCTCTAGGATAACGCGCAGGTCCTCGATATCGAGGGCCGTGCCCGTGGGGTTGTTCGGCGAGGCAAGCAAAACAACGGCCGGCCGGTGTTCGCCAAGCTGGAGCGGGACGTCGTCAACTCTGATAGAGAAGTCCTCATCACGGGCGATCGCGACGAAATCTCCGTAAACGTTTCGCGCGTACTCCGGGTACATCGAGTAGGAGGGGGTGAAGGTCAATACCGTGCGCCCGGGCCCCGCGAAAGCCGTCAGTACCTGTGCCATGACCTCGTTCGAGCCGTTGGCCGCCCACACGCGACTGGCGTCGAGATCGACGCCCGATTCGGCGTTGAGGTACGCGGCCAGGTCGGCCCGAAGAGCTACGGCCTCACGATCCGGATACCGGTTGAGACTCGCGGCCGCCTCGGCAACGCGTTGCGCGATATCGGCGATCACCTCGGGAGCCGGCTCGTGCGGGTTCTCGTTCGTGTTGAGCACGACAGGCACATCCAACTGCGGGGCGCCGTATGGCTCTTGCCCGACGAACTCGGGGCGCAGTGGCAGCCTCATTCTTGTGTCCTCACCTTCAGAGCATTCGCGTGCGCGGGCAGATCCTCGTCCATGGCAAGCGCCGTCAACGGCGCGAGCATCGACGCCATCGCATCGGCGCCGTATTCGATTTCTTGCACCGACTTGATATAGGCCATGACGTTGAGCCCGGCTGCGAATCGCGCGGTTGCCCCCGTGGGCAGCACGTGGTTCGAACCTGCCATGTAGTCCCCGAGCGGCACCGGCGTATACGGGCCGACGAAGATCGCACCCGCGTTACGAATCAGCTTCGCATCTTCGGCAGCGTTAGCCGTATGGATTTCGAGGTGCTCCGCCGCGTAGGCGTTCGCCACCCGGATCGCCTCGTCATGATCGTCCACGATCACGACGCCGGACTGTGGGCCTGCCAGCGCAGTCGCCACGCGTTGAGAATGCTTGGTCTGCGCGGCCATCTCCTCGAGCAGGCGATCGCAGGCGTCGGCAAACTCCGGGCTGTCGGTGATCAGAACCGACGCGGCGGCCGGATCGTGTTCGGCCTGCGAAAGAAGGTCAGCTGCGACGAAACGCGGATTGGCACCCGAATCGGCAATGATGGCGATCTCGGTGGTTCCCGCCTCGGCATCGATGCCAACGACGCCGTGCACCGCGCGTTTAGCCGCGGCCACGTATATATTGCCCGGCCCCGTGACCACGTCCACAGGCTCACACAGCACCGCATCATCCGCGGTTCCTGCTTCGCCCGCGGCGCCGTAGGCAAACATGGCAATAGCCTGTGCCCCACCCACGGCATAGACCTCCGTGATACCAAGAAGCTTGCAGGCGGCGAGAATCGTGGGGTGCGGCAGTCCGCCGAAGCCCTTTTGCGGCGGCGAGGCTAGGGCGATCTGTTGCACGCCCGCCACCTGCGCGGCAACCGCGTTGTGGATGACCGAGGACGGATAGACAGCCAGGCCGCCGGGAACGTACAAGCCTACGCGCTCAACCGGTATCCACCGCTGGAAAACGAATCCACCGGGAACGATCTCGGTTCGCCCCTCACGCGGAAGCTGAGCGCGGTGACCGGCACGGTTGTGTTCGATCGATAGCTGTAAAGCATGGCGGAGCTCCGGCGAAAGCCGTGCCTCGGCGTCGTCAATAGCCTCTTGCGGGACGCGCAAATACTCCGGGCGCACGCCATCAAAGCGCTCACCCAGCTCGCGTAACACGGTGCCCCCTTCGGCGCGCACGCGCTCGATAATCGGGCGGACCGATTCTAGGGCCGCATCAATATCGACAGTCGCACGGGGCAACTTCGCCGCCAGCTCGGCGCGCGTGAGCGACATTCCACGTAGATCAAGACGTTTCAACATGTTCACAAGTCTACGCAAGCCCCCCGACACTTTCTGTGTCCGCCCACCTAGCGGACCCGCAATCAGCCCTCCGCGACGGTGTCTTTGGCCGCGCCGAAGCGACGATCACGGCTGGCATAGGACTCCAAACACCGCCATAGCGATTGCCGGTTAAACTCCGGCCACGGCTCGTCGACGAACATGTACTCAGCGTAGGGCGACTCCCAGATGAGGAAGTTCGACGTCCGTTGCTCGCCGCCAGTGCGAATGAACAGATCCACGTCGGGCAAATCAGGCTGGTACATGTATTGCCCCAGGAGCTCCGGCGTGACCTGGTGTGGCCGAACAAGCCCACGCTGAACGTCGTGGGCAAGTTCCGCTGCGGCGTCGGCAATCTCGTTTCGCCCGCCGTAATTGACACAAAAATTAAGAATGAGGGTATCGCACGCCGCCGTGTGTCGCTCGGCCGCCTGAAGCTCGTTAATCACCGACGTCCACAGCCGCGGCTGGCGGCCCGACCACACGATCTTGACTCCCCACGTCCTCAGCTCCTCGCGGCGCCGGCAAATAACCTCGCGCGAATAATTCATGAGGAAGGCAACCTCGCGCGGCGAGCGCCGCCAATTCTCGGTTGAAAAGGCGTAAACGGAAAGCACCTTCACGCCCGCCTCGATCGCCCCGGCGATGACGTCCATGAGGGCGTCCTCCCCCGCGCGATGCCCCTCCGTACGGGGCAAGCCCTGCGCATTGGCCCACCTACCATTGCCGTCCATGACGATCGCGACGTGAGCGGCTACGTGCTTATCCATGTGTCTCCTCAGTCCTCCCCCACGCGCACCATGCGCAGCGACAACACGTTCGATTCCAGCTGCCATTGGACGAAAGCTGCGATGAGCGCTCCCGCCGAACGACGGGCGGGCTCCGCGGCGGCGTCGGCGATCCGCCAGTCCCCCTCGGCCAACGCGCCAATGAGTTGCCACGTCTCGACGGTTGGGATTGTTGCCCCCGGTGGGCGGCAATCGTTACACACCGCACCTCCGCTGTGGACGTGGAAGGCCTCGTGCGGGCCCGGCGCTGCGCACCTGGCGCATTCAAAGACGGCTAGGGCCCAGCCCGAGAGGGCCATCGCCCGCAGCATGTACGAATACAGGACGAGCTCGGGCCGATGGGCGAAGGTGGCGGCCGCGTGCAGGGCGCCGTGGAGAAGCTGGAACTGCTCCGGATCCGCGTCCTCGCCCGTCAGACGATCGGCGAGCTCGAGCATCGCCGAAGCGGTTGTGTAGGCATCGTAATCGCCTGCGAGTGTACGCCCATACTGACTGCGCGACTCGACCTGCGTGATCGTGTCGAGGCTACGCCCGCGATACAGCTGGACGTCGACCATCGAGAATGGCTCCACGCGGGCGCCGAAGCGAGACTTCGTCCGCCGCACCCCCTTGGCCACCGCACGGACTTTTCCATTGCGGCGCGAGAGCATGGTGATGACGCGGTCCGCCTCGCCAATATCGTGGCAGCGCAGCACAATCGCATCATCACGGTAAGTCTTCACCCCTGCATTATCGCACCGGCCTGACGCCGAATACGTCAGGCCGGTGTGTGAGATTGCGACAGGGCTATCGCAGGGCGCGATTGACGGCCGAAATCATGGCCTTAAAGGCCGCGGTCACCGTCGACGGGTCCAGCCCGACGCCCCATAGGATCTGGCCGCCCACCTCGCACTCAACGTAGGAAGCGGCCGTGGCGTCCCCGCCCTCGGACAGCGCGTGCTCGGCGTAATCCAACACGTCCAGTTCGATGCCAATCTTCTTCAGCGAGGCCGTGAAGGCGTCGATGGGGCCGTTTCCGGTGGAGGCTACTGTGAGGTCGTTCGTCGTCCCGTCCTCGCCGCGTTCGGTCAACGTCACGGTCAAAACCGTGTGCTGCCCCTCGTCCGCCGTCGTGACCGTGGTGCCGCGCAAGGAATACTTGCCCCACGGCTCAAGTCCCTCAGCGGCCGTGTAGGGCAGATACTCGTCAACGAAGATCTTCCACAGCTCGTCGGCCGTGACCTCTCCGCCCAACACGTCGGTGCGGTGCTGGACGAGGTTGGACACCTCCACCTGGAGTCGGCGCGGAAGGTCGAGATCCCGGGTGGAGGACAGCAGGTAGGCGACGCCGCCCTTGCCGGACTGCGAGTTGACGCGCACAACGGCCTCATACGATCGGCCCACGTCCTTCGGATCAATTGGCAGGTAGGGCAGCTCCCAGAGCACCGCGTTCTCGTCCCCGCCGGCTTGGGCGACCTTGGCAGCCCGCGCCGCGAAGCCCTTCTTAATCGCATCCTGGTGCGAGCCCGAGAAGCTCGTGTAGACGAGGTCGCCGCCGTAGGGGCTGCGCGGAGGAACTTCCATTGACGTGCAGTATTCGACCGTGCGGCGAACCTCGTCAATGTTGGACAGGTCAAGCTCCGGATCCACCCCGTCGGAAAACAAGTTCAAGGCAACCGTCACCAGATCCACGTTGCCCGTGCGTTCTCCCTGCCCGAAGAGGCATCCCTCAACGCGGTCGGCACCCGCAAGGAGGGCCAGCTCCGTCGTCGCTACCCCGGTTCCCCGGTCGTTGTGGTTGTGAGCGGACAAGGCCACGAACTCACGGCGCGAAAGATGACGGCTCATCCATTCGATCTGATCGGCGTACACGTTCGGGGTCGAACGCTCCACGGTGGTCGGCAAGTTGAGCACGATCTCGCGATCGGGTCCGGGCTGCCACACGTCCATGACCGCCTCGCACACCTCGAGGGCGAAGTCCAGCTCCGTATCGACGAAGATCTCCGGCGAGTACTCGAAGCCGACGACGGTCTCGTCGCCGAAACACTTTTCCATGTAGGAGATCAGGTCCTGCGCGCCGCTCACCGCCAGCTGCTTGACCTGTGCACGGTTCATGTTGAACACGACGTCACGGAAGACAGGCGCCGTGGCGTTGTACAGGTGGACGGTCGCGCGCGGCAGGCCCTCAAGCGCGTCAACAGTGCGATGAATGATCTCGGGCCGGCTCTGTGTCAGCACCGAAATCGTCACGTCCTCGGGCACGGCATCGTCGTCGATGAGCGAGCGCACGAAGTCGAAATCCGCCTTCGACGCGGCTGGGAATCCCGTCTCGATCTCCTTGATGCCGATGGCCAGGAGCAGATCGAACATCTTGCGCTTCTTGTCCGGGTCCATCGGGTCGATCAGCGCCTGATTGCCGTCCCGTAGATCGGTGGACAGCCAGCGCGGCGCCTTCGTAATCCGCTTTCCCGGCCAGGTGCGGTCCGGCAGCGACACCGGATTCGATTCAAGAAAGTGGCGATACTTCGAAATCGGCATGGACGAAGGTTGCTGACGCGATCCAAAACCTGCAGTCTTCATTGTCTCTCCCATTCGGCCCCACATGGGCCCATCGTGGCGGGTAGTGTGAGCCAACATCAATTCCCGCGGGGAGGCGTCAGCTATTGACCTCGCCGCGGCACATAAGGACCAGTGCCGTGATCATGGCGTCAGCCTACACGGATCCGCACGCTTCGGGGCGGCGTTCCACGTAACGAGCTAGCTCGCCGGGATCTCCAGTTCAGTCACGGCAAGCCCAAGCTCGCTTTGCACTTCCTGCAGGCCGCGACCGATCTGATCGACCGACGCCGTCCGCGCATTCACGTCCCTCTCAAGCGCCCCGGCCAACACCGCCACGAGCTTGTCAAAGGCAAGCCCCGTGACGCCAGGAATCTGCGGGTAGCCGATGTCGGCGTTCTGCACACGCTCGATATAGGCCCGCTTGCCCAAGCCGGCGGTGGCGAATGGCGCGTGGCCATAAATGGCGGTGTAGAGGGTCGCTCCCATCGAATAGACGTCAGCAAGATAGGTGCATTCCTCGCCGCGCAACGCCTCGGGCGCCGCCCACGGCAGGGACATGCCGGTCACATCCGTGCTGGAGTTTCCCACGATCTGCGCAATTCCGAAGTCCGACAGAGCGAAACGGCCAAACGCCGTCGTCAGCACGTTCGAGGGCTTGATGTCGTAGTGGGCGATGCCGAGCATGTGTGCCGTGTGCGTCGCCCCCGACAGCTGAATCCCCATGCGCAGGACCTCCTCGATCGGAAGCGGGCCGTCCACGAGCCGCTCGGCGAGCGAGGGCCCGGGACAATATTGCATGACAATGTAGGGCTGACCGGTAGGCGCGACGTCGGCGTCGAAGATACTTACAATCGACGGATGCCCGCCCAGTTGCCCCATCACATCGATCTCCGAACGAAAATCTCCGCTGCGCCCCTTCCCGGATCCCACCCCAACCTTGATCGCGACCAAGCGCTTGGGTGTCTGCTCCTCATAGAGAAAGACGTCCGCGTAGCCGCCCGAGCCAAGGTAGGACTCGAAGACGAAATCGTTGAGTTCGGGCGCCGTCAGCGGCTGCTCCGCGGCGTGCGTGTGGCCCGCGATGCCCAGGGCCTGCAGGGCCCAGTCGGAGGTGAGGCTCGGCTCGGAGACTTCCTCGTCCAGGTCCTCGGCCATGAGCGTCTCGGGAAAATCGAGCGCAGCGATCGACACGGCGTCGTGTACGTCGACAACGACGGCGGTGGCCGCATTGCGCTCGTCGCTGACGAGCACGGCCGCAGCGCGCTGGGCGCGCGGAAGCTGAGAGATGACGTTGCGAATCCGACCCGCGGAATGCGCCTCACGCAACGATTGGGATAATAGGACGAAACGCTCGCCCGCCCGCATCGGCTGCAGGCGGAAGTCCCCGCCCACCTCGGAGCTAGATGTGCCGTCGTCGTGGACAGCCGTGAGCGGCCCCATCGAGTGGACGAGCCAAGAGTAGTGACCGTCCTCCTCCACGACAGCCAGGAGCACGGCACCCAGATTCACCGACGGCATGTCCACGTCGGTGGCCATGAGGGTAATCGTTGCCAGATCGGATTCGGCGGCCGTCATCGCGTCGTTCCACACGCGGCGAACCTGATGGACGTCGGGGATTCCGCCCGCGCGGGCGAGCGCGCCAAAGCCATCGCGCAGGCGCTTGGCCGCCACGCGGGCACCGGGCTCGTCCGCGGGATCGATGAGAAGAAAGATGGGGGCCTGTGCCACGGCACCCAGGTAGTCCCCGCCGATTGACCACCGAAGTATGTATTGGCCGAGCTCTACTTGCATCAGTCGTCAAAATCCATCGGGTGGGCAAGCATGTCGACGTCGTCGACCGTCACCAGGCGGGTAGCCACCGCATACTCAACGAGCCGGGCGCGCCGGTTGACGGCGAGCTTCTCGGGTCCGCCGTGCAGGCCGCGCACGCCATGGCGCGTCAGCTTTTCGCACACGTGGTCGAGCTTGCGATTGAATCGCGTCAGCGGCCAGCCCAAAAGCTCGGCTGCCACCTTCGAAGACGGAATCGACGACGTCGTTCCCGTGCCTGCCAGCACCGGTCTGGCAAGGGCAACCACGAGTAGCTTCTGCGACGGCGTCAGCTCGACCGGGCCGATCGTCGTCACCCCCGAATCCTCATCCTCGTTGACCACGTTGGCCGGAGCGTACGGAGGCTCATCGTTGACGATCGTCATCTCGTAGGTCGTCGGGCCAGCGGTGAAAAGCAGGTTAGTGCGGGCGTAGACAAGCGGCAGGCGTGCTCCCGGCGCGAGGTAAGCTTGGGTCTGGCCGTCCTCGTCGGCGAGTGTGGCGGACAGGCGAGATCCGAGGTTGTCGATCCAATACATCCCGTCCTGGTGGGTGATCACAAGAAAGCGACGGTGCAGGTAGGGGTTGTCATCGAGCTCGAGCGGGCCCTCGCGTCCAATGAGAAATGGTTCGTTCGGGTCAACCGTGAACCATTCTCCGACGAAGTCAATGGACAGTGCCACGTCATTCTCCAATCTGTGCCAAAACGATAGAAACGTTGTCATGACCGCCGGCGGCGAGCGCCGCGTCACGTAGTTCTTCAACGGCCTGCTCAATCGTCGACGCTCGACGAAGAACGTCCGAGATTTCCTCATCCGTCAGCTCATCGTGCAGGCCGTCGGAACACACCAGCACATAGTCACCCGCGGTGAATTCAGCGGCGGCGAACTCCACGCGAGGGGCCCATACGTGCCGATAGCTCTGGTGATGATGTTCTTGCGCGGGTGAACATGCGCCTGCGCGTCGGTGATCTCCCCCGCATCGACCATCTCCTGCACTAATGAATGGTCGCGCGTGAGCCGCGCCATTTCTCCCCCGCGGTAGCGGTACACGCGAGAGTCGCCCACGTGGAACACGATCGGCTCGCGCGCTAAGTAGACGCCGGCGATGGTCGTCCCCGCAGCCTTGCCAATGTGGAGGACCGAGGTGGAGGTCGTACCCCGCGGATCGCCGTCGACATACCGGCAAATCTCGTCCGCGGCCCTCATGAGGCCAGCCGTGATCGTCGACTCGTGCTCGCCGCGCTCGCGCTCCGATTCCAGCTCCGGCAGCGCGTCTTTGAGCGCGTCGATCGCACAGGTGGCGGCCACATCGCCGAGGGTGTGCCCGCCCATGCCGTCAGCCACCGCAAACAGGCGTTCTGTAGTCAAGAGGCGATCCTCGTTGCGGGCGCGCACGCGGCCAGTATCGGTGATCGATACCGTCGTTGCCCTCAGTCGATTGGTCACGAATCCTCCTTGGATCGCCCTCCATATTAGACGCCGCAGCCAGATTCGGCACGCCGCACAGCGATGGCCGGGAGACTCAGAAGAACGGCGAGGGGTAGATGCCCCAGTATGCCAGGGCGAAGAGGAGCAGAATCTGCCCCGTGACGACCACACGCAAGGACGCCCCGGCGCGGCGCGTCAACATGGGCCGCGCGTACCACCGTGACGCCGCAAACACGAGGAAGAACAGCGCGAGGAGGCCAAGGATCTGCACCCCGAGCACGCCGCCCTGTACCACCCACCGGTTTGTCTCATAGGACAAGGCCAGCCGTGCCACCGCCATGACGTAGGCGAGAAAGGCCAGCCACGTGAGTGTGATGAGGACGCCGCTGGCGAGGATCGGCCGGCCCACACCGCGGTATGTTTGCCGACGCGCCCACGGTAGGCGTCCGCCGATCATGAGCAAAGAGCCCAAGAGTGTCAGCATGAGCCCTGAGGCGAGGATGGCCGCCATAGCGTCTCCGGAGCCAAACCACCGCGGGGTCTCCAGCGTCTGGGCGGTGTAGTCCTGGCGAGGTTGGGCGCCCGCCACCGCCGGGCTCATGCGCACCGACGAGGGAAGACCGTTGATGAAATCCGAGATGTCCTGGTAGGGCTGGGATTGAAGCTCCTTGTCGATGCGCAGGCCGTGGTCGGCGTCCTTGTAATAGCGCAACACGAGGTCGTCGTTGCCCGCTTCCTTAAGATCTTCGGCAACGCGAATCGGCCCTTGCACGATGGGCATCGAAAGGTCCTTTGTCCCGTAGGCCATCATGACGGGCACGGTGATGCGCTCGTGATATGGGCCGGGATCGAAAGTGGCATACAGGAAGTTTCCGTCCGCGATCGCCCCCGAGATGAGCCGTGGGATGGCCTGATACAGCGCCGAGGGCGCCCCCAATTTACGAAGATAGGCGTCGGCGGCGAACGCGCCCTGTTCACGGATCGGCATGGCCGGATCCGACACGAGGACGAGGAAAGCCGCGTCGGCGTCGTTGACGACGGCGATCGGGGCGATCAACGCTCCTTCAGACTCGCCGTAATAGCCCACCTCTCGGGCATAAACCGAGCCTTGCGCCCGTAGCCACGTCGCTACGGCCTGATATTCCTTCGACAATCCAACGTAATCGCGCTCGAAAGCGGAATAGTGGTTGAGTAGCTTGTCGGGGACCGCGGTCACAATTCCGGTGGAAGCTAGCCACGTGGCGTGTTGCGCGAAGGCCTTGTGGGTGAAGGTCCCGGTGCCGTGCAAGAAAACGATTGCTGGGCTCTGGCCCT
Organism: Trueperella pecoris; assembly: GCF_014926385.1. Lineage (NCBI taxonomy): Bacteria > Bacillati > Actinomycetota > Actinomycetes > Actinomycetales > Actinomycetaceae > Trueperella > Trueperella pecoris. The sequence continues at coordinate 849,064 of NZ_CP053291.1, read as the reverse complement.
CCTTGCCCACCGGTTCGCGTAGCGTCACCTGGATTTTCTGGCCGTCACTCAGTGCCACCTCGTGTATCGAACTGGCAACCTCAAAAGCGCCCAGCCTCGGCGTATTGACCGCGGAGATGATCGCCGTCGACGCCGTCTGAGGGACGATCAGATTCGTCATCGGTTGAGGATTCCAGCCGGGCCCAGCCCACGCTCCCCACGCGCCTAGGACGAGAACGGCGAGCACCCACGTGAGAACGAGCGGTACCCGCCGCCTAGCCCCGGTGCGTGCGCTCAAAATCCGAGCCGTCCCAGCATCTTCGGGTCGCGCTGCCATTCCTTGGCGACCTTGACATACAGGTCGAGGTAGACCTGCTGACCCAGGAGACGCTCGATCGACTCGCGGGCCTGCTTGCCCACGCGCTTCAAACGGGCGCCGCCCCTACCGATGACGATGCCCTTCTGCGACTCGCGTTCGACGAAGAGGCTGGCGTGGATCGCCATGACCGGCGGGCGATCGTCACCGTCCTTGCGCGGCCGGGTATACATTTCCTCGACGACAACGGCGATCGAGTGCGGCAACTCGTCGCGCACGCCCACGAGGGCGGCCTCTCGAATCAGCTCACCGATCAGTTCCTCTTCCGTCTCGTCAGTGATCGAATCGCGTGGATAGAGCGGGGGGCTGAGCGGCATGCGCGTGAGCAGAAGCTCGGCCAGCAGCTGGACTTGGTCGCCCTTGACGGCGCTGACTGGAACGATCTCCTCGAAGTCGTGCAGTTGGGAGACTTCGATGATACGGTCGGCCAGCTTGTCCTTGGCGACCTTGTCCGTCTTCGTGATGACGGCGATGATGGGCGCGCCCGTCTTCTTCACGAGGTCGAGCAGGAAACGGTCGCCCGGCCCGGTCGGCTCATCCGCGGGCATGCATAGGGCCACGGCGTCGACGTCGGAGAGCGACTCCCCGACCATGTCGTTCAAGCGCTCGCCGAGGAGCGTTCGCGGGCGATGAAGGCCAGGGGTATCGACGACGATGAGCTGGCCGGCGTCGAGCTGGACGATGCCACGAATGACCCGGCGGGTCGTCTCGGGCTGATCCGCCGTGATGGCGATCTTCGTGCCGACCATCGCGTTGGTCAACGTGGACTTACCCGCGTTTGGCCGTCCCACCACGGAGACGAAACCAGCGCGAAAATCAGGGGGGAAATCATTCATCATTTTCCTCAGCTCGTTGGGCAATAACACTGACGAGGCGCTTTCTGCGCCCCTCGAAACGGTCGGCTTGCAGGTGTAGCCCGGCAATGTTGGTCGCCGACCCGCGGATGGGAATGCGGCCCAGCCCCTTGGTCAGCAGGCCGCCGATCGTGTCCACGTCCTCGTCATCGAAGTCGATGTCGAAGATCTCCACGACGTCGTCAATCGGCATGCGGGCCGGAACTCGGTAGACGCCCTCGCTGATTTCTTCGATCTCAGGAAGGGCACGGTCATGTTCGTCAACCATCTCCCCCACCAACTCCTCGAGCAGATCCTCGATGGTGACCAGGCCGGCAATGCCACCCCATTCGTCGACGGCGAAGGCGATGTGGTTCGATGTTGCCTGCATCTGGGCGAGCAGGTCGTCGGCAAGCATGAACTCCGGAACGAAATGGGCCTCACGCATCACGTCGGTCACCAGTAGCCCGTCGGCGTCTGTGCGCCGATGAATCCGGCGCACCACGTCCTTCATGAACAGCACCCCGAGCAAATCGTCGGAGGATTCTCCGATCACGGGCACACGCGAGAATCCCGACCGGGTAAAGAGTGACAGGGCATGATCGAGATCCTCCGTGGAATCGATGGCCACCATGTCGGTGCGGGGAACCATCACCTCTCGCACGATCGTATGCGACAGTTCGAACACGGAGCGCAGCATCGAGCGCTCGTCGTCTTCCAACACTTCGGATTCGGAAACGCGCTCGACCATCACCTGGAGCTCGTCCTCGTACCGGTTTTCGCGCTCCTCCTCGTCGTCGGGCTCGCGGCGGGTGACGAACACGGAGCCAAGACGCGCCAGAGGCCACACCACCGCATCGCCAACCCGCAACGCCTGCACGGGATACTTCGCCCCCACGTCGGTGCGCAGCCACGCGTTCATGGCCATCAGAGCGAGCACGGAGATCACGACGGTCAGGGTCCACACCGCCCACGGATCATGGAGAAAGTCGGCCACGAGTGTGGACACACCGAGGGCGAGGATGAGGAGAAAAACGTTACGCAGGGCCATGACTGCGGCGAGCGCTGCGGGCCGACGCTGATAGATGCGGGTCAAGTGCTTGCCCGCAGACCCGTCTTCCAGGGCCTGGCGGACGCGCGGGCGCGTGATCGAATTAAGCGCCTCAAGCACGACGCCCGTCAGCGAGGTACCAAGCAGGGCCACCACCGCCACGACGCTCGCGAGGGCCAAAGAAACTTCGGATTCGATCATTAGTCGTCGATCGTGGGCGCGATGTCGTCAATATCTCCCGACCCGTAATCGTGGGGTTTACGGGCGAGGAAGGTCAGCAAGAGCCGGCGCTGGAGATCAAACATCTCCTTCTTTTCCTCCGGCTCGGCGTGATCGTAGCCAAGCAGGTGCAAGATACCGTGCGTGACAAGGAGAAGAACCTCTTCCATGGTCGCGTGTCCCGACTTCAGCGCCTGGGCGGCCGCCACGGTCGGGCAAACCACAATATCGCCGAGCATGCCCGGCTTGGGTTCGGTGCCCACCGGAGCGGGTCGGATCTCGTCCATGGGGAAGGACAGCACGTCAGTGGGGCCGGGAAGATCCATCCACTCTACGTGGAGCGTGCTCATCGCCTCTTCGTCGACGAACAGGATGGACAGGTCAGCCTGCGGATGAACACGCATCTCGGTGAGGACGTATGCTGCCAGCTCCGACACTTCGCTCACGCCGATGGCAGGCTCGAAGCCGGATTCGTCGTTGACTTCAATCATGTCTTCCCCCTATTCCGCATCGAAGCGGGCGTACGCGTCGATGATGTCCGCCACGAGCCGATGGCGAACGACGTCGGCCGAGCCAAGCTCGATGAACTTGATCTTGTCCACATCGCGCAAGATGCGCCGCACGAGGCCCAGTCCCGAGGTCTGCTTCGAGGGCAGGTCGACCTGAGTCAGATCACCGGTGATGACCATCGTGGAGTTAAACCCAAGGCGCGTGAGGAACATCTTCATCTGTTCGGGCGTCGTGTTCTGCGCCTCGTCGAGGATGACGAACGCATCGTTGAGCGTGCGTCCACGCATGTAGGCCAGCGGCGCAACCTCAATCGTGCCCGCGGCGAGCAGCTTGAGGATCGCATCGGGATCGATCATGTCATAAAGCGCGTCATACAGCGGGCGCATGTACGGGTCGATCTTGTCGTTGAGCGAACCTGGCAGATATCCCAACGACTCGCCAGCCTCCACGACGGGGCGGGTGAGAACGATGCGATTGACCTGCTTCTTCTGGAGCGCCACAACAGCCTTGGCCATAGCCAGGTACGTCTTGCCGGTTCCCGCGGGCCCGATGCCAAAGACAATGGTGTTCTCGTCAATCGCGTCCACGTAGGCCTTCTGGCCGAGCGTCTTGGGGCGGATCGTCTTGCCACGGTTAGTCAAAATGTCAGTGCTCAGCAGGTCCGTAGGCTTGGCGAGCCCGGATCGAAGGATCGCGATGGCACGCTCGACGGCGTCGACCGTCATGTGCTCCCCCGTCCCCGCCACCGAGATCAATTCGCCCAGGAGATCACGAGCAAGCGCGACGTCGGACTGCGGGCCGCTGAGGCTAATCTGTTGGCCGCGCACATGTATGACGACGGGCGCGAGGCCGCGTTCGAGCGCGCGAAGAACCTCGTCCCGGTGCCCGAGGATGTTGATCATCGGAATCCGGTCCGGCACGTTCATAGTCGCTGTTGTTTCCATTGCCCTTATCCTACCGGCTATAAGCGCGGATGACGGCCGTGGCCCACGCCCCCGCGCTCGCCGAACGTAACACGTGTTGGCCCAAGAGGATGGTACGCGCTCCGGCACCTTCGAAGGCCTCGATCTCTTGCGGGGAGATGCCGCCCTCTGGCCCCACGATCAGCATGACGTGCCCGGCCAACGGCATAAGGTGCGGTAGGGGCGTCGTCGCTTCTTCGTGGCACACGAGCACGGTCCCGTCGAAGTCGGCGATGATCGAGGCCAGTTCCTTGCTCGTCACAGCCGGACGAACCTGTGGCACATAAGCGCGCCGCGACTGTTTCGCCGCCGCCCAGGCGGTGTCGGCGAGCTTCGCCCGGCCCTTGTCCGCCTTGGCGCGGTCGTTCCAGCGCACGATGGTACGCTCACTCATCCACGGAATGAAGGCGTCGACCCCGAATTCCGTGCACGTCTCGATCGCCTGCTCGTCGCGCCCGCCCTTGGCCAGCGCCTGCACGAGCGTGAGGTGCGGATCGCGCGCGTCCTCGCGCACGCACCCCAGGCGCCGACCCACGACCTCGCTCTTGGTCACGGACTCGACCTCGATCGTGACGCGCAAGCCACGCCCGTCAACGACGTCGATCTGCTCGCCTACCTTCGTGCGGCGCACGGTTGCGGCGTGGCGCCCCTCGCTGCTGCCGAGGACGATGCGTTCGGCGTCGACGAGGTCAGGGTCGATGTAGGTTGGCCGTGTCATCGCCCGCTCAAGCGCTCCCAAATCCGATCAAAAATCGAGGAGCTGGAATGCACCAACGAGCCGGTGTCCTCCCCACGTTGGGCTGCGAACTCCTCCAGTAGCTCGCGCTGGCGGGCGTCGAGCTTCGTCGGCGTAGCCACCTGAATCTGGACCTTCAGGTCGCCACGGCCACGGCGGTGCAGGCGCCCCACGCCGAGCCCGTCGAGGACCTCCACCTGGCCAGCCTGCGTGCCCGGCTCGAGCGTGAGACTACGCTCGCCGTCAAAAGTATTGATCGAAATCTCGGTGCCCAGTGCGGCCGACGTCATCGGCACCTCGAGCGTACACAGCAGGTCATCGCCCGATCGGGTAAAGACCGGATCCGCCTCGATGTGCACCTGTGCAAACAGGTCGCCGGCGGGGCCGCCTGCCAAACCGGCGTCGCCCTTCCCCTGAAGACGAATGCGCATCCCTTCTTCGACGCCGGCCGGGACCTTGACCGTCACCGACTGATTGGCGCGGATGCGCCCCTCTCCCGAGCACTCCCCGCACGGGGTGACGATGATGGTGCCGTAGCCCTGGCAACGCCCACACGTCGCCTGAGACATGACCGGGCCGAATAGGGACTGGGTCACGCGCTGGGTACTACCCGTGCCGTCACAGTTGGTGCAGATCACGGGCTCGGTACCGGGCTCGGTCATCTGTCCCAAGCAATGCGGGCATTCGATGATGGCTTCGTGGCTGATCGTCTTGTCCGTGCCGAAGACGACGTCCTCGAGCGTCAGGCTCATGCCCACGAGGGCATCCTGACCGCGGCGGGTGCGCGAGGCCGGGCCCCGGCGCGTGTTACCGCCCCCGAAGAAGGTGTCAAAAATGTCTTGGAACCCACCGAAGTCTCCGCTGAAGCCGCCTCCGGCGCCACCTCGCAATGCGTCTTCTCCGCCCATGTCGTACATCTGACGCTTCTCGGCGTTCGAGAGGACCTCGTATGCGGTGTTGACTTCCTGATATTTCTCGGTCGAACCGCCGTTGGGGTTGTCCGGATGCAGTTCGCGCGACTTCTTCCGATAGGCCTTCTTAATCTCAGCCTGGGTAGCGTTTCGGCTCACGCCAAGGATGTCGTAATAATCTGCCACAGTGTCCCTTTTTAGTTAGCTGCAAGAATGTCGGATAGGTACTTCGCCACGGCGTAAACCGAGGAGATGTTGGCCGTGTAGTCCATCCGGGTCGGTCCTATGATGCCAAGTCGGGCGAGCGTTTTCTGGTCAGGCCCCACGTAATTGGTGGACACCACAGAGGTTTCGCTGAAAGCATCACCGGAGTTCTCACGCCCGATGCCCACGTGCAGGCCGTCTTGCTGGTTGGCGAGCATGCGCAACAGCACCACTTGCTCTTCAATAGCGTCAAGGATCGGGAAGACAGAATGCTCGAAGTCGATGTTATAGCGCGTGAGGTTGGCCGTCCCGGCAACGACGACCCGCTCCTCGGCCTCGTTGGCCAGCGTGTCTTCCACGGCCCGGCCGATAATATCGGCGGCGTCGACCAGCTGATGCGGAAGACACGCAGCGAGTCGCGCAAGTGCTTGACCAAGCTCGGGCAGTTGCAGCTCCTCCAGCTCGGAGTTGACGGCGAGGCGCAGCGCGGCGAGGTCATCGGCCCCCAACGCGTCCGGAAAACTGACCACGCGCTGTTCGACCCGTCCGGCGTCAGTGATGATGACGACGAGCACCTTGCGCTCGGTCAGCGCTACCAGCTCGATGTGGCGCAAGGACGTGCGACGGAGCGAGGGATACTGGACCATTGCCGTCTGGTTCGTGAGGGAAGCCAGGAGGCGGACAGCGCGCGTGATGACGTCATCGAGGTCGACGGCGTCGTACAACATGCGTTCAATCGCGGCCCGCTCGGCCCGTGAAAGCGGCTTGACGTCGGCAATCTGGTCAACGAACTGGCGGTATCCAGCGTCAGTAGGGACGCGCCCGGCCGACGTGTGTGGCTGATGAATCAGCCCGGCCTCTTCGAGCGCCGCCATGTCGTTGCGAACAGTCGCAGGCGATACTCCCAGGTGGTGACGCTCGACAACGGCGCGTGAACCCACCGGCTCCCCCGTTTTGACGTAGTCCTGCACAATCGCGTTCAGAACCATTGCCCTGCGCTCGTTATTCATCTCCCCTCCTTCGGTAGCACTCCCCCACACCGAGTGCCAATTCTACGCCGTGTTGTCGAAATATCCCAGTCCCCGACGCGATAGCCTTGGGCTTATGCCACATGATTATTCATTTCCCGGCCAGGATCGATACGGCCACGACGTCCTCTCCTCCGCCCGCGCCTCACGCTTTTCCGACGTCGAGGTCGAGGTTGGCATGGTCATCGAGGATCCCTCCTCGGGATTCGTCGGAGAGGTCATGAAGGTGGGCAAGGTTGCCGGGCAGTGGCAAATGGAGCTGGAAGACTCGCGCATGCACCGCCGCCAGTTCCCCCTCGGCAGAGGGTTCTGGCTCGAGGGCCAGGCCGTCAATCTCCTGCCGCCCCGCCCGAAGAAGCGTGCGTCCACCCGGAAGATCACTGCCTCCGGCTCCTTCCACGTCGAACACGAAGCGCGCATTGCCCAGGCCAGCCGCATCTGGGTAGAAGGTAAGCATGACGCCGAACTCATCTCGAAAATTTGGGGCTCGGACCTCGCCTACGAGGGAATCATGATCGAAGAGCTCTTCGGCGCGGACAACCTCGCGCAGATCCTGGCCGTCTTCGGGCCGAGCAATTCCAAGCGGGCGGGCATTATGCTCGACCACATGGTCGAGGGCTCAAAAGAAGCGCGCATCGCCGCCGAGGTCTCGCGCATGGAGGGTGTCCTTGTCCTCGGCCACCCCTACGTCGATATTTGGCAGGCCATCAAGCCCGCGGTGGTCGGCCTGAAGCAGTGGCCGTACGTGCCTCGCGGGGAAGATATCAAGGCCGGAACACTTAAGCGGATGGGCTGGCCCTACCAGTCGAAGGAGGACATCGGGCTGGGGTGGAAACGCATCCTCGACTCCGTGCGCGACTACCGCGACCTAGAACCCGCCTTCCTCGGCCGTATGGAGGAACTCATCGATTTCGTGACGGTGCCCAGCCGCTAGACTCACCGACGACGCCGAGTCGTCCGGCACCGTCCGCACGACGCCGTCTACGTCCACGCCTCCTCGGGGATCAACCCGATGATCCCCTGGGCGTGCTCGTCGACGGTCTTGAGCCGCTCCACCTGATCCTCGCGGTGGCCGTCAAACATGAACGTCACCTTCTCCCCAAGGAAATGCGCCGCCTGCAAGCCCGGCCATCCGAGGAGGAAGCGCCGTACGGCGTCGTCGAGGAATGCCGGAACGTCACCGGCCCCTTCGTACACGAGTTCCCCGTCCACGACGCGCACGAGCGCTTCGGAAAATTCAGGCTCCGCGCCGTCCGAGCGCTGCGGTATCTCGAGAGTGAAGAACATGTGTGTCCCCACCGACGGGGCAACGAATGTTCCCGCCCGCCACGCGGGCCGGCGCCGACCGGAACTGACCGCCTCGATTCCGTGCGCCTTGGCGCTAATCGGCCAAAATTCTGGCAAGTCGGCCGTGCCGAGTAGGAACAAGGCGAGGTTGTCAGTCGTATCCTTCACCCGCCACCCCTCGGCGCGCATGCGCCCCTTCAGCCGCGAGGCCTCATCCCAGCTTCCCTTCGAGTTTTTCGAGACGAGCGCGAATGCCGTGTATAGCAGCGGCAGGCCAATCAGGAGGCCAAGAAGTGTAAAGACGATGTAATCACGGTGCATGGTTGTCTCCTAAACGCCCCACAGGGCACGAATAACGGTGTCGGCCAGGAGCCGGCCCTTGCGAGTCAAGCGTATGCGCCCGGTGAACGTAGCGCTGGAATCGATGAGCTCATCAGCGATGAGCGAAGCGATCACGTGGGCCGGCACACCGTCGGAGGAGATACCCTCGCGCAACCGGATGCCCAGCATGATGTCTTCTTCCCTGCGCTCCTCCGGCGACAGATGCTCTCCCCCGCCGATCGGGGCGATGCCCTGGTCAAGTTTGCCCGTATAAGCGATGGGGTGCTTGAGGTTCCAAAAGCGCCAGCCGTTGATGTGGCTGTGTGCGCCAGGCCCGAATCCCCACCAGTTGGCGTTCGTCCAATAGGCGCGGTTATGTTCGCTGGCCTTGCCCGGCTTGGCCCAGTTAGAGACCTCGTACCAGGAATAGCCGGCTGCCGAGAGGGTGTCGTCTGCCATTTCATATTTGAGGGCGAGCTCGTCCGGGTCGGGTGGCGCAATCTCTCCGCGGCGCAACTGGCCGCCCATCTTGGTGCCGTTCTCGATTGTGAGCCCATAAGCCGAAATGTGCCCCGGCTCGAGTTCGATCGCGGCGTCGAGCGAGGCCTGCCAATCCTCACGCGATTCTCCCGGCGCGCCGTAGATCAGGTCGAGCGAAAACTCCAACCCGAGCTCCCGGGCCCACGCCGCGACAGCGCTGACCTGGCCAGGGGTGTGTTTGCGGTCGAGTACCTTGAGCACGTGGTCAACCGCGGACTGCATTCCGAAGGAGAACCTGGTAAATCCTGCCTCGGCGAGCGCCTCCAGATCGGCACGAGTCACCGTCTCGGGGTTCGCCTCCGTAGTCACCTCCAGCTCGGGCGTGCCGAAGGCCTCACGTAACGCAGACATGATCGCGGCCAGGTCCGTGGCCGGAAGCATCGTGGGCGTCCCGCCGCCAAAAAACACGGTTCGAAGCCCGCTGGGGGCGACGACGTCGCGCGCCAGCTCGATCTCGAGGATCAAGGTCTGGGCGAAACGGCTGGCACTCGCCCCACCACCAAAGTCGAGGTTGGTGTAGGTGTTGAAGTCGCAATACCCGCACCGCACCGAGCAGAAGGGAACGTGAACGTAGGCCGAAAAATCCTCGACCGGGCCCGCGATACTGGCAAGATCGACGTCAGTCACGCCTGCGGATCGCCTCAATGTCGTAGATTGTGCGGCCCGCCTCGATGCCGCGGGATTCGAAGCGCGTCATGACGCGCCCGTCCCAACGCGGGGCAAATCCACCCGTGTACTTCCCCTCGTCCGCCTCGTCGAGGTTCAGCCCGGCGTACGCATTGTCGAAGTGGGAGCTGTCCGCCACCACGTCACGCATCTGCCACGCGTAGTCGGCCCAGTCCGTCGCCAGGCGCCACACTCCCCCTTCTTCGAGGACGAGCGCTGCGGTCTGAGCGAATTCATCCGAGACGATACGACGCTTGCGGTGGCGCTTCTTTCGCCACGGGTCGGGGAAGAACGTCCACATCTCGTGTGCTCGCGGATTCTCCAAATCCCCGCGACGGAAGAGGATGGGAAGCGCCTGGGCAGCGTCGATTTCCATAATGCGCACGTTGCTCACGCCCTCACGCACGGCCGCGTTCACGCACCGAGCAACGCCCGGCGACCAGGCCTCCAACGCCAGGAAGTTCCACTCTGGGTGGGCAAGGGCGGCGGACATCGTCTGCTCGCCCGAACCGGGCCCGATCTCCACCACGAGCGGCGCGCTACGGCCAAAGGCCGCGTTGAGATCGACAAAGGCGTCCTGCGCAATCGTAGTTTGAGCCGCACCCTCCGGGTAATCGATGACGTACTTCGGCCCGAATTCGGCCATGACCTTCTCGTACTTATCGCCCAAGCGCGAGCCGCGGCGAGTGAAGGACATGATGCGCCCATAGTTGGGGTTGTCCTGCCCCTGCGGGCAGCCGTGAACACTGTGATCGTTCATCTACTTCTTCTTAGACTCTGGCATCTCGGAGGAAAGCGCGGCGACGAAAGCCTCCTGGGGCACATCCACGCGGCCGATGGACTTCATACGCTTCTTGCCCTCCTTCTGCTTCTCCAAGAGCTTGCGCTTACGCGAGATGTCGCCGCCATAACACTTGGCGAGCATGTCCTTGCGCAACGCGCGGATGGTCTCGCGGGCAATGATGCGGGAGCCGACGGCCGCCTGGACGGGAATCTCAAACTGCTGGCGAGGAATGAGGCCCTTGAGCTTGCCGGTCATTTCCACACCGTAGTGGTAGGCGTTGTCGCGGTGCACGATCGCGGAGAAGGCGTCGACCTTTTCGCCGTTGAGCAGGATGTCAACCTTGACCAGGTCCGCCTCTTGCTCCCCCTCTTCCTTATAGTCGAGCGAGGCGTAGCCCTTCGTACGGGACTTGAGCTGGTCAAAGAAGTCCGTGACGATCTCGGCGAGCGGCAACTTGTAGCGCAATTCCACGCGATCGGATGACAGGTAGTCCATGCCCTGGAGCATGCCTCGGCGCTGCTGGCACAACTCCATCGTCGTTCCCACGTAATCGGTGGGGGTCAGAATCGTGGCGTTGACGAGCGGCTCATAGATGGCCTTAATCTTCCCTTCGGGAAACTCTGAAGGATTGGACACGACGTGTTCGGCGCCACCCTCAGCGATCACACGGTAGATGACCGACGGGGCTGTGGCGATCAGATCGAGGTCGAACTCTCGCTCGAGGCGCTCGGTCACGATCTCTAGGTGTAGCAGTCCCAAGAAGCCACAGCGGAAGCCAAACCCGAGGGCAACCGAGTTCTCGGGCTCGTAGGTCAGGGCGGCGTCGTTGAGCTTGAGCTTGTCCAGCGCGTCGCGTAGCGCCGGATAGTCCGAGCCGTCGATCGGGTAGATGCCCGAATAGACCATGGGCTTCGGATCACGGTAACCGGAGAGAGCCTCACGGGCAGGATTGCGCGCATCGGTGACCGTGTCACCGACGCGGGACTGGCACACGTCTTTGACGCCCGTGATCAGGTACCCGACCTCGCCGACACCAAGGCCGGCCGAGGGCTTAGGCTCAGGGGAGATAACACCGATCTCGAGCAGCTCGTGGTTGGCGTGGGTAGACATCATTTGGACACGTTGACGCGGGGTCAGGCTGCCGTCGACCACACGCACGTACGTGACCACGCCACGGTAGGAATCGTAGACCGAGTCGAAAATCATCGCGCGCGCCTCGCCCTCCGGATCGCCCACGGGCGCCGGAATCTCGTTGACGATGCGGTCCAGAAGCACGTCCACGCCCTCGCCGGTCTTGCCCGACACGCGGATGCAATCCTCCGGCTCGCACCCGATGAGCGCGGCGAGCTCTTCGGCATACTTATCCGGGTTGGCCGCGGGAAGGTCAATCTTATTAAGGACGGGAATGATGACGAGATCATTATCAAGAGCCATGTAAAGGTTGGCAAGCGTCTGCGCCTCGATGCCCTGCGCGGAATCAACAAGAAGGATCGCACCCTCGCACGCCGCCAGCGATCGCGAGACCTCGTAGGCGAAATCCACGTGCCCGGGGGTGTCGATCATGTTCAGGGCATAGGCTTCGCCGTCGACCGTCCACGGCATGCGCACAGCCTGCGACTTAATCGTAATGCCGCGCTCGCGCTCGATATCCATGCGGTCGAGATACTGGGCTCGCATCTCACGCTCAGTGACGATGTCCGTCAGCTGTAGCATGCGATCGGCAAGCGTGGACTTGCCGTGGTCAATGTGGGCGATGATGCAGAAATTTCTGATCTTCGACGCCGGGGTGGTCGCAGGCTGGATCTTCGCCAGCTCAGGTGCGTTAGAAACGGGCACGAGTCTCCTTCACATAACAGTCGGTCATAACGATACCAGCGCCCTGGCGAGCATCGCGCGGGTGGCTGTGTGAGGTTAGGCGGATAGTATGCCTCCCTCAGCGAAAGTTTCGCCGCGGCGCGTATCCTTCGTGACACAATTCAACGCATGAGCCTAGGCCCTGGATCCATGAATCTGTTCCTTCCCGCGATCGAGCGGCTCTCACGCCTGCCCGGAAAAGCCCTCGTCAGCCTCGCTGGAGTCGGCAACGCACTGTTGCTTGTGGTCGGTTGGCAAGCCGGCAACCACTCCTCGTCGCCCGCGGCGTGGATCCCGTTCGGTGCCGGCGTCTTCTTTTCACTCGTCTTGGTCTTTTTCGCGCTCCGCCGCAGGCGCCTAGAGCAGGGCGTCGATCGCTACATCGAGAGGCTACGCCAAAGCTACCAAGCCCCCACGGGAGCCGCCGAGCTTTCGATGCGCGGCGGAGACGGCGTCGTTATTGACGAGAATGGCGAGGTCATCTCCGGCCCTAACCCGCAGGGAATGCGCGCCGAGGCCGAGCGCCTGGCCGCACGCGAACGTCTCGCCGCCGCCGAACGGGAAGCTTCCCTGAAGAAGAACGTCTTCCTCCCCCGGCTCGAGGCTGCCCAACGCGCGGCGATCGCCCAAGCGGGCGGCATCGAGGAAGCACCCCACCTGAGGGACGACCTACGCTGGACGCTCGCCTCCGCAACGATCACTCTCGCCTCGTTGCCCCTGATTGGCTTCCTGGTCATCGTCAGCCTCTTCATTTGGCTGTAACCTCGCCCGGAGCATGTGGGAAGATAGGGCTATGGGATTTAATGAGAAATTACTGGCAACAGACGAATACGTCGTACGCCACATGCGCGAACACATCAAGGCACTCTTCGGCAACATCGCGGCGCTCGTCATCGTCGTCGTCGCGGTCTCGTTGGCCCTCGCGTTCATGCCAGACTCGCTCTCACCGTGGGGGCCGTGGGCCGTGGGAGCAACCGGCGCGGTTTTAGTGCTCTTCCTCTTCGCAATACCGTGGCTGCAGTGGTTGACGACGACATACACCGTCACCTCGCGCCGCATCATCACGCGCTCCGGAATCTTCAATAAATCCGGCCACGACATTCCTCTCTCCCGCATTTCGAGCGCCTCCTATGAGCGTGACCTTGTGGACCGCTTCTTCGGCTGCGGCACGCTCGTGCTGGAGACGTCGGCAGACAATCCGCTCTACCTGCACGACGTTCCCGACGCCGAACGTCTCCATGTCGACGTCATCAACCTTCTCAACGATGTAGATCAGGAATAGCCGATGTCTTTCAAGGATTCTCTCCTCCAGATCGTCTTCTCCGTCGGCCGATCCGTGGCGCGCGACGTCATGAGTGCGGCGAAAGACAAGAGCGCCTCGCGTAAGCCGGCTCGTCGGTCCTCTCAACCGACCCGGGCCACGAAGGCCGGGCAGCCTGGAAGGACGAGCGTATCTGGGAAGCCGAGCCGGGCTGGGAATAAGCCTTCGTTCTCGCTACCTGGCCGCGACGAGCAGGCTGTCGCGTGGCCGATTGCCACGGTGGGACTGCCCAGTTTCGAGTATCAGCCACGTCACGACGGTTTCCCCGATCCCGGCGAGGTCGTGTGGGCGTGGGTGCCATTCGACGAAAACGACGGACGCGGAAAAGATCGGCCCGTGCTCGTCGTCGCCGATATGGATGACCACGTCATCTTCGCGCAGATGAGCAGCAAGGATCACGACTCCTACACGGGATACGAGGAAGGGCAGGGGCGCCATTGGCTGGATATCGGCAGCGGCCCCTGGGACAGCAAGGGCCGCAACTCGGAGGTCCGGCTCGATCGCCTTCTCGTCGCGCATGTCGGCCAGGTTCGCCGCGAGGGCAGTACCCTCGACCGCGCTCGGTACGACGCCGTCGTCGCCGCTCTCAAGGAGCTCCACGGTTAATGCCAGGGTTTTCCAAGGTTGGCCACTTAGTGTTGGTGTGGTCAGGGAGTTTCCAAGCTTCAAGTTCAACGTAAGGAATGACCATGAGTCTCGGAGATGACATCAAGAACACGGCAGAAGACCTCGGCGGAAAGGCCAAGGAGGCTGCCGGCAAGGCAACCGACAACGAGAGCCTGGAATTCGAAGGCAAGAAGGACCAGATGTCAGCCGACATCAAGGATAAGGTCGCAAACGCTGCCGAAAAGGCCAAAGGCGTCGTCAATGACGCGATCGATAAGCTGAAGGGCAATAAGTAACTCGCCAGCCGCTCAGCCGCGTAGGCACGTTCGGCGTTGTCGCCGAACGTGATTCTCGGGCTCAGGCGCTTACGGCGCCGCAAACGTGAGCAGATGCACCACAATCCGCATCTGGCCTCACTTTTGCGGCGCCGACTGCTTTGCTAAAGTACTTAATTGGACTTTGAACCTGGTCGGGTGAAAGGTCCGGTCATCCTTCTTTCCACGGGCGCCCCACGCCTCAGTCCGAAGGTGGCAAGCCCTCAACCGACCCGCGGCCCGCAAGGGGCCAACCATTTACAACGAAAGAGTTATTCAGTGGCAAACATCAAGTCCCAGATCAAGCGCATCAAGACCAACGAAAAGCGTCGTCTTCGCAACAAGGCCGTCAAGACCGAGGTTCGCACCCTGGTCCGCAAGGTCCGCGAAGCTGCCGCCGCTGGCAACGCCGAAGAGGCTGAAGCTGCGCTTCGCACCGCATCCCGCAAGCTCGACAAGGCTGTCTCGAAGGGTGTTATTCACCGTAACCAGGCCGCTAACCGCAAGTCGAAGCTTGCCAAGCTTGTGGCTAAGATCGAAGGCTAAGCTCTTCAGAGTAAAGCTCGTAGGAGGGGCAGACCATTGGTCTGCCCCTCCTTTTTTGTTACCGTTGGTGCGCAGGAGGTGGGCGTGCCCGGCGCGGCCTGCCCGGTACAGCGCGCCCGGTACAGCCCGCCCAGACCCTATTAAGCTGATTGCCGCTGTAGTAATCTGGCGTAGATTACTACAGCGGCAATCAGCTTAGTACAGCCGCGAGGCCGGGAAGCCGCAACCGCGAGGCCGGGAAGCCGCAACCGAGCCAGCCTCAGAGCGCGGCGTTGATCTGGTTGACAGACTCCTTCGCGTCTCCGAGCAGCATCTGCGTGTTCTCATTGAAGAACAACGGGTTCTGAACACCGGCGTAGCCAGCATTACCCATGGAGCGCTTGAAGACGATGACGTTCTTCGCCTCCCAGACCTTGACCACGGGCATGCCCGCAATGGGCGAACCGGGCTCTTCGGCAGAGGGGTTGACCGTGTCGTTTGCGCCAATGACCAGGACGACGTCCGCCTCCCCCAGCGAGTCGTTGACTTCGTCCATCTCGTAGACGATGTCGTACGGGACGTTCGCTTCGGCGAGCAGGACGTTCATGTGGCCGGGCAGGCGCCCTGCCACTGGGTGAATCGCGAAAGAAACATCAACCCCGAGATCTCGCAGACGTCGCGTCAGGTCAGCAACCGGGTACTGCGCCTGGGCAACAGCCATGCCGTAGCCGGGGGTGATAACTACCTTGTGGGCATCCTTGAGCATGTCGGCTACCTCGGCGGCAGAAATTTCGCGATGCGAACCGTAATCGCGTTCCTCAGCCACGCCGCCATCGGAGCCGAAGCCACCGAGGATCACTGAGATAAACGAGCGGTTCATGGCCTGGCACATGATGTAGGACAGGTATGCACCGGAGGAACCGACAAGTGCGCCGACGATGATCAGCAGGTCGTTGCCGAGCGTAAATCCGGCCATCGCCGCCGCCCAGCCGGAGTAGGAGTTCAGCATGGAGACGACGACGGGCATGTCGCCACCGCCGATAGCCGCTACGAGATGAAGCCCGAGCAAGAGGGCGACGATCGTCAGAAGAACCAACGGGATCATGCCCATGGCCAGGCTGCGGGTGTAGGCAAACCACACGATGAGGACGACGGAGGCGAGGAGCGCACCAAGGTTGAGCCAGTTTCGGCCGGGAAGCGTCAGGGGGCGCCCCGACATACGGCCGGAGAGCTTGAGGTAGGCGATGATCGAGCCGGTGAAAGTCACCGCGCCGATGAAAACAGCCAACCCGACTTCTCCCATGTGGAAGGCGTTTTCGGGCGAGTCCGAGCCAGGAACGATGATGAAAGAGTTGTAGCCCACCAGCACGGCTGCCAGGCCGACGAACGAGTGCAGCATCGCAATGAGCTCTGGCATGCCTGTCATCTCAACCTTGCGAGCAAGCGGGATCCCGACTCCCGCGCCGATGCCAAGCGCCAGCACAATGAGAAGGGCCGAGGTGAGTTGGTTTTCCCCGGCAAAGGAGATCACGAAAATGATGGTGGCCACGAGCACGAGCGCCATGCCAACCATGCCCAGACGGTTGCCCCGCTGGGCAGTAGCCTGCCGGGAGAGGCCCGCAAGAGCCAGGATGAACAGAAGCGCAGCGGCAATGTAAGCCAGCGATTGGAAGCTAAACTGCCACGAATTAAAGATATTAACTACGTCGGTCATTTTCAGCTCCTATGGAACATCTTCAGCATGCGCTCGGTGACGAGGAATCCACCAAAGATGTTGATGGATGCCACGGCGATCGCGATAAAGGCGAGAATCTGGACGGCAAGGTTATGAGCGCCCACCTGCAGCAGAGCCCCCACAACGATAATGCCCGAAATCGCATTCGTGACGGACATCAGCGGTGTATGAAGGGCGTGCGTGACCGCGGTGATGACGTAGAAGCCAATCACCACAGACAGCAGGAAGACCATGAAGTGCGTAGTACTTCCCGGCGGTGCGGCGAGAATTAGCAACGTAAAGAGCGCGGCGGCGGCCGCCTTCCACCAGTGTTTGGCGACCCAGGACTTCTCCTTCACCGGCTCGGGCTCGGCCGGCGCTACCGGTGCAGGCCGAGCGACGGGCGCTGCAGAAACCCTGACAGGCGGCGGCGGGAACATGACACGCTCCTCGAGCGTGACCAGCATCTGTCGAACGATCTCATCGTCGAGGTCCAGATGGAGCATCCCGTCCTTCTCCGGTGTGGTGAGCTTGAAGAAGTTGACGACATTCTGGCCATAGAGCTGGGAGGACTGCGCGGGCAGTCGGCCGGCTAGCTCGGTATAGCCGATGATCGTCACGCCGTTTTCGGTGACAACGACCTCGTCCGGGCGCGAGCCAACGACGTTTCCGCCGTTCGCCGCCCCCATATCCACGACGACGGATCCGGGCTTCATCCCGGCCACTGCCTCGGCAGTCAAAAGGACCGGTGAGCGACGTCCGGGAATGGCGGCAGTTGTGATGACAACGTCAGCTGCCGCAGCCTGCTCGGCGTAGAGGGCTTCAGCAGCGCGAGCCTGCTCCTGCCCCATCTCCTTGGCGTAACCGTCGGAGGATTCCTGAGCGGCAACCGGAATGGCGACGAACTGGGCGCCCATGGACTCGACTTGTTCGGCCGTCTCGGCTCGCACATCCGTAGCCTTGACGATGGCGCCCATCGAGTTGGCTGTGCCGATCGCGGCAAGGCCAGCAACACCGGCGCCGATCACATACACGCTGGCCGGGGCGACCTTTCCTGCCGCGGTGACTTGGCCGGAGAAGAGACGCCCGAAATGATGGGCCGCCTCAATGACGCTTCGGTAGCCGGCAACGTTGGCCAGCGAGGAAAGCACATCCATCGACTGGGCGCGCGAAATACGCGGAACCATGTCCATGGCAAGCCCCGTGATGCCGCGGCTCGAGAGCGCATCGAGAATGTCTTGATGACGCCCCGGAGCCATGCGCGCGATCAACGTTGCGCCCTGCCTCATCATGTCCAATTCGGCTGAAGCAGGGGCGTCCAAAGCGGTCACGATATCCGCGGCCCATGCTTCCTCTTTGCTGACGATCCGCGCCCCAGCACTGTCATACAGTGTGTCTGGAAAACTGGCCCTAGCTCCGGCGTCGTGTTCCACGACCACCTCGTAGCCAAGCTTGATCAGCTTTCCAACAGTGTCTGGAGTAGCGGCGACCAGAGCCTGTTCGTCAGACTCGCGTGGTACACCAATGCGCAACTTCGCTCCTTTGTTCGTTGTCTATCACGGCCTTGTGAGTTACATCTTCAGCATATCGCCACGGCGCTTCATAAAGCGGCAGAGTCTCACCGCCGCCGTAACTCGCAGATCTCGATGATCGCCCGTTCGAGGGCGTATTCGGGATCTCGCGAGAGCCCCTTGACTTCCGCGTCCGCCCGGGCGATCACCTGAATGGCACGCGCGAGCGTATCCCCTGACCACCCCCGAAGGTCCGTCTTAGCTCGGTTAGCCTGCCACTCGTTGATTTTCAGGCGCGTCTTGCCTTTGGCAGACCTTTGCCCAAGCACCTGCGCCATCGCCCGAAGCTTGCTCGCTATTGCGCCGACGATCGAGACCGGCGAATTTCCGGTGGCGATAGCGTGGCGCGCAAGTTCGACCGACCTGCCAGCGTTCCCGACGACGACCGCGTCCGCCACGTTGAAGGTGGTCGCTTCGACCCGCCCGGCGAAATAGGTGTGAACGTCCTCCTCCGTGATCGTCCCCTGAATATCCGCCATCAGCTGATTGACCGAGCTCAAGAGTTCTCGTAGATCCGAGCCCAGGGCTGCGACGAGGGCACCGATCGCATCGGAGGTCATCTTACGCCCGGCCGCTCGGACGTCATCAGTGACAATCTTGACTTTCTGGTTGGGATACTTCACCTTGGGATAGTCGTAGGTTGGTACCTTCGCCTTCTTCAAGGCATCAAGAACCTTCTTGCCGCGCTGACCACCGTTGTGGCGAAGCACCATCACTGAATCGACCTCCGGGGCGGAAATGTAAGACAGGAGGTCCTCTTGGAACGCAGGATTGAGCTGTTCCAAGTGCCCAACGATGATCGCGCGGGGCTCGCCAAAAAGCGAGGGCGTAAGTAAGGCTTCAAGCTGGCCGCTGACGTAGGCGGCCGCATCGAGTTCCACAATGTCGGTGCTCGGGTCAATCCCGCGCAGCTGACGACGCACCGAATCAATAGCGCGATCAGCTAAAACGGGTTCGCCACTCGTCACGAGCACGATGGGTGCGAGGTTTACTTCTGCCATACGTTTCATTATTCCACGTCGCTCCGACACCCTGCGACGACCTCCCCCGCAGTAATCGCAATGTGGCCACATTGGTCGGTACGGGCGAGGATCGGCGCACGCCAGATGTCCAGTGCCTCGCGCGTCGGATGCCCGTAGTCGTTATCCCCCACCGAAAAAACAGAGATCGCCGGGCGTATTTTTCGCGCGAGCTCCGGGCTTTGGTCGCGAGCTCCGTGGTGCCCCGCAACCACGACGTCGACTCCCTCGACTTCGGAGACCAAGGTCACCTGGCGCTCGTAAGGGGCGTCTGCGAGCACGAGGATCCTGTGGGAGGCAGTCTGAAGGACGACGACGAGCGAATCGGTGTTCGACGAGTCTTGGGCGCCGCTGACAGAGCGCGGGCCAACCACCGTCGCCAGCCTTCCCAAACTCTGGCCGTATCTCACTGCGGCATGTTCGATCCCTCTGTCCTTCAGGAGGGCGAGTGCCCAACGCGAATTGTAGTCTGGCGCGAGGTTGGGCGAATGCCAGACCATGTCCACCTGGACGTTCTCAATAACCTCGGCCAGTCCTCGCACGTGGTCGGCGTCGAAGTGACTGAGGACGACGAGGTCGAGTTTGTTGACGCCGGCCGCCCGCAGGCACCCAGAGATGTTGCCGTTTTCCGGACCCACATCGACGAGGACGGTCGTGCGATCGTCGCGTGCGAGAAAGGCCGAGCCTTGCCCCACGTCGCATTGGATCGCCTCCCAGTCGGCCGGCGAGTAGGTCGGCATGAAGGTTGACAGCCACACCGATGTGGCCGCCACGCCCATCGAGGCGAGGAGAAGTCGCACGCCGCCCATCGTCAAGGTGACCGCGAGCGCGAGCAGGATGAGGAAGTTGAAGACGAAGACGACGGAGGCTGGTAGGCCGGAGCCTGGCAGGGCGCCGAGTGTTTTCGATACCGTGACCATCCACCATGTGCATAGCTCGCAGGCGCGCAGAATCGGGATGGCGAGCCAGGGAATGATCGGGAGGAGTAGTGCCGCGCTCATGCCGCCTATTGTTAGTGGCGTGACGACGGGGGCGACGAGGGCGTTGGCTAGCACTGCCCACACCGATGCCTCGTCCTGGATAGTGAGCGTGATTGGGCCGGTCGCGACAGCGGCGACGAGCGAAATGGCGAGGAGGTCGGCAAGGACGCGCGGCATGTGAGTGGCGAGCCGTTGTTGGAGCGGATAGGAGAAGATGATGATCGCGGCGGTCGCGAGGACGGAAAGTTGGAAACCAAGGCTACGGGCGAGGTCAATGTCGAGCAGGCTCACCGCGAGGACGGTGGCGTTGAGGAGGGGTAGTGCGCTGCTCGGGCGGCGGAGAGCGATGGCGAGGCAGAGCAAGATTCCCATATAGCCGGCTCGCAGGACCGATGCCTCCTGCCCTACCAGCTCCACGAGGGCCACTAGCGCGAAGAGGGACACGACGCCGGCGACGACAGGTCGGCGTCGTCCAACTCCGAAGAGCACGAGGGCGAGAACCATGGAGATATGCGCGCCCGAGACGGCGGTGAGGTGGGAGAGGTTGAGCGTGCGCATAAGGGCGATGGCTTGTTCGGGAAGACCGGTGTCGTCGCCGATGACCACGCCAGGTATGAGCTGGGCGTGCCACGGCCGGTCAGCTATCGCCCCACGCAGCGCCGAATGAATGCGTGCGGCGTTTCCGCCGGAGTCGTGGCGAATGTGCGTGAGGTTGAGCTTTGCAAATGCCACGAAGTCCTCCGGAAGGCTTTCCAATTTCCCTCGGCCGTGGAAGCTCATGCCGCGCTCAAGGCGTTCTCCTTCCCAGCGTATGAGTACCTGTGCCGACGACGAGTGCGTCCGCCCCGCCGCCGTCACCGAGGAGATCGTGGCTTTGGCGGTGAATGCGCCGTCTTTTTCTTTCGGGTAGGACTCGACGACGCCGACCGCTTCGACTACTGCGCCGCCGCTGCGCATGACGATGTCGCTATCACGGACGAGGAAGTGCATACCCCCGGCAATGGAGGCTCCCACCAGAGCGACCCCGACGATCGTGGCAAGCCAGTTCTCGTGCATGAGTCCCATGGCGGTGACCAGCAGCGCCATGAGTCCGAGAGCGAGGTAGTCCAATGGGCCGATGATCGCCACCACCCACACCAAACCCGCCGGAAGCAGGAGCCGATAGTCCTCACGAGACACGTACGTGCTCGCGTAGTTGCTCGAGGGTCTTGGGGCCGATGCCGGTCACCTCGATGAGCTGCTCAACCGAGGTGAATCGGCCGTTTTCCTCACGCCAGGCGATGATGGCTTTCGCTGTCACCGGTCCCACCCCGGGGATGGCTTGTAGCCCTGCCTGATTCGCCTCATTGATATTGACCTTCTCCCCGGCAGGGTGGCTGTGGGCGTCTCCGGTCTGACCCTGCCCGCTTCCTCCCTCGAGGAGTGGTTCCTCGGTGGCGCCTGGGACGTGCACGTGCGTGCCATCGTCGATGCTTTGAGCCAGATTGATACGTGCGAGCTGGGCGGCCGGTGTCGGACCACCGGCCGCCATGAGCGCATCGTTGATCCGCGCCGGTGGCGTGAGCTTGACGATTCCTGGATGGGCGACCTCGCCAGAGACGTGCACAACGATCTGGTCAGGCTCGCCCTGCGTTGGGGTGGGGGCCGACCCCGGCATCGTCGACTCACTCGGCATCATCGTCTGGCTCGGCGCCGCCGTGCTCGCCGTCGTGATAGGGATCGCAGCTACTTCCACGGATCGTTGGGAGAAGGCGCCAATTGCGCCCGCGAGCGCCAGCACGGTGATGAGAAGGGCGACGAGCTTGAGGGACTGCCCGTCGAGCACGAAGCGCCGCTTCTTGCCGGTAGTCGTCAGCGCGCCGACGTCGTCACCAGCACCCATGCGCATGGCCGTCGAGACGAATCCTTCGACGCTTTCCCAATGTGAGGCGCGATGACGAACGCGCGGTGATCTGCGCGGGGACGGGCGGCGAGGCGGCGGAGAAGTCATGGCTCTATTATTCAAAGATCGCCCGCGCCGGCGTTTCCTCGATCCGGCAAATGTGGATAGGAACGTCGGCTGATCATGTGTGGACAAAATCGGGCCACGCCGCCCTCTTCGACGTAAACTTGCCTCATGAACGATGCCGAACTCCTCCGCCTCAAAGCCGAATCCCTCGAAGCAGAAGCACAGGCTGCAGCCGCTAAAGCCGCGGCCGCCAAGGCCAAGCTCGAGGCCGCACTCGCCTCGATGCAGGCAGGCACCGCCCAAGAAGGCCCAGCCCAGCCGACGCCCGAGGATCCGACGCCCGACGAGGCCCCTTCCAGCGCTGAGCCGGTTACACAGCCTGAGCCAGTTGCCCAAGCGGAGCCAGACGCTCCAGATGCGACGTCGTCGTACGAAACAACTGTCCGCGATGGTTACGCCTTCGAGGGAGCCACGATGACGGTCGGAACGTATATGGAACAGGGCGAGCCACGCCCGGGCACCCACGTACGCATTCCTTTGGGCATGCTCAACCGCCACGGCATCATTGCCGGCGCCACCGGAACCGGCAAGACTCGCACACTCCAGCTTTTTGCCGAAGGGCTGTCCGCCAACGGCGTTCCGTGCTTCGTGACCGATATCAAAGGTGACCTGACCGGACTGCTGGAGCCGGGCCCATCCTCGGACAAGCTCATCCAACGGGTGGCGGCACAGGGCCAGGACTGGAAGCCCTCCGCCTTCCCCACCGAACTTTATGCCCTCGGCGGCGTGGGCAACGGCACGCCGATTCGAACCACCGTCACTGATTTTGGGCCGATCCTCATGTCGAAGGTGCTGGGACTCAACGAGACCCAGGAGTCCGCACTTTCCCTCATCTTCCATTGGGCCGACGCCGCCCAGTTGGCCCTCATCGACCTGACCGACCTGCGTGCGGTCATCTCCTACCTCACCTCGGAGGATGGCAAGAACGAGCTGAAGAACATCGGAGGCGTCGCGCCCGCGACCGCCGGCGTTATCCTGCGTAACGTCGCCGAGCTGGAGGCGCAGGGTGCCGGCGAATTCTTCGGCGAGCCCGCCTTTAACGTTTCCGAGTTCCTCCGCACCTCCAGTGACGGGCGTGGCGTCATCTCCGCCCTCGAACTTCCCGACGTTCAATCGCGGCCCGCGCTCTTCTCTACCTTCATCATGTGGCTCCTCGCTGAACTCTTCCAAGAGCTGCCCGAAGTGGGCGACGCCGACAAGCCCAAGCTCGTCTTCTTCTTCGACGAAGCCCACCTCCTCTTTAGTGACGCCTCAAAGGAATTCCTAAACCAGGTCGTCCAAACGGTCAGGCTCATCCGTTCCAAGGGCGTGGGAATCATGTTTATTACCCAGACGCCGAAGGACATTCCCGACGATGTCCTCGCCCAGCTGGGTTCGAAGGTCCAACACGCGCTGCGCGCCCACACGCCTAACGAGGCCAAGAAGTTGCGTGAGACGGTGGCAACCTTCCCCACCTCGCCGCTTAACCTGCAGGAAGTGCTTCCCAATCTTGGAACGGGCGAAGCCATCGTCACGGTCCTGGACAAGAAGGGGCGTCCCTCCCCTGTGGCACCCGTGCGCATCTGGGCCCCCGCGGCCGTCATGGGGCCAGCATCGCAGCAAGCCGTGTCCGCGGCGTTGGCCAACTCGCCAACCATGGCTCGCTACAAGAACGCCATCGACCCCGAGTCCGCCTTCGAGCTGCTTGAGCAGCGAATGGCCGAGGAAGCAGCCGCGCGCGCCGAAGCTGCAAGGCAAGAAGAGTTAGCCGCCCAGGCTGCCAAGGAAGAGGCCGAGCGCAAGAAGGAGATGGATCGCCAAGCGCGCGAACTCGAGAAGCAGATCGAGCGTGAACAGCGCGAGGCCAAGAAGGAGGCCGAACGCCAGCGGCGCGCCGAGGCCGCCGAAGCCGAACGGCGTCGTAAACGCCGCGAAAGCACTGTCGACCAGATCGTCAGAACCGCCGGTCGTACGCTCACGCGGGAAATCACTCGCGCAATCTTCGGCACGCGGCGCAGGTAGGGTCTGTTCAGCGCAGATATCGTGAGTGGGCTGTCCTTGGAAACATGGGCAGCCCACACACATCTGCGCAGAAGGATCGAGAGCTTTCTGGCAAGGGGTGCTCTGGCCGCTCAGATCTATGAACGACGCCGGAGCGCCCTCGCCACGGGTGCGCGGCGCGGCCTACTTCACGTAGGTCAGAGTCGCCGTCATCTGGCGGGACTGGCCTGCCTCAACGCGTACCGATCCCACCGCATCAGGGCGGTTGAACGAATCGGGAACTGCCGACATGGGAGCAAGAGCAATGGCCTTGCGCGGATCGCGTTCTAGCTTGTCACCGGTATCGACGTGAACGACGGCGGCCTCACCCGGCTCCTGGGTCAGCTCAATCGAGGCGTTCGAAGGTTGGCCGACCACGCGCGTGGCAACCACGCCGTAGTTGTCGGGAACAAGGCCGCGGTAATAGTCATTCATGGAGGTCGAGCCTAGGTATTCGATTTCCATCGGCATGTTGACGCCAGCGTAGGCAGACTCGCCGGGAAGCGGAATCCCCCGGCGGTCGCACAGAATCTTCGTGCGGGCGGGAACGGAGATACTCAAGTGAGAGACCGTCGACATTCCTGGAATCTTCACGTAAGGGTGCCAGCCAACCGTCATCGGCGCGGCCGTGTCGGAGAGGTTCTTCGCCTCCAACGTGATCGACAAATGCTCCTCACGATCAGCACCCGAGTCGAGGGAGTAATGGACGGCGACCTCGCACTTCCACGGATAAGATTCTGAGGGCTCGATGAGCGTCGCCATCGACAGGGTGGTTCCAGCCGACGTGACGCGGAAGTCTTGACGATAAGCCAGCGAATAGGCGCGCACAGCCTCGTCAACCGTGATGTCCTGGCCGTCAAAGGTGTAGGTACCGTCCGCGATCGGGCCCGCCCAGGGCGCGAGAATCATGGACCGTGCTCCAGCGCCGGACTCTAGCTCTTCCCTCGACTCGTGCGCCGCCAGGAGCTCAACGCCCGGCTCGGGTTGCCATGACAGGAGCGTGGCACCACGCTCCGAGACGAGCGCTCGCGCGCCGGTCGGTGAGACAATCTCCCAGGCTGCGTGTCCAAATTTTTCGACCTTTGAGATGTCTGTTGATGCCATTGCATGCCCTTTCTTTCGATTCGCCCACTCTAGTCGTTTGGCGATCACGGAGCAGGTCCCGTTCCATCTGCTGGGACGGGACCTGAGCGCGTCATCGCGGTGAAGATTGGTCTACGGAACGATGTTGACGAGGTTCGGCTCGCGAACGATGACCTTTCGGGGTTCACCTTCCAAGAACTTGGCAACCTTGTCCGATGCCAGGGCCCGCGTCTGCAGGTCCGCTGCCGAAATGTCGGCCGGCACCTCGAGGCGATCGCGGACCTTACCCTTAACCTGCACGATGGCCGTGACCGTGTCATCGGCCAGCAATGACTCGTCCTCCACCTTCGGGAAGGCTTCGAATGCAAGAGTCTTGCCATGGCCGAGGCGGCTCCACAGTTCTTCAGCGACGTGCGGGGCAACCGGAGCGACCATCAGCACAAGAGCCTCGGCAACCGGACGCGGCACGTCGCGGCCGGTGAGGTGATTGTTGAGCATGATCATCTTCGCGATCGCGGTATTGATGCGCATGGCCTCAAAGTCCTCACGCACGCCCACGATCGTGCGGGCGAGCAGCTTGGCGGTCTCCAGATCAGGCTCTGCATCGGTCACCACCAGCTCGCCGGTTTCCTCGTTGATGATGTTGCGCCACAGACGCTGGAGGAAACGCTGGGAGCCAACCACTGCACGGGTCTCCCACGGGCGGTCGACGTCGAGGGGTCCCATCGACATCTCGTACAGGCGGAAGGTATCGGCGCCGTACTGTTCAGCCATCTCATCGGGAGTGACGATGTTCTTCAGGGACTTACCCATCTTGCCGTACTCACGCTTGACCTTCTCACCGTTGTAGACGTAGGTCACCTCTCCCGAGCCGTCGCCCGCAGCAACTTCCTCCACCTCGTCGGCCGGGACGTACTGGCCGCGGGAATCCGTGTAGGCGTATGCCTGCACGTAGCCCTGATTGAACAGCTTGTGGAAGGGCTCGCACGATGACAGGAAGCCGAGGTCAAAGAGTACCTTGTGCCAGAAGCGTGCGTAGAGCAGGTGAAGCACCGCGTGCTCGACGCCGCCCACGTACAGGTCCGTACCGCCGGAGGCCTTGCCTTCGCGTGGCCCCATCCAGTACTCCTCCACCGCCGGGTCCACGAATGCCTCGGCGTTGTGCGGATCGAGGTAACGAAGCTCATACCAGCACGAACCGGCCCAGTTGGGCATCGTGTTTGTGTCACGGGTGTACTTCTTCACGCCATCGCCTAGGTCGAGTTCGACGTTGACCCAATCCTGCAGGCGCCCAAGCGGGGGCTCCGGGTTCGAGGTCGCGTCGTCCGGGTCGAAGGACCGCGGAGAATAGTCGGGCGTGTCCGGCAGGTCGACGGGCAGCATGGACTCGGGCAGCGCGTGTGCGTTGCCGTTTTCGTCGTAGACCACCGGGAAGGGCTCACCCCAATAGCGCTGACGAGAGAAGAGCCAGTCACGCAGTCGGTAAGAAATCGTGGCCCGGCCGATGCCCTTCTCAGCGAGCCATGCGCTCATTGCGGACACTGCCTCGGCCTTGAACATGCCGTTGAGCGAGATCTCCTCGTTCGCCGAATCGATGATTTCGCCGTCGGCGGTCCACGCGCTCTCCCAGTCGAAGCCCTCTTCGGGTTTCATCGTGGGCACGATGTCGAGGTCGTAGGCCTTGGCGAAATCAAAATCGCGCTGGTCGTGAGCTGGCACGGCCATGATCGCGCCCGTGCCGTAGCCCATCATCACGTAGTCTGCGGTGAATACCGGGATCTGCTTGCCGTTGACGGGGTTCGTGGCGTAGATACCGGTGAAGACGCCGGTCTTTTCGCGGTCGTCGTCGGCGCGCGCCATATCGGACTTCATCGAGGCCGCACGCTGATAGTCCATGACGGCGCCAACGGGCGTACCTCCATCGCCCGTCCATGCCTGCTTGGTGCCTTCTGGCCACTCGCGCGGCACGCCGGCACCTGCCAGCATCGGATGCTCGGGCGAGACCACCATGAAAGTCGCACCGAACAGGGTGTCGGGGCGGGTGGTGAAGACGGTGAGCTGGACGTCGCCGTCGGCGGTATGGGCCGTAAAGGTGACCTCTGCGCCGTGGGACTTGCCGATCCAGTTGCGCTGCATGAGGCGAACCTTTTCTGGCCAATCCACCAGATCCAGGTCCTCAGCGAGACGATCGGCGTACGCCGTGATCCGCATCATCCACTGGCGAAGCTCGCGCTTAAACACCGGGAAGTTGCCCCGTTCGGAGCGTCCCTCGGCGGTGACTTCCTCGTTTGCCAGCACGGTCCCGAGCCCCGGGCACCAGTTCACCGGGGCGTAGTCGATGTAGGCCAGACGACGAGCATCGAGCGCGGCGCGGCGCTCAGCTTCGTCCAGTTCCTTCCAGGGCCGCCCGTCGGGGGTGGGCACGGTGCCGCGGGCGTATTCGTCGACAAGCTCCGTAATCGGGCGAGCACGCCCGACGGTCCCTTCGCGACGACCCGGAGCGGTCTCGTCGTACCACGAATTGTAGATCTGGAGGAAGATCCACTGCGTCCAGGAGACGAAATCCTCGTCCGTCGTCGCCACCGAGCGGCGCTGCTCGTGGGACATACCAAGCCGGCGCAGCTGGCGGCGCATGTTGGCAATGTTTTCTTCCGTGGTCACGCGGGGATGCTGGCCGGTTTGGACGGCATACTGCTCGGCGGGCAGGCCGAAGGCGTCGTAGCCCATGGTGTACAAGACGTTCTTGCCCTGCATGCGCGCGAAGCGTGCGAGCGTATCGGTCGCAATATAGCCGAGCGGGTGGCCCACGTGCAGGCCCTTGCCGGACGGGTACGGGAACATATCGAGCAGGTAGTAGGACTCCTCGGGAATCTCACCGTCTGCAGCGGCGAGGTCCCCCACCGGGTTCGGCGCGTTGAACGTCTCGTCCTGTTCCCAACGATCCTGCCACTTCTTTTCGATCTCGTTGGCAAGCTCAGCCGTATAACGATGCGACGGCGTAATGCTCATGTCTCTCCTTTAACTGCGTGATTCGGGCCAATTCTAGCCCAGCACACGCCCGCGACCTAGGCGAGGTTCGCTGTGAGAGACGCGACTTACACCGTAGAATCTTCCTATGAGTAGCATTTTTACGAAGATCATTGCGGGTGAGATTCCCGGTCAGTTCGTCTGGGTCGACGACGTCTGCGTCGTCATGGCCACGATCGAACCGGTGCGCCCGGGCCACGTGATGGTTGTGCCACGCGCCGAGGTAGCCAAGTTTAACGACGTCGAACCGAGCGCTTTCGCCCACATGATGCAGGTTGCGCAGGTGATTGCGTCCGCGCAGGAAAAGGCGTTCGACGTGCCCCGAGCGATCGTGTCAATCCTCGGCTTTGAGGTACCCCACACCCACGTGCACGTGGTTCCCGCCGAGTCCGAAGAGGCGGCGCAATTCCATGGCGTGCAGGCAGCTAACCCGCAAGACATCGCCCGCGCGATGGACAAGCTCCGCACAGCGCTCGTGGAGGCGGGCTACGAGGAGCAGGTGCGGGCCGCACAATAGCGCGTCCAGCCGACAAGGGCCTGGGGCAAGCCGCTCGACGCCGCGCGCCTAAAACACGAGCGCCCAGGCGTCCCAGAACCACACGACGGTGAAGAGGCCCAACGCGAAGTAGGTTCCTCCGAGGATCACCCAGCGGTTGCGAACCATCGCCGAACCGAATGCTTGCGCGGACTGGCCCAGGTGTCCCGCCTGCGCAGCGCGCCCGAGGAGGGTCAGGAATAGCGGGATGGTCGCTAGCCATACGAGCAGGCAGTACGGGCACAGCGATCCCTCAACGGCGAAGGATTCGTAGGCAAACCACATAACCCACACGATACCGAGGCTACTGCCCGCAAGGGCGCCTTGCCACAGTAGCCGCGGTAGCCGCCCGCCGAGGGCGAGCACGAATCCGAGGGCCGTCATGCCTGCGAAAAACAATGCTCCCCACAGGGCGTTGGGCGTGCCGAGAAGCAGGTGGCCCTGCCAAGCGGTGAACCAGGTCGAGCACCCGAAGAGCGGGTTGATGTCGCAGACCAGATGGCCGGCCGGATTCTTCACGTAACTCAGCTCGGACAGGATGAGCATCGCCGAGGCCAGCATGCCCACCGCCGCCGCGATGAGGATGAGGAGCGCCGTCTCGCGGGACGCTCCCCCGGCGCTTTCGTGCTCGCTGGCGCGCGCCTCGAATTTGGCGATGCGGCGATCTAGCTCCGCGATATCGAGGTCTTCTTCCTTATACATGTGACTCCGTCCGCCCGCCGGCTACATACTCTTCAACAAATGCTACGGTGTCTTCCCACCCGGTGACGGCGTGTGTGTCGATGCCCAGGCGCTTGACCGGATAGTCGTTGCCCCCCTCATCGAGACGATCGCCGATAAAAAGCATGCGATCAATGGGCATGCCCGTCTCGAGCACTAGCTGGGCGATCCCATAGGCCTTGTCCACTCCCTTGCGGGTGATATCTACCGAGGTCGAACCGCCCGAACGCACTTCAAGGTCAGGAAGGCGGACGGCGACGGCGGCGCGTAGCTTTTCCTTCTTCTCACCAGTTGGGTCCCAGGCACGCTTCGCCTCGAGAGGCGCCTGCTGCCCGAGCGCGGAGAACGTGATCTGAGACCCGCGGTCTTCGAGGATCTCGCCCCAGACCTCGCTCTCCCATAGCCCCAAGCGTCTGGCCTCTTCCTCGACCGCCGCCATAGCCTCGGAGCGTTCCTCGTCGGTCAGGTCGCGAACGTACACGGGCGCCCACGCTCCGGCGTCGTACTTCATGTAGCGCGTGCCGCACGTTGGCATCAGATGCAGGCGCGAGAGCTCTTCCGGGCTGGCGTCGAGCCCGGCAAGAAGCTGGTTTTCGAACTGTTCGAAGTTACCGCCAGAGATGACGCACACGTCGCGAATGGCAAGCAACGCCCGCAACGCGGCAGCCATGCGCGCAGGAAGCGGCGATTTCGACGGTGCGAGGGTGTCGTCTAGGTCAAAAGCGAGAAGCGAATACATGGGTCCTTCTTGGTCGGAGCAGGGCGTGTCTCACTGGCTGCGAGCAAATTACATTCTACTGCTCCACCTGCGTTAGGGAATCTGAGAGGAGAAACGTTACTGTTGCGGTATGGACGAAAGAGACAAGACCAAGGGTTTGACACCCGAACCGAGCACAAAAGTCACGGTGAGTTCCACCCGAACAACCAACGTCGTCGAGCATCGCTCCCCCGTGCCCGCCGCCCTTGAAACCACGGCAGGTTGGGCGTGGCGCATCATCGTCATCACCATCATGGTTGTTGGCATGGGCTGGGTCGCTTTCAGGTTCTCGTTAATTCTGGTAGCGCTCATGATCGCCTTGCTTATCGCCGTCGTACTGGAGCCGATGACCTCGGCCTTGAAGAATAGATGGAATTGGCCCCCGGCTGCCGCGGCCGCCGTCGGCGTCGTTGGCCTGGTCCTCGTCATCCTCGGGTTGCTCATCGGTGCAGGAACCGGAATCGTTGCAGGAGTGAGCGACCTGGCTGACCAGGTCAAGGAGGGCATGTCGGCCCTGGTTGACCTCCTGATCCAGAAGTTCCCACACTTGCAAGACACGCTGAGCGAGGCCTGGGCCAAGGGTCAAAAGGCCATTCAGGATAACGCTTCGTCCCTCATCGGCGGGGTCGCCGCGGTGGGCGCCAGCGTGACGAGCTTCCTCACCGGCCTTGTGCTGACGCTGTTTTCCCTCTTCTTCTTTCTCAAGGACGGGCGGCGCCTGTGGCACTGGATCGTGCGGCTGACCCCGCGCTCGCAGCACAACCGAGTCAATGAGGCCGGCATCCGGGCATGGGTGACGATCGGCAACTACACACGCACTCAGGCGATTGTCGCCGTGGTCGACGCCGTCGGCATCGCCATCGTCGCCATGGCACTTCGCACGCCGCTCAGCCTTGCGTTCCCCATCGGCGTCGTCGTCTTCCTCTTCGCTTTCATCCCGATCGTGGGCGCTTTCCTGTCAGGTTTCCTTGCGGTCCTCATTGTCCTCGTCAACACTCAGTCGGTTCCGTTGGCGCTGCTCATGCTCGCTGGCGTGATTCTCATCCAGCAGATCGAGGGCAACGTCCTTCAGCCCATACTCCAAGGTAATGCGCTCAATATGCATGCGTTGGCGATCGTTCTAATCGTGGCCGGCGGCTCGGCTGTGGCCGGCATTTTCGGCGCGCTCTTCGCCGTTCCGCTCGCCGCGGCGATCAACACGGCCATCTTGTACCTGCGTGGTCACGACATCTACCCGTACCTGAACAAGATGGAGAATCGTCCGGGCGGACGTCCACGCGACTTCACCGAGTATTCGGCCGAGCATTGGCAGATCTTCGACGAGCAGGTCGCCCAACACCTGACTCCGAAAGAGCGCCGCGCACGGCGCAAGGGCCTGCCCGAAGAGACTGAGGCATAAGGCTCGCCCCACGGCCGGGCCTCGCCCGGCACCGCACCTAGGCCGAGGGCGGAGCGCACGAACGACATCGGCCCGGGTCATCCCACCGGGCACCATTATCGGCAATAATGGTGCCCGGTAGATTTTTCATCCTGTATTCCGAAGGGGAATTATGGCAACGCCACACATTAACGCAGAAAAGGGCGATTTCGCCCCCGCAGTCCTTATGCCCGGCGATCCCAAGCGTGCCGAGCGCATGGCTCAGATGCTCATGCCGGACGCGAAGGTTGTCTCGGACGTCCGCGGCATCAAGGCCTTCACCGGAACTGTCGACGGCAAGCCGCTGTCCATTATGGCCTCGGGCATGGGCCAGCCTTCCTTGGGCATCTACGCCACTGAGCTCTTCACCCAGTTCGATGTTCAGCGCATCATCCGCGTGGGAACCTGCGGTGGCCTGTCGGAGAAGGTCAAAGTTGGTGACGTCGTCATCGCCAATGGCGCTCACTACGAGGGCGTCATGAACACCTACCTCATTCCCCAAACCCACTTCTCGGCAGTCGCCTCCTACAACCTGGTCAAGGCCGCGGCAGAGGCCGCCGGGGACGACCCAGATGTCGTCGTTGCGCCCGTGATCTCCCGCGACCGCTTCTACAACGTCCCGGCCGAGGTCAACGACGCCGCCGCGAAGGTCGGCACCGCCGGCGCAGAAATGGAGTCCGGCGCGCTGTACGGCATCGCGTCGCTCTACGGCAAGGAAGCCCTGACGGTTCTGACCGTGTCGGATCACATGACCGTGCCTGGTCAGGACATGACGGCCGAGGAGCGCGAGACGAACTTCGTCAAGGCCCTCAAGCTCGCCGTGGCGGCAGCCCTGTCCTAATGGCAGATCTGACAGCCTCGAATGAGGACTACCTCAAGACGATCTGGTCCATCTCCGAATGGTCAGGCGATGAGGTAGTCCCCACCGAACTTGCACGCCGAATGGGCCTGAGCCCCTCGACCGTCACTGAGGCGGTCAAGAAGCTTGCCGCCCAGGGCCTCGTGGACCACCGGCGTTACGGCCCGATTCGCCTCACGGAACTCGGGCAGCGCGAAGCGTTACGCATGGTGCGCAAGCACCGCCTCATCGAGACGTTCCTCCACAGCCAACTCGGCTACGCTTGGCAGGAGCTTCATGAGGAAGCCGAGGCGCTCGAGCATTCGGTCTCCGACCGTTTCGTCGATGCCGTTGACGACGTGCTAGGCCATCCCCTCCGCGATCCGCATGGAGATCCGATCCCGCGCCCGGACGGCACGATGCCGGCCATGGACGTCTTTCTTCTTCATGAGGTGCCGACAGGCGAGGATGTGCGAATCGAGCAAGTTGACGATGACGACGCCGACGTGCTGACCTTCCTTGGGGACTTGGGCGTATGCCCCTCGACCACCGCGGCCATCCTTTCACAGACCCCAGTATTGGGCCTGACGACGATTTCGATCGACGGCCGTGACGTGTCCCTCCCCCTCCCGGCGGCTCGCCGTATCCGCGTCACCATCAAGCCACAGTAGTTTCCACGCAGGAAGCACGTGGATGGGTCCTATCTCCGCCTCATCGCGGCGACTCAGGATCCATCCAAGACGTGGCTTGCCAATATATTTCTCAGGAAGATGCGTCTTGTCCATGAGCACAGCGTCTCACCCAGCTCCGACATTATTTACGATCGTATAGCCTCCGATCGCCTGCACACGAAGGATCACCAGTGGCAAAACTTTATTTCCGCTACGGAACGATGAACTCAGGCAAGACGGCCGGCCTCCTCATGGCCGCCCACAACTTTGAAGAGTCTCATCAGCAGATCCTCATCATCAAACCCGCCCTCGATTCAAAGGCGGGCGGCGCCCTGTATACGCGTATGGGAATCGAGCGCCAAGTCGACCACCTGGCATCCCCGTCCGACGACCTCTACCAGATCGCCAAGCAATGGCTCGAGTCGATCCACGGCAAGACCGTGGGTGGAATCCTTGTTGACGAGGCTCAGTTCCTGACCACAGCCCAGGTAGATCAGCTCTTGCTTGCCGCGCTCAAGCTCAACATTCCGGTGCTGTGCTACGGGCTACGAACCGACTTCTTGACCAAGGTCTTTCCTGGATCGGCCCGCCTGCTTGAAACTGCCCACACGCTCGAAGAGCTCAAAACCATGTGCGGAGCAGGCTGCCGCCGCAAGGCCAACTTCAACGCCCGCAAGGTCAATGGAAAGTTCGTGCTTCATGGCGAGCAGGTTTCCATCGATAACCAGGACGACGTCGAATACATCGCCCTGTGCGGACAGTGCTTCCTCGAACTGGTGGGCCCCATCGATGGCCAGCGCCACTGAGGCTGGCACCAGGGATACTTCTTGCGCCGCCCTCCTCCAAGGGAGGGTAATCTCGAATTAATGCAGGTGGGCCCGGCTGTTGCCGGGCCCACCTGTTGGTTTACTCAGTGCTCGTCGTAGTGGTCGCCGTGCTCGGCGTGGCGGTGGCCGTCGTGCAGGTAATCGACGTGATCGCCGTGCTGAACAGCCTCGTGGCCGCAGCCCTCGCCGTGCTTGTGCTCTTCGGTGGTGTGCTCGGCCTTCGCCTCATGCTCGTCGTAGTGGTCGCCGTGCTCGGCGTGGCGGTGGCCGTCGTGCAGGTAATCGACGTGATCGCCGTGCTGGATCGCGACGTGGCCGCAGCCCTCGCCGTGCTTGTGCTCTTCGGTGGTGTGCTCTGCCTTGGCATGCTCAGTCATGGTCTTCTCCTTTGCCTTCCGGGCGGTTTTCTAGGGCATGGATGATGGCGTCCTCAATCAAGTGAGATACATGGAAATCAGCAATCTGGTATGTCACTTCTTTCCCCTGCCGGTCCCGGGTTACGAGGCCGGTATGCCGGAGGACTCGAAGATGCTGAGAGACGAGCGGCTGAGTCATCCCAGTCTTTTCCACCAGTGTTCCGACAGTAGCCGGATGCTCCTGGAGGAAACGCAAGATCCCCAGCCTTGAGTCTGAACCCAAGACTTTAAACAACCGAGCTGCTTCAGTAAGTCCTCTCTCCATATCCACATCTCAAATCTACATCACATATAAATACATTGCAATATGTTTATTTTATGAAAACCATTCCCATCTACTGCGCAACGCACCACAATTCGACCACCATCATTGGTATTGATACTGATTCCCATTACGCTTGTTGTTGAAAACCATTCTCACACGAAAGCAGGGTGATCCTCCTTGTCACGTCTGACGTGGGCAAAGCGATTCACAATCGCTGCCGCAACAATTGCCTTAGCCGGGGCCACGATGGCTCCAGCCTCGGCGATCCCATCTGAAGATAAGGCCCTTTTCTCACAGGGTCATACCGATTCCCCCAAGGCCTACTGGGAGAACAATGGCCTGACCCTCAAGGCATCAGGTCAGCAACTCACCGCGCTTGAAGAAGGAATCCACTGGCTCCACCAAGGCCATAACGACGACGGAAAGCAATATTTCTACTACACCGTCCCCGAAGGGGATATGCTCAGCTTCCTCGGCGAACCTGACAGTCATCTGTATTTGGGCAGCCCCGTGAACGCCACGGGCGGCGCTTCCAACCTGTGGATCGGCTACGGAGCCGATGCCGCCGTCCCGGTAGAAAAATTCCGCGATAAAACTTTCCAGCTCGAGCTAGTCGACTTCGAGGGGCCAGGACGTATGGAAATGTTCCGCGAGCCTTTCGAGGGC
Organism: Trueperella pecoris; assembly: GCF_014926385.1. NCBI lineage: Bacteria > Bacillati > Actinomycetota > Actinomycetes > Actinomycetales > Actinomycetaceae > Trueperella > Trueperella pecoris. Next base: position 813,504 of record NZ_CP053291.1, on the reverse strand, counting down.
GATCCGCCGGAGCGCTTCATCTCTAGCCACCTAAACGACTACCGTTTTATCCAGCTCACGGCCGGTGCACACAGCCACATTAGCACTACGTTCACCAAGCCTGGCAGCTACACGCTGACCTATCGTACCTCCTACCGTGATGCGACTACAGGCAAGTTCGTTGCTTCTGAGCCGCAAAAGATGTTCTGGCAGGTGGGCGGCTCCGATCCCAGCAAGGCTGAGCTCGAAAACGTCATCGAAGCCTACAACGACTCGAAAGCTGAAGGCTCATCGAAGTCTTTCACTCACACCTTCACCCTGTCACCCACCGACACTGAAGACCCCATGACAGCCCTAACATTCGACACGGGCGACAAGAAGGCCACCGGTACTGTGGCTTTCTATATCGATGGCCACTACCTCGCGCAAGCCTCGCTATCTGAAGGAAAAGCAACGTGGCACGAGATGATCGGATCTTTGGAATCCACGTTCCAAGCCGTCTATGTCCCCGCAGCTGATTCGCCTGCCCCGCGTTGGATCACTGCACCCGTGCACTACACCCACGGTAAGGAAGCGACCTCCACCGATAAGTCTGGCGAATTCCCGACGCCTGCGGAGTCTGACACTCCCGAGCATCACCTTGATCCCGTGAACGTGACGAGCAAGAACTTCACCATCACCAATGAGCTCAAGGGCGATAACTATGTCATCACAGCGATGCCAGAAGATCGCAACATCGAATTCACGCTCTCGGGCGGTTTCGGGCAGGACCTGACCGACACTACGAACTGTCCTGTCAACTTCACATCTACTCGCTCCTCACGCACCATGACACTCCCCAAGGAGTACTTCGAGGAAACGTGTACACAAGGCCACGCCATCTGGAAGGTCACTCCCGCTACCCAGTACGATGCCGGCCAGACAACATTTGAGATTGATGCCGATAATGCCACATTCTCTGGCAAGGGAACTTTCTCCTCGCAAGGTGACAACGGGTCCTCCGCGGACTCGGAAGATCAAAACCCCACCGACAAGGCCACTAACGACTCCAAGGACAAGTCCGACAATCAAGACATGACAGTTCTCAATGAGAAGGTCACCATCAATGACGGACATCTTGATTATGGCCCCATAGCGATGCCCGATGGGACGCTCCGCGTCATCGTCGGTGACGATTCTCGTACCCACGCTAAGAAGACAGTCTTACGCGATCCGGACGCAGTTACTCTAACCGCCACCATTAACGATCACGCTCGATCCAAGCGCGTATTCGGCGACAAATCCTACAACTTCCTCGGAGAGCTTGGAACCGCACTTTTCGTCCTGCCACAGACGAAGGCTGACGGTCTTGTCTGGCCAGGATTCTCAACCGAACGTCTTTCAACATCGACATTCCCGAAGGGAACGACGCTGAAGATCAAGGCAACCTCCACACCAGAAGGTGGAAAGGCCTGGGCCTTCACTTCTGGCCTGACCGAGCTACAAAACTTGCTCGTGGACTCGACCAAGTCTGAAGGCACCACGATCACAAATGCGGGCCCAGCTCACATCCACGCAAACTGGGTGTTCACCAAGCCAGGAACATACGAGTTCTCTATCCAGGCCTCAGCAACTAACAAGGACGGAACATCGGTGACGTCCCAGCCTGGAACAATCCGCTTCGTCATTAACGACAAGACTCCTGGAAAGGTTGAGAAGACAGACGAAGCAAACACCACACCCGACAAGTCGAACTCCAAGAATTCGCACACGGGCGGAACGGACCCGAACGGTTCCGGAACAACCACGAACGGCAAAGCATCCACGGGTACCCAAAATGCCAAGGCAACCCCTAAGGTTGAACAGTGCATCCCAACCCCGATTGAAAAGGAAGTCGCAGCTCCAGCAGCAAAATCCGCGGGTGGCTCCTACACTGTTCCGGCAAACACCCACGCACATCCGAACTGGGTCTTCACCAAGCCTGGCACCTACAAGGTCACCCTTACGCAGACCGCCACTCTCAAGAACGGCAAGCGTGCACAGGCAACCGGCACTCTCACCTTCAATGTGGGCGGATCCGGTAATGCCAATTCTGGCCATTTCGATATTGGTTCCATCCTCGAAGGTGACAACCTTTACGTCAAGGTCAAGGATGATCGTAATCAACCCGCGAAATGGGTTGATCCCAATACCTTGATCTTCGGACTTGGCCCTGCCTCGAAGGCTAAGGCCCCCGCAGGCATTGATTTCATCGCTCCGGCCGGATCCGACATCTGGATGATTTCATCATCCCAAGTTGCCAACGTGCCATGGGTGGGTGCGAACACACAGCATCCCTCGATTGTTTCCGGTACCACCGGAACGGTTAAGTGGACTCTGTCAAACGTCAGCGGCCCCGGTAAGCTCGCAGTCTTCTCCTCCGGCAACCTCGGACAGGTAGTTGGCACCCGTTGGTTCGGCGGAGCCTCCGGCTCAGCAGGCCAGCTTCCCCCGGGTGTGGAGAAGAAGAATGGCAAGTACTTCAAGACCGAGTGGGTCGGCAAGACTCCGTCAGGTAAGGATTGCCAGCTCTCGCCCGAGCAGATCGCAAAGCTGAAAGCCGAAGGTAAGCACGTGGCCTCAAGCCAGGTCAAGGCACTCAAGCACACCGGTGCAACCGTGTCTACGCTTGCAGGATTCAGCGTTGTTCTCCTAGGCGCGGGCATCGCGCTCGCAATCAGGAAGCGCCGTGCATAACAACACAACGTCGAGGGGCGGGCTTGCCCGCCCCTCCCGTCTGCTCCTCGCGGTCAGCCTCGTGCTGACCGGATGTGCTCTCCCACAGGCCCAGGCAGGGTCTGCCTCAGTCGTTGTTGCAACTACGCCAATCGTGGCCGATATGGTGAAGAACGTGGCGGGCGAGGCGATCGACGTCGTCTCGCTCGTCCCACCAACTTCCGACCCGCACACCTACGAGCCGCCTCTGTCCATGCTGCGTCAGGTAACCCGTGCCAAGGCAGCCTTTTCAAACGGATTATTACTTGAAAACACGGCGATACGGGAAATGGTGAGTGCCAACCTGCCAGAAGGCTCTCCCCTCGTCGAGCTCGGCGATGAATCCGTGGCCATGGGCGCATATCATATTCCCCTCGTCGAAGACAGAGCGCTCGACACCGTATGGTTGGGCTTGCGCGTCGAAGGAAAGTACTCCGACCCAGGTGTTGTCACTTTCCGTGCGATCGATGCCAAGGGGCCCGGACATATCTCGGCCTTCACGACCGGTGTCTTTGGTCAGCCCTCCATCTGGCTCGACAGCTCCGATGGGCTAGGCGATGACGAACTTTCCCTTCCCCTCGGCTCACATACCCACATGTCCTGGGGCTTTACCAAGCCAGGACACTACCAGCTCACCCTCGAAGCACTGCACGAAGATAAGCCCCTTTCCAGTGCCACTATAGAATTCGCGGTAGGAGTCGACGCCGGTCCGCGGGCGCTCGCAACTGGCCACGTAGATCTTCTCGCCAGCCTCGATGGAAATCTCCGCTACCGTGGCGAAGAAAAAGGCAAAAGTTTCGAACGTAAGCCTGTTGACGGCGTCGTGGCAGTACCTCACGCCACTCGAACGCAAGTGCCTGCCGACCCCAAATGGCGCTTCCTGGGAAAACCAGGGGACGATGCGTGGGTACTCGCTCAAGCTGTTATCGGCAAACATGTGCATGGCGAAGTCGACCCACACATGTGGCTCGACGCACGTAACGCCATCGCCTTCGCTGAAATCATCCAAGCACGACTCAGCACAATCGCACCTGAACACGCACAAACTTTTCAAGAAAACGCGAAAGCATACATCGCGCGGTTAGAAAAACTCAATCGGTGGATGGCCAACGTTCTTGCAACGATTCCAAAAAAGAACCGCCGGCTCGTCACCGCTCACGATGCGTACGGCTACCTCGCCAACGCCTACGGTTTAACAATCACAGGCTTCGCTTCAGCTAACCCATCTCTCGAGCCATCGGCAGGCCAGCTCGCTATCTTGTCCGCCACGTTACGAGATCTTGGGGTCCCTGCCGTCTTCACTGAGCGTTCAACCAGATCAGGACGTGGAGAACTAACCTCGATCGCTGATGGGCTTGGCATCGAAGTATGTTCCCTATCTTCCGATACCCTCATGCCTGACACTCCTACTTATGTTGATCTCATGATCGCCAACACTAACGAACTCAAGAAGTGCCTAGATCCAGGCGCCTATCCAGCATGGAAATTTGAAGGATAAGAATGAAAATACGCCAAATCGTTACCCTCGGTATGCTCGCTTCGCTCGTGACAGGCCCTGCTTATGCCACGACGGGCACAACTGATAACGGCTCCACTGCAGTTGATCCGGCCCTCACCCAGCGAGTCGACGCTAACGAGGCCGTAGCTCCCATTGGCCAACGCACCGTCATTGAGGCTGGGCACGTCGACATGGGGCCGCGTCTCATTGACGGCCAATGGCAGGTGCTCGCCCGTGATGATACGTCCGCTTCCCCTACTTGGCGGCACACTAACGACGTCGTCTACAAAGTTAGTGACACCGCCCGGCTGGACGTGCCCGAAGGCTACGATTTCGTGGGCGGAAAGCAAGCTTGGGTAATTCCTCAACAGGAAATCGCCGCCGTTCCGTGGTTAGGGTGGAACACTCAGGATCCTGCCGTTATCGAGGGTGTCAATGGCACTGTTTCGATCGTTTTCGATGGGCATGACGGGCCGGGAGATTTCACCGCGTTTGTCCAGGCAGGTAATTTCCAAGGTCCCAATGTTCTTTGGGATTCGAAGAAAAAGGAAGCTCAGCCAATCGCCGTTGAGCTCAACACCCATACGCACGTGAACTGGGCTTTTACGGAGCCCGGCGTACATCGGCTTCGCCTGACCTTTACGGCGACGTTGAAGGACGGCCAGACCGTCGGTGCACCCGCATTTGTCACTGTCGCAGTCGGTTCTCAAACCACCGTCGATCAGGCGTGGGCCGTCGTCGACGACGCCGTTGCCACCGCTCTTCCCTCAGCCACCACTTCCTCGCAATCAGGCCCGGAGAAAACCTCGAGTGAGCCAGCTTCAGTTGCCTCAACAGGCCGCAGCACCGATCGCACCGGCGTGTTCGTCGCAACTGGCATTATTGGCCTTGCCGCCATCGGCCTGGCCGGTTTCCTTCTGGCACGCAAGCGCACGCGGGCAGCGCAATCTGCTGCACTGGCCGACCGCGGGGATGTTGAGTGAACGTTCTCAGCCTTAACGACGTCAACGTTTCGCTCTCGGGCCGGCAGATCCTCCACGCCGTCAACCTCGACATCGGCGAGGGCGAAATTGTGGGACTGTTGGGCCCCAATGGAGCCGGCAAGACCACCCTCATGCGTGCCATCATGGGGCTCATCCCCACGACCTCGGGAAATATCGAACGCGCAGGCGCCCCAGGTTATGTTCCCCAACGCCACGACATCGCGTGGAATTATCCCATCAGCGTCCAAGAGACCGTGATGACCTCGCTACAGGCTGGCATGCGCCCCTGGCAATGGGCCAGGCCGGGACACTGGCGTGCAGTATATGACGCTCTCGATATGGTCGGCATGATGGATTTACGCGATCGTACACTCGACGAACTCTCCGGTGGGCAAAAGCAACGTGTGTTGATCGCGCGTGCTCTCGCACCTAAGCCGCGTCTGCTCCTTCTTGATGAGCCCTTCACAGGTTTGGATCATCCCACCCAAGATTCGTTGACGGATCTCTTCACCGCGCTGTCGACGGCCGGGGTCGCTATCCTGATGTCGACTCATGACCTCACTCAAGCGGTAGGAATGTCCCACAGAATCGCTCTTCTTTCTGGAACGATCCGTGCAGCTGATGCTCCGAAGAATATGCGTGATCCGCAGATATGGATTGACACCTTTCAGGTGCGTCCTGATTCCGCACTATTGCGAACGATTGGATTGGGCTCATGAGTTTCGTTGATTTCCTTGCTGACCTCACTAATCCACAGCTTGCCTTTCTTCAGCGCGCACTCATCGTGGCCGTTCTGTCTGCCATCATTTGCGGCGCTGTGGGTGTCCATACGGTTTTGCGTGGCATGAGTTTTATTGGGGACGCACTCGCTCATGCTGTATTTCCTGGAATTGCGGTTGCTTTCGCGCTGGGTGGATCGGTGCTCTTGGGCGGCGCGATCGCCGGCGTAGTTGTGACGCTCCTGATTGCTTTGTTCACTCAGAATCGCAAAATCGGGGAAGACTCCGTCATTGGGATTTTTTTCGCTGCCGCATTCGCGCTAGGCCTGGTCATTATGGCGCGTATATCGACCTACACGGGTTCGCTAGAATCGATCCTCTTCGGATCACTGACCGGCGTTCAGCCGGGCGATCTACGTACGGTGGCGATCGGAACGGTTTTAATCCTCGCCGCTTTAGCGCTTGCTCACAAGAAGCTCGTGCTTGTTTCCCTCGACCGTGCCTATGCCCAATCGTTGGGAGTACGCGCGGGTGTCATGGACGTCGTGCTCTACCTGACGATAGCCGCGGCCGTCGTCATGAGTGTGCAGATCGTAGGGAACATCCTCGTACTGGCACTCCTTATTGCGCCTGCGGCAACGGCACGTTTGTTGACTGACCGGCTCTTGCCCATGATGCTCATTGCCCCCGTTATAGGATCGGCTGGCGCCTTCTTCGGCATCTGGGCATCCTGGGTATGGGACCTACCCACAGGTGGAGCGATTGTGCTCATTCTTGCAAGTTTGTTCGCCTTCGTGTGGCTGGCCAAGGCCGCGAGTCAGGTGCTCCGGCGCCAGGCGTAGCTCGGCAACGATAGCTTCGTGGCAACAATCGCTCAGCGTGAGGACGAACTCGGCACCCGCCCACATGGCAGAACTGATGCCCGCACGTTTGTGCGGGCATCACTCGTAACGGGCATTAGAGACTGTCGAGTTCCTCGCGCGAGGGCGCATAGGCGCCCGTGTGCGCCACCGTGATACCCGCGTTGTGTGACGCACGGGTCAGCACGGCGACGATCTGATCCTGGCTCGCCTCGGCCAGCGGGGACGGCGAGCGGCCCATCAGCCCGGCGTCGAGAAGGCCCGAGATCAGGCCTGCCATGAACGAATCGCCAGCACCGACGGTATCTACCACCTGCGTGCCCCAGGTGGGCACCGACACCATGTCCGAGCTTCCCTTCCACATGGCCACCGCGCCTTGCCCGCCGCGTGTGACGACGACGAGGTCCGGCCCCAGATCGAGCCACCGCTGGCAGACGGACGCAAGCTCCTGCTCCGAAGCGTTCTCAAGGCCATACATCCACGCAATGTCCTCATCGGATGCCTTGACGAGGGTCGACATGGCAATGATGTCCTCAACAATCGGCACGGTGACGGAAGGCTCAGCCATGATCGCCGGGCGAATGTTTGGATCGTAAGAAACGGTGGCCTCCGGGTTTGCCGCGATCACCGCGCGCACGTGCGAGGCCCCGGGCTCCTCGGTGGCGCCGAAGCTGCCGGTGTGAATGTGATCAGCGTCTTGGAGATCCGCTCCCTCAGGGAGCCGCCATTCGATATCGAAGGTGTAGGTGGCGTTCGAATTCTCGTCCAAGGTGGCCTTCGCCGTCGACGTATGGCTCGCCAGGTCACTACCGTCCATGACCCGCACGCCGTTGATCCTCAGCCCCTCGGCGATGAGCTCCCCGTATGTGTCCTTGGCCCACCAGCTTCCCAACATCGTGTCATGCCCGTGGCGCGCAAGGCCGCAGGCGACGTTGTAAGGACTGCCGCCGGCACGTTCTTCAACGCACCCGGGCTGGTCGCGGCGCTCAATGAGGTCAACGAGGGCTTCTCCGAGGCAGAGTGTGGTCACAGGTTCCCGCTTTCATAGATCCGACCAAAATCGTGTACTACCAAGCGTGTCACAGATGCGCCGCCCGCGACGGTAGAAACAAACAAGTCGCGAGGATTTTCGGGAAATTCCTTCGCCCAACTTGTTACCGTCAGGGTTGTGATCGCAGGACGGGGCAGCCACCTGCGAGGGCCGGTCAAACCGCCGGCCTGAAGCCGCATTAAGCTGTTCCGCGCTGTAGTAATCTACGGCAGATTACTACAGCGCGGGCTACCTTAGCACAGCGGGAGTGGGCCACATCGCCGCTAGCCAGCGGGAGCGGGCCGGGACACCCCGGACGCACCGGAAAGATGTGGCACGGCCCGGCCGGGAGCCGTGCCACATTCACACCAGCCCAAACGCAATGTGGCTGGGAGACACTGTCACCTCCCAGCCACATTTCAGATCAGCCTAGCGGCTACATCTTCTTGTCGTGTCCCCTGACAACCATGCCCAACGTCCCGAGTGCGGAAGCAATGAAGTGGCCGAGCTGCCAGATCACGTTCTTACGGAAATGTAGGGTCAGCCGAGTAGGAACAGGAGCATCCTCATAGGTACGGATGATCGTCGGGTTATCTGCATTCGGATTCACGAGTGTCCCCTCCTCTTTTTATTCCGGAATGAGGGTCCAGCCCGGCAGGGCCTTCGCCTTGTAAATAAACAGATAGTGAAGAAATGTCTTCATCCAGTGACCAGACAAGCCCACCTTACCGGTCGTCAGCTTGGAATTACGCCCCCCGGTATTGGGGTACTTTTGGTTATTCGGAACAACCGGATACATCGCCATCGAAGCTGCCGAGCCATTGAGCATGCCACTGCCTGCCGATGCGACGCAGACGGCACCGAGACGAGCCATCGAAGCCTCATGAGCCGGCGCAGAATCTCCATTCTTGATGCGGTCACGAATTGTCAGAGCGACGGTCTTGCCCATTACGCCCGAGGGCATTCCAGTGCGCGGCGGCGCCGGAGCGATCGGGGTTCCCAACGCAGAAGTGCGCGGCTTCGAGATAGCATGTGGCGGGGCAAAGGCAATACCAACAGCAAACATGTTCGGATACTGAGGAACCTCGTACTTCTCCGGCCAATCTGTAGCGAGCCATTCGTCGTAGCTCTTGGGAGTGTAGTTGCCGTCAACCTTCATGAAGTTTGCCGGGTTGAACAGGCCCTCGATTGGCTTGCCATGCTTATCTACGGCTGACAGGCCCTGACCGGAGAAAGGCGGCAGGAGCATTGCGAAGTCGTACTTGAGTTCGTAAGTCTTATCATCGTCAACACGCTCGTACTTGATTGTGTCTTCAGTGATTTCCTTGCATCCCGCGCCGAGAATCGAGGCAACGCCACGTTCGGTGAAGATGGACTCGGTCCACATCTTCGAGGACTGTTTGAATCCTCGCTCGACGAATTGCATCCCACCGACGCCGAAATCGCCGAGTTCGTACTCGTTGGTGAGGTAGATCAGGTCGGCTTTATCGCGAACACCGTGACGCTTCAGTTCATGGTCCACGTTGAAGGCGTATTCGAAAGCTGCACCCTCGCAGGTACAGTTACCTGCGCCCATGCCGACAACGAGCGTTTGATGCTCGCCTTTCTTCATCTTCTCAATGGATTCAAGGAGCTTCTCGTTTGCCTCAACAGCGTGTTCAGCAGTGCAGACCGAGACAGTGTGTCCGCCCTCGGGACCCAAGCCCGGCGTGGCGCCAAAGTTGAGCTTGGGGCCAGTGGCGTTGACGAGGTAATCGTAGTGAAGGCGAGCTTCTTCACCCTCACGATTCGGGTCAGTGTAGACGATCTCAACATAGGGCCGCTCATCTGTTGCATCGCCTTCCGGATGGATTACGGTTGCTCGAGCTTGTTCAAACTGTACGCCCTTACGCTTGTAGATCGGTGCGAGTGGGAAGACGACGTCCTTCTTCCCCATGCGTCCGACGCCCACCCAAATATTCGATGGGATCCAATTCCAGTGCGAATTGGGACTGACAACAATAACCTTGTGATCTCTGCCTAGCATCCTCTTCAGATGCAAGGCAGTTGTGTGCCCGGAGATTCCCGCTCCGAGAACTACTACAGTGGCCATTTTTCCTCCAGCCATTTCTCTGCGCAGCATCGTTGCCGCTCTTTACCAATCATACCGCATACCCCGCGGGGTATGGGATTTTCTTCCAACAAAAACTTTCCCCGACGACGACCCGGCGACACTACCGCCACGAGACGCTCATCCCCACTCCCTAAGCACATATGCCAACCCCGGAAACTCCAGGAAACACCTTGCATTTCGACAGACACAATCCCGCAATACACCTCAACATAGGAAGGCGCTGTAGGCAGTCCACACAGACTGTTCACCCCCGAAAAGACGCGGTCGCAGGTCAATCCGAGTGAATTTTTCACAGTAAAGTCCTGAACAAGAGCACAGCCTTAAAGATGTTGGCCCGACACCCACAAAAGCCCGAATTTACAAGGTTAAACCCGAGCCTCACATAGCCAGCATGAGACCAAAGTCATAGGCAAGGTTTTCGGAAAGGCGCTATTGAGATACTTGGTGACCGGGTGATCTAGATACCCAACCCGGGACGCGCACCGAAGCTCCTTTTCTCCACGATTTGCACACAGGTTTACGACAGCGCAACGCCGAACAGGGTCCGCCCCCACAGGCTACGAAAATTAATGGAGTAAGAATGACCCGAGCCACCAGCCGAAGGGTAGACAATAGAGTTGATGCAAAAGAATCGACATAACCCACAAAGCAAATTTCTGGGCAACGCACCTAGCCAGCAATGGCTGTATCCCGCCGCAGTTTTCACAATCGCCGCATTGGTCACTGCTGTGTTGGTAGAAGGCGTGCTCCGCCGGGGTTCCCTGACGGTCTGGGACCCGCCTGTTACTTGTGGCGCATTAGGCTTGCGAGCACCATGGCTGACATCAATTGCACAGATTTTTACTTTTATGGGCACGGCATGGTTCCTTGTACCAGTGGCGGCCCTGCTCGTTGTCACGCTAATAGTGAAGGCGCAGTATTTGCAAGGTCTGATCGCCACATCGACGATGCTAACCGGGCTAGGGTTGACTTCCCTTTTGAAACACCTCATCGGACGCGACCGTCCGCCCTTCTTTCACCAAATAGGCGATTTTTTGGGATCGTACGCTTTTCCGAGCGGACACACGCTCAATACATTTGTCGTCATCGGCGTGCTCACCTATTTTCTCGCGAGGGGCCATCGGCGCTGGCGCAACGTACTCGTTATATTTTGGCTTATTCACGCGCTCTTGGTTGGGGCAAGCCGTATCTACTTGGGCTACCACTGGTTGACTGACATTCTGGGTGGTCTGGCAATTGGATTGGCCGTTCTTTGTGTGGGATATGCTGCTTTGCTCTTTACGACGGCCCAGCAGGCGCCTCATCAGCGCGATATTTGCTCAGCTAAAACAGACTCAGTTGGCTGTCCATGGCCTGAGTAAATCCGGGTCAATCTTGTTAGCGTCAAACCTGTAGTGACCAATGGGCTGATAACTAGTATCAATAGTGGCTAGTGGGCTTCCGAGGAAATTCTCTTCTCGATTCTTTTGACCACCGTTATGAATAAGGTAAGGAACACCCTTACTGCCGCGTTTTTCTGACACAATGCCGATGTGGTCAGGATTGGCAAAGATGACGATGTCCCCCGGCATCCACTGATCAATCCGGCCCACGTCGAGAGTCAGTTGCTGGGCATATTTGGCGAAAAAGACATGAAGGTTCTTCACTCTACGGAAATCGATATTGGGGTCGGGTTGGCTCGCGCGAGGATAATGCGTGGGGTTGGCAGCGATATCGGCGTCGACCATATCTTTAAGGGAATATCCAGCTTCACGAAAAGCTCGCCACACGACGTCGGCACACACCCCGACGTCTTCTGCCGGGTATCCACCTGTGACGTAGGAGCCGTCATAACGAGGGTAATTTTGCGCATCACGACGAGCGCCTCTAACAAAGTCCGTGTAGTCGTCTATCCCGTTGCGGTTGTAATCGGCGGGGGATCTCACGATGTCAATGCCGAAATCGGCGGCGGTCTTCTCCTGGTCAACACACCCTCCCAGAGTAAAGGCGAGACACAGCAAGCCAACGAGCGAGCAAAGGCGCGAAAGCTTGACCATGTTTTTAGGATATCGTTTACCCCCCGCCACGAAAGACCCAAGATGCCTGCCAGTGTCAGACGGCGGCCTGGAAAAGCGTATCGCCGCAATTAGCCCCATATGCGCCCCTATCTGCCAAGAGTTTGTGGGGGTAGCAGGGAGCCCTTTTGTTGGTAGGTTCCAGGGGTCAATGCACTACTTTTTGGAGTGTGTTGAATGGTTGGTAGATCGCCGATTCGGCCTTATTCGCAGTCGTTTCGTGATCATGCGGTGGCCTTGGTTGCTTCTGGACGTTCGTGTGCAAGTGTTGCTCGTGAGTTGAAGGTTAATTGTCACTCGGTTCAGGTCTGGGCTCGTGGGGCGGGTTTAGTGTTGGTCCGTGGGCAGGGTGGGCCGGCGCAGGCTCGTGCGGCTGCTAGGGTACGGGTGTGGCAGTTGACGGCTGAGGGCTTGCCGGTTGCCGAGATCGCGAAACGGGTTGGTCATAGTCCGAACTGGGTTCGTGGGAAACAGGCTATGTTGGGGCCTATGGTTGAAGTTTTGCAACGGGGCCGTGTTGGTGGGGCCACGGTCGTGGCCAGTGTTGACCGGGTTGGTAATGGCAGGGTTGGTCGAGGCCGGCGTATGACGCTTGAAGAGCGCGTGGCGATCGGGTTGGGGTTAGCTGATGGTAAGTCGGCTCGGCAGATCGCTTTAAGTTTGGGGCGTAGTCCGTCATCGGTGACGCGTGAGATTAATCGTGGTGCTTTTCCTGATGGTTCTTATGATGCTCGCTGGGCTCATCAGTGCGCTCATCAGCGTCGTTCTCGTCCTAAGCCGGGCAAGCTTACTACCCATGTGGCGCTGCGTCAGAAGGTGGTTGAGCTGTTAAATAAGCGTTATTCTCCCCAGCAAATCAGTGTTCGTTTGCGTCATGATTATGGAGATGATCGGCAGATGCGTGTGTCTCATGAAACGATTTATCAGGCTTTGTATGTTCACGGGGGTGGGGCATTACGGCAAGAGCTTAAACGGGAGAAAGGACTGCGTTCGGGTCGTCAACGGCGTATTGCTCGTTCTGCTCTTGCTGGCACTCCCGGGCGCGGGCGTAAGACGTGGGTCGAGGGCGCTTCAATCGATTTGCGCCCCCACGAGGTCGATGGGCGCCTGACGCCAGGTCACTGGGAAGGAGATTTAATTATCGGTGGTGGTAAGGGCAAGCACACAGCGCTGATCACCCTAGTCGAGCGCTCTTCACGGTTTTTGCTGATCGCTCGTCTTGGGGTGAGCCATGATTCACCGACCGTGATTGAGAAACTGACCCAGATGGTTCAGACCTTGCCCAGTAAGGCCTTCTCCTCGATCACCTGGGATCAAGGTAGTGAGATGGCGCAGGTAGCCCAGTTCAAGGTCGATACCAATATCAAGGTCTACTTCGCTGACCCGCATAGCCCGTGGCAGCGTCCGTCGAATGAACGCCTGAATCGTGATATTCGTGAATACTTCCCCAAGGGAACTAACTTCGCTGACATCACCGACGAGGAAGTCGCTTTCGTCCAAGACGAACTCAACGACCGAGCCCGAGTTGTCTTGAACGGAATGACCCCACGTGAGACACTGGCCGAGTTGTTAAAAAATGATGCATCGACCCCCTGAATCTCCCGTTATTGGGCACGAGAATTCTGGGTCATTGAGGTTCTGGAAGCTGGCGAAAGATCGTGAACACCGATCCATACACGGCTCTGGTGGGGCCCAAGTTCATGCTTCGTGCCGGGTGCTTCCATGCTGGGCCTGCCGGCAGAGCCCGGCCTGCCGAAACCGCAATGAGCTGTTTGGCACTGTACTAATCTGCAGCAGATCGACACAGCGCCAATCTCCTTAATGCGGCACGAGCACTAAGGACGGCGCCAGCGAAGACGCAAGGGTCGCACCCCGCCTGAGCAACTAACACCCCGGAACCAACCACAGACCGCCAAAATCAATTAGACCGACTCATGAAAGGTTGACAAGCATCGGTCGGGGAAGAAAACCGCTTCGATTGTTTTCCCAAAAACACACGCAATGTCAAAAGCAAGGGGTAGCGAAGGATCGAAACGTCCCTTTTCGATAGAGATAATCGTTTGTCTACTCACCCCCAATTTGTCGGCGAGTAGCTGTTGCGACCAGCCTCGTTCTCTGCGAAGCTCGACGATGTCGTTCTTCATGCTCCACGCCGCTTTTGAATGAAATACGCGACGGCAAACACCACGACGCTAAAGAGAGCCACCGCGAGAAGAGTAAACGAAATTTTTTCCTCATTGAGTGCTGCAGCAATCGCCGATCCCCAACCACTGACATTAAGAAGTGCAAAGAAACTGATTTGAGCCGCTTGTCTATGCCAGTGACTCTCAACGCTCACCTCAGGGTGAGCAATCGCGCCCGTGAGCGTGGAGCGATCAACAACGATAGCCCACGCGAGGGCGATGCCGATCGGCGCTGTCATCGCTGCCATGACTGCGAAATATAGGACGACATCTTCCGCCTGCAACCCACGAATCAAGCTGAAGATGACCCCCAGCAAGATCCCGATCAGAACGCCAAGCGGGATGGCGACGAGCATGGCGGGGCGGCCGGCCGGGGTACGCCCCCAGCGTGTTTGCTTCTTCATAGCGATGCCTTTCTTCGAGCCCGAAAAACCAAGAGTGGTGCGTGAACACCACTCTAATGTCAAGCACCCTTGACGTCAAGGGTGCTTGACATATTGGTTTTATGGACACACCTCAGGCATCACGGCTGGCGAGCGACTCGACAAGCAGGTCACGAGGCTGAGGAAGATCGCGAGTGCGATGCAACGCCCAATAACCGGCACAAAGCGCCACAATGTAGGGAATGCCCGCGTACCACACGATCGGAAGCAGCCAATACAAGGCGATGAAAATGGCGATGGTGGCAACGAGCGCGAGAACGTTCGTCACCGGGCTGCCCCACAACCGATTTTCGGGCAACGGGAGCCCAGCGCGCGCACGCTTGCTCCGGAAGGCCAAGTGGGTGGCCATCACCATGACCCACGTGACAAGAATGCCGATGGTCGCCATGCCGTATAGCCACATGAAGACGTTACCCGGGCTGAGAATCGCCAGGGCAGCCGCAATCGCCATGCCGACCATGGCAAGAAGAACCGCACCGCGCGGAGCACCCTTAGCGTTGGTATAGGCCGCAAAGTGCGGGGCCTCGCGATCGACGGCAAGCGAATGGAACATGCGGCTTGACGAGTAAAGGCAGCCGTTAGCGGCCGAAAGAGCAGCAATAATCAGCACGGCATTCATCAAGTGCGACGCGCCCGTCACGCCCGTGAGAGCAAGGACCTTGACGAACGGCGACTGCTCGACCGTGCCCGTCTCGGCCGCGGTCTCGGTCCACGGCTGGAGCATCAGCACCACGAGGATGGCACCGACATAGAAAATCAGCAAACGCCAGATCATCGTGTGCGCGGCGCGCGGAATGTCACGCTTGGGGTTGGCCGTCTCGGCCGCCCCAACAGAAACATTCTCGATACCTCCGAAGGCAAAAACAGCCATACAGGCGGCTGCGAGCATGCCAGTGACGCCCTTCGGCATGAACCCGCCCTGGTTGGTCAGGTTCGCGACCCCTGCGGCGTCGTGCCCTGGAACCGCTCCAAACACCACGGCAAAGCCCAGCAGGATGAAGACGACGATGGCAACGACCTTGATCATGGAAAACCAGTACTCGCTCGAGCCGTAAAGGTGAACGGAGAACATGTTCAAAGCGCCGATAAAGGCTGAACACAGAATTGTCCCCAACCACAGCGGCAGACCCTCAAACCAGTAGGTAAGGTAGGTAGCCGACGCGACGACCTCCGCACCAACAGCGACCATCATCGTGATAGCGAAGTTCCAGCGCGTCACGAAGCCACCAAAGCGTCCCAAATAGGCGGCCGCCACCGCGCCATGCCCGCCGGGCACGGGGTGAACAGTCACCATTTCCGCCAGCGCCCACACGATCGCGAGTGCAAGGGCCCCCGCGATGGCATAGGAAAAGACGGTGGCAGGGCCCGCCAAAGCAATGACGGATCCGGAGCCGAGGAAGAGGCCGGTGCCAAGCGCACCAGAGAGCGCGATCATGGCAACCTGGCCAGACGTTAGGCCACGAGTAAGCTCAGATGTAGTTTTCACGGGCTCGATCTTAGCCCGGCGACCGCTCGTGGCGCTTCTGAGTCCATCAGGCAGGCAATCGGTGCGTTCCCTCCGGCGGTCGGCGGCCGCCGTTCCACAGCAAGGGAGCAAGGCCAACGATGAGAGCCTTGTAGCCGTCATCCCGTTCTTCCGGATCACCATCCATGCTTTCAGCGTAAATGACCCCAACATCGCTGACGGCGAGCGTTGCCGAAAACCCATCGCCGTTTAATAACGTGACAACGATATTGAAGCTACGTGATTGGACAACGTTGGTCTCCCAATCCCAGTCAGTCTCTATCTCGATGAAGCGCACGAGACCGCCCTCCCAGGCGGCGTGAGCCACGCTCGTCCATCGATCTACCGTCTCGATGAGCACCTCGCCCGAATAAAGTCGCTGCGGCTGGTCGTTGCGGTGGCGACGCAAGAGCGAGGCGAGCTGCTTCGTGATACCGTTCGCAAACCCGGGATGCGGGCCCTCGTACCAGACGTCGTCGTCAACGCTGTATCGGGCGAGGATATCGACCGTGGCCGCCCACGGCTCATGGAAGTTTGTGCCATGGAACCAGAGCTGTTCCTTCTCACTCCCCTCACCGAGCACGTTGCCAATGTCAGTCTTGGCGATCCGCATGACCGAAAAGGTCGGCCCTTCCTCACGCTCGTTGTACAGCCTATCGAGGGGAAGGATGTCGAAACTCCATAGCTCATCGAACCACGCATGGAACAGGTCTCCATTTCGCGACAGCCTGAATAGGCCGGGAGGGAAATCGGGGGCCGCCATAGCCGCGTGGATCGGCCACGGCGTGAACGAAGGCTCGATCTCATCCGGCTCGACCAGGAGGTTGCCAAGGTCAGGAAGCCCGCGCGGGTAGTCGTCGTCGGCGCTCGCGAATTCGAGGAAGGAGATCATCCCGTTGTCGATAAAGAGGAGCACGACGACGTTTGAGTTCCATACGCTCGCGCTGAGCACGACGCGCTCGGGGGCCTGCGGGCCCAACTCGTTGCCGTATTCGTCGACCCCGCCCCGCCAGGCCGGAAACGCCTTATCGCCGGCATGGTCCCACACGCGCACCCCGTCGTAGGCGAAGTTCAAACATGGGCAGTCCGGCACGTCGCAGCCTTCCTCGGCGGTCAAGTGCGGAATTTGGCCACGGAGGAATTCCCGGTCAACAACGTCGCCTTCCGCTGGTTCGCACACGTCGATCAGAAAGTCGAGAAAACGCCTCTCAGGGGCAGTGAAGTTACGCATGGCGCAACACTATCGTGTTGGCGGTCAGAAAACTTCCGGGCCGTAAAGCCCGGAAAGAGTCGAGCAAAACCAATATCCTTGAACGCGAGGGTTTTCCTAGTAGAGAGAAAAAACGATGGACGACATCAAGTACAAGGACATGCTCCCCGTTGGACCGGACAAGACGGAATACCGCCTCATCACCACCGAAGGTGTTGAGACCGTCGAGGGTCCGGACGGGATGCAGTTCCTCAAGGTTGACGAGAGCGCACTGGAGCTGCTCGCCGAAACCGCATTTCACGACATCAACTTCTACCTGCGCAACGCCCACCTGCGCCAGGTAGCAAAGATCCTTGACGATCCCGAAGCCTCCCCCAATGACCGCTTCGTCGCCAAGACCTTGCTCCGCAACGCTTACATTGCCTCCGAGGGCGTGCTCCCCATGTGCCAAGATACTGGCACCGCCATTATCAAAGGCGAACGCGGCCAGCACGTGCTGACACCCGGCGTTGACGAGCGCGCGCTCTCCCGCGGCGTTCAGGCCACGTACGGCAAGTACAACCTGCGTTATTCCCAAAACGCTCCCCTCAGTATGTATGAGGAGAAGAACACCAAGACCAACCTGCCCGCGCAGATCGAACTGTATGCGGACACTAAGCCCGGCCACGAGAACGAATACCATTTCTTGTTCATGTCCAAGGGCGGCGGCTCGGCCAACAAGTCCTACCTGTACCAGGAGACGAAGGCCATCTTGAACCCCGACTCGATGATGCCCTTCCTCGAGAGTAAGATCCGCTCGCTGGGCACCGCGGCCTGCCCGCCCTACCACTTGGCGATAGTTATCGGAGGCACCTCGGCCGAATACGCGCTCAAGACGGCCAAATACGCCTCGGCCAAGTACCTCGACGAGTTACCCACGCACGGCGGCGAAGAGGGCTACGGCTTCCGCGACCTCGAGATGGAGGAGAAGGTCCTCGAACTCACGCGTCAGATCGGCATTGGCGCCCAGTTTGGTGGCAAGTACTTCTGTCACGACGTCCGAGTGGTTCGTCTCCCCCGCCACGGCGCTTCTCTTCCGGTGGCCATCGCCGTCTCCTGCTCGGCCGACCGTCAGGCCAAGGGCAAGATCACGCCGGAGGGCGTCTTCGTCGAGCAACTCGAGTTCAACCCGGGCCAGTTCCTGCCCGAGACCACCGACGCCGAGATTGGCCATGCGCAAGGCGACGACGTCGTCAAGATCAACCTCAACCAGCCGATGAAGGACGTGCTCGCTGAGCTGACCAAGTATCCGGTCAAGACGCGTCTGTCGTTGACCGGCACCATCATCGTCGCCCGCGACATTGCGCACGCCAAGATTCAAGAGCGCCTCAACAACGGCGAGGGCATGCCACAATACATGAAGGATCACCCGGTCTACTACGCCGGCCCGGCCAAGACGCCAGAGGGTAAGCCCTCCGGATCCTTCGGTCCGACGACTGCCGGACGCATGGACCCGTATGTCGACCCCTTCCAGGCCGAGGGTGGATCGATGATCATGCTGGCCAAGGGCAACCGTTCCCAGCAGGTCACCGACGCGTGCAAGAAGCACGGCGGCTTCTACCTTGGTTCCATCGGTGGCCCCGCAGCCCAGCTTGCTGAGGACTGCATCAAGCACGTCGAGTTGCTCGAGTACCCCGAACTTGGTATGGAAGCCGTGTGGAAGATCGAGGTCGAGGACTTCCCGGCCTTCATCGTCGTCGATGACAAGGGCAACGACTTCTTCGCCGGTTCCCAGCAGGTTGCGGTCACGCTCGGCAAGCGTCCCGCGCTGTAGAGTAGCGGACGCGGCGCGGGCCCGCGGCTGCACGGCCTCCTAAGCACCCGCCTCCGGCTGCGCGACCCCGAGGCCTCGCGGCTGTACTAAAGTGATTGCCGCTGTATTAACCTACGCCAGGTTAATACAGCGGCAATCAGCTTAATGGTGCGCGGACGGGCCAGCGCAGACCCGGACGGAACCGGGCAACACGGGCAAGCTCGGACGGGCCAGCGCGGACCCGGACAGTACCGGGCCAGCAGCCCCGCCGAGACCCAGGTCCCACTTCTGGCGTGAAGTTGCCGACAATCAGGCAAAAACGCGAGACAGTTTTGCGCGGGCTTTCATCGACATGTTTACATAAAGTAGTTCATCAAGAGCAGTTTAGAGACCCGGCTCTATGAAGCTGCAGCAACCCGCTCGACGGGTGCTAAGGCCGGGAACGATGGGAGACAAATGATCGAGCTTCATGGGGTGACCAAGGTCTACCCCCGTAGAGGTGGCGAGGCCGTCACAGCGCTTGATGACCTCTCGCTGACAATCCCGGACGGGGAGATCCACGGAATCGTGGGCGAATCCGGCGCCGGCAAGTCCACGCTCATTCGTTGTCTGACTGCCTTGGAAAAGCCCACGTCAGGCTCCATCCTTGTTGATGGCAAGGATCTGACCATCCTTTCCGATTCTCACCTGCGTGCAGAACGCCGGCACATCGGCATGGTCTTCCAGGGCGCGAACCTTTTCG
The DNA here is from genome assembly GCF_014926385.1 of Trueperella pecoris. NCBI lineage: Bacteria > Bacillati > Actinomycetota > Actinomycetes > Actinomycetales > Actinomycetaceae > Trueperella > Trueperella pecoris. The sequence continues at coordinate 793,661 of NZ_CP053291.1, read as the reverse complement.
AGGCCCGCACGGCGGCCGATAATATCGCCTACCCGCTTAAAGTAGCCGGCGTGTCGAAGGCCGAGCGAAATGAGCGTGTCGCCGAGCTTCTGGACATCGTCGGCCTCGCTGGCCGTGGCGGGTCCTACCCTGCCCAAATGTCCGGCGGTCAGCGTCAGCGCGTGGGCATCGCGCGTGCGCTAGCCGACCGCCCGTCCGTCGTGCTCGCTGACGAGCCGACTTCGGCACTCGATATGGAGACCACAGAACAGATCCTCGCGCTTTTGAAGGATGTGCGTGACCGCCTGGGCGTGACAATCGTCGTCATCACCCACGAAATGTCCGTCGTGCGCAAGATCTGCACCTCCGCCACCCTGCTCGACGCCGGCAAGATCGTCGAATCGGGTTCGATCGAGCACACGCTTGCCAACCCCAATTCGAAGCTAGCGAAGAAGCTCGTCCCGCTTCCCGACGTCGATCCCCGGGCTGTCGGTGACGATTCGGTCGTGGATATTTACTTCACGTCCAGCCCCGGCATCCCAACCGGCTCGCGCGTCATGACCCGCGTTGCCGAGCTCGGCGCCGACATTTCGGCCGGACTGTTCGAATCCGTTGGCGAGATGCAGGTTGGCCGCATGGCCCTAGCGCTGGCCTCGGACAAGGTCCCCCAGGCGCTTGCCGCATTCGCCCAGGATGGTATTCACGCGGAGGTACGCTCACTATGATCACCTCGCTGACGCACGTTGACGCCGTCGCCCAGATTTTCGCGGCCGGCTCCTGGTTCTCCAATCCCGCCATCGAACGCGGCCTCTTTCCGGCCATTATGGAAACCATCTACATGGTCGGCCTTTCTTCCCTGCTGACGGTTCTCATCGGGCTCCCCCTGGGACTCGTCTTGTCTGAGACGCGTAAGGGCGGCCTCATTGCGGCCCCGTTTGTCAACCGCGTGACGGGTGCGTTGGTCAATCTTGGCCGTGCCGTCCCGTTCATTATTCTGGCGATCATCGTCCTCTTCCTTATTCGCGCAGTCGACCTGCCGTTCCTCAAGGCAATCGGTTGGCCCGCCTTCACGATTGCCCTCGCGGTCTCCGCTATCCCATACTTCGCTCGCCTCGTCGAGTCCAACGTGCTGGCCGTGGCCCCGGGCAAGGTTGAAGCAGCGCAAATGACGGGCGCCTCCCGCACCCGTATCATGTGGGACATCCTTGTTCGCGAGGCATTGCCGTCGATCATCAACTCGGTCACGATCCTCGTCATCACCATTGTCGGCTACTCCGCGATGGCTGGCGCGGTCGGCGGCGGCGGCCTGGGCGCCCTCGCCATCAACCAGGGCTACCAGCGTTATCAGTTCGACGTTATCGTCATCGTCGTGGCCGTCATTTTGCTCATGGTTCAAGTGATCCAGTGGGCTGGAGACATGCTGAGCCGGATGGTTGACCACCGCTAAGGCACAACCATCCGGGACCTGCACAAGTCTTAGCAGACCTATATCTACACTAGATTTTAATCAGTCTATTTTTCACAAGGATTATTATCATGCGTAAAGTTTTCGCCCTTCTTGCCTCTGCTGCACTCGCTCTGACCGCCTGCTCCTCCGATGCCGACACCAAGGCCACCACGGCCCCGGCGTCGGAGCCCGGCGCGACCACCCTCGTCGTCGGCGCCTCCCCTGTTCCCCACGCGACCATTCTTCAGTTCGTTGCGGACAACCTCGCTGCCGAGGCGGGCCTGGACCTGCAGATCAAGGAATACACGGACTACGTACAGCCGAACGTCGCACTTGAGTCGGGCGATCTGGATGCCAACTTCTTCCAGCACGTGCCTTACTTTGATGCCGAGGTCGCTGACAAGGGCTACTCGTTCGAGCACGGCAAGGGCGTTCACATCGAACCCTTCGGCCTGTACTCGCAGAAAGTCAAGTCGCTGGACGAACTGAAGGACGGCGCGGTCGTCGTCGTCACGAACGACCCGTCCAACCAGGCTCGCGGCCTGAACCTGCTTGCCGCCGAGGGCCTCATCACCCTCAACGATGCCAAGAACCCGACCATCTACGACATCAAGGACAACCCTAAGAACCTCCAGATCAAGGAGTCTGAGGCTCCGGCGATCCCCGTCCAGCTTCCCGACGTCGACCTGGCAGTTATCAACGGTAACTTCGCTCTCGAGGCCGGCCTCGTCCCGTCAAAGGACGCCCTCGCTCTCGAGTCTGGCGCCGATAACCCCTACTCGAACATTCTCGCTTGGGCCAAGGACACGAAGAAGGCCGACGCGATCAAGAAGCTTGAGGAGCTGCTCCACTCCAAGGAAGTTGCTCAGTTCATCAAGGATTCCTACCCTAATGGTGAGGTTATCCCGGCTTTCTAGGCCCGAACTCCTGACGGGAGCCATGGCTTAAGTCCCCGATGGTGGCGGCCCTCGCGGTCGCCACCATCGCTTTCACCCGTCGAATACACAAACGTGACCCGATTAGCACTCGCCCCTCCTCCCGCCACGAGATGAAGCACCATAGACTAACGCGGGTACGAAAGGACAACCATGACACTTGAGGCGACCAACGACTCCCAGGAATCTCTTCACCGGGGGCTGTCGAACCGCAACATTCAGCTTATTGCGCTTGGTGGTGCGATCGGCACCGGCCTTTTCATGGGATCGGGCTCCACGATCCACTCCGCCGGGCCGTCGATCATTTTGGTCTACCTCGTCATCGGTTTCGTCCTGTTCCTCATCATGCGAGCCATGGGCGAGATCCTGATCCACAATCTGCACTACAAGTCTTTCCAGGACTTTGCCCATGATCTCATCGGCCCGTGGGCGGGCTTCATTACCGGCTGGACATACTGGTTCTTGTGGGTGGTGATCGCGATTGGCGACATGATCGTCATTACAGGATATTTCGATTTCTGGATCGGCAATATGACGGTTTCCGCCTTCCTGACCCTTGGCTTGCTTGGGTGCCTGACCCTCGTCAATTTGCTCACCGTGCGACTTTTTGGCGAAGTGGAGTTTTGGTTCTCGCTCATTAAAATTGCCGCGATTGTCTCCCTGATCGCCGTCGGTTCGGTCATGGTCTTTTCTGGTTTCACCGGGCCGTCTGGCGAAGCGGCGTCGTTTAGCCATCTGTGGGACCACGGCGGATTCTTCCCCACGGGCGCCTCGGGCTTCCTGGGCGCTTTCTCGATCGCCATTTATTCCTTCATTGGAACTGAGCTGATCGGCACGACAGCGGCCGAGACGAAGGAGCCGAAGACGACGATCCCCCGTGCCATCAACCAGGTCCCGTTCCGCATTGCTATTTTCTACGTGGGTGCCCTCGCCGTCATCATGGCGATCACGCCGTGGGACGTCATCGATCCGGAACGTTCCCCGTTTGTTTCTGTGTTCTCCATGGTCGGGTTGGGTGCAGCGGCGTCCATCATGAACTTCGTGGTGTTGACTTCTGCGGCGTCGTCCGCGAATTCGGGAATCTTCTCCTCCTCGCGCATGATGTTCGGCTTGGCCAAGTCCCATCACGCTCCGCGCTTGTTCGGCCAGCTATCGAGCCATCGTGTGCCGTGGCGAGCGCTGATGTTTATCGGCCTGCTGATTCTTATTTATCTTCCGATCCTCTTCATTGGCGGAAGCGTGCTCAAGGGCTTTGAGCTGATCGCGGCGGTTGCCACCACCCTGATCCTCTTTATTTGGGCGCTCATTCTCGTCTCCTACATTCGTTACCGGCGCACACACCGCGCCGAGCACGAGGCGTCGGAATTCAAGGTCCATTTCGCGTCGGTTACCCCGTGGCTTGCGCTTGCCTTTATCGTGTTTATCGCGGGCGTGCTCGTCTATTTTCCCGCGACCCGTTTTCCAACGTTGCTGACTCCGGTGTGGTTTGTCGTGTTGGCGATCGTGTGGGAGGTGCGCAAGCGCGTGTTGCTCCGCCGTGGTCTTCCCCTGGAGTTCATTACCCGATAAGGCTGAGTACCGCCGCGAAAACTGCCGTGCCGCCGATGAGCGAGAGCAGGACCTTGCGGAAAGCCAGGTGAAGTCCCAGCGTTGCCACGACCCCGGCGGCCGGTGGCATCCAGTCGGCGTTCGCGAAGGATACGCCCTGCAGTGTGAAAATGACGAGAATAAGCATGACGCCCGCCGGCATCGCCTTACCGAGGTAGGCCAGCGTCTGTGAGTCGCGCACGCGCGCAAGGAACAGGAAGGGCGCGGCCCGCAGCGAAAACGTGACAGCGAAAACCACAATGACGACGCCGGTGATGTACTCGGTCATGGCATGCCGTCCCTTCGGTGACGCCTCATGTTGAACAGGTCCGGTGTCGGGTACGCAAACCGCGAGGACACGAGGAGTGCGAGTGTCAACACCGTCAAGGCGATCGGAAGGTAGACCGAGGCGGGCAGCAGCAGCGCAACGACGCCGATGCCTGCTGCTAACGCGAAGTCAAGGCGGGCACGGTTGGCAAGGTAGGCCTCCAACATCAGGACGATAAACAGCGAGGTCAGGACGAAATTAAGGATCCGGCCGTCAATGGGGACAGCGAGGCCCACCAGCGCGCCTAGTGTGCATCCGGTCACCCACGTGGCGTGAGAGAACACCTGCGTCCAGATCACTCTCTCCCCCGTCAACTCCGAGCGTGGCTTGGAGGCGACGACGGCGTAGACCTCATCGGTGAGTGCATGGATTGAATACAGCCTGGCGAGCCTACTCTGAACGAGGTCAAGCGGAAAACTGATCCCGTAGAAGACGTGGCGGAACTGAATCAGCAACGTTGTGAGCGCGATGCCGGCTAGGGGTTCATGCGCCACAATCATCGGCACGACAAGGTATTGCATTGAGCCGGCATACATGACCAGTGCAAAGATCGGCGCCCACCACCAGTCCAAGCCGGCGCCCGTCAGCGTCATGCCCATTCCCATTCCGAGTGGGATGTAGCCTAGGCCGACGGGAATGGCATCACGTGCGCCCAGCGCAATGGCGGAGTGCGTTGGTTCGTGAGACATGGAAAAAACCTATGGCGGTTGATCGCGGTAGGCAAATCTGTCCGCTACCCGGCGTGATGGAGGCGCGCATGCACCCTGATCATCGCGCCCTGCGGAACTGGGACAGCGCACGGCATCGAGAACTCGTGGGCAGGGTGATTAATTTCAGCCACCGTGTTCCCCTCGGCGTCTTGAAGTCCCTCACTGGGGACGGTCAACGCCACGGGAGCTGAGCCCGGGAAGAGAATCTCCATGTTCTTTCCCGGTGCAAGCTTGTTCTTAGCGTGCAGGTAGACTCGGCCCTCGACGGCGTCGTATTTCGTGACGATCCCTGCAAGCAGCCATTCGTTGATGTAGCCACCCTTGTGGATTTCTTCGCCCGCCGGGCGATCGGGGTAGTAGAAGCCGGTCGAGTACGCCCGATGAGTGACCTTGTTGGGCTCCTCAGCCAGCCACGGCGAGAACGCCACAGCGGTGGCTGGCCGGGCACCGACGTCGGGACGGTGAACCTGGTCATGGAAAGGTACGAGCGCCGTGCCGTCAGCGCCCTCAAATCCGCGTTGGACCATGTATTCGTTGACGGCGCTCTTGTAGGCGTTGGCCATGGCGGCAACGTAGTAGGCGCTCTTGGCACGGCCCTCGATCTTAAGGGAGGTGACGCCGGCGTCAAGAATTTCGTCGATGTGGCTGATCGTGTTCATGTCGTTGGAGTTGAACAAGAACGTGCCCTGATCGGTGATTTCCACGGGGATGAACTGCCCGGGTCTGCGCTCCTCGACAACGTGATACTTGTATCGGCACGACTGGGCGCAGTCCCCATGGTTGGCGTCGCGGCCGGTTGTGTGCTGCGAAATGAGGCAACGTCCGGAGAAGGCCATGCACATGGAACCGTGCACGAAGGCCTCGATTTCGAGCTCGGGCGAGGTGTGAGCGCGCAGCTCGCGGATGTCAGCGAGGCTCAGCTCGCGGGCAAGCACCACCCTAGTGGCGCCCAGTTGCGCCAACGCGTTGGCTGCCTGGTAGTTGGTGACGCCGGCCTGGGTGGACACGTGGATCTCGGTGTCCGGCGCGACCTCCCGCGCGGCCATGAGCACCCCAATGTCAGTGACGATGAGGGCATCGACGCCGATCTGCCCCAACTCGCGCATGTATTCGTTCATCGATGTCACCTCCGCGGAGGTGGGCAGGATATTGCAGGTGACGAACACACGGCCGCCGCGCTCGTGGGCGTAGGAGACCGCCTCGGCAATGTCACTGAGCGTAAAGTTCTTCGGCGCGGAGCGCATACCGAATTCCTGCCCGCCGAAGTAAACGGCGTCGGCACCGAAGTCAAAGGCAGTCTTGAGAGTATCGAGGTTGCCCGCGGGTGCGAGCACCTCCGGGCGCGTGCGGCGGCGAATGCCAGGGAATCGTTCAGTCACCCAAAGATTGTACTAGAAAGGCGCAACCCCGAGGCACGAGAGAGGCACAAATCTTTATCCTCGTGAGGGGGCTGTCCATGATCATTTGGCCAGTTGACTAGCGGGCGCCGGGGCGCCCGCTAGTTCACATGTCGAGTAATTCGGCGTGTACGGTCGTATCGCCAGTGAGCTCGGGATGGAACGAAATACCAATCGTCTTCCCGGACCTAACCCCTACAATCTCGCCGGACTCGAGGCGGCTGCACACCTCGACACCGGGCGCGACTCGGGTCACCTTGGGTGCACGGATAAACGCCGCCCGCACGGCCTTGCCGTCCCAGCTAAGATCCATTGAGGCCGAATCTACCTGCGGGCCGAAAGCGTTACGCTTAACGTCGACGTCGAGCGCGCCGATTTGCGAGAGCAGAATGAGCCCAGCGCACGTGCCCAACGTGGGGACTTCGCCAACCGCGCGCGCAAGGCGTTCACGCAGACCAAAGGTGTCGATGAGCTTGTTCATCGTGGTCGACTCACCGCCGGGCAGGATGAGCGCATCTAGCCCGTCAAAGTCCTCCACTTTGCGAACCCAGCGGGTGTGGGCGCCGAGCTGCTCGACCATGTCAACGTGCTCGGCAACCCCGCCCTGCAGGGCAAAGATGCCAACCAGCATTACCAGCCACGCTCGGCGAGGCGATGTGGTGCGGGAAGGTCTGCCACATTGATGCCCACCATCGCTTCGCCCAGTCCTCGCGAGACCTCGGCGATCACCGCCGGGTCGTTGTAGTAGGCGGTGGCCTTGACAATCGCGGCAGCGCGGGCGGCCGGATTGCCGGACTTGAAAATGCCTGATCCGACGAAGACGCCATCCGCACCGAGCTGCATCATCATGGCGGCGTCGGCCGGGGTGGCAACACCGCCCGCGACGAAGAGGACCACGGGAAGCTTTCCAGTGCGGGTCACTTCACGAACGAGGTCGTAAGGCGCGGCCAGTTCCTTCGCGGCAACGAACAGTTCGTCGTCGGTCAGGCTCGCGAGCGCCGCGATCTCCTTGTTGATCGTCCGAATGTGCTTGGTGGCCTCCGAGACGTCGCCGGTGCCTGCCTCGCCCTTGGAGCGGATCATGGCCGCACCTTCGGTGATGCGCCGCAGTGCCTCCCCGAGGTTGGTCGCGCCGCAGACGAAAGGCACGGTGAAGTCACGCTTGTTGATGTGGTTGACGTAGTCGGCGGGCGAGAGCACTTCGGACTCGTCGATGAAGTCGACCTTGAGGGCTTCAAGCACCTGGGCTTCGACGAAGTGGCCGATGCGGGCTTTGGCCATGACGGGGATGGAGACCGCAGAGATGATGTCATCGATAAGATCCGGGTCCGACATCCGCGCCACGCCGCCCTGCGCCCGGATGTCTGCGGGCACGCGCTCGAGGGCCATGACGGCGACCGCGCCGGCTTCCTCGGCGATCTTCGCCTGTTCGGCGGTGACGACGTCCATGATGACGCCGCCCTTGAGCATGTCCGCGAGTCCGCGTTTGACCAGTGGTGATCCAGTTTCAATATCCATGGATACTATTGTGACCCCCGCGTGGTCTAAGATAAAGACCAGTTTTATTCAACTATTTTAGACCACGGCGCCGACGCGTCATGGAGGTTTACGTGTCATCCATCCCGGCCCAGGTGGTTGCCGATATCCGAGGGCGCCTCGAGTCGGGCACCCTCGCCCCCGGCGACCGCCTGCCCTCGACCCGCGCGCTCGCGGAACAGCTTGGCGTTTCGCGTGGCTCCATCGTCACGGCATACGAACAGCTGGCCGGCGAGGGCATCCTCGTCGCCGGCTCCGGCGGCAGCCGCATTCATCCGGCGTTGCCGATCCCCGCGTTTCCGCCTCGCCACACCGTCACCGCCGTTTGCCCAGCGCCACCTTTGGAGATGCTGCGCCCGGGGGCCGCGTTGACGGAGGCTTTGACGACGTCGACCTGGCGGGCCGCGTGGCGGGCCGCGGCAGCCGAGCCGCATGCCTACGCCAGCCCGGGCTCCCCCCGGCTTCGTCACCTGCTGGCCGAGCACATTCGCCTCGCGCGCGCGATGCCCCTTGGTCCTGAATCGATCATCATCACGGGCGGAGCCCGCGATGGCCTGAGGGCCGTCCTGGCGGCACTCTCGGCGTCGGGTGTCGCCCCGCGTCTCGGCGTTGAGGACCCGGGATTTCCCTCCCTGCATACCGTCCCCCATGCGGTGGGTTGGGAGGTTGAGACGATGCCATTCGACGACGATGGCCCCGTCCCGCCTCCGGCGGTGTTGCCGGGCCATTCCGCCGAGTCTTCCCCCGTGGCGGCACGCTCCCCCTCCGCCGTGCTCATCACACCCAATCACCAGTTCCCGTATGGCACGCAGATGCCGGCCGGCCGACGGCGACAATGGGTCGAATGGCGGCAGTCGATGCCGGGGGCACTCCTGATCGAGGACGATTATGACTCCGAGTTGCGCGCCACCCACCCGGCGCTCCTTGCCCTCGATCCGGGCGGGACCGTCCTGCTCGGTTCGCTGGCAAAGATCCTCACACCTGCGCTGGGGCTTGGCTACCTCGTTGTGCCTGAACGTCTGCGCGACGCCGTCGCAGCACACGTCACGCCCGTGTCTGGCATCGGCCAAGATGCCCTTGCACACTTCTTAGAGGCCGACGGGCTACGCCGCCACACGGCGCGCGTGCGCCGCGAATACAAGTATCGCCGGAGCGTGTTTGAGAGCATCTTTCCCGAGGGTAACGCGATGGAAGGAGGGCTCGGGGCTACCATTGAGCTCTCCCCCACAGCGGAGTCCGACGTCCTCCACCGCGCCCGCAACCACGGGCTCGCCGTCGAGTCCCTCGCCAAGTATTGGTCCGCGGCCGAAAACTCCGGAATCGTCGTCGGTTTGGGAACGGGCTCACGGGAGAAACTGACGGTGGCCCTCACCACCTTGCGAGGCCTCATCCCCCAACCAACGCGTACGTAATCAGATGGCTCGGTAGAGCAGTTCCCCTTCGTCAACGAAGCCCTGCTTGGCGAAGTAGACCGGATCGGTGGTCTGTCCCATGGTCAGCTCCAGCTTCTTGACACCCATGCCCGCGAAGATCTCCTTGTTGTTGTAGAGGAAAGCACCCGGGGTAAAGTCACGGAAACGCTCGGTGACGAAGTCAAGAACAATATGGCCAACGCCACCGTCCACGCGCATCCCAAACAGCCCGATAATTTCCTCCTCGTGCATGATCAGGAGCGCCCTCGCCTCGGGCAGGCTCTCGCGACGGAACGACGGGAAAGACTTGGCAATGGCGGATGCGTGACGGTCAAGGAAACGCACCACGACGGCGTCGTCCCCACGCGCCTCGACAACGCTGTAGCCACGTTCCTCATCGCCCTCCCGGCTCAGGCGCCACAACCAGTAGGCGTCGATGGCCACGATGACGCCGTTCATGGCGGCATAAGGCCAGATTCCGAAGTAGATGTTGTAGACGGTCGCGATGAAGGAACCGGCGAGGTTGAGAACGCGGAAGCGACGCACGCTCGGCACCATCAACGACACAATGACCAAAACCGATCCGGCCCAGCCAATAATCTCCCACGTATTCATGAACAACTCCGATCGATGTGAAGCACAAGTTGGTGTGTAGTAAATCGGGCACAAGGACCGACATGCTTCCGCGGCGACGCGTACTGCATAAGAGTATAGGGCAATGACTCGGCCCCCAACCTCGTCTATCCTTGAAAGTGAAAAATCACTACTATCAGACGGGATCGCACATGCTCCTCGCATTCTCCATCGCACCGCAGACATCCGACCAGCCCGATGGCTCCGTCTCGGAGGCCGTGGCCGCCGCCGTCAAGATCGTCAACGAGTCTGGTCTGCCCAACGAGACCACGTCCATGTTCACGACGCTTGAGGGTGAGTGGGACGAGGTCATGGCCGTGGTCAAGGCGTGCGTGGAGGAACTTGAGAAGCGCACGCCCCGCATATCCCTCGTCATGAAGGCCGACATTCGCCCCGGATACACGGGCCAGATCACCGCCAAGGTCGAGCGAGTTAACACACTGCTTGGGCAGTGACGGAGCTTCTTCGACGTTCCATGACGATCCCACCCACTGGCGACGCTGGCGCTCGCCTGCGCGCTATCGACCATCCGACCGCCCGGCCTTGGCTCCAGCTGCTTGTTATCCCTTGGCTATCTCGACGGTTGCGCTTTCGCTCACCGGCATCGGGACAGTGCTGACGGAGGCGGTTACCGGTGTCAACATCACCCAAGCCCCGCTGATCTTCCTCATCACCGCCCTCGTGACAGGTGCAGCCTGCCTCACCGTATACGGCGTCCTCCTGCGACTCATCGGCGGGTGCGCTCTTGGGCGGCAAGGAGCCGTGAGGGACATGGGCCTCGGCGCGGTCTTCGTCTCGCTTCCCATGCTCGTCCTTTTGGCCGGGGGGCTGGTGGAAGGTCAGCGCCGTCCGCCTTCCATACGCAGCGATCGGTGGATCGCCGCTGGCCCGCTGCTGTGTGCGGCATACCAGTGGAACGGCAGGCTATGGCTCCCAATCGGCCTTCACGCCGGATCGAACGCCATGCAGTCCTCTTTCTGAGGCGGAAATGTCTCCGGGACAGGCGACGCGCCCGGTGTCCTCAGTGGAACGTTCGCCGGCCCGGCGTGGCTCACCGGTGGCACCGCCGGCATCGAAGGCTCTCTCCTCACCAGCGCGTTCTGTCTCATCGCGACGGGCCTGCTGCTGGCCTACCGTCGGCGCGAGCCCTCGCGCCCGAGCGCCTGGCGCCAACGCCGCCACGGCCGAGCCGCTGACAACGCAAAGCTGCGGCGTTGGGCCATCGAACGGACGCCGTCGACGGCAAGCACAATGACAGCGAGCCAAATGCCGATATACGTCACCCACTCGGCACCCATAATGCGTTCGCCAATGAGGGCTGCAACGCAGGTGACCAAAATCGGCTCTACGTAACTCAGTAGCCCGAAGACGGCGTAGGGCAAGAGCTTCGCGGCCATCACGTATGTGACGACGCCGATGACCGACAGGACGCCCAACATCAGAAGAAGGATGCCGAGGCGTGGGGAGAGGAGCGGGTCGGCCTCGGCAGACCTGACCGCCACCGCGAGCGCGAGCGGCATCGCTAAGGCCATCTCCCACGTCAAGGCTCCTACCCCGTCCGTCTCGAAGATTCGGCGAAGGACGAAGTAGGCCGGATACCCGAGCGCAACCCACGCCGTCACCCACCCCAGGCCGCCCGCCCTCACCATTTCGAAAACAATGGCGGAGCTGGCAATGCAGGTCGCGACAATCGTCAAGGGGCTGAGCGATTCCTTGAAAATGACTCGCCCCGCTATCACCATGACGATCGGCAACAGGAAGTATCCCATGGACAGGGCCAGCGTATTGCCGCTCTGCGGGGCCCAACCGAACAGCCACATTTGCGAAGCCAACATCGGAACCGTGAAGGCGTAGGCCAGAAGTTTACGCGGCTGATCGACGACTCGGCGAAATTCGCTCGAGAACCACAACCAGCGCCCCGACGCCGCAAGCAGGATGAGGATGCCCGGCACGGTCAGCATGATACGCAACGCCCATACCTGTGCCCCCGACAGTGCAGATAGCTGGGCGGCCACAAAAGACAGCGCCGCAAACGTCACAGACGAAAGTAACGAGATGACGACGCCCCGGCCCACAATTCACCCTTTCCTCAGTACACCGCCACTGTAGGCGATATCGCGGGCATCTTAGGCTTCCCTTCACTAAGATGTTTCTATGACCACAGGCTCATCACGACGCGCGGGCCTGCGCACGACGGGAGCGGATATGCCTACACACGAGCGACATAAAACGACGATCTACGACGTCGCCAAACTCGCTGGGGTCTCCCCCTCCACCGTGTCACGCACCTTTTCTTCCCCGGCGCGCGTCAGCGCCGCTACCGCCGCGCGCGTCCAGGCAGCCGCCCGCGACCTCGGATACAAAACGAGCGGCTCAGCATACTGGGAAGAAGCGGACAGCACCTACGTGCTCGGATTCGTTATCGCGCAATTCGGCAACCCCGTTTACACCGATATCCTCAAGGGCTTCCAAGATGCCGCATCAGAAAACGGCTACAGCGTCATCGTCATCAACTCCCCCGGCTCACCGGAAACAGAAAAGGCGACTCTGACCTCCGTCCTTCCCTTCATCGACGGGATCGCCTTCCCCATTTCCCAGCTCAATCCCGCGGGGATACGGGAATTCGAACGGACGAAGCCCGTCGTCCTCGTCAACAGGCATGCGAACGGACACACGTGCGTCGTCGCAGACATTCGCCAGGGCCTCCATCGAATCTGTGAGCACCTTCACAACCTCGGCCATGAGCGTGTGGTCTACCTCGCCGGGCCTCCCTATTCGTGGACGAGCCCTATGCGCTGGCGAGCCTTGCAATACGAGTGCGATAAACGCGGCATGCACGCCCGCCAAATGAGCCACCTCGATCCGCTGTTCGAGGGCGGCATGTCCTACGCCTCAGAATGGACCCCACCCACGGAACCGCAGTGATCGCCTTCAACGACGTGATGGCGGCGGGCTTCCTGCGTGGAATCGAGAACCGTGGGTTATCCGTTCCAGGCGACGTATCGATCGTCGGCTTCGACAACTCCCATACCGCCCTCATCACCAACCCGCAGCTCACCTCACTGTCCTCCGGCGGTGAGCTCATCGGCCGCAAGGCCGCCCAGTCCCTCATCTGGCAGAACAACCACCGCTGGGTGCGCGAACGCAAGTCACTTGTTGTGCCCGTTGAATTCGCGATACGTGGCAGCACGGGACCGGCGCCGATGCGCCACATGTGACAGGAGTGGAGACGCGTGCCTCCACTCCTGTCCTATGAGCTATGGGGCTCGGGCGCTAGCGCCCCTGTTCCTCCTTCAGCCTCAGCCAACGCTCACGCACCTTGTATGCGTTGAGCTTAGGCTGACGATCGCGGGTGAACATGCCCTTCTTATTCCCGCCGACACGCATGATGCCTGGCGTCGTCTGGAAGTCCGCGAAATTCCACATCTGTTCGCCCTGGATCTGCGGATAATCGTCAAACACACGGTGGAACATCGCAATATTTTCGGCCTGGTATTCCTCCGACCATGGACGGGCGAAGAAGTCCTTGTTGCCATTGAGCGTATCGGGACCATACTCGGTGAAGATGATCGGCTTGCCCGGGAAGCGCTCGAGCCATCCGTCGATCTCGGCTCGCAGCGCCGCTTCGGCGTCGTTGATCTTTCCGGTATTGACATACCAGCCGTAGTAGCGATTGAGCATGATGACATCGAAGAGATCGGTGATGCGCTCGAGGTGCGGCGGGGAGAGCATGACGTTGACGTATCCGACAGGGCGGGTCGAATCCGCCGCTCGCGCCACCTCGACAAGCGGCTCGAAGTAGGCCCGTGAGGCGTCCGTGTTCGTCTCGGGCTCGTTCGCGATGGACCAGATGACGACGGAGGGGTGATTCTTATCGCGTGCAATCAGATCGCGAATCTCGCGCGCGTGCGCACGCTGGGTCTCGCCGTTGACGGTGTCTTCTGAAAAGGTCGTGAAGCTCTTCGACTGGAAGACACCTCCCGACAGGCCGGTATTCAGCCCCACCGCCGGCGTCTCGTCGATGACAACCCAGCCCTGCTCGTCGGCGTAGTCCATGACGTCCTCGGCGTACGGGTAATGCGAGGTTCGGAAGGAGTTTGCCCCCTGCCACCGCATGATGTCGAAATCGTTGATCATCGACACGTCGTCGTGCTGCTTGCCACGGATAATGTTGTCCTCGTGGCGGCCATACCCGCGGAAATAGAAGGGCTCGCCGTTGATCTTGAACACGCCGTCCTCGATAGAGACAGTCCGGATGCCGAATCGCTGCGGGTAAACGTCCTCGTCCGCCGTGACCTCCAGCGTGTAGAGTGCCCCGTGGCCGGGTGCCCAGAAGTCGGCGTCGGGTACGCGAACTTTTCCGGACGCCCCCTCGGCATTGGCAACCTCGCGCCCCGAGGAATCCACAACCCGAACCTTCACCTCGGTGGCACCGTCGGCGACGACGTCGTAAGCAACAACACCGTCCGCACCGTCGATATCCGTGACAATCGTGACGTCCTGGATGTGCACAGCAGGGCGAGTGTAGAGCGAGACTGTGCGGTGAATACCGGCATAGTTGTAGAAGTCGTGGAAGTAATGCTGGACGTCGTTGCCCTCACAGTCCTGGTCAACGTACCCCGGAGGAATCGTCTGCCAGCTCAGGCGGTTGTCGACAGCCACGGTGATCGTGAACTCTTCACCGACCTGCACGTGTTCGCTGATGTCGGCTTCAAAGGGGAGGTAGCCGCCCTCGTGGCGCACAACCTCGGCGCCGTTGACGAAGACGACAGCCGCATGAGTGGCAGACCCGAAATGCAACACGAGGCGCTCGAAGCTCGGCGCGAAGGCGGTGGTCTGGTACCAGACGTAGCCCACATGATCGTGGGTAGCGGTGTCGATGAAGACGTCGTTATACGATCCCGGCACTGCCATCTTGCGTTCTGTATCCAGCGGCGCGGCGTACCATTTCTCATCAAACCCGACGTTATGAGTATCTACCTTGAAATCCCACCGGCCATTGAGGGACTTCACCTGACGGGAACGAGATTCTCGCACACGTAACATTTTGGCTCCTTTACCAAACACTAAGCTTGTTCTACTCCAGTATTGCCAAGTCCCCCAGCGCGCGGACCAAGTTGCCAAAAGTTGCACAGCCCACCTCACACCAAAGGCCCACATGCAGCTGCGCCCCGCGTGGCCGATGCACGATTCCGAAGAATTCGAATGCAACTTTTGGCAACAATCCTTTTCGCATGTGAAGCCATGCCAACATTTTTCTCAACCGCAAGGGACACAGATTTGCAATGAGGCAAGTTGGAAGGAGCAGCCATGACTGCAACTGCACAGGGAATCACACCCCAGATTCGCGCGAAGCGACCTTTTGGATTGAGGGACAAGCTCGGATACATGTTTGGCGATTTCGGAAACGACTTCACCTTTATCCTCCAAGCAATGTTCTTCACCCTCTTCTACACAAACGTGGCAGGCGTTAAGCCCGCCCACGTAGCCACGCTTTTGCTCGTGGCGAGGATCTTCGACGGATTTACCGACGTCGGCATGGGAATTATCGTTGACCGCCTGCCCGTCAAGGATGGCGGCGATCGCTTCAAGCGCTGGATCAAGTTCATCGCGATCCCCGTGGCCGTCGCCTCGGCCCTCATGTACCTCAGCTTCATCTCCTCATTCCATTCCTACACGCTGAAGGTTGTGTGGATGTGCGCCACCTACTTCCTGTGGGGCTCGGTGTGTTATACCGCGATTAACATTCCCTATGGCTCGATGGCCTCGGTCATGTCAACCGACGCCGATGATCGCGCTCAGCTCTCCGTCTACCGCTCCACCGGCGCCACCCTGGCTCAGCTCGTCATCACTTCCGTACTACCGCTGGTCGTCTTCACCACCAATGCAGCCGGCATCTCCGTCCTCAACGGCCCTCGCATGACCACCGCCGCCATCGTGTGCTCGGTCCTCGCCGTCGTGTGCTACGCCATCTGCTACAAGCTGTGCGAAGAACGCGTCTTCACCGAATCGATCTCCCACGCGGGCGTTGGCGTCGGCAAGATGCTCAAGGATGTCTTCTCCAACCGTGCCCTCGGCGGGCTCATCCTTGCCGCACTTCTCCTCCTGGTGTCCTCGCTCTTCCTCGGCGGAATCCTCGGATACCTCATGCTCAACTGGTTTGGCAACGGTAAGCTGCAATCGCCCGCCTCGCTCGCGGCTCTCATCCCCGCCGCCGTGATCCTCATCTTCCTCGCCCCATGGCTGTCCAAGCGCTTCGGCAAGGCCGAGGTCGGCGCGTTCGCCATGGGAGTCGGCGGAGCGGTGCTCCTGGCCGCCTGGCTCATCAAGACCGAAAACTTCTGGCTCTGGGTTACCTTCTATGCGGTGGCGATGTTCGCCATCTCCACCTTCAACTACCTCATCTGGGCATTCATCACCGACGTGATCGACTACCAAGAGGTCAAGACAGGCATACGCAACGATGCAACCGTCTACTCGGTTTACTCGTGGGCACGTAAGCTCGGCCAAGCTGCGGCCGGTGGCCTGACCGGATACGCGCTCGCCTGGGTCGGCTTCGACTCCGCCGCAGCCTCCCAGGGACTGGCACAGACCGACGCCGTCAAGTCGGCAATCTACGATCTTTCCACCCTCGTCCCCGGCGTCGGATGCCTCCTCGTCGGCCTCGCGCTCGTCTTCCTCTACCCGCTGAAGAAGAAGGTCGTCGACGAAAACGTAGAAATCCTCAGCGCCCGCCGCGCCGCCGATATCGTCAACTAGGCAAGCGCAACGACAAAAGCACAACTAGGTAAGCAGTGCCCTGAGGGCTCTGGTTCATTTCGACCAGAGCCCTCAGCCCCCAACAGAAGGAAGAACCATGGTTGACCTCACCGCAACGCCCTACAATCTCGACGCCGAGGCGATAGCCTGGGTCCGCGAGACGATCGCCTCCATGACAATCGAGGAAAAGATCGGCCAACTCTTCGTCAACATGGGTGCCGAACGCACTGAAGAGTATCTCACTGACGTTCTCAACACGTACCACATCGGCGCGGTTCGCTATAACCCTGGGCTCGCGGCCGAGGTCTGGGAACAAAACTACATCCTGCAGACCAAGTCGAAGATCCCGCTCCTCATCGCCGCCAACATGGAGGCCGGAGGCAACGGCGCATGCAAAGACGGCACCTACGTTGGCCATGAGGTGAAGATCGCCGCCGCCCACGACCCGAAGTGGGCCTACGAGCTCGGGCGCATCTCCGGCGTCGAGGCAGCAGCAATCGGCTGCAACTGGTCCTTTGCACCGATCGTGGACATCATGCGCAACTGGCGCAACCCGATCATCTCGAGCCGAGCATTTTCATCCGACCCGGACCAGGTTCTCCAGCTGTCGCGCGCCTACATGAAGGGCATTATGGAGTCCGGCATTCTCCCGGCCGCCAAGCACTTTCCCGGCGACGGTATCGACGAGCGCGACCAGCACCTCTCGGCCTCCGTCAACTCCTACTCCGTCGAGGAATGGGACGCCACATTCGGCAAGGTCTACCAAGGGCTCATCGACGACGGCCTGCCCTCTATTATGGCCGGACACATCATGTTGCCCTCCTATCAGGCGCATTTCAACCCGGATATGGAGATCGAGGACCTCCTTCCGGCCACACTTTCGAAGGAAATCCTCACGAATCTCCTGCGCGAAAAGATGGGATTCAATGGCGTCGTCGTCACTGACGCCTCGCACATGGTTGGACTCACCGGCGCGATGAAACGCAAAGAACTCCTGCCGCGCGCCATCGCCGCCGGATGCGACCTCTTCCTCTTCTTCAACGACCCCGACGAGGATTTCCGGTGGATGATGGAGGGCTATCACGCCGGCGTCATCACCGACGACCGGCTCCACGAAGCCCTCGAACGCATTCTCGGCCTCAAGGCCCGCCTCGGCCTACACACGACGCCGCGCGAGAAGATCCTGCCTGCCAAGGACGCGGCCATGCAGCTCATTGGCCTCCCCGAAAACGCCGACATCGCTCGTAAAGTCGCCGACGAGGCAATCACCCTCGTCAAAAGCAAGGAGCCCGCGGTGTTCCCGGTCAACCCGCAGCGGTTTAAGCGCGTGCTCGTCGTCGCCGTCTCCGGTCCGTCCAACCCCATCTCGCGCGCCTTCGGAGGCGGCGGAGAGGCCAGCCACCCGGCCGACGTCGTCGCGCATAAGCTTCGCGAGCGCGGCTATGAGGTAACCCGCCACGAGTCCATGCTCGACAAACTCGCAACCATGAGCCCGGACGAGCAGGCTGACGCGGTCCGGAGCGTCTACGCAGGCAAAGCCCCCATCGCCAACCTCACGGATCGTTACGATCTCGTCCTCATGGTGTCCAAGATAGAAGGTCTCATGCAGCCCGTGGAGCGTGTCCAATGGCCCGCAACCAAGGGCACGCTCGACATTCCGTGGTATGTCTTCGAAATACCAACCATTTACATTTCGACAGCAACTCCCTACGCGCTCGCGGACGTTCCACAGGTCAAGACCTACATCAACGCTTACGACGACAAGGAATTCACCATCGACGCCCTCCTCGACAAGCTCGAGGGGCTATCCGAATTCACAGGCGTCTCCCCCGTCGACGCCTTCTGCGGCAAGATTGACACGAGGATCTGACATGAGCGCACTGACCCAAGCCCTAGTTGACTTCGCACCTCAGAAGGAATATTTCGTCGGCATCGATTCTGATGGCTGCGCTATCGACGCCATGGACATCAAGCATTACGAGTGCTTCACCCCGGCCTACATTAAGGTCTTCAACCTCCAACCCATCTCCACACTCGTGCGCGAGACGGCGATCTTCGTCAATCTCCATTCAAAAACACGCGGGATGAATCGGTGGGTGACGCTCGATATCATCTTCGACATGCTCAAAGAGCGACCCGAGGTCCTCGAACGCCCGGTGACGCTTCCCGATGGCAAAGAGCTCAAGAAGTTCCTCGCCTCGGGGCTTCCCCTCTCGTCTGCGGGGATAGAACAATTTGCGGCCGATAACCCGTCCGAAGAGATCACTACCTGCATCGCATGGGGCGAATGCGTCAACGAATTGGTTGAGTGGATGGTACACGGCTGCGCGCCCTTCCCCGGCGTCCGTTCCGCGATCACCATGATGAAGGAGCACGCCGACCTCATGACCGTGTCGGCCGCATCGCTACGTTTCCTTAACCGCGAGTGGGGTGAACACGGCCTCGATTCGTTGATGGAGATGATGGCGGGCCAGGAGATGGGAACGAAGTCTCAGCAGCTTCAATACGCCGCAAAAGGAAAGTACGACGACGACCGTATCCTGCTCATCGGCGACGCTCCCGGCGACGGGGCCGCCGCCGCCTCCCAGGGGGTGCTGTGGTATCCCATCAATCCCGGCAATGAAAAGGAATCGTGGGAGCGACTTCGAACCGAGGCCTTCGCGAAGTTCCTGGAAGGATCGTATCGCGGCGCCTACCAAGACCGACTCATCGCGGAATACGACGCCCTGTTGCCTGCCAGCCCACCATGGAAGCCATAAAACCGTTTCAGCTGCAGGCAGGACAGACAATGGAAAAGTTCTAAGATGTCTTAAAATACCTTTCTTTGCGCCCCTGGCTTACCCACAGTCTTACTGACGTAGCCGAGAGTGCAAACACCAACAGCACTGGGAAGCAGGCTTGAAGTAGCGCCCAGCTTTCTTCTGAGAATGCGAAGCCAAGTAGTGTAACAGCAACCACACTTTGAATGACTAATGTAAATACCCATGCCCATCTTTGCCTGAGAATTATCAAAGCAAGCAAAATCACATCTATCGCTGCGGATAAGGCGACCGAGGCAAACGAGAACTCACTCAAAGCCAAGTTACTTATCCCTCTTGCGAGCATGACAAGAGCTACGAGCCATATGAGCACAGGAGGTAGTTCTCTTTGGGCATGGGGAGGTACAGGCGAGGCTCCCTTGGCGCACTCCATATATTCGGCATGCGATTCATGGGGTTCATCCTCGGCCTGATCATGGTTGCTTACAGCCTGTACGGCCGTCATCACATCAAGTACAGGCAGGTCACCATCTGTTTTGATGGTGTCTCCGCCTCCGTTACGGGAATGGTAGGCATTGAAGTAGCGCTCGATCACGCCCACCTGCACCTGAGGCGAACCATACAAAATAGTCTCAATCAGGTAATCCCGTTCGAAGTCAATATGGGCATCAATCTTATGCGTGACTTGACCCGTAAACAGTGAAAATCCCACAGAGCGGTCATACGTGGCCGCAGCCAGCCAGTCTACCGAGATACCGCCAGGCAAAGTCCACCCCTCCGGTACCTTCCAAAACCTGACATGGTGACGCCGCGCCGGGTTGCCGTCGACTTCACGCTCGTATGCGAAATCCTCTTGACGACCGAACAAAAATAGATGTGAAACCGGCGCTGAAGGATACGATCTCCTTAGCACCGAAGCAACGACAATTTTCCACGCAGTATGGACTGTGAGGGGATCAGCCTTTGCCCAGCCAGCCCGTTGCATGACCTCATGCATGTGGCTCTCAGTACCGTTGAAAGCCAGATTGATTGGGTCTCCGAGAATGCCATCTGCAGTTCGAGTACGTCCGATAAAGTAGTTTGGCACATAGACGGTAGAAACAATTTGGTGAAGTCGCGGAAAAGCGAGGTAAGCAATTACCGCCCAAAATAGCACCAAGTTGAGCATCCATAGATGTTCCCCTGGAACTCCACGGTCCAATACAAGTAGACTGAACCACAACACGAGAATGACGGAAAGAGTAGCGAAAAAAGACGCTATGACGTCATAAATCTGCCACTTTCGGGTCCTAATTTTCTCAACTGGGTGCACATACTGCGGTTCATCTTCCGGTACAAGCCAACGAGTTGCTTCTGGTTGCAACGATATTTCCATTCATTTCCCATTCCATACGAAATCGTCAATAGATGCGAGAACTGTACCGCGGGAGTTAACCAAAACTAACATACTCTCGCGACACGAGAAGACATAATGTCGGCTAAATAGATAGGTCTGGTCGGGTTCTTCATGCTCCAGCAGGTGTGATTAGTTCACTATGCGATGGCGCATCCCCGGGCTCGTCTCATCGAGTGGCAAGAAAGTGTAGCCTTGAGCTTTCCCCCATCGAATTACCCTATCAACCGCCTCTACACTGAAGCTCTTCGTGTCATGTTGGAGCACCACCGAAACGTCATGAGACTTAATACCTGCAATAACATTCTCATACACGGCATCAGATGATGTTGCCCTGCCAGCATCACCGCTAGATACGTTCCAATCAAAAATGTGGTATCCGCGTGCTGGCAACTCCTGTGCAAGCCGCGACATAATACCAGGCGTAATACGCGAAACTGTGTTTGAGCTACCACCGGGGAAACGCAGCAGATGAGTCGTTTTTCCTGTTTGAGCTAAAACAAGATCGCTGATTTGTTTGAGATCGGCTAGATATGCCTCCATGCTTGCATATATTTGGCTGTAGTTATGCGTCATTGTGTGCACGCCAACTGCATGTCCCTCAGCAGATGCTCGTCCAATCAGTGAGGAATCGCCAAATCCGGTAACGAAGAAAGTCGCTTTGACCTGATGGGCTTTCAAGACCTCAAGCAATTTCCCAGTGTAGGCACTGGGCCCGTCGTCGAAGGTCAGATAAACCACCTTGTGTCCTGGAGCCTTTTGTTCGGCTGGCAGAACAGTCACTACACGTGTTGCGCTTGCCTTATTCCCGCTAGCATCCACGACTTCATATCGAAGGGTATAGTCGCCCGGAATACTGGTATCAACTCGACCAGATGTCAGCACTTTAGCCGTAATATCACCATCGACGCCGTCGTTAGCGCGAACTCCCGGATCCTGAAAAACACCTCCTGCAGGAACACTCAACTTTTCTTCTCCCTGGAGGATCAGTTCAGGTGCTTTCGTGTCCACTACATGTATTGAACGGGTGGACCGACTACACAGATACCACCAGCATGCATCGTAGTTAAGCTGATAATCGCCGAGTCGCCTCGTGTCGACATCACCGCTGGTTTTAACCTCTAGGTGCGAAATATGTTTAGGAAATAACTTTGTTCCGAGGAATGCCGAGGCACCTGGATCTTCAAAGACCTCACCGAAGTTGACAGTAACATCGCTCTCTCCTTGAAGTTTAACGTGCGCCCGCAAGGGATTCACGAACGCCCCCAACGCAAAGATCATCACTACGCCAACAACACTTGTTAAAGCAATCCAGGTTCTTCGGCTCTTCATGACTCATACTCTACTAAAACCGCCTTTCCCGCGGCTCCGCGCCCAGTCTGTTTTTCCCTGCGAAATCGGCATCGTCCGCCATTTGATTATCTTTGACATACGAGGGCTGCACGTCTTACTCTCAAGGCATGCAGATGACAACGATCAACCGGTTCTGGTGGTGGCGCGCGTAACGGCGGGCCCCTTCGTTGACGTCTCCGGCTCGTCGATCGCACTCGATCGTGAGCCGGTTTTTGTATCTGGATAGCTTTCGAGTCGCGAGCTGGTAGCACTCCCTCCACCTCATCCCGACCTCGAAAGGATCACCATGAACACTCCCCTCGTCTACCGCGACACTCTCCTTCCCGCCTATTTCGGCGAGTTTGGAGGCCAATATGTACCCGACTTTCTGCTTCCCGTGCTCGACGACGTCGAACGCAGTTTCGTCGAAGCGATGCAGTCTCAGGATTTCCTCGCCGACCTCGACCGCCTGCAACGTGAGTTCCTTGGCCGTCCTACTCCCATCACCGAACTGGCAAACCTGCCTGGAGAGGGGAACGGCAAAGTTCGCATCTTCCTCAAGCGTGAAGACCTCGCCCACGGCGGCGCCCATAAAGCGAATCAGGTACTCGGGCAAGCCTTGATGGCCAAACGAATGGGAAAGACTCGCCTCATCGCAGAGACGGGCGCGGGCCAGCATGGGACGGCAACCGCAATGGTCGCCTCGCTCATGGGCATGGACTGCACGATTTACATGGGTGCACACGACGTCGCCCGCCAGCAAGCAAATGTTGAACGCATGCGTTTGATGGGCGCCACCGTTGTGCCTGTCAGCGTAGGTGGTCTGGAATCGATGTCGAAGGCGATCGACGTCGCCCTCGAAGACTGGGCTACGCACCTTGACACGACCCATTACGTGCTCGGATCGGCGTGCGGGCCGCACCCCTATCCGACCCTCGTCAAAGAGTTTCAGTCGGTCATTTCCAAAGAGACACGCACGGAGATGCTACGCCGCACAGGCCGCTTGCCTAACGCCGTCGTCGCATGCGTCGGGGGTGGATCGAACGCTATCGGCGCTTTCGCCGAATATCTGAAGGACGAGCCCGGCAACGAAGAAGTACGATTGATCGGTGTGGAGCCAGGTGGCGAGGGTCTAGACACCTATTACAACGGCGCTCCGCTCAACGTGGGAAAGATCGGGGTGCTCCACGGTGCACGCTGCCCGATCGTGCGCGACGCGAATGGTGACATGCGTGAGTCATTCTCCATCGCGGCGGGTCTGGACTATCCCGGCGTCGGCCCCGAACACGCCTACCTTCAGCAAACCGGCCGTGCTGATTACGCATCGGTTACGGACGCCGAAGCTTTGCAGGCCTTCCGGCTCCTGTCACGCTACGAAGGAATCTTGCCGGCACTCGAATCCTCTCACGCTGTCGCCTACGCTTTGAAAATGGCCGAACGAGCGCAAGAGAGCGGCGAAGAGCTCAATATTCTCGTCAATCTCTCCGGGCGTGGAGACAAGGACATGGACCTCGTCATGCGCCTGCTTGGCGATCTCGCATTCAAGGACCCCAAGGAATTCCCAGTCACGGATCAGGAAATCTCCGTGCGGGACGTCGTCGAGCAAATGACAGCGGAGTCGAACGAACGCGAAGGAGTCAAGCGCTAGTGTGGCCGGATCAACGTCAGCGCGCACGGTGATACGGGGTTTCCCGGCGCGAAGCTACAAGCCGCAATCGGAACGGGCGCCGGGATACTGGCAAAGTGGGCTCTTTCCATCTGGATCAATACACGTCGGTCTCTTGGCATTCGGTTCTGTGCGGTAACGCTACCGCGCCCTGCGGGTTTGCGAACGCCGACAACGCGAGCTTCATACCAGACGCGACCCCGTAGCTCACGGCTAAGCCGCGTAAACGCGCGCTAACCTCCTACCCTAGGCATTCGACCTTGAGATGACACCAGAGAGCGGCAGATCTCGTCTTTCGGTGCGATAGAGAAATAGCCAGCATCGTTGCTCTGCGCCGCGTAGAGGAAGGTTGGTGTGCGTACACTCGTCGTCTCTGGTTACACGATGCGCACTCGTTATCGGCGGACCTAGCCAACGCCTACGCCGATGCCGCCCGCCAGGCAGGAAACGAGGTCGAGCTCGTCAACCTCGGTAACAAAGAGTTCGATCCCCTGTTGCGCTCCGGCTATTACAAGCACATGGCCGAAGATCCCTGCATCATGGAAAGCCAAGAGCTCCTCGAATGGTGCGAGCATCTTACGGTAGTTTCCCCGTCTGGTGGGCCGGTGAGCCGTCAGTGCTCAAAGGGCGGTTTGACCGCGTCCTTGTGCCCGGAAGGGCCTACTACTATATTCCAGGTGCGTCCGGAACGGCTCCTTTCCGGACGCACCGCAACGATCGTCGCTACAAGCCACGCACCCACGGCGTATGCCCGGTTTCATCCGGCCTATCCAGTCTCGCGAATCGCCAAGCATGTCTTGAGCTACTGCGGCATCAAGACCACGCAACGTCTCGTATTCGGCGGTATCGATGGAAAGAATGATAATGAAGCTGACATCAGGGCCTTCATCGGCACGGTCGAGTCCGCGGCTCGCGTGCTCTGAGCCGACCTGCTGGCTCTCAATAACACGCCCCTCATCTTTGCCGGCAGTTCCGCCATTGTGGGCACTTGAATCCCCTAGGAGTCGAGCGATTGCGTGTTTAACTCGTCAGAGACCCCAATCATCCAAGTTAGGGACTATTCTTGGCTATTCCGTCCTTTTAGCAGGTCAGCAAGCTCTGGGAGCATAAAAAATAAAGTCCCCCCCAAGGCAACCCACCAGTAGTCCCAGCTCTGTGTAATATTCGTTGTCATGAACAGCAGAACGAAACCTACAAAAATGAGATCTCGTACAAAACGTAGCACTCTCATCACGAGAAGCACCCCGCTACAGCGTCTCCAACGCGAACCCATCCAGAGGCATCGGACCTAAACCAAGCCCATCCGCCTTTGCCAGCACATAATGCGAGCGCGCCGGGTCCAATCTTCTTTACAGCAACCCAGCCCTTTCCTGCGACCCATTTGGTGCCCGACCAAGCTTTACCGCCAAGCCACTTTGCTTTCGGACCAAGCCAGTTGGCGGCTGATTTTGCCTTGCTGACTACCCACGATCCTGCACTCTTGAACCAGCCTTTAACGTTGTCCCACCATGAAGGATCGGCAGTGATTGGGTAGGCAAAATCGCCTGACTTATGCTCGACGACTTGAGTGAGAACGTTTCCTTGGACTTTAAAGTGTGTAGGAACTTCAACCCCTCTCGCATCTCGGGCCCAGGGCGCGTCTACACCACCAACAAGCTCGGGCTCTCCGTCAACATACGCGAAAAGAAATGCAACGCCGGTCTCGGAATCAAGAACAATTGAGTCTACACCCGGAAAGGAATATGAATATTCTTCTGGAGCGCTTTTGTCCCCGATGATGCTGTGCACTCGGACGTTCCCTGCCTCGCTAACTGTCACGGCGTAATCAACATTGCGTGATTCGACTGCGTCCACAGTCGCCATTTCACGACTACCTATATCAAGTGTTCGTCCATCCGAACCCTCAATCACTAGAGAGCCAGAACTTCCCTCCACGGTAGCCTGACCTCCGTCATTGGAAATCCGGATACCTCCAGCGCCCTCCGAGGTGACAATATCGTCACCCAAACTAGTCAAATTCAAGTTAAGCGACGTATCAATCCCCTCAGATACAGATGCGTGCTCAATAGTCTTAACTGTCAACTCTTCAGCAGAATTATCTCTTTCATCCGCGTGGGCTACACCAGTCCAACTCGCGAGCAGCGCACTCGAAATAACCACCGATATTGTGCGCCTTAGTTTCAATTTCAACTCCTTTGCAGAAACACCTGGCGGAAATATATCTGTTTTATTCAATCATTTTGACATAGGTGCGATTTAGGCCTTTTGGGCCACTAGAGAACAATCGGTGCTTTAGGTCGCGTTTTTCATCGATTTTACGGGAAAAGTCGCTGTCATTAAGCTTGTTGGGCTGAATTCTGTTGCTTCCTTGACCTGAGAACGATTATGTGTATGGGGTGAAACACCGTAGTACACGCGTCCGTCTATGCCCGATATGCGGTCGGCCCATGAAGAAAAATGGTAAGAACCCCTCTGGAACCCAGCGTCGGTATTGCACCGAGGGGCATAACCATCATTGCCATAGACCATAACCTAGAGGCCATCGCCCAGGCCGACGACAACATCGATATCGGCCCCGGAGCGGGTGCCCAAGGCGGGACAGTAGTCTTCGCGGGAACGCCGCGAGGACTAGCTGACTGCCCATCCTCTCTAACCGGGAGCTGGCTCCAAAAGGCGCTATTCTCTTCTCACATTCGACTAACGAAATGAGGGGACAAGGAATCGCGTGAAAACTGGACGTTATGGCAAAAGTGCGATGTATTGCGGCCTAGCCTTCACGGCATGGATCATCAGTTCATTGCCGCTATCAAAGATGAGAACAACGGTCTCCAACAACCTGCCAGCATCATCAAAGCGAGTCTAAGTTCGCGCTGTGGATTCTCCTCATCGAGAGGCTCTACCCATAATGCGAACTCGGCAGCGAGAATAATCCCGTCGTCTGTCAGACCCTGATTGGCCTGATGCTTGCGTGCGGAAGCATGGAGCTTCACACTCACAACAAGGCCGCTTCTCGAATCAGCTCCGAGCGCGACATCTCCCGCGACTGCGCCCGCCGATCCAACTCAACAATCTCTTCAGGCGTGAAGCGAACCGCCACAACCTGGCTCGGCTGCGCACCACGACCAGGACGCCCGCGTCCGCGCTTCTTCAGCAGTGCGGCGTCGTAACCATCTTCAGCCTCACGAACCCACTGAGAAATCTGCTCCTCAGTAACCGCTTTACCGTCGATCTTTTCACCCATGAGTAAATCGTAATACACAATTAGGGTTAATAGACAAAACGTGGGTCTTAAGATCGGGTTTTTCGTTGTTATGGCAGGCGAAATTACGCATCATTATGGGTTTCGGGCTTAATCTTGTTGCTTGCTTGAATCTGGCCGGGTTATGTGCGTGGGGTGAAGTCTTTTAATCCGCGTGCCCGTCACTGCCCGATTTGTGATGAACCATGTAAGAAGAAAGGCAAAACAGCAGCTGGTAGCCAACGCTGGTACTGCAAAAACTGCCGCTATAGTTTCACCTCCACCCGCACAGACCAGCAAAAACTAGCGCAATTCCGCGAGTTTTGTGACTATGTCACCGACACCGAACCCAAACGCCGCCTGACCGGCTCTACCCGCACGTGGGATCGCGATCACGCGTGGTGTTGGGATACCCGTCCGGTCTGGGAACCTACCGGGGAGGTGTACGACCAAGTCTTCATCGACGGGACCTATATCGCTCACGGCTGGTGTGTGCTGATCACAGCAACTACCGACGGTGTTATCGCCTACCAGCTGTGCGACAAGGAATCCAAAGCCGCCTACACGGCCTTACTGTCGCGTATCCCCGCCCCGGCCGTGGTCACCACCGACGGCCAACGCGGAGCACTAGCAGCGATCAAAACCTGCTGGCCTACCACACACGTTCAGCGATGCTTGGTCCATATCCAACGCAATATCCGTCGTAATCACGGACCTGACCCCTGTTTGGTAGACACCCGACAACCCGGCTTTCTGCCGGGGAAGAAAGGTAACCTGCCACCATGCCCAGCAAGACCTACACTGAGGAATTCCGCCGCGACGCGGTCGCCGTCTACGAGAATTCCCCCGGCGTATCGATCAACGCCCTCGCCGCCGAACTCGGCGTCAACCGCAACACCCTCCAGATCTGGGTCCGCAAATATGGCACCGGCGCCCGCACCACCACCAGCACCGAGGCCGCCTCGCAGACCCCAACATCGGTGACCGATGCCGAACGTATCCGCCAGCTGGAACGGGAAAACGCCCGACTGAAGGAAGAGCGCGACATTCTGCGCAAGGCCGCGAAATATTTCGCGGAAGAGACGACCTGGTGATCCGCTTCCAGTTCGTTGACGACGCCCGGAACGACCGTTCGGTCAAGCGGTTATGTGAGGTTCTGAAACTCAACCGGTCCTCGTACGACAAATGGAAAAACACCTCCGCCATGCGAAAGAAACGTCTGCTCAGCGACGCGATCCTCGGCGCACGGGTCAAGGCCGTGTTCACAAAAGAACGCGGCTGCTACGGTGCCAAACGCATCACGGCGCAACTCAACGACGACTCGCCCGGCAGTCCGGTCAATCACAAGAAAGTCGCCCGGATCATGCGCTCGTTGCAGCTGGTTGGCTACTCGAAGAAACGCAAGGTCACCACGACTGTCTCGGATAGGAGGAAGCCGGTGTTTGCGGACCTGGTGGGGAGGAAATTCACCGCCCCGGCACCGAACCAGGTCTACGTCGGCGATATCACGTACCTGCCGATCGCGGACGGGTCGAATATGTACCTGGCCACGGTCATCGACTGTTTCTCCCGCCGGCTGGTAGGCTTCGCGATCGCCGATCACATGCGTACTTCCCTGGTTCAGGACGCCCTGGTGATGGCCAAGGGCCAGCGCGGAAGTCTCGACGACGCAATTTTTCACTCCGACCACGGAAGCGTATACACCTCGCACGGGTTCCAGGACACCTGCATACAGCTGGGAGTCCGGCAGTCGATGGGCGCGATCGGCAGCAGCGCTGATAACGCCCTGGCGGAGTCCTTCAACGCCGCGTTGAAGCGTGAGGTCCTCCAGGACGCGAAGACGTTTGCCAATCAGTTGCAGTGCCGGCGAGATGTTTTCCGCTGGTGTACCCGCTACAACACCACGCCTCGACATTCCTGGTGCGGGTATCTCGCTCCAGCAGTGTTTGAACAGCAATGTCCTGTTACGCTGAGATCTGCTTCCTGATCACATCCCCCGTGTCTACTTTCCGGGGGTCGGGCCCCAGGTCTCCCGGTAGACCAGGTCCGCACCGAGCGGTTGGCCGTCGCGCTGCTCGGCCGAGAGGTAGTCGCCGGGTTCTGGCATCGTCTCGCCTGCGAGCAGCGCACCATCGCCGATGTCGGTGCCGTCCAGGTCGAACACATCGAGCTCGGCCGGTGTGGTGAGCCGTGTGGCAGGGCGTCCTGCGGCGAGCTTCTCGTTCAGCGGGTCAGGCTTCGCACCCGCCCGGACACGACGTCCGCCCCGGTTCGTGCCGTCTTTCGCCATGTACATGCCTCCTACACGGAGGTACAGTCTCTACTCCGTCGCAAGTCGAGCAAGCGCCCGAACGCCTGCAGTAAACTGGTCAAATTTCAACCGAACGTGGCCGTTTTGCAGCGCTTGCCCACTGATCCCTAGCTCATCACGCTTAAGCGCCATCAACTGATCGGGAACAAGCCTCGGTCTTGTGCGGTTAATCCACGGCCACCTTTCGTATTGCGCCGGATCAGAAGATTTCCAAAACTCCACGTAGTCAGCAGGCTGATACTCTGGTTCCTCTGTGACCTCAACTATGGCATAGCAGTCTTGAGTGTCTTTGGCGCAAATGAATACTAAGTCGCCAGGCTTGAAACTCGGTTTGCCTTTCTTCGGGCTTGCAAACCACGAAGGCTCTCGCCACCCATCAAGAGCGGGTTCACCGTACTCAAGTTTCACCCACAACTCACGGTTAGGATCCCTAGCATCTATTAGCAGACGTTCGACTTTTCGCAATGCAGAGTCAGCGGTTAGTTCTGTGGTTTCTGCAGGTGTCGGCCTGGTTAGCTCTTTGGATTTCTGCAAAAGCTCATCGAGATCATCGTGATTCACTATGCGAGCTGGCCAACCGCTGATTTCGAGTTGAGCCTGATCCCGCTGAACATCATCAAGCATGACCCCTAGCTCACGATTGCGGTTGGCAGATGATCCTAGCCCTGCTCCCGTCAGGTTCGCCGAGCCCAACATTGCCTGCGTACCAACGATGAAGCACTTGGCATGCAGACGCTCTACATGCCTGATTTCTATGCCAGCATCAAGAAGTTTCTTCAGGCCTTGCACCATCAAGTAGCCACCAGCCACAGCGCTAGGATCGAGGGTCGTCACAATAACTCCCCGAGCATTCCCACCTGAAACCGATTTTGCGATCATTTGACAAATATCGGTCGTTAGATAAGGGCTTGTCAGTAGAAGATCGCCATCAAGGTGGATCAAAGCATCACTTAGCCACTGATAAGCATTGGTAATAATTTCTCCGTCTTGCGCCATGTATCAATCCTAATAGTTCTGTTTCGTCGTCGTGGGGTGGCCTAAGAATTAGGTCCACTTGGTTTAAGCGTTGACCGTGTTTTCTTGTTTCCATTGTTCCGCATACTTCCGCGGGCTGAGGTAGCCGAGTGCGGATGGAAGTCATTGTAGCGCCGTGACCACTGGGCCACGAGTAGGCGGGCATGCTCAAGGTTCTCGATGCTGTTATCCTCCAAGAGCTCGTCTCGCATCCGGTTATGGAACGACTCAACGAACCCGTTATGCCATGGCTGGCCTGGCGGAATGAGCGCTTGGATCGTCTTATCCTCGGCCGCCCAAACCTCGAGGGCGTGGGCGATGAACTCAGGCCCGTTGTCCATCCGAATCACCCTAGGGCGTCCTCCGCGCTCCAGACAAGCCACGTCGAGCAGTTCGATCACCGAGCCCGCATCAAGCTTTTTATCGACCGCGAAGGCGACGTGCTCGCGGGTGTATTCATCAATAATGTTGCAAATCTTGATCATCTTGCCATGCCAGGTTGAATCGAACTGGAAGTCCAACGCCCACACGTCGTTCGGGTACTGGCCAGCAGGAACATCACGCTGGCCGTGACCACTGAGGCGTTTACGCTTCTTGCGCGGCAACACGCGTAGACCTTCTTCACGCCACAAGCGCCGGAAAGTTTCCCGGCATACCCCATAACCCTCGGCGAGGGCGTTTCTCCAGGCACGCCGGTGTCCCCACCGGCGGTGATCACGCGCGAACTCGTGCATCCACTCGCGCAAGTCCGCGTATTTATCCGGCGTGCTTTCACGGGTCCTAGCGCGCCGGTAAGCACTGCGAGAGAGCCCAACGATCTGGCAGGAAAGTCTTTGGGAATAGCCCAGCCCAACGAGATGCCAGACGGCATCATGGCGGCGAGCTGGGCTTAGAAGTTTCCCTCCGATAATTCTTTCCACGCAGCCTTCTCCAGCTCTGCCTGACCCAGGAGGCGTTTGAGGCGCGTGTTCTCATCGCGCAGGCGCTGGAGCTCTTTCGCTTCGCTCTTGGTCATCGACCCATAGGTTGCCTGCCACCTATTCAACGTGGCTTCACTAATCCCAAGTTCGGTCAGGATCTGAGCCGTCGTCGAGCCTGATTCCTTCATCTCCCGCGCCTTATCAAGCTTACGAACAATCTGCTCAGGAGTATGCTTACTGAACTTCTTCACCATTCATCCATTCTCCCCACCCACAGGCAGGGGATCAACGGACAACACTCAAGTCACCTGGACCTAAAAACCTAGGGCACTCCACGTCCTCAATGAGTATCTTTTAAGGTTCACGAAACTGGATACGACAGCGGGCAACGTGCGGGCTGGGCAAATAGGTGCAGAGCCGAGAGATATCTGCCACCAGAGTTCATCGTCCAGAGCTGTCTAGGAAGATAGCTAGGCTAGGGTGCGAAAAGTGCAGATCAGATAAATACTTCTTTCAGCAGGCTCGGTCCCCAAAGAATAAAATTAAGCCTAGTTCGAAAGGTTAACTGACATGAGATTACGCAAGGAACATAGAGCAGAGAAACTTAAGCTCCCCTTTAACGAACTAAGGCCTAGAAAACGGTAGCGTGACAGAGCACACATCCACTACGATTTACATGTGGGTGGTGAGACGCCTCCGGCATCTAACGCTTTCCCACATTGTCAGCGAATCATATTGGCTCATATAACACAAGGGAGTGAGAATAAAATGAAGCGATCTTTCACTGCAGGCTTGGCCGCGATCGTAATGGTGATGGGCGTTGCATCGACTGCATCTGCTCTTACCTACAGTGGAACGAAATATGGTCAGTACACCTACACCTCAGGATCATTTATCTCGATCAAGGACAATGCCGGAGATGGAAAGTTTCCCGCCGTTAACTACAAGTATGACGGAGGTACAAGACAGGCTGGTTTAGCAAACAAGAGCGGCTATGGCACAACGGTCACCAAGTATGCTCCTAGTAAGATCACTGCTATTCAGCCGTGCCTGTCTCGTTCGGGACCTTTGCCGATGGATTGTGGAGGCTGGATTTTTTAGTTGCAGGAATGTGAATGTCGTATCAAGACCTCATACAACGAGTTAATGTAGGCGTTACAGCATTTTTCCTTGTCATATGTTTTTTCGCCCTAGCGGCGATTCCTGCTGAGCTTGATTTGAGGTACTCGATAGCAAACTCGCGTTCACCTGTGTATGTTGCCGATGAGGAGAACGCGAGCTTTGCCTATCGAGTGGATAATACTTTTATCGATTCGCGCCTCGTGGGGATTTTGGAGCTTGAGCCGCTGAGCGTTGACGCTGAATTACCTGTGGGGTTAACAGAATGGCTCGAACCTGGGCAAATCGCGGTGTCAAAGGCTGCGAAGCAGTATTCGGATATTTTGGAAAGCCAGTTTGGGCCGATCCAGGCGATAATCGATGACACGGTGATTCTAGACGGTGAGGTTGTCGTCTATTATCGGCCAAGCAATGGGCAAGCGTTTATTGATTTGGCACGCGAAGACGAGGGAGTATATTTTTCCTCGGGCTTTGCTCAAGAAGGCCATGAAGGTGCTCTATTTGGAGATGTGAACTACGAGCAATGGTCACAGTACTTATTACCGGTGGCTCTTTTAGTTTTCGCTTTTCCTCTTATTTTCAACCTTCGCGCAACACGTGCATCAGTAGAGGAGCTGCTTTCCGGTGAACGGTTCGTGCTCGAGAGCATCGGTGCTCCACGTCGTGAACTCATCCGGCACTCGGTTACCTACCTTTACAGGCCATACCTTGTGGGTGTGAGTCTAGCTGCAGTAGTCATCGTGGTCTTGGCGTCGGGATATGTTCGTCTGCCTTTTACGGGATATCGGCTTCACCCCAATATCTACGTTGATAACCTCGCGCCACTCGTCGCCTATCTCGCAATAGTCACAGGCATCGCTTTTGCGTACTTAACGTGGCCAAGCACGAACCGAACTCGCTCCCGCGCGGGCAAACGATGGTCTCTCAGTACCGGTTCGGGGCTTGCATTATTTGGGCTTGGAATCGTGCTGGCAACTGTGATGGGAGTGTTCTGGCTAAAGATCCCCAACAGCCTTGTGCTCCCGCTTGTCATGGTCACAGTTTTTTTCGTGATTTTGGGGCTACATGCCACCCTCGCAGTGCTGTGCGCCGTCATGACGAATTTCGTGATAAAAAGACGAGCAATAGATCTACGAACTGGTGTATTTTTTCGCTGGGTGATCAATCACCCCTATAAAGCTTCGCGAACGGGTGCTTTCGCAGGAAACTTCGTTGCCATCGGGGTGATTCTCGTGGCACTGTTTGGAATCATTGCTGGAGCTCAAGTTCCCCCGCCAAGGCCTCCAGACGGATTCCAAATTGTCAAGACATCACTGAATTGCTCTGGAGACTACGCAACCTGTTTAGATGACGCAGCAGCTATTATTGCGTCCCAGGACCCTGCAGTGACAGTGTATGTGGCAGCCTATGGTCAAGGTGTGGCAGAAGTGAGTTCAGGGCAGGTGAACCACACATACCTTCGAGACTACGTTCAGCACGTATTGGTTCCCGAATATGGTGCGCAACTTGATGAAATCTCGTTAGAATCTCGATGGGCGTGGATTTATACGATTTCTGAGCAAGAAGAAGACTTACTGACACAGATCCAAGGGATCGAGTTTGATACACCCATTCCCCCACTATCAATTACTGATGGAGAAAGCGGGCGGGCGATCGCACAGATATATCGACAGCAAGCAACTTGGTTGACGCTTTTTACCACGCTTGGTTTCATTTACGCGATGACGTCGGTTTGGATGCAGTACGCGCGAGAAACGAGCTCTCATGCCAAGGAGTTTGCGCCCATCGCATCTTTGACAGGCAAATCTGACACAATTGCGTGGATGATCTCCATGCGTCACGCAACAGTGAGCATCGTGACGGGAATAGCCTCACTTGGTATAG
Organism: Trueperella pecoris; assembly: GCF_014926385.1. Classification (NCBI taxonomy): domain Bacteria; kingdom Bacillati; phylum Actinomycetota; class Actinomycetes; order Actinomycetales; family Actinomycetaceae; genus Trueperella; species Trueperella pecoris. The sequence continues at coordinate 759,302 of NZ_CP053291.1, read as the reverse complement.
GGGTCTTCCTCGCGAGCCAGTTCTTTTTCACATTTGGTGGATTCTTTCCGTGGTCATTCATGATCGCTATCGGGGTCCTCTACCTAGTTTTTATTCTTACCCAAGCAATCCTCATGTACGTCCTTGTTAAGAAAGAAGCCGCTAACTGGCTGCCCGGAAAGAGCTGAAAAATGAGCATCCTACAATGTCACAACCTGTCATGTGGTTACACAACTTCCTTGTTTACGGCGTTCAACCTTGACATCGACGCGGGTGAGACGGTAGCAATCATGGGGCGTTCTGGCGTTGGTAAAACCACCCTCTTGACAACGATCCTTGGCATGAATCGGCCACTCCAAGGTAGCGTCCTCGTTGACGGCACAAACGTTCATCAGCTCAAGTTCGATCAACTGGCGCGTCTACGCTCAACAACAATTGGTACTGTCTTTCAAAACGGTGAACTTATGAGTGGCTACACCGCACTTGATAATGTTATGTTGCCACGGTTACTCTGGGACAAAAACGATCCAACCGTTCGCGAAGAAGCCTCGCAACTTTTACGCGAGCTTCACGTGGAAGAATCCCGGATGGCCGAACAACTCTCTGGTGGCGAACGTCAACGAACCGCGCTCGCACGCGCCCTTATCAACAGCCCAAAGCTGATACTCGCAGATGAACCCACTGGCGCACTCGACACTGAGCTACGTGAAGAAGCCATGGACTTGCTACTAAGCCAAGTGCACCAACGCAAGTGTGGCCTCATGCTCGTCACACACGATCCCACAATCGCCGCCAAAACTAACCGAACCATCACCTTAGTCCGCCAACAGACGTAGGGTTTCCGACAGCGATTCGGAACCAAAGCAGAGCAGGTAGGCAACTAGGTTCCAGACCATCGCCGCGACTGCGTGCAACGTACGGGCTCATCAGTAGGCGTAGACCCTGGGTGCTTGCCTCCAACGGTCATCCTCGCGCGCGGTCTTGGACGAATGACACGGCTTACACAAGGCTCGCAGGTTCGCCTCATCATGCGTGCCACCATCTTCGAGCGGGATGATGTGGTCAACCTCTTGGGCTGGCGTCACACGCCCCTGAGTCTGGCACTGTTCGCACAACGGGTGGACTTGGATGTAGGCGTTGCGGATTTTGCGCCAGCGGTGGTCGTAGCGTTTGTTGATCGCAGGGTCCCGCTGGTACGTCCGGTACCGCTCGTCTTCTGCACGAGCGTGAGCCGAGCAGAAGCGGTGGTCGGTGAGTTCTGGGCAGCCGGGTTGGGAGCAGGGGCGTTTCGGTTTCCTCGGCACCACACCCACCAAGCTTCCCGTAAATACGGCGTGACCCCCAGACGGGCTACCGAATGCGTCTGGGGGTCTTGGCCTAGTTGGGGTGGCCTAAGAATTAGGTCCACTTGGTTTAAGCGTTGACCGTGTTTTCTTGTTTCCATTGTTCCGCATACTTCCGCGGGCTGAGGTAGCCGAGTGCGGAGTGCGGATGGAAGTCATTGTAGCGCCGTGACCACTGGGCCACGAGTAGGCGGGCATGCTCAAGGTTCTCGATGCTGTTATCCTCCAAGAGCTCGTCTCGCATCCGGTTATGGAACGACTCAACGAACCCGTTATGCCATGGCTGGCCTGGCGGAATGAGCGCTTGGATCGTCTTATCCTCGGCCGCCCAAACCTCGAGGGCGTGGGCGATGAACTCAGGCCCGTTGTCCATCCGAATCACCCTAGGGCGTCCTCCGCGCTCCAGACAAGCCACGTCGAGCAGTTCGATCACCGAGCCCGCATCAAGCTTTTTATCGACCGCGAAGGCGACGTGCTCGCGGGTGTATTCATCAATAATGTTGCAAATCTTGATCATCTTGCCATGCCAGGTTGAATCGAACTGGAAGTCCAACGCCCACACGTCGTTCGGGTACTGGCCAGCAGGAACATCACGCTGGCCGTGACCACTGAGGCGTTTACGCTTCTTGCGCGGCAACACGCGTAGACCTTCTTCACGCCACAAGCGCCGGAAAGTTTCCCGGCATACCCCATAACCCTCGGCGAGGGCGTTTCTCCAGGCACGCCGGTGTCCCCACCGGCGGTGATCACGCGCGAACTCGTGCATCCACTCGCGCAAGTCCGCGTATTTATCCGGCGTGCTTTCACGGGTCCTAGCGCGCCGGTAAGCACTGCGAGAGAGCCCAACGATCTGGCAGGAAAGTCTTTGGGAATAGCCCAGCCCAACGAGATGCCAGACGGCATCATGGCGGCGAGCTGGGCTTAGAAGTTTCCCTCCGATAATTCTTTCCACGCAGCCTTCTCCAGCTCTGCCTGACCCAGGAGGCGTTTGAGGCGCGTGTTCTCATCGCGCAGGCGCTGGAGCTCTTTCGCTTCGCTCTTGGTCATCGACCCATAGGTTGCCTGCCACCTATTCAACGTGGCTTCACTAATCCCAAGTTCGGTCAGGGCCCGACCCCCGGAAAGTAGACACGGGGGATGTGATCAGGAAGCAGATCTCAGCGTAACAGGACATTGCTGTTCAAACACTGCTGGAGCGAGATACCCGCACCAGGAATGTCGACGCGTGGTGTTGTAGCGGGTACACCAGCGGAAAACATCTCGCCGGCACTGCAACTGATTGGCAAACGTCTTCGCGTCCTGGAGGACCTCACGCTTCAACGCGGCGTTGAAGGACTCCGCCAGGGCGTTATCAGCGCTGCTGCCGATCGCGCCCATCGACTGCCGGACTCCCAGCTGTATGCAGGTGTCCTGGAACCCGTGCGAGGTGTATACGCTTCCGTGGTCGGAGTGAAAAATTGCGTCGTCGAGACTTCCGCGCTGGCCCTTGGCCATCACCAGGGCGTCCTGAACCAGGGAAGTACGCATGTGATCGGCGATCGCGAAGCCTACCAGCCGGCGGGAGAAACAGTCGATGACCGTGGCCAGGTACATATTCGACCCGTCCGCGATCGGCAGGTACGTGATATCGCCGACGTAGACCTGGTTCGGTGCCGGGGCGGTGAATTTCCTCCCCACCAGGTCCGCAAACACCGGCTTCCTCCTATCCGAGACAGTCGTGGTGACCTTGCGTTTCTTCGAGTAGCCAACCAGCTGCAACGAGCGCATGATCCGGGCGACTTTCTTGTGATTGACCGGACTGCCGGGCGAGTCGTCGTTGAGTTGCGCCGTGATGCGTTTGGCACCGTAGCAGCCGCGTTCTTTTGTGAACACGGCCTTGACCCGTGCGCCGAGGATCGCGTCGCTGAGCAGACGTTTCTTTCGCATGGCGGAGGTGTTTTTCCATTTGTCGTACGAGGACCGGTTGAGTTTCAGAACCTCACATAACCGCTTGACCGAACGGTCGTTCCGGGCGTCGTCAACGAACTGGAAGCGGATCACCAGGTCGTCTCTTCCGCGAAATATTTCGCGGCCTTGCGCAGAATGTCGCGCTCTTCCTTCAGTCGGGCGTTTTCCCGTTCCAGCTGGCGGATACGTTCGGCATCGGTCACCGATGTTGGGGTCTGCGAGGCGGCCTCGGTGCTGGTGGTGGTGCGGGCGCCGGTGCCATATTTGCGGACCCAGATCTGGAGGGTGTTGCGGTTGACGCCGAGTTCGGCGGCGAGGGCGTTGATCGATACGCCGGGGGAATTCTCGTAGACGGCGACCGCGTCGCGGCGGAATTCCTCAGTGTAGGTCTTGCTGGGCATGGTGGCAGGTTACCTTTCTTCCCCGGCAGAAAGCCGGGTTGTCGGGTGTCTACCAAACAGGGGTCAGGTCCAATTGCAGGTGTGGCTCGAATCCCTCCAGGTCACCTTCGGTGGAGACGCTGAGCTGATCGGGTATGTGCAACGCGTGTGCGGGCTAGCCGCGATCGGCAAGGTACTGATCGAGGCACTGATTATCGCCTACGGCGACGGTAACAACGGGAAATCCACCTTTTGGAACACGATCGCTCGCGTGCTGGGGTCGTATTCGGAGACGATTTCTGCTGAAGTACTGATCGCGGGCAAGAAAAACAACGCTAAACACGAAATGGCTGAAACCCGCGCCCGCAGATTGCTGATCGCGGGCGAGAACGACGAGGGCGTGCGCTTATCGACCTCCTCAACCAAACAGCTCGCTTCGACCGACAAGATCGCGGCGGAAAAGAAATACAAAGACCCGTTCTCATTCACTCCCTCCCACACGCTCGTGCTGTACACCAACCATTTACCGCGTGTGGGTGCGATGGACACCGGTATTTGGCGGCGGCTGATCGTGATCCCGTTCGAACAAACCATCAAACCTGACCGGGACATCAAAAACTATGCCGACCACCTGTTCGAGCAGGCTGGGGGAGCAGTACTCGCCTGGATCATGGAAGGCGCGAAGCTGATTCACGCCGAGGACTACCGGCTCAACCCGCCCCGCCAGGTAGTCGAGGCGTCTGAGGCGTATCGGGCGGCCAACGACTGGTTTGCTCACTTTCTCGAAGAACGCTGCCAGACCGGGCCGGGTTTATCGGAGAAATCAGGTGCGGTCTATGAGGCGTATCGGGCGTGGGCGCTGGGACGCGGTGAATACGTGCGTTCAGCAGCTGATTTCTATGCCGCCATCGACAAAGGCGGTTTTAGCCGCCGCCGCACGAAGAACGCGCGGATGATCGACGGCCTTGAACTCATCAGCGAGTTCCTTGCCTAACAAACTGCCCCGGGTGACAGGGGTGTCAGGTGCTACTGGACTTCTCTTAAGAGAAAAACAATAACTACCTCTATAGGAGTTTAGGAAACCACATGACACCCCTGTCACCTCCAAGACATCACCTGGAGAAGGACCTGACCCCTGTTTGGTAGACACCCGACAACCCGGCTTTCTGCCGGGGAAGAAAGGTAACCTGCCACCATGCCCAGCAAGACCTACACTGAGGAATTCCGCCGCGACGCGGTCGCCGTCTACGAGAATTCCCCCGGCGTATCGATCAACGCCCTCGCCGCCGAACTCGGCGTCAACCGCAACACCCTCCAGATCTGGGTCCGCAAATATGGCACCGGCGCCCGCACCACCACCAGCACCGAGGCCGCCTCGCAGACCCCAACATCGGTGACCGATGCCGAACGTATCCGCCAGCTGGAACGGGAAAACGCCCGACTGAAGGAAGAGCGCGACATTCTGCGCAAGGCCGCGAAATATTTCGCGGAAGAGACGACCTGGTGATCCGCTTCCAGTTCGTTGACGACGCCCGGAACGACCGTTCGGTCAAGCGGTTATGTGAGGTTCTGAAACTCAACCGGTCCTCGTACGACAAATGGAAAAACACCTCCGCCATGCGAAAGAAACGTCTGCTCAGCGACGCGATCCTCGGCGCACGGGTCAAGGCCGTGTTCACAAAAGAACGCGGCTGCTACGGTGCCAAACGCATCACGGCGCAACTCAACGACGACTCGCCCGGCAGTCCGGTCAATCACAAGAAAGTCGCCCGGATCATGCGCTCGTTGCAGCTGGTTGGCTACTCGAAGAAACGCAAGGTCACCACGACTGTCTCGGATAGGAGGAAGCCGGTGTTTGCGGACCTGGTGGGGAGGAAATTCACCGCCCCGGCACCGAACCAGGTCTACGTCGGCGATATCACGTACCTGCCGATCGCGGACGGGTCGAATATGTACCTGGCCACGGTCATCGACTGTTTCTCCCGCCGGCTGGTAGGCTTCGCGATCGCCGATCACATGCGTACTTCCCTGGTTCAGGACGCCCTGGTGATGGCCAAGGGCCAGCGCGGAAGTCTCGACGACGCAATTTTTCACTCCGACCACGGAAGCGTATACACCTCGCACGGGTTCCAGGACACCTGCATACAGCTGGGAGTCCGGCAGTCGATGGGCGCGATCGGCAGCAGCGCTGATAACGCCCTGGCGGAGTCCTTCAACGCCGCGTTGAAGCGTGAGGTCCTCCAGGACGCGAAGACGTTTGCCAATCAGTTGCAGTGCCGGCGAGATGTTTTCCGCTGGTGTACCCGCTACAACACCACGCCTCGACATTCCTGGTGCGGGTACCTCGCTCCAGCAGTGTTTGAACAGCAATGTCCTGTTACGCTGAGATCTGCTTCCTGATCACATCCCCCGTGTCTACTTTCCGGGGGTCGGGCCCCTTCTCTCGAACGCCTCGGCGCCGACAGGTCGATAGGTCGACAAGGCGGACCTGAGCATCGGGGCTCCGCGGTACTACGACACCCGGTTCAGCGCTGAGGTCGCAGAGTTGGTGAAGCGGCCCGAGATGAAGGGCTTCACCGTCAAGACCTTGGGCGAGCTGATCAAGCAGGGGCTGATCCTCAAGAAGGCCGGACACGGTTCTCCATCCGCAGACAGGCGAGGTGGCCACATCTCATACATCAAGGTCTCGGACATCCGGGCGGGTCAGGTCAACATCAATCCGTCGAACCTCGTCCCGACCATCGTGGCCGAGAAGTTCTGGCGCGGCTCCTCGTCGGGGTTGAAGGCGTTCGACCTCATCACGCCCATTCGCGCCTCGAAGAACATCGGTGAGTTCGCCGTGCTCATGCCCGGGCAGGAAGAGGTAGTCCTAACCAAGGAGATGCTGATCCTTCGCGCCGCACCCAAGGCCCCGGTGGACAACTTCTATCTCCTGTGGGCCCTGTCTCTGAGGGTGGTCCGCCAGCAGTGGGACCGAGTGGTTCTCATGCAGACCAACCGGGAGGACGTGGGTCTGCGGTACCTGGAGATCGAGATCCCATGGCCCGATACCGAGGATCGCGGTGCCGAAGTCTCGGTAGCGTTCAGGGACTACTACCGGGGAATAGACGCTCTGCGGCAGACCTTCCTGAACCATCTTGAGAACGGAGGGGCAGCATCACGTGTTCCTCGGAACGATGGGCGACGCCGAGCAGGACAACCTCAGCGAGGACGGCGTGGAGGACTGACCATGCTCGTCGGTTACGCCCGCGTCTCGACCTCGCTCCAGGGTGAGTCCCTGAAGACCCAGCGCGAAGCGCTGGTGGCTGCCGGCTGCGACCCTCAGCGCGTCTACATCGACGAGATCTCGGGTACGATGTGGTCTCGGCCGGAGCTAGTTAAGGCGCTCGCGTTGATGGGCGAGGGTGACACACTCGTCGTGACGCGCCTCGACCGCCTGGGTCGCAACGTCCGGGAGACGATACTGACGATCGCCGACCTCGGCGCCCGGGGCATCAACGTCCGGGTGCTGGAGCCGCACATCGACACTGCCGACCCCATGAACAAGGGGGCCTTCATCATAATGTCGGCGCTGGCCGAGTGGGATCGCGACCTGATGGTCGCGCGCACGAAGGAGGGCGTTGCCAACGCCAGGGCCGAAGGCCGAGTTGCCGGCCCGAAGCCGAAGCTCTCCTCCGAACAGATCCGCCTTGTGCGTCAGGCGGTCACCGGTGGCGAGTCGGTGGCGTCGGTGGCCCGGTCTTTCGACGTCTCCCGCCAGACTGTCTACCGGGCACTCGAGAGAATAGCGAAGTAATGCGAATGCTTGAGCAAGGTATGAGTGACAACAAGTGGACACAGGGTCTGGAAACGACTGTGAACGATGACCCGGAGGAGTTCCCTGTCGCGGTACCTACCAGTAAAGACGAACTGCCAATGACCCTGTCAGAGTTGCAGGAGGCCTTTAGGGACAAGTCGCACCCACGCCATGCTGAAGCAGTCCAGCGCAACGAAGTTCTTGCAGAGCAGCTGCGACCGGCAATGGAACGTCTGCGGCAAACAGTGATGGACCAGTCCGGAATGAATGAGCAGCTGACGCGGATCCAAAAGACATTGTCCGATTCCATGCCGAAGCTGCCACCAGGCATCGACATCTCAAAGCTCGTCGCACCTAGGGCCGACGTGCCGAAGGCCGATACTGCCATCCCCGTGATCGAACAAATCCATACTTGGCAGGACTCATTACGCGATCACCATGAAGAGCTTCAACGTGTCATCGACGCCAACGCCGAAGCCCAGACCGAGCGTCAGGAGATGGAGGACGAGCGCGCCAAGCAGACACTCGAGGTGCTCGTCTCGATGGAAGCCCACCTGGTCCAGCTAAACAACAGGATCAAGAGCGTGGATTCCCGAATTGAGGCCGGCAACGCCAGCTCGTCGAAGGTGGCAGGCAGGACGATAGCTGTGGCGGTTCTGACGCTGTTGGCCACCATCGGGAGTATCGTTGTCACTTTACTGCTGAACACCTAGCACCTTTTGACGCCAGCCCCGATACTTTTTGACGGCAACCCTGAACCTTTTGACGATTGCCCATACTTTTTGACGGATGCCTATACCTTTTGACGGCGGCCCCAGTCTGGACTCAGCGCGACCTTGCGAGCACCCAAATCTGACCCCGGGAAGCCGCCGCCAACCCAACCTCCACCCACTCCCGAGAAACGCTAAACCCCTCGAATCCCGCGAAATACCAGGTAAAACGCGGAACCCGAGGGGTTCAGTTCGCACTCAAATCTTTGTATCAAAATGAGCGTCCTAGTGGTGGAGCTAAGGGGATTCGAACCCCTGACCTCTTCCATGCCATGGAAGCGCGCTACCAACTGCGCCATAGCCCCTTAAGACTTGATTTATATTACTCAGATCTTCTGGCCGACGCCAATCGAAATCCCCCGAACGGCCGTGAAACAGCTCACTGCATGCATGGATGGGTGCGACGCCGTGGAATCTCCGCCTAAAAGCCCGGGCGATCGATAGTAGCCACATCTACCGTTCGCCGATTGTACGAGTACAGACGCCAGGGTGGATTTGCCTTGTGACGAGGCTCAAGGATCGCCCAATGGCAGTTATCCATCCCCTGCAGACCCACCCACTCAGAAGGATTCTGGCCGAGCAACGTCATGACGCCGTTCGAAATGGACCCACCGTGGGCGACGAAGACGACCGTTACGACATCGTCCTTCCCGACAGATTGTGAAAGCTCCGCTTCGACGTCGGCCACCGCACGGCTAACCGCGTCAGCCACGCGCATTCCACAATCTTCACGCCGCTCAACCCCAACGCCTTCGGGCTCTCGCCCCTCGCGCCACACCATCCACTGCTCCGGATCGCGTTCACGAATCTCGGCCGAGGTGAGCCCCTCCCACGATCCGTAGGCTCGCTCCCGTAAACCCGGCTCCATGAGAATCGGTACGCCCGTGACCTCGGAAAGATACTCGGCGGTCTGGCGAGCGCGCCACAAATCGGAGGAATAGATCCGAGCCGGCTTCATCTTGGCCAGTTCACCTGCCGTTTCGGAAGCCTGGGCATGCCCGACGTCGTCAAGAGGAAAATCCTGCGCGCCTTGGATGCGCAAACTCAGGTTCTGGACGGTCTGGCCGTGCCTCCAGAAAACAAGCCGGAGCCTCACGCCTCGCCTTCCGGCCGCCCGTCGCCGTCCTCGGAGGCCGAAGCGAAGTAGGCAGCAAGAGACGACTCGTTGCCCTCATCGACCGTGATGTCTTCGGGCAACTCAATAATCGGGCAATCGCCCCACAACTTCTCGAGCGCGTAGAATTCACGGTCCTCATCTTGCTGGACGTGAACCATAACGTTTCCGAAGTCAAGGAGCACCCAATGTGCCTCCCCCTCAAGACCTTCGCGGCGAAGACGCTTCGAGCCCGCCTTGTGCATCGCCTCTTCGACGTCATCGACGAGAGCACGCACCTGTCTCTCTGACGAGCCAGAGACCACAAGAAAGACGTCTGTGATGACGAGCCGCTCGGAGACGTCGATCGCCGTAATAGAAGTTGCCTTACCTTCAGAAGCAGCCCGTGCCGCGATAAAGGTCTGTTCGATCGATTCCGGTGTAGCTGCCACAGTGTCCTTTCAGTTACAAAAGAAATTCAGTAATGGTCTCATGCGCGCCCGGCACCGCATCCGACAGGAAAGTGACGTTGATCCACGATCCTCCCAAGTAGCCAACCAAGCCCGCAATAAGAATAAGCAAAATAACATTGAGCCAAGTGCGTCGAGGTGCCTCATACTCGGTTTCCTCAACCTCGTCCTCGCCTGCGGCTGGGGTGCCCTCCACAAGCGCAACGCTACTGCCCTTGTCCTCGCGCCGGGTCATCGCCAAGAAACGATCACGCAGGGACTCTTCTTCCATCGAATCGTCGCCATTGTCGGTCTCTTCTTCAACCGGGTCCTGGGCCGGGACTCGCTCGGCTCCGTCCGGATCGACAGCCTGGTCGGCGTTCTGATCGGCTAGCGCGCTTTTGGCGTCATGATCTTCGAAGCGATCGAAAACCGACTTGCGCTCATGCTGGATGGGCTCATCGGCCGCGACTGGTGGGACAGCCGCGGGCGCCGGAATGGCGTCCATGGCCTGGGTCGGTTGCCCGATATAGTCATCAGCCTCGGAAGAACTGGCGGAAACCGCCGGCAGCTGTCTGCTTTCGAGCTCACGTAACTCCTTGCGCGACGGGCGGCGAAGCCTCAGCTCTGTGGTGTCAAGAACCGACGGACCGTCAGCGGGTACAGCTTCGAGCTTTCCCTGCTCACGCAGTTGACGGCGGCTCAGCCGTGGAGTTTCCTCACTCATTCTTCCTCCTTGCCCGCGTCACCACTAGCCTGATTCTCGGCTACCGGAGCGAGGGAAGTAGTCTTTGCCTCGTTCGTTATATACAGATGATACTTGTTTATGTACTGCACTACGCCATCTGGCACCAAATACCACACTGGAACTCCTGCGTGCGCCCGGTTTCGGATGCCTGTCGAGGAGATCGCCATGGCCGGAATCTCGACCACCGAGACCGCATCTTGGGGCAAACCAGAGGTGTCGAGGAGATGGCCCGGGCGATTAACCCCGACGAAGTGCGCCAAGCCCCAGAGCTCCTCGTTGTCTTTCCAGTTGAGGATCTGCGGGAGGACGTCGGCGCCCGTGATGAAGTAGAGGTCGGCGTCGGGATGCTCTTTTCGGAGATCGCGGAGGGTGTCCACCGTGTAGGTCATGCCGCCGCGCTCGATGTCCACCCGCGACACCGAGAAGCGCGGATTAGACGCGGTCGCGATGACAGTCATGAGATAGCGATGCTCGGCGAAGGTGACCTTGCGATCCTTCTTAAACGGCTGTTCACCGGTGGGGACGAAGATCACCTCGTCGAGGTCGAAGTAGTATTGCACCTCCGACGCGGCAACCAAGTGGCCGTGGTGAATCGGATCAAATGTGCCGCCCATGATTCCGATGCGCGCACGACGTTTGGGATCGCCGTCCTTGACCGGCACAGCGCCTGCTTCATCAACCGCATGCAGGTGCGGCTCTTTGGCCTGTGACATCGCATCTCCCTACGTTCCTCTGAGCCGCGGCGGCCCGCACTGACTTTCGCAGCCACGTTTACGCACCACCCGTGGTTATGGCAACTACCATTGAATCAGCAAAAGCCCTCGCCCGTCGAGGGATTTGCCGTGTAATTTATCGCCAGGAACGGCGCCGCAGCCGCATGTGCTTATTTTTCCACTCCCCTGTGTTCGCCGCGAGAATACTCCGCATAGTAGTGGTAGGTATTCCACTGGAGCCCAGTCACGCTCACCTGCCGCTTCATCCACCCTCAGAATCGTTGACATAGCAAGGAAATAAAGTACGCACGACGCCGTCGCTCGGCTTGCAAGCGCAGGCTCACCCCGTGCTGTCGTACTTTCGACCCACCGACTTGGACGCTGTCGAGCTGATATTTTGCTTATTCTTGTCTCACGGGAATAATCCCAACCGGAACGCGTTTTCGCTAAGTGACAATTGAAACGGTGTGTTCAGAAAGTCTTTACGCACCATACGAAAGGACATCAATGGCAACCGTCGAAGTGACCGCAGAAAACTTTAACGACATCGTCAAGGAAGGAACCGTCCTCCTCGACTTCTGGGCAGAGTGGTGCGGCCCGTGCAAGCAGTTCGGCCCGACCTTCGAAGCGGCCTCCGATAAGTACGCAGACATCACCTTCGGCAAAGTGGACACCGAGGCGCAGGGCGAACTCGCCCAAGCTTTCCAGATCATGTCTATCCCGACCCTCATGGTGTTCCGTGACGGCATCCGCATTTATGAAGGTGCAGGCGCGTTGCCGCCGGCCGCACTCGAGGATCTCATCACGCAGGCTAAGGCACTCGACATGGACGAGGTCCGTAAGCAGATCGCCGAGCACGAAGCTCAGTCCGAGAAGTAGCTTTTTCGCCCACGTCCACGGGCGGGCAAAATAGTGTGGCGGGCTGATTTGACCAGCCCGCCACACTTATGCCACAACGCTATGCTTGATCGATTTTCGAACGAGCCTCAATCAGCGGTAACACGCCCTTAAGTACCGAAGCCAGATCCGTAGGCAATGACGCCGGAATCAAGATAACGCCGTCAGCAGCGCCAAGCCCAACCCATGATTCGATCATGTCGGCGACGTTATAGACGCTGCCCAAAACAGACGCAATTCCCGGGAAGAGATCCGTGCCGTTCATGTCCTCGATGAGGAGAGCGCGTTCCTCTGCCGCCGTCACTGAGGCGGAGATGACGATGCCAAGCTCGGCAAAAACGAGGATGTCACGCCCAAGCTCTTGACCAGCTGCCCTGATGACGAAACGGGCCTGGCGCGCAGCGTAGATGTCGACAACACGAAGGCGGACGATGTCTGCGATGCTAGCAATGATCTTGGCACGCTCAGCCGAGATCGCGGGGTTAGTGATGATAACAGTCACCTTCAATCCCGCTTTGCGTGCCCGCGCGGCCGCCGCCGCAATCCCCGCAAAATCGGAATCTGTGTGCAGGGGGATGGTCAGCCCTGCCCACCCTTCGCCCTGCGATGATAGCGCTGTGATGGCCGCATCCATGTCCTGAGGGTCCGCCTCGACACCGGCGAAAACTCCCGCCGTCGAGACCTCGGCCAACTTGGCTGCCGTGCGGACGGCGTCGAAGGTACAATCACGCGAATCGACATCGGTACTCGTGTGGAAGTTGCTGTCCAGCGACACGAAATCGATACCACCTGTCTGGGCCGCGCGCACCGAGGCCGCCAAACGGGGAAAGTTGAGACTCTCGACGCCAGCTTCGTCGACACCGAGCGGCTCGCTCGCACCAAGAAGCGACAGGTCCATTCCGATCCAGGTGGTCGACACCGAATCGTGAGTCAAAGTGTCTGACACGTCAACCGGTGCCGGATTTGATGTAGCTTGGCTTGAAGCCGAAAGTTCGATAGTCATGTCCTTATGTCCGTATCTCATATGGGCCGCTCGCGGCCTAAAAGTCTCGTGATGATAGTTAGCGCGTTCGCCAGGAGGCCATAGACATAAGGCGGTGCGCGAAAGATACGTGGGAATGGATGGTGGAAATCTTCTTGTTAGCGATCATCGTCATTCCTTTCATGTACGTGGCGCACAATCGGCCGAAGCCAGTTAATATTTTTAACCTCGAGTGAATATTCTCCACGCCGGGTTATGCAAGAAAATACCTCCTCGAACGCACACCGGTCAATATCCACGCTTCACCAACCGCACAGATCCAGGCGATGAGCCAGAACATCTCACATAATGAGCCGCCAAATACCGCCAAATTCCGAGGAAAAGTCGCCCCTCACAACTGTGCATGTGACCTTGCACACGAACCGTGTATCATATGCGCCTCGAGCTCCGGTACAGGAAGGCAACGGCGTCGCACAGATGGCCTTGTGAGGGCGGCCCACATGCGACCGACAACTATGCAAAACCCCCTCACACAGAGGGGGCATGCATTGACTATACAACAACGCGTATAACGAATTCTAGTTTTGCGAAGGGTCCGTCCACACGCCACCCTCGCGTTCCATCCACAGCTCGCGCCGCGCCTCTTCCTTCGCATCCATGCGCTCATGGAAAGACGCCTTACGTTCGCGCCGCGTGGCACGGCCAGACTGATCCAGACGCGCATCCGTACCGCGAGGCGAGAGCAACTCGGCACCGGTGGAGATCGAGGGCTCCCAATCGAAAATGACGCCCCCGTCCTCCGGGCCAATCACCACGGTATCGCCCGCCCGGGCGCCCATCTTCAGAAGCTGTTTTTCAACGCCCAGCATGTTGAGTCGGTCGGCCAAGTATCCGACAGCCTCATCGTTGGCGAAATCGGTCTGGTTAATCCAACGCTCAGGCTTGCGGCCGCGAATCTGATAGAACGGCTTGCCGCCCTTGCTGCGCTCGGTGATGGTGAAACCGTTGTCGTCCTGAGTCACCGGGCGGATAACAGCGCGAGCCTCCGGTACGACGTCGTGAGAACGAATCTCCGTGACAATCCTTGCCAACGCGAAGCCCAGTTCGCGCAAGCCCATCCGCGAAAGCGCCGATACCACGTACACGTCCAGGCCACGAGCCTCGAGGTCTTCGCGAACGAAATCAATCATGTCACGCGCGTCAGGCATATCGGCCTTGTTTAGAACCACCACACGGGGACGCTCCATCATGGGGACACGATCCTCCATCGGTGGAACTTGATCAGCATAGGCCGCCAGCTCAGCCTCGATCGTGTCGAGGTCGCGGATCGGATCGCGATCTGATTCGAGGGTCGCGCAATCGATCACGTGGGCGATGACAGCACAGCGCTCGATATGACGCAAGAACTCATGCCCCAGACCCTTGCCCTCAGAAGCCCCCGGGATCAGCCCGGGAACATCCGCCATCGTGAAGCGCATCTCCCCCGCCTGAACGACGCCGAGATGAGGAACCAAAGTCGTAAACGGATAGTCAGCGATCTTCGGGCGCGCGGCAGACATCGCAGCGATCAAGGATGACTTGCCGGCCGACGGAAAACCAACCAAGGCCACATCGGCTACCGACTTCAGCTCCAGTACAACCGAGCGCTCCTCGCCCGGCTCACCCAACAGCGCGAAGCCAGGCGCACGGCGCTTCGGCGAGGCGAGAGCCGCATTGCCCAGACCACCGAAGCCGCCGAGAGCCGCCACAAACTCCTCACCCTCGCCCACGAGGTCGGCGAGAATGTTGCCCTCCATGTCCTTGACGACAGTGCCCGAGGGGACGGTAACCACCAGATCCTCGCCGCGCTTACCATGGCGCATATCCCCCTCGCCCGGCTTGCCATTCTCCGCTTTCAAATGGGGCGAATGGTGAAGCGCCAAGAGTGTCGACTCCTGGGACGAGACGCGCAGAATAACGTCACCACCGTGGCCGCCATTCGCCCCATCCGGGCCTCCCAGCGGCTTGAACTTCTCACGGCGCACGGACGTTGCACCATTTCCACCTTTGCCAGCGGACATGTGCAAAGTTACCCGGTCCACGAAGTTTGCCATGAGATCCTCTCCCGTCGGTTACCCGACCAATTATGACAGAAAAGAAAAGGGGCGGAAGGCTGATGCCCTCCACCCCAATCTATGTTATGCGCTTAGGCCTCGGCCATCACGCTAATGGTCTTGCGGTTACGCTTCACACCGAACTCAACCACGCCAGCAGCAAGAGCAAACAGCGTGTCGTCCTTGCCGCGGCCAACGTTGGCGCCCGGGTGGTACTTGGTGCCGCGCTGACGAACGAGAATCTCACCTGCGTTCACGCTCTGGCCACCAAAACGCTTGATACCAAGTCGCTGTGCATTAGAGTCGCGACCGTTGTTCGAGGAACTGGCGCCTTTCTTATGTGCCATCTGTAGTCCTTCTTTCCTGAAAAAAGCTCGTACTTGATGCCGAATTAGGCGATCTCAAGAACCTTGAGACGGGTGAGCGGCTGGCGATGACCCTGACGCTTGCGGTAACCCGACTTGTTCTTGTACTTGATGATCGAAATCTTCGGACCCTTCTCGTCACGAACGATCTCAGCAGTAACCTTGGCGGAAATGCCATCGGCAGCAGTGGTGATCTTGTCACCGTCGACGAGCATGATCGGCTCAAGCTCGACCTTGTCGCCAGCTTCGCCGTCAATCCTGTTCGTAACCACGATAGATCCGACGGACACCTTCTCCTGGCGGCCGCCTGTCTTGACAATCGCGTAAACCACGTTCAGCTCATCTCTGTCGATTGGATGCACGTTTCCGTGCTCTGGAAAAATTAAATGCGCTCGATGCGCCGAGTTCCAAGTTTACTGAGAGACCCCAGCTGGAACAAGTCCGCCAAGCGCGATCATCGCCACATTCGTGGCGCGTGTCGCGTTTGGCGACTCGTCTAGCTATCGGCCTTCGGCTCGGCCGGGAAGGTCATGATCGCCGAGGACGCCCCCGACCCGGGAGTGATAGCACCCGACGAGGTGACCCGACGGCGTCGTTGACGCTTGGGCTGTTCAGGCTCAGAACTCTTCGAGGCGGCCTTCTCAGACGCCTTCTGGGCGAGCCTCTCGAGCTGCTCGGCCACAGGATTTACCTCAGCCTCATCACGAGGAGACTCCTTGGCTTGGTCGGGAGTCGCCGCGGCGCCTGCCGAGCTCTTCTTCCCCGTCTTGCCGCGTCGCTTCGTCGGACGCTCTACCTTGTCCTCACCCTTGGCGCTCTCCTTGGCCGCAGGCTGAGTATCGGGAGAATCCTCCGCGGAGTAATCCTTCCCCTCAGCCTCGTGCTTCGAAGAGGCCGCAGCGGCGATGTTGGCCAGGGCAGCACGCACCTCCTCATGCTTGGGATCGGCGTCCTCAGCCTTCGGAGCCGCTTGCTTGGGATGCTGGCGGCGAGGGTTAGTCCGCGGATTTTGCTCCTCGGTTTCGCCCCTCTCGACGGGATTTTCGTGCGTGATGTAGCCACGTCCCTCACAGCACTCACACGTGGTCGAGAACGCCTCGACAAGGCCCTGTCCGACGCGCTTACGTGTCATCTGCACCAGGCCCAGCGAGGTCACCTCGGCCACCTGGTGGCGGGTCCGATCGCGACCCAGGCATTCGATCAGGCGGCGCAGAACGAGATCGCGGTTCTCTTCGAGGACCATGTCAATGAAGTCCACGACGATAATTCCGCCGATATCGCGCAGGCGCAGCTGGCGAACAATCTCCTCAGCGGCCTCGAGGTTGTTGCGCGTCACCGTCTCTTCGAGCGAGCCGCCCGAGCCGGTGAATTTGCCGGTGTTGACGTCAATAACCGTCATAGCTTCGGTGCGCTCAATAATGAGCGAACCACCCGAGGGCAGGAACACCTTGCGGTCAAAGGCCTTGGCAAGCTGCTCGTCAACGCGCGAGGCGGCGAAGATATCCTTGTCGCTTTCCCAATGCTCGAGCCGATCAACAAGCTCGGGCGAAAGTTCTTCGACATAGTCGTGGATGGTCGTCCATGCCTCGTCGCCTGCAACCTTGAGCTGGTTGAAGTCCTCATTGAAGATGTCGCGCACGACGCGCACGGCCAGCTCAGGCTCACTCTTGAGCATTGAGGGCGCGTTCTTGGTGGACTTCGACTTGGCCTGGATATCGACCCAAGCCTTGGCCAGCCGATCGACGTCACCCTGTAGCTGTTCCTCCGTGGCACCTTCGGCCGCGGTACGGACGATGACGCCATGCTCAGAGGGGACAACCTTCTTAAGGATGTTCTTCAGGCGCGTGCGCTCCTTTTCGGGAAGCTTACGCGAGATGCCCGTCATCGAGCCTCCCGGCACCAACACGAGGTGGCGGCCGGCAAGGGTGATCTGCCCGGTCAGGCGTGCGCCCTTGTGCCCGATCGGGTCCTTCGTGACCTGAACGAGGACCGTGTCGCCGCTCTTGAGCGCGTCTTCGATCTTACGCGGCTTGCCGTTCATGCCGACGGCATCCCAGTTCACCTCGCCAGCGTAGAGGACCGCGTTACGCCCCTTGCCGATATCCACGAAGGCCGCTTCCATCGAGGGAAGAACATTCTGCACGCGGCCGAGGTAGACGTTTCCCACCATCGACGTCTGGGTGTGGCGAGCCACATAGTGCTCAACGAGTACGCCGTCTTCAAGCACGGCGATCTGGTTGAGGCCGTCCTGTTCACGCACGAGCATCGTCCGGTCGACAGCCTCGCGGCGCGCCAGGTATTCGGACTCGGAGATCGTGGTACGACGACGCCCGGCACGGCGCCCCTCCTTGCGGCGGCGCTTCTTCGCCTCGAGTCGCGTGGAGCCCTTCGGAGCCGTGACCCCGTCGTCGGCCTCTTCAGAGGAACGGCGACGACGACGGCGACGCACGGTCGTCGTTTCTTCCGCTTCCCCGTCAGAGTCGGAGGAGTCATCCTCGGCCTCGGTGGCCTCCTTCTCCCCCGCATCTTCCTTGGCCGTGTCTGCGGCCTTCTTACGCGAGCGGCGGGGGCGCGGAGGCTTTTCCTCGTCGGTGTCCTCGGTGGCAGCTTCTGCCACCTCGGCCTCAGCCTGCACGACATTGTCAGCAGACTTGCGTCCACCACGCTTGCCGCGCCGACGCTTGCGGGCGGACGAGTCGTCGTCGGACTGCTCGACCTCGGGAGCCGATTCGGGGGCTTCCTCCCGCGCGTCCTCGCGGCGCTGGCGGCGCGAGCGTACGGCCCGCGTCAGATCCGGCTCCTGGAACAAGAGCGCAGTCATCGGAGCGACTTTTGCGCCACCTTCTTTCTGTTCGGCATTATCTGCCATAGGTATCCCCTAGCAGGTGGCCGTCTGCATCTGGCAGCCACCTCAATTTAGGTCGTGGCTCGAGGCCACGGAAGCTTAACGATCGAATCGGCCCGGCTGCACGCGGTTGCGGCGCACGAGGCTAATTCTTCGAGCGGATGCACGCTCGTTTCGTCATTATTGTTGCACATTTGGACAACGACTGCCTGCAACGACTGAATTTTTGTCTGCCGGAGCACGATAAAAACAAAGGGACTTTCGTCCCCATGGCGTTGACAAAATCGCCTAGTTATCAAGATTACTCACAAAGACTTTGGTTCCATGCCGCCCTTCGCGACGCAATTGTCTAGCCCTGTGAGTTAAACTGACGGCGAACACTAAGTTCGGGCGAACAAACCTCGCCCGGAGATATTTCAGCACCTCAGCCCCGGCTGAGCACATTCGGGCTAGCGCAGCCCGAATCACTAGAAAGGTGACTCAGGTGGATGTCCTAGACCTTTCACGGTGGCAGTTCGGAATCACGACCGTGTACCACTTCATCCTGGTACCGCTCACGATCGGACTTTCGCCACTCGTGGCAATCATGCAGACCAAATGGCTGCGTAGCGGAGATACCAAGTATCTGCGCATGTCGGAGTTCTTCGGCAAAGTACTTCTCATCAACTTCGCACTCGGCGTAGCAACCGGTATCGTCCAGGAGTTCCAGTTCGGACTCAACTGGTCGGAGTACTCCCGCTACGTTGGTGACATCTTCGGTGCACCTCTGGCATTCGAAGCGCTCCTGGCCTTCTTTATGGAATCGGTCTTCCTCGGGGTGTGGATCTTCGGCCGCGGCCGAATCTCCCCCAAGGCTCATACCATCGCCATCTGGATGACCGCCCTTGGAACGAACATTTCCGCGTTCTTCATCCTCGCGGCCAACTCCTTCATGCAGAACCCCGTTGGCGCGGTCCTCAACCCTGAAACTGGCCGTGCTGAACTCGATGGCATGTCCGGCTTCCTGGAAGTCATCTTTTCCACGACTACCCTCTACGCCGTCCTACACACCATCTCGGCGTCGTTGATGGTGGCAGGCGCGATGATCAGCGGTATTTCCATCTGGTGGATCGTGCGCGCCGTGCGCAGCAACAACGAGGTCGAGGCTCGCGAATTCTGGAAGCCCGCAGCCCAGTTCGGTCTCAAGGTCCTCGCGGTGGCTGGCATTTTCGCGATCGGCTCGGGCCACTTCATGGGCCAGCATATCTACGACGTTCAGCCCACGAAGATGATCGCGGCCATGGGCATTTACGAGTCGGGCGAATCGCACGATCTTGCCTTGGGGATGCTCGGTACGGAGGCCAACGCAGACACGATCATTTCGTTGCCGATCCTGCCGGGACTCGAGTCCTTCATGGTGACGGACCACGCCTCCGGGCCGCAGTCCTACCTCATGGGCAAGGGAGAAATCCAGGACAAGTTCACCGAGGCCTTCGGCGATATCTACGGCACTGATGTCAACTACATCCCGAACGAGTTTGTCGCTTTCTATTCGTTCCGCGTCATGATGGGCCTCGGATTCGCCTCACTCGGCTTGTCCATCCTGGGTCTGTTCCTCCTGCGTGGCGACAGGCTGATCACCAGCAACCTGCTCGCCAAGCTATTCGTGTGGACTATCCCGCTTCCCTACCTCGCATCGACCTTCGGGTGGATCCTTACCGAGATGGGCCGTCAGCCGTGGGTCGTCTACCCGAACTTCGAGCGCGAGGGTAACCTCGCCCCCTCCCAGATGATGCACCTGCTCACCGAGAACGGCGTCTCCCAGAACGTCCTGTCGGCCGAAGTGCTCATCTCCGTGGTAATCTTCACGCTGCTCTACGCCGCCCTGGGCGTCGTGTGGTTCCGCCTGATCGTTCGCTACGTGCGCGAGGGAATCAACCCGTCCAGCAAGCTTCTCCTCGAGGAGGCTCCCACCAAGGGCGTCACCGAGGACACGAAGCTCAGCTTCGCTTACTAAGGAGGAACCGTGGAACTTTCAGCACTGCAGATTATCTGGTTCGCTCTCCTGGCCGTCCTGTGGATCGGCTACCTCACGCTCGAAGGCTTCGGCTTCGGCACCGGTATGCTACTGAAGATACTTCCGAGGAATGAAAAGGAGCGCCGCTTGGCGCTCAACACCATCGGCCCGCACTGGGACGGAAACGAAGTCTTCCTCCTCACGGCCGGCGGAGCGACCTTTGCCGCATTCCCCGAGTGGTACGCAACCATGTTCTCCGGCATGTACATGGCGCTGGTTGCCATCCTCATCTTCCTGATCATCCGCATCTCCGCCTTGGAATGGCGTGGAAAGATCAACTCGGCTGGTTGGCGTTCGATGTGGGACAACCTCCACACCGGCGTCGCCTGGCTCGTCACCCTTGTCTGGGGCGTCGCTTTTGGCAACCTTGTCCAGGGCACCGAGATTCAGGTCGGTCACTACGCTTCGCGTGGCGGCGAGTTTGTGCCGGCCGATCCGGCCAACATCGATAGCGCCCTGGCTGCCGGCGATCAGCACTTCCTCACCGGCGGATTCGTCTCCCTGTTCACGCCCTACACCCTCGTGGGCGGCGTCGTCTTCCTCCTCCTGTTCCTCACCCACGGCGCGCTGTGGTTGTCGATCAAGACAAAGGGCGAATTCCACGACCGCGCGATCGCCATGGCAAAGAAGCTCTCGCTTGCTTCGACCGGCCTGACGGCCATTTGGGCCGTGTGGGGCCAGTTCGTCTACAGCGGCCACCTGTGGGGCCTGATTCCGTTGGCTATCGCCGCCGCCACGCTGATCGGCTCGACGCTGGCCATTCAGAAGGGCAAGGACGTCTCCTCGTTCTTCCTCTCCTTCGCCGGCCTGGCCTTCGCGGTGGTGTGGGTCTTCTCCACGTTCGGCGCGAACGCTATGAAGTCCTCGATCAACTCCGCTTATGACCTGACTCTCGTCCAGGCATCGGCCACCGCACCGACCCAGTCCGTCATGCTCATCGCGGCGATCATTTTCGTGCCGATCGTTCTGGGCTACACGGCTTGGTCCTACAAGTCCTTCGCTGGCCGACTCGGCGTGGAGAACATCTCCGATAAGCCTGCCGGCCTCGACCCGAAGAAGGTTCGTGAGTTCGCTCAGGCCTAACGAGTCGTAGCAGGAAGGGCGTGCGATTGGATCGCACGCCCTTTCGCGTATCCCCCGCACACAATCTAGACTAGTTCTGATTGAGGAATGAGGTGCCGTGAAGCCATTAGACCCCCGGCTGCTTAAATACGCAGCCGCAACCAAACCCTACATTGTCTTCCTCGTTGCCCTCGGCGTCCTCGATGCGGCGCTGATTGCGGCACAGATCGTCCTTATCGCCTACGCGGTCTCTCCGATCTTCTATGGAACCTCCCAGCCTACTGACGTGTTGCCGCTCTTGGGCTTGTTGGCCGTGGTCTTCGTTGCGCGTTTCTTCGTTTCTTTTGTGCGTGACGCCTACGGCCACCGCTCCGCCGTCTTAGTCATCACCGACCTGCGCGGCAAGGTACTGGACAAGGCGGCCGCGCTCGGCGATCGATGGCTGACGGGCAACACGACGCACACGGTCACGCTCGTCACTCGCGGCCTGGACGATCTTGAACCCTATTTCGTCCGGTTCCTCCCCCAGCTGTTCCTCTCGGTCACGGCCATGCCTGCGCTCATCGCGCTACTGTTCTGGTTCGACTGGATATCGGCCATGTTCGTCATCTTCTGCATCCCGCTTGTTCCCCTTTTCATGATCCTCATTGGCAAGATGACCAGCCGCTATTCCGCTGAGCGCCTTGCCGCGATGCAACAGCTGTCCTCCCAGCTACTCGATCTGCTTTCCGGTCTTGCTACCCTCAAGGGCCTTGGTCGCGAGAAGGGCCCCGGAAAGCGCGTACAGCACCTCGGCTCGCGCTTCGCTGAAAAGACCATGCAGACCCTCTACGTCGCGTTCCTCTCCGGCGCGGCCCTCGAGTTTCTCACGACACTGACCACGGCCCTCGTAGCCGTCAACATCGGCCTTCGGATGGTCGACGGTTCGGTTCCCCTCCATATCGGCCTCATCGCCATCATGCTCACCCCGGAGATTCTCAAACCGCTACGCGAAGTGGGTACACAGTTTCACGCCTCCGCCAACGGCGTCACCGCCGCCAACAAGGCCTTCGAGGTTCTCGATACCCCGCTCGTCGCGCACAAGGGCACCGCGCCCGTGCCCGACCTCGACTCGGCACGCATCTGCTTCGAGGACGTTTCGGTTTACGCCCCCGGCCGAGCCACGGTTGCGCCCTCGCACTTAAGCGCATGCATCGAACCCGGCCAGATCACCGTCCTACGCGGTGCGTCCGGCTCCGGCAAAACGACCGCCGTTCATAGCCTCCTCGGTCTCCTTTCACCCGACGAGGGCCGCATCACCGTCGCTGGCCTTCCATTATCTGACATCGACCGCAACCAGTGGTGGTCCTCCATCACGTGGGTCCCCCAACGCCCGGCGATTCTCCCCGGCACCGTCGCCGAGAACGTGGGCGCAGTCGATGCTCGTGCCGCCGAAATCACGGGATTCGACGACGTCGTCGCCCGCCTCCCTCACGGCTGGGACACCCTCATTGGTCACGGTGGCGCAGGCCTGTCGGTTGGTCAACGCCAGCGGCTCGCGCTGACCCGAGCACTCGTGTCCTCTTCCAAAATCGTCATCCTTGACGAGCCTTCGGCGCATCTGGACGCCATGAGCGAGGAATACGTGTGCAACGTGGTGACCTCCCTGAAGGAAGCGGGCCACACCATCGTCGTGATCGCGCATCGGCAAGCCATCACCGAACTCGCAGACCGGGTGATCGACGTCGTGCCCTCGACCCGCGACATCAGCGCCGAACTGCTCGAATCTGCCTCGATCAGGGAGTCGGCGGACTATGCGCACATGATCGAGTCCCGCCGTGCAGATTATGCGATCCCCACGCAGTGGACGGACGCCGACTCCTCGGGCCACAGGATCGTCAAGCTGACCGTGAGCGATGAAGAGGAGCTGTCATGAACGTGATTCCCAAGGATGAGCGCGTCGCCCTCAAGCGCGCGATCTCCATGCTTGACTACAACAAGAAGACGTTCGCATGGTCGGTCGCCGCAGGCTCGGGCGCCGTCGGTTCAGGCGTCTGCCTCGGCGCAACCTCCGCCTGGCTCATCGCCCGCGCAGCCGAATTGCCACCGGTCCTTGACCTTTCGGTTGCCTCGACCGCCGTGCGCATGTTCGGCGTGGGCAAGGCCATCTTCCGCTACCTCGAGCGCATCGCCTCACACTGGGTGGGCCTCTATGGCATGGCCAACCTGCGATCTCGCGTCTATTCTTCGATGGCCAACTCCACCGCCGACGTCGTCACCTCCGTCAAGCGAGGCGACCTCCTCGCACGCACCGGGGCGGACGTGGACGAGGTGGGAAACGTCGTTGTCATGTCCATGCTTCCGGCAGCTGTGGCGGTCATCGTCTCCCTCCTGTCGCTGACCATTGTTGGCCTGTTATCCCCGCTCATCGCGCTCGTCCTCCTGGTATGCCTCCTGATCTCCGGCCTCGTCGCGCCTTTCGTCGCGGCTCACGGTGCGAGCCTTGACCAGGTAGCACAGATCCGCAACCGCGCCGAGCTCAACGCACATTCGCTGACCATCCTCGAGTCGGCCTCCGAGCTGCTCGTGTCAGGCCGAATGGAGGACATGGAGGCGCAGCGTGCCCAGACCGAACACCGCATCCAACGCAGCCGAGACCGTTCGGCGCGTCCGGCCGCACTCGCGTCGGCACTCGACACCCTAGCCATGGGCCTAGCCGTCGTCGGCGCTCTCCTCATCGGCACGCAGCAAATGGCAACTGGGAACCTGTCCGGCATCGAACTCGTGGTGTGCACGCTGCTGCCGCTTTCCGCTTTCGAGGCCACCTCACGCCTAGACGCGGCGGCGACACAGCTGGTACGGTCCGCGGCGGCCGCCAAACGCATCGTCGATCTCCTCGACGCCGCAGACTCGCGCCAACCCCCCGAACTCGACCGGCGCGAGCCCACGGACGAGGGTCTCGTCGCCCGCGGCCTCGTTATCGGCTGGCCTGACGGCCCAACGGTAGCCGGCCCCATCGATCTTGATCTTCGCCGTGGCAAGACCCTCGCGATCGTCGGGCCTTCCGGCATCGGCAAATCGACCCTTCTCTATACTCTCGCGGGCATGCTCGAACCCAAGGGCGGCCAGGTCAGCCTCAACGGCCGCGACGCCTGGCGCATCGAACGCCAGGAAATCTCCGCCGATCTTTCCCTCACCGCCGAGGACGCCCACGTCTTCGAGACGACGGTCCTCGAGAATCTACGCGTCGCCCGCGCAAGTGTGACGCCCGAGGAGGCCGCCGATCTTCTGCGCCAGGCCGGCCTGGCCGACTGGCTCGCCCAACTGCCCGACGGCGTCGAGACCATGCTCGGCTCCGACGCTACCTCAATATCGGGAGGCGAGCGACGCCGCCTCCTGCTCGCCCGCGCACTGGCCGGAGCCTCAACCTACATGCTCCTCGACGAACCCGGCGAGCACCTCGATCCCCGCACTGCCGATGAGCTTATTCGTGACCTGCTGTCAGTTGGCGGCGCCGAGCGCGGCGTCATCCTCGTCACCCACCGCCTCACTCCCCTCGATGCGGTGGACGAAGTCATCATGCTTGGCACAGACGAGACGGGCCAGGTCGGCGTCGTCGCGCGTGGAACACACGCCGAGCTCGCGCAGCGGATGCCCTCCTACGAATGGTCCCTCGCCCAAGAGTAAAATGAGCCCGAGGAAAGGATCTTGATGAAGGCCTCCGAACAGATCGCCGAGTTCTCACGGCACATCTTGACGATCGCGAGCTCGCTCGATCGCACCGAAGTCTCCCGCGCCCTCGTCCAGACGGCCTGCGAACTCACGGGGGCCCAGTTTGGTGCGGTCAGCGTGCTCGACTCGCACGGAGACACGATCCAGTTCATTCAGCAAGGCATGCCGCGCGGCCCAGAGGTCATCATCGACCACCCGCCCATTGATCACGGCGTGTTCAACGACATTCCGCTCGATTCATATCTCATTATCAACGACGTCACCGGCTATGCCGCTGGTAGCGCGCTCCCTGCCAATCATCCCGCCATGAAGAATTTCCTCGGCGTGGCCATCACCGTCAACGAGCAGGTGTGGGGGCGCCTCTATCTCTCCGATAAGGATGGATCCTTCTCCGACGACGACGGCGAGCTCGTCCGCATGCTTGCCAAGGCCGCATCCATTTCGGTGGTCAATTCCCTCCTCTATGCGGAGTCGCAGAACAGGGCCCGGTGGCTCACTGCCTCCCAACACATCGTCTCTTCACTGATGGAAGGCACCGACGAGGACGAGGCACTCGAGGTGATCGCCCACGAGATGCGCATCGCGGCGCGCGCCGATATTGCGATTATCGTCCTTCCTTCCATCCAGGACACATGGATCTCCGAGATCGTCGACGCCGATGACCCGGCTTGCGCCCACGAACTGATCGGTCTGAACTTCCCCAAGGAGGGCCGGGCCCGCACGGTGATACGCGAGCAGTCCGGCGTCGTTGTCGATTCCATGCAGCGCCTGCGCACGATCCGTGTTCCCGAACTGCGTCAATTTGGGCCGGCCATGTACACCCCGCTCATCTCCCATGGTGTCGGCCTCGGCGTCATTCTCTTGCTGCGCTATCCCTCGACACTCGAATTCAATCTCCATGATCTGACGATGGCCGAGTCGGTGGCGAAGCAGGCCACCCTCGCCATCCAGCTTGCCGAAGCCCGACACGCGCGAGCCATGGCCGCCGAGCTCGACGAGCGCGCCCGCATTTCGCGCGACTTGCACGACCTGGCCATTCAGCAATTATTCGCGTCCGGCATGCACATCACCGCGGTTCGCGAGGAGATGGATTCGCGCGGCGCGGGAGCTGAAGTCACTGATTCACTCGACGCGGCGATTTCGGCCATCGACGATTCCGTCAAGCAGATTCGCCAAATCGTTCATTCGTTGCGCGAGGATGGATCGTCCGCCGCCCTCGTGTCACGCCTCCAGCACGAGGCGTCTGTGGCGCTCCAGTCGCTCGGCTTCGCGCCTTCCCTCCTGCTCACCTGGAACGGGGCTGACGTGGTGGAGTCGGATTACCACCTCATCGACGACGCCGTCGGCTCGGACATCTCCGATGACGTGGTGGCGGTGGTGCGCGAGGGACTGTCCAACGCGGCCCGCCATGCAAAGGCATCCTCCGCCTCGGTCAAGGTGGACGTTGACCCCAACGCGATCCTCGTCCAGGTGATCGACGACGGCTCCGGCATTGAACAGACGCTCTCGCGACGCTCGGGGTTGTCTAACCTCGCCGCCCGCGCCCGGCGCCACCACGGCACCTTCAGTATCGAACCGCGCGGAGATGGCCAACGCGGAACCATCCTCGATTGGCGCGTCAGCCTGCGCTAGCCGCGCTCTCGGCACCGAATTTGGCGGTCAGGTCGGGTGAGCCATGACCCTCGACGTGGGTGATGTCAATAATCGTGACGCCGGCCAACTTCTCAGCGATGTTCTCACGAATCTTCCTGGCCAGTTCGACATTCAGGTTGGCAGAGAATTCGTCCAAGATCAGCACGGACGGCCGCATGAGAACAGCACGGGCGAGACCAAGACGTTGGCCCTGTCCTCCCGAGAGGAACGCTCCGTCCTGGCCTGTGCGGGTTGAGAGCCCGTGGGGCATAGCACGAACCTCGTCGGCAAGGCATGCCACGTCAAGCGCCGCCCACACGTCGGCCTCGCTCGCCCCTGGAGCTCCGAGCCGAACGTTGTCCATGACAGTCGTATCGAGAATCTGGTTCTTCTGCGCCACCATGACGACGTTCGCCCGCACGTCGTCCAACCTGATCGAGCGGACATCGACGCCGTTGAGGAAGATTCCGCCCGCCGACGGATCGTCAAAACGGAGCAAGAGCTGCGCGGCTGTTGTCTTCCCGCTTCCCGAGCGTCCCACAAAGGTGGCGTGCGCACCAGCCGGGACGACAAAGGAGAAATCTTTCAGCACGGGCCGATCCTGCGGGTACCCCGGGTAGGAATACGTCACGCCGGACCACTCAATACTGACGCCAGCTCCGCGCGGAAACGCATCGTGCCCATCCACGATAGCGAGCGGGCGATGAGCAATCTCCCAGATCCGCCTCGCCGAGGCGAAGGAGGCATCCAACGCGCCGACGGCATCCTCGACGCCCTTGGGCCCCTCAAAGAGTCGCAGACTTCCGGCGCACAGCGCGAAAAGCAATGCTGGGTCCACACCGCTGGAATAGCCACCGTATGCGACGCCGATCACTGCCAAGGCCGAGAGGCAGATATTCAAGCCTCGCCGTAAGCCACGGAATGTGGCAGGCCCGCTCGCATCCTGTGCAACGAGGCCCCCAAGGCGATCTGTGGCCTGCAATCGGTCCTTTTCGAGGCCATATCCGACCACTTCCTCGACACCAAAAACGGAATCAGTCACGTGTGAAACCAGTTCCGCCCGGTGGCCAAGCTGCACGGACGTCGTCGCAAAAGAGCCCTGCGCACCAAGCATTGGCACGACGGTGATGGATAGAAGGTAGCAAAATCCAGCAAGGGCGACGACGCTCCAGCCCACAGTCATACCCGTCGCAAGTAGAAAGACAGGCGGCACTACCAGCGCTGAGACAACCGGCGCGAATGTGTGGGCATAAACAACCTCGATACGATCTACGTCACGCGTGAGCGATGCCAATAGATCGCCCGACCTGGATCTCGTTTGCACCATTGGGGCCTGCGGCCATAGCCGCGAGAATGCGTAGCCGCGCAGTAGCTCGAGAGCCTTGAAAGCTACATAATGGCCCAGGAATTGCTCGAGATAGTACGCAAGGGCTTTGAGGAGCGCTACCCCGACGAGCCACCACATATGTGCGGAT
The DNA here is from genome assembly GCF_014926385.1 of Trueperella pecoris. NCBI lineage: Bacteria > Bacillati > Actinomycetota > Actinomycetes > Actinomycetales > Actinomycetaceae > Trueperella > Trueperella pecoris. The sequence goes on along the minus strand of NZ_CP053291.1, from coordinate 730,966 downwards.
CTCAACTGGCCCGCCAATGCTTGCATAACCGCCCAGCCCGCCAAACCGAACAGGAAGATATCACTGGAAAGGTTGATAAAACGGAACAGAGTCGAGGCGAGAAGTGGCCGATGCACCGGCCGGGTAATTGTTGTTAGCCACACGATAAGTTCGTGTACCGACGGTCTTCTCATTTCTGCGCTCCTTCCGTGAGCACGCCACCCTCAAGGTGATAAACCTTATCGACAATCGAGAGGAGGGACGGCCGATGGGTGACGAGGAGGACAGTCGTGTCAGCCCCAATTCCCGCGATGGCTTCGATGATATGTGCTTCTGATTCGGCGTCAACGTGTGAGGTCGGCTCATCTAAGAGCAGGATCTTGCGGCCAGAGAGAAACGCACGCGCCAAGGAAATACGCTGGGCCTGGCCTCCCGACAGCAGGTTTCCATTCTCCCCAACGTCCGTGTTCAGCCCGCGGGGCATCCGGCGAATATCGTCGGCGATATGAGCGCGAGTCAACGCCAGCCACATTTCTTCTTCCGTTGCGTGGGGGTTGACCAATGCTAGGTTATCGGCGATGGTCCCAGCAAAGAGCCACGTCGTTTGCGACACCGAGGCAGTGAGTTTACGAATGTCGGCCGGTGGGAGCACACCGATGTCCTGTCCGGCGACCGCCAAGCTGCCTTCTTGGATCGGCAGCCCTCCCTTGACCAATCCAAGAATCGTGGACTTTCCCGCACCCGAGGGGCCGACAAGTGCGACCTTCTCTCCCCACGCGACCCGGAGATTCACTGAGTTGAGTATCGGCCCACGACCATAATCGTAGGTCAGGTCAGTAGCGTCGATTGCAAACCGAGATGAACGCGTCGATGAGCCCATGTTCTGCTCGGCGTGGTCGGGGTGCATGGCGAGGTAACGCTTGATTGCCCGTTTGGCTGCTATCCCTCCCATACCAATGTAGAAGAAGCCGGCCACCTGATTGAGCGGCTCGAGGAGGAGAACGAGGAGGACAAGCACGGTGCCCGCACTGGTGGCGGTCAGCCGCCCGTCGTCGATCCCCCACGCAATCAACAGGACTGACCAGCAAACGAACGCCAGAGAGAAGACCCCGTCAAGAATGATGATAACGATCTGATTGCCAGCGAGGATGGCCATAATGGCGCGACGGTTTCGTTCGCCCTGTTCGCCGAGCTCACGTTCGACGCGTTCGCCGGCGCCGTAGAGGCGAATGAGTGTCAAATGCCGGATGGCGTCCAGATATTTGGTCGTGAGTTTGGCTCGTTGCGCACGTGAGCGTGCAGATACGCCTCTGAATGCGCGAAGAAAACCACCGACGAGCATCGGGACGGCGGGGATACTTGCTAACATCCCCAGCCCGATACGCCAATCGATCGCGAGGGTGATGTAGGTGGTTATCACGACGGGTGTGAATAGCGCCGCGAAGGTCGATCCGAGGTATTGCTGACGGTAATCAGTCATACGCTCGGCATTATCGGTCATGAGCTGGACGAGCCGGGCGGACGAGAATTCAGCGTCGTTCTTCGGCATGGCTTGCGCCGCGAAGATGCGTTGTAAGATTGCGTGGCGAATCCGCCTTTCTTCTTCCCGGGCACTCTTGACCCCAAGGCGGATTTCGACGACGCCGAGCGCGCCTGCAAGCACTGCAAAGGAAGCAGCCACGAGCCAGTTTCCCTGCTTCACCGGCTCACCAGTAAGATAGCCACCGAGCTGATGGGCAATGCTGATGAGTGCAGCAGCGAGGGCCAATTCGACGCCGATCCGTGACACCGCGACCAATGCGGTTGATCTGATGCCATGCTGTGAGACGGCGCGTGTAGTAATCGTATCCATGACGTGGCTCCGCAGAGGTCGGCAACGGTTTCAAAACTTAGGATACCCTAATTTTTTTAAAGGTAACCCTTCACCGCTTCCACCAAAACCAACACTTTTATCGACAGGCCAGCACACCACCCTTGCACTCCCCCGGATAGCGGGAGAGTCTTAGCGACACTCCAAAGCGCCTGCCGGCCAACGGCAAACGGTTGACTACCTCACACCTCCATCACGAGTTCAAGATAACCCCGAGCTGACGCGAGAATCCGATGCCATGACCCTGCAACATCACCCACTCCACCTCGATCCATGCGGTAACGACAGGTATAATTTGGAAGTGCTCCAGAAACAGACCGGGTTTCGGAGTGAACTCAACATAGGAGGAATACATGTCTCTCATCAATACCACCGCCCCCGAATGGTCGGCGTCGGCCTACCACAACGGCGAATTTGTTGACCTCACCAACGAGGACTACAAGAACTCGTGGGCCATCCTGTTCTTCTACCCGGCAGATTTCACGTTCGTCTGCCCGACCGAGCTCGAAGACATGGCTGAGAACTACGACGAATTCACCCAGCTCGGCGTCAAGGTCTACTCGGTCTCCACCGACAAGCACTTCTCCCACAAGGCATGGCACGATTCCTCCGAGCGCATCGGCAAGATCAAGTTCCCGATGCTCGGCGATCCGACCACGGAGATCTCCGCAGCTTTCGATACGCTTCGCCCGGGCGAGGGTGCGGCTGACCGCAGCACCATCCTGATCGATCCCAACGGCGTCATCCAGTACGTCGAGACAACCTCCGAGGGTGTTGGCCGCAACGCAACCGAGCTCCTTCGCAAGGTCAAGGCCGCCAAGTACGTTTTTGAGCACCCGGGCGAGGTCTGCCCCGCCGCTTGGGAAGAGGGCGAAGAGACGCTCGCCCCCTCCTTCGACCTTTCGGGAATGCTCTAATGCTTGATTCGAACGCGCTGGCGCAAGTCAAGCAACTGCTGACGAACGTCAAGCTTCCCGTCCTCCTCGAGGCTTCCCTCGACGATTCGGATCGCTCGACGAAGCTGCGTGAGCTCCTGCAGGAAGTCGCGAACCAGAGCGATCTCGTCTCGTTCGCCGAGGTCGCTGACAAGCGCACTCCGTCCTTCGCCATCACGCGCGAAGGCACGGACGTATCGGTGCGCTTCGCCGGCGTACCTATGGGCGAGGAATTCGCAAGCTTTATGCTCGCCATCGTCCAGGTCGGCGGACACCCAGTCCGCGCCGACGAGGCGATCGTCGAGCAGGTGATGTCCATCGATGAGGAACAAGAGTTCGTCACCTACATGTCCCTCACGTGTCAGAACTGCCCGACCGTGGTCCAGACCCTCAACGCGATGTCTATCCTCAACCCGAAGATTCGCCACACCGCCGTCGAGGGAAGCGCTTTCCAAGACGAGGTCAATGCCTTGGGCATCAAGGCCGTCCCCACGATCTACCGCAACGGCGAGCTCTTCGATCAGGGCCGGCGTGGCTTTGAGGAGATCTTGGCAAAGATCACCGACTCCTCGTCCCACGTGGCACGCCTCAATGAGCAAGATCCCTTCGATCTCCTCGTCGTTGGCGGCGGACCCGCCGGTGCGAGTGCAGCCATCTACGCCGCCCGCAAGGGCCTGAACGTCGGGGTCGCCACGCACAACGTCGGCGGCCAGGTTCTCGACACGGATTCGATCTCGAACCTCGGTGTTCTTGACCTTATTCGGGGAACGGAACTGGGCAACCAGCTTGCGTCTAACATGTCCTCATACGGCGTGAATATCATGCGCAACCTGCGCGCGACGAAGCTGAGCCGTCCGGAGGCAAACGCGCCGATCGTCGTCGACTTCGAAGACGACGTACGGCTCCAGGCCAAGTCCGTCCTCATCGCCACCGGCGCCCGCTTCCGTACGACCGGCGTGCCGGGCGAAGAAGAATACCGCAATCGCGGAGTCTCCTTCTGCCCGCACTGCGACGGCCCGCTCTTCGCAGGCAAGCCGCTGGCCGTCCTCGGTGGCGGAAACTCGGCCATCGAGGCGGCCATCGACCTGGCAGGCATCGCCAGCCACGTCACGGTCCTCGAATTCACCCCGCAACTGAACGCGGACAAGATTCTCATCGACAAGCTCAACGAGCTGGACAACACCACGGTCATCACGTCAGCCACCCTCGAGTCCATCCAGGGCGACGGCGAGGAGATGACCGGGCTGACCTATCGAGACGAGCAGGGAGTTTCCACCGACCTCGATGTCAACGGAATCTTCATCCAGATCGGCCTCGTCCCCAACGCCGAATGGCTCGAGGGGACGCTCGAGATGAACCGCGGCTCGGTGGTCGTCGATGCGGACAACGCCACCTCCATGGAGGGCGTCTTCGCAGCCGGCGACGTCACGGACATTCCACACAAGCAGATTGTCATCGCACTCGGAGCAGGAGCAAACGCTTCACTGAGCGCCTTCAACTATCTGATCCGTAACTAGCGATTGTGGCCCCGAGGAATTTCTCGGGGCCACAATCGCATTTCTTAGCTATCAGCCGTTCTGATTACGCCAGCCGGCGGCGCGCTGCCCGGCCACCCACGCCGCAACCTGTGTACGGCGCTGCATGCCCATCTTTGACAGCAGCGAGGTGATGTGGTTCTTGACGGTCTTCTCCGCGACGCCGAGCTTATCGCCGATCTCACGATTCGACAGGCCATCACCGATAAGGTCAAGCACCTTGCGTTCCGAAGGAGTCAGGTTCGCCGTCGGATCATCATGATCGGCGCGTCGCCGCGTTACGGTGCGCTCGTCAAGGAGGACTCGGCCAGCCGCCACAGCCTTGATGACCTCAGTAATCTCCGCCCCACGCACCGACTTCAAGAGGTAGGCCTTCGCCCCGGCGTCGAGAGCCTCGGCCAGAGCGTCGTCGTCGTCAAAAGACGTGAGTACGATTGCCTTCGTTTCGGGAACGACCTCGCGGAACTCGCGGATAATGTCGATCCCCGTGCCGTCGGGCAGACGCAGGTCAACAAGCGCAACCTCGGGCGCCATCAGTTCGGCGCGGCGGACAGCCTCGCTCACAGACCCGGCCTCGGCGACGACGGTCAGCCCGTCGGCTCGATCAACGACCTCGGCAATGCCGCGGCGCACAACCTCGTGGTCATCGATGATCATCACTGAAATATCTGAAGTACTCACCCGGCTATCTTAGCCCGATAGTCCACCATTTTTCACAGCCAAGCCCCTACCGCTGCGACACGAGACGGTGCCCCCGCTGACACGCCGGGCAAAAGTGGGAGGAGCGCCCCATAAACGGCTCGCGCCTGATCGTTTTCCCGCACTCTCGGCAGGCGAGCCCGGCGCGGCCGTAGACTTTCAACGATCGGTCAAAATACCCCGAAGCGCCGTTGACGTTGACGTAGAGCGCGTCGAACGAGGTGCCTCCCACGTCGACGGCTCGCCTCATGACATCCTGTGTCGCCACATAGAGGCTCCGAATTTTCGCCACCGACATGCCACTAGCCTGCCGCCGGGGATGGACTCCCGCCAAGAACAAAGATTCGTCAGCATAAATGTTCCCGACGCCGGAAGCAACCGACTGATCAAGGAGCACTCGCTTAATTTCACTCCGCTTTTTTCGAACAAGCCGCACGACGGCGTCGAGATCGAAGGCAGGATCCAGCGGGTCTCGGCCAATGTGAGCCACCGATCGTGGAACAAGACCCGCACAGCTTCCCCAACCGCCAGGGGCACCATCGGCGGTCGGAACAAGCGCATCGGGCATGAGGTGCCCAAACGTACGCTGATCAACAAAATCGAGGCGCAGGCCATCATCGAGAAAAAGGGATGCCCGCCGGTGGGGATTGTCAGCGCCTCCCACCCGGAACTGGCCCGACATTCCCAAGTGCGCCACAAGGGCGCGTTCCCCGGCGTCGAACCACAGATACTTGCCGCGCCGTGCAACCGCGCCGATCCTCAACCCGATGATCGGTTCTAGCCCGTCCGCCGAACGACGCACGGCTCGCGGGTTGAGTACCTCGACGCCGACGACGCTACGACCCACGACGAGCGGCTCCAAACCGAGCCGAATCGTCTCCACCTCGGGAAGCTCAGGCACTAGGCCTCATCGAGGGCGTAGTAGGCGGCCTGACAGGCCTCTAATTTGGCTTGCTTCTGCGAGGTTGCACTCCCGCTGCCCATCTTCGTGCCGTCAACAAACACGTGAGCCGTATACACCCTCGCATGGTCGGGTCCCGTGCCCTCGATTTCGTAGGTCAAGTTACCCGCGATTCCCCGGGCGCGCGATTTTTCCTCGAAAGCCGTACGCCAATCAAGCGCCGGGCCCATGTCCCGTGCCGCATCAACCTGGGCGATCAGATGGCGGAGCACCACTTCGGTCGTCTTCTCCACGCCGTAGGTCAGGTAGGTGGCGCCGATCAGCGCCTCGACCGTGTCAGCGAGGATCGAATCCTTGTCACGGCCCCCCGACATTTCTTCGCCGCGCCCAAGCTTGATGTAGTCACCAAGGTGTAGCCCCCGCGCGATCTGCGCCAACGAACGCTCAGATACCGCGGCCGCCTTGATCTTGGACATGTCGCCTTCATCAAGATTCGGGTATTCGTTGAAGATGTAGGAAGCAACCACAAACCCGAGGATCGAGTCGCCTAAGAACTCCAAGCGCTCGGCGTGCTCGCCCTCATTCTCATACGCCCACGAGCGATGCGTCAGGGCCGGTTGGAGATATTCCTCCGCGATAACTGCACCCCAGGCGGCAACCTCCGCCGACGTCACGCGCTTATGCACGGCCACCCTCTCCGGCGTCCGTTGCCTCCTCACCCGCGAGCTGGGCTGCGAGCGTATCAAGGGCGGAGAAACGCGGATCTAAGAACTCATGCTTGTGATCGGCCGAAAGTTCATCCCATGGCTCTCCACATTCCGAACACAGTCCCGGGCAGTCCGGACGGCACAGCGGGCTGAGCGGCATCGACAAAATGAGCGCGTCGCGGATAACCGGTTCGAGATCGATGCGATCGTCCACCACGAGTGGCATGTCCTCAGCTTCCTCGTCCCCCTCATCCAGGAGGGCCTGGCGGCTTTCCGGATAGAAGACGAGCTCCGTCACCGCTTCGTCCATCGTGACAGTGAGATCGCGCAGGCACCGAGCACACTGGCCAACCGCCGTGGCGCGAGCATCACCGAGGACGAGCACCCCTTCGGAAACCGACTGGAGGCGAAGATCTACCTCGATCGGCTCGCCCTGTGGAACGCCCATGAGCGCCACACCGCATTCCGCGGGCGCCGGCAGCTCCATCCTGAACTCACGTTCCGCACCCTCGGTGCGAGGCAGATCAACAATAGAAACGATGTAAGGATTCGACATTTAGGCATCCTCCAAACGATGAGCCAAGTGGGCGCGGCCAGCAGCGATCTGCTCCAGCAGGCCGCCAAGCTCCTCAGATAGCTGGTCAAGGGTAGTCGCCGCGTAGTCGTCAGCTCCCCTCTTCAAAGAATCGGCCTTCGCCTGAGCCTCGTCAAGAATACGCGTGGCCTGGGACTTGGCCGCGATCGTGACCTGGTCCTGCGCGACCAGGCGCGACGCCTGCTCACGAGCCTCCGCCAAGATCGTATCCGCATCCTTCTCGGCGCGAGCCCTGATCGTCTCGGCCTCTTGACGGGCATTCTCCGACACCGCCGAGGCCTCCTGAAGTACTGAATCCGCCGCCACGATCTGATCGGGCACGATGTCACGAGCAGTCTCGATGAGGTCGAGGAGCTCGGAGCGGTTCACCATCACCGACGCGGACATCGGCAACGACTTTGCATGCGCGACGATCTCCATGAGCTCGTCGAGGATTTCAAGGAGCGATTCGCCCTGTTCGTTCATTTGACCTTCTCTTTCAGCGCACGCGCCACATTCGGCGTCACCAGATCGTCAATTCTACCGCCATAGGAGGCGATTTCCTTGACAAAGGACGACGCAACGTGATTCAGGGCAGGATCGCCCATGATGAAGACTGTTTCAATACCCGACAGGTGACGATTCAAGAGCGCCATCGCCTGTTCGGCGTCGTAATCTGCGGCTCCCCGCAATCCCTTGACGATCGCTACAGCGCCGCGATCACGGGCAAAGTCCGCGATCAGCCCGGACGATAATTCCACCCGCACGCCGTTAATATCCGCAAGCGCATCCCGGGCCAGCTCCACCCGCTCAGCGTCAGTGAACAGGTGGGTCTTGGCGGAATTTTTCGCGATGGCAACGACGACCTCGTCAAACATTGCGCGTGCGCGCCGGACGACGTCGACATGCCCGAGCGTCATCGGATCGAAGGATCCTGGGCATACGGCAAGAGTCATGATTCTATTCTAGTTCCCTCACGATCGACGACGGCGCTCCACACACGAGTATCTCCCCATTTACGGACGTCATGCGCCACAAGCGCGCCAGGCCACCTCGGCTCCGGAGACTGTTTACGACGTTCGACCACCACCATCGCGTCACTCGCCAAGTGTGCCACAAGCATCTCGAGGACTGCTGCCAGCTCTTCCTCCGTCACGTCATAGGGAGGGTCCAAGAGGGCAAGGTCAAATAGCTCCGATGGAGGCAACGCCACATACGATTCCGCACGCTGATTAACCACCACAATATCCAACCCCGTCGAAGCGGCGTTGGCGGAAGCCACCTGGGCCGCGGCGCGATTGGCCTCCACCGACACGACCAGGCGAGCCCCCCTCGATTTCGCCTCAAGTCCCAGCGCGGCTGACCCGGCATACAGGTCCAAAATGGCGCAGTTTGCGACGTAACCATAGTGTTCGAGCCGAGAGAACATGGCCTCTCGCACCCTCTCCGAGGTGGGCCTCGTCCCATACTTGGGAACCTCAAGCCTACGACCGCCCGCGATTCCCGCAACAATTCGCGTCATTATGCCCTCTCCAGATACTCCGTCGATTCCGTGTCAGCCGCCGCGATCGCGTCGTGGAGATCGGGATACCCCTCCAGCGTCGGATCCGCAACAAGTAGTGCGCGAGCCGCCGCCCGCGCGTCGTCGATGATCTCCTCATCCTTCGTGACCCGCAAGAATCGCAACGACGATTCCCTCCCGCTCTGAGCCGCGCCAAGCACATTACCCTCCGAACGGAGTTCGAGATCCTTGTCCGCCAGCGCAAAGCCGTCCGTGGTAGAGGCGAAAGCCTTGAGCCGTTCATAGGCGAACGTACCATCCGCAGCGTGATGGACCGCCAAACAGATAGACTCCTTCCGGCCACGCCCCACTCGACCACGCAACTGGTGCAACTGGGACAGGCCGAAACGCTCCGCGTCCATAATGATCATCATCGTCGCCTGCGGGACATCCACGCCCACTTCGATGACGGTCGTCGATACGAGGATCGGCGCATCGCCCGAGGCAAAACGAGCCATCGCCCGCGCCTTCGCCTCCGCATCAAGCTGACCGTGGACGAACCCAACCTCGATCCCCTCCAAGGCGGGCTTTATGCGAAGCTCTTGGTAAACAGCCTCCACCGAGGCTAACTCACCGACGACATCGAGCTGCGCCTGTTCGAGCGTTTCCTCGACCAATGCGGGACCGTCCTCCTCGACCTGCGCCGAGATACGCGGGCAGACGACGTACACGCGGCCCCCACCAACGACCTCCTCACGAGCGCGCTGCCACATACGCTCTACCCATGGAGTTCGCGACGCCGAAACAAGACTGGTCGATATCTCCCGACGTCCCTGAGGCAGCTCGCGAAGCGTTGACACCTGAAGCTCACCGAACGACGTCATAGCAATCGTTCGCGGAATCGGCGTAGCCGTCATGACAAGGAGATGAGCGCCAGTTGCCAAGCGGTCACGCTGATCGACGCCGAAGCGATGCTGCTCGTCAATCACAACCAGCCCCAAAAACGGAATCTGCACCACGCTTTCAAAAAGCGCGTGCGTGCCCACCACGATGCCCGCGCCACCGGAGGCGATATTCGCCAGCACCTGACGCCTCTTTGCAGCCGATAGCGAGCCCGTCAACAGCTCAATCGACGTCGACGTCTCGGCAGCACCAAGTTGGCCCGCCATCCCCAACTCGCCCAGCATCGCCTGGAACGACGCATAGTGCTGCGCCGCCAGAACCTCCGTGGGTGCAACAAGCACAGCCTGCCGGCCCGCATCCACCGCCTGCAACATCGCACGCAAAGCGACGACGGTCTTTCCCGAGCCGACATCCCCCTGCAGCAGACGACGCATCGGCACCGTCCCCTCCAGGTCAGCAGCAAGTTCCTGCCCAACGCGCTTCTGAGCCTCCGTCAACGTAAACGGAAGCCTTTGATCGAAAGCCGCCAAGACGGCGTCGTCCCGCCTGGGCATCGCAGGCGCCGCAGTGGCCAAAGCCGCAGCAGCACGCCTCGCGAGAAGCGCCTGCAGGACAAACGCCTCCTCATGCTTGAAGCGACGCAACGCCGCCTCCCACTCCCGATCCGACTCCGGCTGATGAGCCATCCGCAGAGCCTCGAACCGACTGGGCAACGAATGCGCCACGCGATAGTCCTGCGGAAGCGGGTCCGGCACGTCCACGGGCCCAAGCGCGGCAAGCACTACCTCCACAGCTTTCTGAATCTTCCAGCTCGGCATCTTCTGGGCCGCATGGTAAATCGGAATGGGCTGAGCGATCTTCGCAGGATCGACTTCCGCCGCGTCCTGAACCACCTCGTATTCCGGGTGCGCCAGCTGCAGCTGGCCGCGGTAAGAGGAAATCGTGCCGGAGAACGTGGCCCGGGTGCCAGGAGTCAACTGGGCAGCATGGAAATTCAAAGGACGCGCCGATTTAGCGAAAAACGTCAGATCAAGGTTGTGTTCCCCATCCGAAATCCTCACGCTGAGGATGAAGCCACGCCGGGCGTGCATTGGACGCAGGTTCGTGTCTACAACGCGAGCCACCACCGTCACCGAATCGCCATCCCGGACCGCCTCGATCGGCAACAATTCGCCCCGGCGAGCGAGCCGGAAAGGCACATGCGCCAGAAGATCGGCCACAGTGTTCAGGCCCATCTTGGCGAGGGCACCCGCAGTGCGTGCGCCCAACAGCCGTTCTAACGGACGCGTCAAAGCGGTCCACGTCTCTGACCTGGTGGCCGCCCCAGAGTGATTCGACATACTCCCTCCTTCTCGCTTAGGTTACCGCGCCCATCCGACACTAGGATGGATCATGCTGACGCCAGCAAATGCGACGTGCGCAATACCACTGAGCGCTCGCCTTGGATTTGCCTTGGACCGTCAGTTATGATTCATAAGTTGCAATTTTAGGGAGCGCACCCGCGCTCTGAAGCCTAACGAAGGAGATAACCGTGGCCTCTGTATGTGAAGTCTGCGGCAAGGGCCCTGGTTTCGGTAAGTCTGTGTCGCACTCGCACGTGCGCACGAACCGTCGTTGGAACCCGAACATCCAGCGTGTTCGCGCTCTGGTTGCAGGCACGCCGAAGCGCCTCAATGTGTGCACCAGCTGCCTCAAAGCCGGCAAGGTGACGCGCAACATCTAAGCGCTTGCTTAAAGAATTGGCGAGAATCTTCGGATTCTCGCCACTTTTTATGTCACGGTGGGGGCCGCGCGTCCGGGGCGGCCCGGCTTGCGCTCGGCCCGGCCCCGCCACCTCCGCGCTGTACTAACCTGCACGCCGATGCTCCTCGGCTCGGGCCCCGCCACCTCCTTGCTGTAGTAAAATGATCGCCGCTGTGTTAATGTGCGGCATTTTAATACAGCGGCGATCAGCTTAATAGGGCCCCGACGAGACCGCCCACCAGCCCCCACGAGACCGGCCGCCAGCCACGGCCAGCCAGCCACCCCATCGGGCTGACTCGCTGAGGCATTAGAAGTAAGCTAGGGGACGATGACTATTCCACTCATTGACTTTGCCCAGCTCCCATGGCCCCGCGGGCTGATTAAGCACGCTGTCTTTGACATTGATGGCACCCTGACGGATGAGCATTCCGTGACCTCCGACGTCACCATTGACGCCCTTCGACGGCTGGACGCGGCGGGGCTCCCCATCACGCTCGCCACCGGCCGCCTGCTTCACGGCGGCGCGAACTTGGTGCGTCGGGCGGGTATCCACGCGTGGGTCATCGCCGCTGGTGGCGGAGTGATTTGGAACGGCAAGGATATCGTGGCTGCGCGCTACATGGAGCCAGGGCAGGTCGAGGCGATCTCGGAGTTTGCCGAGCGTTTCGGGCTTGTGCCTTTCTATTTCGACGAGGAAGAGGTCTATACAGACCGCGTGGCCATGGCTGATACGGGCATGCTCCGAATTAACGAGAATGCTGGCGAGGGCAGGCCCATGTTGGATCTTGGCGGCTTCGACGTCTCTCACGCCACCAAAGTCTCGCTTGCCGCGGCAACAGGCGAGGAGATTGACGCCGTTATCGACGAGGTCATGGCAGCGTTCCCCGAAACCGTCCGCTCCCACGCCAACTTCCTCGACATTTCCGCGCCGGGCGTCACCAAATGGGAGGGCATCGAGCGTGCTCTCGCCGTGCGCGGATTGCGCGCGGAGGACGGCCTCGGCGTCGGCGATTCGGATAACGATGTGGCGTGGCTCAAGAGGGTCGGCATGCCCGTCGCGGCCCCGGTTGCCTCACCTGCAGTCCGCGACACCTGCCGTTTCGCTCTACCACAGGTGAACGACGCCGTCGCTCGGCTTATCGACGCCGAATTGGCCCGCGTCCCCACAGAGACTAAAATCGAGAACGATTAGTGCCACGCGCAGACCAGCCGGGTCACCAACACAACCGCTGGCCAACCCGGCCATCAGCGCCCCGCGCGCCCCAGCCGTACACCGGCCCACGGCGCACCTACCGGGCGCCGAAGTGGTCCCAACCGCCTAAGCCCGCAATCTCGCGTTGTTCGATCGTCACTCGGCCGCCGAGGGACGGGCCCATGACCTCGCCGATCTCCATAAAACCTGCGGGGATGACGGCGTCAGGCCGAATCGTCGCGAGGAAGCCGTGGTCCTCCCCGCCGGTGAGGAGCCATTCGCGCCGGTCGGCACGCAGACGGCCAGCAGCCCGCCCGAGCGCACCCATTTTCGATTCGAGCATCTTGGCATTGAAGTCGAGCCACACGCCTGATGCCTTAGCCATTCGCCGCGCGTCGCGGACGAGACCGTCGGAGACGTCCATCATCGCTCGTATGCCGCCCGCGCGGGCGGCAGCGAGGGCCTCCCGAAGTGGTGGTTTGGGGCGCTTGAAGTCGTCGACGAGTCCGGCGACAGCGTCGTCGATCACCGCCCCGGCCTCGAGGAGCGCCAGTCCGGCGGCGCCGTGACCGAGGTTGCCGGCGTGGATGATGCGGTCGCCGATGTCGGCTGTTGCGCGGCGAAGAGGCGAGCGCCCCTCCATATCGCCAATGACAGTGACGCTGATGGCTATCTCGTTCGAGGAGACGAGGTCTCCCCCGTCGACCCCCACGCCACCGGGCTCACACGCCTGGGCGAGCCCGGTGGCGAACTCGCTAACCCATTCCACGTCAAGGTCGCTTGGAAGGCCAAGCGAGACGACGAGCGATCGTGGATTGGCACCCATGGCGACGGCGTCGGCAAGGTTCTGCATGGCCGCCCGGAAGCCGACGTCGGCGCCCGTGGACCAGTCACGGCGAAAGTGCCGCCCCTCGATGAGCATGTCGGTGGAGACAACTGCGTCGCCAGCCAGGGAAAGGACGGCGGCGTCGTCGCCCGTCGGGACGATCGCGGCCTCCCCCGTGGGAAGGAGCGGCAAGAAGCGGGAAAGTAAAAGGTCCTCGGTGGTTTCCGAAATTCGCATGCTCACTATCATGCCAGATCAGAATCCATCGAGGACCCGCGCTTCACAAGCGCCGGACGTTTACTTATTCGCCTCAACGAACTGCGCGAAGGCTCCGATGAAGTCGGCCAGGACCTGGCGCGAGGCCTCGTTGGTCACAGCGCCATCCTCCATGATGCCGGTCAGACGCGCGTCAATGTAGGCCTCAGGCTGGCCCATAATCTTGGGGGAAACAAACAGAAGAGTGCTCCGCAGGTGCTGCTGGGCGGCAGCCGTGCCGATGCCGGAGGCGGAGGTGCCGATGGTGGCAACGGGCTTGCCGGCCAGGTCCCACTGTCCGTACGGGCGCGAGGTCCACTCGATGGCGTTGTGCAAGGGAGCGGAGAAGGTTCGGTTGTGCTCGGGGGTAATCAGCAGGACGCCGTCGGCAGATGCGACGAGCTTCTTGAACTCGGTGGCGACCTCGGGGTAGCTGCCGTCGAGGTCACGGTTGTACATGGGCAGGTTCTTGATCTCTGCCTCGACCATCTCAACGCCTTCGGGCGCAAGTTCCACGAGGGCCTCAGCCAGCTTGCGGTTTATGGAGTCCTTCGAGATGGAGCCGACAAGGTAAACGATCTTCATCTTGGTGCCTTTCGAGCGAGTAGTGCGCGTTTGTTCGCGTTCTCTTATCAGCATACGGAAGTTTAGTTCAATATTCAACTATCTTACGAGTGTGGTGAATCACAACGACGCCGTCGCCCGGGTATCACCCAAGCTGACGGCGTCGTTCACGTTGCTAGCTCAGATCCGCGTTATCGCAGGCCCCGCGGGCGCTCCAGCGCAAGATTGACGAGCTCATCCACGAGCTCTCCGTAGGACACGCCCGCCTCGCCCCACAACGCGGGGTACATGGAAAAGGGCGTAAACCCTGGCATCGTGTTGATCTCGTTGACGATCGGCTCACCCTCTTCCGGCACGAAGAAATCTACGCGCGTCAATCCCTCGCATTCGAAAGCGTCGAAGGTCTGCACGGCAAGTTCTCGCACGCGCTGGGTCGTCGCCTCGTCCAGCTGAGCGGGAATCGACATTGTCAGCCCATCGGTGCTGATGTACTTCGAATCAAAATCGTAGAAGCCGCCCTCGGGCGCTTCAAGCAGCACCTCACCGAGAACCGAGGCTCGGCTGGGCTGATCGCCGTGCCCGCCTAACACCGCGCATTCCACCTCGCGCCCCGCGATCCCCTGCTCGATGACAACCTTCGGGTCGTAGGCGTGAGCGGCCTCGACAGCGCTGGGCACGTCATCCAGGCTCGTCACCTTCGAAATGCCGAGCGACGAACCGGCGCGAGCCGGCTTAATGTACAGCGGGAAACTCAAGGTGCTCACGTCGGCCAACACCTCGTCTCGATGGGTGCGCCAGCGCCGAGCAGTCACCGCCACGTAGGGCCCGACAGGGATGCCCGCCATGATGAGGACTTTCTTCATGAAGTCCTTATCCATGCCAGCGGCAGAAGAGAACACGCCGCAACCCACGTAGGGGATTCCCGCCATCTCCAGCAGACCCTGGACCGTCCCGTCCTCGCCGAACGGCCCGTGCAAGACCGGGAACGCCACGTCGACGGGGCCCAGAGAACGCGCCTGCTCGCCGTCGTCCGAGAACTCAAGGAGGGGCTGGTCGCCGGCGCCCGGCGGGATCACGATCCGACGATCGGACGGGGCGACCTCCGTCAAGCCCTGGGAGAGATCAAGCTTGGACGGATCGCTTTCGCCCGGAACCCACGTCCCGTCACGGCGAATACCAATACTGATCACGTCGTAACGCTGCGGATCCAGCGCCCGCATGATCGCTCCAGCTGTCGCGCACGAAATGGGATGCTCGCCGGATACTCCGCCATAAATCAAGGCAATGCGAATCTTTTTCACCCATTCAGATTACCTGAGCTGCTCCCGCATGCGTGTGATGCGCGTTAGTCTGGTAAGCAACACTTCAGCCAGGGAGGGACCATGAAACGCCACTTTATTGCGATGGCCGCGCTTCTCCCGCTCGCCGCCTGCACAAACTTACCCACCGCCCAGACGGAGTCGACGCCGGTGGCCACGCCCATGACCACGATCACAGCCGCACCGACGGCTCCGGCCACCACCGACACGCCGATGCCCACCGCGCAAACCCTCCCGGCCGAGGATCGGGCCTATACCGCCGCCGATCAGCCCTCGCAATCTGCGGGCTGGCCGGCCATGAGCGCGCAAGCCCTTCCCTATGCCGTGGAATACGAAAAGGACAGCATCGCCGTCATCTACAGCTGGGACGGGGCCGGGGAAATGAACTGGTACACGGATGGCTGGGCGGACAGGGCCTACGAAGACGGTTCGGGCTTCCCCATCGACGTCCATTCCGACAACGTTTTGCAAATCTGGGTCAACGGCATTCGCTACCCGGAGGGGCAAGAAGTCGATGTAAGCGCGTTCACCCTCTCCGACACCAAGACGCCTGGCGTCACCCGCATCAAGGTGTCGGCTCCCTTCGAGGGGCAACATTCCCTCGCGATTGGCGGGCTCGCCCGCGTCCCCTATCGCATTGAGACGAGCACCCGCCCCACTGCCGAGGGCAGCGAGGCCGTCCTCAAAGTCTCCTTCAAGCAGGCCGATTAGCTCCACGGCCGCACTGTACGACGCCGTCCGGGCCGCTCGCGCGACAGGCTGAGACGGCGCCTCGAGGTTAGTCCATGCGCTGGACGTCGGCCCCAACCGCGGCAAGCTTGCGCATGAAGTGTTCATAGCCACGGTTAATGATGTCGATGCCGGCCACGTGTGATTCACCCTCGGCCGCGAGCGCGGCGATTAGATGCGAAAATCCGCCTCGCAGATCCGGAACCTCGATGTCGGCGGCGCGGAGCTTGGTCGGGCCCTGGATGACGGCCGAGTGGTAGTAGTTCTCCTGACCGAAGCGGCACCTCTTGGAGCCGAGACACTCCCGATACACCTGGATCTTGGCACCCATCTGGTTGAGCGCCTTCGTGAAGCCGAAGCGGTTTTCGTACACGGTTTCGTGCACGATCGAGACGCCATCAGCCTGCGTCAACGCCACGACCATGGGCTGTTGCCAGTCGGTCATGAAACCGGGATGGACGTCGGTCTCGATCGGCATGCCCGTCAGCGGTTCACCCGGGTGCCAGAAGCGGATGCCGTCGTCGCGCACATCGAACTTGCCGCCCACCTTGCGCAAGACGTTGAGGAAGTTCATCATCGATTCTTGTTCGGCGCCTAGCACCGTGATGTCTCCACCGGTCGCGAGTGCAGCGCAGGCCCATGAACCGGCCTCAATACGGTCCGGCAGGGCGGTGTGAACATATCCGTGGAGGCGCTCCACGCCTTCGATGTGGATGGTCCGATCAGTGTCCACCGTGATGAGAGCACCCATCTTTTGGAGGATGGCGATGAGGTCCATGATCTCTGGCTCGACGGCGGCCCCGCGAAGTTCGGTGATTCCCTTGGCGCGCACAGCAGCGAGGAGGGTCTGCTCGGTGGCTCCCACCGACGGGTAAGGCAGGTGAACCTTCTTTGCTTTGAGTCCGGTGGGTGCGGTCAGGTGAAGCCCCAGTTCCTGGGCGTCGCGCACTGCCCCGAAGTCTTCCAACACCTGAAGGTGGAAATCCACGGGCCGATCACCAATGTGGCAGCCGCCGAGGTCGGGGATGAAGGCCTCGCCGAGGCGGTGGAGTAACGGGCCACAGAAGAGAATCGGGATACGGGACGAGCCCGCGAGCGCATCCACCTTTGCCGGATCGGGAAGATGCACGGCACCCGGGGTGATCGTCAGGATGCCCTCGTCTTGGTTGTAGTCAACCTCTGCGCCGTGCAGGCGCAGGAGTTCTGAGACGACGTCGACGTCACGGATCAGTGGCACGTTACGAAGAACGGAGGTTTCCTCCGTCAATAATGCCGCGACCATCGCTTTCGACACGAGGTTTTTAGCTCCACGCACGCGAATTTCGCCGTTGAGAGGGCGCCCACCGCGCACCGTCAACACTCCACCCATGACTGTCCTTCCTGTCGGTTCTGCCATCTTAGCCACTTGCGGCCACATTTCTTGTGAGCTAGGCGGCGCCGCGTCGTCGTTAACAGCGCCTTCGAAGATGCAAAGATGGTGATTGTGAAGGAAATCAACGCACTGACCTTTGGTGAACTGCTTGGAATCACCGGCTTTCAAGCGCTTGCAATCGTCGTGGGCACGATCGCTATGTATACGTTCTTGCTCGTGCTCCTGCGCGTGCTCGGGCAGCGAGTCAGTGCGCGCCTTTCTACCTATGACATGGCGGCGATCATTATCATCGGCGCCATCGCCGGGCGTGCAACCTTGGGCCACACGCCCACTCTGGCCGGCGGCGTCGTCGCCCTCCTGACCCTCTTTAGCGTACGTGCCGTGTTGGGCTTCCTTCGGTTGCACCCGCGCGGCAACTCAATCATCAACAATCCCCCGATCTTGGTCATGGCCGGGACCACGATTTTCACTGAGGCCCTGCGCGAGGCCCACGTCTCGCAAGATGAACTGTGGATGGCACTGCGTCAGGCTGGCGTGCGTAACGACGACGAAGTCGCGGCGGTCGTCCTCGAGCCCAACGGGAGTTTTTCCGTGTTGCGTCGAGGCGTCCCGATTGATCCTCGCATTCTTGCCCACACTCGCGGCCAGGACCTCATCCCGCCCGCTTTCCTCGGGGACAAGCGCTTTGGGGATCTCGCCTAGATTCCACCTGCTTTCGCCGGGCACCCCACGGCTCACGCCCGCGGGGATAGAATCACGGTGTACTCGACGGTGAAAGGAAAGTAGGATTCATGGGTTGCACCACCATTCTTGTCGGTAAGAAGGCCTCCAACGACGGTTCTACGATGATCGCCCGCACGGACGATTCCGGTTCGGGCAATTTTGAGGCCAAGCAGTTCGTCGTCGTCACGCCGGAGGATCAGCCGCGTACCTACACCTCGACACAGTCCCGGGTCTCCGTCACGCTTCCGGACGATCCGATGTCTTACACATGTATGCCGGATGCTGTCCAGCACAAGGGGGTATGGCCGAACGCTGGAATCAATGCCGCGGGCATCGCGATGTCGGCGACCGAGACCTTGACCTCTAATGAGCGGGTGTTGGCCGCCGATCCGCTCGTCGTCGCCGAGGGTGACACTCCGGGTGGCATCGGTGAGGAGGACCTCGTTCTCCTCGTCTTGCCGTATATCCACTCTGCGCGCGAGGGCGTGCGCCGCCTCGGTTCCCTGCTCGAGGAATATGGCACCTACGAAATGAACGGCATCGCATTTGCCGACGCCGATGAGGTCTGGTGGTTGGAGACCGTCGGCGGGCATCATTGGATGGCGCGCCGCGTGCCGGACGATTGCTACGCCGTTATCCCGAACCAGCTCGGGCTCGACGCTCTCGATTTTGCCGATGCCTTCGGCGAACAGCGCGATTTTATGTGCTCGGCCGACATGCGTGAGTTTGTCGCGGATAACCATCTGGATCTCACCTTGGGTTCGGATTTCAATCCGCGCCTAGCCTTCGGGTCGCACTCGGATTCTGACCACACCTATAACACTCCGCGCGCGTGGGGGTTGCAGCGCCATTTCAATCCGCGCTCATCCGTGTGGGATGGCCCGAACGCCGACTACACGCCCATGTCGGATGACATTCCGTGGTGCCGCGTGCCCGAGCACAAGATTCCGATGGAAGAGGTCAAGTATGCGATGGCCTACCACTATCAGGGCACGGAATTCGATCCCTATGCACGCCATGGCCTTCACCGTGGAAAGTTCCGTCCGGTTGGTATCAATCGCACGACGTCGGTGGGCGGGCTTAACGTGCGCCCCGGCCTGGAGCCGCTCCATTGGGTGGCGTTCGGGTCGATGCCGTTCAACGCGATGGTTCCTTTCTATCCGCGTGTGAGCACGACGCCGTCCTACCTTGCCGACACCTCGGGGCGCGTAACGACGGAGGCCCATTACTGGCACAACCGCATTATCGCGGCGCTCGTCGATGCGCATTTCCATGAGTGCAGTGCACACGTGGCCCGTTACCAGCTCGCTGTTGGTACGCAAGCGCGCGTCCTTATTAAGGAAACCGATACTCAGTTGTCCGACCTGGGAATGGACGGTACGTGTGAAGTGAGTCTGGGAGCCCGCGAGCTGATGGAAAAGACCAACCAGGCGATCGCCGATATGCTTCAGCGCGAGACAGACGATCTGCTTGACAAGGTCCTCTTCGACGCTTCAATGAAGATGCGCAACGCGTTCTCGAGTGATGATGCCTAAGTCTTAGGGTACCGGCGCCACCTGCCTAAGCGAAGGCCTACACGATAGTCGACTGGCCTCGTAGCAAGATTTAGGTAGGCGTATCGCAAACATCATCGATGTCTAGCTTGGGCCCGCCCCGTATCCACTGCCGGGTCGGGCCCAATAGCTCACACTTCAGACGAATAACATTCCTATCTTTGCTACGGCATGTGAACAGGTGCCCATCTGAGAAAAGCCCGATTTACATCAACGGCTCGTCGTCACCGACAGGGCGCGCGGCTACCACCTCAAACTTCGGCTCAGTCTTGGCGGGGAGCGTGCGAGGCTTCCAGCTGGGGCGATTCTTTTCGAATTCGGTGATGAGTTCTTCGTCGCGCAGGGTCAGGCCGATATCGTCAAGGCCCTCCATGAGCATCCAGCGCGTGTAGTCGTCGATCTGGAAAGGACACGTGAATCCGCCGGCGCTCACGAGGAGGTTGTCCAGATCCACCATCACCTCGGTACCCGGGTCGGTCTCGAGGATCTTCCACAGCTGTTCAATGTCCTCCTGAGCGACGACGCCGGCCACGAGACCCTGCTTGCCTGCATTGCCCCGGAAGATATCAGCGAATCGGGGCGCAAGGACGGCCTTGAAACCATAGTCCTTCAGAGCCCAGACCGCGTGCTCGCGCGAGGAACCGGCGCCAAAATCTGGGCCGGCGACGAGGACCGATCCGCGCTTGTAAGCCTCCTGATTCAGCACGAAATCGGGATTCTTACGCCACGCATAAAACAGCGCGTCATCAAAGCCGGTGCGCGCCACGCGCTTGAGGAATACGGCCGGAATGATCTGATCGGTATCCACATTCGATCGGCGCAACGGTACTCCGACGCCCGTATGAGTGATGAACTTATCCATTGCCTACTCCCCTTCCGTGAGGTCAGCCGGCGTTGCCAGGTGGCCCGCGATTGCCGTCGCAGCCGCCACAAGCGGAGAGACCAAGTGCGTGCGCCCGCCCTTTCCTTGGCGGCCCTCGAAGTTTCGATTTGAGGTCGACGCCGAACGCTCGCCCGGCTCAAGCTGATCCGGATTCATGCCCAAGCACATGGAACAGCCGGCGTTTCGCCATTGCGCCCCGAAGTCGCGGAAGACCTTATCGAGGCCCTCCTGCTCGGCCTGGAGGCGGACGCGGGCCGAACCGGGTACGACGAGCACCCGGACGGCGTCGTGCTTCTTTTTGCCCTTCACGACGCCGGCGACGGCGCGAAGGTCCTCGATGCGGCCGTTGGTGCACGAGCCGATGAAGACGGTGTCCACGTTGATATCTCTGATGGGCGTTCCTGCGGACAGGCCCATGTACTCGAGGGCGCGCTCGGCGGCCGCACGCTCGGTTTCGTCGACCATGTCGGCCGGGTCGGGTACCGTCGCAGAAATCGGAACGCCCTGGCCCGGGTTGGTTCCCCACGTCACGTATGGTTCGAGGCCGTCGGCGTCGAGGTCGACTTCGGCGTCGAACACGGCGTCTTCATCGGAGACGAGCGTGCGCCAATACTCGACGGCGGCATCCCAGTCCTCGCCCTCGGGGGCGTGCGGACGGCCCTTGAGGTAGGCAAACGTCGTCTCGTCGGGGGCGATCATGCCAGCACGTGCGCCCGCCTCGATGGACATGTTGCACATCGTCATGCGCGCTTCCATCGACAGCTCGGAAATGGCCTGGCCACGATATTCGAGCACGTAGCCGGCTCCCCCATTGGTGCCAATCTTGGCGATGATCGCCAAGATGATGTCCTTGGCGGTGGTGCCAGGCTTGAGCTTGCCACGAACGTTAATGGCCATCGTCTTAAACGGCGCCACGGGGAGGGTCTGGGTGGCGAGCACATGCTCAACCTGTGAGGTCCCGATTCCGAAAGCGAGGGCACCGAAGGCGCCGTGCGTGGAAGTGTGTGAGTCGCCACAGACGATCGTCATGCCCGGCTGGGTGATGCCCAGCTGGGGTCCCACAACATGGACGATGCCCTGATCGGCGTCGCCCAACGAGTGGAGGCGGATGCCGAAGTCCTCGGCGTTCTTTCGCAGCGTGTCGATCTGCGTGCGCGAGGTCGGATCGGCGATGGGCAGGTCGATGTCGAGGGTCGGGGTGTTGTGATCCTCGGTGGCGATCGTCAGGTCCGGGCGCCGCACCTGGCGCCCCGCCACGCGTAGGCCCTCGAAGGCCTGCGGGCTCGTGACCTCGTGGCACAGCTGAAGATCGATATACAACAGGTCAGGAGCGCCATTGTAGCCGCGCTTGACGATGTGGTCACGCCATACTTTTTCTGCCAATGTTCCGCTCATGCCCTCAACTTTAAGTACGTCTCACACTTCACCGCTTGCATCTCATTTGGTGAGATGGCAAGATCGGCTCATGGAGAAGGAAACAGGTAGCGGCGTCGGCGTCCTCGATAAAGCCACGCTCGTCTTGAGTGCACTTGAATCAGGCCCCCTTACCCTGGCGCAACTCGTCACGGCCACCCATTTGGCCCGCCCGACGGCACATCGCCTCGCGGTCGCGCTCGAGTATCATCGCCTCGTGGCGCGCGACATGCAGGGCCGTTTCACGCTCGGCCCGCGTCTATCTGAATTATCGTCGGCCGCAGGCGAAGATCGCCTCCTGGCCGCAGCGAACCCGGTGCTCACCGCCCTGCGCGACCACACGGGCGAGTCCGCCCAACTTTACCGCCGCCAAAACGACATGCGCGTGTGCGCGGCCGCCGCCGATCGATCCATGGGACTGCGCGATTCGATCCCGGTCGGCGCCACCCTGTCGATGCTCGCCGGTTCGGGCGCACAAGTCCTCCTCGCTTGGGAAGAGCCCGACAAGCTCCACCGCGGTCTGCACGGCGCCGAGTTCACCGCCACCATCCTGTCAGCGGTACGACGCCGCGGCTGGGCTCAGTCTATCGGTGAACGCGAGCCGGGCGTCGCCTCGATTTCCGCCCCCGTCCGCGGACCCTCGGGCCGCGTCATTGCAGCCGTTTCTATTTCGGGCCCCGTCGAACGCATGGGGCGCCAGCCTGGCCGCCACCACGCGGCCGCCGTCGTCACCGCCGCAAACCGCCTAACTGAGGTGCTCAAGCGCTCGGAGATGTAAACGGCCAGCTAGACTAGGCCCATGCGTAAGACTCTCCTCGTCACCAACGACTTCCCTCCACGGGCGGGAGGCATCCAGACCTTCCTCGAAGGCTTCGTCGGCCAACTCGATCCTGAGCAGCTGCTCGTCTACGCCTCGACGCCGCCCGCCGCGGACGGTCTCAGCGGGGCAGAGTTGGCAGCGCGATACGATGCGGCCCAGCCATACGGCGTCGTGCGCTATCCGGGGACGATGATGCTTCCTACACCAGCCGTCAAACGCGAGATGCAGCGCCTGGTCGCGGACCACAACGTCAAGAACGTCTGGTTTGGCGCGGCCGCTCCCCTGGGCTTGCTCGCAAACGCCGCACGCGCCGCCGGCGCCGATCGCGTCATCTCCACCACGCACGGCCACGAGATCGGTTGGTCGATGCTACCCGGCTCGCGCCAAATGTTGCGCAAGGTTTTTCGCGACGCCGATCTGGTGACCTACCTCACCGAGGCGACGCTCAAGCGCCTCGCGCCCTTCATCGGTGACACCGCCATCATGCAACTCCACGGCGCCATCGACCCCGAGCTGTTCGCGTTCAATGCCGCCGCGCGTGAACGCCTGCGCGCGCAGTACGGGCTGGATGAGGCGCCCGTCGTCGTGTGCATCTCTCGGCTTGTTGAGCGCAAGGGTCAAGATCGCCTGATCGACGCTTGGCCGGGCGTCGTCGCACGCCACCCGCAGGCCAAACTCGTCATCGTCGGCAAGGGGCCATATGGCGACAAGCTGCGTGCCATGGCCGCGGCCTCCCCTGTGTCGGCCTCGATCGTCTTTACCGGCGAGGTGCAGTACACCGAGCTCGTGGCCCATTATTCGCTCGGGGACATCTTCGCAATGCCGTGCCGCACCCGCGGCGGCGGGCTCGACATCGAGGGCCTCGGCATCGTCTACTTGGAGGCCTACGCGGCTGGATTGCCAGTCGTCGCCGGAGATTCTGGCGGCGCCCCGGAGGCCGTGATCAATGGGGAAACGGGCCTCGTAGTCAATGGCCGATCGGTGGAGGCGATCACCGCAGCGCTCGACTACCTCCTTCAGGATCCGAAGCGGGCGCAGGCCATGGGCGAGGCCGGCCGGACGTGGGTGGACCAGAAGTGGCGCTGGTCCGACGTCGCCACACCGCTCATCGAGGCCCTCTCCTGAGGCGCAGATGGCAGTCATCGCACTGAGCGGATGCTCCAACCCACCCACCGGCTGGAGAAACGAGAAGTTCGCCAGCCTCGTCAAGCTCCTCGAAGGGGCCGGCCACGAGGTGGACCTCCGTTTTCGCGAGCACTTCGCGGGACACGAACAATTCACCTCCAACGGGACGGTGTGGCGGATAGACCCGCGTGCACGCGCCGGGCTCCTCAACGAGCTTTTCTTCGACGACGACGTCGAGGCCATCTTCGACATCACCGGCGGAGATCTTGCCAACGAGGTGCTTCCGCTCATCGACTGGAAGTTACTGAGCGAACATCCCAAACCGTTTGTCGGCTATTCAGACCTCTCGACGATCGTCAACGCCATCGTCGCCGTGAGCGGGCATGCGACGACGCTGTGGAATCCGTGGACCGCACTCGAACGTGGGCCGCGCGATATCGAGCGTATCCTGGCCGGTGAACGAATCGTGCCTGACGTCCTCGGCGAGCGCGAGCTGCCTACGCTACCGATCATCGGCGGTAATCTGCGTTGCTTTTCCAAGCTCGGCGGAACTTCCTATTGGCCCACGCCTGAGGAGCCGTACCTTGTTGTGCTGGAGGGCATGACGATGAGCATGAAGGCCGTGGCCACCTACACCGAATACCTCAAACAGATCGGTCTCTTCACCGGGGCCGCCGGCGTGATCCTCGGCCAACTGACGGACATCGACAGGGCCGGCGAGCGCGCGTGTGCCCTCGGTCTCGTCCGCGAAATCACCGGCCTCGAGCTGTGGGAAGCGCCGCAGATCGGGCACTCTCGCGACGCGGCGCCCGTCACGATCGGCTAACCTCGCCGTTCTGGTGATCTAAACCGCTCTGCCGCTGTGGAAGCTGTGTGCGTAAGCGGCTGCTGACGGCGTCGTTTTACTCTCGCGGCAGCATCTCCTGCAGGTGCTCAAAATCGGCCTTGCCGAGGCGCTTCTGACCGCGGATAGCCCGGCACCAACTCTCCTTGGCGGCAAATACCTCCCCCACGACGGCGTACTGCCGGCCCACCTTCGTGCGCTCCAGGGAGGAAAGCTCGAAAACGCCGGGCCCGGGCCTGTCGGTGAGGCGGACGAGGTAGACGGCGTTGGGATCGACGACCACAGCCTTCGACGTGCCGTGCCCCTTCAGCCTCGCGGTGACGACCTGCCCAAGGATAAGCGCTCCGCTATCGTTCCCATAAGTTGCGCGTGATCGCGGGCGATTCTTGACAGGTTTGGCGGAGCGAAACGGCCGCAGGAGGAAATCGAGGAGGTCCGAGATGAAGGTCGCATCGATGATGAACTCGATGATGCCGGAAATGATACCCATACCAGAATTATGTCACGCCACTGCATCGCCACTGTTGGGAGTTTGGGATGACGGGCCGGGGCCGAGGCCGGAGATTGACGTCTATACGAGGCTCTTCGTGTATCCGATGAGCGCTGCGCCGACCAACACGAGGAGCACACCGAGCCACGAAGCCGCGAGCTCCTTGCGAGTCTTTGACTCGTGCAGCCAAACGATTCCGCCAAAGACCGAGACCACTACGCCCACCTGTGAGAGCGTGAAACCGGTTGCTACGCCCACCACTTGGTTGGCAACCTGCATGAGCATCACCCCAACCCCGAACATCAAGCCCGGGATGAGCAGGAGTTTGAGGAACGTGCGGTCGAACAACGGATGGCCATCGCGCCACGCGAGCGCGACGCCGAACGCGCCCACCGCCATGCCCAACGCCAACGGGAATATGAACTCGTGGTAGTCGATAGCCTCCCAGCGCATCCACACCATGTACCCACAGAGTAAGAAGGCTGCCACCACATTGACGATGAGGCCCTTGCGCATGGTTGCCTTATCGACGACCTTCGCAGAAACGCCGCCGCTCGGATCGTCTTCATCGATCGTGGCTGCCGGGTCGATCGTCGCATGGTCCACGTGGTCGTGCTCCGAGTAGCTGGTCAGCGCAATGCCCACAATGATCATGGCCATCGCTCCCAATCCCAGAATCGTGCCGATCGGCGTGGCCCATTCGTTAAAGAGGATGACGCCTCCCAGGCCCGTGATGATGATCTGCAGCCCCGTGGAAATCGGCATCGTGCGCGAGACGCCCACGAGCCGGAACGAATACAGCTGCATGGCGATGCCGATCGCGCAGGTCACGCCGCCCGCAAAAGGCACCCAGAAGGACACCGCGGTCCATTGCGGGTTGAGGAACGGCAACGCAATCGTTGCAACGATGAGCGCGCCCGCGAGCTCTCCCGCTGTCTGCTGGCGAATCGTTCCGCCGACCAACGCGAGAGCGATGCCGAGCGGGCCCATGAAGAGGACGGGAGTCAGTGCAAGAAGGATATCCACCTCCTAAGACTACGGCTTCCGGGCTACTGGGAAAACGGCGGCTTGAAAAGGCGGTCAACGTCTCAACTGGGGAAACGGGATCACGAAAAGTAGGATGGTTCTCATGACGAATAATCCACTTCTGACCACATCCACCCTGCCCTACATGGTTCCCGACTGGGCGGCCATCAAACCCGAACATATCGTGCCGGCCGTCACGGAGCTCATGGAGGCCGAGCGCCAAGAATGGGAGCGGATTGCTACCAGCACCGAGCCGGCCACGGCCGCCAACACCGTCGACGCGCTGGAGGACGCCGGCCTCCCGCTCTCCCTCGCACTCAACGCCGCGTTCACGCTCATGAGCTCGATCGGTGGCGACGAGCTTGACGCAGTCCAGAGCGAAATCCTCCCATTGCTTTCCGAGCATGCCAACTCCTTCCGCTTGGACAAGCGCATCTACGATCGATTCGCCGCGATTGACCTCGCCGGGCTCGACCCGGAAACCACCCGTTACGTCACCGAGCAGCTCGACCAGTTCAAGCGCTCCGGCATCGAACTGAACGACGCCGACAAGGCCCGCCTGCGCGAAATCGACTCGGAATTGTCCTCTCTCGAGGTGGAATTCTCCCAGCGCGTCATCAAGGCCATGGACGACAACGCTGCGGTGTTCACCGACGACGCCGACCTGGCTGGCCTCGACGAAAAGCGCATTGAGGCGGCACGCCAGGAGGACGGAAGCTACAGCTTCCCGCTCGACAACTTCACCAACCAGACCCTGCAGGTCGAGCTCACCAAGCCGCAGGCGCGTGCAGCCGTCCTTGCCGCATCAGTCAGCCGCGGTCTGGGCGCGCACGAATCCTCCGATACCCGTGAACTCGTGCTTAAGATTGCGGGCCTACGCGCTCAGCGCGCCGAGATGCTCGGATACCCTCACCACGCACAAGCAGTCGCCGATGCGGGGATGGCCAAGGATTCGCAGGCCATCGTGGACCTTCTCGGCTCCGTCGCACCGAAGGCCCTGGTGGCAGTTGAGAGAGACCGTGCCAAGCTCGAGGCGCTTGCCGCCACCGACGGCGTCGTGCTCAGCGCCTCCGACTACACCTACTACCAAGAGAAGCTACGCGCCGAACTCGGCCTCGATGACTCGGCGCTCAAGCCGTACCTCGAGCTGACGAACGTCGTGGAAAAAGGCATCTTCTTCGCAGCCGAAAAGCTCTACGGTCTGACCTT
This sequence comes from Trueperella pecoris, assembly GCF_014926385.1. NCBI lineage: Bacteria > Bacillati > Actinomycetota > Actinomycetes > Actinomycetales > Actinomycetaceae > Trueperella > Trueperella pecoris. The sequence goes on along the minus strand of NZ_CP053291.1, from coordinate 703,276 downwards.
CAAGCCGCGGGCCGACATCGCCGGCTGGGTCGATAGCTGCAAGACCTGGGAAGTCTTCGATGAAAACGGCAACGGAATCGCGCTCTTCCAGGCTGATTTTTTCCGACGCAAGGGTAAGTCGGGCGGCGCGTGGATGAACTCCGCGGTGGACGGCTCAGCCCACGACGGCCTCAAGCCCGTCATTCTTAACAACTGCAACTTCGCGCCGCCCGCCGACGGCGAGCCCTGTCTACTGACCTGGGATCACGTCATCACCGTCTTCCACGAGTTCGGCCACGCGCTCCACGGAATGCTGTCCCAGACGAAGTACCGCAGCCTAGGCGGCACCGCGGTCCCCCGTGACTTCGTCGAACTTCCCTCCCAGCTCAACGAAATGTGGGCATACAACCCGCAGGTGATGGCGTCCTACGCACGGCACTACCAGACGGGCGAGGCGCTCCCGGTCGACATGGCAGACAAGCTCACGGCCGCCGCGACCTTCGGCCAGGCCTTCGCCACCACCGAGTTCCTTGCCGCCGCCCTCGTCGACCAAGCATGGCACCGACTCGGATCGTCCGAAGTTCCCACCGAAGTGGCCGACTTCGAAGATTTCGAGGAAAAGGCTCTCAAGGACTTCGACATCTACCACGAGCTCGTTCCGCCGCGTTACCGTTCGGCGTACTTCGCCCACACCTTCGGCGGCGGCTACGACGCCGGCTACTACTCGTACATGTGGGCCGAAGTCCTCGTCGGCGACCTCGAGAACTGGTTCCGTGGCGAGGCTTCCCTCGACGGCGACGGCGGGCTGAACCGTGCTGCCGGTCGCAAACTCGCCGACGAGCTCCTCTCACGCGGCAACTCGCGCGACCCGATGGAATCATTCAAGGCCGTTCGCGGCCGCGGCCCACGCGCCGAGGCTCTGCTCGAGCGCCGCGGGCTGGCCTAGGGGCGCTGGGGCTGCTGGGGCTGGCCCGGCTGTTGGGTCCGCTCCGGCCTTGGGCCCGCTCCGGCCCTATTAAGCTGGTCCGTGCTGTATTAATCTGGCGGGTAGGTTCCAGGGGTCAATGCACTACTTTTTGGAGTGTGTTGAATGGTTGGTAGATCGCCGATTCGGCCTTATTCGCAGTCGTTTCGTGATCATGCGGTGGCCTTGGTTGCTTCTGGGCGTTCGTGTGCAAGTGTTGCTCGTGAGTTGAAGGTTAATTGTCACTCGGTTCAGGTCTGGGCTCGTGGGGCGGGTTTAGTGTTGGTCCGTGGGCAGGGTGGGCCGGCGCAGGCTCGTGCGGCTGCTAGGGTACGGGTGTGGCAGTTGACGGCTGAGGGCTTGCCGGTTGCCGAGATCGCGAAACGGGTTGGTCATAGTCCGAACTGGGTTCGTGGGAAACAGGCTATGTTGGGGCCTATGGTTGAAGTTTTGCAACGGGGCCGTGTTGGTGGGGCCACGGTCGTGGCCAGTGTTGACCGGGTTGGTAATGGCAGGGTTGGTCGAGGCCGGCGTATGACGCTTGAAGAGCGCGTGGCGATCGGGTTGGGGTTAGCTGATGGTAAGTCGGCTCGGCAGATCGCTTTAAGTTTGGGGCGTAGTCCGTCATCGGTGACGCGTGAGATTAATCGTGGTGCTTTTCCTGATGGTTCTTATGATGCTCGCTGGGCTCATCAGTGCGCTCATCAGCGTCGTTCTCGTCCTAAGCCGGGCAAGCTTACTACCCATGTGGCGCTGCGTCAGAAGGTGGTTGAGCTGTTAAATAAGCGTTATTCTCCCCAGCAAATCAGTGTTCGTTTGCGTCATGATTATGGAGATGATCGGCAGATGCGTGTGTCTCATGAAACGATTTATCAGGCTTTGTATGTTCACGGGGGTGGGGCATTACGGCAAGAGCTTAAACGGGAGAAAGGACTGCGTTCGGGTCGTCAACGGCGTATTGCTCGTTCTGCTCTTGCTGGCACTCCCGGGCGCGGGCGTAAGACGTGGGTCGAGGGCGCTTCAATCGATTTGCGCCCCCACGAGGTCGATGGGCGCCTGACGCCAGGTCACTGGGAAGGAGATTTAATTATCGGTGGTGGTAAGGGCAAGCACACAGCGCTGATCACCCTAGTCGAGCGCTCTTCACGGTTTTTGCTGATCGCTCGTCTTGGGGTGAGCCATGATTCACCGACCGTGATTGAGAAACTGACCCAGATGGTTCAGACCTTGCCCAGTAAGGCCTTCTCCTCGATCACCTGGGATCAAGGTAGTGAGATGGCGCAGGTAGCCCAGTTCAAGGTCGATACCAATATCAAGGTCTACTTCGCTGACCCGCATAGCCCGTGGCAGCGTCCGTCGAATGAACGCCTGAATCGTGATATTCGTGAATACTTCCCCAAGGGAACTAACTTCGCTGACATCACCGACGAGGAAGTCGCTTTCGTCCAAGACGAACTCAACGACCGAGCCCGAGTTGTCTTGAACGGAATGACCCCACGTGAGACACTGGCCGAGTTGTTAAAAAATGATGCATCGACCCCCTGAATCTCCCGCGCAGATTAATACAGCGGCAATCTTTTTGGTACAGCGCGGGCGAGACCAAGCCCCGGCACGAGCAGCGCGGGCGCATCGGCAACTCAGAAAAAGAAAAGCTCCGAGCCGAAGCTCGGAGCCGATCTGTACCCCGTACCGGATTTGAACCGGTGTTACCGCCGTGAGAGGGCGACGTCCTAGGCCGCTAGACGAACGGGGCCTTGACGATTCGTCGTCGGGTTTTACTCTACACAAGGATTGTCGATCCGAAAAATCCAGGAAGCGCGACCTCAATCACACTCCGAAGCCGCCACCAGCAAGATCGTTGACTGCACGCAAAAATGGCTCCGAGACTACGCTCAGAGCCATTTCGTACCCCGTACCGGATTTGAACCGGTGTTACCGCCGTGAGAGGGCGACGTCCTAGGCCGCTAGACGAACGGGGCCTATTACATGCGGAAACTTCCGCATGAAAACGATCAACATAGCGACCGTTTCGCTGGGGTACCAGGACTCGAACCTAGACTAAATGAACCAGAATCACTCGTGCTGCCAATTACACCATACCCCATGGCGGACATCCCGAAGGAGTGCAACGAGTAAATATATTACGCACCGACCCCCTCCCGCGCAAATCCATTTGAGTGAATGGAGTCACCCTAACGTCAGCTACAGCACCCCGCCCAAACCCTTGCCACGCCAGCCACCCACTCCCACATACACGCCCAAATTGCCCGGCGCCACAACTCGCACCAACACCCCAAAAGGTGTACGTTAGGTGGATCACGGAAACGTTTTCGTATCGTGCGCCGCGAAGTAGTGTCGCAGGGCGTTTCCGATGATGGTCGATTTTCTCGGTCATGGAACCTAGGAGGACGCCACAATGGCATCTACGAAGAAGATTCTGGCGCTCATCGCCGCAGGCGGCATTGCACTTGCCGGGCTGGCAGGTTGCTCGTCAGACGATAAGGGCAAGGGTAATGACGGCGCTGGCTCGGTCTACTTCCTGAACTGGAAGCCTGAGCAGGAGGCGGCATACCAGACCATCGCAAAGGCATATACCGAAGAGACCGGCGTGAAGGTCACGGTCGCCACCGCCGCTTCGGGCACCTACGAGCAGACTCTCAAGACGGAAATCACGAAGTCCGCTCCTCCAACCCTCTTCCAGATTAACGGCCCGGTTGGCCTGTCGGTATGGAAGGACTATGCGGCCGATATCTCCGATGCGGAGTTCACCAAGAACCTCACCGAGGATAACCTCGCGCTCAAGGGTGGAGACGGCAAGACGTACGGCGTTCCGCTCGCAATTGAGGGCTACGGCATCATCTATAACGCAGAGATCATGGATAAGTACTTTGCGATGGATGGAGCCAAGGCGACCTCCATGGATGAGGTCACTACTTTCGACAAGCTCAAGGCTGTCGCCGATGACATGCAGGCTAAGAAGGCCGAGCTCGGAATTGATGGAGTCTTCGCTTCTACCTCCCTGGCACCGGGCGAGGAATGGCGTTGGCAGACCCATCTGTCGAACATCCCGATGTACTACGAATACAAGGCTGACAACGTCACGGACAAGCAGGCAGTCGATTTCAAGTACAACGAGAACTTCAAGAACATCTTCGAGCTTTACCTCACCGATTCCACGATTGAGAAGACCCTGACGCCGTCAAAGACCGTCTCCGATTCGATGGCTGAATTCGCCACCGGAAAGGCGGCAATGGTTCAGAACGGCAACTGGGCTTGGTCGCAGATTTCTGAGGTTGCAGGCAACGTCGTTAAGGAGGATAAGATCAAGTTCCTCCCGATCTACACCGGCATGCCCGACGATGCCAAGCAAGGCCTCGCCATCGGCACCGAGGCATTCATGGCGATCAATGCCAAGGCCTCCGAGGCTGATCAGAAGGCCACCATCGACTTCGTCAACTGGCTGTTCTCTTCCGAGAAGGGCAAGCAATTCGTGGTCAAGGACCTTGGCTTCATGGCTCCGTTCAAGACGTTCGGCAAGGACGAGTTCCCCACCGACCCACTTGCCAAGGAGATTCAGCGTTACCTCACGAACGACGCCGTCACGAACGTTCCGTGGGTGTTCACCACCTACCCGTCGCAGAACTTCAAGGATCAGTTCGCGCAGGCGCTCGCACAATATGCCTCGGGCAACATGGAATGGTCGGCAGTTGCCAAGACCTTCGTGGATGCTTGGGCTGCTGAGAAGAAGTAAAAGCTCGGAGGGCGGGGCGAACATCTCCCCGCCCTCTGCCTTTGATAGGAAGCCTGATGAGATCCGCTTTAAAAAAGTATGGTCCGGTCTTTTTGCTCCCAACGCTCATCGCTTTTGCGATCGCATTCTTCGTCCCCTTTATCATCGGTCTAGCTCTGTCCTTCACCGAATTCACGACGATCACGAATGCACAATTCGTGGGATTGCAGAACTACCAGGACGCTTTCGGAGCGCGCAGTGGTTTCACTAGCGCATTCGTCTTCACTGTGCTCGTGGCGATCGTATCGATTGTCACGGTCAACGTTTTCGCATTCGCTATCGCTTGGCTGCTCACGCGCAAGCTTCGCGGAACCAACTTTTTCCGAACCGTATTCTTCATGCCCAACCTGATTGGCGGAATCGTCCTTGGATACACCTTTCAGGTGTTGTTCAACGCGGTTCTCGTACAATACGCGACCACGATCATTTCCAACTGGAAGTACGGATACCTCGGCCTCGTCGTTCTGATCAACTGGCAGCTCATCGGCTACATGATGATCATCTACATAGCCGGCCTCCAGAATGTTCCGCCGGAGTTGATTGAGTCCGCGCAATTGGATGGGGCGGGCCGTTGGCAGGTCTTGCGGCACGTCACAATCCCGATGGTGATGCCCTCTATCACCATCTGTCTCTTCTTGACACTGTCCTCGACGTTCAAGATGTACGACCAAAACTTGGCATTGACCGCGGGAGCGCCTCTTGATCAGACCGAGATGGTCGCGCTCAATATCGTCAACTCCATGTTCTTCGAGGTTGGCCAAGAAGGCGTCGCGCAGGCGAAGGCAGTGATCTTCGTCGTCGTCGTCGTTGTACTCGCCATGTTCCAACTCCGCGCGACTCGTTCGAGGGAGGTCGAAGCATGAGTATCGCAGTTGTTCCCCAAACCGATCCGAGCGAGGCGCCCAACCCCGCGAAGACCAGAATTGACACAACGACGCGGACGGGGCGTTTCACCGTTGGCAAGGCCCTTATCTATATCCTGCTGGTGTTTCTCACATTCGTATTCGTCGGCCCGATCCTGTTCATTTTGTTGAACTCCTTCAAGGCGAAGTTCTCGATTTCGAACGACCCGTTCTCGCTCCCGCTAGGCGACATGTTTGTGGGCATCGAGAACTACAGGACTGGCCTCGCGCTTTCGGGAACGCAGTGGGCCATCTTCTGGTCGTTCGTGATCACGGTCAGCTCGGTGGTGGTGATCCTCTTCTTCTCGTCGATGACCGCCTATTACATCACGCGCATTAAGACCTGGTGGACGAACCTCATCTATCTGGTCCTCGTGTTCTCGATGGTGATTCCGTTCCAGATGGTGATGTTCCCCACGGTCAAAATTGCCGACTCCCTGGGCCTGAGCAACCCGGCCGGCTTGGTGGTTCTTTACCTCGGATTTGGCGCGGGCCTATCCACCTTCATGTTCGCGGGATTCGTTAAGTCGATTCCGTTGGAGATCGAGGAGGCGGCCATGATCGACGGCTGCAGCCCGCTTCAGAATTATTTCCGCGTGGTTCTGCCAATGCTCAAGCCAACGGCGATCACGGTGGCGATCTTGAACGCGATGTGGATCTGGAATGACTTCCTGCTTCCCAACCTCGTTCTCGGCCCAAGCTCGCAATACCGCACGATCCCGATCGTGGTACAGTTCCTCGTCGGTTCCAATGGAAACCGTGATATGGGCGCCCTGATGGCCATGCTAGTCTTGGCAATCGTCCCGATCGTGGTCTTCTATCTCTTCGCCCAGAAGTACATCATTGAAGGTGTGGCCGCAGGCGCGGTCAAGGGCTAACCAGTTGGGGGTGGGTGCCGCAGCCCGCCCCCAACCACCTCGGGGAGGCAACATGAGCGTGACGATCCGCGATGTGGCGCGAGCCGCCGGCGTATCGATTACAACGGTCTCGCGCGCGCTCAACGACGCTGCCGGCGTTTCCCCCGTCACGCAAAACCACATTCTGCGTACAGCCAGCCTCCTGGGGTATTCCCCCAACCGTTCGGCGCAGTCGCTCCGGCGCACAACATCGAACATGATCGGCGTCGTCATCAAGGGACCTGCCAACCCGTTCTTTACGGAGCTCCTCGAGCCGATTGAGCGATGCCTACGCGAGCACGGTTATGTCGTGTCAACCATTCGCGTCCTGCACAATGACGACGAGATCGGCGCATATCTCGATTTCGCCGCGAGCTACCGAGTCTCGGGTTTCATCATGCTCGGCGGCTGGCGCGGCGCGGGCGCGCAGGGGTGGGAGCGAGTCGACGTTCCCTCGGTTCTGTGCACAGTGCCGGAAATCCTCGGCGCCGATCGCGAGTCCTATTCGAGCGTGGCCGTTGACGACGCGCAGGCCATCGACCTCATCGTCGCCCACCTCCTCGGCCTCGGTCACGAAAGGATCGCCTTTTTGGGGCCGGCAGCCGGGGAAGATTCCATCGGCACGAGCCGCATGGAACATTTCGTCCGCGCGATGCAAGCCCGTGGGATCGATCCCGACCCTCGCCTGCTTTTGCGTGGCAAGAGTGGAACCTCGTCGTATTCCTACGAATATGGACGCCAGGTGACTCACGATTTCCTCTCCAGCGGGGCAAGTGCAAGCGCCATCGTCGGTATGTCGGACGTGATCGCCGTCGGGGCGTTGCGTGCGCTTCATGACGCCGGGCTCAAGGTTCCCCAAGATATGGCCGTCACGGGCTTCGACGGGGTGGGAATCACTCAATTCCTCTCTCCCCGTTTGACGACGGTTGCTCAACCGATCCAAGCCATCGCCGAGGAAACCTGCCATGTGCTGTTCGAACGCATGCGTGGCCCTATTCATCGCCATGTTCTCCTCCCGGCTACGCTAATCGAAGCAGAATCGACCGTGGGAGGGCTTCCATGAATCCAGAATCGGGTCTTTACCAGTCACTGGCGCTGGCCGCAGACATCGTCGTCGTCAACGTGCTGATGATCCTGACCTCGCTCCCGCTCCTCACTGCAGGAGCCTCGTTCCGAGCCGCGAATTACGTGATCGCACAACTCGTCCAGGAAGAAGGCTCTCAGCCGGCGCGCACATTCCTCACCCAGTTCACGAAACACGTGAAGACATCTACGCTATGGTGGCTGATCACCGTTTTACTTGGCTCTCTCGGGCTCCTCGAATGGCTCATGCTGGACGCGGTCGAGGTCGGGGCTAATGTCGACTTCGCCTTCCGTGCAGGCCTCATGTCCGCAGCGCTGATCGTCGCGGGCATCAGCTTGTGGCTCTTCTATTTTGAAGCGAAGCGTCCCAGGAATTTCACGACGGCGTTTACCAACTCGGCTCTTGCGGCACTGCGCTTCCTGCCGCGCACCTTGGTTGGCGTGACGATGCTCGCCCTGCCCGCGGCACTCGCCGTCGTCGTGCCAGAGCGTTGGTTCGCGATCGTAGGCTTCTACCTCATCATCGGGCTGGCTCTGACGCTCTACCTCTTCCAGCTCCTCGTCCGACACGTCGTCTCCCCCGAGGAATAGACATGTGGCCGGTGAAGAATCGTATGCGCGAGTGGCATTCATGCAAACTCATGGTTTATCCCGGGATTCAGGGCCGCGGCGTCGTCCTCAGTATGCTCAACCAATTCGTAGAGCTCGGCGCCAACCCGTTCGCGCCGTCGAACGCCGACCCGGCGTGGACACGCGGGTTGCCCGTGTGTCCATTCCCCTCTCTGTTGCCCCCGGCGGTGGGCGCAAGTGCGGCCTCTTCCGCGCTTTCCACCGTTGTAGGTCAGACCACCGGCGGCGTTTTCCCGGAAGCTCCTCCTCCCACGTTCGAGGCCGTGACAGCCTTCGTCCGCCGCTACCAAGACGCCGCCATCGCCTGGATAGACGCTGCGCTCGACGCCGGGGTCGTCACGTCTGACATGGTTCAGCGGGCGGTCTCAGACTTCACCGTGGCATACGCATTCTCGTCCTTCGAATTACGTGCCGTGGATTCGCTCGCCACGCCGAGCCAGCGCTCGACCGCCGATGCACTCCTCAGCTGCCTGCTAGCCCTGCCCGGCCTCGAATCCTGGCAGGGCCGCCCGCGTTCTGCCCACGTCCACACCGCCCGCTCCGCAGCCACCCGCAAGGTCTCCGCCGACGTGCCCGTCATTGACGATTACAAGTGGTGGGTGACTTCTCAGATCCCGATCGCGTCGTGGGTCGCTTACGATCAGGTTGACGCCACCGTTTTCGCCGACGACGTACCCCACTCACCTCCCGGGGCGATCGAATCGACCTGCGAGGTTTTTGGTGACGACGCCGGAGACGTCGCCGTCGACCATCCGTACGCCCCTCTCCGGGAGGATCTGCGCGTGTTCGAGATCGCGAGCATCGCGGACGTTGGAGAACTCGTCGAACGCTACCCCGCTCGATTCGCCGACGCCGATCGCACCACGCGCCTGGCGCCCGAGTGGGCGGGAATCATGGCACCCATCGAATTCGTCATCGACTGGGCGCGTCTTGGCGCCGATTACGACGGAGTTCGCTTGAGCGTGCCGGCTGCACTCGCCGTGGCCTACGTGCCCGTGCGGGTGGAAACCCCCGCTGGTCACGGCACCGCGATGATCACGGGGTGGACGCCGGGGTCCACCGTTTACCTCGTCGATCCCACCGACCGGCGGTCGGCCCCAGAGCGCTGACGTCCACCTCCTACGGTGGTAAATACGCGCAGACTGACCCCGTCTGCTAACACCGGCCGGCAGGCACAGAAAAGCGCCGGGCCACCGGCCCGACGCTTTTCGTCGTCGTTCGCTTAGAGTGTTGCGCGGAAGCGACGCAGGCGCGTCAGCGTCTCGTCCTTACCCAGGATGGCCATCGAATCGACAACGGGCAAGGAGACGTTTGTGCCCGTCATCGCCACGAAAAGCGGCTGGAACGCGAAGCGAGGCTTCAGCTCGAGCCCGGCCACGACCTGCTCATCTACGGCAGCCTTGATCGTCTCGGCATTCCACGCTTCCTCAGCAAGTCCCTCAAACGCCGCGATGGCGGCGTCGAGGGCGGCGGGTGCCGAGTCGCGGAGCTTGCCCACAGCCTTCTCGTCGTAGGAAACCTCATCGGCGCTCTTGAACAGGAAGCCCATCAGAGCCGGTGCCTCGCCGAGCAACTGGATGCGGGTCTGAACGAGCGGAGCCGCGGCGTCAAGAAGACGCTGCGTTTCGGCGTCGGCGGTCTCGAAAGAGTCGGCGTCGATGAAGCCGTCGCGCTTGAGGAAGGGCACGAGACGCCCGCGCAGATCCTCCACGTCGAGCATGCGGATGTGCTCGGCGTTGATCGCCACGCACTTCTTGTCGTCGAAGCGGGCGGGGTTGGGGTTGACGTTTGCGACGTCGAACGCCTCGGCCATCTCCTCACGCCCGAAGAGGTCGCGGTCAGCAGCAATCGACCAGCCCAGAAGTCCAAGGTAGTTGAGCAAGCCCTCGGGCAGCATGCCACGGTCGCGGTGGAGCAGAAGGTTGGCCTCCGGGTCTCGCTTGGACAGCTTCTTGTTGCCCTCGCCCATCACGTAGGGAAGATGGCCGAACAGCGGAGTCCCCTTAGCCACCCCGATCGCCTTGAGCGCGTCGTACAGGACGATCTGGCGCGGCGTCGACGAAAGAAGATCCTCACCGCGCAGGACGTGGGTGATTTCCATGAGCGCATCGTCAACGGGGTTGGTCAGCGTGTAGAGCGGCTGGCCGTTGCCACGCATGATGACGTAGTCCGGCACGGATCCGGCCTTAAAAGTGATCTCGCCGCGCACGAGGTCAGTGAAGGTCACATCCTCGTCGGGCATGCGAATGCGTAGCACGGGCTGGCGGCCCTCGGCGCGGAAGGCCGCCTTCTGCTCCTCGGTCAGGTCGCGGTCGAAGCCGTCGTAGCCCAGCTTCGGGTCACGTCCGGCGGCCTTGTGACGCGCTTCGATTTCCTCCGGAGTCGAGAATGACTCGTAGGCGAAGCCCGCCTCAAGGAGCTTGGCGGCGACGTCGGCATAGATGTCCATGCGCTCGCTTTGCCGATAAGGTTCGTGTGGTCCACCGACGCCGATGCCCTCATCCCAGTCGAGGCCGAGCCACGTCAGGGAATCAATGATCTGGTCAAAGGACTCCTGCGAATCACGCTGTGCATCCGTATCCTCGATACGGAAGACGAAGGTGCCACCGGTGTGACGAGCGTATGCCCAATTGAAGAGACAAGTACGCACCATTCCCACGTGGGGAAGGCCGGTTGGCGAGGGACAAAAACGTACGCGAACATTCGATGCTTCAGTGCTCATAGTGCCTCTAGATTACTCCGGTTAGAGTAGAAACATGAATTTCGACGAGATCACCATCGACCAGCTTCGCGCGTCCGGCTCCCTGAAGTGGAGCACGTTTCCCGACCAGATAGGAATGTTCGTCGCCGAAATGGATTTGGGACTCGCCGAGCCCGTTCGCGGTGTGATTCACCGCTTCGCCGATTCGCCCGGAATTGGCTACCGTTCCGATACTGACCGGAAAGCCCTGCAGACGGCCACAGCGCAGTGGCTAGGCTCTGTTTCTTCCTTCTCCCCCGATCCAGATTCGGTTTATGCAGTGCCCGACGTCGTTTCTTCGGCACGCTTCGTCATCGAGACGCTCACGACGCCGGACTCGCCCGTCCTCCTGCCGACCCCGGCTTACATGGGGTTCACGCATCTCATTCCTGCCATGGGCCGAGAGATGATCGAGGTGCCCTGCCACTCCGGGGGCCGCTACGAACTCGACCTCGAGGGCATTCACGCGGGATTTGCCGCCGGCGCCAAGGCTCTTCTTCTGGTCAACCCGGCCAACCCCACGGGAAGGGTCTATACACGCGCCGAGTTGGAAGCACTATCGCAGGTGGTGGCCAAGTTCCCGCAGGCGATCGTGTTTGCCGACGACATCCACGCGCCTTTCGTCCTCGACGGCGACTACGTCCCGTACGCCTCGGTCAACGACGCCGCAGCGCGGCACACCGTCATGGCCGTGGCCGCATCGAAGGGATGGAACATCCCGGGGTTGAAATGCGCCCAACTCATCATCACAAATCCAGACCTTGTTGCCCGCCTCGGTGCTCACCTCGATTGGGCGGCCGCCACAACGTCGACGCTTGGCGCGGCCGCCACGATCGCCGCCTACCGCGAGGGCGGGCCGTGGCGCGAGGAGGTGCTCAGTTACCTGCGCGGCAACCGGGACCTCATGGAAGCCGCAGTGGCGCGCTGGCCCGGGGTGGAGATGCCCCACATGGAAGGCACCTATATTGGCTGGCTCGATTTCACGGGTGCCGTGGAGGCAGGGATCGTCACGCGCCCGGTGGATGTTTGGCTGCAGGAGCATGCTGGGGTGGCTACCACCCCTGGCAGCAGTTGTGGGGCCGGCTACGACAATTTCGTGCGCGTCATTCTCGCCACCCCACGCCCTGTGCTCGAACAGGCGATTGCGGGCATCGAAACGGCGTTGGGCGCGTAGCACCCAACGCCGCTGATCGGCCATCATGCCGCGAGTTACCCTGGCCGGACTTACCCTCGACGGATTTGCTCTAGCCGGAGGCGTCTATTCGTCCGAGACGACGGGGTTTCGTAACTGTCCGATTCTTTCAACCGCACATGTCACCTCGGTGCCGGGCCCAGCCGGGATCGAGGGGAAGGCGGCGCCGGTGAGGATAATGTCGCCGGGCAGGAGGGTGAACATTGACGAAGCAAGGGCGATGAGTTCAGGTACGGATCGTGCGAGGTCGGCCGTCGTACCACGGCCCTTCACTTCTCCGTCAACCGACAGTGTGATCTCCAGGTCAGAAACATCTAGATCGGTGACGATCACGGGACCCACCGGGCACGAGGTGTCGAAGCCCTTGGCGCGCGCCCACTGAAGATCGGACTTCTGAGTCACCCCGTCGGCAACGTCGTTACCCACCGTGTAGCCGAAGATCACTTCGTTCGCACGCTCGACCGGCACATCCTTGCACAGGCGCGAGATAACGACCGCCAGCTCGGCCTCGTGAATAATGTTGCCCGACCACTTCGGGGCCACGATCGGAACATTTGGCCCCACCACAGCGGTGTTGGGCTTGAGGAAGGTGGTCGGAACCGTCGTCGGGTCTGGCCGATAGTCGGGACGGTTGTAGTTATCACCGAAACCGATCACCTTCGAACGCGGCAGCATCGGAGCCACGAGGTTGGCATCCTCCGCGGACACGATCTGCCCGGTTGGAGAAATGCCGGCATACATCGGGTCATCGGCGAGAACATGGTAGGCGCCACTGGCCTCGTCAACGACAGCGAAGCGCGGGCCCTGGTCGAGTGAAAGTCGTGCAATCTTCATGGGTCAAGCCTAGCGTGCCTATCGGGGTAGCGAGCCTAACTTGCCCGCCTTGACCTGTGTACTATTGTGAGACAACCCACGCACGCATCCCTCCCCAACCCATTAACTTACGGTAACGTAACATTGTCGAGTTCCTTTCAACGATAGGGCAATCATGGTCAAGAAACGTCGCGACGGCGTCGCCAGCGAAAAACGCAAAGTCGAGATCGAATCCTGGATGAACATCCCCTGGCTCCTCACCCGACGCCAGCAAAAGCATCCCGACCAGATTTGCATCGAGCGCCAGGCAAACCTCGGCCAGTGGAAGCCGATGACCACCACCGCCTACCTCGCTGATATCGACGCGGTTGCCCGCGGACTCGTCGCCGAAGGCCTCAACGAGGGCGACGCAATCGCCATTTTCGGTGCGACGTCCTACGAGTGGAGCCTCATTGACATGGCTGCGCTCAGCGCCGGACTCGTCGTCGTGCCCATCTACGAGTCCGACTCAGCCGAACAGGTGCGATGGATCCTCGAAAACTCGGATATCCGATTCGTTGTCACCGACACGAATACGCAACGTGCACTCGTCGAATCCCAGCGCACCCCCAACCTTGGCCGCGTCATCGCTCTCGACCAAGACGCACTCGTCGAACTCTACACACAGGGCGAGAAAATCACCCAGGACGAAATCAACCGCCGCCGAGGCCGACTGACGATGGACACGCTCGCCACCGTTATCTACACCTCCGGGACAACCGGCCGCCCCAAGGGCGTCGAACTGACACATGGCAACTTCGTCGACACCGCGCTCAACGTCGTTCCGCACATGCACCAGATCATCGACACCAAAGAAACACGCATCCTGCTGTTCCTCCCACTTGCCCATGTCATGGCACGTGCAGTCTTCTTCTACACCATCGCGAGCCGCGGAGTCGTCGGCCATGCGCCCAGCATCAAGAACCTGCTCTCCGATCTGAAGACCTTCAAACCCTCCGCCCTCCTCGTTGTTCCGCGCGTCCTTGAAAAGATCTACAACGCCGCCGAGGCCAAGGCAGGCTCCGGCCTCAAGCGCCGCATCTTCCGATGGGCCGCCAACGTCTCCGTCTCCTACTCGACGCGCGGGCGTGGCCCCATTCGTTCATTCAAGCACGCCATCGCGAACAAGCTCGTTTTCAAGAAGATCACCCGGATCATCGGCGAAGACTGCCACTACGCAGTCTCCGCCGGCGCACCGCTCGGCAAACGCACGGGCCATTTTTTCCGCGGCATCGGGCTAACCGTCGTCGAAGCCTACGGCCTGACCGAATGTACCGGCCCCGCCACCGTCAATCTCGTCGACGCCATCAAAATGGGGACCGTCGGCACCCCACTGCCCGCCACCGAGATCAAAATCGCCGACGACGGCGAAGTCCTCATCCGCGGACCCCAGATTTTCCGGGGATACCAAAACAACCCCCAAGCCACTGCCGACGTGATCGACGACGACGGGTGGTTCCACTCCGGCGACCTCGGCGAACTCGACCGCCAAGGCTACCTCCAGATCACGGGCCGTAAGAAGGAACTGATCGTGACTGCAGGAGGAAAGAACGTCTCCCCCGCGGTCCTCGAAGATCCACTGCGTTCCCACCCGCTGATCTCCCAGATCGTCGTGGTCGGCGATCAGAAGCCTTTCATCGGAGCGCTCATCACCCTCGACGCCGACATGCTGCCCGGCTGGCTCAAGGCCCACAACCTTCCGCCCATGGACGTCGCACAAGCATCGCAGCATCCGCAGGTCCTTGAATCGCTCGAGCGCGCCATCACGAAGACCAACAAGCTGGTCTCCCGCGCCGAATCCATCCGCAAGTTCGCGGTCATCTCCCCTGACCTGACCGTGGAAAATGGAATGCTAACCCCGTCGCTCAAGGTCAAGCGCTCCGCTGTTGCCAAGCGCTACGCCAGCGATCTCAATAAGCTGTACAACAAGCAGTAGTGCCGCGGCTGGAGCCTCCGGCCGGCTCGGCCCCGGCTGTCCCTGCCCCAAACCCGGCCGGCTCCGCCGGCCACCGCCCGCGCTGTACTAAGCTGTCCGCCGCTGTACTATTCTGGCGCAGATTACTACAGCGCGAATCCTTTTAGTACAGCGCGGGTGGCCGGGTTACGCAGCGCGGGTGGCCGGGTTACGCAGCGCGGGTGGCCGGGTTACGCAGCGCGGGTGGCCGGGTTACGCAGCGCGGGTGGCCAGGGCTAAGGCCAGGCGTCCACCGAAAGTCAGGTTCCACAGCTATGACTCGGAGCCGAACATGCTGGGAGTCCCCCGGACAGCTGGTCCGGAGGACTCCCTTACGTAAAATTGTGCGCGAGGTGGGACTTGAACCCACACGCCCGAGGGCACTGGAACCTAAATCCAGCGCGTCTGCCAATTCCGCCACTCGCGCGCTACGCAGAAGTTTAGCCTTACGCAGCTAAGTTACAAAAATGCATCGACGGTGGAATGGCTTACTTTCTCTTCGTCTGCGACGCCCGCGCGGGCTCGGCGTCGATAACCCGCGCGCGGCGGCGTCGTCGAAAGAAAATGCGTCTCAGGCGGCGTCGATACCGAGCTCCTTTCGGATGCGCGCCACGTGCCCCTTGGCCTTGACGTTGTAGAGGGCCAGAATGACGCGGCCGTCCTTGCCGACGACGATCGTCGAGCGAATCACGCCCTCAACTTCCTTGCCGTAATTCATCTTCTTGCCGAAGGCTCCCCACGCCTTCATCACAGCCTTGTCCGGATCAGACGCCAAGGGGAAGTTCAACGATTCCTTCTCGATGAACTTCCCCAAGGAGTCCACCTTGTCAGGAGAAACGCCAATCACGGTGTAACCCGCCGACTTCAAGGAATTCTCCGAATCCCTAAAGTCGCAGGCTTCGGTGGTGCATCCGGGAGTCATTGCTCGCGGGTAAAAGTAAACAATGACGCCCTGCTCGGCCTTTTCCAACTCCTCGGAGAGGCTCACCGTGCCGTCGAGGGTTTCGAGGGTGAAATCAGGGGCTTCTTGGCCAACGCCAAGCTTGGTCGGATCAGACATGGTTACTACCTTCCCGTGCCGCTCAGCGGCCGTCGTCCATTGTTGAATTAAAAATCTTGAGAGTCACGAGCAGTATGAAGAGCACAAACCCGATGAACATCGGGATCGTCCCCGCCACCGTGGGAAACAGGACACCTGCACCAAGCGCGCCACCGGCGACCCAGTAGGGAGCCTCCCTCAGCCATCCCCATATTCCGCCCGCGACGGCGAGCGTCCCGAGGATCGCCGGGATCACCACGGCGGGCTCACCACCAACACGGATGGCTGTGTACCATCCGACGACGGTCATCACGATGGCAAACACGAGGGCGACCCCCATGAGGGGGCGTTCAATTTTCTCCACATCTCCACTCTGCCACACTCCTGCTCGGCGCGTGGCGCGCAGACCGTCGTCGTTCACCAGTGGCAAATTGTCGGCGATGGGACTGCCGCCGACCATCCTATGCTGGCACAATCGAAGCCATGAGTGACGTTGCATCTTCGGACATGGGACCGTGGCTTTCACCTGAGGACCTCGCTTTTGTCAGGCGCAAGGTTCCGATTTTGTATGTCGACGCCGTCCCGGTCCGTCTCGACGACGACGGCTCGCTAAGTTCCGTCGGCCTGTTGCTCACTGCTACCGACGGCGGCCTCACGCGTTCCCTTGTCTCTGGCCGCGTGCTCTATCACGAGCGGATCCGTGAGGCCCTTCGCCGGCATCTCGAAAAAGACCTCGGCGAGATGGCTCTTCCCCAAATTCCTGCCAACATCGTGCCATTCACGGTTGCCCAATACTTCCCAACGCCCGGGGAAGGCTGGCATGATCCACGCCAGCATGCCGTGTCGTTGTGCTACATCATCCCGGTGTTGGGAGACTGCCACCCATCCTCCGATTCCCTCGAGATCAACTGGTTCACCCCGGGTGAGCTACGCACTCCCGAGCTTCAATCAGAGATTCTGCCCCGGCACGTAGGCATTGTTCAGCATGCTCTCGCCCATCTCGCTTGTTCTTAATCAGGGCAAAGGCCTAGCCAGCCACCCTAGCTTGCCAAACTAGCATGCGCTATATGGGCATGCGCTGTGGACATATTGGCTGGCTCATCAGCTGCTCATGCGGACCCAGCCACTCAAGACGCACCTCTCGCTTAACGGCGCACCCAGCCATTCACGACGCACCTCTCGCTTAGCGGCGCACCTTAAACCCTTGTTTGTAGTGCGCCGCGAACGGAGAGGTGCGCCGCGCACGGAGGGGCAACAGTGCTCCCGCCCGCGGCGGCTTCAGATCTAGCGGCCGAGTATTGCCACAACGTGTGGCGCGAGCTTGGCAAAGGCCTTGTTACGGTGCGAAATGGCATTCTTTTCCGAGGCGCTGAGCTGGGCGTTCGTAAGGCTAGACCCTTCCGATTGGAAGATCGGGTCATAACCAAAACCGCCCTCGCCCGCGCGCTCATAGCGAAGTGTTCCCACCATCTGCCCCTCTTCGACGACGACCGTACCGTCCGGCATCGCAAGCGCCGCGGCACAAACAAACCGCGCGCCCCGATGCTCAGGCTTCACATCGCTCAGCTGAGCTAGCAACAGATCGAGGTTACCGGCGTCGTTGCCGTGCTGACCGGACCAGCGCGCTGAGAAGATACCCGGCGCTCCGCCCATGATGTCCACGCATAGCCCTGAATCGTCTGCAATGGCCGGACGCCCCGTGGCTTCGGCCACCTGGCGTGCCTTGATGACGGCGTTTTCCGCGAAAGTTCGGCCATCCTCCACCGGCTCCGGCAACTCCGGCGGCGCCCCCTCGATCGAGTCGAGACCCGGAATTAGGGGCAACAAGATCGCGCGGACTTCCTCTAGTTTGTGGGCGTTACGACTCGCCAACAAGATCATGCGATGTCCTCCAATGAGACGGGGAACTTCGAGGCCAATGCGGCCTTCTGCAGCTTCGTCAGCTCACTATTGCCTTGCGCCGCCAAGTCGAGGAGCGTGTCGAGTTCGGCGCGGTTAAAGGGCTTTTCCTCAGCCGTTCCTTGAACTTCAACGAATTCTCCCGCGCCCGTCATCACAACATTCATGTCAGTTTCTGCACGCACGTCCTCCACGTAGGGCAGGTCAAGGCACGGCACGCCGTCAATGACACCCACCGAGATCGCGCTGATCGAGTCGCGTAGGACGGGAGCACCAGGCCTGGGCTTGATCCAGCCTTGCTCGACACCGTATGCCACCGCATCAGCCAGCGCCACGTAAGCGCCCGTGATCGACGCCGTCCGCGTGCCGCCGTCTGCCTGAAGCACATCGCAATCGAGAACGATCGTGTTCTCGCCAAGCGCCTCGAAATCGACCACAGCCCGCAGAGCGCGCCCGATCAGCCGTGAGATCTCCTGCGTACGCCCGCCGACCTTGCCCTTGACCGACTCGCGCTGGGAGCGCGTGCTAGTTGCTCGCGGAAGCATGGAGTATTCCCCCGTGACCCAGCCCAGCCCCGATCCTTTCCGCCAACGCGGCACGCCTTCAGTCAACGACGCAACGCACAAAACCTTCGTCTTCCCGAATTCGACATACACTGATCCTTCGCCCTGGTCCAGGTAGCGGCGGGTGATACGAACAGGGCGCAATTCATCGACAGCTCGCCCATCTTCACGAATAAATTCACTCATGGTCTAAGCCTACCTTCGCACCCCGACAAAAATTGAGCCCGGACACGTGGCCCGGGCTCGACGGCGTCGCTAACGTCTAGATGGTGTAGACCTCGCCGGCCCGCACCGCCTCGACGTCGCCGCTGTAAAGGGAACGAGCATCGCGGACATTGCGCTGCGGGCTCGTCCACGGCTGGAGGTGGGTGAGCAGCAGTCGCCCGACGCCGCCCTCCGCCGCAATCCTGCCCGCACGCAAGCCGGTCAAATGGATGCCCTCCACAAGATCGCGTTCCTCTTCGAAAGCTGCTTCGCACAGCAGGAGGTCCACGCCCCGCGCCGCGTCGACGACGGAAGAAATGTAGTCTGTATCGCCGGTGTACGTCATCGTCACCAGTTCATTCGGATCGCGCTCGGATGGTCCAGAAATCCGCATGGCAACCGAGGGCACCGAATGGTAACCGGCATAAAACTCGATATTAAACGGTCCGATCTTCACGGTATCTGCCGGCCCGATTTGCTGAAATTCAAACTCGCTGGCGTATGTTTCCTCACTCGGATCTCCGGAAATGCCGCGGGTACGGGCCGCCCCATCGCCCGGGGAAAACACCGGAATGCGTGGCAACGCCCCCTCGGGATACCAGCGCCGATAAACCTGCATGCCCACGATATCCACGCAGTGATCGGCGTGCAGATGAGACAGGAACATGCCGTCGATGCGCGCCGGATCGGCGTAGCGCAACAAATGCCCCATCGCGCCCGGCCCGAAATCAAGGATGATGGACCACGTGCGGTCATTTCCCGCCTCGTCAGGCCCGTGAGCCTGGAGCAGGTAGGACGACGCCGGAGAGTCCTTTCCCGACATCGATCCCGAACAACCAATAATCGTCAGTTTCACTTCGCTCCCCCCTCGAGCTGATGGACCCTCGTGACCTCCGGACCGAGGAAACGGCGTGCAAGTTTTTGGAACTCGGCGGCGTCACCCGTCGAGAGGAACGTATGGACGGGCGCCGGCGCATCTGGATCGCGAAGGAGATCGTGCGCGGTGAGCTCGCGGTACACGTCGCGGGCCGTTTCCTCGGCGGACGAGACCAGCGCGACGTCGTCGCCCATCACGTAGCTGATGACGCCGGCGAGCAACGGGTAATGCGTGCACCCCAAGATGAGCGTGTCCACGTCCGCTTCCTTAATTGGCGCCAGATACTCTTGGGCCACCGCCAACAGCTCCTGTCCGGTGGTGATACCCTTCTCAGCGAATTCGACGAAACGCGGAGCCGCCTGTGATGTCACGGAGATTCGCGGAATCACCGAAAAGGCATCCTCGTAAGCCCCCGACTCGATGGTCGCCTGCGTGCCGATAATTCCGATGCGATCCTTGTTCGTCACTCGGGCGGCGCCACGAACCGCCGGGTGGATAACCTCCACCACGGGAATCCCCTCGGCGACGGTGTAGCGCTCGCGAGCGTCGTGGAGGACGGCAGCAGATGCCGAATTACACGCAATGACCAGCATCTTCACGCCCGATTCAACGAGTTCATCCATGATGCCTAGGGCTAGCTCGCGTACCTGTGCGATCGGGCGCGGTCCATACGGATTATTCGCTGTATCTCCGATGTAGGTAATGGACTCACCTGGGAGCTGATCTATGATGGCACGGGCGACCGTCAAGCCGCCCACGCCGGAGTCGAACACACCAATGGGTGAATCGTTCATGCTTCGAATGCTACCCGCGTAGCGCTTTGTTCCTCACCGCTGTAATCAGTGAATCCTGCCACCAGGTAGTCATCGCGTAGAGGACGGCGAGCATGTCATCCGCCGTTTCGATTTCTGGCAAATCGTCCGCTTCCCGCGAGCGCGAGCCGGTAAAGAGTCCCGCACGCTCGTAGACGGCGTCTGCCGATTCGTCGTCGTTGATATCGAGGCGGGCAGCCAGGACGAGACGAATGTCATTGAGGGCACTCAGCCACACGCCGGCTTCGTCATTCGGCACGTAGATGTCGCTACTTCCGGGCGCGACGCCGTCGAGCCCCTGGTACAGCGTGACAAGATTTTCGATCTTCTGAGACGCGACGGAGGTCTCTGTCAGGTCACGAAGCTTGTCAGCCTCATCCGGGTCTTCGCTCATGTCCGGCAACAGGCGATCAATCGCCTTGTCGTACGGGGCTTGGGTGTGTGGCTCGTGTTCGGTGGCGATCGCCTCGGCGATGTCGGCGACGTCGGCTTCTAGGGCCGCAAGCGGATCGTCCGGATCCACGCTCTGCGCACGTCGTTCGGCCTCGTGTTCGACGTCGGAGCCGAGCAGCACCACCACGTCGCGGGCAAGGGAGGCCAGCATCGCCCTCTCCTGATCGTTAGCTTGTGCGCGGTAGCCGCCTCGGGCGACCAAGAAAGCCATCATCGCAGTTCCTCGATCGTTGCCCACAGCCCATAGGCGTGCAACGCTTGGGCATCTTTTTCCATCTGTTCGCGTTGACCAGCAGAGACAACGGCTCGCCCATCGTGGTGGACCTGCATCATCTTCTTAAACGCCGTGCCCGGGTCCATGCCAAAGTAGGATTCGAAGACCCATTGAACGTATGTCATGAGATTGACCGGATCGTTGTGCACCACCGTCTGCCAGCCGGAGGTAGGAGCCTCAACAGGGCTCTCGGCTGGACTTGGCATACTCGACTCGCTCATGAACTGCACATTTCCCATGTTAGACCAGCGTGGGACCTTTGGGCGTTGTTTCCACAAGACCGGCCAAGTTTGGAAAAGCGTCGGAGCGGAGAGATACCGTTAGACTATGACGAATTTTACGAGCACTGCTCTGCTCACAGATATGTATGAATTGACGATGATCGACTCGGCGATGAAGTCAGGAACGGCTCATCGTCGCTCAGTTTTCGAGGTCTTCGGCCGTAGGCTTCCCGGCCACCGCCGCTACGGTGTGGTGGCGGGCGTGGGCCGCGCGCTCGAGGCCGTGCAGAATTTCCGCTTTACCGAGGCAGAAATTGACTACCTGCGCCAAGCCAACATTGTTTCGGAAGACACCTTGCAGTGGCTGGCCGATTACACGTTCACTGGCGACATCTACGGCTATCGCGAGGGCGAAATCTACTTCCCCGGCTCCCCCATTATGACCGTGGTGGGAACCTTCGCCGAGGCGGTCCTACTGGAAACCGTTCTCCTGTCAATCCTCAACTACGACTCGGCCGTGGCAACCGCGGCCTCTCGCATGACGATCGCGGCGCATGACCGCCCGTGTCTGGACATGGGGGCGCGCCGCACCCATGAATGGTCGGCCGTCGCCGCCGCACGCGCCGCCGTCATCGGAGGCTTCGTGGGCACCTCGGATCTGGAAGCCGCACGGCTGTACGGCATCAAGCCGATCGGAACCGCAGCGCACTCCTTCACACTCCTGCATGACACCGAGGAGGCGGCATTCCGCGCCCAACTGGCAACGATGGGAACGGATACGACGCTACTTGTTGACACCTACAACGTCGAACGCGGCGTCGAACTGGCCGTCAAGGTCGCGCGAGAGGCAGGCGGAGAGCTCGGCGCGATCCGCCTCGATTCGGGCGACCTCGTGGCACAGGCGTTTAAGGTGCGCAAGCAACTCGACGACATGGGGGCAACCTCCACCAAGATCACGGTCACCTCGGATCTGGACGAGTACGCCATCGCAGCGCTCAACGCCGCGCCCGTCGATTCCTACGGTGTGGGCACACGCCTGGTCACCGGCTCTGGACAGCCCACCGCCCAGCTCGTCTACAAGCTCGTCTCGCGTGAGCGTTCGGACGGCACGATGCAGGAAGTGGCCAAGCGCTCCGATTCGAAGGGCTCCGTCGGCGGTCTCAAAGTGGCGGGCCGCACGCATGATGAGACTGGCCGTGCAACCGGCGAACTCGTGGTCTCAGCCGCAAGCTGGGAGCAAGGCCTAGCCTATCTCGAGGACAGGGACGCCCGCCCGCTCCAGGTCAAGTTCATCGAAGGTGGCGTTGTTGCCGACGAATACATTGCACGTAGCTCCCTCGCCCACGCTGCCCAGCAACACCGCAACTCCCGTGCGGCGCTGCCCTACCCGGCCTGGCGTCTCTCCGAGGGAGACCCGGCTCTGCCGACCACCATGATCGACATCTTCGAAAGCGACAACTAACGCAAACGTGCCCGCCGCGAGGCAACGGCGGGCACGTTTTTCGGCGTCTCTAACTACGCCCCACAAACCACTTTTGGATCTTCAAGATCCTTGCTTCTACTTCCTCGAGCGAGGCCCTCGCAACCTCAGGTCCGCCGCATGCCCTCCGCAGATCAGTGTGAATCATCGCGTGCGGGCGCTGGGTCTTGGCAGCGTAAGCAGCAACCAAACTGGACAGTTGCTTACGAGCCTCGCGACGGCGTCGTGAATCCATCACGGTTGTACGAGCCTCAGTCTTCTTACCGGAGTTCTTCTGCTGTTCCGCTTGGCGCTCGCGCAAAAGCGTGGCCACCTGGTCTGGCTCTAGCAGGCCAGGAATGCCGAGGAAGTCGGCTTCCTCCTCGGAGCCGACGGCAGCCCACGAACCGAAATCGTCGCCGTCGAAGACGACCCTGTCAAACGTCGCATCCGCGGACAACGCCGTGTAGCCCACGCCGACCAGATCGTCGGAGGCCTTTTCTTCACGATTCGCCGCAGCGATCAGATCG
The DNA here is from genome assembly GCF_014926385.1 of Trueperella pecoris. Lineage (NCBI taxonomy): Bacteria > Bacillati > Actinomycetota > Actinomycetes > Actinomycetales > Actinomycetaceae > Trueperella > Trueperella pecoris. The sequence goes on along the minus strand of NZ_CP053291.1, from coordinate 679,963 downwards.
TCATCCAACTGATCCTCATCGGCGGAAGGAACGTACAAAGCATGATCGCGCTGCTTCTCCAGCTCACCCGCGAGCGTCAGCAGGTGGGGTACCGAGGGCAGGAATACCGACGCCGTCTCCCCACGCGAACGCGAGCGCACAAAACGCCCAATCACCTGGGCAAAGAAAAGCGGCGTGGAGGTGGAGGTGGCATAAACGCCCACCGACAAACGCGGAACGTCCACGCCCTCCGACACCATACGCACAGCAACCATCCATCGCGACGTCCCCGCCGAGTAGTCGGCAATGCGATCCGAGGCGCGCTCGTCGTCCGAAAGAATCACAGTCGGTTCTTCACCGCTGATCTGAGCCAAGAGATCAGCGTAGGCGCGAGCAGTCTTGTGATCCGTGGCGATGACGAGGCCACCGGCGTCGGGAATTCCCTGACGGACCACGGTGAGACGATCGTCTGCCGCGCCAAGCACGGCCTTCATCCAATCGCCATCCGGGTTGAGAGCCGTGCGCCAAGCCTGGGCCTCCATGTCCTTCGTCATTTCTTCGCCAAGCTGGGCACTAACCACATCGCCGTGCTTGGTCTGCCACTGCATGTTGCCCGTGTAGGACATGAACATCACCGGGCGGACGACGCTATCGGCCAATGCCTCCCCGTAGCCATAGGAATAGTCAGCCTTCGACCGCGGAACCCCGTCCGCGTCGGGCTCGTAGGTGACGAAAGGAATCGCCGCCGAGTCAGAGCGGAAGGGCGTTCCCGTGAGCGACAGGCGCTTCTTAGCCGGCTCAAAAGCAACCCGAATCCCATCGCCCCAGCTCAGCGCGTCACCGCCGTGATGGATCTCGTCCAAGATGACGAGCGTCGAACGGGCCGACGTGCGATGCCGATGGAAAAGCGGCGCGCGGGCCACCTGGGCATAGGTGACGCAAGCACCGTTGAAGGAGGCACCTAAGCTGCCCTGGGAGTTGGAAAAGTCGGGATCGAGTTTGAGGCCGACTCGCGCGGCCGCCTCAGCCCACTGATATTTCAGGTGCTCGGTGGGGCATACAACAGTCACATCTGACACGACCTTGCGAGACATGAGCTCGGTGGCGACACGTAGGGCAAAAGTAGTCTTACCCGCACCGGGGGTTGCGACCGCGAGAAAATCCCGCGGCATCGTGTCGAGATACTTGCCCAGCGCCTCAGCCTGCCAAGCACGCAAAGACCCAGCCGTTCCCCACGCAGCACGCTGCGGATAAACGGGAGGAAGATTCTGGGCTGCGGATACTGAGACAGACTGCGGGTTGTGGTGTGAGCGGGCGCTCACTGGGCGCCGCCCTGTCCGTTACCATTTCCGCCCGGCGGATTTGGGCCGAAGGGCCAAGCGTCCCCGCCTTTACCCATATTCTGGTAGATCGCCTTACACGTGGGACAGATCGGATAACGATCGGGGTTACGAACCGGGGTCCACACCTTTCCGCACAACGCAACGACGGGACCGCCCTCAACCGCCGACTGCGTGATGCGGTCCTTGCGCACATAATGCGCGTAACGATCCTCATCACCAGGCTCGTGTGCTTCGCGCGTGCGCTCCAACGTGGCAGTCGTCGACTCAGGAGCCAACGACGGCGCAGCCGGCTGACCCGGCCCGCCCGGCGCTTGGGGATCAGAATGAGGATCGGTAGACATGCCTCCAGTCTATTGCCCGCCTCCGACAATTTCGTGCGATGGGCGGGTGCTACTTGCCACGTTGACAGCCCGGGTTCGAGACGGCAGGCAGCGGGCTGGATTGAGGTGGACTGGATTGAGGTGGCGCTGGGGCCTAGCCGGGCGCTCCCCCGGGCTCGGCGTTCCCCTGGGCTCGGACCCAGGCCCCGAAACCGCACTAAGCTGACCCGCGCTGTATTAACCTACGCGGGAGATTCAGGGGGTCGATGCATCATTTTTTAACAACTCGGCCAGTGTCTCACGTGGGGTCATTCCGTTCAAGACAACTCGGGCTCGGTCGTTGAGTTCGTCTTGGACGAAAGCGACTTCCTCGTCGGTGATGTCAGCGAAGTTAGTTCCCTTGGGGAAGTATTCACGAATATCACGATTCAGGCGTTCATTCGACGGACGCTGCCACGGGCTATGCGGGTCAGCGAAGTAGACCTTGATATTGGTATCGACCTTGAACTGGGCTACCTGCGCCATCTCACTACCTTGATCCCAGGTGATCGAGGAGAAGGCCTTACTGGGCAAGGTCTGAACCATCTGGGTCAGTTTCTCAATCACGGTCGGTGAATCATGGCTCACCCCAAGACGAGCGATCAGCAAAAACCGTGAAGAGCGCTCGACTAGGGTGATCAGCGCTGTGTGCTTGCCCTTACCACCACCGATAATTAAATCTCCTTCCCAGTGACCTGGCGTCAGGCGCCCATCGACCTCGTGGGGGCGCAAATCGATTGAAGCGCCCTCGACCCACGTCTTACGCCCGCGCCCGGGAGTGCCAGCAAGAGCAGAACGAGCAATACGCCGTTGACGACCCGAACGCAGTCCTTTCTCCCGTTTAAGCTCTTGCCGTAATGCCCCACCCCCGTGAACATACAAAGCCTGATAAATCGTTTCATGAGACACACGCATCTGCCGATCATCTCCATAATCATGACGCAAACGAACACTGATTTGCTGGGGAGAATAACGCTTATTTAACAGCTCAACCACCTTCTGACGCAGCGCCACATGGGTAGTAAGCTTGCCCGGCTTAGGACGAGAACGACGCTGATGAGCGCACTGATGAGCCCAGCGAGCATCATAAGAACCATCAGGAAAAGCACCACGATTAATCTCACGCGTCACCGATGACGGACTACGCCCCAAACTTAAAGCGATCTGCCGAGCCGACTTACCATCAGCTAACCCCAACCCGATCGCCACGCGCTCTTCAAGCGTCATACGCCGGCCTCGACCAACCCTGCCATTACCAACCCGGTCAACACTGGCCACGACCGTGGCCCCACCAACACGGCCCCGTTGCAAAACTTCAACCATAGGCCCCAACATAGCCTGTTTCCCACGAACCCAGTTCGGACTATGACCAACCCGTTTCGCGATCTCGGCAACCGGCAAGCCCTCAGCCGTCAACTGCCACACCCGTACCCTAGCAGCCGCACGAGCCTGCGCCGGCCCACCCTGCCCACGGACCAACACTAAACCCGCCCCACGAGCCCAGACCTGAACCGAGTGACAATTAACCTTCAACTCACGAGCAACACTTGCACACGAACGTCCAGAAGCAACCAAGGCCACCGCATGATCACGAAACGACTGCGAATAAGGCCGAATCGGCGATCTACCAACCATTCAACACACTCCAAAAAGTAGTGCATTGACCCCTGGAACCTACCCGCCAGATTAATACAGCACGGACCAGCTTAATACAGCGCGGACGGGCGGCTGCGAGCGCAGACGGACGGCTGGTAGCACAGACGGACGGCTGGTAGCGCAAGCCAGGCTCACGCCGCCCTCCGTCCAAAAAGAAAGCGCCCCAGCCAAGCCGGGGCGCCCCATGTGCTTCACTTACTTGGCAACAGCCTTCTTGAGGGTGGAGCCAGCGGAGATCTTCACGCCGTAGCCAGCGGGAATCTCGATCTCTTCGCCAGTGCGCGGGTTGCGTCCCTTGCGGGCTGCGCGCTCGGTACGCTCGACGGACATGAGGCCCGTGATCTTGACGGCGTCGCCAGCGGAAAGTGCTTCAACGAGGACAGTCTGAAGGGCGGAGATGGCTTTGTCAGCGTCGGTCTTGGTCAGGCCAGCTTCTTCAGCGATCTTGGCAATAAGCTCGGTGCGATTGAGGGACATATATCTACCTCTCAGTTGTTCTAACGATTCGGCCCGGTATTGAGCCGCTAGGTGCAAATTTAGCCGAATTCTCAGGGAAAACACCAACTATTTGAGCCATTTCAGCAAATTTGGCGCTGTTTTTCACTCACAGACGATCCTGAGGGCTACATCGGCGGCCGAATCGGGCCGTCGATCATGTTTCCAGGCACAATCCGCTAAAACGCGAGGATGAGATAGACGAGCAAAATTTTGACGATCATAGCCAAGGCGAACATCGAAGCGTAACCAGCCTCGATGCGCTCGTCTGCTTCCTTGGAGGTGGCGTAGGACAGGATTGCCGGTTGCCCAAGCACGCCTGCCATCACACCGGCGGTCCGCTGCGCACTCACGCCGAGTACGCGCCCGAAGATTCCGGTCACCACAAGTACAATGACAGCGATGGCGGTTCCCGCCCCTATCGCCTTCAGTCCCGTCACGGAGAAGGCAGTGTCAGCGAAGGCGGGGCCGGAGGCGATTCCGACGGCGGCCAAAAAAAGCAGGAGGCCGAGTTGCCGGATGGTCTGGTTAGCCGCGAGCGGAAGCTGCCACACGAGTGGACCTGTGCGCTGGAGGTAGCCGAGAACCATGCCCACGATCAGCGGACCTGCCGCCGAGCCGAGGCTGAAGGTGGTCCCGCCAGGCAGGCTGATTTCCACAAGCCCGAGCAGGAGGCCAAGAACCATGCCGAGGCCGAGCCCGACGGCGTCGACCTGAGAAACCGTGCGTTCGGAATTGCCGAAGAGCTTCTCGATCGCGTCGTGCTCAGAGCGTGGGTATGCCACCATCACGCGGTCGCCGATTTCGAGACGCTCGAAGTCGCCGGCGAGTAGCTCGTAGTCGCCACGGCGGATGCGGGTCAGGACGGCCCCGAATCGCCCGGGCAGGTTGAGTTCGGCGATGGTTGAGCCGGCAAGCTCCTTCTGCGAGACGGTGAAGGATCGGAAGTCGACGCGTGAGCGGTCATCGGCGAGGTGCTCCGGCTGGGCGTAGCCGACGGCGTCGACTGCCGTATTGACGGCTCCCTCCATACCAACGACGACGATCTGGTCGGCTGGCTCTAGCTCCTCGCCCGGGCTGACGACCCGGGTCTTGCCATTGCGGAGAAGATAGGACACGCGGATTGCCTGGTCAAGGTAACCGGGGATGTCACGCAGGGAAACGTTGCGCTCGATGACGGCGGTCGCCGCGGTCAGGGACTGCCCTGCTACCGACGGCGTATCGTTGGACCCCGCCCAACGCCTCGACACGATCAACGACACCATGATGATGCCGACGAAGACCCCCATCGGGTAGCCTAGCGAATATCCGACGCCCGGTTCGGCCGATCCAGCAACCGCGGTTGCGGCGGCGAGCGCGGGAGTGTTCGTCATGGCGCCGGCGAAGATGCCGACGGACAGTTGTGAGCTCAGGCCCAGGAGTGGCGCGGCGAGGATGGTGGCCACGGCGCCGACGATAATGGCAATCACGGAGGCAAGCATGAACTTGTAGTGCCGCGCGAGGTCGGTGAAGAACGTCTGCCCGGCCGACAGGCCGACCATGTAGACGAAGAGGGCCAGCCCCAGATTTTGCAGGAGGCCGAGACTCGCGCCAAGCTCTGGCACGATGTTGCCGATGAAGAGGCCCACGAAGAGGGCCGCGGCCGCACCGAAGCGGATCTTTCCGAAGGGGATAATGCCGAGTACCCCGCCAAGTGCGACGACGAGGAAGACTGTCATGAGCGGCGACGCGCCGAGCAAACCTGCCACAAGTAACCTTTCACGTGAGGGCCCATTTTGGCCGTTTCGATTCTAACGACGCCGTACGGCCGGCCATAGCTCAAGCCTCACAACATGGCAATCGCCACCACGAGATCAGGACAGGTGCTCGGCCAGCAGCGCATTGGCGCTGACCGCAATGCCCGCCCACGCGGCCGCCCAGAGGATGGAGATAAATGTTCCGATAATGAAGAGCTCGCCGACGCGGGCGCTTTCGCCGTTTCTGAGTTCGGGGTATCGCCCCAGCCCCTTAACCGCGAGCACCATGGCGATCCCGCCGGGAAAACCGGCGACGAGGCACACGTAGGTGGCGTGCCGTTCAAGCACCCCGATCCAGCGGCCGCCAGGAAGCGCCTTTTGTGCGGTGAGCAGGGTAGGACGGCTCCTGGGTGGCGCGGTGGAATCGATCCGTTTGAGCATGTATCTGATGAGTGCGTTTCCGCCCATGGCAATGAAGCCGCAGATGCCGAATACAACTATACGAACGAGCACCCTTTACCACCTACCTCAATGAAGGTATTATCTTCATATGTCAAAAATGAAGAAAAAGCCTGAACAAGTCGCGATCATCGGTGATCTGGTTCACTCGCGAGGTTCATCGCGCATCGACCTCCATGAGAAGCTGAAGGCTGCGCTGGCCGAGTTACCAGCCGACGCGATCGAGGCCTTCGCCCCCACCGTCGGCGATGAAATCCAAGGCGTTTTTGCCGACCTCCCGTCCGCGATCCGTTCCATGCATCTTCTTCGTTTGACTATGCTCGCACACGGCTCCGACATTCGCTTCGGCATCGGCACGGGCGAGATCACGCATGTAGGCGACGGCATCCAGGACGGATCGGCGTGGTGGCACGCGCGCGAGGCTATCGAAACGGTTGACGAGCTTGCTAGTAAGCCCGGTTGGGCGGGAGTACGCACGGGTTTGGTTGACGACGACGAAGCGCGCGCCACGCTCCCCACGATCCACCTTATCGACGCCGCCCTGACGAAGCTCAAGCCCGGCGCATGCGCCACGCTCCTGGGAATCTTACGCGGGGAGACAAATTGCGAGACCGCCAAGCGGCTGGGCATCAGCGACTCCGCAAACAGCCAACGCACCAAGAGCAACGACCTGCGCCCGCTCGCCGCTGCCATGCTGGCGCTATGGCCGAGCGGGCATGACGACGGCGAGTAGGCAGCCTCTCAGTGCCACCACGTGTGAGTCGGTTCAACGGGCGTGGTCCGCTTGTGGCGCGCCCGCATCCACTTACCCTCGAGGTTCACGGCGGCTTCCGGCGAAATCTCTTTGCCTTCGAGATAGTCGTCAATCTCGTCATAGGAAATGCCAAGTTCGTCTTCGTCCGCGCGTAGCGGCCGCCCGTCGAGCAGGTCGGCTGTGGGCACCTTCGCCCACAGCTGCTCGGGCGATCCCAAGAACTGCAGGATCTGGCGAATTTGGCGCTTGTTCAGTCCCGCGAGCGGCAGGATGTCGCTGCCACCGTCGCCGAACTTGGTGAAGAATCCGGTGACGTTTTCGGCCGCGTGATCGGTCCCGATCACCAGCAAACCAAGATCTCCAGCTATCGCATATTGGGCGATCATGCGCTGGCGGGCCTTGACGTTGCCCTTGTTGAAGTCGGAGATATCGACACCCATCCCCGATTCGTAGGCCCGCTCCATGCCATCGGTCGCGTCTTTGATATTGATGGTCACAACGTGGTCGCCCGCTACCCAGTCCATGGCCGCGGCCGCATCGGTCTCATCGGCCTGCACGCCGTATGGCAAGCGCACCGCGTAGAACATGGCAGCATGCCCTTCGGAGGTGAGCTTATCAACCGCCATCTGCGCCAGCCTGCCGGCCAGGGTCGAGTCAACTCCGCCTGAAATACCGAGCACAAACCCACGCGTGGAGGTGGCGAGCATGTAGTCACACAGGAATTGAACGCGCCGCTCGACTTCCAGCGCCGGGTCAATGACCGGCTTCACGCCGGTCGCTTCGATGATCTGTTGCTGCAAAGGATGGAACATGCCTCTAGCCTATCCCTATCCCCGCCAGGCGCGTCAGACATGGGCACCGAGCACAGACATGGACGCTGAAAAGGAGGGAGCAACCCGCCCAAAGGTTGCTCCCTTCACATTGACTCAGGAATTGCGTCGGCGAAGCGCCAACACCCCAGCGCCGCCGATGACGAGAACCAGGCCAACGACGCCGATCGTCATCACCGTCGCGCCTGTGTGGGGCAAAGTGCCACCGCGAGGAGGCGTGGCGCCCGTGGCCGGCTGGTCAGGGCCGGTCGGCTTCGGCGTCGAGTCTGGCTTCGGTGTCGGGTCGGCGGTGCCCGGGGCCTTCGCCGACGAGGTGCCCGCCATCCAATTGAGGGTGAAGATCTTCGCCGGGTCGATGACCTTGTTGGCCTGACCCTAGGCGATCATCTGCTCGCGAATGACCGCCTGCGCATCGTAGACCACCGGCGCGGTCGAGACGTGCGGGTAACCCGATCCGCCCGACTGGCGGTAGTTATTCACGGCGAGGATGAAGCGGTCGTCGCCGCCCACCGGCTTACCGTCTGGATAGGAAAGCCCCTCAATACGTTCACCTACCGGTTTGGTGATGTTGATGTGGTAATTGACGCCAGCGAGCATGTCGTAGCTGTAGTCCGGGATGCCCCGGGTGGCGCCGTCGTAGAGCGCGTTCGTCACCTTGGACCAGTCCTCGATCTTGCCTCTTCCGGCTGCTGTACGTAGAAGCGAGCCGACCACTCGAGGTAGTCCTTCATCTGCTTGCCCGTCATCTCAACACGAAGAGCGTGTTGTCGAAGGTGTTTAGCCCGGCCATGTCGGCAATGGTGACGTCGCCCTTGGTGAACTTGGCCTTGGACGAGAACGGCGAGGCTTGGGAAAGCACGGGAAGGTCCTTGTACGTGGAGTCCGCGAGCGCCTTCTTCACCGTCTCTTGCTGGACGAGGTTGATGAAGTCGACGATCGCGGTATCTTCATACTTGGCCCGCTCGGCGGTCATGTCTTCGGTGGCCGTTGCCACGACGGTGCAGACCCACTCGACCGCCTTCGAATGCCACGGTTCGATTGTTTTCTTCACACCGGCGTCCTCACGTCCGAGGTAATCGGAGGCGTAGAGCGCGGTGGCACTGGTGGCACACGTTTCGTTGTTGATGACCACGGGCTTACCCTGCTCGAAAATGAGTGGCACCGAGACATCGGCAAGGAAGCACACGTGGTAGCCGGGCTGGGTCAGGAGGACGTTCTTGCCCTCGGCGTTTTCAGTTGCGTGTTGACCTTGTCCGTGACGTGGGAGTGTGCGGCGACGACGAGGTCGCCCCCGCCGTCTGGGTGGCGATGGAGGTCGCAGCATTCTCTTCGAGGTCGCCGGCCTTCCACACGTAGCCCGGCGCGTCCATGCCGGTGTGAGAGAGCACGACGACGTCGGCGCCCTTGTCCTTGACGATGATGCTTGTGCCGAGCATCGGCATGTTGAGCGACTGGCGATATTGGTTGAGAGCGCCCGCCTTGCCATCCTTGACGAGGTGGCCGTAGTTGAACTCGTGGTTTCCTACCCCGACGGCGTCGTACTTGAGGTAATTGAAGACGGATGCAATCGGGTCGGTGGTGTCAGCCGTGCGGTTGGCGTGGTAGACGATGTTCAACGGGTTGCCCTGGTTGGCCTCGCCGTTGTCAAGGACTACCACGGATTCCCTGCCTTGGCTCTGGCGAGCGTCTGCGATCGCGGCGAGAGAAGTCCGAGGCCACAGGTGCGGTTCTTCTGATCGGCCTTGTCGTCGGTGAAAGGCTTGCCCGTGAAGTAATCGTAGTTGGGCGTGGTCCCGTGGAGGTCCGCCGTCGCAAGGATGGTCAGCGCGCTGGTGCCCTGACATTGGTTGGTCGGCGTCTCGTCGGGGCCGCGTTGGCCACTGAGGGACACAGCGCGAGCAGTCCTGCGGTGAAGAAAGACAAAATGGATTTCTTCATCGATGTTCCTTCAAATTGGTGAATCGTCAGGGGTGATGTTCCATCACCTTTACAGAAAATTCACAGGACAGGTAGGAGTAATTGGCGGGTTCTATGGGGCCGGGTGAACCGCGAAACCCTGCCGTTCGACGTCGTCGATGAAGCTTTTCGACGGCGGCGCGCTCAGCTTGCGCGCGATCTGGGTAGTGAATTCATCGACTCGGCGATTTGCCTCGCGCAGGTCGTAATAGGTGCGCATACGTGCGTCGTATTCCTCCAGCTCATCAAGCCAGGAGGCAGGTTCGCGGTAGACGTCGGTCATGACCCTCAGATGTTTACCCATTCGGGGCTTGAGCTGCGGGCTCTGGTCGGGATAGCCCAGGATCATGCCGAGCACGGGAAAGGTCAAACGCGGCAACTCCAAGACGTCAATGAGGCGACCATAGTCGTTGAGGACGGAACCCAGGTGAGCCACCCCGAGGCCGAGGCTCTCCGCTGCCAGCGACATCGACTGAATCATGAGCACCGCGTCCGTGAAGCCCTCACGGAAGACATCCATTGCGGTGGCCGGGCTCGGATCAAGCCCCTTTTCCTGCAAGATCCGCACCGAGCGGCGGGCATCGACGATGGCGACAAGCAGCTCCGTGGCGCGGGCGATGTAGGGCTGGTTGCCGATCTGGGCGAGCTGTTCGCGCTTGGCATGGTCCTTGACCCGGATGATGGCCGCATGTTGAAAGCCCCGCGAGGTCGAGGTGCGCATGGCGACGTCGAACAGCGTCTGCATGGTCTCTTCAGGCACCGGCGTGGAGGTGAATTCGCGGATCGTGCGGTGGGCAAGCTGCGTGCGGATTGTGTCGTTCATGGCCTCCACTGTAATTCCTCTGCCCCTCAAGCTTGGCGGTAGTGATACGTTTGAGACATGAGCATTCGGATTCGCCCAGCTACGGCCCTTGATGCCCCCGCCGTCGCCGCCGTTCACCGTGCTTCCTGGGAAGACACCTACCGTAGCCTTCTGACGGAGGAGGCCATCGCACGCCATACGGCGTCGATGGATGGCGTGTGGCAGGCCCGCCTTGCGGACCCGGGCGCGACGACCACATGGGTCGCGGTGGATGAGGATATCGTGGGCTTCCTCCTCGTCGAAGCCATGGGCCCCGGACACCCGGCGACGTTGCGGGTGGGTGGGTTGTACCTGCTTCCGCGGGTCAAGCGGCGCGGCTACGGGCGTGCGCTCCTGGAATACGCGATCGCGGACGTGCCCGCCTACGCCCAGGTTGCCGTGGCAAACAGGGACGCGATCGATTTTTGGCGAGCGCTTGGATTTAATGAGATATCAACGGAGTTTGACGAGGGTTTCGGCGCCGATCTGGCGACGCTCGTACGTGAGTGAGGGAATATATGGGAATTGATGGGCCACGCACGGAGTTGAGGTTCGTGCCGACCACTGAGTCAGACCGTACCTACATTGCGCGTTTGAACTTTTTGACTGACACATTCGGAGACGAGTTCGGGGACCTGCCTGACGATTTTGACCAGTGGGTCGACTACTACGTTGACACCTGGCAGCCTGAAAACGGCGGCCTCATCGCCTGGAAGGGCAACGTCCCCGCCGGCGGGGCCTGGTTGCTCTGGGGCACAGATGATGAGCACGGCTTCGGCCACGTGATTGAAGGCGTGCCGGAGGTGGCCATCGCCGTGGAGCGGCGCTACGCCGGCCTGAACATCGGAGCCCAGTTGCTTGAGGCGGCAGCAGACATGGCCCGCGCCGCCGGCGCACCGGCCATCTCACTCTCGGTCGCGCCCGAAAATGAGCGCGCACGCCGGCTTTACGTGCGCCTGGGTTATGAGCCCACGGGGAAGGTCGTCGAGGGACACTGTGTCATGATGAAACAATTTGCCGTGTAACCAGGACTCGGGTTCTACAGCAACCTCGACAGGAGAAAGGCTAGATCATGACAGCTGTCATGGAAGACGACGGCAAAGCAAATGCGGCCAGATTCGCTAAAGCCTTCCTCCGCGGCATCACCCGCTTGAAGGGCGCCCACGTGGATCGCGAGAAGTTCCTGCGCACCCAACTGGTTGCCCACGGCCAAAGCCGCGAGGTGATTGAGCGCGCGCTCCTTGATTCTCCCTTGCGCGCAGGCGTCGGACCCGACGTCGTTGACGCCATCGCCGCCCAGGCCATTAGCAGCGAAACGAAGCGGGCCTGCGCCATCTCCTTTGGCACCGGCATTCCCGGAGGACTAGCCATTCTCGCCTCGGTTCCTGCTGACATCACGCAGTTTTATGTTCACGCCTATCGCGTGATGCAAAAGGTGTCCTACGCCTACGGGTGGCCTGCCCTCGACAGCCATGACGGCGACGACGATCTCCACCAAATCGCGTTGTTCCTCGGCGTCATGCTCGATGTCAAGGGCGCTCAAGATTCCCTGTTGGCGTTTTCGCGTGCGCTCGGGATTCCAGCTTTTGACCGACGGCGCTCGGCACTCAACCGCCTCGGCCAGGCTCGGGCCGTGCGCGAGGCGTATAAGAAGGTGGTGGCTCAAATTGCCCGGCGCAACATGGCTCGTCAGGCCACCAAGTGGCTGCCCATCGTTGGCGGTGTGGTCTCCGGCTCGCTGACTTTCGTGACTCTCAATCGCCAGTCGACACGTCTGGTCGGCACGCTACGGTCTATCCCCTCCCCCGGGATGGACGAGGGCGACTACGCCTGGCTCATGAACTCTTAACGCGCCCCGGGGCGCAACACGAAGCGGGCGGTTTCCCATCGGAAACCGCCCGCTTCGCGCTTCTTGTTACAAGGTCGAGCGTGTACGCTTACGGATCGCTACACCTACAAGGAGTAGCGAACCAGCAAGGATACCTAGGGTTGTCACCGCTGCGCCCGTGTGCGACAGCGGTTTCTTGGCACTAGCGGAGGCAACGACCTCACGGTCCGTAACCTTCCCAGGCTCCCACGTCGACCACCCATCCGGCCCACGCTTCGTCAGGTCCACAAGGTCCTTATCCTCGATACCGGGAACAATGATCTGATCAGATGGCTGTCCGCCCTCTGACTGTCCACCCTTACCAGACTCATCCTCAACTTCAACAGCAAAAGGAATCGCGACATCCGTCCGGTTTCCGGCTTTATCCGATGCAGTCACGAACAGCTCGTGCTTCCCTACCGCAAATTCTGGCCCTACGGTAAAGGTCAACAGGGTATGTCCCTCACCTTCAGGCGCCTCTTGATCTGCTTCGCTACCCGCCGCGGCAGCGGCTTTGGCGCCAGCGTCATCTTTGCCGGCGGTTAGTGGAGCAGACTCACCAGGAGCCGATTCCTTCGTCTTAACCTTGCCAAAGTCTTCGTTGATCACCGTTCCTGCCCCCTTGGCAGTTCTGATGACGCTCTGGCGAGCATCAACGAGCTTTCCGTCCAGATAAACAGAAGCACCGGACAAGTGCTCGTCTTCAACCGAGACCTTCACCTCGCGAGTCTGGTTTGCAGGAACCTGTTCATCTGCCGTGAGTCCATCAACATTAACCTGAGGTGCTTGCCCATCCACAATTACCGGAATGAGCTGGAGGTAAGTGTTGTCGACCTGATCGCGCAGGAGGACAAGAACCTTATCTGCATCCTTGGCGTTGATCTTCTTGGAGAAGTTACGCTTGTTGACCTCGGCGGAGGGGTCGTCGAGGGTAAGGAATTCCTCCACGACATCTCCATTGATGGAAAGCTTGTAGCCAAAAGCGTTATCGGAGACTGATCCGGCAAACTCAACTTCCCCGGGCTCACGTAGATAAATCGCTCCATCGGGGTGAATGTTGGGCTTGGTCATTTCAATGTTGGGCGCATGCAGATCAAGTAATACCTTGATCTGAGCATTGACAAGCTCTTTGCCGTTGGTATCAATGATCGTGACATTGAAGTCCGTGATCCCTTCTTTGAGAGGCACCTCGGTTTCAAATGTTCCATCCTTGCCGACGGTCACTTCCTTGCCACGAACAATGAACTTGCCCGGGGCACGATTGAAAGCTCCCTTGTAGCTAAACGAATACTCGTTCTCACCGGTGCGCGTCAGCGCCTCATTGTCACCCGAAACCACATTAAAGTTGCCGTCAAAGCCCAGGTTTGCCTTAAGTTCAAGAGGCTTTGCCTCGTCGGCAGGCATGAGGGCGAGTGCCCCAACGCCTAGGTTGCCAGCCTTGTCACGAGCGTAAACCGACAGATTAGACATGTCCGCTTCCACGTGAACGTCCGCCGCGAATGCCCCATCAACGACGTCGTACTGCTCGCCCAGAATCGTCACAGAGGTAATCGTGTCAATGTTATCGGCAACGGTACCTCTAATGTGAACGGTTCCAGTAGCGACCTGCTTCTGAATCGTCTCCAGGTCACGTGGAGCGCTAATCGTCACCACAGGCGCCTTTGGATCGTAAACGAAGGAATAGACCTTGCTCGCCACAACCTGACCTGCCGCGTTGAGCCCCTCAACGGTAATCGTGTTCGTACCTTCACTCACGGCCGGGTTCAGCTCAAAACGACCGGAAGGAGCCACCTTGGCGCTCGCATCACCCGCACGCACACTCACGATCTCAGTAGAAGCATGTCCACTGAGAACAAGCTTGCCATCCCTGACTAGCTCCTCATCAGTCTGGTCAGAGACGGTCGTCTTGCCGATATGCGTCAGTTTCTTCAGGGTTTCATCCGAATCTAGGAGCAACTTGTTATCACCAAGCATGACAGTGTGTCGGACAACGTTGGTTGCACGATCGGACGCATAAATCTCAAAGTAGCCAACCTTGTCAGCCACTTCTCCCTTAATCACAAGAGTATGAACATCGCCCTGCGGCTTTTCGTCCTTAACTACCAACCCGGCAGGCGCAGTGAAGCGCCCCTGGACGGCGTTAACACCCGAATAATCGTCGGTTGCCTTCACCTTTACGACGTAGTCACCATCAGCATTCTTCTCAGTTGACACGACCTCAATAACAGGCGCTACTCGATCAATACCGAAAGGCATGTCGAGGATCTGAGGCTCAAAACCTTCGCCAATAGTGGTCGAGATGCGCATCTGGTACGCGCCATCGGGTACATCTTCAAACGCGGCCTTCTGAGCATTGTAAACGCGTCCATCAAACGCATACTCAGCAAGATCGACTTGCATTGCATTAGCAGGCATTCCGACCTGAGCCTTTATCGTAGGACGCGTTACTTCATCTTTCATTCCGACATCACGAATATGATTGCCCTGTGCGTCGAGCACCGAGACCTGCAGCTTTTTAGCATTGCGCAACATCGCAAGCTTCGCATAAACCCGATCGGCCAATTTGTCTCCGTTGGGAGAAATGAATTGTTCCCCATCACCGAACGTGTATTCACCTGAATTAATGGTGGTATAGAGCGAAGTGTGGGTTGGGATCGAGCCAAGCGCTGACAGTATCGGCTTCGGCTGCCCCTTGTACGAGGGGTAATCCACAATCCGCTCAGCGTTCCAATCACCAGCAAAGCCAAGGTATGGCACCGAAATATCTGGCTGGCCCTCGTCGTTGGAGGTGAAAGTCGCCCAGCCTTGCGTCCAGTGCGGATCACCCGAGGTCGTCAAAGTGTAGGTGACGTTCGCGCTTCCACCCGCCGGGACAGTCACCTTCGTCCCCGAAGCGACAATGGAGTCCGTCGTCGAGCAATAGGTCTGCGCCTTATCCTTCACCGAATTATTCTCGTTCACCACACACGTGGCGCCCGCAGTAAAGGTACGCTCCTCGGCGGCGTCGTTGGTCAACCTCACCGTGAACGAGGTCTGGCCCTTCACTTCCTTGAGCGCCACATTCGGCAAGCCATTTACGGTCGCAGAAACACGAGTAGCAAGCGCATCCTGAACCTGAACGAGACCCGCGCCGACCTGGCGTGGCGCGAAGGGCACATCGCCCTTCATCGGAATACGTGCGGTGTTCGACAACGCGATACGGTTGTGATTTACAAGCTCACCGCGTGAAAGCTCAGGGTTATCCTTCGCGCCGCGTTCGATCATAAGCGCCGCGACGCCGGCCACATGCGGTGCAGCCATGGAAGTGCCAGACTTCGTCCCATACTTATTGTCATTAATCGTGGAATAGACGTTGCCGCCGATACCGGCGATCTCCGGCTTGAAGCCAAGCTCAGGTGCCGATCCCCAGGACGTAAACGATGAGGGCTCGACAGAGGCAGGATTGTCAGCGACGGTGCGGTCATTAGTGAGTTTGACCGTGGTCTTGCCAGCTTTAATCATCTGTACCAAAGCGAGGCCGTCACTGTGACCAATCGCTGCACCTGGGAAGGTGAACTTCTCAATGCCTGCCATGCCGGGGATCTCGTCGCCACCCTTTTCGTGGTTATACACGATCACGCCGGCGGCCTTAGCAATTTCGGCGGACTTAAACTTGTCGGCAAAAGTCAACGGTTCGGTTCCCGGCTTTCCGCCACGCTGAATGAGCATGATCTTGCCCGCGAAATCCTTATTCAGCGTGTCGTCAATGCTACCGTATCCGGCGTCGGCCAGCTCGTATTCCTTCTCATCAGTTTGGCCGGCCTGTAGGTCATAACCGAAACGATGTTCTTTTCCGTTCGAAGAGGCAATACCTAGCGAACGCACAACCTTCGAATTCTCGATGGAAGCCACTGACCAAGCATCGTTCCCGGTGGAAGGCGCGCCAACGGTTCCGTCATCGAGGTAACCAAGAGCATCATCGTTAGAGCCCGACGTCGACCCGTTCTGGCCCTCATTACCTGCTGCAACAATCACTTCGACGCCGGCCGCACGGGCCTTGGCAATGACACGCTGTTCTCCCAGTGACTGCCCCTCATGCCCGTTGGGCGAGCCGAGAGAAAGATTGATGACATCCGCTCCGCGCTTGACCGATTCTTCGATGGCCGCCATGACGTCGTCGCCACGTGCGCCCTTCTTTTTCGGGTTATTTGAAAAGACCTTCATAGCCAGAAGCTGAGCATTAGGAGCGACACCATTGACGCGACCATTGGAAACAACGTTGGCTTCATCACCACCGTTTGCCGCCACAATACCTGCCACGTGCATGCCGTGCTGCGACGCCGTCGTGTCCTTGACCTGCGTGTTCTCGTCAGCAAAGTTGTATCCGTATGGAATCTTCGCCGTGAATCCTTCAGTGGGAGCGATCCGCGGGCTAACGTCCGAATCGAGCACCATGTCTTGGTGCGCAGTGTCGATACCGGAATCAACAATCGAAACGACGAGGCCACGTCCATCGACACCATAGGATTTCGCAGCCTTGTCAACTTGGGTTAGCCCGAGTGCGGACTCCATGGTCGGGTAGTACAGGCGCATCCGGTCCACGGACGCCACGCCCGGCTCGAGCGCCAAGTCCCGCAGCGCGCTCGCCGGCGCCTGCGCGGAGAAGGCGTTGACGAGGTAGGAGAACTGGCGATCGATCGTCAATCCATACTTGGCGGCCAAATCTTTGGCCAGGCCCGCCACAAGGCCGCTGTCCTTTCCGGTGGCCTGCTTTTCCAACGTGACGATGACCGGCACGGTCTCGTCCACGAAAGTAAGGTCCGATGCGGGCGGAAGTGGCGGCGGCTCGGGTACTGCCCGTGCCGGCACCGCCACAGCCAGGCTCAGCGCCACAACCGCGAGCCCGGAGATGAGTTTTCTCTTCATAGTGTTTACCTCAGTGCTTGTGAGATGCGAACCATTCTATATTGGCCGCCCTCACCGCCATGAAGTCGAACTATCCAGATACCGAAGCCACTACCAACACATCAAAAGTGGCGTTACACACCCAAACACCACCAAACATCGCGGTTAGTGAGAGATTCGCCGCTTCTTGCGTTGCGGGCTCCCCCTCCGTCAGGTCCTGCGGCGCAGAGTTTATGCTCCGCGCGCGGCAAGCCGATAACCTGCACCTCTGATCGTCCTCAGGAGCTCGCTACCGTAGGGCACGTTGATCTTTTGCCGAATCTTGCGCACGTCGACCTCGACGATATTCTCGTTGCCCTCGAAGTCCTCTCCCCACACGTTGTCGAGGATTTGCGCCTTGGAAAGAACAACCCCTCGTTGCGCATGAAGTAGTGCAAGAGTGAGAACTGCTTGGCGGTCAGGTCAAGCACCTCCTCCCCATGCCAGACCTGATGCGAAGCCGGATCAAGACGGATCGGCCCCACAACCAGCTCCGCCGGGCGGGCTTGAGTGCCGCGTCGGGCTAGAGCGCGCAGACGTGCAACAAGCACAACGAAGTGGAAGGGCTTGATGGGATAGTCGTCGGTGCCCAGATCGAAGGCGTCCGCCTGATCGTATTCGCCGTCCTTGGTGGTCAGCATGAGCACCGGCGTCCACACGTCAGCCTGCCGCATCGACTTCAGGATCTGGTAGCCGTTCTTGCCTGGCAGCATGATATCGAGGATGACGACGTCGTAGGGGCTGTTCAGAGCCAGCCAGGATCCCTGCAGACCGTCAGCGACATGGTCGGCCACCATACCTTCGGCTACCAAGCCGCGCTGAATCGATTCCGCGAGCGCCACGTTATCTTCGACAAGGAGAATCCTCATGTCCTACTCCTAATCAGCGGCGACGATATCGACATCGTATCGCGGCATCCAGAGGGTGAAACGGCAGTGACCGTGGCCGTCGTC
Organism: Trueperella pecoris; assembly: GCF_014926385.1. NCBI lineage: Bacteria > Bacillati > Actinomycetota > Actinomycetes > Actinomycetales > Actinomycetaceae > Trueperella > Trueperella pecoris. The sequence goes on along the minus strand of NZ_CP053291.1, from coordinate 661,812 downwards.
GCCGGCGGTGAGCTCGCCCGCGAAGGTGCGCGCGAGCGTCCGGGCGATGGCAAGGCCGAGGCCACTACCACTATGTGATCCACGGTGCTCCTCGAGGCGAACGAAGCGCTCAAAGACGCGTTCGCGGTCCGCTTCCGGGATCGGATCGCCCTCGTTGTCCACGTGAATGGCGATCCAGCCGGTTCCCTGCGCGAACGGCACACGCTCGACGTTCTCCACCCCCAGTCGCACCCAGCCGACGGTGTGCCGGGCGGCATTATCGGCCAGGTTGCGCACAATGTGACTCATTGAGCCAGGATCGGCAAATACCGGGCCGTAGTCGAGGTAGACCTCGGCAGGAACGCCCATGGCACGCAATCTGCGGGCCTCGTCCATGACGACGTCGGCGCCGTCAAGCTCTTCTCCCCCGCCCGGTTTTCCTTCGGTCTTGGCAAGTGTCAGCATGTCGTTCACGAGCCCGGCCAAGCGGTCAAGTTCGGCATTGACCAGCCTGGTTTCGACGACGGCGGCCTCGTCGCCACCCGGCGTCGTCGCAGCGGGGGCCGTGTCAACGTAGGGCGTGGCGGTCCACGACGGCGTCGCGCACCTGCGTCCGCCCTGCAATAGCCTGGACGTCCGCACTCATCTGCCTCACGGGCTGCAGCGATCTCTTCACGCTGCGGTAGACGACGACCGTAACGAAGGCACTCACAATCAGTGACACCCCGCTTACCAGGAGGACGTCCCAGCGCAGCGTGGCCAGTTGAGAGTCGATAGGGGCTGCCACAATTACACCTTGGGAGACCGCTGAGCGGCCCTGCGCGGGGACGCGGACGCCGACGACCTGGAAAGCTGAGCCAGCAACCGTGACCTGCGCTTGTCCCTCCCCAGACGGCGGGATATCAATCACCGGGGTGTCCGGCAACAACGAAAAATCAGACGTGACGGCCCGAGCCGCCCCGCCGGTGTAGGTCACGATCTACAACTCGTTTTGCATCGATATCGCAGACTGCAGGATGGCGGTAACCGACTCACCGCCCGCAACGCGACTCGCGATCGAATCTGCCTGCTCGTAGACGACGCTACGCGTCTCTTGTAGCACCAGCGCACGAAGCCCTACCCCAAACGCGATTGTCAGAAGGATCAAGACGCCGACGACAAGCGCACCCAAAATGGCCGTCACGCGGACGGCAATCGGTGTGTTTTGCAGGTGGTCAGCCCCACAAAAGCGCGCCATACGGATATTATCCAAGACCCCTCCGACACCGGTCAAAGCACAAATTCAGCTGGCGTTCAGGTTCGTTCAGCATCGGGTCAGAAACCGCCTGCCAAACTACTACCAACACCGATCGACACGGGGTTGATCGGACAAACGAAAGGAACACTCATGGCGATTTCTCGACTTCTCATTGGCTCCTCCTCGCCGCTGGCACCACACTCGGCGGAGCCACCATCGCCAACGCGGCCACCGACACCGCGCCGCCCCTGCCGGCATCGGCACAGTCCGTCCCCACCCAGACCGAAGACGGTTCGGTGTGCAAGGAGTGCACCGACGTCGAAAGCCTAGCCAAGCTGACCCGCGCCGACGCCGAGAAGATCGCCCTCGAGGCTCACAAGGGCGGCAAGATCGTCAAAGCCACCTGTGGCCGTCGGACGATGAGACCCCCGTGTGGGAGCTCGTCGTCACGGCCGCCGAGGGCAAGGACATGTGGGTAACCGTCACTGCCATCGATGGCAAGATCCTGGCCAACGACGCCATCGAATGCCCCAGCGCACAGGACGTGAGCGTCCTTGACATCCCTTGCGAGAAGTAATCTGACCCGCGTGGGTGGGAGGCGCTAGCCTTCCACCCACGCGTTTTTATGCGCGTCACTCGCCCGCAGAGAGGCCAGACCACGGTTGGACACGGACTGCGTCAAAGCGGAGTAGCCTTCCGAGCATGAAGAAAATCTTTGCCATTGCCGCCTGTGCTAGCCTCGCCGCATGTTCGTCCTCGATCCCTCCCAGCGGAAACGAGTCGCCTTCTGCGCCTCCGACCGCTGTCGCTTCCGCCACACCTACGGCGCAGACCGCACCGGCGTCACAAGCCGAGTTCACCAACCTCGGCGACGAGGCATCCCTGGGCAAGGTCACCACCGCCCTCGTCGCGGCCGGTCTGCCGCAAGCGGACGTGGACTCGTTGCCGAGCAGGTTCGTTCCCTTAACAAGGCCGTCGGAGACGGCAAGCTCGTCACTTCTCCGGTGCCGCTGAGCCAGGCGAAGGCTGACGACGGCTCATCGCTCAGGCCATCGCCTCCCAGGCACGCCTGACCAACTGCCACATCGCCACCTTCACACTCGCCCACTCCTTGGTTACCGTCGGCTCGCCCGCCCCGGCGGACACCTCGCAGCTCTTTATCGACGACGAACAGATCGGCCTCGCCCGTTACTTTTTTGAGGAGCCCTAGTTCTGTTGTTTGTGCGGGATGATGGGTTTGTTGGCTGGACGATCCCGGCATGATTGTCTGCCCCTGTCTTTTGAATGATCCGGGGGTGTTGTCACCGGGATCGGACAGACATGTTCGTGATTGCTGATCAGGGGCGTGGCACTGGAATAGGATGCCTGTCGTAACGTGGGTGTAAGGCGGATGTGTTTGCCCTAAGGCCAACGAAGTTAACCGTTTCTACCCCGAAGGCGAGAGCATCATGGAACCTGGAGATTTCAAGATCTGGCTGGGTATAGACGTGGGAAAGGCTGACCACTGGGCAACCGCTGTTAACGATTCCGGTGAGCTGGTTTACTCCCACTCTTTGCCTAACGATGAAAGCAAACTACGCGCGATTTATGACGATCTAGCAGCCCAAGGTCGTTTGCTAATAGTTGTCGATCAACCCGCGACAATTGGCGCTTTAGCTGTCGCAGTTGCACAATCGATGGCAATCGCTGTCGCATATCTACCAGGCCTGGCGATGCGGCGCATCGCAGACTTATACCCAGGCAATGCGAAAACTGACCAACGCGATGCGTTCATCATCGCCCACGCAGCTCGTACAACGCCTCACACGCTGCGAACTCTTCGCACTATCGACGAAGACGAAGCCGAGCTGGGGATGCTCACCGGGTTCGACGACGACCTCGCACGCCAGATCACCCAGACTCGTAACCGCATCCGCGGTTTGTTGACACAGATTCACCCAGGACTAGAACGCGTGATTGGACCACGCCTGGACCATCCAGCAATCCTAGCCATGCTACAAACCTGGCCTGTTCCTGCCGCATTGAAGAAAGCTGGCCACTCTCGCATTGGCGCCAAACTCAAGAAACACGGAGCCAGGCGCTGGCAAGCATGGGCCAATGAGATTATCGACGCTCTTGCCACACAGACAGTGACCGTGACAGGCACAAACGCGGCAGCCATTGTCATCCCACACCTAGCACACACCTTAGCCGGGCTCTACCACCAGCGTGATGATATCGAGACACAAATCGAGAAGCTGGTGACCGAACACCCTCTTTACCCGGTCCTCACCTCCATGCCAGGAATTGGGGTGAGGACCACCGCTGTGATCATCGCCGAGCTTGCAGGAAAAGAATTCGACTCCGCCGCCAATCTCGCCTCCTACGCAGGCCTAGTACCAAGAACACGTCAGTCTGGAACATCAATTAAATCCGAGAACGTATCCCACACAGGCAACAAACGCCTCAAACGAGCCCTATTCCTGTCCGCCTTCGCTTCCCTACGTGCCGATCCCATTTCACGACGCTATTACGACAAGAAACGCCTTAACGGAAAACGACACAACCAAGCCATCATCGCCCTAGCCCACCGACGCCTAACCGTCATCTACGCCATGTTACGAGACGGCACCTTCTACGAAACCCAGCCCCCTAAAAAAGCCGCCTAGACTTGACAGAAGACATAGGGGCACCCCCCCCCAAGCTATTCGAGACCGATCGCGCCAATTTCGATGTTCTCTACGGCCGCATCCCCCCCGACGAAGGACAAGGACAAGGCCGCCCGCGTCGCCGACGTCGAAAAGTACCTCGCCGATCACAAGGTCAGCTACGCCTCGGGGCCGGCCTCAGTCATCTCCGTCTGCATCCACGACACGCTGGATGCCGAGGGTTATTCCTTCGTCGGCCACACGGGCGTGCGTGTAGACATCAGCGACGGGATCCTCTTTGTGGAGAAGCTTGCCTTCGACGCACCCTACCGAGCCGTCACCTTCGCCTCACGATCGGAGCTCAAAGACTATCTCCGCTCCATGTACGACGACGGGCCCACCATGGATTACGGCTCTCCGCTCATCTTCGAAAACGGTGCGCCGCTCCACTAGGGTCCTGCGTGTCGAGAGCGGGCGCCCGGTGAGCACTCGCTTTGGGTGGACAACAATCCGCCAGGACGTAGGACCCAGCAGGCGTATGGTGTGAAACATGAACGTTAAAGTTTCAACCGCCGCAGAGCTTGCGGACGCAATTTCGAATGGCCAGACAGACATCACCGTCGACGGCACGATCACCGGTTCGCCGTCGATCACCCAACCACTGGGGCCACCCTCAGCGGTTGCCACTTGCAGTTCCTCGCGAAGGGCGTGCGCCTGACCAAGGACAACACGCTACGCGACGTCACGATCTCGACCACCGACTACGAGGTCGCGGTCTATAACGACTTCTCGGTCGACGACGCCGGAACCATGGTTCTCGATCACGGCACCGCCGTCGGCCAGATCTACCTCGCGGCCGACGGCGAAGTGAAGAACATCCGCGTCGAAGCCAACGACGTTCACGTCAAGCAAGCCGACGTACGCGGCGCGGCGATCAGCTACACGGCTACGGCTTCAACGTACTCCAAGGCGGATTGACCCTGTGGAATCGTCAAAAGGACTCCGCGGCCGCCTTCACCGCGACGTTGACGGGCATCAGCCTCGGAACTGAGAAGACTCCCGTGCGCGGCTCGGGCGTGTACGTTGCCGGCTACGCGGACCGCGAGAGGCGCCCCGCATCGTCGTCGAGGGATATATGCCGCACGGCACACTCCCCGAATAGGCTTCACCACTACGCGAGCGGATCGCCTAGGTTGTCCGCTCGCCAGATGCAAGGTTCCATTGTGCGTACCCAGCTGATAGCTGGGAGCGCATCGTTTGCCCCACAGCCGCCTATGGTTAAATTGACGCCATGAATCATGACGGGTTGGCATAAAGCCGGGAGACGGCGTCGTTGAAACGGCTACCACCCAGCGACGTGTCGCGCCGGAGCGAAGACAAAGCTACGGTCGCGACCGGCCGATGCTCCCGCCGTGAATTTCCTGCTCGCCCACGGGTATGGGCTCGAGAAAATCGAAAAAATGTCGATGCTTGACCTGCGGGCCAATACGCCACGTTTCGCCGCGATTCTCGAACATTATTCACGGGCAGCCGGCCTAGACGTCGACGTCGAGGCCACCGGAGCAGCGGATGTGGGCTGGGAGGAAATGGCGCGGATCCGCAATGAATTTAACGCAGACGTGCCGTCCTCTGACGAGTGGAGGCCCGCTCTCGTCACTGCCGAGTCGCTGAGCGAGCAATTCCGTATAGACCGGGGCCGGGGAATAACTCGCTACGGGATCCCATCGTCGCCACCATCACCGGGTTGGGGTACACGCAGTTCCTACGCGCTATGCTTGCCCAGGGCGCCTCCATCGCCCAGCCTGTGCATCGCTTGGAGGTCGCAGACGCCGTCGTGAGGACGGGTGGCACTAGCGTCAGCCTCGACGACGACATCGCGCAGTCGACTCGCTACCTTATTGACCACGGGCTCTACGCTGAGCCCACGAGCGCGGTCGCACACGCTGCGTTCCGCAAGCTGGTCAGAACCGGCTCGATACATGCATCAGAGCAGACCGTCCTCATCCTGACACGAACCGCGCTCAAAGCCACGAGCGCTACTCGAACGACCCTACAGCGGCATTAAGCCCGACCACTAAGGTGACTGCTACTGAGGCAAGAGCTCACACCAGGCCGGGTTCGTCCTGTCGCCTCGACGTTAGACTGATCGTGTGCGCGTGGTGGTGCCTGAAATGTTTTGAGCCCTGACTGTTGGGTCAGGGCTCAAAAAGGGTTTGGTTGACGGCGGTGTCCTACTCTCCCACACCCTCGCGAGTGCAGTACCATCGGCGCTGGTGGGCTTAGCTTCCGGGTTCGGAATGGGACCGGGCGTTTCCCCACCGCTATGGCCACCGTCAAAACATTTGGGGACCAATTTTTATTCAATTTGTCTCTGCCACCAAGGGATGGGGTGGTGGTCCAGAATTGTATAGTGGATACGAAAATTTTTGTTGTCTGGTTTTTTAAGTGGTCGGCCCATTAGTACCAGTCAGCTCCACACTTTACAGTGCTTCCACGTCTGGCCTATCAACCCCATGGTCTATAGGGGACCTCTCAACACCCAAGGGTGTTCGGGAAACGTTATCTTGAAGCAGGCTTCCCGCTTAGATGCTTTCAGCGGTTATCCTTTCCGAACGTAGCCAACCAGCCATGCACCTGGCGGTACAACTGGCACACCAGAGGTTCGTCCGTCCCGGTCCTCTCGTACTAGGGACAGCCCTTCTCACGTTTCCAACGCGCGCAGCGGATAGGGACCGAACTGTCTCACGACGTTCTGAACCCAGCTCGCGTACCGCTTTAATGGGCGAACAGCCCAACCCTTGGGACCTACTCCAGCCCCAGGATGCGACGAGCCGACATCGAGGTGCCAAACCATGCCGTCGATATGAACTCTTGGGCAGGATCAGCCTGTTATCCCCGGGGTACCTTTTATCCGTTGAGCGACGGCGCTTCCACAAGCCACCGCCGGATCACTAGTTCCTACTTTCGTACCTGCTCGACTTGTCAGTCTCGCAGTCAAGCTCCCTTGTGCACTTACACTCGACACCTGATTACCAACCAGGCTGAGGGAACCTTTGAGCGCCTCCGTTACATTTTAGGAGGCAACCGCCCCAGTTAAACTACCCACCAGGCACTGTCCCTGAACCAGATCATGGTCCGAGGTTAGACATCCAGCACGATCAGAGTGGTATTTCAACAATGACTCCACCATAACTAGCGTCACGGCTTCACAGTCTCCCACCTATCCTACACAAACCGTACCAAACACCAATACCAAGCTATAGTAAAGGTCCCGGGGTCTTTCCGTCCTGCTGCGCGTAACGAGCATCTTTACTCGTAATGCAATTTCACCGAGTTCGCGGTTGAGACAGTGGAGAAGTCGTTACGCCATTCGTGCAGGTCGGAACTTACCCGACAAGGAATTTCGCTACCTTAGGATGGTTATAGTTACCACCGCCGTTTACTGGGGCTTAAATTCTCAGCTTCGCCACACAAGGTGGCTAACCGATCCTCTTAACCTTCCAGCACCGGGCAGGCGTCAGTCCGTATACATCCACTTACGTGTTCGCACGGACCTGTGTTTTTGATAAACAGTCGCTTCTCCCTGGTTTCTGCGGCCATCACCCCTAGCACGCAAGGTGCTTCAAGGATCAGGCCCCCCTTCTCCCGAAGTTACGGGGGCATTTTGCCGAGTTCCTTAACCACGATTCACTCGAACTCCTTAGTATACTCTACTCGACTACCTGTGTCGGTTTAGGGTACGGGCGGCTTGGACCTCACGTCGAGGCTTTTCTCGGCAGCACAGGATCACTCTACTTCGACCACACGGTCTCATCATCCAGCCTCACTCACCATGTTCCCCGGATTTACCTAAGGAACGAGCTGCGCTGTTAAACGTGGCAAGCCATTAGCCACGCGGAAGCTACCACTCTGCGTCACCCCTGTTAACACGCTTGCCTACCACAAGATCAGGTCCCACGCTCACTTACCATCAACCCCCGAAAGGGTACAACAGCAAGCAAGGATGGTTAGTATCCCCCGCTTCAGCATGGACGGTCCTTCGCCGGTACCAGAATAACAACTGGTTGCCCATCGACTACGCCTGTCGGCCTCGCCTTAGGACCCGACTAACCCAGGGCGGAAGAACCTGGCCCTGGAACCCTTAGTCATTCGGAGGACGGGATTCTCACCCGTCATTCGCTACTCATGCCTGCATTCTCACTCGCACCCAATCCACCACACGGTCACCCGGCAGCTTCATCTCGAGCACGACGCTCCCCTACCCAACAAAAACTTGTTGCCACGGTTTCGGCGGTGTACTTAGCCCCGCTACATTGTCGGCGCGGAATCACTTGACCAGTGAGCTATTACGCACTCTTTCAAGGATGGCTGCTTCTAAGCCAACCTCCTGGTTGTCACAGCAACTCCACATCCTTTCCCACTTAGCACACCCTTAGGGGCCTTAACCGATGATCTGGGCTGTTTCCCTCTCGACTACGGAGCTTATCCCCCGCAGTCTCACTGCCACGCTCAACTTAAACCAGCATTCGGAGTTTGGCTGATCTCAGTACCCGGTATAAGGGCCATCGACCATCCAGTCGCTCTACCACCAGCAAGCACACGCAACGCTGCACCTAAATGCATTTCGGGGAGAACCAGCTATCACGAAGTTTGATTGGCCTTTCACCCCTAACCACAGGTCATCCCCTCCATTTTCAACTGAAGTGGGTTCGGGCCTCCACACGCTCTTACACGTGCTTCACCCTGCCCATGGCTAGATCACTTCGCTTCGGGTCTAGAACATGCAACTCAAACCGCCCTATTCAGACTCGCTTTCGCTACGGCTACCCCACACGGGTTAACCTCGCCACACATCCTAACTCGCAGGCTCATTCTTCAAAAGGCACGCCATCACCCCCACCAAAAAGGGCTCTGACGGATTGTAAGCGTCCGGTTTCAGGTACTATTTCACTCCCCTCCCGGGGTACTTTTCACCATTCCCTCACGGTACTCATTCACTATCGGTCACACGAAGTATTTAGGTTTACACAGTGGTCTGTGCAGATTCACACGAGATTTCACGAGCCCCGTGCTACTCGGGAACACCACAAAGAAGAGCAACAGATTTCAACTACCCGACTATCACGGTCTACGGTCCAGCTTCCCAACTGATTCACCTATCTGCCACCTTTATCACTCCTCGACCCCCCGTCGGAGGGAATCACTGCAGGCCCCACAACCCCGAATATGCAACGCCCGACGGCTATCACACACACCCGGTTTAACCTCATCCGCTTTCGCTCGCCACTACTCACAGAATATCTCTTCCTACGGGTACTAAGATGTTTCACTTCCCCGCGTTACCCCCAATCACCCTATACATTCAGATGACGGTACCCAGAAACAACTCCAGGCAGGTTCCCCCATTCGGACACCCTCGGATCACAGCTCGTATGCCAACTCCCCGAGGCTTATCGCAGGCTACAACGTCCTTCATCGGCTCCGTGTACCAAGGCATCCACCGAACGCCCTAAAACACTTACAAAAACCAAAAGATGCTCGCATCCACTATACAATTCTCAACCACCACACCAACACCACACACAAACCCACACAAGCAGGCCCACGCACAGGCAGCACAGGTGTTACCCCACACCCCAACAGCATGCCAGCTCCCCACATTGCACACCACTAAAAACCCCAACAAAAAACGACAACCACCAACAAACAGTGACCATCACACCAGGGCTCCCTAGAAAGGAGGTGATCCAGCCGCACCTTCCGGTACGGCTACCTTGTTACGACTTCGTCCCAATCGCCAGTCCCACCTTCGACCGCTCCCCCCAAAAAGGTTAGGCCACGGGCTTCGGGTGTTACCAACTTTCGTGACGTGACGGGCGGTGTGTACAAGGCCCGAGAACGTATTCACCGCAGCGTTGCTGATCTGCGATTACTAGCGACTCCGACTTCATGGGGTCGAGTTGCAGACCCCAATCCGAACTGAGACCAGCTTTAAGGGATTAGCTCACCCTTGCAGGCTCGCAACCCTCTGTACCGGCCATTGTAGCATGCGTGAAGCCCAAGACATAAGGGGCATGATGATTTGACGTCATCCCCACCTTCCTCCGAGTTAACCCCGGCAGTCTCCCGTGAGTCCCCACCCAAAGTGCTGGCAACACAGGACAAGGGTTGCGCTCGTTGCGGGACTTAACCCAACATCTCACGACACGAGCTGACGACAACCATGCACCACCTGTACACCACCCCGAAGGCTGCACCATCTCTGGCACATCGCAGTGTATGTCAAGCCTTGGTAAGGTTCTTCGCGTTGCATCGAATTAATCCGCATGCTCCGCCGCTTGTGCGGGCCCCCGTCAATTCCTTTGAGTTTTAGCCTTGCGGCCGTACTCCCCAGGCGGGGCACTTAATGCGTTAGCTACGGCGCAGAACCCGTGGAAAAGGCCCCACACCTAGTGCCCAACGTTTACGGCGTGGACTACCAGGGTATCTAATCCTGTTCGCTACCCACGCTTTCGCTCCTCAGCGTCAGTGGTGGCCCAGTAACCTGCCTTCGCCATCGGTGTTCCTCCTGATATCTGCGCATTCCACCGCTACACCAGGAATTCCAATTACCCCTACCACACTCTAGTCTGCCCGTACCCACTGCAACCCCGAAGTTAAGCCCCGGACTTTCACAGCAGGCGCAACAAACCGCCTACGAGCTCTTTACGCCCAATAATTCCGGACAACGCTCGCGCCCTACGTATTACCGCGGCTGCTGGCACGTAGTTAGCCGGCGCTTCTTCTGCACATACCGTCACTCATCGCTTCTTCTGTACTGAAAGGAGTTTACAACCCGAAAGCCTTCATCCCCCACGCGGCGTCGCTGCATCAGACTTGCGTCCATTGTGCAATATTCCCCACTGCTGCCTCCCGTAGGAGTCTGGGCCGTATCTCAGTCCCAATGTGGCCGGTCACCCTCTCAGGCCGGCTACCCGTCGACGCCTTGGTAGGCCATCACCCCACCAACAAGCTGATAGGCCGTGAGCCCATCCCCATCCAAAAAATCTTTCCAACCCCCACCATGCGGCAGAAGCAGAATATCCGGTATTAGACCCAGTTTCCCAGGCTTATCCCAAAGACAAGGGCAGGTTACTCACGTATTACTCACCCGTTCGCCACTAATCCACCCAAGCAAAAGCAAAGGCTTCATCGTTCGACTTGCATGTGTTAAGCACGCCGCCAGCGTTCGTCCTGAGCCAGGATCAAACTCTCCACAAAAAACAAAACCAACCCCAACAAACAGGGCCAGCCCAATCCATATGAAAAGCAAGAAAAACAAGCTCAACAAAACCAGAAAACTGGCAAACAAAAACCACAACCAACCAAAAGGCCAGTCACAGCAAAAAACCAACCCAACCAAAAAATGGAAGAGCCAGCAAAAAATACAACATAAAAAGCTGACACACTATTGAGATATCAAACAACACACCCACACAAGAAAACCCAACAAAAACCCTTTGCCAGACCCCCTCAGGAGCAACCTCTCCAACCTAGTCCAACCAACCACCAAAGTCAAACTCCAGCAATCAGAACAACCAAACCAGAAAACCATCACCACAACCGTGCCTCACACGCCCCGGCGACAAGAAAAAAACTTACACACCCACCCCACCCACGTCAAACCAACCCACAGTGCCCCTGATCACAACCACAAACACCGAAATTTATCTCCCGCGCCAACCTCACGGCTTCCCTCTAAAACGCACGTCAAAGCCCGATTTTCTCTAATCTTGTCCCATGGGGTTCGACATCGTTTTCTTCGTCGTGACAGCTCTAGTCGCGCTGTTCGGTGCCCTCACGCAGATCATCCCGGGGCCCGCGATACTCGCCTTGGGGACGGTATTGTGGGCGGCCGTCATCGGCAAGCCTACGGCGTGGGTCTGGGTGGTCGCCGTCGTGGCCGTCCTCGCGATCGGCACCCTCGCAAAGTTTGCCTTCCCATCTGCCTACCTTAAGCGCGAGGGGATTTCGACCAGAACCCTGCTGATAGGCGCAGTCGCCGGCGTCGCCGGTTTCTTTGCCGTACCGTTCTTCGGCCTCTTTCTCGGATTCCCCCTCGGCGTATACCTGGCCGAGGCGCGCCACAGCCACGAGACCGCGTGGCAGAACACGCTGACGGCGCTCAAAGGCGTCGGATTGAGCATCGCCATTGAAGTTCTTTCAGTGGCCATTGGCTTGCCTGTGTGGGCATGGGGAATATGGTCGGTCTAAACGACAGTAGTCGTCTGCCCTTCCAGTCTCTTGAGGTACTCGAGCATGATGTGTGCGCCACGAACGGCGTCGGCGTTGTCGGCCTTTTCAAGCGGACTGTGGCTGACGCCGTTTTCACACGGCACAAAAAGCATCCCCGTCGGGCAAAGATCGGCAAAATTCATGGCGTCGTGGCCAGCACCGCTCGGCATTAGCTTATGCTCGATCCCGCGCACATGAGCCGCTTCGGAAAGCCCTCGCACAACGCCGTCGTCCAAAGTCACGGCCGGAGCGTGAGAGACAACGCGCAGGTCGACGTCGACTCCCCTGCGGTCGCAAATCTTCCGGATGCGCGACTGTACTTGCGCACTCATGAGTTCGATGCGGTCGTTATTACCGTCGCGCAGATCGACTGTGAGGCTCACCGCGCCGGGAACCACGTTGAGCGAGTTCGGGTGAACGTTCAAGGATCCGACCGTCCCCACGGAGGTATGGTCCGGGTCGCTCGTGGCGATTTCCTCGACCGCCAAAACGATCTCGGCGGCAGCGCACAGGGCGTCCTGGCGAATGTTCATCGGGGTCGCACCCGAATGTTCAGCCATACCCGTGATACGAACTTCCAAGCGAAGATTGCCGGCAATCGACGTCACGACGCCGATCGGCAACTTCTCACTTTCGAGCACGCGGCCCTGCTCGATGTGGAGCTCAAGGTAGCCCTTGACGCCGTCAATCACGCGAAGATCCGTGCTGTGGCCACGATCAGCAAAAACCTGTTGGAGCGTCTTGCCGTCGCGCGACACGAGGCGGACGAAGTCCTCCGGGTCGAACTTCCCCGTCACAAGGGCGCTGCCCAGACACGCTTTGAGGAAGTTCGTCGACTCCTCGCATCGGAATGCTCCCACCTTGAGCGGGATATCCAGGCTTTCTTCCTTGATCATCTTGAGCAAGGTCATCGCTGCGGCGACGCCGAGGATGCCGTCATAGCGACCGCCGTCGGACACGGAGTCGAGATGTGAAGCAACAAGGTAGTAGTCCCCCCTGGGGGTAGCGAGAGAAATACAGATTGCCGACTGAGTCTGTTTCCACCACGAACCCGTCATCAGTGGCGATCTTGGTGGCGGCCTCATGCATCTCGTCTTCAACCAGGCCGTATCCGAGGCGATTGACGCCGCCCGTGACCTCATCCGCCCCAATCGGATAGAACGTCTCCATGATGCGGGTCAGATACGCCAGCGGATCGAATTCGCTCATCATGCTCACTTCATCGTCGAACTGATCAGGTAGGATCAACGGCCACCGGATTCCCGTATGATTCGAGCCTAGCAACCGGACGACGTCGTCGGAAGAACTGTCCACAATACGCAGGTGGAGGCCGCAAAGGGGACTGAAAATGTAGACAGATAGCCATGACCGGTCGTGCGCAGATTTGCCATCTAGGCCACCAAGGCCGCAAGCAGCTAATCTTCACACGCTGCTAACCTGGTGACGTCTACCAATCCGTGTCCCACCAGCCCACCATTCATCACCAGAGAGGCTCCACATGCAAGGCACATATCCAGTGGTCACGCTCTGCGGATCTACTCGTTTCAAAGAAGAATTTATCGCGGCTCAAAAACGGCTAACTCTCGACGGGAACATCGTCATCAGTGTGGGCCTTTTCGGGCATAGTGGCGACGCCGAAGTATGGACCGAAACAACCAAAGAGATGCTTGACGACATGCACAAGCGCAAAATTGACATGGCCGATGGCATCTTCGTCATCAACGTAGGCGGTTACATCGGTTCAAGCACGCGCTCGGAAATCGAATACGCCAAAGCGCATGGGAAATCCATCACCTACCTCGAACCCCGCCAGGCTGGCAGCGACCGTTGAAATGTAGCCCAGCGTGGCTGATTTACGTCAAGCAGCCGGAGCGGAATGCCGCATTTTGTGGTTCCCAAACCCGATCGGCGTCGCTTCTGGGCGTTAAGCATCCCAAAAAGTGTCCTTATACTGACTCACAACCAGCTTGGCCGATAGGGCACTGCTGCAAATTGCCAAAATAGAGATGTACATAAAACACAATCTCAATGATGATGCGATATTAGAAGCTATCGTGCCGCGTATAGCCTCGCTGGCAGGTGCACTCCTCGGCTGCCAGCCTTTAGGTATTGCCGCCACTGACCAGGATCCACCCTGATGTGGCTGACGTTGTGCGGGAGCAGCTCCACACGTGATGACCGGTAAATCGCCGCAGCAACCGGTCAGCCTGCGAATCCCGCGAGGACGTCTTTGACCACCTGTGCCGGGTCGGGTGCGTTCATGATAGCCCGCACGATTGCGACTCCGTCCACGCCCGTCGCCGCGAGGCCAGGAACGTCGGCCACCTGCACATCACCGATCGCCACCATCGGCAGCCGCGTCGCCGCTACCAGTGCAGGATAGCCGTCAAAGCCGAGCGGCTCGCGCCCAGAGTCCTTCGTGGGCGTACGCCGAAACGGCCCGCAGCCCACGTAGTCGACCACGTCCGCCAGCCGATCCGCAGCCTGCACCAGTTCCAGTGTTCCAGTGGTCAGCCCGATTAACGCGTCCGGACCAAGCATTGCACGCGCGTCGGCGGCAGGCAGATCATCCCAGCCTAGGTGTACCCCGTGCACCGGTTCCCCGGCACGCATCGCCGCGAAAGCGACGTCAGCACGGTCATCCACCACCACACGAGTGTGCGGCGCAACAGCGGCCACCGCTCGCGCCACCGCAACCGTCAACTCGAGGAGGTCTCGTGCGCCGGCACTTTTAGCTCGGACCTGCACAACCCCAGCGCCAGCTTGCGCCGCCGCGGCCGTCGTCGTCACCGTTTCCGGGCCGGTCCCAGAAGTCACCAGGTAGCAACGCCAATCCACATTTTTCATTGTTTGACCTCGTCCAATGCATCGAGCAGATGAATCCGAAAACTTCCTGGACCAGCGGCCCGCTCATGCGCAACTTCGCCGGCACGCTTCATCCACGTGGACGCCGCGAGCGCAGCCTCCCACGGCGCGGCAACCGCGACGCACGCCGCGGTGAGTGCGCCGAGCAGGCAACCAGTGCCTGTCACACGCGGCATGATTGCCGACCCTCCCCTCACTTCGTGCACGTGCTCCCCGTCGGTGATGACGTCCACTTTCCCCGACACAGCCACCACGGCGCCCGTACGCTGTGCCAGCTCGCGGGCGTGTGGGAGAACGTCCAGGCTCGACGCCGTCGCGTCAGCTCCTCGACCGCCACCGCCAGCGCCGGCGAGCACCAGCACTTCCGACGCGTTTGCACTGATCACTGCCGGTTGCATGTGCGCAAGTTGGAGCGCCAAAGGCGTGCGCACGGGGGCCAGGCCCACCGCCGTCGGATCCAAAACCCACGGAATCCCGAGCGTGCGGGCGGATGCTACAGTGGCTGGGATGCCCGCAGCGCCGTCGGTGGAGAGCGTACCGAGATTGATCGAGAGAACGTCGGCGGCTGACACGATCACTGGCGCCTCGGCTTCAGTTTCGGTCATCATGGGCCGCGCGCCGGCGGCGAGAAGACCGTCGGCCACGATCCCCATCGACACCGTCGCCGTCAGGCAATGCACCAACGGCGCACGCTCGCGCACCGCCGTGATCACGCCGTTCACGTAGCCGCCTCCCGCACGCAAGTATCTTCCCCAGTTCTGTTCCCTGCCGGGACGACGTCGGACAGGCCGCCGGCAACGACGTCGATGTCGTGGTCGACGTCGGTAGGCGATAGCCGCGGCCCGAGCGCCGCCCCCAACGTGACCAAACCCGCACCACACAGTAGCAACGCAACTGGCGCGCCGTCACGGCCGAGTGCACGCTCCAGAGCCGGCAGATAGAATGGGAACAGCGCGGGCGCAATCAGCGAGAGCGAATAGCCCATGCCGTAACCGGAGGAACGCACCTGAGTTGGGAAACGCTCCGAAAGGTAGGCAGAGACCGGCCCGTAGGCCGAGACTGTGACCACCTGCAGACAGGCCGCTAGCGCGGCGGCACCCGCCACACTAGTGGCACTCGTGATCGCGAACCAGAGCGCCGGTCCGGCGATCGCCGCAACTGCCATCCACGCCACGAAGAGCCGTCGCCGGCCCACCAGCGACGAGGCGTGCCCGGAACCTGCCATGAACACCGCTTGGGCGAGTGAAGCGACGCCCATAATGAACGGCGCCTGGGTGGCGGTGAACCCTGCGTCTGCCGACAGCCGACCCGGAAGTATCAACACCGTCACCGCCGTCAGAACCCACAGTCCGCTCATCAACGTGAAGACCTGCCAGAATGCGCCGGCATGACTCCCAAACAGTACTTCCCGAATGCCGGCAGGTGCGGCCTCGCCCGCCGCACGTTGCCGGTGGAACACGGGAGCGTCGACCACGTGCCGCGAGTAGTAGGCAAACATGCCCAGTGAGAACATCACGCCCACACCGAACAGGGCACGCCATCCCCACGCAACGTATGCCTCGCGCCCGAGGAGAGCCAGGCTGGCCGCCGTCGCGAAGGCAATCGTGGCCTGTGCAAGCGGGGCCATCGCCAGAATTACCCCCGACATCAACCCGCGTCGGCGCGGCGGTGTCCACTCCATCGCCAACGGAATCGCGGCCGAGTACTCACCTGCCACGAACACGCCACCAACAAAACGCAGCACCAACACCCCGGCGAGCGCGGCAGCGCCGATCGCGAGGTGAGTGGGCATGAGCGCAATCCCAGCGGCGCACGCGGCCGTCCCTGCGATCGCAATCCTGGTGGTAGCCGTACGACCGAGCCGATCCGCGATCCGCCCGAAGATCACCCCTCCGAGTGGGCGCCCAAGCAACATCGCAACCACCACCAGCGCGCCCGCTTGGGCCGCTCCAGGCCCGCCGAGCACCACAATCGCCGGGGCGAGCGCGGTGAGCGGCAGAAACACGTGAACGTTGTCGATCCAGTTGCCGATCACGCCCGCTCGTAGGGCAGCCCTGCCCTCGGGTGGAAGCCAGACGCCGGTGGCGCCGGTAACGCCCTCCTGGTTGCAAAATTCAGGCGAAACTGCGGCGCTCACTGTTGGCTCGATTCCGACGCAAGGCGAGTGCTCTGTTCGAAAAACTCGAGCTCGTGGCGGCATGCGAAAAGGAACGCACGAGCCG
This sequence comes from Trueperella pecoris, assembly GCF_014926385.1. Classification (NCBI taxonomy): domain Bacteria; kingdom Bacillati; phylum Actinomycetota; class Actinomycetes; order Actinomycetales; family Actinomycetaceae; genus Trueperella; species Trueperella pecoris. Next base: position 644,608 of record NZ_CP053291.1, on the reverse strand, counting down.
CTCGGGAGCGGTCGGCCGGCGAAGCGGCCTCCATCGCGCGTTCCACCAGCGCGATCGCGTGCTCGGCTTCCTCCGCGAACTCGGGAGCGCCGTAGGTGCGCAGCCAGGCAGCATATGGATGGTCCTCGCCGACGTCGGGAACGAGCGCGCCGGTCTCTGCATATAGCCAGAAGCAGGGCAGCACAGCCGCAACGCCCACCGCGTACTGCTCACCGAGAACGCTAGCGAGCAAAAAGGATGTGTAGTGGCTAGTCACAGGGCCTTCCTCACCCGGGAACACGCCACCAAGCCAGGTGGTGTGGAGCTCACGCTCCCCCACGATCGCGCCGATCGCGGATTGTGCCCAGAACACGCCGTCATCGGCGTTCAGCGCCCGCGAGCCAAGCGCTGCGAGGGCACGCGAGTAATCCGCAAGGTACAGAGCATCTTGCCCGAGGTAGAAACGGAACTGTTCCTCAGGCAATGAGCCGGCGGTGAGGCCACGCACGAAGCCGCAGCGCGCGATCGCGTCCCACGTCTGCCAGCCCGCGTTCCACAGCGCGCGAGTCCACGGGCCGGCCGCCTGCGACGCCGTCGGCGCCGGCGCGTTCGCTGTTTGCGGCAAGTCCTCGGGAGCGTTGAGTTCGGAAGGCAGCTGGGCAAACCACGGGCGCGTGTTCGCGGCAGATGCGAGGCGACGTGCACGGTACGAGTGGTCCACAGGGCCGTTGCCCTGGCCCACTTCGAGTGCTGCGCCATGGTTGATCGCCTCGTTGAGCCAATCGGTGGCCCACGTCAGGGCGACCGGGAGCGGATCGCCCGAGCCGAGGCGTGTGGCGAGCGCCGAGGAGAGCGAGCATCCCGTTCCGTGGGTGTTCGTCGTTGCAAGTCGAGCTGCGGGCGCAGCGTGGGTAGTTCCGTCTGGGAGCACGGCGTAGTTCGTTGCGACAGGCGAGTTAGTCAGGTGTCCGGTTTTGACGATCACGGCGACTCCCGTTTCGCTTGCCCAGCGCCGGGCCTGCGCCAGCGCGACGTCGGCGGTGCGGGCTGGCTCCTGGCCCACGAGCACCGCAAGCTCACCAATATTCGGCGTGACGACGGTGGCACGGCGCGCGAAGGCGCGCATCTCTGCCTCGGCGTCGGGATCGAGGAGACGATCGCCAGAGGTTGCCACCATCACCGGATCCACAACCAGCACCTTCGGCGAGTTTTCCTCGCACCAATCGGAAACCGCCGCGATGATCTCAGCCGTAGCGAGCATGCCGGTTTTAACGGAATCGATGACGACGTCGGAGCTGACAGCTCGCAACTGTGCCGTGAGAAACGCCGGATCGGGCGTGTGGACGTCACTCACACCCTGAGTGTTTTGCGCGGTCAAGGCCGTGATAACGGCCATCCCGTAGCCACCGGCCGCTGTAATGGATTTGAGGTCCGCCTGGATTCCGGCTCCGCCACTCGGATCTGAGCCGGCGATCGAAAGCACACGCGCAGGCCGTGCGGCGAGGATTGGGTGAATGGGAGCAGGATGCAGTGGTGCCATGAGGACATCCCTTCGCTAGTACGATCTAGATCAGGTTCCACGGGTGTAATCTCAGCGCCTTGCGGCGCACCCCGTGTCCGTGCCCGAATCGTAACACACGCGAAGAACAGGGAACTACCGACGACGATCAGCTACCCCTACGATTCGGTAGGGTAAGTCCGCCTCTATTGCTTCGGCGAGGATGCGGGCCACAGTTTGTTCCACTCGCTTTGAGCTTGTGCATGGTGCAAATGGATTCGGCATGCTTCCCCGTTCGCAAGATGATTCCCTTGCTATTCCGGCCTAGCCCGTACCATTCGCACTTCATGGCAACCGGGCGTGGCATCGTCGAAAAGCCGCTGAACGCCGTCTTGTTCAAAGCCATGCGAATGGTAAAAGGCTTCGCCGATTAGGTTATTCTTGATCACCCAGACGTAGGCGGATTCATCGCCGAGGCACGCATCTAGCAGTGCCGTACCGATGCCCTGGCGCTGATGCTCGGGATGCACGTAAAGAACTGAAAGTTCACTGGGAGCGGGAGCCTCGTCATCACGTGAAGCGTTAGCAAGTCCAATCCCGACGATCCGTGAAGCACGAGAGTCTGACGATGTGGTGTTTTCAGCTAGCCAGAACGGATCGCCACTGTTGATGATGTTTCTCCAGTAGCCAGCGATTGCGACTTTCGACGCGGGAGCAAAGAGGCAGTCGAGGAAATTTTGCGGCAGTATCTCGCGATACGCCCAACGCCAACAAATCTCCTCGAAATCAACCATCGCAGACGTGTCATCGGCCGTAGCAGTGCGAAGCGTGGATACGTGCATGCGCCGAATCTTACCACTGGTGAACGGAGTCGAGCGGCTAAGGCCAAGCTGACTACGGCGTCGCCGCTTGAGCTATACACACCCTCACCGGACTCGACATGGCTTGCGAGTTCGCCCCACCACCTACCACGTCCTCTGCCAGCACATCACCCCAGACGGCAACACCACCGCCGCGATCAAGGACGGGACGCGGATCGCGGTCGAGGGCTGGCCCACCGAGCTACGGTCTAAGTGGCAGCATTGTCTGCGCATGATACGCGGCGTGCCATATAGAATCTCTATCACGCAGAGTCTGACCAAGGTAGATCCGCGCGCCCTCATCTGCACAAGTTTCGAAAAAGCCCTCATCATCCAGCAACCACGGGCCAAGGAGAACATTGCCCGGCTACGCCGCGTCCACCCAGACAAGACTCCCCAAGACCTCATCTCCTATATCAACAAGTGGTATCTAGGTGCAGTGACCGCATCCGGCGCCGGCGCGGGAACTACGGCCGTCATTCCCAACGGAGTCGTCCAAACCTCAGCCGCAATGATTGATCTCGTCACCTATCTCGAAGCGTCCGTCTTTTACATCCTCAGCCTCGCCGAGATCCACGACCTCGACCTCGAAGACCTGGAACGTCGCAAGATGCTCGTCACCGCCGTCCTAATCGGCAACTCCGCCTCCTACAACAACCTCAAAGACGTTTCCGTGAGCTTTCCGGTCGGCGCGCTCACTGTCATATCCGGCGTCGCCGGTTCGGGCAAGAGCTCACTTGCCTCCGTCTTGGCAAAGCAGCACCCCGAAGTCGCTGTCATCGATCAAATGCCGCTGGCTGCATCCAGCCGTTCCTCGCTATTGACCGTCTTGGGACTCGACACCCCGATACGCGGGGCCTTTTCCAGAATCTCTGGTCTGAGTGCCAGCTGGTTCAGCGCGAACGGGAAAGGCGCCTGCTCATTGTGTAAGGGGCGGGGCACAACGCGCATAGACATGGCCTTCATGGATGACGTGCAGACACGATGCGAGCGGTGCGGCGGCAGGAGATTCAACGAAACCACTATGGCGGTCCTGCTGCCATACGGTTCGCGTGGCCTCACGATCGCGGACGTCCTCGACAGTGGCTTGGATCGGGTCGGTGAGCTATATGCCGACCAGGATGAGGTGCTCATTGTCATATTCTTGCTTCAGCGAGCCGGCCTGGGGTACCTCACCTTGGGACGAACACTCGACACGCTTTCAGGCGGTGAGCTCCAGCGGATCAAACTCGTCCGCTTCTTCAAAGAACACCAGTGGGATCAGAAAAATGTGTTGGTCCTAGACGAAATCACTACCGGATTGCACCCCAAAGATGTGGAGCAGATGATGCGCTTCCTGCGCCACCTCACCACAAAGGGCGTGACCGTCATCGCCATAGACCATAACCTAGAGGCCATCGCCCAGGCCGACGACAACATCGATATCGGCCCCGGAGCGGGTGCCCAAGGCGGGACAGTAGTCTTCGCGGGAACGCCGCGAGGACTAGCTGACTGCCCATCCTCTCTAACCGGGAGCTGGCTCCAAAAGGCGCTATTCTCTTCTCACATTCGACTAACGAAATGAGGGGACAAGGAATCGCGTGAAAACTGGACGTTATGGCAAAAGTGCGATGTATTGCGGCCTAGCCTTCACGGCATGGATCATCAGTTCATTGCCGCTATCAAAGATGAGAACAACGGTCTCCAACAACCTGCCAGCATCATCAAAGCCGAGCCTGAGTTCGCGCTGTGGATTCTCCTCATCGAGAGGCTCTACCCACAGTGGTAACCCGGCAGCGAGAATAATCCCGTCGTCTGTCAGACCCTGATTGGCCTGATGCTTGCGTGCGGAAGCATGGAGCTTCACACTCACAACAAGGCCGCTTCTCGAATCAGCTCCGAGCGCGACATCTCCCGCGACTGCGCCCGCCGATCCAACTCAGCAATCTCTTCAGGCGTGAAGCGAACCGCCACAACCTGGCTCGGCTGCGCACCACGACCAGGACGCCCGCGTCCGCGCTTCTTCAGCAGTGCGGCGTCGTAACCATCTTCAGCCTCACGAGCCTGCGCCGGCCCACCCTGCCCACGGACCAACACTAAACCCGCCCCACGAGCCCAGACCTGAACCGAGTGACAATTAACCTTCAACTCACGAGCAACACTTGCACACGAACGCCCAGAAGCAACCAAGGCCACCGCATGATCACGAAACGACTGCGAATAAGGCCGAATCGGCGATCTACCAACCATTCAACACACTCCAAAAAGTAGTGCATTGACCCCTGGAACCTACCACATGACTTTCAATACAGGGCTCATCAATAAGGCAACGGGGGCAAAACCGCGTCAGGTGAGTGAAAACTCTGAGCAGGTGGAGGCAAGCGCCCTTCTATCTACGTTTTGCTCAAAATAATTCGAGCCAGGAGCGCTTATTAACCAGGGTAAGATCTTCAAGATCTATTACTGACATAAAAATCCCTCTATACAGATGGTCGAAACGCCAGGTTGCTAGATTTCTTCTGCAGGGAAAACCCAAACTTCCTAGCAGCACACTCTACATGCACGGTTTTCCTAACGCTCTCCTGGCCGAGCGGCTTACAGCACCCTATATTCCTAGCCGTCAGAGGTTTGAGCAGATACTGCTAATGCGTACCAACCATGTGTAATCTCACACACATGCGTGTAAGGTATCCTCAAGACGCTTGCAATAAGCGGAATCGGGGAAAGTGACACTATTGCAATTCAACGAAAAATCGGTCTTGAGAAGAATTACGATAGCTTACGGCTTGTTGACGCTCTTCGATTTTTTATTTGGCTCAGTCTACATCGTGGTTCTTCTCAATAAAGGACTATCGCCAATCCAAATCGGAAGTTTATTTGGAATAAGCTCTGCACTTTCACTTCTGATAGAAGCACCAAGCGGAGCACTTGCCGATAGATTCGGCCATCGTAAATTTCTTGTAGCAGGACTAGTAATCTGGGGAGCGAGTTTATTATTGCTTGCGTACTCAACAATGATAATTTCAATCGGACTGTCCTTAGCTTTTTGGACCTCAGGCATGGCGTTGCAATCCGGAACTTTCGCACCATTACTCGTGTCCTCGGCAGGAGAGTCTGACCGCCAAAAGCTTTTTGAGCAACTTTCACGGCTAACTCAAAATGCGAAATGGCTAATGTCAGCAATTGCTGCCATTTTAGTCTGGAGTCTTGGCAGCGTTTGGGATCCCACTACCATAATATTGGCTGCGGGCATCGGCCTCATCTTCCTCTCAGTAGTCTGTTTTGGCATGTTCGAGGAAACCCATTCCAGATCACGCTCACGAATAACAACTACTTTGAGGAATTCCTTCCTTTGGATTCTAGATAAGCAAACATTGCCACTTATATTTGGGAGCATCCTCGTAGGATTCAGTTCTGTCGGCATCGTCATAGCTTGGCAGCCGATTTTATCCTCCGAAGGCAATGTTCAGATGAATGGCCTAATCCTTCTGGCGCTTAGTCTCGGTGCGCTAGCCGGATCCCAGATTACAAGAGTCTTGTTCGAACGAATGTCGCACAGAACAGTTTTCACTCTCGGAGTCTTCCTTGTTGCATTCGGATTGTTTGGCGCGACATTATTGCACTCAGGTAGAATAATGGGCTTCATAGTAGCCGAGTTCGGCTTCGGAATAGCTACCGTAGGTTTCGGAGCACTCCAACAAATGCATTTCACAGACGAAAACCGCAATAGCATGTTTTCAACACTATCAACGGTGACCATTCTCACATCAATCGTCGCCAATGCTGCATATGGGTATTTGTGGGGCACATTCGGCATTCTACCCGCGACCACCATCTTCGCCACTGCAATCTTTACATTTGGGGTAGCATTTCTCGCATTTTCGACAAAGTGCACGAACAAGGCGAATTATGGGAACTAGAAGACTTTCTGACGGTACCTGCGCGTAAGAGTTGTTCAGCGTGCCCTCCAGGAGGGGCAGCCTCGAATCGTGCCAGACAACCACTCGCAGATGTGCGATTGAAGGTGCACCTTCTGAGATATGAATCTTTTCGAGGTCCGCTCCTAAACATTTTGACGCAAACCCCGATACTTTTTGACGGCAGCCCTGAACCTTTTGACGATTGCCCATACTTTTTGACGGATGCCTATACCTTTTGACGGTTTCCCAGTTTGAGCCTCGCGCGCCGGTATTCCCGCCAGTATCTGTCCCTAGGAAGCCGCCACCAGCCCGATGACCACCCCCACCCGAGAAACACTGAACCCCTCGAATCCCGCGAAATACCAGGCAAAACGCGGAACCCAAGGGGTTCAGATCGTACTCAAATCTTTGTATCAAAAGTCGAGTGCAAATGGTGGAGATGGGGAGAATTGAACTCCCGTCCGACGATGCAAAACCCAAGACTTCTCCGGGTGCAGTCTGCTTTGCGTTGTTTTCAGCTCCAGCACTCACGCAGACAAGTTGCTGACGAACATAGTTACCTAAAGTTGATCGTCACCCGGTAACTCAGTGCCGATCCAGTGGCTTTCAAAAACGACGCCAGAACTCTCACGTGAAAGCACCGTGAGGCTGACGGACTTCTTTAAATGCGCTCGCGCTTAGGCAGCGAGGGCGAAGTCAGACTTCTGCTTGTTGGCAGTTATTGTTTGCAGAGAGTCGTTTAAGAGATGACTCTGCATCCTCTACCCGCTTCCCTTCGGCAGTCATCGCCGTCGAAACCGATCATCCCCGTATTGAGTTGTTAAACAACAAGGCCCGAAGGCTTGGATATACCTTATAACGACGACGCCGCCCGCGTCTATTCCCGTCGTCACAGCCGCGAGAAAACGCCGATAAGTTCTTCAAGCTGGCGCGGATGGGTCAGGCGTAACACGGCAAGCCCGGTGGATGCCACTTCCATCTCGCGCATCCTGGCACGCTTGGAAGCAAAGGAGTGAAAGTGCCATCGAAGGATCGAGTCCCGGCTCAACACCTGCTTCCAGTTTTCACGATTACCGTTGCAGACCTCAAGACCATCGACCGCACGCCGCCATGTGCGGCGCACAAGCCGCCAGAGAGACAACCAACGTGGATAATCGAGCGCGATCATGACCTGTGCGCGTTCGAACACAACATCGCGGAATTGTTGGTAGGCCGAATCAAATACCCACTCCTCGGTCGCCGCCAGCTCAGTAGCGATGGCCCGCATGGACTCATCGTCCCTGTTAGTCCACGGCGCCACATCGGCTGGAAGCCACCCGACGGCGTCGTCCACCAGGACAACCGGAAGACCGCTCGCCCGCCCAAATCGACTTGCTGCCGTGGATTTCCCGGAGCCCGTAACACCGTAGAAGAGGACGCGGCGCGCGCGGACGACGTCGTCGAAGGTAGCCCGCGGCATTATTTCTTTCCCCCTCCGCACAGTGAAAGCGCAGTCCGTTCCCAGCGCCATCCGTGTTTTCACTACCATGAAGGGTACTATCACAGCATGGGTAAAAAGATGCTGGCTCCGAAGACGATCAATCCCGGCGACAAGGTCGCGCTGCTGTCCCCCGCCTGGGCAGCTCCGGCGTATTTCCCGGAGATTCATGCGCAGGCTGTTGAGCGCCTCGAGCGGCTCCTCGACGTCGAGGTGATCGAATACCCGACCACCCGAAAAATGAACGCCAGCCTAGAAGAGCGCGCAGCCGACGTCAACGCAGCCTTCGCTGATCCGAGCATCCGGGCAATCCTCACGAGCGTCGGCGGCGATGACCAAATCCGCCTGACCAGGCTCCTCGACCCCGCTCTCCCCCAGGCCGATCCTAAGCCGTTCTTCGGCTATTCGGACAACACCAACATCCTCAACTGGCTGTGGATCAACGGCGTGTCCGCCTACCACGGCGGCGCCACACAGGTACATTTTGGCCCCGGTCCGCTCGTCGACGCCGAACACCTCGTCACGCTCCGCGCGGCACTTTTCGGCTGGGGAGATACCCTCATGCCCACCACCACCGACTCTCAAGATTTCGGCTTCGACTGGTCCATGCCCGAGGCACTCACGGAAGACTCACCGCGCGGGCCCGCGCTCCCGGTGGAATTTCTTGGCAGTGACGACGCCGTCACTGGGCACACGTGGGGCGGCTGCCTCGAGGTGCTCGATCAGCTAGCGATCGCCGACCGCCTGCCGCCCGCGGCCGACCTCGAAGGGGCGATCCTCATCCTTGAAACCTCGGAGCTCATTCCTCCCGCCGACACCGTGGGCAGGTGGATCCGAGCCTTCGGAGAACGTGGCTACCTCGACGCGGCGGCAGGTCTCATTTTTGCACGGCCGGTCGTGGACGACCGCGACGCGCCCGCACCTGCAGAGGCGCTTCGATCCCGACACGACTCCTACACCGAATATCTACTGGCAAACCTCTCCCTCTACCGCCGTGACCTACCGGTTTGTCTCAACCTGCCCTTCGGCCACACGCGCCCGCAGCTCATCCTTCCCTATGGCGGCGAAGTGACACTCGATCCGGTAGCCGAGACAGTAACCGCGCACTTCCCGCACGCCGAGCGATACACACCCACGACGCCACAAACCCGACCCGCGCCCAACACTCACCTCGCAAAGGACACTCACCTAGCATAGGGCGCCACCTCACACCGAGCGCCCGCTAGGCTTCAGTAGAACGGGCCAGACGGCGTCGTTAAATAAAGTCGATCACGTCCGCGATCGACTCGTGCACGTGGTCAGGGCGATAGGGGAACTTCACGATGTCCTCGCGCTTCGTCGAACCGGTGAGCACCAAATGCGTCTGCAGACCGGTCTCCACACCCGCCTGAATGTCGGTGTCCATGCGGTCGCCCACGATCGAGGTATCCTCCGAATGGGCCCCGATCTTGTTCAACCCGTTACGCAACATGACCGGGTTGGGCTTGCCCACAAAGAACGGCCGGCGGCCAGTCGCCTTCTCAATCATGGCCGCGACAGCGCCCGTGGCCGGGATGTCGCCGTCGGCAGAGGGGCCGGTCGCATCAGGATTAGTCGCAATAAACCGCGCGCCTCCTTGGATAAGCCGAATACCCGTGGTCAGCATCTCAAACGAATATGTGCGAGTCTCACCCAGCACCACGAACTCCGGATCCGACGACGTCATCACGAAGCCCTCCTCGTACAAGGCCGTCGTCAATCCGGCCTCGCCGATCACAAATGCCCGCCGATCTTCGCTCTGATCAGCTAAGAACTTCGCCGTCGCAAGCGCCGACGTCCAGATACGCTCTGCAGGCACCTCGAGGCCGGAAGAGGCAAGGCGAGCCGACAGGTCGCGCGTCGTAAAAATCGAATTATTCGTCAAGATCAGGTGCGGGATGTCGCGTTCGTCAAGGCGCTCCAAAAATTCCTTCGCACCATCAAGCGCCATGCCCTCGTGTACGAGGACGCCATCCATATCAATCAGCCATGCACTCATACCTCAAGCAAACCATGAATAGCGCTCCTGCGTGCCACATTCCGCCAACATGCACGATCGTGCCACTCGCGGCGGGCCCTCGAGGGTTAACGTGCGCGCTTGCGTGCCTCAGACACTGCGCGCTCGGCCTCACGCTGATCTTGCTTGCGGCGAAGCGTCTCGCGCTTGTCCCATTCCTGCTTGCCACGAGCCAAGCCGATTTCGATCTTGGCGCGACCACGGACAAAATAGAGCTCGAGTGGCACGACGGTGGTGCCCTTTTCCTTGACCTTCACGGCCAGCGTGCGTAGCTCGTCCTTATGTAGGAGAAGCTTGCGCTTCTGCGTGGGGGCGTGGTTCGTCCAGCCACCGGTGGACCACACCGGAATATTGGCACCCACGAGCCAAGCCTCCCCACGCCGATCAAAATCGATCCACGCCTCCATAAGAGACGCGCGCCCAGCCCGCAACGCCTTGACCTCCGTGCCAGCGAGCACGAGGCCCGCCTCATACGTCTTGTCGATGAAATAGTCGTGGCGAGCCTTCTTATTGCGGGCGACGACCTTCTTCGCGTCCGCCGCCTCCTTCGCCTTTTGGGCAGGGGTCAGCTTACCGCTTTCCTTCTTCCAAGCTTTCGGCATGACACATCCTTCCCTTCAGTGCTGGCGGCATGGTCCTCTAGTCTATGTCCGTTCCCCGACCAGGCACAACATCATGACCAGCGGCGAGTAAACGAACTCAGCGTCATGGGATCGATGACTCGCCCGTTCTGCCACACCTCGAAATGAACGTGGCACCCTGTGACGCGGCCCGTCTGCCCTGTCCACCCTATGACCTGACCTTTCGACACTTTTTGACCACGGGAGACATTAAATGCTGAGAGGTGATTTGTCACCGTCACGTAGGAGTTACCTCCCACGACCCCATGGTTGATAAATATCTGGTTGCCGTGGGTTCCGTTTCCGGCGGCGGGCACAACGTCGGAGACGACGCCGTCAGCCGGTGCAGTCTGTGGCTCGCCACATCGCGAACGCAAGTCAACGCCGTTATGCATCCATGTTCCGCCAAAGGGATAGACACGCATTCCCCACGGCGAAGTCACATAAACCGGGGCGGGTACGGGTGGCTGAATCCAGCTTGCCGAGGCTTGCGCCGGCGCCGGCGCGGGAGCTCCTGGGCGCTGACGTGCACGTTCCGCCGCCTCGCGTGCCGCACGTTCAGCAGCTTCCTTCTTGCGTCGATTCTCTTCGTCAATGGCGGCAATGCGCTGGGCCGTCTTTTCGCCTTCGGCCTCGATATTTTGAAGCGAGGACTGGTAGTCGGTCTTCTTCGCCTCAAACTCTTCCGACTGGGCAACGATGCTCGACTCAAGCTCGAGCAACTCCGCCTTACGCGCGTCGGCCTCGTTCTTCTTCACGGTCTGCGTCTCAACCAACGCTTCGGCCTTGTTCTTCAAGTCCTGAATTTGTTTCTCGACAGCGCTCTGACGCGCCTCGCGATTCTTTGATTGGGCCGCCCGCTGCTGAAACTCGTTCAACGACGACGCATGAGAGCGCGAGACCGCCGCCTGCGCGCGATAGGCGTTGGCGAAGTCCTCCGCGGTGGCAGAACCGACAAGCATCTCCATCGTCGAAGGCATCGTGTCACCGCGGTAGGTCGCGCGAGCGAGCTCGCCCAAAGACTTGCGCGTCGCGTCAGCATTGGCGACGTTCTCGGCGATAGCGTCCTTGATGCCAGCAAGCTCGCCTTGGGCCGCATCGAGCAACGCCCGGTTGGCCTCCGCCTCGCGCACGGCCGCCGCGAGTTCGTTCTGCGCGCTGGCCACCGCGGCCTCAGCCTCGGGGATCTTGCCGCGAGTTTCTTCAAGCTTGAGATAGGCATCCTGCAGACTCACATCGATGCCCTCCAGCTCGGACTGCAACCGCTCCTTCTCGCGCTTGTGCTCTTGCTGCTGTTCAACCAGGTCCGAGCGCTCGTCGGCGAATGCCGGCGCGGAGTTGATGACCATCGTCGCTCCAGAAACGGCGAGCATGAGCGCGGCGAGTGCCGATGTGAGCTTGCGCATCCGATCTCCTAGACCCTCGTGTAGCGGCGCAGCGCGAGGAACGATGCCAAGCCAGCCACGACAAGAGCGCCAAGCAGGAGCCACGGCGCCAGCATGAGCACGTCGTTGCCGGTAATGATGCGCAGCCACGAGCCGGCAAACCAGTCATGGACGAAGTAGGCCACTGCCACCCACAGCGCGGCGATCGCGGCGATGGAGCCGATGAGCGCGGCTAGAAGGCCTTCAAGAATGAACGGAGCCTGGATAAACGCGTTCGAGGCGCCCACAAATCGCATAATTTCCGTCTCGTTGCGGCGGAACATGGCCGAGAGTCGAATCGTTGCCGGGATAAGCAAAAACGCGGTGATGATCATGATGCCAGCCAGCGCTCCTGCAATGAGCGTGAAGCGGTTGAGCATGTTAAATAATGGTTTGAGTTGCTCGCGTTGATCGATCACCGTGTCGACGCCGGGGCGCCCCTCGATGCTCTCCCGGACGACGTCGTACTCTTGGGGATCGACGAGCTTAACACGGAAAGAGGCTTGCATCTGCTCGGGGGCAACTGTATCAACCCAGGCGCTACCCGCTAAGTATTCACGGAAATTCGTGTAGGCCTCTTCCTTCGACTCGAAGTACACCTTATCGACGTACTTGGCCATGTCCGGTGAATTGAGATAGGTCTTCAAAGAATCGATCTGCTCCTGGGTGGCCTCGCCTGCCGCACATTGAGGAGTGTTTTGGTCAGGGGCACACAGAAAAGCCGAGACCTCCACGCGGTCGTACCAGTCGTTCTTCGCCGACTCGATCTGATCCTGCAACAACACGGCCGCACCCACGAACATGAGGGACACGAAGGTCACGAGGGTGACCGACGCCGAGAGCGCAAAGTTCGCCCGCAGGCCTTTGAAGACCTGGCTGAAAATGAAACGAAGCCTCATGCCTGGCTACCTCCGTAGACGCCGCGGTCCTGATCACGCACCACGTCTCCGCTCACAAGCTCAATAACTCGCTTACGAAGCTGATTGACGATCGCCTGGTCGTGAGTGGCCATCACCACCGTCGTCCCCTGGCGATTAATCCGGTCGAGCAGACGCATGATTCCCAAGGCCGTCTTGTGGTCGAGGTTGCCCGTCGGCTCGTCAGCAAGAAGCAACTCGGGGCGGTTCACCATCGCGCGTGCGATCGCCACACGCTGCTTTTCGCCGCCGGAGAGCTCATGCATGCGGCGCTTCTCCTTGCCATCAAGGCCCACGAGCTCGAGGACCTGCGGCACTTCCTTCGAGATAGCGTGGCGCGGCTTGCCAATCACCTGCATCGCGAGGGCGACGTTGTCGAAAACGTTCTTGTCCTGCAACAAGCGGAAATCTTGGAAGACCGTGCCGATCTGGCGGCGCAGAAAAGGTACACGCCGCGAGGACACTGCCGCCAGGTCCTTGCCCAACACGTGAACCTTTCCGGAGGTCGGCCGTTCCTCGGCCAACACGAGCGCCAGCATCGTGGACTTACCCGAACCGGAAGCACCTACAAGGAAGACGAACTCCCCGCGGTCAATATTTAGGCTCACGTCATCAAGCGCGGGAGCGGCCCCTCGCTGATAGATCTTCGTGACGTTTTCAAAAGTGATCATAAATCGCGCCAAATCCTTGCAAACATGGTCTCCATAAGCATAGGAGTCACGGATTTTTCTTCAGATAAGGCACGCCGGAGCCGTGGTTATTCCGCCTCTTTTTGCGACTGGCGCCACCGGATGCCGGCGTCGATAAAGCCATCAAGGTCGCCATCGAAAACAGAATCGGTGTTGCCCACTTCGTGTCCGGTGCGCAGATCCTTGACCATCTGATAGGGGTGAAGAACGTAGGAACGCATCTGATCGCCCCATGATGCCTTCACATCGCCTGCAAGCTCCTTCTTCTTCGCTTGCTCTTCTTCGTGGCGCTTTTGCAACAGCTTGGACTGAAGAACTCGCAACGCCGCGGCGCGATTCTGAATCTGCGACTTCTCATCCTGCATGGATACGGTCAGCCCCGTGGGGATGTGCGTCATTCGCACCGCCGAATCCGTGGTATTCACCGACTGCCCGCCCGGCCCCGAGGACCTGAAAACGTCAATCTTCAGCTCCGTTTCGGGGATCTCGATCGAGTCTGTGGTTTCGATCAGAGGAATGACTTCCACAGCGGCGAAAGACGTCTGGCGGCGTCCCTGATTGTCGAAGGGAGAGATGCGCACCAGGCGGTGCGTGCCGGCCTCCACCGACAGCGTGCCGTAGGCATAGGGAGCCGAGACCTCGAACGTCGTGGACTTGATGCCCGCTTCCTCGGCATAGGACGTGTCCATCACCTTCGTCTTGTAGCCGTGACGTTCTGCCCAACGCAGGTACATGCGCTGTAGCATCTGCGCAAAGTCTGCCGCATCGACGCCGCCCGCTCCGGAGCGAATCGTGACGACGGCGTCGCGCTCATCGTATTCGCCACTGAGCAATGTCTTAATCTCAAGGTCGGACAGGTCCGCAGAGATCTTCTCGATCTCCTTTTCCAGCTCGGCGTAAAGCTCCTGGCCGACAGCAAGATCGGAGGTGGACTCCTCCACCGCCATCTCGAGCAGCGTTTCAGCGTCCGCAACGCGCTGACCCATCTTTTCCACACGATCAAGTTCGGCCTGGGCGTGGGAAAGCCGCGACGTCACCGCCTGAGCCGCATCCGGATCGTCCCACAGATCGGGGGCGGCCGACTTCTCGGTGAGGTCGGCAATAGTCGCCTTCAAGGCGGGGACGTCACTAACCGCCTCGATCTGGTTAAAGACCCTGCGGAGGTTGTCTAGTTCTTGCTGATAATCAATGGCCACGGTTGAAGTCTACGGCATCCGTCGCAGCTCGGCCGTAGAGGTGACGGTGAGTTCCACTTCGTCCACCGCGCTGAGCAGCTCAGGGACGAAGGGCAAGCGAGCATTTCTGGTCAGATCGACGACGACGGACGACCCCTCGACTCGCACCACGAAGCTAACTTCTCCCCCATCCACCAGGAGGGTTCCCGCACTCGGCGGCTCGGGCTTCAGCTCGAGGCTAGACCCCGAATAGTACGCATCATCCGAGATGCTCTGGGCGAGTTCGAGCGCCAGGGAGTCCGCGGTGTTCAGCAGGTCCCGGCGCACGCCATGAATGTGAATCGCCGAGGCCAACACGAGGATCAGCGACACAACGACGACCCACAGTCCCAGCCCGAGCACGATGAGATTGCCGCTCTCGGCACGCGGGTGGCGAGCCGAGTCACTCGCCTGCCGCGGCGTGGTGACGGGCGGGATGGCAGGCGCGAGGGCAGGCGTGGCGATAGAAGAAGCTGCGCTCATGGGCGCACCATCCGGTAAAGATCAACCATCATCGCCTGGCTTGCCTTGATGCTGACCGCGCCGAGGACGGGAATGGTAATCGCAGCCTCGACGTTGACGGTCACCGAAGCTCCAGGGGTGAGGCACGGCCGCGACGCACACACCACCTCTGTAGCCAAGTGCTCGGTAAAACCGCGATCTGCCCATGCCTGCTCGGCGGCCTGACGCGCACTCGCATCGGCCAGCGGGCCGCTATCCGAGCGCACAAATGCACGCACCGACTGCCTCGCCGCATCGTTGAGGGCAAGCTGAGCGGCCGTCGTCGTCGCGAGACCAACAAGTAACACGAGCGCCGGCACGATGACCACCACCATCACGCCAACAAACTCGACGATCGCGTTGCCAGCCTCGGCCCCCTCACCCGACTGTCGATGGGGCCCTGCCCCGCCCGGGCGGAACTTACTCGCGTTGTGCATGGGCCTTCACCTCAATCACGTGCGAGCCAAGGAATCCCGCGCCGGGCGTGGGCGCGTGAACAGTTATTTCGAGGCTCGCGCCGACGAATTGCGCCGCGATGTCCTCGGCGTAGGCCGTGCTCAACGTCGTCGTGATGAGATCGCGGGTACGCTCCTTCGCAACGTGGGTCGAACCACTCGCGACCCCAACCCGTGCACCCTCCATCGCCGAATCGGTGATGATCGCGTGAACATACCAATTCATACCCGCCGCAATGATCGTGTAAACCACGGCAAGGAGCAGGCCGACCGACGCCACGAAACCGACCGTTGCATTGCCGGGCTCGACGAAGTTCCGATCAGATGCTGAGGATGCGGCTAATGGCATTGTTGAACAGGTTCGTCAGCGCCGGGCCCGCGACGGCCCAGATGAGCACAACGAGGGCGGCGGTCATGAGCGTAATCATGACCCAACCTGGCACGTCGCCAGCCTCGTCCCGCTCATGGGCCGGCCATAGGAAGCGACGAGCGCCGCTGAAGTAACGTTTCATGGGATTCTCCTTTTGGTCGAAGTTCAGTTTGATTGGGGCTCAGTATGCGGACTAGTTCAGGTTCAGCGCTTGGAGCGCTGGGAACACGGTAAAGACCACGGTTAGCGGCATGATGATGAAGACGACCGGCACCATCATGGCGATCTCAGCTTTGCCTCCGGTCTCGAGTAGCTCTCGCCGTGCCGCATCGCGCGTATCGCACGCCTGGGCGTGGAGAGAAGCCGCGAGCCCGCTCCCCTGCTCGAGCGCCGTGACGATTGCCTCGCTAAACCGGGCCACATGGCGGTTCCCGGAGCGTTGCCCCATTTCGCTCAATGCGCCCGTCAGTGGCTGGCCGGCGTGAACCTCGCTCATTGTGCGACGTAGTTCGTCCACGATCTCGCCCTCGCCGATGGCACACACGCGTTCGATCGCAACCCGAACAGATTCTCCTGATGCCGCCGCGAGCGCTAGGATCTCCACCACGTCTGGGAGCTGGGCAGTGTAGGCCTTCTGGCGCCTGCGCACGCGCGCAGACAAATCCCAGTCCGCTCCAAGGACGCCCGCGCCTAGGCTCAAGGCAATGCTGACAAGCGCCACAACGACTGGCGCCCCACGCATCACCAGGGCAAACGCCAGAAGGGCTCCAAAAGCGAATCCCGCAGTTCCCCATTGGAGTTGTCTGACCCGGAAATCCGAGAGCGAAAGATCGCCAAGGAGGTTGGTACGACGTTCGACGGAAGCGTTGGTCGAGCCGACGGCGTCAAGTGCCTTGGCCACCAGCGCCTTCACGCGCCGCCGTGGAGCCGGCCGCCTGGGACGTGTGGCCACGTAGGGCAACACGCGCGTGGCGAGCTGTGCTGGCTTGTAGAACAACGCGAGGAACACGAGGAGGATGCCGGCCCAGAACGCCGCACCGATGATGAACCCGCTAACCACGTTGCATCCCTCCGGAATTGCCGAAGATGCGCTCGTCCTCAGGCAGACGCCCGAGGCGCAGCATGAGCCAGTACGCAAACAAGGTCAGAACAAAGCCGCCCACGAGGATCGCCACGCCGGTCGACGTCGTAAACGCCTCGATCGTGCCTGGCCGCGTGGAAAAGAGCAGGAGCATAGCCCAGGGAGCAACAGCAGCCAGCCGCGCACCGTTGACAGTCCACGACTGGCGAGCGAGCAACTCCCCACGTGCCCGATTATCCTCACGGACGAGCTTGGCAAGGCTTGCAAGGGTTGAGGACAGGTCCCTACTTCCGAGGTCGTGTGCAAGCCGCAACGACTCGAGAATCCGATCAGTCATCGGATCGGCGAGGGTGCTCTTCAGCTCATCGAGGGCCGGATCAAGGCGGCCGTCCGCTCGCAGATACTGTGCGAACTGCGTAAATGCCGGACGCATCACTTCGGGCCCACGTACAGCCAACAGCGCGAGCGACTCGCCTATCGGCAACCCGACGCGAACGTTCGCTACGACGTCGTCAATCACTTCGGGCCAGACGTCACGCAGCAGCTCCTTGCGCCGTCGTTCACGAGAACCTCGCCAGAGGCCCGGGATTGCCGCACCGAGGACCGCGATCGCAAGCGATATCGGCACAGACTGAGAAATCATGCGGGCAAGAAGAAAGCCTGCAATGCCAGCCACGAGCGCAGGCCACATTCGTGCCCACAGCTTGGCTGGAAAAGCCATGTCACGGGGGCTGCGGTAAGCCAAGCCGATAAGGTAGACACCCAGGCCCATCAGCGTTCCGATCACAAAAGCCATCGCTCGCCTCCCAGCAGGACGCGCAGATCGTAACCGCGTTCGTCGAAAAGTTCTGGGTGGGGCACGTAGCCAGCGCCGCGTTCGATCCCCTGACCACGGTCAACGAAGATTTCGCTCGTCTCGACGACGTCACCCTCCATCCGGCCCGTGAGCCCTACGATCTCACGGACGCGCCTCCTCCCGTCCCGGTCACGGTGAAGATGGACGAGGAGGTCAATGGTGCTTGCCACGGTCGGAAGGACGAAGTCAGCCGTGACGTTTTCTCCAGCAAGCAACGGAAGCACGCTTAGCTTGTTCACGGCATCGCGGGCCGAATTGGCGTGAATCGTGCACGCACCGGGAATCCCCGAATTCAGGGCGATGAGCATGTCGAAAGCTTCGGCCTGGCGCACTTCCCCAATGACGATGCGGTCTGGACGCATGCGCAACGATTCCCGTACGAGCCTACGCAAGGTGATCTCACCACGATCCTCGAGATTTGCTGGCCGGGTCTGCATGGCGACAACGTCGCGATGGGCGAGGTTAAGCTCAAAGACTTCCTCCGCGGTAATCACGCGTTGACCGGGTGGGATCGCACCGAGTAAGGCGCGAAGAAAAGTGGTCTTGCCGGCCTGAGTCGCACCCGAGACGATCACGTTGAGCCCACAGTCGATGGCGGCATCGAGAAAAGACGCGGCCTGATCGGACAGCGTTCCCAGCTCCACAAGCTGCCGAAGTCTGCGAGGCCGGACTATGTATTTGCGAATATTGATAGCCCAGTACTTGCGAGTGATGTCCGGAATCGCCACGTGGAGACGCTCGCCGGAATGCAACGCCGCGTCAACAAATGGCTGCGAGAGATCGAGCCTGCGCCCCGAGGCCCGCAACATGCGCTCAACGAGATCCCTCACTTGCCTATCTTCGAGAACGATGTTGGACAGCTGGCTAACACCGTCCCGTGCATAGAACACCCTCCCGGGCTCGTTGATCCAAATCTCCTCGATCTGTGGGTCATCAATAAGCACCTGAAGCGGACCGAATCCTCCAATATCGTCACGGAGCCTTCGGCGCGCGGAATCGGCGTCGCTCATGGGGCTCACCGCCCCCGCGACCGTCAGATCCTCATATTCTGCTAAGGCATCGTCAATGAGGCGTTCGAGGGCGTCCGTGTTCAGCTGCGGATCGATTCGAGAGGAGCGGACGAGTTCGCGCACCCGCTCATCGAGCCATGCGATTGCGCTTGCGGGATTGACCTCGCCGAGTTCTCTGTTCACATTCGCAGGCTAGAAGAAAATCGAAAGTGCGATTCAAACTACCCACAGCTGTGGAGAATTAGTTCGCTAATTTCCACTTTATGGTAATTGGTCATCTCACTCTTCCCGCTGGGCGTGTAATCACCGCTGATCGCCACGAATGTCGCTACCGTGGAAAGGTGAACAAGACTCCCTACAAGCTCGCAGCCATAGCCGTTTCAGCCATCGACGGCCTCGAAGCGGTGGGCGTCCGCGGCCCATACACCCGCACCGCCGATTTTCAATACGGCGGAGTCATCGATGCCAAGGGTCGCCGGTGGATCGTCAAGTATCCCCTCCACGCCATCGCCGGCGCGATGATCGAAGCCGAGGCCGCCATCGCACCGGCCCTCCTCGAGTCCCTTCGCCAAGGTCTGCTCCCCTTCGACGTCATGCGACCGGCCGGATTCGCCCAAGTCAATGACGGACGGGCGGTCATCTACGTAGCCCCCATGGGTCGCGAGCGCGACTTTGACAACCTCGACCTCGACGGCGCGCACGAGCTCGGGCGCGTACTCGCCGCCCTTCATCAACTCCCCCGCGAGACCATCGAAGCAGCTGGCCTTCCCTCCTACGACGCGCAGACAACACGGCGCCGACTCTTGGCAGACCTTCACGACGCCGACGCCACATCTGCGCTACCGACCGTTCTTCGGCGTCGTTGGGAGAATGCCCTCGAGGTGGCCGAGCAATGGGATTTCACCCCGTGCGTGGTTCACGGCGATATTGGCCCCGATCAATTCATGTGGTCGGACGGGTCCGTTTCGTGTGTCCTCGGCTTCGGGTCCGCACACGTAGGTGATCCCGCCCTCGATTTCGCTTCGCTCTTTTCGGGACTAGACGAGACGCTCTTTAATGCCGTGGTCGAGTCATACGAAAATGCCATCGGCCAAACGCTGGACGAGAACTTCTTCAACCGCGCAGTCCTGATTTCAGAATTGGCTCTCGCCCGCTGGATGCTCTTCGGAGCCCGCCGCAAGGACGCCGCGATTGTCGACGAAGCTCGGACGATGATGGACAGCCTCGCGGCCGACGTCGAAGCCGACCCCGGGCTGGTACCCGGACCGACCTGGTCAGTCAGCCAAGTCGACACGCTCGATGCCGATGGCGCGGATGAGGCGCCACGGCTTTAACCATTTGCCGACATCTAGCGTTCTTCAACGAATTCATTACGCGGACGTTCCAAAAAGCAATGTGGTCAACATTGCGGAACTAGATCGGCTCACGGCCAAACAGGCGGGCAATAGTGGACAGAGACTGGGTCTCCTTGATCATGCCGTCGGCAACGTTGTGCGGAAGGAACGCCTTCACGCTATCGGTGCTAATGAGAGCCATGTGTGGCTCCTCCTTTCAAAAAATTTAGCCCTGCTGGTTGCGGGCGTTAGCGAATAGTTGGGAAATCCACGAACCCTCACTCGAGGCTTCGGGCTCCTTTTCGTAGCCAGGAAAAACGGACGGCTTCACTGGTTCTTTGACGGTGATGAGCTTGGAGAGCGGGTCGAAATGCTCCTGCAGATCCTCGCGTGTCTCCCCGCGCAGCACACCGGCAGGGATAGCCGTCCCGTCCGTGATCTCTGCCGCCCATGCGGCTACCTGGTCACGCTTGCGGTATGCGGCGTTCTCCGCTTCGAGCTTCGCGAGCTTCTCGGCCTGCTTCTGCTCGGTCGTCTTCGCCGCTTCCTCGAGCTCGGCAAGCTTCGTGGCTGCCGCACGGTTCTCTTTTGCGCGTGCTTCCCACTTGCGTGCCTCCGCCTTCCAATCAACCTGCTGCTCCTGTGCAGGGGCCTCGGCCTCGGACGACGTCTCGTTGTGGTTATCAGTGGTTTCCATTGGTTTTCCTCCCGTGCGGGTATAAAAAATCCCACCCACTGTGCAGCGGATGGGGAAAATACGCCCCAAAAAGTCAGGGCGGACACTTATAAGAATTCAGAGATGCTACGTGCTTGATCTGGCCCGATGCTTGGCAATCCAGCCAAGAGTTCGCTCAGTGAGCTCTGGATCCCAGGCAGCATGAACTTCATATTCAATGTCGGCGAGGATCTCGGCAGGCACGTCAATATCCTCCAAAAGTGTGAACTGAAGAAAGCTATCGACCGCAAAATCGTAATCCTGTTGTTCAAGATCGTTCTTGATCATGGAAGCGGCGACTGGCGACATCTGCGGAACATACACCGCAATAATGATTTCAATGAGCTCATCAAAATTAGCCATTTAACATCGTCCACCCTGTCTCTTGCCTGCCAAACCTAATGGTGGGAAATAAAGTGGCGGCGCAAGCCTTCCCGAGCTAATCAGCCTAGTGGGACGGCGGCGCCTCCAACTAGAATGCTACCCCGGCTAGCCAAGAGTGTAAAGGAACACCTCGCGCGACTTCGTAACAATGAGCAAGTGCGTCAACTTATTCTGCCCATAAAAGCGTTCGATTGCCTGAGATTTAGCGACACGTTCGTCAAGCTTAATGCGCCCAAGATCAAGAACCAACCTCGACGCCTGTTTTCTAGCCCTTTTAAACTGCCCAGAAATAGTATTCTTCTCAGAACTGCCCTCCGGCGCCTTCATCTCCCAAACCTCTCCACCTATCAGATAGTCAGGATTCTTTGCGCCAGGTGTTCGGTCAATTGCCTTGATGACAACTGTAAAACCGTGATGAGCAAGGGGCTCAGCAGTTACTATATCTTGCGGCTTTGCCCCTCTTTCTGCACCAGGCTCAAAGATCACTTTCGTTGGCTTACGCGGTTTCACGAGAATGCCTTTACGCGCTTCACGTTTACGCTTTTCCGCTAAAGCGATCGCTTTATCCCTGCGACGGATAACCGCTTCAATCGAGTCGCCGTCACGCCAATATGGCTTGTACTCCTCAACATAGAGCTTTTCGTGGTCGTAACCGTCGACTGTTTCACCGTGCCAGCGCATCCCTGACGGCGCCGTACGGTCTGGCTCCCACCGGCCACGCATCGGAACCACCAGACAGTCACAATCAGTGTGATAGCGGTTGCCCGGCCCGCCAGCATCCTGCTTCGTGCCATAAACAGGGCCACGCGACGCAAGGATCATGCAAAACGAGCACGTATGACTACCGGAAGGCACGCGAGCATACAGGACGTGAGGATACTTCCTCACAGAGCTGTCTACGACGTCACGACCGTGTTGGCGCACGAAACGCACCGCGACCGAAGCAACCCGCGCCAACGCCACCTGATAATCCTTGGTATCCTTGATGAAACTGGCTCACAACAAGGCGGCACACGGGCGGCACCCTACTAATCTGGCGTAGGTTAATACAGCGCGGGCCAGCTTAATACAGCCGGAGCCAGCGGTGACGGAGCGAGGGGAGCCGGGCCGGGGCGAGGGGTACCCACCGGCATCGCGCCTACACGAAGCTCGCCACACTGCCCTGGCGTTGTCCTTCTGCGATCTGACGGCGAATCTGCTCCGCGATCTCGTCACCGGTCATGTCGCCTGCGTGCAGTTCTCTCAATTCGGGATCGTCTTCGCCGAGGTAGTAGAAGCACGCACCGATCTCACCAAGGTCAATCCCCGCAGAACGGGACCACGCCAACCGGTATAGGCCCAGCTGAAACTGCCGCGAGGCGACTTGCTCAGCGCCCGGCCGCCGCCCCGTCTTCCAATCGACGATCGTGACCTGCGGCAATCCCTCAATTAAGGATGTGTCCAGCACGGCATCGATCACGCAGCGAACAGGATAGGGTCCCACCCGCACGTCGATTGCCTCTTCTATCGCCAAGGGCGGGCAGTGTGCGAATCGTGAAGTCTCAAAGCGGGCCAGCAGTTGGGCACGGCGAGCTTCGGTGAGATGAACATCCATGTCGATGGGCATCTGGCCGGGGAACGCTACGGCATCGACGTCGAGAGTCGCTGGCGAGTCAAAATGGTGCGCAATCGCCTCATGGACGAGAACGCCGGTGCGCGCCGCACGCGACGGTCGGTGCGGGATGGGCCGACGCTGTTCAACCAGGAAATTCTGCGCGTTCTGGGCAAGAGCCACCACGTCCGACGCCGTCAGGTAGTCGCGCGCGAGTCCCGGTTGCTGCGGATATGCGTTTCGTTCGCTCAACACCACCTGGGTGCCATGGCGCCACTGGTCAATGAGCGCCGCGTGGTCAAGCGTCGTCAGATTCCGGACTTCATCTACGGTGTCAGCCCTACGATCTACATCGACGGGCCATTGCTTGGTCTCCGGATCGAAGACCGCGTCCCCCAGCTGGGCGATATTCTCCTCAGCCTGCGCCACGTAACGGTCGAGGTCGCTACCGGTGAGGACGGCGTCGTTGACCGGCGAGGACGTAACAAGGTGCGTGACGTCCTCGATGAAGGCGTTCCGGGTCATTTCGGCTTGCTCATAAGGAACGACGTCGGCGCGCAGATTGAGCTCCTTGACAAGGTCCGTCCTCGCCTTGGCAGCCTTTGACTCGTCGACGAGGTCGTAGGAGGCGAGGATGAGGCTAGCCCTTGGTCGTGTGACTGCCACGTAGGCAAGCCTGCGGGATTCGGCCACGTGGTGCGACTTGAAAGCGCCCGCAAGATAGTCATAAACCTCCGTGAGGATCGCAACCTTGTCTTCGCCATCGATGGCGTCACACCCCGCCAGTCGATCAGCGAAAACGAAGTCCGGCAGATAGGCAGAGTCTTGGCGGAAGACGTATGGCAGCGAGCTCTTCGATTCCTGCCACATCACCTCGGTCGTGTCTTCGTCAAACCCGCCGGCCTTCATATCGGGGATTCCCACAAGATCCCATTCCAGGCCCTTCGCGGCGTGGATCGTCAGCAGTTGGACCACGCCCGATTCAGGTTCAATCGACGAGTCGTCGAAGAGGGAAAGATCCGCGCCTGCATCACCCTCTCCAACGTTTTCATGCTCTTCGAGCAGATTTACCCATTCGACAAAGGAGGCAAGGGTGGCACCTGGCAGGTCGGAGGCAAACTTCGCGCCGAGGCCGACAAAACTTGCCAAGGCCGCTTGAACCCGGGCCCCGCCCTGAAGCCGGGATTTGGCTTGTGCTTCCAGCCCCAACAGGCCGATAGCGGTGGTGATCGCTTCGGGAACCGACAGGTGCCGGCTCGCGATCACCTTTTTCACAATCGTGCCCAGGTGACGCAGGCGCCGATGCGCCTCCTCGCTCAGCCCCACCGGAGTGGCAGGCAGCATCATGAGCGCTTCCACGAGATTTGCTGGGACGTCCTGGCTGCCTTCGCCCTGGCTACCTCCGGTGGAAGCTTGCCGCGCCAGCTCGCGGGCGTAGGCATGCAACGCCACAATGTCCTTGGCTCCGATGGCATAAAACGTCAAGAGCGGAACGACCAGGTCGTTTCGCTCTGGGTTGACTCCCAATCCGAGCAGGGCGCGCACGAGACGAATCTCGGGCTTCTCAATGAGGGCCTCGCCGCCCACCACCTCGTAGGGCACGCCCGCCTCTTCAAGCGCCTTGATAGCGGGTTCCATATAATCTCGGGCTCGGCAAAGGATGGCCGCAGTTGGGTATGCCGACATCTTCTGGCCAGGCGCGGTTCCCGCGCATCGTTCGGATCGCGCCCGCTCGAAGGCCTCGGCAAAATAGCTGGCCAACCCCGCGTATGAGTCTTCGCGGAACGTGCGATGCACGTGGACCACGCGCCCCTCTTCCGCCCTAGGCTTCGGTTGTAGCTTTTTGACCGTCATAGACGGATAGCTCAGTTTGCCCTGCGTGAGGGCGTTGGCCACGTCAAGGATACGTTCGCTATTTCGAAAGGCTGTCGACAGAGTGAGGTTATCCCCCACTCCGAAACGATCCATGAAGTCCCCCAACGCCGCCGACGACGCCCCACGCCACGAGTAGATGGCTTGGTTCGGATCCCCCACGGCGCAAACCGACCACGCGTGAGAAAACGCGTACTCAATGAGCTCCGCCTGGCTTGACGAGGTGTCTTGATATTCGTCGAGCAAAATGAGCTTGTAGCGCTGGCACAGATCCTGGGCAACCTTGGGCACAGTGGCAAGGATCTGTGAGGCACGAACTACCTGGTCAGCAAACTCAATGAGGGAGTTTTCCTGCTTGTAGGCCAGATAGTCCTCGACAACATAACTGAGCGCGATGCGCACCTTTAAAGCGGGTGCCATTTTGCCCAGATGCTTTGTCTGAATTTCTCGCGAGGCGTCGGTTGCGCCCTTCGCCCGTGGGCCCTGGAGCTGCAGGATCGCCCCTATCTCACGTTCGAGGTAAGCCCGCAGCGCCGTGGGGTCAACGGTGTTGCCAATCATCTGGTCTGCCAGGTGAAGGGCATTACGTGTTATCGAATGCGGCGATTCTTCCTTCAGCGCTTCGAACCGGGGATCTGTGAGGTCAATCCCTCTAACGATTTTGTCCATGATCTGCCAGCGTTCGGCGTCCGTGATGAGCCGCGAGCGCGGGTCCTGCCCGATGAGCATCGAATAGGACGAGGCGATTTCTGACGCGAATGAGTTGTAGGTCGAAATAGTGGGCCGAGCCAATTCGCCGTGAATGCTATCCGCCACGCCATCCCCGTCGGCGCCCGGCATCACCTCTTCCCGGGCAAGCAGGCCCGCATTCACGGCCGCGCGCAGCTGCTTGTCGACGCGCTCGGCCAGTTCGCCTGTGGCCTTCGTTGTAAACGTCAGGCCGAGGACCTCATCGGGGCGCACATTGCCGTTGACCACATGCCACGCGATCCGTTGCGACATGGTGGCAGTCTTGCCAGATCCCGCGCCCGCGATGACGGCGATCGCGTGGTCCTCGCTGCGAATAACTGCCTCCTGCTCGGGCGTGGGAGGAAAATCGAGCGTGCGTGCAAAATCCTCGTACGAAATCATGAAAAAATCCTCCCTGTTCCTTGGGCCGGGCAAGAGGACCGGTATGCGCATCCGAGACAGTAGCTACCGGCGACGGCGGCAAAATTCGGCCCGCGCTGCGCAGAATCTGCCCTCTTCACCATCTGTTCAGTCTCCATGGCTTCTTCGGCCGACAGCGGCTCCTGATCGCGCAATGACGCGCTCCGACTCTTCGTGCCAAGATAGACCAGCCTGGCACCCAGCGATCGGTCAATCCCAGCAACTCCGCCCTGATCCACAAGCCATTGGTACACCCTCATCTGCGGGTTGATTTTCGCCTCGTCTTTCGAGATGGCGTTCCGCCCCGTTTTAAAGTCGACGATACGGGCTGCATTCTTCACCTGCTCGAGGCGGTCGATGCGTGCACGAACCGTAATCTCGGCGTTTGCTTCGTCAGAAAAGACCGTGCCTTCGGCGGCGGTCTCTACCCGCACATTTTGCGATTCCGCAGTCAGATATCCTACGAGGTGACTGACCATCTGATCGAGTCGTCTACGCTGAACGTATCCGGACAGGCCCTCGCTAAACTCGAGTTGTGAGGCAAGCGATTCGTACTCCGCAAGAATTTTCTCCTGCGGCCCATGAGGATGGTGTTCCGCCAAGGTGTGGATGAGTTTTCCGATATCGAGGGCGAGCGTCGAATCTTCGGACCTTGCCTGGCAGTTATCAAGGAACGCTCGCAGAGGGCAGGTGAGCAGGCTTTCCACGCGCGACGGCGACATGCGCGCCGCCCCGTCAACTACCGGCTCATGCGTTGTCAGTGCCATGGCCTCGGCCCAGTAACGCTCATCCGCCTCCGTAATTCCGGCGGCGGCAAGCTGGCCGAGTAGCACCCCGGCTTCCTCAACAAGCCCCGCATCGCCGGACCGGAGCGCCTGGCGTAGTTGACCGACCAGGCCCGTTGTTTCCAGCGTGCTGGCCACAGCCGGCGCCGCGGCAAGCTCAGGGAAGAGCCACTGCAAGAAGCGAGAGGGACGGATTCCGTCCTGTTGCTGCGCTGTCAGAATTACCTCTGTGTTTGCTCTGCTCACGGCTTGCAGAAGCATCCGCAGCTCGTCATCAATGACATCGCTGACCAGCTGGGTAGGCTCCACCTCACGCCCAGCCATCGTTGACCCAACAACAATATTAACCAGCTTCGGCACTTTCGTCAGCGGATTTCGAAGTTGAGTATTGGGCCACGAGCCTTCATTGACCCCGACGATCGCCACGTAGTCCCACGAACGTCCAATTGTTGCCGACGGCGAGGCGAGCGCAACCTCGTCATGCCCTCCGCCAACGCGCGCAATCGAGTCCTCAGGAATATCTTGGCTCTCCAGAACATCAAGTAGGGCCCAAATAGTTGCATTGGTGACATCTCGATCCGCCTGCCGCTGGGCGATGCGGAAGAGCGAGATCACGGCATCGAGATCCTCATTGGCACCATCTCCCGCTAGCCCACCCGCCAGCGCCTGGGCACGCCAGCTTTCGGCCACTCCCGTTCCGTCCCAAGCAGCCCACAGGACTTCCTCACCTAGGCGGCCTTCGGCACTTGCTTGACGTATCGATTCGATGACGGAGAAGACCTTGGCAAATTCGGGAATCTTGGATGCCACCTCTCCACCCTCGAGGATGTCTCGCAGAAGTTCGCCTTGCGAGCGGGTGCCCCCGCGGGCCAGTTCCCACCCGCGCATCTGGCGGCGCAGCTTTCGCAACTCCAAGGGCTCGATAGCGAAGAGCACCCCACCGAGCAGCGCCTCGAGACTCTCCGCCGTGACGTCCGCCGGGTCCGCGAGCGCAACATCAATGAGCGAGATGAGAGCGGCAACCGCGCGCTGTTCGCGCAACGGCTGATTGTTCACGGTGCTTTCCACCGGGACACCATAGTGGAGCAGGGTTCGCCTGATGGCCCCGTGCGCAGCGGTCGAACGAGTCACCACCGCCATATCCGAATACGGCACGCCTTCGACGTAGTGAAGCTCGCGGAATTTCGCGGCAACGAAGGCAATCTCCTCATCCTCATTGGCGAAAGTCATCGCCTCCACGCGCGCCGAAGCGCCGCATCCGCCTTCCGCATCAGCACGGAACGCGGCCTTGCGGTGTTTTCCGGCACCGGCGGTGTGGATACCGCTGGTGATCTTTCCGATCAATTCCCCCATCTCTCCGCCGCCGCGATATCGCGTGGAGAGCGTGTAGCGTTGGGCCCCGAGCCCGCCCGCGTGGATGGGCTTCGTCAACAGCGCGGGAAGGTGGGCGATGCCGCCACGGAAACCTTGGACGGCCGTGTCCGGATCTCCGAACGTGAGGATTGACGCGCCGTCTTCGTGAAGGGAACGCAGCAACGTCCGCACGGCCAGAGTCGCATTCTGGATGTCATCGACGATGATCCAATCCCACCGGGGCTTTGACATGCCCAGACGCCCGGATCCGCCTGGCGTAGCGAGGTCCCAGCTGCGCAGCATCCCCGCCGCCTGGGTCAATACACGCGCGTGATCCACGATATCGGGGTTGCCGTGGCCAACAGCGGCCTGCGTGGCCAGGGCATTTTCGTAATCGGCAATCATGGCGGCGCCCTGGCCCCACACCGGCTCCCCATAGCGTTCGCCCACTACGGCCAGGTCCGCTGGGCTCATGGCAAGCTCCGCGGCACGCGTGATCAAGTCACGGAATTCTGCGCGATAGGCAGGAATCTTCACCAGCTCCTCATCGTGCCCGCCGTGTCCGAGCTCGAGCCCGATTTCGAGGATCTCCTTGATGAGCGCGTCCTGGCGCGAGCCCGAGATCAGCTCGGGTTCTCTTCGCCCAACGAATTGCGAATAGGCCGAGACGATCCCGAATGCGAAAGCAGTGAGCGACTGGACCGACAGCGCTCCTGGCAGGTAGCCGAGGTCGAAAGAAATCTTGTTACGCAGATCCGACGCGGCGCGACGATCCGGTGAGAGAACGGCCACCCGGACAGCGGGGTTCTCCTTGACCAGCTTCACCGCAAGTTCCCGAACTAGGCGAGTTTTACCCGTTCCGGGCGCACCAATCACCGACGCCGTACACAGCGGCTCCACGCCAAGAACCGCACGCTGGCTTTCATCGAAAAGAACGTCATCTGCCATGCCCACGAGCATAACGCTCCCCTCCGACAAATTTCGGCCAACGATGAAACCCCCGGGTGCAAACGTCGTCGCCCACCCCGCGCGCGGTACGATATCGGCAGTTCTAATCATGGAGGAAACATGGAAATCAGCATCGGAATCCGCAACGTCGCCCGGGAACTGACTCTCGACGCCGATCTCACCGCCGAACAGGTCACCGCCAAGGTCAATGACGCCATCGCTTCGAACTCGGTTTTTTCCTTGACGGGCAAGGATGGCCAGGTCGTCGTCGTTCCCGTTCAGGCTCTCGGCTACGTCCAGTGCAAGGAGGCAGAAGTCCGCCGCGTAGGCTTCGGCTTTTAGCCCTCCCCGTGATCGAACTTCCGCGATGACCCGCCAAACCAGGCGGGTCGTTTCTTTTGTGCCGGGCGTCCGCCAAGAGCCTTCCGCATCGATCGCGAGGCGACGGCGACTGTGCGACTGCCCACCAGGAGGAATCTGTAGCGCCCGGTGCGATAGAATGGCCGACGAGGTTGACCGGTCGTCACGTTAATGTCGAAGATTTTTCACGATCGGCTGCCCGGGTGCAGATCAAACAGGCGCACCCTCCACGTCGAAAGTGAATATTGTGCAATCAGGAATTGTAGATACAGCCGGTGCTGTCGTGCGCCCGGCCAACGAACCGTCAGCGGACATCCAGGCCTCGGCAAGCGAGCTCGAACTCGATCGCAAGTCATTCGCCGATTTCGGTGTTTCCCAACCGATCGTCGATGCGTTGGCGAAGAAGGGCATCGTTCATCCCTTCCCCATCCAGGCGTTGACACTGCCGGTCGCCCTCAAGGGATCGGATATCATCGGCCAGGCAAAGACCGGAACCGGTAAGACCCTCGGCTTCGGCATCCCCATGGTCGAGAAAGTCATCGGCCCCGGCGAAGACGGGTGGGAAAAGCTGCACGCTCCCGGCAAGCCGCAGGGGCTCGTCGTCGTGCCCACGCGCGAACTCGCCAAGCAGGTAGCCGGTGATCTGCGTGACATCGCAGCAAACCGCTCGGTCCGCGTCGTCGAAGTCTACGGCGGCAAGGCCTACGAGCCGCAGGTCAAGGAGCTTGAGAAGGGCGCGGAGATCGTCGTCGGCACGCCGGGGCGCATCATCGACCTTGGCAAACATCGCACGCTGGATCTATCCCATGCCCGCACCGTGGTCCTCGATGAGGCTGACGAGATGCTCGACCTAGGCTTCCTCGAGGACGTGGAGAACATCCTCGCAGCGACCCCACCCAACCGGCACTCGATGCTCTTCTCGGCCACCATGCCCGGCCCGGTCATCACCATGGCCCGCCGATACATGTCCAAGCCCACTCACATCCGCGCCCAGAATCCCGACGACGACTCGGCGACCGTCAAGCAGGTCAAGCAGGTCGTTTACCGTTGCCACGCGATGAACAAGTCCGAGGTTTTGGCCCGCATTTTGCAGGCCAAGGAGCGTGGCTTGACGATCATCTTCACACGCACGAAGCGCACCGCCGCACGCCTGGCTGACGAGCTTGAGGATCGTGGCTTTGCCACCGGCGCCCTCCACGGCGACCT
This sequence comes from Trueperella pecoris, assembly GCF_014926385.1. Taxonomy (NCBI): domain Bacteria; kingdom Bacillati; phylum Actinomycetota; class Actinomycetes; order Actinomycetales; family Actinomycetaceae; genus Trueperella; species Trueperella pecoris. The sequence continues at coordinate 614,026 of NZ_CP053291.1, read as the reverse complement.
TGGCCAGGGAGCGCGTGAACAGGCGATGCGCGCCTTCCGGAAGGGCAAGATCGACGTCCTGGTCGCCACTGACGTCGCGGCGCGCGGTATCGACGTCGACGACGTCACCCACGTCATCAACTACCAGTGCCCCGAAGATGAAAAGACCTACCTGCACCGCATCGGGAGAACCGGGCGAGCTGGGCAGAAGGGAACGGCGGTGACCTTCGTCGATTGGGAGGACACACCGCGCTGGTCGGTCATCAACAAGATTCTGAACCTTGGCTTCCCCGAACCGGTGGAGACCTATCACACCTCCGCGCATCTCTACACGGATCTTGACATTGACCCCGAGGCGACGGGTCGCCTCCCCCGCTCCAAGCGCCTGCGCGCTGGCCTCGATGCCGAGGAAATTGAGGACCTTGGTGAGACCGGCAAGCGTGGCCCGCGTGGCCGTGGCCGTTCCGGCGGCGGCCGCTCCGGCGGTGGCCGCGGCTGCTCAGGCGATGAGGGCCGGAAGCGGAATCGTCAGCACAGGCGCACCCGCGTCTCTTCGGCCAGCTCCGACGCGAAGGCGGAGTCCACGAGTGCCACGTCAGAGGCCCCCACGCAAAAGAAGCCGCGCCGACGTCGCCGCCGTATGTCCTCGACGAAAGGCGAATAAGCACCACAAGCAAGAAGGTGGCGCCCCGCGGGGCGCCACCTTTTCCTCTATCATTCTTTGCCCATCTCGCGAGGGCCCCACTGCCGGGTCCGGCCCTAGCCGAGGAATCCTCGCACCACGCCCAGGACGCCGGAGATGATCAGCTGCGTGGCGATAGCAGCAAGCAGCATGCCCGACAGGCGGGTGAGCAACATGACGCCGGCCTCGCCGAGGAGGCGCATGATGGCTCCTGCGAAATGCATAGACATCCACGAAATGAGCAGAACCGACGCCGCAGCGGCCACCACCGCGACCTGCCCCCACACGTCGCCCGAATCCCTCATCAGCAGCATGAACGCCACGATCGAGCCAGGGCCGGCCAACAACGGTGTGCCGAGGGGGACCATCGCGACGGCGATGGTGCCGCCGGCCGATCCCGGGTCTTCTTCCTTGCCGGTGAGCAGTTGCAAGGCCACAAGCAAGAGGAGGACACCGCCGGAAATCTGTAGCGCCTCGGCCGAGATGCCCATGTAGCCAAAGAGCACGAATCCAAAGAAGCCGAAGAGGAGGAGCAGCACCATGGCGATGAAATTCGCCTGAAAGGCCACCTTCTTGCGTTCCGATTTGTTCAGCGCCCTCGTCAGTGCCATGAACACGGGCACGTTGCCCGGCGGGTCGATGATCACCAGCAGCGTGGCGAACGCGGATGCGAACAGGGCGCCATCAAAACTCACGGATGCACAACCTCCAAAAATGCGCCCTGCTCCAGAGCGATCAGTGTCTCCGAGTCCGTGGTGTTTTCACCCAACCGGTTCGGTTTTCCGGATCCATGGTAGTCGCTGGATCCGAACTCGAAAAGTCCCGCGCTACGTGCCCTGGCTGACAGTTGCGCACGTAACTGCGCTGGGTTGTCCCGATGATTGACCTCGACGCCGAACAAGCCGGCCTCTGCCATGGCCGCGATCGCCTCGAGTGGCACGGTCTTGCCGCGCGTAACGGCCAGCGGGTGGGCGAGGACGGCCCGGCCCCCGGCGTCGTTGATCCACTCGATGACGTCGAAGACGTCGGGCGAGTAGTTCTTCACATAGTACTTTGACGTCGAGTGGAGCAGGTGATCGAAGGCCTGCGAACGGTTCTCCACGATCCCGCGCGCCACCAGGGCGTCGGCGATGTGGGGGCGCCCGACGGACTTCGCCGCACCGGCGAACGCCGCCACCTCCTCCCAGCTGATGGGAAAATCCTCGGCCAGGCGCGAGACGATCTCCTGCGCCCGGCGGGCCCGCGATTGGCCGAACGCGTCGCGATGAGCCGCGAGCGCGGGAGAGTGGGGATCGAAAAGATAGGCGAGCATGTGGACGGAAATCGAACTGTCGGCGTCGTGAAACGTGCTGGTGACTTCCATACCTCGCACAAGGCTCACGCCGGTCTCAGGCACAGCGTCTGCGGCCTCATCCCACCCGGCGATGGTGTCGTGATCGGTGAGCCCGACGGCGGTGAGCCCGGCCTGACGCGCACTAGCCATGAGCTCGACAGGGCTCTGGGTGCCGTCGGAGCAGAAAGAGTGGGCGTGGAGGTCGATCATGATTCCACGCTAAAAGCTAAAGATCGTTTCGTCCACCCCGAGTACGTTCGGGAATGTCGGAGCGACGTGGGATAATGTGTCTATGACTGAAGAACAAACTCTTGAAGAAAAGGCACACAACCGCACCCAGCGTCCGCAGGGTCAGGCGTTTCGCGAGTTTATTGGCGAGGATTGGGGGCCGCGCCCGGCGGGCCCGCAGCGGATGGTCGTCGCTGACTACACGCCCGCTCGTCACAAGATTCTCTCCGAGCTTTTCCCCGGCGAACGCCTTGTGTTCCCCGCGGGCGATCTCACGGTCCGCTCGAATGACACGGATTACCGTTTCCGTGCGCACTCGACATTTGCTCACCTGACCGGCCTGGGAGGGGAGGACGAGCCCGGCGCAGTGCTGGTTCTCAACCCCGTCGAGGGCGGCCACGAGGCGGTTCTTTACTTCCATCCGCGCGCGTCGCGTTCGTCGGAGGAGTTCTATGCCGATTCGCGCCACGGCGAATTCTGGGTGGGTGCTCGCCTGAGTGCTCAGGAGATGGAGACAGCCACGGGGCTGAAGGTCGCCCACATCGGCGAGATGAAGGATGCTTTGGCCAAGGATCTGGGCTCGGTGCACATCCGCGTGATTCCCCAGTCGGATGCGAATGTCGAGGCGCTCGTGGCCGAGCTTCGTCAGCAGAACGGCTTGACCGAAGGCGCAGCGGAGGCCGACGCGCGGCTTGCCGAGGCAGCATCGGAGATGCGCCTGACGAAGGACGAATACGAGATCGCCGAAATGCGCAAGGCCATCGACGTCACGAAAGCGGGCTTCGAGGAGATGATCCGGGCCATGCCACGCGCGATCAATCACTGGCGCGGCGAACGCGTGATCGAGGGCGCCTTCCAGGCGAAGGCTCGCGAGGAGGGCAACGGCCTGGGATACGAGACCATCGCCGCGGCGGGCAATCATGCCAACACCCTGCACTGGATCACCAATGATGGCCAGCTACGGGACGGGGAGCTGATCCTCATCGACGCCGGCGCCGAGGTCGATTCCCTCTACACCGCCGACATCACGCGTACGTTGCCGATCAACGGCACGTTCTCCCCGGCTCAACGCGAGGTTTACGACGCCGTCTTGGCCGCCTGCGAGCGCGCGCTTGAGGTGGCCCAGAACAAGGTTCAGTTCAAGGATATTCATGCGGCGGCCATGGAGGTGATCGCACAGCATCTGGAGAAGTGGGGCATGTTGCCCGGCACGGCCGAGGCATCCCTCTCCCCCGAGGCGCAGTATCACCGCCGGTGGATGCCCCACGGAACGTCCCATCACCTGGGGCTTGACGTGCACGACTGCGCTCAGGCCAAGCGGGAGCTTTACCAAGATTCCTACCTTGAGCCCGGCATGATTTTCACAATCGAGCCCGGCCTGTACTTCCGCGCCGACGATCTGAAGGTGCCCGAGCGTTTCCGCGGTATCGGCGTGCGTATTGAGGATGACATCCTCGTCACTGAGAATGGGGCTATCCGGTTGTCGGAGGACATTCCGCGAACCCCGGAAGCCGTCGAGGCGTGGATGGCAGACCTGCAGAAGTAGGCCATTTGACATCCGGTGGGCGGGGAAGCCGCATGCGATCGCCTCGCCCACCGGCCACATCAAAAGAAAAGGATGAAGCATGGCAATCAGCACTGGGACGCGCGTTTTTGTTGGGCGCCTGGCGGGTATCCCCGTCTATGACCCCATTGGCGACCGCGTGGGCAAGGTCCACGACGTCGTCGTTGTTTTCCGCCTGCGTGGGAGCCCATCGGCGGTTGGCCTCGTGGTGGATGTGGCGGGTAAGAGACGCGTCTTTATGCCCTTGACTCGCGTGACGTCGATTGCCAACGGCCAGGTCATCACCACGGGCTTGCTCAATATTCGTCGTTTCGAAAAGCGCCCTTCGGAGTCCATGGTGCTCGGCGAGATTCTCGACCGCGAGGTCTCGTTTAACGACGGGTCGGGCAAGGCGATCGTCGAGGATGTGGCGATCGAGCAGACGGGCAACCGCGAATGGAAGCTCACCTCGCTGTACGTGCGCATGTCGCGCGGCGGCCCGGAGGCGGGAAACACGAAGATCGTGCCCGTCTCGGCCGTGACGGGTCTGCGCATGCGCGTGGCTAACCAGGCGGCCACCGCGCTTCTTGCCCAAATCAACGAGCTGAAGGCTCCTGACATCGCCGACCTCCTCTCCGACCTCCCGGACGATCGGATTATCGCCGTCTCGCGTCATATGCACGACGACTTGCTGGCCGACGTCCTCGAGGAAATGTCGGACGCCGACCGGGTCACGATCATGACCGCCCTCGAGGTGGACCGAGCGGCCGACATTCTGGAAGAGATGGAGCCAGACGACGCGGCCGACTTGATCAATGAGCTGCCCGAGGCCCAGGCTGAGATTCTTCTTGCCAAAATGGAGCCGGAGGAGGCTCAGGACGTGCGCCGCCTTATGTCGTATGGGGAGCGCACCGCAGGCGGTCTCATGACCACCGATCCCATGATCCTCTCCCCCGACGCCCACGTCTCCATGCTGTTAGCCGCCGCCCGCCGCGAGGATCTGGCTCCCGCTATGGCCTCGACCTGCTTCATCGTTCGTCCTCCGACGGAAACGCCCACGGGGCAGTACCTCGGCGTCGTCCATCTGCAACGGGCCCTTCGCGAGCCGCCCTCGGAGATGGTCGGCTCGATCATCGACCAGGTCGAGGTCCTCTCCCCTGACGACGGCATCGGAACAATCACCCGACTGCTAGCCACCTATAACCTGACGATCTTGCCCGTGGTCGACAACGGCTTGCTCGTGGGGGCCGTGTCCGTCGACGACGTGCTCGATCACCTCATGCCCGAGGATTGGCGCGACGCCGATGAGGCGGACATCGATACCCACATTGACGAGCGTCACGTCGACGACTACATCGACGAACACGATGGTACTGAAAGCCCGTTGACTCCCGCGTCGGAGATCTTGACGGCGATGATTGAGGAGGGACGCGATGCCTAATAGCTTTGACCAGCCGCTAGACAAGCGCCGGCGCACCTGGCGAACGTCCTCCCGCCTCGATTCCGAAGCCACCGGCATCGTCGCCGAGCGCATCGCCCGCTTCACGGGCACACCCAAGTTCATCATCTGGTTGTCGCTGTTCGTTGCCGCGTGGCTAGCGTGGAACTCTTTTGCTCCCGAACGCCTCCGCTTCGACTCGGCCTCGCTGGGCTTCACGGCGCTGACGCTCATGCTCTCCTTACAGGCGTCCTATGCCTCGCCGCTTATTCTCCTTGCGCAAAACCGCCAAGACGAACGCGACCGCGTCAGCGCCGAACAGGACCGCCAGCATGCGATGCGGACCCTCGCCGATACCGAGTTTCTCACCCGAGAAATCGCGTCCTTGCGTATGTCGATGCAGGAGCTCGCCAGCCGAGACTTCGTCCGCTCCGAAATGCGCGACCAGTTCGAGCTTCGTGAGCAGATCAATCAGCGCGACGCCGAGCTAGCACTGCGCGATCAAAAGATCGCTGATCTTGAAGAACGCCTTGCCCGGTTCGAGTCCGAGAACTGAGCGGGATAGGATGAATCGCATGAGTCTACCGAGCATTGAAGAAATTAAGAGCGAGCTCACCAAGGTCATCGACCCGGAAATTAAGCGTCCCATCACCGAGTTGGGAATGCTGCGTTCCGTTGAGATCGACGATGCCGGCAACGTCGTGGTCGGCATCGATCTGACCACCGCCGGTTGCCCGCTTCGCGACACCATCACCATCGATACGCAGAACGTTGTGGGGGCCATGGAGGGGGTGGCCTCGGTTTCTGTTCAGATGGGCGTCATGGATGATGACCAGCGTGCCGAACTCAAGAAGACCCTGCGCGGAGGCGAACCCGAGCGTGTTATTCCCTTCGCCCAGCCGGGCAACCTCACCCGCGTGTATGCCATCACCTCGGGCAAGGGCGGAGTCGGCAAGTCCTCCATGACGGTCAACCTCGCCACCGCCATGGCCAGATCGGGCTTCAAGGTCGGCGTCGTGGACGCCGATATCTATGGCTTCTCGATCCCGCACATGATGGGCGTGACCCACCCTCCGCAGGTGGTGGACAACATGATTATCCCGCCTGTTGCCCACGAGGTGAAGACTATTTCGATCGGCAACTTCATGTCGGAGAACGGGCCTGTGGTATGGCGCGGACCGATGCTGCACCGCGCCCTCGAACAGTTCTTTGCGGACGTGTACTGGGGCGACCTTGACGTCCTCCTCATCGACTTGCCGCCGGGAACCGGCGACATCGCGTTGTCCGTCTCCTCCCTCATCCCCAAGTCGGAGATCGTGATCGTGACGACCCCGCAGGTCGCCGCCGCTGACGTTGCCGAGCGTGCGGGCCTCATGGCCAAGCAGACGGATCAGCGGGTGGTGGGCATCATTGAAAACATGTCCTACCTCGCAATGCCAGACGGGTCCACGATGGAGATCTTCGGCACCGGCGGAGGCCAGGCCGTGGCCGCCCAGCTGTCGGCCAACCTCGGCTACGAGGTTCCGTTGCTCGCCCAGGTTCCCATCGAGCAGGACCTGCGCGAAGGCGGGGATTCTGGCGTACCGTTCTCTATCCAGGAGGGCGCGTCGCCGGCACAGGAGGCGATTCGTTCCGTCGCCACCACGCTCGCCCACCGCGCGCGTGGGCTTGCGGGGCGCTCGCTCGGCGTTCACCCCGTAGGCGAGTAAACGTCATGAGAAATGGGCCAGCGCGCGGTGCTGGCCCATTTTTCGTGCACAAACACGTACCATATATGCAGCACACCAACCTCAAGGGAGAATTCATGGCAGTGGATAAGGCCCAGTCCTGGACCTACGCGGAGCACATCGTAGGCGAGGCGGACCTCATGACGCAGGCACGCCTGCACGCGGCGGAGCTTGGCATTGAGGCCCTATCTGCGGCCACCGGCCGCTTCTTGACGGCCCTAGCTGCCCGTGGTGGCGTGAAGAACATCGCGGAAATCGGGACGGGCACGGGCCTGTCCGCCCTCTACCTGCTGGCGGCCTCCGCCGATTCGGTGCTGACCTCGATCGACGTTGATTCTGAGGCGCAGAACTTCGCACGCGAAAATCTTTCTGCCGCACGCATCCGGCCCGGACGTTACCGCTTGATCAACGGCCGTAGCGCCGACATGCTTCCGCGCCTCGCCTCACGTTCCTACGATCTCGTGCTGGTCGACGCCGATCCGGCCGAGGCGGCTGGCGACGTCGCTGAGGCTCTTCGCATGCTGCGCCCAGGTGGCACCCTGGTGCTCGCTCATGCGCTGAATTCGGATCGTGTAGCTGACCCTGCTCGCCGCGACGAGGCGACGGTGGCGTTGCGAAACTTGGGTCAGGAACTGATAGAGGCTGAAGACCTAGTCTCCAGCCTCATTCCCCTGGGTGACGGGGTGTTGATGAGCGTCAAGCTCTAGAGCTTGAGAAGCTGATCGAGAACCTCGTGAAGTGACTTGACTTCGTCGTCGTTCAGTTCGAGGACGAGGCGGCCTCCGCCTTCCAACGGCATCCTCAAAGTCGTGCCGTGGATGTCACGCTCGGCCTCGAGCGGCCCATCGCCCGTCCGCGGTTTCATGGCTGCCATGGATTCTTCTCCTTCCGAGGCACCTGTGTGCCCACGCTCCTTATTCTACGCGAGTTCCCCTTTTTCGTCAGTGCTCCGCGAATTTTCCTGGCGGAGCTGTGCTCACGGCGCTAGTCTTGTTCGACGACGTCATCCGCCCGCTTTTCTTCGGCGAGCCTGTGCACACCGTCGAGAACTGCCGCCACCGCCTCCTCAGCAGTATCAACAAGGGTAAAGATGTTCTGGTCCCCGGCGGAGATGTAGCCCTCGGCAAGGAGCGTCTTGTTAATCCACTCCACCAGGCCCTTCCAGTATTCAGTTCCCACGAGCACGACGGGGAAGCCGGAGACCTTATGGGTCTGCACGAGCGTGAGTGCCTCGAAGAGTTCGTCCATGGTGCCGAAGCCGCCGGGCATGACGATGAATCCCAGGGAGTACTTGACGAACATCATCTTCCGCACGAAGAAATAGCGGAAGTCCACCCCTAAGTCGACGTAGTCATTCATGCCCTGCTCGAAGGGCAATTCGATGCCGAGGCCGACGGAGGGTCCCCCGGCCTCGTGGGCGCCCTTGTTGCCCGCTTCCATAATGCCGGGCCCGCCACCCGTGATGATCGCGTAGTTGTGGGCGACCAGTTGGCGCGCGATCTCCGCCGCCGTCTCGTAGGCCGGAGTGCCGGGGGCCGTACGGGCCGAACCAAAGATCGAAATGGCCGGGCCGAGGTCAGCGAGCGCGCCAAAGCCTTCAACGAATTCTGCCTGGATGCGCAGGATGCGCCACGGGTCTGAATGGATGAATGACGGGTCCTGGAAAGAGCGCAGGAGGCGGGCGTCAGTGGTGGTGTCGGGAATCTGCTTGCCACGGAGCGTGACGGGTCCCTTTTGATAATCTCGTGTCTTCTTTGCCATAGGCCAAGGGTACCCGGTGTCGGGTGAACAGCAGGCGAACAGGCCGTGGCGCGGCTAGGCTCTGGCCGGGGCGTTTCTCAAGGCTGGCCGTGCGTCGGGCCGGCTGTGCGTCGGGCCGGCCGTGCGTCGGGCCGGCCGGGACAATCTTGCCGCGCCTGACTTTCCCTACGTCTTGGGGCATGTATCTGCGCTAAACTATTCGGCATGGATTATATGGATTTGGCCCGCGAAGCGGCGGCAAAGATCGCCGCCGTGACGGGCGTTGACACGCACGATATTGCATTGACCCTCGGTTCCGGGTGGGGCGGAGCAGCAGATCTCATTGGAGAGGTCCTCGCAGAGGTTCCCGCCGAAGAGATCCCAGGATTTTCCAAGTCCGCCGTGGCCGGCCATGGAGGCAAACTCACCTCCATCAAGCTCAAGAACGGCAAGCATGCCCTCGTCCTGGGCGCGCGAACCCACTACTACGAAGGCAAAGGCGTGCGCGCCGTCGCCCACGGCGTACGCACCGCCGCCGCGGCCGGAGCCAAGGTATGCATCCTGACCAACGGGTGCGGTTCCACTCGTGAGGAGACCGGCCCCGGTAGCGCCGTCCTCATCAACGATCACATCAACCTCACCGCTACTTCTCCGCTCGAGGGAGCCACTTTTGTGGACCTCACGGACCTTTATTCGTCCCGCCTGCGCGGGATTGCTCACGACATTGACCCGAGCCTGCCGGAGGGCGTTTACGTCCAATTCTCCGGCCCGCACTACGAGACCCCTGCTGAGGTCCGCATGGCGCGCACGATCGGTGGCGACCTCGTGGGCATGTCCACCGCACTCGAGGCGATCGCGGCACGCGAGATGGGGATGGAAATCCTCGGAATCTCGCTCGTGACGAATCTGGCCGCCGGCGTGGCCACCCAAAAGCTCAACCACGCCGAAGTGCTCGAGGCCGGCAAGGCTGCTGGCCCGCGCATTTCCCAGCTTCTCGCGGACATCATTGAACAGATTGCGAAGGATATTTAAATGTCACAAACCCTTTTTGACGACGTACGCGCCTGGATCGCCGCAGATCCCTCCGAGGCCAACCGTGGCGAACTCGAGGCCCTGCTCGCCAAGGCAGAGGGCGGGGATGAGGCCACCGTGGCCGATCTCGCCGATCGTTTCTCCGGTACCCTGCAGTTTGGCACCGCCGGCCTGCGCGGCGTGATGGAGGCTGGCCCGAACCGCATGAACTCGGCCGTCGTTCGCCGTGCCGCCGCCGGACTCGTGGCCTGGCTGAAGGAAACGGTTGGCCCGGACTTCGTCGTCGTCATCGGCTACGACGCCCGCTACCATTCGGACGAGTTTGCGCGCGACACCGCCGCGATCGTCACCGCCGCCGGCGGAACCGCCCACCTCATGCCTTCCAAGCTACCGACGCCGCTTTTGGCCTACGCCGTGCGCAAGTACGGCGCCGACGCCGGCGTCATGGTCACGGCATCACACAATCCGCCCAAGGACAACGGCTACAAGGTCTACCTGGGTGGTCGTGCCGCTGCTGCAGACGGCAACGGCGTGCAGATCGTGCCCCCGGTGGATAAGGAGATCGCGGCGAAGATCGCCGCCGCTCCGCTGGCGAACGAGGTCCCGCTTGCGGAGGACGGCTGGAATATCATTCCCGCCTCGATCGTCGACGACTACGTTGCAGACACCCTCGCCAAGGTCACGGACGGCCCGCGCGATCTGAAGATCGTCTACACCGCCATGCATGGCGTGGGCAAGAGCCTGCTCCTCCCGCTGTTCACGGCGGCCGGATTCGACGACGTCGTTGAGGTTGCTTCCCAGGTGGAGCCGGACCCGGCATTCCCCACCGTTGCTTTCCCCAACCCCGAGGAGGCCGGCGCCCTTGACGAGGCGATCGCCGTCGCCGAGCGCGTCGGAGCCGACATCATCATCGCTTCCGATCCGGACGCCGATCGTTGCTCGGCGGCAATTCCGACGCCCGAGGGCTGGCGCCAGCTGTCGGGAGACGAGATCGGATCGATCCTGGGCGAGCAGGTCGGTGCCCAGGCAGCCGCGGATGGCAAGGGCACGCTCTCGTCCTCGATCGTCTCCTCGCAGCTACTCGAGCAAATCGCCAAGCATCACGGCCTGGGCTACCGTTCGACCCTGACCGGCTTCAAGTGGATTGCACGCGCGCCAGAAATCCTCTTCGGTTACGAAGAAGCCATCGGTTTCTGCTGCTACCCCGACCTGGTTAAGGACAAGGACGGCGTCTCTGCCGCTCTCGTTTTGGCCATCACGGCTGCCAAGATGAAGGCCGAAGGTAAGTCCCTCCAGGACGTGCTCGACGCGCTGGCGATTCGCCACGGAGTCTACCTGACCGCCCCAGTGACGGTCCGCGTGGATGACCTCTCGATCATCCCGGCCACCATGGCGAAGGTGCGCAAAGAGCCGCCAACTGAGCTTATCGGTGTGCCTGTGGCCTCGATCGAGGATCTGTCGGAGGGCAGCCCCGATCTTCCCCCGACGGACGCCCTGCGTATCCTCACCGCTGAAGGCGACCGCGTCATTGTCCGCCCCTCGGGCACCGAGCCGAAGGTGAAGTGCTACCTCGAGGTTATCGTGCCTGTCGCAGATGCTGAGGATCTCTCGCGGGCTCGCACAGCCGCAGCAGAGCGCATGGAACGTTTCAAGGCCGATGTCTCTCAGATGCTGACCCTGTAGGCGACGGCCACGTGTCGAGCACGAGGGCCTGGGAAGTTCGTTACTTCCCAGGCCCTCGACTTACTTGTTGCCGCGTTCCTTCTTGCTGGCCGCCAGCGAGGCCGCGATGTTGCCCCCACAGCTCTTCGTTCAAGGCCTGATCGCCGGGCGAGACGGTGATGCTGCTGAAACCCTCCATGCCGGCTGGCACAACCAAAAAGGGGCGGACGCCAATGCGCCCGCCCCCCCTGACATCTGGGAAGCTTTAGGAAGCGAATCCCTCGATGACTGCACGCGAGGAGGACAGGCCGAGGCGAGTCGCGCCGGCCTCAATCATCGCCTTCGCGGTCTCGGCGTCGCGAATGCCGCCAGAAGCCTTCACCTCGAGCTCCTCACCCACCGTCTCGCGCATGAGCTTGACCGCATGGGTGGAAGCGCCGCCTGCGGGGTGGAAGCCGGTGGAGGTCTTAACGAAGTCAGCTCCGGCCTCCATGGCGCACTTGCAGGCCTCGACGATTTCTTCGTCGGTCAATGCGGCGGACTCGATGATGACCTTCAGCAGGGCGTACGGAATCGCATCGCGGACAACCGCAATGTCGTAGCCAAGCGCGTCCCAGTCGTGCTCCTTGGCGTAGCCGATGTTGATCACCATGTCGACCTCGTCGGCGCCCGCCGCCACCGCGCGAGCCGCCTCGGCGGCCTTGATCTCCGAAGCAACCGCGCCCGAGGGGAATCCAGCGACCACGCACAGCTTCACGTCGCCAAGCTCGATGTCTTCCGGAAGAGGAAGCATCGACGGCGAAACGCACACCGAGTACGTACCCAGCTCCTTGGCCTCCTCGACGAGCTTCGCGACGTCGGCGATCGTGGCCTCAGGCTTGAGGAGGGTGTGGTCAATCATCTTTGCAACATCAGTCATGGTGACTCCTAATTCATCATTGGTTGAGGAAGCACTGCCCACGTGAGGTGGGTCCAGTGTCCGAAAGCTGGCAGCGGCGTTGACCGCTGTGCCATGGAAAAAATGGGGACGCGATAAACATATCCCGACCCCGGGTCGTAAATCGATAATTCTGGTGAATCGTCTTTCGCGGGAAGCGCGAGGACGACGTGGCGGGGAACGGCGCGGCTGAGCCCGCCGCGGATGTCTCCCCCGGTGTATAGCGGGACCGGTAGCCCGACGCCGACGGCATGCCAGACCCATTGTAGGACTGCCTTGCCGCTGTCCGTGCCCGTATCGACCGGCATGCTCTGATACGACGCGGCCGGGACCCCCTCCCACGCGTGGGCGCGGGCGGAGAGCATGTGCGCCAGCCGCCACGGAGGCGTCCCGAGGCTGGCGGGCCACGAGATGGGCCCGAAGCCCCCACGGCGAAGATCGCGGAAGAGGCGCGCTTCGACGTCGTGAATGTTGCGCAAACCGATCCGAAAATCCTCCTCCATGATCATGCGGCTCACGAGGGCAACCATCGCGCCACACGTGCGCCGCGAGGACTGCCGCAACAGCGTGCCGCCCACGGTGAGCGGCTCGCCCGCGGTGTCATCCTCGAACCATTCTTCGGCGACGAATCCGTCCGGCCAAGAAAACTGGATCGGGGTGTGGACCTGCGGTGCGAGCCGCGCGAGTAGCTGTGAAAGATACACTAGGAGATGCGATCCAAGACGACGGATTCGCGCGCCGTGTACTCGCCACCGATGACGATGCCGCCCTCGAGCGATTCGAGCGCGCGCGGGATACGGCCCTCTTCGTCGGTGTGGAACGTCATGAGCTTCTCGCCCTTCTTGACCGTGTCACCCGGCTTCTTGAAGAGTTCGATACCCGCAGCGAGCTGGACTGCCTCACCCTTCGACGCACGGCCTGCGCCGAGCCTCCAGGACGCGACGCCCACCGCCAAGGCGTCGAGCTTGGTCAGGGTGCCGTCTTCCTCGGCAAGGACGTCGTGGGTGTGCTTGGCGACGGGCAACGGCGCATCGGGGTCGCCATCTTGCTCGCGGATCATGGCACGCCACTTGTCCATCGCACGCCCGTCTTTGAGCGCTTCTTCGATGTCGGCGTCGGGCTGCCCGGCTGCTGTCAGCATCTCGCGGGCGAGCGCCAGCGTGAGTTCGACGACGTCGGCGGGGCCGCCACCTGCAAGAACCTCCACCGATTCCTCGATCTCGGGGGCGTTACCGACCTTCATGCCCAGCGGGGTGGACATGTCGGTCAGGAGCGCCGTGGTGATCAAACCTGCGTCCTGGCCGAGGTCAACCATGGTGCGAGCGAGCTCGCGAGCCATGTCGATGTCCTTCATGAAGGCGCCCGATCCCACCTTGACGTCGAGGACGAGCGAATCGGTACCTTCCGCGATCTTCTTCGACATGATCGAGGAGGCGATGAGCGGGATGCAATCGACCGTGGCAGTGACGTCGCGCAGCGCGTACAGCTTCTTGTCCGCGGGGGCGAGCCCGGAACCCGCTGCACACACGACTGCGCCGCAGCCCTTGCCCAGCTGATGCATGATCTCTTCATTGGTGAGGTCCGCACGCCAGCCGGGGATGGCCTCGAGCTTATCGAGCGTGCCACCCGTGTGCCCCAATCCGCGACCCGACAGCTGCGGAACAGCGACGCCGTAGACGGAGACGAGCGGTGCGAGCGGGAGGGTGATCTTATCGCCGACGCCGCCGGTGGAGTGTTTATCCGCCGTCGGTTTACCGAGAGACTTGAAGTCCATCCGTTCGCCGGAGTTGATCATCGCTTGGGTCCATTGGGCGATCTCTTCGCGATCCATCCCGTTGAGGAAGATCGCCATCGCCAGTGCGGCCATCTGTTCGTCGCCGACGACGCCGCGCGTGTATGCGTCGATAGTCCAGTTGATTTCGTCAAGCGAGAGCTTGTCCTTGTTTCGCTTGGCGCGGATGATGTCAACGACATCAAACTTTTCAGTCATGCTTGATTTCTTTCACTAGAAAATGGTTTTCGACAGGTCGACGTTACCCGCGCTACCAGAGAATTCGGTCAGCGAGCGCGGGCCAAAGGCCTGCGGGAGCACGTACGTCATCGGCTGGGGGCCACCTTCCGGCATGTTCACCAGCAGGTCTGGCCCACCGAACTCGAACAGCAACTGACGGCACCGTCCACACGGGACGATCGTCTCCCCGTTACCGTTCACGCACCACACCGCAGCGAGCTGTCCCCCACCGGAGCGCACGAGCGCGGAGATCATTCCGTTCTCCGCACACGTGCCCAGCCCGAGGGAGGCGTTCTCGACATTGCAGCCCGAGATGTATCGGCCATCGGTGGTCACGCCTGCCGCCCCCACGGGATATCCCGAGTAGGGGGCGTAGGCGCTTTTCATTGCGTCATTCGCTAGCTCTTTGAGAGCGTCCCAGTCGATATTCATTACTTCAGGTAAGGGATGTTCTCAGCAGCCGGAGGCCTGGACTTGCCAACGAAGCCAGCCACAGCGATGATCGTGATCACGTAAGGGATCATGTTGACGATCTCGGAAGGAATCGCCGAGTTCAGGCTCGGCATCAGCAGCGCGACCGACTTTGCAAAGCCGAACATCACCGACGCCGCCAGCGCACCGAGCGGATGCCACTTTCCGAGGATCATAGCCGCGAGGGCGATGTATCCGTTGCCGGCCGAGATATTCTCGGTAAAGCCAAGCCCGTTGCCCAAGGTGAAGAAGGCTCCGCCCAGACCAGCGATCGCCGAGCCGAAAATGGTGTTCAGCGTACGAGTGCGGTTAACCTTGATGCCGACCGTGTCAGCGGCCTTCGGGTGCTCGCCGCATGCCCTCATCCGCAGGCCCCAACGGGAGCGGAAAAGGAAGATGGTCAGCAACACCACCATGACGTACATGATGTAGACCAGAATCGTCTGCGCGAAGAACATCGGACCGATCACCGGAATATCGGCCAGAACCGGGATCCTGATGGGGTGCAGGGAGTACTGATTGGTGTTGAACACCGCCTGGCCCTCGCCACTCATGAGCGTCCCGTAGAAGAAGGTAGTCAGGCCCAGGGCGAGCACGTTGAGGACGACGCCGACGATGATCTGATCCACGCCGTATTTGACGGAGAACAGCGCGAGCAGAGAGCCGATGAAAGCTCCGGCGATCGGGGCCGCTATGAGCCCGAGAGTGGCGCTATGGAAATAGCTGGCCACCATCACGCCGGTGAACGCACCGACGAGCAGGTCGCCCTCGATAGCGATATTGACCACGCCGACGCGTTCGCTCACCACGCCCGACAGCGATCCGAAAATCAGCGGAGTCGAGATCGCGACGGTGATGGCGAGGGTGGATGTCAACGTGACAGCTCCGGCCGAATCAGCGCCTGCAAAGACGAGGAAGCCTAAGATGACGCTGAGTGCAACCACTGCAGTGGCAACACCATCAAGGATCCGCCCCGTGCACCCGTATCGTCCCCTGGCTACCGCGGACACGTAGGACCACAGCGTGGCCGCCATCGTGGCGACGAGCAGAATCGAGAGGGTCATCACGGCGGGAACGCCGAAGTCGGGAATCTCGACGTGTGAATAGTGGTCATTGAGACGGAATACCGTCTCGCCCGACGCCGTCGTTGTAAAGAAAAGCAGCAGGAGTGAAGCAAAGGTGAAAGTAACCGGCAACTTCCAGCTGATTTTCTCTTTCACGTCACCTTCAGGCGATGTAGCGCCCTGTGATGCCTTGGTCAGATCGATAGCAGTCATGCTCACGCCTCCTCTCGCTTCGACGCCGCGGAGTCTACGGCATCACTAGTTTCCTTGTCACTGGGTTGTTCCACTTCCTGCGCGGCGGCCGAAGTCGTGGCAGAAGCAGTCGCGCCTGCATTGGCGTATGCGGTAGTAGCCCCGGCGGTGCCACCCATCTCCGCCAAAAGTTCGCGAAGGCCCTTGCCGTCCGGCTTAGGAAGGCGGAAAAGCCAACGAACGAGAGCAGGAGCAGCGATTAGAAGAACGATCACGGACTCAAGGATGAGGATCATGTCGATCGGCACGCCCTGTGCCTGCATCTTGTAGCCGCCCGCCTTAAACGCGCCGAAGAGTAGACCTGCGAAGAACACGCCCCACGGCTTGTTGCGCCCCAAGAGAGCAACGGTGATCGCATCAAAACCGATGGTTCCGGCCACACCAGATGCCACTCCGCTGTTTTGTTGGTACATCGTACCTAGCGCTTCGTTTGCACCGGCCAAGCCGGCAAAGATGCCCGACACCAGCATCGTCAGCGTCGTCACCTTGCCGATGTTCATACCCGCGGTGCGCGCTGCGTGCGGGTTTTCGCCTACGGCACGCACTTCAAAGCCGAAAGTGGAGCGCTCAAGAACCCACCAGAAAACCACCACCGCGATGATGGTCAGGATGAAACCGAAGTGCAGGGTGAAGCCTTCTCCCAAGATCTTCGGGAAACCGGCCGTGTCTTTGGCGATTGGAGTCAACGGGTTGTTGTCGCCAGGGCGGTGCCATGACGGCAGGGACAGCGTGTAGGCCATTGCAAGGATCGCGATCTGGTTCAACATGATCGTCACGATCACTTCGTTCGCACCCGTACGCGCCTTCAAGAAGCCTGCGATGCCTGCGTACAAGCCACCGGCCATCGCCGCGGCCACGAGCGCCACCAACGTGTGCAATCCGAACGGAAGGTCCAGCTTAAACGCCACCCAGATTGCCGCCAACGAGCCGAACATGATCTGACCTGCGCCGCCAATGTTAAACAGACCCGCACGGAAGCCAAAGGCCAGGCCAAGACCGGCCATGATCAGCGGCGTCGCGAAGAACAGCGAGTCGGTAAATGGGCGAATCGCCACCATGAAGCCGCGGGTGTTCACGACGTCGTAGTTGAAAATTGCGCCTTTGAACATGGCATCGTAAGCCGCGCTCACCGATGCGCCCGCAATAAGAATGAATACAGCTCCGATTGCAAAGGCAATAATCACGGCAAGGATTCCAACGAGCCACCCGGAACGTGGTGCCGAGTGCACCATCGCACGCAGCCAGCCGCCGAGCCCTGCAGAATTCTGTGACTTACCCATTAGTTCACCTCCGAGACTTGTGCATCACTCGAAGCAAGAGCCTCATCCTGAGGGACACCTGCCATCATCAACCCGAGAACGCCACGAGGCGTATCGGCTGGAACGATGCCAATAATGCTTCCGCGGTACATGACAGCAATGCGATCAGCTAGTGCCACGACTTCATCGAGTTCAGATGAGACAAGAAGAACCGGGGTGCCCGAGTCGCGTTCTTCGATAATGCGCTTGTGAATAAACTCGATCGAGCCCACATCGACGCCGCGTGTCGGCTGATTGGCCACGAAAAGGCGCAGATCGCGCGACAGCTCGCGTGCCACAACCACTTTCTGGGCATTTCCTCCCGAGAGCGTTGCGATAGGGTCCGTGATTCGCGTCAGGCGAATGTCGAACTCTTCTGCGAGTCGGTTGGCGTTGTCCAGGACTGCCGCCGGGTGCATTGCCGGGCCAGAAGCGAACGGCGCGTTCCGATACTGGTCGATAATGAGGTTCTCCGCGATGGAGAAGGAGGCGATCGCGCCGTCCTTCGTGCGATCCTCGGGGATGAAACCGACGCCACTATCGATAATATGGCGGACGCTCTGCCCGCTGATCGACTTGCCGTCGAGCTCGATCTTGCCGCCGTCCGGCGTCACCAAACCGAGAACGGCCTCCGCAAGCTCAGTTTGTCCGTTGCCCTGAACGCCTGCGACTGCGAGCACTTCGCCGCGCCGAATATCGAAGCTCACGTGATCGAGGATGTGCTGGCCGCCTTCGCCTAGCAGCGTGACATCTTTGAACTTCAGGCCGACTTCGCCGAGCTTTGGTGCGTCCTTTTCCACCTTCATCATGACCGGACGGCCGACCATCATCGTGGCCAGATCTGCCTCAGAGGACCTCGGATCGGCCTCCCCGACCACCCTGCCGCGGCGAATGACAGTGATGTCGTCCGCCACTGCACGTACCTCGCGGAGCTTGTGCGTAATAAAGACGATCGAGGTGCCGGCGTCGGCGAGCTGACGCATGATGGCCATCAGCTCGTCGGTCTCTTGCGGGGTGAGCACCGCGGTCGGCTCGTCGAGGATCAAGACCTTAGCGTCGCGCGAAAGCGCCTTGACGATTTCCACGCGCTGTTGAGCACCGACGGTCAGGTCCTCAATCAGCGCCTTCGGGTCGAGATTAAAACCGAAACGAGAGGATACTTCCTTTACTTTCTGCGCCGCTGCCTTCCGATCGATGATGCCAAGGGAGTTCGTCGGCTCATAGCCCAGCGCAATCGACTCTGCCACGGTAAACACGGGCACGAGCATGAAGTGCTGATGCACCATGCCAATTCCAGCCGCAACCGCATCTCCGGGGCCGTTAAAGGTAACCGGCACGTCGTCGATTAAGATCTGTCCGCCGTCTGGCTCATACAAGCCATACAGCACGTTCATCAGGGTAGATTTTCCCGCACCATTTTCGCCAAGTAGGGCGTGGATACGCCCCTCTCCGATCTCTAGGTTGATCGAGTCATTGGCAACGAGAGGTCCGAACCGCTTCGTAATCCCTCGTAATTCAAGCTTCATTGCTCTCCGCCTTCATGTCTTTCATTTGTTAGGGCCCAGCCACCGGCTGGGCCCTAACGATATTTCCCTGTGTGTGGAAATGGATTACTTGTTTGCCGACGGCGATTCAACCTTCAGCTCGCCGGACTTGATCTTCGCTTCGAGATCCTTGACTTCCTTCTTCAGGTCGGCCGGAACCTTCGAATCGAAATCGTGGAACGGCGAGAGCGAGACACCGCCGTTGGCGATGGTTCCGATGTACGGATCTGCCGAGAACTTATTGTCGATCACGGCCTTGATGGTGTCCTTGACTGAAGCGGCGATGCCCTTCTCAACAGAGGTCAAGATGAGATCCTTGTAATCTGCGTAGGACTCATACCAATCCGAGTCAACACCGATGATGACGGCTTTGCCAGTGGCCTTGGCAGCCTGGGCAGCGCCTGCGCCGACCGGGCCGGCGACCGGCATGATGACGTCGACGCCTTGGTCGATCATCTGCTGAGCGTGGCTCTTGCCGAGCTGGACGTCGTCGAAGGTCTGGGTGAAGTCACCGACCTGGGTGGCCTTGTCCCAGCCGAGCACCTTCACGTCCTTGCCCTTGGCCTCGTTATAGGCCTTCACACCGTCCACGAAACCGTCCATGAAGATGGTCACCGACGGGATGGAGATGCCGCCGAAGGTGCCGACCTTGCCAGTCTTGGACATACCAGCAGCTACGTAGCCTGCGAGGTAGGCTGCTTCCTGGGTGTTGAACAGGAGCGGGCGGCCGTTGTCCAGCTTAAGCGGCTTGAATTCCTTGTCGGTGAAGACGGAATCGACGAGGGCGAACTTGAGATCCTTGTTGTTATTGGCCTCGGTTGCAGTGGCCGAGTTGAGCTTAAAGCCCACGCCGATAATAAGGTTACAGCCGTCGTCGACCATGGCCTTGGTGTTCGGCGCAAAATCGTTGTCGTTCTTGGACTCAGCAGTATTGAACTTGATGCCGTATTCCTTTACCGCCTCATCAAGACCCTTCTTAGCGGACTCGTTGAACGAGTGGTCGTCCCAGCCGCCAGCATCGGACACGAGGCATGCCTTGAAGTCCTTCTTAGCTTCGCCACTGGCGGTGCTCTTGCCACCGTCGGCGCCGTTCGAACATGCGCTGAGTGCAAGAGCAGTTGCAGCGGCAACAGCTGCAAACTTCTTGAAATTCCTCACGGGTTACTCCTTCGTAAATGGTCTGCTTCACTGCTCCTCTGCAGTGATCACAACAACTTTAGCGCGTGTTTAACGAAATGTCGCATGGACTGTTTCCCTTGTAACCATTTCGTGATATTGCCATTTAACAGTTCAGCTTCACACACTTATAACTATAGGATCGTGTGAAATTAACGAATTTCGTCAAGCCCGGCGTGAGAAACGGCGTCTACGATAGCTTTCACTCGTTGCGAACACTCCCGTTTTGTGACGAGGATCACATTATCAGTTTCCACGACGACGGCGTCCTCAAGCCCCAAAACCGCGATCGGCTTCGAGTGCGTGTACACCAGCGCCCCCTGCGAGTCAATGGAAAACACGGGTTGCAGGCTGCCTCCGGGCGCGACCTGCACCTGGCCCTCCGGCAACACGTCACGCAACGAAGCATAGTCGCCGACGTCGGACCAGCCCATCTCGACGGGCACCACGGCCACTCCCCCGGCACGCGCCAGCGGTTCGGCAATCGCGTGGTCGATGGCAATCTTCTTGAGCGTCGGCCAGATCCGCTCCATCGCCACCTGCCGCCCCGGCCCATCATACCCGCGGGCGATCTCCACGACGCCGTCGTGCAGCTCGCGCTCGAAGCGGGCCAGTGCACCGAGCAGAACGGAGGTCTTGGCAACGAACATGCCCGCGTTCCACCGGTATTCGCCCGTAGCGAGGTAGTCGGTGGCCCTCGCCGCGTCCGGCTTTTCAACGAAGGATCGCACGTGACGGGCCTGGCCTGTGCCGTCGATGAGCTCGGCCTCGTGAATGTAGCCGAAGCCGGTGGCCGGGTGGTCGGGCGTGATGCCGATCGTGACGAGGTAGCCGAGCTCAGCGGCGCGTTCGGCCTCCCGGACCGCCGCGTGGAAGGCCGGCGTATCTCGCACGAGATGGTCGGCAGCGAACGATCCGACGACGACGTCGCCCTCGCGCTGGGCAATGACGGCGGCGGCGAGCGCAATCGCGGCCATGGAGTCACGAGGCGAGGGCTCGGTGATGATGCGCTCGGGGCTGACCTCGGGAAGCTGAGCGGCGACGGCGTCGCGGTGTGCGACGCCGGTGACGACGGTGGTCGTTGTGGCCACGGGCGCAAGCCGATCGACGGTCGCTTGGATGAGCGTACGTCCGGTGCCCGTCAGGTCGGAGAGGAACTTAGGCTGGTCGCGCCGGGAGAGCGGCCAGAGCCTCGTGCCGGCGCCGCCGGCGGGGATGATGGCATGGATCATGACTTGTCCTTGATAACGACGTCGCCGCGTTTGACGGCCGCGTTCTTGGCGTTGGTGGTGTAGCGGGTGCGGGCGTAGAAGGCGTCCCAAGCGCCACGGCGGTAGGCGTCCTCGGCGATGGCCAGCTGGGCCTCGGCCTCCACCTTGGCCTGTTCGGCGGCCTCGATCCGCTTCCGTGCGCGAGCCGCTTTCCAGCCGCTCCACTCGGGGGCCACTTCGGCCTCGGGCTCAGGCGGATCGGGGGCGATAATGCCCGAGCGTGGATCGTGCACCCATCGCTTGGTGTCGGGCTCGGACTCGGTGACGTAGTTCGGGCTCTCTTCCAAGTGCTCGAGCTGGGAGGGGGTGGGCCCGGAGGGGGCCGGTGGGTTTGCCGTCACGCATGCGGCGACAAGCAGGAGCCGGGCAAGGAAGTTGATCCATAGAAGGATGGTCACAATCGCGGCGAATCCGGCCAACAGCGGGTTGTTGGTGACAGAACCGACCGCCGAGGTGCCAAGGTAGCGCAGGATTCCCGAGCCGAGGGCCGCAACCGCGCCCCCGATGAGCAGATCCTTGGCCGGGGCGCGCACTCCGGACATGACGCGGATGAGATAGATCACCACGGCCGCATCGATCACGAAGGCCACGAGGTAGGATCCGGCGGTCACGAAGAAGGCTCCCACGGCGCCCGAGATTCCGAGGAAGCCGAAGAGCCAGTCGCTAAAGAGGCGGGTGAGGGAGACGAGGACGGTCGTCGACAGCACACCCAGGCACAGGACGATGAAGCCCGAGAGGTTCAAGAGCTTGGTGGCCACCGGGTTGCGCGGGACAGCGACGATGCCAAACATCGACTGGATCGTCATCGCCAGGCCGCCCATCAGGCCAATGGAGGACCACAGGAAGACCAGCAAGGCGATGAAGGTGGCAAGGTTAAACGGGTCATCAACGATGAGGTCGTTCGGGTCGAGCAGGGCGTTGGGGTTGTCCGCCGTGATGAGCACGCCCGGCAACGCCGAGTCGATCGAGGCAAAGAGCCCCTCGCGTAGCTTCGCGTTTCCCCCCAGTGTGTAGGAGAAGGCACTCAGGCCGATAGTGAGCGCGCCGGCGATCGTGAAGAGCGCCGAATAGGCGATGCCTCCGGACATCTGTGCGCCGCGCACCATGCCATAACGCTGGAAGGCGCGCACGATGCGCAGGTTCATGATCCAGGCGAGCGCGCGCGTGGCCTTCGTGACCACCGCGGGCGGCTTGCCTTCCTTTTTCTTAATCTCCACGGTCTGAGCCATGTTGGTCCCTATCGGTAAGTGATGACGAGTGGCGCGTGATCCGACCAGCGCGCATCATAGGCGTCCGCGCGGTCAACGCGGGCGTCGGTTGCCTTCTCGGCGAGTTCGGGGCTGGTCATGTGGTAGTCGATTCGCCAGCCGGCGTCGTTATCGAAGGCCTTTCCGCGCTGGGACCACCACGTGTAGGGGCCCTGCATGTCGCCGACGAGGCGGCGGTGGGCGTCGACGTAGCCGAGCTCGCCGAACCACCGGTCAAGGTAGGCGATCTCGGCGTCGAGTACGCCGGCGGTCTTGTTGTGGTTGGGCTTCCAATTCTTGATGTCGGCGGGCGTGTGGACGATGTTGAAGTCACCGCCGACGAGCACGTGCGCGGGCCCCGCCTGGCGCGCCGCATCGAGTTCGGCCAGGCGTTGGGTGACACGCTCGAGGTGAGCGTATTTGGCGGCCATTTTCTCAACGTTGTCGGCCACGCCCGAATGGAGATAGGCGGAGACGAAGGTGGTTCCCAGCTCGGGCACCTCGACTTCCACCCAGCGCCCGGTGTCCACGGCCGGTTCGACGAGCTGGCCGTCCTCGCCCGGCTCCAACCCGGCCATCAGCCCGCGCGAGGTTCGCCCGATCTTAAAGTCCTTCTTCACGGCGACGGCGACCCCGGCGCGCCCCTTGAGCGCCGATGCCTGCTGGACGATCTCGTAGGTCTCTCCCACCAGCGCTGCCACGAGCTCTTCGGGCGCGCGAACCTCTTGAAGCAGGATGACATCCGCATCCGTGGATTCGATCCAGGCACCCATTCCTTTGCGGGCGGCGGCACGAATTCCATTGACGTTAACCGAAGCGACTAGCATGCACTCTCCTTTTTCTTGCCCAGTTTACGGGGCAAGCCGGAGCCCTGCACGTGGCAACGAGCGGATACGCCCTCGGCGCACCGCCCGACGACGCCGTCTACGCGATCTCTTGAGCAGCCTCGACGAGGTTGACCAGCAACATGGCACGGGTCATCGGTCCCACGCCCCCGGGGTTGGGTGAGAAGCGGTCCGCCACCTCGGCGGCGGCCGGGTCGACGTCGCCGACGATCTTCTTCCTTCCCGTAATCGGATCGACCTCCCGGCTGACGCCGACGTCGAAGACCGCGGCGCCGGGCTTGACCATGTCGGCCGTGATGAGCCGGGCAACACCCGCGGCGGCGACGATGACGTCGGCCTCGCGGGTGTGGCGTGCGAGGTCGCGCGTATCGATGTGACACGAGATGATGGTGGCGCCCACCTGTTCGTGGGTGAGCAGGAGCGAAAGCGGCCGCCCGGCCGTCTGGCCCTGGCCCACCACGCACACGAGCGCCCCGCGCCACTCGATCCCATAGCGGCGCCCGAGTTCGACGATCCCGCGCGGTGTGCACGCCAGCGGCGCCGGGAGCTGCCCGCGGGAGGTAGATGCCAGGCGGCCCACGTTGAACGGGCTCAGCCCATCGACGTCCTTGCCGGGCGCGATCGCCGCCACGATACGCTCCGTGTCGCACTGAGGGGGAAGCGGAAGCTGGACGATAAATCCGGTGACAGCCGGCGATTGGTTGAAGTGCTCCACGGCCGCGAGCACGTCCTCGGTCGTGGCGTGCTCGGGCAGCTCGACGCGCAGGGATTCAATCCCCACTTCCTTACAGTCGCGGTGCTTGGCGTCGACGTAGATCTTTGACCCGGGGTCCTCCCCCACAAGGATGGTGCCCAGCCCCGGGACCACGCCCTGCTCGCGCAATTCGCTGACCTTCGCCGTGAGCTCGGCTTTGATGGCGGCTGCCGTGGCCTTCCCGTCCATGATCATGCGAACTGGTCCAGCCCCTCGTAAAGCGGGAAGTCGGCGGCGAGCTTGGCCGTCCGGGCGCGCAGAGCCGGGATATCGGCCTCGCGGCCGTCGCGCAACGCCGTAGCAATGACGTCGGCAACCTCGGCGAATTCCGCGGCTCCGAAGCCGCGCGTGGCCAGGGCCGGGGTGCCGATCCGAAGGCCGGAGGTGACGGTGGCCGGGCGCGGATCGAAGGGGACGGAATTTCGGTTGATGGTGATGCCGACCTCGTGCAGCAGATCCTCTCCCTCCTTGCCGTTCATCTCAGCGTCGCGAAGGTCAACGAGCACGAGGTGAACGTCCGTGCCTCCGGAGACCACCGCGATTCCCTTGTTCGCCACGTCCGGCTGAGAAAGCCGCTCGGCGAGGATCTTCGCCCCTTCGAGCGTGCGGCGCTGGCGGTCCTTGAACTCCGGCGTGGCGGCGATCTTGAGCGCGATCGCCTTGGCGGCGATGACGTGCATGAGCGGGCCGCCCTGCTGGCCGGGGAAGACGGCCGAGTTGAGCTTGCGCCCGAAGGCTTCGGCGTCGCGGGAGAGGATCATACCCGAGCGCGGCCCGCCGATGGTTTTGTGGATGGTCGTGGTGACGACGTCGGCGAACGGGACAGGGTTCGGGTGCAGGCCGGCGGCGACAAGCCCGGCGAAGTGAGCCATGTCGACCCACAGGTAGGCCCCCACCTCGTCGGCGATGTCGCGGAAGGCCTGGAAGTCGAGCTGGCGGGGGTAGGCCGACCAGCCGGCGATGATGAGCCTGGGCTGATGCTCGAGGGCCTTGGCACGTACGTCGTCCATGTCGATGAGGTAGGTATCGGGCGAGACCCCGTAGGCGACCGCGTGGTAGTTCTTGCCGGAGAAGTTGATCTTCATGCCGTGCGTGAGGTGACCGCCGTGGGCAAGTTCAAGGCCGAGTACCGTGTCGCCCGGCTGCAGGAGCGCGTGGTAGATGGCGGCGTTGGCCTGGGCGCCCGAATGGGGCTGGACGTTGGCGTACTCCGCGCCGAAGACGGCCTTGGCCCGCTCGATGGCGAGCGACTCGGCGACGTCGACGAACTCGCATCCGCCGTAGTAGCGGCGCCCGGGGTAGCCTTCGGCGTACTTGTTGGTCAGCACCGAGCCCTGGGCCTGCAAGACGGCGCGCGGGACAAAGTTTTCGGACGCAATCATCTCGAGTTGCTCGCGCTGGCGGCGAAGCTCGTCTTGAAGAACCTGCGCGATTTCGGGGTCTACCTCGGTGATGGAAAGCTGTAGAAGGTCGGTCATCAGAATCTCCTCATGTCTGGATCTCGCGTTGCGCGAAGAGCCCTTGGCGATCGTGTGCCCAGGCGAACGACCCACGATCAATTCTGTGCCGCTCCCCGGTGGTAACCACCTCACGCCAGTCGCGACGCGGCCAGTTTAGCTCACGAGAGATTGCCCCACGCGCGATGCACAGGAGATGAGATTGACGGTCTCACCACCTGGCCTTCACGACGCCGTGGGCCCGGCATCCGCCGAGCTAGGCGAAGATGACGGTTCGGTGGCCGTTCATGAGGATGCGATGTTCGGCGTGCCACTTGACGGCGCGAGAGAGGACCTGGCGTTCGACGTCGGCGCCCTTGGCGCGCAGCTCGGCCTCGTTGTCGTCGTGTGCGACGCGGACGACGTCCTGTTCGATGATCGGCCCCTCGTCGAGGTCGGCGGTGACGTAGTGGGCGGTGGCCCCGATGAGTTTGACGCCACGCGAGTGCGCCTGCTGGTAGGGGCGCGCGCCCTTGAAGGAGGGAAGGAAGGAGTGATGGATGTTGATGACGTTGCCCGCGAGGCGTTCGCACAGATCGGTGGACAGTATCTGCATGTAGCGCGCGAGGACGACAAGCTCGATGTCCTCTTCCTCGATCAGGCGCAGGAGGGCAGCCTCGGCGTCGGGCTTCGTCTGGGCGTCGATGGGGATGTGAATGAAGCGTTTGCCGTAGAAGTCAGCGAGCGGCTTGAGCGTGTCGTGGTTGCCGACGACGGCGACGATGTCGATCGGGAGGCGGCCTTCGCGATTCTTCGACAGGAGGTCGGACAGGCAGTGCGAATCCTTGGTCACCATGATAAGGGTCCGCAGCGGCTTGTTGGCCTCGGCGATCTCGTAAGTCATGTCGTGGTTGGCGGCGAGCTGGGCGAAGGCGGCCTCGATGGTCGGCTTCCCGCCCGGGACGTGGGCCTCGATGCGGACGAAGAAGAAGCCCGATTCGGCGTCGTTAAACTGCTGAGACTCCATAATGTTGCCTCCCACCGAGGCCAAAAGCCCCGTGATGGCGTAGGTGATGCCGGGCTTGTCGGGGCAACGGACAGTTAGGACCAGATTCTCGCTAGACATGGCTACAGGATAGGCCAGCAGGACAATGGGGGCGGAATCCGACCGAAAGCCGGACCCGCCCCCGCGAGTTGTCCACCTCGTGCGAGTTATCGACGCCGGCGCAAGGCCCACGCCGTCGCCACGGAGGCGGCGATGCCGAGCTTGAACAGGTCGCCGGGGATGAAGGGCACCACGCCGATGCTGAGCACCGGCCACGACCACGGCGCGCCTAGGCCTGTCACGGCGGACAGCCAGATCAGTCCCGGCAGGTAGGGCAGGGCGAGGCCGACTCCGAAGACCGCCAGCGCACTCCACCCCGACAGGTTCTCGCGAGACATCCAGCCCACGAACGCGGCGGCGAGCACGAACCCAATGACGTAGCCGGTGGAGGGTCCGACCCCGGATGCCCCGGCTGCGAAGATCGGCAGGCCTGCCGAGCCGAGCGCGCCATACAGGGCGGCGGCGCTCAGGCCGCGTCCACCTCCGAGTTTCCAGCCCACGAGCACGACGGCGA
Organism: Trueperella pecoris; assembly: GCF_014926385.1. Taxonomy (NCBI): domain Bacteria; kingdom Bacillati; phylum Actinomycetota; class Actinomycetes; order Actinomycetales; family Actinomycetaceae; genus Trueperella; species Trueperella pecoris. The sequence continues at coordinate 586,737 of NZ_CP053291.1, read as the reverse complement.
GGGTCTGCATCGTCACGGGCACCGGCTTGAAGGGCACGGCGATCTGCGCCGCGAGCGCGATGGCGGCGGTCCCGGAGAGGATCGCCAGGGCGTGGCGGGCCGCCAGCGCCGCGGTGAGCTCATTGGCCTTGCAGGCTACAGGTAGCGTTGTGTTCATAATTCTCCTTTGATGTGACAGACGGCGATCGCGTAGTCGCCGTCGTGGGACAGTGACACGACGGCGTTGCGGCCAGTGCCGAACGCGGTGGCTATCGTGCCGGCGAGAAAGAGGTAGGGGCGCCCATAGGCGTCGGAAAGGATCTGGATGTCGGCGTAAGGGACGGCGTCGGGAGCGATCACAGGCGCTTGGCCGATGAGCGTGGACGACCAGGCCTTGATGAAGGCCTCTTTTCCTGCCCATCGGGCGGCCAGGTGGTGGGCGATTCCCGCGCCGGTCTGGCCGGCCCGGCGCCGGGCTGCGCGCATTTCGGTGGAGGAAAAGACCGAAAGAAAGCGCGTGCCCGGCGCCCGTTGCTGCTCGGCGAAGGTGGGAATGTGGACGATGTCCACGCCGAGCCCGTCCAGGCTGTCCGCGGCGAATGCCACCTGGTTGGTATCAGTTACCATAGGTTCCATCTGCTCCCAGACGCGCTGCCGGGTCCAGCAGCATGCCGACCTCGGCCTCGTGGGGGTCGTAGCCAGGGCGTTCGGCTCCGAACCGGCGCCCCGCGATGGGGTCGTAGAGGCTGCGGCGCCCGACCATGGCCGCTTCGAGGTGGCGTGCGCCCGCAGCCAGGCGAGCCTGCGCCCTAGCGCGCCAGGTACGAGCGGCCTGCTCCCCGTGAGCCCGTTCGATGGCGGCCTCGAAGGCGCCGGGGTGAACGAGCGCCACGATCGACGAGACGTGCCCGAAGCCGAGCGACGTCGCCAGCGCCGCCTTGATTGGTCCCCGCGTGGCGATGGCCAGCGGGTCACGTAGCCACACGAGGTAGTCGTCGGAGGCGAAGACCGGGTCGAGGTTGTCGAGGGAACGGTTGGCCGGCACGATCCCGTTTGCGAACAGCTGGGTCAAGCCCGCGATCTGGAACATGGCGGCGCCGCCCTTGGCGTGACCGGTGAGCGTCTTTTGGGAGATGACGTGCAGCGGGTTGCCTGGGGTTCGTCCCAGTGCCTTGGCCAGGCGGACGTGGAGCTCTGCCTCATTGGGATCGTTGGCGTTCGTCGAGGTGTCGTGCTTGGAGACGACGGCGATATCGTCGACGTCGGCGCCGAGGGCCGCGAGGCGTTGGGCCAGGCGGGAGTCCTTGCCGCCGCGTCCGGCCGCGAGCGCGCCGAGGCCAGGCGCCGGGATGGAGGTGTGGGCACCGTCGGCGAAGGTCTGCACGCTTGCGACGACGCCGTAGACCGGCAGTCCCATCTCGAGGGCCAGGTCGCCGCGGGCGATGAGGACCGTTCCGCCGCCCATGCCTTCGATGAAGCCGCCGCGGCGGAGGTCTCCGGCGCGGGAGAAGAACCGCTCCGAGATGCCCTGGGCGGCCAACGACGCCGAGTCGGCGGTCGCGTTCATGTTGCCGAATCCTTCGAGGGATTCGACGGAGAGGTCATCGACCGCTCCCGTGACGACGAACTTGGCCTTTCCGGCGGCGATCTTGTCGAGGCCGTCTTCGAGGGAGACGGCGGCCGTCGCGCAGGCGGCGACCGGCTGCATCATGGCTCCGTAGCCGCCCACGAAGGACTGCATGGTGTGCGCGGCGATGACGTTCGCGAGGGTCTCCTGCAAGACGTCTTGGGCGATGTCCTCGTTGAGGAATCGTTCGACGAAGAGTTTGCGCATGGAGGACATGCCACCGAATCCGGTTCCCTGCGTCGAGGCGACTTCTGCGGGGTGGACGGCTGCCAGCAACTCGGCGGGCGTGAAGCCCGCGGAGATGAAGGCGTCGACGGTTGTGACGAGGTTCCACACGGCCATCTTGTCGATGGATTCCACCATCGACTGCGGGATTCCCCAACGGGTGGGGTCGAAGTCGGTGGGTAGCTGGCCCGCGACGTAGCGCGAGAGCGTGGTCTTGCGGGGGACCAGTGAGGTCGCCCCCTTCACGCGCGTCACGCTCCACTCGGCGTTGCCGGCGTGTGGCGGGGTGATCTTGGTGAACTGCGGGTCGGCGGCCTCGTAGGCGCGGGCCTCATCCTCGCTGGGCACGGTGAATGTGATGGGTCGGTCGAGGTAGACGGTGACCAGGTCCACGGTGCCCGCGTCAGTGATCGGGCCGTCGTCGACGAGGCGGCGCACGCCGGAGCGTGCCACCACTTCGTCGCGGTAGCGGTCGAAGATTTCCGATTCGTCAACGAGGTTGTCCGCGGCGTCGTACCAGCCGGCCTTGGGCGACTCGTGCCAGGTGAGCAGGCCGGTCATCCAGGCCAGTTCGAGCACGCCGGCGGCGGTCAGTTCCACGCGTCCGTCGGCTTGGATCCCGAGCTCAGCGGCGTGGCGTGTGCGCGAGGACCCCCAGGGGCCAACCTCGCCGATGCCGACGATGACGACGGTGTCCTCGGGGCGGGCGTGGCCGCTTCCCCACACGTCCGCGTTGGCCGGCAGGCCGACGACGTGCGGGCTCGGCAGGGCCGCGATCGTGCCGAGCGTACGCGGGGCGCTGGGCTCGCCACGATCGGCAGCCGCAGCCGCGGCCTTTTCCGTGATTTGGGCGAGGTTGATGGAGGCCAGGCCGCCGGTGAGATCGGCGTCGATGGGGGCCTCGGCGGCACGGGCGCGGGCGTCGTCGCTGATGAGGCCCATGAGCTGTTCGGCCATCTCCTGGGTGGACCAGGTGCGCACGCCCTCGGCCTCGACGGCGGCCACGAGCGGATCGTTGCCGCCCATGAGTCCCGTTCCGCGCACCCAGCCGATGCGCGCGTGGGCGAGGCTCACTCGGCATGCCCAGGGCTCCACGTGCCACTTGTTGACGATGGCGTCGAAGGCGGCCTTGACCTCACCGTAGGCGCCGTCGCCGCCGAAGGTGCCGCGGTTGGGCGAGCCCGGCAGGACGGCGTGCAGGCGGTGATCGACGACCGTGTCGGCGCCGATGCCAGCGAGGCCCGTGAGGAGTCGCTCGACGCCCCACAGCATGAGGCGCGCCTGCATCTCCGTGGCTCCCCCGGCGTCGTCCATCATGCCGAACACGCGCGGTGCGGCGAACGGGAAGAGGAAGTCGGGCACCATGGCCGGTTTCTTCTCCACCGTCTTTCCACCCACGGTTTCGCGCACGGGGTTGCCGATCCAGTCAACGAGCGCATCGATGTCGCGGTAGGAGGAGAGGTTAGCTGGCACGAGCCACAGCGAGGCGTCGCCGCGGGCGTGCTCGCGGTAGATCTTCCGCCCGGCCAGGAGGCGCGCCTGGTCGACGCGGGAGGCCGTGGCGATGACGGTCGCGCCGCCCGCCAGGAGGCGTCCGACGACGGCGCCACCGATGGATTCGGGGGTCATGCCCGTCACGACGGCGATCTTGCCGGAGAACTCACCGGGTGCGGTGCTACGCGCGGCGGCCGCGATGCGCAGGAGCATGACGCGGTCCGCGTCGCTGACCTGGGCGTGGTCCGCGTAGAACTCGGCCTGGCGGGCAACCTCGTGGCCCGTTGCGAAGAAGCTCGAGACGCCGGTGATGGCGTTCTGGCCAGCGACGAAGCGCGCGAGGTCCTCACGTGCGCTCGCCCAACGGTCGTTGAGGAGCACGGCCTTGACCGCGGAGAAGGTAGGCTCAACCTGGGTGGCCCAGTTTGGCCCCAGCTCGGCGCGCACGGCCTCGACGAGCACCGAGTCGTCGGCCTCGGCGGCGGCCACCTGCTCCGTGTGGCCCAGACGTGCCAGCAGGTCTCGTGCGTTCTCGGCGAGCGCCGAGGTGATCTCGGCGGAGAAGGCGTCAAGCGCGGCCGAATCGACCACGGCCGATCCGCCTCCGGCGCTGGTCGGCTTGGCGACGGCGACGCCGGCGATGGCGCCCACGCGCTCGACGGCGGCGTCGATGAGCGCGTCGACCTCGGCCGCCGAGGTCGCACTCGTGGACAGCTCGGCTAGCTCACCGCCGCGGGCGGACTTGCCTTCGCGCGTGTCGAGGAGGAGGACCGCGCTCGTCCACGCGCTCCAGCCTGCCCCGAGCGACCACGCCGAGGCGACGCGCTCGCCCACGTGATCGGGTTTGAGCCCGGCGGCACCGAAGAGCTTGCGCAGACGATCGTTGACCGCCTCGCTGAGCACTGCGCCGAAAGGCTTGTAGTTGTGTGCGAGCTTGTTGACCGTCTTGGCCAATTCGCTGACGCTTGCCTCGGCTGCCCCATCGATGGAGGACAGGTTGAGCTCGGCGGCCATGTCCATGAGCACCTGGTTGCGCTTGGAGGACACGCCGTTGGTCAGGGACTCGACGTTGTCGCTTTCGCCAATCTGATCGAGGCGCAGCTTGTTCGACTCGGCCAGGAGAACCTTGATCGCGTCGGCTGCGGCGAAGGTCAGGTCCTCGACTGGGCCGGTGTAGGCCGGCCCAGCGGCAGGCGCTGCGGGCGGATTGCCCTCGTTCGCGGCGGGCAGGGCTTCCGGCTCGGCTGGAGTGGCCGGAGCGGGGCACGCCTGAGCCGGCGCGGGCTCGGACGGCGTCGCCACGAGGGCGTCGGCGGTGGCCTGGTCCTCGCGGTAGACGATCTTCGCGTCGCGCTGAGCGTTGAGAACGTTGACGTGAGCACCAAAACGCTGCTGCTTGAGCGTCTTCGCCGCCAGGTTGGCCAGTGTGGGCGCGGCACCAAGGCCCACCTCGATGAGCTGCTCGACGCCGGCGCCGCCCTGTGCAACCGGGGTGAAGAGGAAGTCCTGGGTCTCGATCCACCGCACGGGCGAGGCGAACTGCCACGCCAGTAGCTCCACGAGGAGATCTCGGGTGATCTTGCCTGCCTCTTCGTCCAGGTTCACGCTCTCCCAGCGCTCGCGTAGCTCGCGCACGCTGGCGGAGGGAACGACGGCGAGGATGGCGTCAAGGAACTGGGGCGTGAGTTCGAACGGGATCGCCACCAGATTGGGGACGTACCTTCCCGAAAGCAACGCGGGATCGACGTGCGCGGGCAGCAGCCGGTCAAGAAGTTGGCGGAAGTCGGGGACTCCGTCGCGAAGGACCGTCGAGTGGAACGGGACATCGATGCCGGGCACGAGCATGAACGGGCGGCGCCCGCCGGCGGCCTCGGCGCGCTGTTCAGCGTCCTCGGCCAGCGCCTTCAGGCCAGCCACCGTGCCGGCGATGGAGTACTGCTCGCCGGCGAGGTTGTAGTTAACGATCTCGATAAACTCTCCCGAGCGCTCGGCGACGCTGGCGACGTAGGCCGCCACATCGGCGTCGCCCACCCCGAATTGGTTCGGACGCAAGGCGCCCATCTGGTAATTCGAGTGTCCCTCGGCGTCACGCGGGACGAGGTTGTGCATGGTGGACCCGCGGTGGAAGACGATCTCCAGGACGGTCTCCAACGGGAAGATCTTGGCGTAGGCGGACAGGGCGTTGTATTCGCCGAGCGAGTGTCCGGCAAGGTAGGAGCCTTCCACGAGGACACCGGCCTCGCGCAGGCGCTCGGTCTGGGCGAAAGCCACGGTCGCGAGCGCCACCTGGGTGAACTGGGTCAGGTTGAGCACGCCTTGCGGGTGACGGTAGGTCACGCCTGCGGCGGTCAGTTCCTGCGGGTTGTCACGCACGATGGCGAGGATCGAGAAACCGAGCGAGGCGCGGGTGTGGGCGTCGGCGCGCTCCCAGACCTTGCGGGCGGCGGGCGAGGATGCTCGCTCGTCGAGTGCCATGCCCTGGCTTTGCACGCCTTGGCCCGGGTAGACGTAGGCGGTCACGGGCGCGGTCACGGAGGCTGTCGCCACCGACACCACGTTCTTCTCCACACGGCAGGTCACCTCGAGGATGAGGCCTCCCCCTGCCACGGATCCGATGCGCTCGACGCTGATGTCAACCTCGTCGCCGAGGTCCACGGTGCCGTACATGCGGTAGGTCCAGCCCTCGATGTGCCATCCGCGGCCCGCCTCGTCGGTGGCGGAGACGGCGTGTTGCGCCGCCGCACACAGCCACATTCCGTGAACCAGCGGCTGGTCCATTCCGGCAACCTTGGCGGCGCGGTAGGAGGTGTGAATCGGGTTGTAGTCGCCCGAGACCATGGCGAAAGGTGTCATGTCGGCCGGCGCGGTGGCGCTCACCCGGCGCAGGAGGGAACGCGGCGTGTCCGTCACCTCGTGCCCGAGCCCGCCTGCGAGGGCCGGGTCGGCGGGGACGTCCTTGCCAAAGACCCGCCCCCGAATCGCGAAACGCTCGGTGAAGGAACCCACGCGTTCGCCGTCGTGCTGCAGCTCCGTCTCGACGACGACGACGCGGCCCGAGCTTGACTCGCTGACCTGCGTACACGCCGAGCGAGCGTCGAGGTGATCCAGCCCGGCGAGCCGGTCGGTGTCAAGGTCCTCGGTGTGGTCGAGGTGGACGGCGTTCAGCAGGCCCTCGATCACGGGGTAATCGTCGACGATGGCCGAGCCGAGCGCGGCGTAGATCGACGGCCAGCACAGGCCCAGGACCGCGGACGGGACAATGGGGGCAAGATTGAGGGCGCTCGGCAACGAGTTTGCCGTGACGCCGGCGTGCAGGGAGCCAAGCTCGGGGCGCAGGGAGAAGCGGTACCACGCCTCGCCGTAGGCGGAAATGGCAGAGTCGCGGATGACCGGCAGCTCACCGATCCAATCGTCCATCACGTTCGGCGCGCCCACTCCCGCCGTCGCCGCCAGCAGGGCGTTCATGGCCTGCGGCAAGCGCTCGTCGTCCACCACCGGCATCGCGCCGGTGTGGGCCCCAGCGGGGATCGTCAGTGGAATGCGCATCTGACGCACGGCGTGCTGGTGGGCGCCGGTGCCTTCCCACAGGGTGTCGAGCTCGAGAACGAGGTCGTATCCCCTGTCGGTGGGGACGAGGTCGGCGTCGCTGACCACCCGGGCGGGGTTGGTGATGACATGCCCGTGCCACTGGATGTTCTCGGCATTGCGCAGGTAGTCCTCCACCGTGGCAGCGTCGCGGGAGAAACGGACGGCATCGCCCGAAGCCGCGCCGGAGCGTTCGAGCGCATCGACGGTCGCCGCCTCGTAGCGGCCAAGGATGTCGGCGATCGGCTCGTTGACCGAGGTAATCCCCGCCACGGACACCGGCCCCGGGATGATACGAACCTGGTCGGCGCTGTAGCGCGGGTCGTGGGACTGCCACAGGCCGTCGGTGCCCCACGAACGCAGGAGGTCGGCGTCGATGACCGGCACGAACGGGACAGGCTTGGGGTACTTGCGGCACAGTTCGACGAACCAGGCCGCGTCAAAGGTGGTCACGTGAATCTGCTCAGCCATCGGGTAGGCCGCGATGACCTTCTCGATCGCCGCGCCCGGCTCCTCGGCCGCCACCACGTCCGGGAAGAGCGAGGTGACCTCGCCCGAATCCTGCGGCGCGAGGCGGGCCTCCACGCGCTGAAGCAATTCGTGGAAGCGCTGGACCCAGGAGGCGTCGTTCCACGGGTAGGCCAGCTCGGCGTAGCGGCGTAGCACGTCGGCATACGTCATCATCTCGAGGTCGCCAAAGTACGGCTTCGCCGTCGCGTTGATCGCCTCGATGATCTCCCCGCGGCGCTCGGCGAGGGCCTGCGGATCGCCGGCAACCTCGACGATGAGCCGGGCGGCTCGAGCCGCCGAGTTCTCAATCTCGTACATGTCCGCCAACAGGTGCGACAAGCCGGAGGTCACCCCGCCGTCCACCTCGCCTTGGCCGACCCAGCCCGCGTTCTTGTCCGCGCTCACACCCGGGGTCTGAACAAGAAGTTGCTTGACGTCGTCGTTGGTCTTGGCCTCCTTGGCCGTCATCGCGGCGGTGCCGATCATGATGGCATCCACCGGCATCGTGACCGGGCCGTGCTCGAGCGCCCACTCGCCGGTGAGGAAGGCGGCCGCGCGTTGCGGCACGCCGAGTCCCCCGCCGACCACGAGAATCAGGTTCTCCAGCGCACGGATCTCGGCGTAGGTAGACAGGAGAAGGTGGTCGAGGTCCTCCCAGGAGTGGTGTCCGCCGGCGTGACCGTCCTCCACCATGATCAAAACCGGGCAGTCGGCGACGCCGCGTGCGATGTCGAGCACCTGACGGATCTGACCCACGGTTCCCGGCTTGAAGGCCACGTAGCTGAAGCCCTCGGCGCGCAGGCGCCGCACGAGCTCCGTCCCTTCCTCGAGTTCGGGGATTCCCGCGGAGATGACGACGCCGTCGAGCGGCGCCCCGCTCATCCTGTCGCGGGAGACGATGTGCTGGGTGCCGAATTGGAGATTCCACAGGTAGCGGTCCATGTACATGGCGTTGAACTGGGCGGTGCGGCCCGGCTCGAGCTGGGCGACGAGCCCGGCGAGGTTCTCGGCGAACACGTCCTCGGTGACCTGGCCGCCGCCGGCCATTTCGACCCAGTAGCCGGCGTTGGCGGCAGCGGCGACGATGTCGGGCTCAACGGTGGTCGGCGTCATGCCCGCCAGTAACACGGGAGCGCGACCGGTCAGGCGGGTAAAGCGGGTATCGACAACGCGGCGCCTCTGGCCGTCTTCCTGGATCCAGGCCAACTTCGGGGCGAACCGCGACCAGTCAGCCCCCTTCTCCCATGTCATGCCCGGCATGGACATGTCGTCGCGGGCGCTCGCCGTCGCGGCATTGACGACGCCGATGCCGCGCCCGAGCGTGTTTGCCTGCGTGATCCGCCCCAGGCCTAAGCCGGGGCCCAGGTCGATGACCCACTCGGCTCCCTGGCTTGCCTGAGCAAATTGCGTGTCCCAGTCGAGGCGGTCGGTCAGCACCGCTGCCGCGAGCGCGTCGAGGCCGGGCTCGCGCCAGCCGCAGGCATCCATCCACGAGATCACCTGTGCCCGCGCCGGGGCCAGGAGGTCGGAGTGGAAGGGCGCCCAGACGTCGAGGAATTCGAGCACGGGGTCAATGGGTGCGCCGCCAACCCTCTTCTCCGAGCGCGCCCGGTGCTGAGCGTCAGCCAGGGTGGAGATGTCTGCCCGGACTGCGTCGAGAGCCGCCGGAATGCCCGACAGCGTGAAGGAATCGCGCGTGTTACGGATCGCGATGCCTGCGCCATCGTGTGCATCGACGATCCGGGCGAGTTCGGTTTCAGGGATGCCACGAACGGCGAGCATCGGCGTCAGTTCGCCGTGACGTTCCGCCCCAGCCGAACGCATCGTCCAGGTGGCGGCCGCGCCGATGAGGCGGGCGAGGGCGAAGATCCGTGCCGCGTGGTCGAGGTCGCCATTCTTGGCGATCTCAACTGCCAACACGCCCTGGGAGTGTCCGATGACGGCGTGCGGGGCGCCCGTCAGTCCTAGATCCAGGTGGGCGCCGAACTGGGCCAAGAGAATTCCGGGAACTGAGGAAAAGGCCTGCACGGACGGGTTGTTAAAGAGGTCAAGCGGTCCGGCGCAGATGCGAGTCAGCTCGGGAAGGACAGGCGCCAGAAGGCGCTCGGCGCGCGCCTGGACCTCGGTCAGCGCGCTACGAATCGCCGGGTCCTCGGCGACGTCGGCAAGGGCGGTACGCCAGGGCGTGGCCTGCCCGGCAAACTGGAGGACGTAGGGAGTGCCTGCGTTCAGTTGTTCCGTGAGAGTCATGTGTGTCTCCTTAGTGCTACATCGGCATGTTGCCGTGGCGCGCGGGGCCGTGATGGATAGTGGTTTTGGACTGAAGGGCCTCCAGTGAGGAGGCGATGGTGTGGCGGGTGTTGCTCGGGGCGATGATGCCGTCGAGCTCGCCGCGGGCCACCGACAGATAGGGGTTGACATTGGCGCGCGTGTATTCGCGCGAGAGCCGGGCGAAGACCTCGGTGGCGTTGCCCTCGGCCTGGGCGGCCTTGAGCTCGCGACGGTGGATGATCGACACCGCGCCGTCCGCGCCGAGGACAGCGATTTCCGCGCCCGGCCAGGCGTAGACGAGGTCGCCGCCCAGCGACTTCGAGCCCATCACGATGTAGGCTCCGCCGTATGCCTTACGCAGGATCACCGTCACGAGCGGGACGGAAGCGGTGGCGTAGGCCCAGATCAGCTTCGCGCCGCGACGAATGATGCCCGCCTGTTCCTGCTCCGTGCCTGGCCGATAGCCCGGCACGTCCACGAGCGTGACCACCGGAATCTTGAAGGCGTCACAGAACTGCACGAAGCGGGCGGCCTTCTCCGAGGCGTCGACGTCGAGGGTTCCGGCGTCGTGGAGAGGCTGATTCGCGACGATTCCCACCGACCGGCCCTCGATGCAAGCAAAGCCCACCACGATGTTGCGGGCGAAGAATTCCTGGATCTGGACGAACTCGCCGTAGTCGACGATGGCGCCAATGACGTCGACGACGTCGTAGGGCACCTTCGTCGATTCCGGCACGAGCGCGCCGACGTCGATCGCCTCCGGCTCGGCGTCGGGAAGATAGTCGTAGGACGGAGCGGGCTCGTCACAGTTGGCGGGCAGGTAGGTCAGGAGCGTGCGCGTGTAGTCGAGCGCGTCGTGCTCATCCTCGGCTAGGTAGTGAGCGACACCGGAGTGGAAGTTGTGCACCTGGGCTCCGCCGAGGTCGGCGAAGGTGACTTCCTCGCCCGTCGTCGCACGGACGACGTCGGGGCCGGTGACGAACATGTGCGAGTTGTCCCGCGTCATGATGATGAAGTCGGTCAGCGCCGGCGAGTAGACCGCACCCCCGGCGCACGGGCCAAGGATGAGCGAGATCTGCGGGATCACCCCGGAGGCCGCGCACGTCTTCTTGAAGATCCGCCCGTACTGGCCGAGCGCCACCACGCCTTCCTGGATGCGGGCCCCGCCCGAGTCCATGATCCCGATGACGGGGATGCGCAGCGTGAGCGCCTTGTCAATGGTAGCGATGATCTTGTCCCCCTCGGCCTCGCCGAGCGTGCCGCCCTGCACCGAGAAATCCTGGGCGTAGATCGCAACGCGGCGACCGCCGATGGTGCCCAGCCCGCAGGTCACGGCCGCGCCCTGGAAGCCCTCGGCCAGGTTGCCGCCCACGAACTGGCCGATCTCGGTGAACGAGGCGGGGTCCAGGAGTTCGGCGATGCGCTCGCGCGCGCTCATTTTTGACTTGGCGTGTTGGCGCACGCAGGCCTTCTCCTCGGCCCGCGCGGAGATGTCCTCCTGGTAGGCAATGAATGCCTCTCGGTCGACGTCGTGAGAGGTCGTGTCGATCGTGACCGATTCGTTGGTCGGGGTGATGTGAGACATGGTTACTCCTTTCCAGCCTCGCTCGGCGCGGGCACGATGGAGAGCAGGGGTGCTCCGGCACTGACGTTGGCGCCTTGGTCCACGGCGATGGATTCGACGACGCCGTCGAGCGGGGCATACACGTAGCTCTCCATCTTCATGGACTCCAAGACGATGAGGAGGTCGCCCTCGCGCACGGGTGCACCGACCTCGGTCACCACGCGCACGACGATGGCCTGGATCGGCGAGCGCACGTCGCCCGTGGCGGCCTCCGTGACGGTCGCGGCCCGGGAGCGGGCGGCCCGGCGCAGAGGCTGCGGGCGTGGCGAGGGCGTCGCTCCCCCGCCGAAGAGGCCCTTGGGGACGGTCAGTTCGGCCATCCGCCCATCGATTTCGATGGTGAAGGTCTGACGCTCGGCGGGCTGCGGGTTGGCGGGCTGGCCCGCGTAGGCGATCGAGGTCGCGGCCGCCGGCTGGGCCGCAGGGGCTCCCTGCTTCCACTCCGGCAGGAACTTTTCCTCAAACCAGCGGGTGGAGAAGGCGCCAGCGCGGAAGACGGCGTCGTGAAGAATGTCGCGGTAGAGGGCCACGGGCGTGGCGATTCCGACCATCCGCAGCTCGGCCAGCGCGCGCAGCGAACGGGCGATGGCGGCCTCGCGCGAGGGGCCGGTGACGATCACTTTGGCCAGCATGGAGTCGAACGCCGAGGTGACGAGGTCGCCCACGGCCACCCCTGTCTCGATGCGCACGCCGTGGCCGAGCGGCCACTGCAGCTGGGTGATGGTTCCCTCGGAGGGCTGCATGTCGCGCGTGGGATTCTCGCAGGTGATGCGGAACTCGAAGGAATGGCCGGCCGGTTGGGGCACGGACGCAATCTCCTCGCCGCGGGCGATGCGAATCTGCTCGGCAACGAGGTCGAGACCAGTCACTTCCTCCGACACCGTGTGCTCGACCTGCAGTCGCGGGTTAACCTCGAGAAAGAAGACGTCCTCGTCAACGAGGAACTCGCACGTGCCGAGGCCCACGAAGTCCGCGCCCTCGAACAGCGCCTTCGACCAGACAAGGAGCGTGCGCTCCTGCTCCTCGCTCAACCCTGGGGCGGGTGCCTCTTCGATGAGCTTTTGGTTGCGGCGCTGGAGGGAACAATCGCGGGTGGAGACCACCGCAAAGTTGCCGTGCGAATCGCGCATACATTGTGTTTCAATGTGGCGCGCTTTCTCTAGGAATTTTTCGACGAAGATGCCTGCGAGGCTGTCGCCTTGGGCAAGGAAGAAGTGGTCGAGGTCGGCGTCGTCGCGGATGATGGTGATGCCACGCCCACCGCCACCGTCGGCCTTCTTCGTCACGATCGGGTAGCCCCAGCGTGCCACGAATTGCTCAACTTCCTCCCGGCCTGAGATTGCCTCGGAGATGCCTGGCACCGGTTGGACTCCCGCTCGCTCGGCGAGCTGACGGGCGCTGATCTTGTCGCCGAGTTCGCGCAGGGTGTGCGGCGAGGGGCCGATCCAGGTCAGGCCTGCGGCTTCGACGTCGTGGGCGAATTCGGCGTTCTCAGAGAGAAAGCCGTAGCCGGGGTGAATGGCAGTTGCTCCGGTGCGTTTGGCAAGCTCGATGAGTTTGGCGCCGTTCATGTAGGTTTCGGCGTAGCTGGTTCCGCCGAGTGCGTGGGCTTGGCCTGCCATACGTGTAAATGGTGTGCCGCAATCGGCTTGCGCATATCCGACAACGGTTTCCAGCCCCATTTCGGTTGCGGTGCGGATGATGCGCAGAGCAATCTCGGAGCGGTTAGCGATGAGTATTTTCATGGCTTTTCCTTTCCCTGACTGTGGCGGTTTGCAAATCGGCATCCGGCTTTATCTGGCCGAATTCTGCAATCATGGCGACCTCACTGGGTGCTATTGCCACGTCGCCATGTGGGGTGCGAACAATGAGTTCGGCTCGGGGGCTTAAGACCTGGATTACACCGGTTTGGCCCGCGACCGTAGTCTCGTAGCCCCGCCCGGCAAGGTGGGCGTTGAGTTCCGTGATGAGGTCTGTTGTGTTTGGTTGGTCAGGATCGGCGGCAAAGGTCGTGATCCGCTCGCGTAGCTGATCGAGGTAGGCGGATAATAGTTGGTCGATGACGGCAGTTTCTTCATCGTTGTTGAGAACACCTGCGCTGGCGAGTGAGGTGGAGCCTGGGAATAGCGCCTTCCCTTGTTGGTAGACGTTGACCCCGACGCCGAGGGCGAGGCAGAGTTCGCCGCGTCGCTTGCTGGTGTCTGCGAAGAATTCGCCTAATACGCCTGCGATTTTCAGCCCGTTGGGGGTCACGATATCGTTGGGAAATTTCACCTGGAACTGCCCGCCTGTTGTGATGGCGAGTGCACTACGCATGGCGGCCGCAGCGATGAGCGTGAGGAAGCCGAGTGTGTCCCGAAGTACAGGGGTGTCTGGTAGCACTACAAGCGTGGAGGCGAGCAGTGACTGGCCTGCTTCGGAGTGCCAGCTTCGCCCGAGCCTTCCCCGCCCCTGGGTTTGGACGCCAGCGACGATGGTTGTTAGCGGCGCAGCACCTGGCAGCGATCGTAACGTATCTTGGGTAGAGGTCGTTTCCAAGACATAATGGACCTCCGCCTTCTGCGAGGTCCGCGCGAAGTCACCTGCCAATAAGAACATACGGTTACGATAGCGTAACCTACGGACGGGTAACCCTATGGCGCGTCACCCCCACCAAGGTAGGCCGAGTTTCTCTAGGAAAAAGAAAGGGAAACCCATCCTCGTGACATACCCCACTACAGGCGAAAGCAGCCACAGGGCCCGCACCAAACACCACCTAGGTACCTTAACAACACCCTAAAACTTTTCGACTACAGCCCAACAACCATTAGACTCCGTTCACCAGCAACAGAGCATTCAGCCAAAATACGTTGTTTGTAGAGCAATTTTTCGATACAGTGAAAGCGCCTGTCAGACAACCGATGTCTGGCGGATCGCGAAGGTGCGAATGTCAGAAAGGTGCAAAGATGCCCCCATTACTATCTATGCGGAAACGATTCACGCAAGTTTTCGCGGGTGCCAGCGCAGTAGCGTTGTTAAGTGTTGGCTTGACTCCAACCCTTGCAAGCGCAGCGCCGGAAACCACAGAATCGCCTGTTGTAGGAGCGACAACAACCGACACCAATTCACCCGTTACAGCTTCGAGCTTTGAAGTTCTTAACAAAGACAAGGGTGAACCCTTCGAAGTCGGAGAGACGATTAATTTTCGCGTCACCCTCAAGAATAATACAGAGAAGGCCCGCGCTTTCGGCTTCAAAAATTCCAACCTCGAGGGCGACTATCAGAAATGCCGATGGTGGGAGGTTAAGCCCGGAGAGACAAAGCGCGATTGCGATTTCCTTTCCCATAAAGTGACAGATGCAGACGCAAGCAAAGGCTTTTTCACACCACAGGTGACCTGGATCATGCGCGAGGAAAGCGATAAAACACATACCGCTACCGTGGTGAATACCGGCACAACTTCTGGGGATGCGATTCCTGTGGCGACCAAGCTCGCGGATCTTTCAGATATCACCGTAACAGGCGGAGAAGGTAAGCCCAGCTACAGCGCTGGAGACCAGTTCAGTTACGAATATACCGTCACCTCACTATCAAAAGAACAGCTCGCCGTTGAAGGTGAGGGTTGCACCAAAACCCTCGAGGCCGAAAAGAGCATGAACTGCTCAGCTAAGTACACTGTTAAGGAAGAAGACCTGGAACGCGGACACGCCGAATTGGCAGCCAACGTTAAGGTCAGCCACGACAAGCAGAGCACTACTCTTAAGAAAATTAAGTCCGTGAGCGTCCCACGAGTTTGGCCACAAGCAACCGCATTCAAGGCACCGAATGCTGATCCCCGGCTCGACGCACGCCTCACCAACCTAAAGATTCTCGACGAGAATACGAGCAAATACAATATCCGAATTCCCGCCATCACCATCGCACCCAACGGGGATATTCTCGCCTCATACGATCTAAGACCGAAGAGTGGAATCACCGGCGGCATGGACTCACCGAACGAGAATTCCATCGTTCAACGCCGCTCGACCGATGGCGGAAATACCTGGGGCCCGCGTACGGTTATCGCCAAAGGTAAAGTTGCTGGAAAGGGAGAACGCTTTGGTTGGTCAGATCCATCCTACGTTGTCGACCACGCTACCGGAGAGATCTTCAACTTCCACGTCGGTTCCCTCGACGCTGGACTACCAGAGAGATTCAACCCGTCCTACAAATTGGACGCGAGCGGCAAGGTAGACACGAAACACCGTCAAGCGATGAATTTCGCCGTAGCTTCCTCGACCGACAATGGTCGCACCTGGACATCTCGTCTCATCACGGATGATGTCCTCAGAAGCAGCGGCGCGAACATAAGTGACATCGCTGGTTGCTTTGCGACGTCAGGAGCTGGTATTCAAAAGATGCACGAGCCATTTAAAGGGCGCCTCCTCCAACAAGCAGCATGTCGTTTTAAGACTGGCGGTTTCCAGGCCATCACCATCTTCTCAGACGACCACGGCAAGACGTGGAAGGGTGGACACTTTACTAATTCACCCCAGAAAAACTTCGACGAGAACAAGGTCGTAGAGCTCTCTGACGGAAGCTTGATGCTGAACTCCCGCGTGTCCGGGAATTTTGGTAAAGGTAGACGTATTGTGGCGTCATCAACTGATGGTGGCGTAAACTGGAAAGATATTCATATCGACGATAATCTTCGCGATTCGACCAATAACGCCCAAATTCTCCGTCCTTTCCCGTCGGCAAACAAGGGAACGCTACGTGCCAAGGTCCTCCTATTTTCCAATACAGAACAGGGAGAGCGCGTTAACGGAAAGGTCAAGATGAGCTACGACGATGGTAAGTCGTGGCCCGTTGCAAAGCAGATCCGCGAAGGCGGTACCGGCTACACGACGATGGCTGTTCAACCCGACGGTTCGATCGGACTGCTCATGGAACCAGCTATTTGGAACCAAGTCGGCTACGTGAACTTTACGCTCAAGGAAATCTCGAAGGATTTGCCTTTCGAGGTGGCCCTCAAGAACGTTAACGACGTCGTGGCAACCGATGGTACGCCAATCGCCCCAATTAAGATGGACTCCACTGGTAATGATCCAGCTCTTGCTGACACCTACTCGGCTGAAGGGCTCCCCGCTGGCCTGACGATCAACGCAAAGACAGGCCAGATCGAGGGCACCCCTGCGGTCGGGAATAAGGACGTCAAGAGCTTCGACGTCAAGGTGACCTTGACCGAGGCCGAAGACGGCACGGGTATCCCGCGTGTATCGTCGCAGACCTTCAAGATCAAGCTTGCACCGAACCCGACGCCTGCACCGAACCCGACGCCTGCGCCGGACCCGAAGCCGGAGCCGACCTCCAAGCCGGACCCGAAGCCGGAGCCGACCTCCAAGCCGGACCCGAAGCCGGAGCCGACCTCCAAGCCGGACCCGAAGCCTGATCCCAAGCCGACGCCGAAGGTTGAGTTTGTTTCTCCGAGTGCTCCGATCTTCCCGAGTGGTTCTGATCCGGTGACGTGCAAGGTTAAGCCGTCCGTTACGATCGTTGCGACAAAGGGTGTGACTTACTCGGTGACGGTTGATGGTAAGGACCTTGAGTGGGTTAAGGATAATCCGTCGAGGTTCGAGTACGAGTACGGTAAGACCGTTGTGGTGAAGGCCAAGGCTGTTGACGGCTTTGAGCTGGCCAAGGATGCTACGGCTGAGTGGTCTTGGACTGCTCCGACACGTGAGGCGCTTAAGTGCGATTCCACGCCTGCCCCCAAGCCCCAGGGTCCGAAGGGTGGGGCGCTGATCATTGATCAGGGCTCGCCTACGCCTCAAACTGGTCTGGTTCACACCGGTGCTACGGTTGCTGGTCTGTCGATCCTCGCCGCAGTCTTGCTGATTGCCGGTGGTGCTGTAGCGATCATCCGCCGCCGACAGAACTAAACCTGTGACGCGGTAATTCGCTAAAGGTTGGGGTCGATACTTCGGTATCGACCCCAACTCCTATTATTCCCAAAAGTACAGCAATAGCCGGCCAATACACAGCGATCGATGTTCGGGCCCGTTCCACCGTAGGTCGGCCGTGGTTTCGGTGGGTCGGCCGTGGCCTTGACAGGCGAAGCGGCTTGGAACAATTGAGTGGCGGGGCAGATCTCAAATCTGCCCCGCCACTTTCAAACCGCCTGGGTTCTATCCTTCGCGATAGACGATCCCCATCGAGCCTGCTGGATAATGCCACGTCAGCGTGCCCGGAGGAGCAACTGCTAAACAAGTTCCACACTCAAGGCATGCGGCATATTCGACGGCGATCTCACCGTTTTCTTCCGAATACACATGCGCAGGGCATACGTTGACGAGCAGCTTAGCCGCTCCCGTCCGCCGCACCAACTCCTGGTTGACATGGATATGGGGGTTGCCCTCATCAATCTCGTAAACGTTGCTTGCTAAACGGTCGTTGATCGATCCCGGGTTAGAATTTGCCATCTTACATCGACCTCACTGCGTCAAATCCAAGTTTCGCCAACTGCCCGAGAGACATGCGAGACTTCTTCACACCACCCAGTATGACCTTAACTAGCCGCTTTCGAGGTGTGAGGTCATGGTTGTAGACGCCGTAGAGAATATCCGCGGCTAACTCCCCCATCGCCCCATACATGGCAGGATTCTCAAGGAATTCTGGAGCCTTTGCATAAGTATCCATGTCCTTACCAACAAAGCTGGCGTTGTACTGATCTACGTAGGCGCCGAGCGATTGTGCCGAATAGTCTTGTGACTTCAGTGCCCGTGAGATTGCACTCGCCGCGGCGCGTGCCGAACCTGCGGCAAGATCCATCCCCCGGACGGTAAAACCAGTGTTGAGGGTGAATCCGGCAGCGTCGCCGATGACGAGGAGACCGCCACGAACAAGGTCGTGTTGCATCTTCTTGCCGCCTTCGGCCACGAGATGGCATCCATACTCCAAAAGCTCACCGTCCTTCAGAAAAGGAGCTATAGCGGGGTGAGTCAGGAAGTAGTCGTGCAGGTCTGAGGATTTCTTGCCCGACTTCGCCAAATCGTCCAAACGCGCCACGATGCCGATCGAAATTGAGTCGCGGTTGGTGTACATGAAGCCGCCTCCAGCAACGCCTTGCGTGCAATCTCCGACGACGGCGTAGGCTGCGCCTTCCTCTCCCGTCAGGTTGAAGCGCTCCGCGATGATGTCCGGGTCGAGGGCAATAACGGACTTGACACCCACGGCCAGGTTTTCTTGTGGCTCCTTGGCCCGAATGCCTGCGTACTGTGAGAGAAATGAATTTACGCCGTCCGCAGCAACAACCACGTGTGCGCGTAGCTCATCTTCACCGGCGCGCACTCCCACGAAGTGTTCTCCGTCTTGGATAAGTGAGTCTACTTTCACGCCGGGCATCACGGTCACCCCCGCGTTCTCACACTGTTCGGCAAGCCAGGGGTCAAACTTCGCTCGTAGCACTGTTACTGCATTGACGGGTTCGCTTAGTCGGCTATCCCAGTAGTCGACGTTGACGAAATTATCCTTGTTGAGGAAGCTAAGACAATTCCTTGTAATCACACGCTCGATTGGGGCCTCATCGATGAAATTGTCAAAGATTTCCTGCATGATGCGGCAGTAGAACACGCCACCAGATAGATTCTTCGAGCCAGGTTCAATACCTCGTTCGATGAGTAGCACCTCGTGGCCGTCTTTCGCTAGGAGGTATGCGCATACACTGCCTGCGATACCCCCTCCAACGACGATGACGTCGAAATCAACTTCGCCCATCGTCACACGGCCTCGGTGAGAGCTGGAAGCACGGTATACAGATCGCCGACGATTCCGTAGTCCGCCTGCTCAAAGTAGGGCGCATTCTTGTCCGAGTTTATGACGACGACGGCCTTGGCCTCGTTCATTCCTGCGGTGTGCTGGATCTGGCCTGAGATACCGGCGGCGATGTAGAGTTCGGGGGTCACGTGCTGGCCGGATACGCCCACGTAACGGTCGCGTCCTAACCAGTTATTACCTTCGGCAATTGGGCGTGAACAGGCCACTTCGGCACCGATCTTTTCTGCCAGGTTAAATGCGATCTTCAGGTCATCTTCGTTTTTGAACCCGCGTCCCACGGCGACGATCTTCTTCGCTCCACCAAGGTTGACTGACTTCGCCTGTGAGCTTTCCGCGCCAGTCACACGCAGGCCCGCCTGGTCAAGTGTCAAGGGGTCACCTTGTATGGTTTCCCCCTCGAGTACAGTTCCTCCTGAGACAAGGACTACTGCCGGGCCCTCAATGGTTTCTTCCACGATGCCCCCGAAACGAGCAGCAACGATACCCCCATCGAAAACGCCCTTGGTACCCGTGACAAGGGGCAGTCCCTTCACCGCGGCGATGGCTCCGGCGATGACTCGTCCGGTCGGCGTCGCGGGAAGAAGAACGAAACCGGAAGCATCGACGTACTTGGCCAGGGCTGGAGCAAAACTCTCTGCCGGTGTGTCTTCAGCGAGTGCGATGTCGACGTGTGCCACCGGTAGCTCGGGGGATCCCACAGAGATGATGGTCGTATCGCCAGGCAGTTCATTGCCCCATGCAATAAGGGTCGAGATATTGGAATCAAGAGCAATAATGGTTGTCATTGGTTTTCTCCTTTACAAAATGCCGTCGGCTTTGAGTGCTTCGACGAGTTCTGCCGCAGCGTTCTCGCCTTCAAAAACCTTCTTCTTGCGGGTGCGCAACTCGGGCTGGCTCACTGAACAAACATTGCGCCTGACCTCGGTTGTCGCAATATCAGCGAGAGCAACCGTATCCAGCGGTTTCTTGCCCGCAGCAAGAATTTCCTTCATCGAGGCAGCTTTGACTTCGACGGCGTCCGTTGCCACCCCCAGCACGAGCGGGCCAGTAGCCTCAACCGTGCGTGTACTAGATTCGGTGCGCTGACGAATCGTCAGCGTCCCGTCCGCTATTTGAACAGATACAACGTCAAGCAAGCATGGCCATCCGAGTGCGCCAGCCAGGAGCGGACCCATGACGCCGGCTCCCTCGTCAACGGAGGCATCGCCGGCGAAGACTACCTGGACGTCGTCGACTTTCCTGACAAGTTCAGCTAGCGCCCTCGCTGTCTGCGTGTTCGACCAACCTTGCGTTTCGTTATCTGCGACGACGAGCGCGCGGTCCAGCCCCTTGGACAGGGCATTCTTCTTTGCCAAGGATGAGGCAACGTCCTGTCCACCTACGCTAATTCCGACGACCTCGCCGGCTCCCTCGGCTGCAAGCTTCTTGGCGAGCTCAATCGCAACCGGGTCATATTCGGATACTGACTTCTTGACACGAGACCAGTCGACGACGCCGTCAGGGTTGACTTTCGCGTCCTGGGGATTACCCGCGTACTTGTATGCCACGATGACTGACATTTTCCACTCCTTCTTTATTTTTTGGTAGTTCTGGGGCAACAGCTGGAACTGCTGCGCCATAGGTTGGTATGTTTTCAGTTCTTAGTTAGCGGTAGACTGGAACTACATTTTTCCGACGGCGGGAAGAAAGGAAGCACATAGTTGTCGCTCACTGTGCCTCGAGAAGTGCCGCTCTCCGTCGAAGAGCGGGTCTACGACGCTGCCCTTTTGCTCTATGGTGAAACCGGCTGGAGCGGTTTTAACCTGACCAAGGTCGCTGAGCGTGCGGGCGTTGGGAAGTCTTCTCTCTACTCGCGCTGGCCTACCGCGGAAACGCTCTTGTTGACAGCGTTCCAGCATGCTTATCCGCGTCAACAATTTACGGGAAAGACTCTCTACGAGGTCCTCTATCAGGAGATCGACGCCCGTATCCGCGCCTACCTCGGGCGTTACTCCGCCGCTCTTCGGCGCCTCATGGTGGAGTCTCCGACCGGCGACGTCGCGGTTATCAATCAAGCCTGCCGCTACGTGTGCACTGACCCGCTGGAAACCCTGCGCCAAGGCCTGTGGTATTACAAGAAGGCCGGTCAGATTCCGGAAGAGGTTTCCATCGTGCGCCTGGTGGACGCGATCGAAGGCTCCATCCTGCTTCGTTCCATATGGCTTCCGCCGCAATATGTTGATTGTTTCTTGGAAAAGATTCCTCAATACGCCCATGATTTGATCACTGACCTCCTTCCTAACTTGGCCTGCGTACCACGGCCTGTAGCCTCACCTTGTGACATGGTTTACGACACCATGCCGCCCTCATATCAGATACGGATTTCGTAATTTTTCTATCCGCAACGTGCTAGACATTCCGTGCCCGGGAAGTATGCGGAGTTCTTCAGGTAGTGCTCCAAGCTTTTTCAGCGACTTCACGAGGTCTGTCCTGCTGGCTCGTGCATATTGCGTCGAGCCAATACCGTCCGCGAATAGTGTGTCGCCGGTATATATCACCGAATTTTTACGATCAAGGAAGCACACTGAGCCGGGGGTATGGCCTGGTGTGGCAATAACCTCAAGCGTGCCACCTGTCCAGTCGAAGACGTGTCCATCACCCCACTCGGCCGCAAAATCGTTGACCGCATAGGACGAGCCTTCCTCAAAAAACCCGGACAGACGCGGATCGCGCGCCCCTTCGGCGTCGTGCAAACCGATGTAAACCGGGGCTCCAGTGGCAGCGACCAACTCATTGACGGCACCGATATGATCCGAATGGCAATGGGTGAGTAAGATACCCTCAAGGTTTCGCCCGCCCAAGGCCTTAAGAAGAACCTCAGGTTCAGCGCCCGGATCGATGATGACGCTCCCCGTGGCGCTCAATACATAACAGTTGGCCTGCCACGGACCCACCACATACACACCGATGTCATACATTATCTGCGCTCCAGTTCATCAGAGCCAGCTTCACTGAGAGTTAGTCCACGGGTCTCCGGCGCCCATATGATCGACGTAATCAGGCCGATTAAAGAGATCACCGCACCGGCGATCATCACTGGCCCAGTGCCGTAAGTCGACAGGCAATTGGGCAGAACAAAAATAGAAATCACCGTGGCGATGCGTGAGAACGCCATGGCAGCCCCCATGGCCGAGGCACGAATCGACGTCGGGAAAATCTCGTTCGGATAGAGCCACTGCAGGTTTCCAGGACCGCCCGATGCCAGCGCGTAGATACCGAAGATAACGACGACGAACGCCATCGATGCCGCCGGCACAACACCAAGCAGGCCAAGAGCACCCGTCATAATCACGAAGGACCAGATACACAGCGGGCGACGCCCCCAAAATTCTGCGAGGAACATCGCGGGGATCGTACCCAGCATGAAGAACGTACCAATCACAAGTTCCCCGATGAGGGTGCTTCTGCCTTCCCCTAGACCAAAAGTCGCTATGATGTCCGGCCCGTAGGTATAGACGGCGAACATCGGGATTGCTTGGCACAGCCAGATGATTCCCACAAAGAGCATGCGTTTGAAATATGGCCTGCGGAAAATTGCAGAATACGCCGTCCGCTCCGCAACCTCGTCGTCAATGACAACATTCTTCCCAAAAGTATCACGTACGATCTTCGCCGCTTCTTCGTAGCGTCCTTTCGACATGAGCCACCTTGGCGATTCCGGAATTGACCATCGTCCCAGGAGAATCACCAAACAAGGAATGACAGAAGAACCTAACATCCACCGCCAGCCGCTGCCCACATCAAGGAGGAAGTAGCCCACCAGATAGGAAGCGTTCGCCCCTACGTACCACACCGCAGCGAGGAACCCCATCGTGATAGCCCGATATCGTTTCGGCGTGAACTCAGCAATGATCGACGTAGCAATTGGGTAATCGGCACCGACGGCGAATCCGATGAGGAATCGCAAAAGGACAACCATGAGTGGGCCGTTGACAAACATGCACAACACCGACAGCGCTGCAATCGACACCACGTCGATGATGAACATGCGCTTTCGGCCAATCAGGTCAGTCAAGTAACCGCCAAAAATAGCGCCAAAGAACAGGCCAACGAGGGCGGCGACTCCGATCATTCCCTTCCACGTGTCGTTGATGCCCAGCTCCGGAACCATCTTGAGCAATGCCACGCCAATAATGGCATGAACATATCCTTCAAGGAAGGGACCACCAGCTGAAAACACCGTTAGTCGCATTAGGAACGGTGACATCCCGATCTCGTCGAGGCTAACTTTCGTTTCGTCGTTCATCGTTACTCCTTTCTTTGGCTCGGCCCACTCATGGATAGGCCCTTTTACACTTCGAACTCGATGATTCCCCAGTTCAGATGAGGTTTTGCGCCGGTGGTATCAGCGTCAGCATCGACGAGACGGAAACGCAATTCGCCCGGCCCTACCTGCCACAGTTGGGTCTTGAGGGTCGTGCCCGGATGAACCGGCGAAGTGATGCGGGTCTTGAAGCGCTTGATGCGCTCCGGCTCGCCGGGCATAAACGCGTTGATCGCGTGGCGCATCACGACGCCGGCGTACGAAATCGCGTGCAAAATCGGGCGCGGCTCGCCGTTCTCGGCTGCGTAATCCCAGTCGATGTGCTGAGGGTGGTAGTCACCCGAGAGTCGGTAGATGAGCGCCTGGTTTTCGGGGATACGCTCAGAAATCTCCGCATCAGGCTCCCGCTCAGGCATATCGACGATATCTTTCGGTGCTGCCGGACCACCCCAACCGCCGTCGTAGATCAGGCAGTCCCACGACTCGTTGGTAAACAGAAGATTGCCTTCCGAGTCGTAGGTGTCTCCAATATGCTGGGCTAGAAGGCCACGGCCCTCCCCACGGTCATACAGTCCCTCAAGCTTGACCTTGGTCTGGACCGTATCCGACAACTTGGTGATCGGCTGGTGGAAAGTGATGTCGAAACCCCAGTGGAGGGAGCCAGCGTAGTTGTACCCGTAGTCGATCGTTCGGGTTACTTCAGAATCGACGATGAGCATCGCACCGAACATCGGCAATACCTTCAGCTGAGGGTTACGCTCATCTTTTTCGTTGAGATACTCCAAACCGTCGCGTCCGTCGATGCCTGCCCCGCAACCGAGAGCAAACAGCTCAAGATCTCGGAACGTGTATGTCCGAGTGAACGGACCAAAGGTCTGTCCCACCATCTCGGTCTTGATCGTCATTGTTCAATTCCTTTCACTGAAATTATTTGAGGGTTGATTTGAGTACTTTTCCGTAGTTGCCTCGCGGCAAACAATCTTGGAAGGCAATGATGCTGGGAATCTTGAACGCCGCTAGAAACCCGCGGCAGAAAGTGGTGAGCTCATCGACGTCGATACGTGCCCCCGGTTTGGGCACGATCACAGCTTTGACGGCCTGATCACGGATGGAGTCCTCAACTCCGATCACCGCCACTTCACCCACGCCCGGATATCGAGCAATGACTGATTCGACCTCGGCGCAGGAGATATTTTCTCCAGAACGCTTGATGATGTCACAGTGCCGGTCGGTGAAATAAATCCACCCCTCTTTGTCAAAATAGCCGTAATCGCCCGTTCGGAGCCAGTTACCAAGAAGCGTTTCGGCCGTCATCTGGGGCTGTTTCCAGTAGCCGGCCATGAGAGAAACCCCCGGTATTCCCTGGATTTGGATTTCGCCGACTTCACCAGGACCGAGTTCGCCGTGTTCGCCCATGATGCGCACGTTATACCCCGGCCCCACGCGCCCAATTGACGGCCAACGCCGTGGCCCCGTGGGGTAGTCCGTAATAACTCCCACAAGGTCCTCAGTGGAACCGTAATTGTTAAGGAGGCGCACGTTGAAACGAGCTTCGAAACGGTCCTTCTCTTCAGTCGATATCGGGAGGAAGTAGTGAACTTCCCGTACTCCATGTTCGGCATCCTGGGAGCTTTCAGGTTGGGCGAGCATAGTCTTAACCATCATGGCCATCGCCTGAACGAGTGTGGCCCGATGCTTGCGAACTTGCTTCCAAAAACGCGTCGCAGAATACCGGCGCATGAGGATAAGTGTGGCTCCGGCCGTCAGAACGGGCGCTAGCGCATTGAGCTGCATGTTCACGTGACTGGCCGCCATCGTCGTCACGTACCTATCCGTCTGGCGCATCTGCAACTGCCAGTTGACGTAATACCCGGCGAACACAACATTTTGCTCAGTAATGACTACGCCCTTGGGTGCCGACGTCGTCCCTGAGGTGTACAGGATCTCCACGATCGGCATCGGCACACGACGCCGAACAGGCGGGCTCGCACTTTGCGCCTGCTGAAGCTCGGTAAAGCACCTGTGCCTGCACCCTCCCCCGACGACAAGAGTCTCGATGCCGTCCCCGTAAGCCGGGTCGAAGTCCAAAAAGCACTGTTCAATAACCAACATACGCGCTTCGCAGTCGGCAACAATCGCCTTGGCTTCCTCCACGGTATATTCCGGGTGGATGGGCACGTAGATAGCACCGATCTGGTTGAGCGCGAAAATGCATTCAATCAGTTCTGGACAGTTGTTGAGCTGGACCGCCACGGCGTCGCCGGGCCCGATTCCTTTAGCCAAAAACAGATTGGAGGTGCGATGGATAACCTCATCGAACTCGCGATAGGTCCATGAACAGATATCATCGCGGTCGTGATCTTCATACACGAGGAAAACAGCATCTGGCTGACGACGTACGTGACTGTCCCATATGTCAATCAGTGTCAGTCCCTGTCCTTGTGTTATCATTTCACACCTCCAATCCGTTTCTCACAGTGTTGTTCTACTGTGCGAACTTCACCTTGCCTGACCGGGCGAATCGCTCAATGTCTTCCTCAGAAAAGCCTGCACGTTCAAGTACGTCTCTAGTGTCTTGTCCAAGCGCGGGCATCGGACGCCAGAAGCCGCCAGGATTGCGTGCAAACTTCGGCACGGTGTTCAGGCCACGAACTTTCACGCCTTCTGCGTTCTCCCACTCAATGAAATTCTCGCGAGCCACCACGTGCTCTTCTGCGAGAATGTCTTCAAACTCCATGACGACCTGCGCGGCAATGCGATGCTCGGAGAAGTCTCTTTCGACGTCGTAACGGTTCTGCGTCTTGAGATACTCCGTCAGCTTCTCTTGGATGAGGTCCGCCTTCGGACCGTTGAGCCACAACGCAGAGGTGTCCTCGGGGTATTCTTCGGTTCCCCACATGTGACCAAGGCCGATAGTCTCGAGCAAGTACTTATTCTGGTCGACGCCGTAACAGCACAGCCCGAGGAAGCCATCAGCACATTCGTAGATACCGATGGCACACAGGTTTTGGTGGCGTGCCCCTGGGCGCGGATACTTCACGCCGTCGTTGAGGTAGTCCATCATGTAGTAGGTGCCCACTCGCAACGCTGTTTCGTACATGGCAAGGTCGATCGATTCGCCCTGCCCTGTTGCCTGAGCCTTGTGCAAGGCCGCAAGAGCGGACGAAACCACCATGAGCGAGTTAACGTAATCAGCGGTGTAGGGGTGCAGATTCGTCGGTAGCTCCGGAGTACCATTCTGGGCAACAAGCCCAGCATAGGCAGCGACCGTCAAATCGTATGCTGCTGCGTTCACCTTTCGATCATCGCCCCAATGACCAAAACCTGACACGTGAACGATCACAAGCTTGGGGTTGATCTCCCACATCCATTCATCGGTAATCCCCTTGCGCGCCCACGCAGGCCCCTTGGAAGATTCGATGAAGATGTCCGCATCCTCAATGAGTTTGGCAATGATCTCTTTGCCTTCATCAGAAAAAGGGTGAATCGAGATTGAGCGCTGATTACGGCGCTCCATTTCCTTAACCCACTTCGTGTCACGCACGGAATCACCCGTCCACAAGTTTTCCATCCATGTCACGTCAGCACCCCACTCCGCCATGATCTCTGCAGCCGACGGAGCAGCGATTTCAACTGCGCTATATACGACCTTGACGTCGTCTAAAACCCCGAACGAAGGTTTTACGGTTTCCATATTTAACTCCTTTGTTAAATGCTTATCGGTAGTCCTTGAGCGCGGCGCGGCCAGCGGCGAGGATCATCATCTCGTCCGTTCCACCCGACACCCGGTCAACACGAATGTCGCGGTAGAAGCGCTGGACACGGTGCTCGCCGGTGATCCCCACACCCGAAAGGATCTGCAACGCCTGATCGATCACCATCGACGAAGCATGCGAACAGTAGTACTTGGCCATCGAGCAATCGCCACGGCCAAGTAGCCCGTTATCTGACTTCCACGCGATTTCGTAGAGCATGTTGCGCATGTTGGTGATGGCAACTTTCATATCTGCGATCTTCAGCTGGATGAGCTGAGTACGCCCGATAGCCTCTTTTCCCTGGATACGCTGGTTGGCGTATTTGGCGGCGTCTTCGAAAGCGCAGTATGCCTGACCATAGTTGGTCAGAGCCACGAGGAAACGCTCAAGGTCAAAGTCCTGGACACCACGCATAAAAGCGCCGCCCTCCGTTCCAAAGAAGTCCTTTTCCTCTAGCTCGACGTCGTCAAAGTAGATCTCCGCAAGTGAGTCCATACGCAGGCCCAACTTCTTCAACGGTTCGCGGGTAATGCCTGCCTTCGTCATATCCACAAAGAACTCCGAGTACACAGACATGTCCTCCGAGTTGCGGGCCATGACCACCATGTAGGGAACCTTCATTCCAGAGGTCTGGAAAGTCTTATGTCCGTTGAGGTAGATCTTGCCATCCCGACGTGTATAGGTCGTGCGCATGTCATCCCAGTTAGATCCTGCGCTCGGCTCGGTCATGGCATAGTTGATCATTTGCCTTCCAGAACCGAGGAACGACAGCATCGTCGCCTTCTGTTCCTCGCTACCTTCACGAATAATCGTTCCCCAACCAGGAAGCTGATAGAGGACATAGGTGGGACCGCCCATCCGGCCCAGCGCCTCGTACACAGCTGTCAGTTCTTGCCACCCGAGACCAAGTCCTTCGTGTTCCTCAGGAAGAAGGATGCGGTCGAAGCCGAGCTCACACAATGCTTCAACCCATTCCTGCGGGTATTCCTTGTTTTCGTCGCACTCGTTAAAATATGTCTCCCATGCGCGAGATTCCATGAGCTCGACGAACGTGTCGGCCATGAGTTGCTGTTCTTCAGTCAATGAAAAATCCATTAGTCCTACTTTCAAGATTGTTGGTTGGTGAAGGAATCGAATTAAAAAACGCACCGCCATGTGCCATTACTTGACGAGCTTCGTCAAGCATGCGCCCATGGTGAAGGAAGGCGTGGATAACCCCAGGCACTACCTCAATTTCATGGGTAATCCCCTGCCTCTCATAGACCCTTGCGAGCAAGGTTGAGTCGTCAAGGAGAGGATCAAACTCGGCTGCGCAAATGTAGGCCGGTGGGAGGCCATCCAGGTCTGCATTGAAAATATTGAGATAGGGTGAATCCAGGTCTGCCTCAGTTGTGATGTAAAGCCGCTTGTACATGGAGAAGTCTTCGGGAGTCAGACCATCCCACACGCCTCCATACAGGCGGATAGAGACACTATCTTTCAGCCCGAACCAGCCGTAGTACAGCAGAAAGCAACGCACGCCTCCGGCGTCGTTCATCACGTCACGCAAGAAGAGGTAAGTGCCCAAGGACATGTTCGCCCCACCTGAATCACCAGCAAAAGAAATATCTGCTCCGTTTAGGTCAAATTCGCAAGCGCGGACACGCACATGCTGAACGACCTGGGCACATTCTTCAATAGCCTGTGGGAACTTCGCCTCCGGCGACAGCGTATAGTCGATCGCAACCACCGCCGCACCGGATTCGTCAGCAATGTTGCGGCAAATACGATCGTGCGTATCAAGATTGCCGAGGGCGAATCCCCCACCGTGGATGTAAAAGATGATAGGTAACGTGCCTTCGGCAGGCCGGTATATTCGGATGCCTACCTCACCGTGCGATGTGGAGATGTAGGCCTGACGAGTCGCGCGCATCTGCGGCCCGCCTTCGTTCCAGAACTTGCGCTCCGTGAGATAGCCTTCCCGCATTTGTGCAAGCGTCTGGCCAGGCGCGTAAAGCCCCGCAGAGATTTCGTTCTGTTTGGCGACGACCGTACCCATCTGCTCGCTCCACAACGAGGGCACATCAATTCTTTTCATCTCAGTCTCCGACTTAGCGTTCCTCGCGAACATCGGCGAGGACTTTTTGGTCAACCCCGACCAGCTCTGCTGCTTCCTCAACCGTCATGCCCTGAGCTTCCACAGCTGCTGCAAGCTGGGCCGCTTCGAGCTTCTTGGCATTGTTTTTCACATAGAAGTGGAGCAAGAAGGCGAAAACAGTGGCAAGGAGGGCAGACACTGCCAAGATGATGAAGATCTCCACGTAAGCGTCATTGCCCTTGTTGTCGATCAGCGCACCGAACCAAATCGAGGAGAACGTATCCGGAGCGAAACCGATAATCGACAGGACGCCAGTGGCGGTGCCAAAGATCGTCAACGGCACCTTCCCCTCGGTCAGCGCCGATGAAACAATGCCGAACACGCCATTGGCGATAAAGCCCAGAAGGATAGCGATCATCGCGGCAATAATGGCCATTGCCCCGCCCACCGGAAGGAAGGCGATAGCAACGAGACCGAGTAGCGCCACAATGGATCCCCAGCCGATCACACGAGTCGGACTGCCTGCGCCCTTGGCAACAAAACCGAATGCGGGGCCGGACAAAAGAGTCACGCCATACTGGCGAACGATCGAGACAAGGGAGACAATGCCCACCGAGGCGCCCATCACCGAGGATAGGTAGGGAGTCGTGTAGGCAACGCCGGTGTAGTAGAAGTAAACGAAGAACATGATTGCTGCGGCCATCCACACCACCGGGTTCTTCAGCGCCTGCCCGATCTCAGACAGGTTGAAGCCCTGCGCGTTGTCAGCGATTTCGCCTTCGAACTTGGGAATGAGGAAGGACAACAGGCCCAAGATGAAGATGAGGCATCCGAGGAAGATGAGCATCCAACGCATTGAATCTGTGGCAGCAGCGATGTACTTGATAAACAGCAAACATACGAGGCCAACCACGAGGCCTGCCGCGCCGTATAGTCCGTAGGAGATACCGATGTTCTTCGAGTATTCCTCTTCTTCGGAGATGAGGCGGACCAGCTTGAAGCGGATGCCCCACCAGATCAGAATTGTTGAGATACCCATACCGATGAACACCATCATGAGGGTGCTCACCGAAGGCAACGCAGCATAGACAAATGTCAGAGCCGCCGTAAGCATGAATCCTACCCAGGACAGCGTGCGCACGCGCACCTTGTCTGCGATAACCCCAGACGGGAAGTAGCAGATTAAAGCGGTAATAGCATAAGCAGAAAGGAACTGGCCCAACTGGGCGTTCGTCACGTTGAGGGCTTCCATCAACGGGTCATAAAAGACGTTCTTAAGGTAGGCAGGAGTATAGATAATCGAGCTGCCCATGGAAACCAGGGTTAAAAGGAAGAATCGGCGACCACGGGACAAGTCCTGTGCTCGTACTTCATTTTTCATTTTCATTGTTTCAACTCTCTAGGGGAAGAAGCAGATAGTAAGTCCGGCCAACTTCACTGTTAGCGGTGTGGCTATTCACAGATGAACTTGTGTGGCTTCAACACTAAAGGCCCAAAAATGTGATCCACAGCCCATAATTCCCACGATTTTGGACGGAATCCGTCCGTCCTGCCAAAAGCCCAGCTCAAGGGCCAAAAACCGGAGACAAAATTAGTCAATAACTCGAGAGATAGAACACCACGCGTATCTACCAGCCACCGTTACGGAGCGAGCCGAGTTAGAGCAGGTGTTTTGGTATCAGCTCAGCCGGGTCGGCGTCGCCGGGAAGCGGACGCAGCACCCGGGCTGGGTTTCCTACCGCAACGACGTTGGCTGGCAGATCTTTATCCACGATCGATCCCGCGCCCACCACAGTATTGTCCCCGATCGTCACGCCCGGAAGAACCAGCACCCCGGCGCCTAGCCACACGTTGTCACCAACCCTGATAGGCCGCCCCGACTCCCACCCTTCACGCCTTGGGGTCGCCGCTAACGGGTGTTCGGCGGTCAAGAACTGCACTCGCGGCGCGATCTGACAGTTATTTCCGATAACGATGTCCGCAACATCAAGGAAAACACAGTCAAAATTGATGAACGTTCCCTCGCCGATGTGCGTATGGGAGCCATAATCGCAATAGACGGGTGTGCGGATGGCGGCACCTTCACCAAATGTGCCAAACAGCTGACGGGCCATACCGGCGATTACCTCTATATCCGCAGATGGCAACGCGTTCATCTGATCTTGGATGGACATCGAGCGCGCAAAAGCCTCACTAAACACCTCGCCTTCGACGCGGTACAACCGCCCGCTGCGCATCCGTTGAAACTGTTCCTCGGATCTTTCTAGCCCACCCACCACATACCTTTCCTAAGTTAGCCAAGCTTATCGCACGACGCCGTCGTCACAGTTCTCGCCTCACTTTCGTCCCCACTTGCTAGTTTTCCAGGAACATGTAAGATCATTCCCTATACCCCCTGGGGTATCCTAAGTTCTATTGCAATGAGGTATTCCATGATTCGTGACCTACGCGCACGCTATTCCCCACTGTATTTCCTGGCATCACTAGGATTCGGCGGTATGTCAGTACTGTTCTTCATGAACTTGATGCACCTGACTGCACACCCCGATTCTGTGATGCCCACCGTTGAAAGCATTAAGGCCACCTGGGCAACAGGGCATGCCGGGCTTCGCACAGCCATTATCCTCGGATACGCAGGCTTCATCTCCTTCTTCCTCGCCCACCTGTACCTACTCATGTGGAACCTGAAGCACTTCTTCGCCTGGCGTCAGACCGAGGCTTACAGGGATCTTCGCACGTCCAACGCTGAAGTTACTCTCATGGCGGTTCCACTTACTCTCGGCATGACCGTTAATGGCCTTTTCATCTCCGGCATGATCTTCATCCCAGGACTGTGGGACGTCATCGAATACCTGATGCCGCTAGCCATCATCATGTACGGCTCGGTTGGGGCTCTTGCCCTCCTGTACCTCTCGCGTTATCTGATACGGGTCATGCATAACGGCTTCGATTTCAAAGCCAACGGCGGCCTCAACCAGCTTCTGAGCTCTTTCGCGTTCTCAATGGTCGCAGTCGGCCTCGCCGCCCCCGTCGCGATGACGCAAAATCCTATCGTCGTCGTGATCGCCGGCGGCTTATCGATCTTCTTCGCTGTCATTGCAATTCTGCTTTTTTCAGTTTTTCTTCCGCTCGGCGTCATGAGCATGTTGCGCTACGGACTTTCGTTGGCCAACTCAGCAACCCTGTGGTTGGGCGTACCGATCATCACGCTCCTAGGTATTACCTACCTACGCCTGCGGCACGGCATCGTCACGCTCAATGCCCTTAACCCGAAGGCTGAAGCCATCCCCGGCACGTCTGTATGGCTGTTAACGTTGCTTGCCGTCATGGTCATCGCGCAACTTGCCTTTATGGGCCTTGGGCACCTCGCCATGGCCACCAACGGCTTCTATAAGCGCTACGTGTTTAGCCGCCAGGAAGAATCCCCCGCCGCATTCACCCTCGTCTGCCCCGGTGTCGCGCTGAGCGTATTGATGTTCTTCCTACTTAACGTCGGCCTCGTCCGAAATAGTATCTTCCCGGTTGGCTCGATCGGGTTCATTATCGTCCTTGTGGGGGCATATGTAGTTCAGTTTGCCACTTTGGTCCTTATGTTTAGCCTGGTGCGCAACCAGCTCCTCAAACCGAAGGGCCTGCCCGCCGTCTAAGTCCCGCAAGACACCCGCGATACTCGTGTGGCTGCAAGTGACGTGACCTGTCCCCCGGGAGAAGGAACTGAATGAATCAGTTCAACTTCCGGGGGACAGCTCCAAGCCAGGGCCACGCGAGTTTTACGTACGCAACCTTACTTGATCAGGCCGAGAGCACGAACAGCGTCGAGCTCCTCCTGAGCTGCCTTAATGTTGCGCTCGATGCCGACGCGCGTGGCGTCAGAGATCTCCAGGCCATCGACGATCTCCCACTCGCCGCCCTTGGAAATGGCCGGGAAGCCGAAGATGAGGCCTTCCGGAACGCCGTAGTGTGAACCGTCGGAGTAGACGCCCGGCGTGACCCAGTCGCCTTCCGGGGTGCCGTTGACCCAGTCAAAGACGTGGTCAATCGCAGCCGACGCAGCCGAAGCAGCCGACGAAGCACCACGGGCCTCGATGATGGCGGCGCCGCGCTTGGCGACGGTGGGGATGAAGTACTCATCGAGCCAGGCCTGGTCAACGAGATCGAGCGCCGGGGTGCCGTTGACGGTTGCCCAGGTGACATCCGGGTGCTGATCGGCGGAGTGGTTGCCCCACACGGTCATCTTCTTGATGTCGGCAACGCGGGCGCCGGTCTTCTCCGCGAGCTGGGAGATGGCGCGGTTGTGATCGAGACGCATCATGGCGGTGAAGCGTTCCTTGGGGACGTCGGGTGCGTTCTGCATGGCGATCACAGCGTTGGTGTTGGCGGGGTTGCCCACGACGAGCACGCGGATGTCATCAGCCGCGTTGTCGTTGATGGCCTTGCCCTGAGGACCGAAAATGCCGCCGTTGGCCTCAAGGAGATCGGCACGCTCCATGCCCTTGGTACGCGGGCGAGCGCCGACGAGCAGGCCGACGGACGCGCCGTCGAATGCCTTGTTAGCGTCGTCAAAAATGTTGACGGACTCAAGAAGCGGGAAGGCCGAGTCATTGAGCTCCATTGCGGTGCCCTCAGCAGCCTTCAGACCCTGAGGGATCTCGAGAAGGTTGAGGCGAACCGGAACGTCCTTACCAAGCAGAGCGCCCGAGGCGATGCGGAAAAGAAGCGCGTAGCCGATGTTGCCGGCTGCGCCAGTGACGGTAACGGTAACTGGAGACTTTGCCATGTAGATAAACTCCTTCATTGGATTCCACGCGCCTGTGCGCGCACGTACCAATTCTACCCGGTGCCTCCGTCAAATTGCCGTCTTATGTCCCAAGCGAATATTTACGAGACGAGTTTGGCTGACCCGAGCATGTGTGCCGGCATCGGCCGACCCAATTCCCATTCGATCGCCATGGGCTTGGAGCACTGATGGCGGCCTTGCCTCCCCACTGGCGGCGTACTTCACCCCCAATGACGCATTTCGCTACTCATGGCGCACCCTAAAATCACTTTAAGGTGCGCCATGAGTGGCGAAGTGCGTCGTTAAGCGTTTCTGACAGTTTCAAAGGCGCCTGGGCGCTGTCAGCTATAGCTTGTCGAAGAACCGAGTCAGCAATCTTCGTGGGCTATGCTTCACGACGCGATGCCGAGCCGCGCAGCACTAGCAGAGCACCAGCCCCGAGGCTGAGTAGCCCAGCTACCGCAAGCGGAGCAGCAAATGCGCCCGTGTGGGCTAACTTCGACTGACGCTTTTCCTGCGCAGTGGCCTGGCCGGTGCCTGGCACCGTTGCTTGAGGCGTTCCCACAGCCTGATTATCCGTCTCTGCGGCGGAGCTGCTTCCCTCTTCGGTCGAAGTTGTCTCTGTGCTGGTCGAAGCATCGCCGGTCACGCCATTGTCGGTCACACCATTAGAGGTCTCATTATCGTCGACAACAGAATCCTCAGCGCCCGGCGCCAAGTTCGCCTCCGAATCAGCCTCAGATTCCTCCGAAGCCTCGTTATCCGGATCGGTCGCGGAATCAGTCTCGGGCTGCTTAGTCGGATCAGCCTTCGGATCCTCAATTGGGTCCGTCTCCGGCTGGGTCGCCGAAGCGTCCTCATCCTTCTCGTCTCCCTTTTCCGATTCGGGTTCAGGAATCTCGGTATCGAAAGGTACAGCCTCCACACCCGTCGTTTCAGTGATCCACTCAATGAATGGAGCTAGTACCACAGCGTTGGAGACTTCACCGACCCAGTAGTCGTTTGCCATGTGGGGGCCGCTGACAGTGATACCTACAAGCTTACCGTTGACGATGAATGGCCCACCTGAATCACCATGGTTCGAGATGCCATCAATCCCTTTAATCTCATAAGTCTTATTCCAGTACGCATCGCGCCCCTCCTCCTTTTGAGTCACTGCGGCACGGCGGAGCCAGGATACCTGTTCCCCATTGCTCCCACGACCATAACCATATATGTGCCCTTTCTGGCCCAACGTAAATTCATGGTCCGATGCGAGCGTTGCATACTGCGATAGCTCGTGTGGCCTGGAGAGCTTGATAAGAGCGAGGTCCGCTGATGGGCCACGAACAATCTGGCTTGAGGCGATAGGTGTGCCGGGTTCTGACTTATTATTCGAGAAATAGATGTTGGACGACGTCTGGGAAGCCGCATCCTCAACGCAGTGCACTGCGGTGATGACCCATTCCGAATTGAGGGCGCTGCCGGTGCAACGATCAATTTTCTTCGACTCATTTTTCGTGTTCGTGGCAATCTGCACGATGTACTCAGAATTTGCTTTCTCACCACCAGAAATCGCAGCGGCCGAGGTCGGAATAGCCACAGCAACTCCAACGAGAAGGGATGTGACAAGAGGGCGAATACGCATACGGCTCCTTATAGTAAATGACAACCATTATCATGTGTGCTTTTAAACCCTATCCCGGCCTTGCAACAAGCGTCAAAGAAGTGAACCGTAGAATTACCTCACATGCCAACCTTCTCCCTGCCACAACACTCGGCAAACTATTTCTCTGACACCTCGATCTTGGCTACACCATCCCAGTCTCGGGCACAAGCGTGCGTTCCCAAATACATGGAGGCAAGCACGAAGAAACATTCAACTAAATACCCATTCCCAAGCTTCGAGGCACACAAAAGGTGCCCGCCAAACCAGCGACGGGCACCTTAAGAAAGAACGGATTACTTCCGGTTGGCTAAGTAGTACTCGATCAGGCCGCGCGTGGAGGAATCCTGGGCCGCGATCGCCTCGCGGTCACCCTCAACGGCGCTGGTCAGCGCCTTGGCCATGGCCTTGCCGAGCTCCACGCCCCACTGGTCGAAGGAGTCGATGCCCCACACGATGCCCTGAACGAACGTGATGTGCTCGTACAGCGCGATGAGCTGCCCGAGCACAGACGGCGTCAAAGCCGGGGCCATGATCGAGGCGGTAGGCTTGTTACCCGGGAACACCTTGGCGCTGACGAGCTCTTCTGCCACGCCCTCGGCGCGCACCTCGTCAGCCGTCTTACCGAAGGCCAGCGCCTTGGTCTGCCCGAAGAAGTTGCCCAGGAAGA
Source organism: Trueperella pecoris (assembly GCF_014926385.1). NCBI lineage: Bacteria > Bacillati > Actinomycetota > Actinomycetes > Actinomycetales > Actinomycetaceae > Trueperella > Trueperella pecoris. The sequence goes on along the minus strand of NZ_CP053291.1, from coordinate 550,401 downwards.
GCTCGTGCTGGTCGGACTCGCCGTCCTTAAACGCGTAGGTCGGGTTGGCGAAGGCGATGAAGTCGGCCGGAATGAGCTGGGTGCCCTGGTGGATCAGCTGGTAGAAGGCGTGCTGGCCATTCGTGCCCGGCTCGCCCCAGAAAACCTCACCCGTGGCCGAGGTCACCGGCGTGCCGTCCCAGCGCACGCGCTTCCCGTTAGATTCCATCGTCAGCTGCTGGAGGTAGGCCGGGAAGCGGTGCAGGTACTGCGAGTACGGCAGCACCGCGTGCGTGGCCGCGCCCGCGAAGTTGACGTAGAAAACGTTGAGAAGGCCCATGAGGAGCGGCACGTTCTCCTCGGCCGGAGCCTGCGCGAAGTGGCGATCCATCGTGCGGAAGCCGGCGAGGAAGTCTTCAAAACCGTCCTTGCCCACCGCGATCGCGAGCGAAAGTCCCACGGCCGAGTCGACCGAGTAGCGGCCACCCACCCAGTCCCAGAAGCCGAAGGCGTTGTCCGGATCGATGCCGAAGGCCTCCACCTTGTCCAGCGCCGTCGAGACCGCAACGAAGTGCTTGGCCACGGCGCCGTCCGTCGGAGCGCCCTGAGCCTCCAGTGCGGACAGCAGCCAGGAACGAACCTGCCGGGCGTTGGTCAGGGTCTCCAGCGTGGTGAACGTCTTGGACGCGACAATGACGAGCGTCGTCTCCGGGTCAAGGCCCTTGAGCGTCTCGCCAACATCGGTGGGGTCAATGTTGGAGATGAAACGGCACTCGATCCCCTCGGCGACGAACGGCTTGAGCGCCTCGTAGGCCATGACCGGGCCCAGGTCCGAGCCTCCGATGCCCACGTTGACGATCGTCTTCATCGGCTTGCCAGTAATGCCGGTCCACTCGCCGCTACGAACCTTCTCCGCAAAGGCGTAGAGGCGTGTGAGAACTTCCCGGACGTCGTCGACGACGTTGTGCCCGTCTACCAGCACCTCCTCGCCCTTTTCGCGGCGCAGCGCCGTGTGAAGGACCGCTCGGTTTTCCGTCACGTTGATGCGCTGGCCGGAAAGCATGGCCTCGCGGCGCTCGGGCAGGTTCACCTGATCGGCGAGCTCCAGCAGAGCGGCCTTGATGTCATCGGTGAGAAACGACTTCGACAGGTCAACGTACAAATCACCGGCGGTAAAAGTAAACTTCTTCGCGCGCTCATCATTGGCAAACCACGCACGGAAATCAACCTCGAGCTCATCGTGGAGCTGGCCAAGGCGGGCCCAAGCGGCGGTTTTCGTTGCATCAATCGGGGTTGTCATATCACTCCTAAGAAGGGCCAATAGATGGGCCCATTCTACCCAATCCCCGGTGAGCAAATGTGAGAGTATGGGACGTGGAGCACTGATCAAAGGAGAACTCGTGGTAGACAACACTGAAACTACCCCCGCAGTGAAGATTGGCATCCTGACCTCGGGCGGTGACGCACAGGGCATGAACGCCACCGTCCGCGCTGCCGTCCGCACCGCGTTGCAACTCGGGGCACAGCCCTACGCGTTCCTCGAAGGTTGGCGTGGCCCCGTCGAGGGCGGGAACCTCATCAAGAAGATGAACTGGTCCGACGTCTCGGCCACCATCAACAAGGGAGGTACGGCGATCGGTACGGCCCGCTCCGATGAGTTCCGCGAGCGCTCGGGCTTGAAGAAGGCCGTCTACAACTTTGTGTCCAACGGAATCGACCGCCTCGTCATCATGGGTGGTGATGGCACGCTCACGGGCGCGGATGAACTTCGCGAACTCTGGCCCGAACTCCTTGCCGAACTCGTGGCCGAGGGGAAGGTCTCGCCCGAACAGAGTGAGCGACACAAGAAGCTGATGATCGCCGGCGTCGTCGGATCAATCGACAACGACCTCGTGGGCACGGACATGACCGTGGGCGCCGATTCTGCCCTGACCCGCATCATCGAAGCGATCGACGCCATCGCGGCGACCGCGGCCTCCCACCAGCGCACATTCATCATCGAAGTCATGGGGCGCCGGTGTGGCTACCTCGCCCTCATGTCGGCCATCGCGGGCGGATGCGACTACATGTTCATCCCCGAGCGCCCGCCGGCCGAGGGCTGGGAGGATCGCCTTTGCAAGAAGCTACGCCTCGGCCGCGAGAACGGCCGGCGTGATTCGCTCATCGTCATCGCCGAAGGCGCCACGGATCGGGCGGGCAACCCGATTTCGGCAGAGCAGGTGCGTGCGGCAATCAAGGAGCGCATGGGTGAAGACCCCCGCATCACCTCGCTTGGGCACGTGCAGCGCGGTGGTACGCCCTCGGCCTATGACAGGTGGATGCCCACCCTCCTCGGCTACACCGCCGCGTGGGACATGGTTCATGCCACCCAGGAGACGGACCCAGTCATTATCGGCACCCGCCGCAATAAGCTCGTGCGCCTGCCCATGATGGAGGCCATTCAGAACACGCGCGCGGTGAAGAAGTATCTCTCCGAAGGCGACTGGGAAAACGCCGTGGCCTCCCGCGGCAATCACTATCAGGAGATGATTGACCTCTACCAGACCCTCTCCTCGCCCACCGCGCCCGAACGCCCGGAGGACTCCAAGCGGATCGGCATTATCCACGCCGGCGGCCTCGCGCCGGGTATGAACCCTGCTGCCCGCGCGGCCGTCAAGCTCGGCATCGACCGCGGCTACACGATGCTTGGGGTCGAAGGCGGCTTCCCGGGCCTGCTGGACGGCAAGATTCGTGAGCTTCAGTGGCACGACGTCGAGGGCTGGGCCGAGGACGGCGGCGCCGAACTGGGCACCCGCCGTACGATCCCGGATCTGGACCAGTACTATGCGCTCGGCCGCGCGATCGAGAATGCCCGCCTCGATGGCCTGATCGTCATTGGTGGCTTCAAGGCCTACAAGATGGTCTACGAGATGCAGAAGGAATCCTCGCGATACCCCGCGTTTAAGATCCCGATGGTCCTCGTGCCGGCGTCCATCGACAACAACCTGCCCGGCTCGGAATTCTCCATCGGCGCGGACACCACGCTCAATTGGAACACGGAGACGATCGATCGCATCCGCCAGTCCGCTTCGGCTTCCCGGCGTTGCTTCGTGGTGGAGACGATGGGCCGCAAGTGCGGTTACCTTGCGCTCATGTCCGCGCTGACCACGGGCGCTGAGCAGGTCTACCTGTACGAGGATGGAATTACGCTGAGCCAACTGGCCGCGGACACGGCCAAGATGATTCGTTCCTTCGAGGACGGGCGCCGCCTCTACCTTGTGGTACGCAACGAGGACGCCTCGGAGTATTACAACGCCGACGTGTTGGCCAACATCTTCGAAGAGGAAGGCGGCGATCTGTTCGACGTCCGCTCGGTCATCCTCGGTCACGCACAGCAGGGTGGCAACCCCTCTCCCTTCGACCGTACGTTCGCGGTTCGCCTTATCAACGCGGCTATGAAAGCCCTGGCGTGTGAGCTCGATACCGGCAGGCACGGCTCGTTCCACGTGGGAATGGTGGACGGCCGTATCGAGGCCCAGCCGGTGGCACACATGGATGAGCTAATCGACATGGACGATCGTCTCCCCTACGAGGCGTGGTGGCACTCGCTGAAGGAAGTCCTTTACGTCGTCTCCGACCCGACCGCCGAGCTCACCCTAGACCAGCTTCCGATCGTCATCGACCTCGACGAGTAGCGGCGCAACGACGCCGTCGCTCACCTTGAGACAAAGGCCGTGGCTGTTTTTCTGCCGCGGCCTTTGCGTTACGGTACCGGCGGAGTGTTTCCCCAGGCCGCGAGGGCGAAGAGCAGAACTGCACCTATCATGAGCACGGTGGCGTCGTGAGCCTTCGTCCGCACCCAGGGCACGGCTCCGTTCGGGAGGGCCACCCGCGCCGCCGCGATGCTGACCAGTGAGGCACTCAGGAGGTAGGTGGCCACTTGCACGTCGGCAAGAAAGCCGGCTGCCAACACGGCCGCGACCCACGCAACAAGAAGGACATAGACAATGGCAGGCGGGAATTTGCTGCTGCCCTTGTCGCGCTCCTTGCTCATGATTCTCCTCGGCTCGGCGGTGCGTCTTGATTGTAGCCTGTCAGTGCGCGAAATGCCTCGTGTGCGTCAGGTACATCGTCACGCCCGCGCGCTGTGCCGCTTCGATGACGTCGGCATCGCGGATGGATCCGCCCGGCTGGACGACGGCCGAGACACCCGCGTTCGCCAGCACCTCGAATCCGTCAGCAAAGGGAAAGAACGCGTCGGAGGCGGCGACGGCGCCACGTGCACGCTCGCCGTCGCCGAGCGTGTTGGCTCGCTCGACGGCCAGTTTGCACGAGTCCACACGGTTAACCTGGCCCATGCCCACGCCCACCGTCGCGCCGCCCTTCGCCAAGAGGATCGCGTTCGACTTCACGCAACGTACAGATCGCCAGGCGAATTCGAGATCGGCGATCGTGGCCTCGTCCGCAGGCTGGCCTGCCACGAGCTCCCAAGAGGCGACTGTGTCGCGTTCGGTCAGCACGTCAGCCTCCTGGGCCACCGCGCCGCCGCTGATCGGGCGGATGTCGAGCGATCCGCCGGCGGGTTCGACCACCAGGATGCGCAGGTTCTTCTTCGTACGCAGGATCTCCAGCGCATCGTCGTCGAAGGCCGGAGCCGCCACGACTTCGGTAAAGATCGGCTTGAGCTGCTCGGCCATGCCGCGGGTGACCGGGCGGTTGGCCGCGACCACACCGCCATAGGCCGACTGCGGATCGCAGGCGTGGGCGAGGGCATGAGCGCGAGCGACGTCGTCACCGACGGCCACCCCGCACGGATTCGCATGCTTAACGATGGCCACCGCGGTGCGCTCATGGTCGTAGGCCGCGCGCACGGCTGCCTCGGTGTCCTGATAGTTGTTGAAGCTCATCGGCTTACCACCCAGCTGGGTGGCGTTCGCCAGCCCTCGGCCCGAATCGTCCCGATAGAGGGCCGCCGCCTGGTGCGGATTCTCGCCATAGCGCAGGTCCTCGGTCTTCGACCAGCGCGGGCTGAGCTCGTCGGGCAGTTGCGTGCCGCCCGCGTCGGCACCTTGCCCGGCAAACCAGGCGGCAATCGCGGCGTCATAGGAGGCGGTGTGTGCGAAGGCGGCCGCGGCGAGCTCGCGTTTGAGTCCCTCAGTTATTGCGCCCTGCTCAAGCTCGCGGGCCACGCCGGCGTACTGGTCCGGACTGGTGACGACGGCGACGTCGCGGTGATTCTTCGCGGCGGCGCGGATGAGCGCCGGCCCGCCGATGTCGATCTGCTCGATGCATTCCGCCGGCTGCGCGCCCGAAGCAACCGTTTCAGCGAAGGGATAGAGGTTGACGACGACGACGTCGATCGGCTCGATTCCCAACTGCTCCATCGCCGAATCATCCGTGCCCCTGCGCGCGAGGATGCCGCCGTGCACCTTGGGATGAAGCGTCTTGACGCGGCCGTCGAAGGACTCAGGAAATCCCGTGATGGCTTCGACCGGGGTGACCGGTACGCCCGCGGCGGCGATGGCGGCCGCCGTCGATCCCGTAGATATCAGCTCCAGCCCCGCTTGTGACAGCGACCTCGCAAACTCGGCGATTCCGGTCTTGTTCGAAACTGAGATCAGCGCGCGGGCCATACATCCTCCTAGAGATCCGACGGACCTAGCCTATCGAGGGCTGCTCACGCTCCTCCTCGTTGTCCACGGAAGGAACCTCATCCGTCTCACTGGTCGAAACGACACCCGACGGCGTCGTGGGAGCTTCCTCCCCCAAACCCCAATCTGACAGCGATTCCGGCGTCTCAGAAGACGTTCTCTCAGTGCGGCGGTCGCCGCGTTTGCCCGACAGGTAGGCACGCGTAGCAGGATGCATCGCGAGGGTACCCAGCACACTCGGCAGGCCAACCAGAATGAGTACGGCAGCGAACATGAGAGCGGGGTACGGCCCCACAGTGGCAAGGCGCTCGGGCCCCAACGCTCCTGCCGACATCGCACAACCTATCGACACGGCAAACGCGATCGCTACTGAAGCCACTGTGTCCGAGAGAAGACCGCCACCAAGGGTGCTCTCTTCGCGCTTGGTGGCGTACATGCCCAGCCCGAAGAAGATCACAGCCACGACACCAAGTAGCCACGGATAGCCCGCCGACACCGACGGGAGGGCGCCCAACAGCGGAATCGCCGGGAGCGGCGCCGACTCCACGCCGAGGACCGAATAATTCGTGCCCACGCCAATCGCAAATCCCGGGCCCAGCAGCCACGCCAACGCCCACATCAACGCTGTCGGCAGGTACATGAGCTGAAGGAGCACAAGGCCCACGCTGCCCACCGCCCCGGCCAGATAGAAGCCGTGGATCTGAATCATGCGCGACCAGCCCATCACGAGGGCCAGTAAGCCAACGGCCAGGGCCAGCCCGCCCAACGCTCCGGCCATCAGGCGTAGACGCGGGAGGGCGCGATCGAGGTAGGGAAGGTTAATGAGCTCCTCGCGCGCCGCTGCCAAGGAACTCGCGAAGCCGGCCGCTCCAGCGCCGGCGATGGCAGCCCACCACACGCCGTCCGGGCGAACTACCGCGCCGATCACGGCAACGACGAGTGCCTGGGCGATCGTCGCCGCGGCCACCTCGGCCCAGGTTACAACGCCCCGACGCCGAAAAATGACGTAGCTCGCGTACAGCGCGATCAGCGTGATCAAGCTTGGCATGAGCGAGACCGTCACCCCGCCAATCTGCGTGGAGCTGCCGAAGGCGGTCATCCACCAGCCCGTGCCCACGCGGGACGCGTCCCGCCAGGTAATCTCTCCCAACATCGGCGCCGACGCCGTCAACGTGTAGAAGACGATCGCATAGACGACCATCGCTAACCAGGTGAAAAATGGCGGGGCGATCGCGCCTCGTGCTACGACGAGTTCGCGGGAAAGATCAATGGTTTTCACCCTTCCATCGTCGCGTGAAGCCGCGCCCGACTCAGGCACCTAGGTTCGGCGTGTTGCACGCGTGCCTGCAGCCGGGCGCGGGAATCACCACGGAATCAGTGCGTAGTCCTCGCTCGTTGCGCCCCGCACCTTGCCGCCCTCGGCGCGGTAGTCGCCGATGTGCTTTTCCAGATATCCGACGACGAACGGGCAGATCGGCACCGCCGTCAGGCCGCGTTCACGCACGCCATCCAGCGCGCTGCGCACGAGTGCCGTTCCGACACCCTGCCCGCTCACCGACGGCGAGACCTCCGCGTGGGTGAAAATCACCGCGTCGCCGTTACGAACGTATTCGACGAGGCCCACGCGCTCGTCGTTGGCAAAAATCTCGAAGCGAGCTTGCGCCTCGTTGTGCTCAACACGTAGCGGCATGCCGCTCTTACTTGTCAGTTCCATGACTCTCCACAGTCTTTTCACGTCGTTAGCCTGGGCCACGGCCACACGCCCCGGTTACGGGCCCAAGATCTCACGGCTACTTGCCCAAGATCTCCCGGGCGAGGTTGGCCGTTTCGGTCGGCGTCTTTCCAACCTTAACGCCGACGGCTTCGAGCGCCTCTTTCTTCGCGGCTGCCGTTCCCGCCGAACCCGAGACGATGGCGCCCGCGTGGCCCATCGTCTTGCCCTCGGGGGCGGTGAAGCCTGCAACGTAGCCAACCACCGGCTTGGTGACGTTGTCCTTGATGAAGGCGGCGGCGCGCTCTTCGGCGTCGCCACCGATTTCACCAATCATCACGATGAGGTCCGTCTCCGGATCGGCCTCGAAAGCCTTGAGCGCGTCGATGTGGGTGGTGCCGATGACGGGGTCGCCGCCGATGCCGATACAGGTGGTGAATCCGATGTCGGACAGCTCGTACATCATCTGGTAGGTCAGCGTGCCCGACTTAGACACGAGGCCGATACGGCCCGGGCCCGTGATATCCGGCGGCGTGATGCCCACGTTGGACTGGCCAGGCGTGATGATGCCCGGGCAATTCGGCCCGATGAGCTGAACACCCTTGTCGGCGGCGTAGGTGAAGAACTCGGCCGTGTCCTTCACCGCGATGCCCTCGGTGATGATGACGACGAGGCACATCCCGGCATCGACTGCCTCAATCACCGCAGCCTTGGCAAATGCCGGCGGGACGAAGATGACGGAGACCTCGGCACCCGTGGCCGCCTTCGCCTCAGCAACCGTCCCATAGACGGGCACCGAGACCGTTCCGTCCTGGCGCTCCTGCGCGCCGTAACCAATCGGGGTCACCTCGAAGTCCACCGTGGTGCCAGCCTTGCGCGGGTTGGTTCCCGCCACGATCTGGGTTCCCGCGCCGAGCATGCGGCGCGTGTGCTTCTGCCCTTCGGCGCCGGTCATTCCCTGGACGATGACCTTGTCGTTCTTGTCAAGAAAAATAGCCATGCCTTAACCCCTACTTCGCGGCTAACTCGGCTGCCTTGGCGGCAGCACCATCCATCGTGCCAACAAGCGTCACCAGCGGGTGGTTCGCCTCCTGAAGAATCGCTCGCCCCTCCGCGACGTTGTTGCCGTCGAGTCGCACGACGATCGGCTTCGTCGCCGCATCGCCAAGTATCTCCAGCGCCTTCACGATTCCGGTCGCCACCTGATCACAGGCGGTGATACCGCCAAAGACGTTGACGAATACCGACTTCACATCAGGATCACCCAAGATCACGTCCAGACCGTTGGACATGACGGTCGCGTCCGCGCCACCTCCGATATCGAGGAAGTTGGCCGGCCCCACGCCGTACTCCTCGCCGGCGTAGGCGACGACGTCGAGAGTGGACATCACGAGGCCCGCACCGTTTCCGATAATGCCCACGGAGCCACCGTCGAGCTTGACGTAGTTCAGGCCGAGGCCCTTCGCCTTCGCCTCGAGCGGGTTTTCCGTCTGCTTATCGACGAGTGCCTCGTGATCGGGCTGACGGAAGCGTGCGTTATCATCCACGGTTACCTTGCCGTCCAGCGCGATGATCTCGCCGCCGGAGGTCTTGACCAGCGGGTTGACCTCCACAAGTGTGGCGTCCTCCCCCGCGTAAACCTCGCCTAACTTGACGATAACTTCGACCACCTGGCCCTTGAGCTCCTCGGGGAATCCGGCGGCGTCGACGATCTCGTGTGCCTTAGCCTCCGTGACACCCTCGATCGGGTTGACCGCAACCTTGGCCAGTGCCTCCGGGCGCTCGACGGCGAGCTGTTCGATCTCCATGCCGCCCTCGACCGAGCACATGGCGAGGTAGCGCCGCTGCGAGCGGTCCAGCAGGATCGAGAAGTAATACTCCTCGGCAATGTCCGCGCCTGCGGCGATGAGCACGCGATGGACGGTGTGCCCCTTGATGTCCATGCCGAGAATCTCCTCGGCCTTCTCCTTGGCTTCCTCGGCGCTACGCGCAAGCTTGACACCGCCCGCTTTGCCGCGGCCGCCCGTCTTAACCTGGGCCTTGACGACCACGAGGTCGCCTTCCTTGAGCAGCTCCGTCGCTGCCTCGAATGCTTCATCCGGTGTGCTGGCAACCTTGCCCGCAAGCACGGGAACGCCGTGCTTGGCAAAGAGGTCACGCGCTTGGTACTCGTAGAGATCCACGAAATATCCTTTCGCTTGGCGAATATCCCCGATTGTCTCGGCGTCGAGACATCTCTTTGAGCATACCGAAGATCGCCCCCGTTCGCGAAGGTTTTCTAGGACTTTCTACTCTATGAGCGAGTTCTGCCGAATTCCGACACCGAGCGTCAGCTGCACGGAAAATTTTTCAATAGATTCCTTCACGAGATTGCCATAAAAGTTTGCGCCCGCGATCGTGGTGTGCGTGGCGTCCACCTGGAGCAGGTCCGGATTGTCCGCAGCCACCTTGTGCCAGTCAACGAGATATACGTTCGGATACTCCCCTGCGATCTTCGCCAGGGAGGCGTTGGAGGACTCGATGAACGTCGAGGGCGAATACAGGTTGACGAGGAGAATCATGCGTTCTGGGCCGAGGCCCTGGATAACCCGGCGCACGTCGTCTTCCTCGGGCACTCCGCCGTTCGTACCGTAATCGACGACTGCGACTCGGCCGATGGCCTCCTGCGCAAGCCCCGCATCCACGACGCCGGGGGCGTCCGACCACTTGAGATTCGACTTGGCGAGGAAGGTCATGCCCGGCATCGCAGCCTCGAGCCCGGTCTTGGAGGCCACCACCATCGAATCCCCAATCGCGGTGACCTCCGGCCATGCCGGCATCGAGGTATTCAGCGACGGCACGAGGGCCGACGGTGGCAGGAGCGGCCCCTTGTCCGCGGGGGCGCCGCTGGGAATCGCGCCAACCGGCGATTCATTTCCCTCGATCATGAGCTGAGTCTGGCTCTTGGCCGGAGCGAGAATGAGACCAAGGATCGTGGCCAACGCCAACAGCGCCACAAGACCAGCCCCCACCTTGGCGGCGCTACCGGCCACGACGGCGTCGTAGAAACTCCGCACGAAGGCGCGAATGCCCCGCCGGCGCACCGGGGTTTCTAGGTAGCGGTAGGACACCTCGCACACGATCGCCGTCACGAGCAGCGCTACAAGGGACCTGCCGACGTATGCAGGCGAGCCGACGGCCACCGGGAAGGCCACTCCCGAGATCACCAGGACCGGCCAATGCCACAGGTAGAGGCCGTACGAACGTGTGCCAATCCAACGAAGCACGCGCCCCTCGCCGATCAGAGCCAACATCGAACCCGGCGCGATCATCGCGCCGATCACGACCGCGGCGAGCAATGACGCGATGAACATGCCACCCATGTACGCCCACGGGCCCGTGTCGGGCAGGATGAAAATGAAGACCGCGAGCAGGCCCAGCGCCGCCCACCCGTACCACGAGCTGTACCGGCGCCAATGCTCCTGGCCAAGCACCCGCGCCGACGGGTCGGCCCACAGGAAGGCCAACCCGATGCCGATCGCGATGCCGAAGATGTGAGTATGGGTGCCGTAGTACAGCGTGCTCAGGGCCTCGCCGTTGAAGAGCACCATCATCAACCCGGCCGACGTCACCGCTATTACGCTGGCGAGAGCCAGGCGCGAGCGCCAGCTCGGAAGGAGAGCCAACACCACGAGCATCAGAAGTGGCCAGAACAGATAGAACTGTTCCTCAATGGCCAGTGACCAGAAGTTCTTGAAAAGGTTCGGAGTCGTCTGGTCGAAGTAGGAAGAGCCATGCGCGATTTCGAGCCAGTTCGTCGAAAAGGTCAGGGCGCCGAGCACCTGCCGGCGAATGCCCACCAACAAATCGCGATGGACCGCCAGCGCCGCCGGAACCACCACCAGAATGAGGGCAACGAGTGCCGGTACCAGACGCCGAATTCGGCGCTGCCAGAAGGCCTTGAGATTGATGAAGTTGTAGGCCCGGTCCTCGCGTAGCAACAACGTTGTGATGAGGAAGCCAGAAATAACGAAGAAGACGTCGACCCCGAGGAAGCCTCCCTTCACCACGCCCGGGAAGACGTGATAGGCGATCACGGAGGCCACGGCGAGCGCGCGCAGACCATCGAGCCCGGAGATGTAGCCGCCGTGATCAGCCATGGACGCAGGCAGGTGGCCGGACGGCCGAGCGCGAGTCGTGTCCTCAGCCGGACGTGGGGTGCGAAGCGAGTAATTCATGAGACCTTCTCCAGGGGCGCGAAGCGCAACATCAGCCGCTTCGTCGGGCCCGAATTGAACTTGACCTTTGCGATCGTGGAACGCCCCTGGCCTTCGAAAGCAATGATCTTTCCAACCCCGAAGGACTTGTGACGTACCTTGTCTCCGACGGCCAGGCCGGTCGTCTCCAGTTTGCCCGCCGCCGCACCGGTCTGCCCCGCAGCTCCCGACGCCGCCTTGCCCGCCCGCGAGGAGGCATCGGCCCGTCCCGAAACGCCGGCCGGGCGCCCACCGGCACTCGCTGCCGGCGCGGATGGCGAGGAGCCAAACTTACTCGGCACGAAGGGCTTGTTGGCCGCCGTGCCGCCGGTCGCACCAAAGGCAGGCGCGAAATCGTCGTCATTCCAGGACTTTGAATACCGCGAGCGCCCCCAGCTGGCCGCGCCGCGCAGAGTCTGCATCGAGGACTCGTCCCGCCGCCAGTCCATCACGTCGGCCGGAATTTCCTCGAGGAAGCGCGAAGCGGGCAGCTCCTGGGGAGCGCCCCACTGCGAGCGCGTGCCCGCGCGGGTGATATAGAGGCGCTGGCGAGCACGGGTGAAGGCAACGTAGGCCAGGCGGCGTTCTTCCTCCAGCTCGGACGGCGAATTCATCGCCCGGATGTGCGGGAACGTGCCATCCTCCATGCCAGTCACGAACACCACCGGGAATTCGAGGCCCTTGGCTGTGTGCACGGTCATGAGCACGACCTCGCCCTCGCCGCCGTCGCCATCAGGAATCTGGTCGGAATCGGCCACGAGGGACACCTGGTCGAGGAAGTCGCCCAGCGTGCCGCCGTCGTTAACCACTGAAAAATCCGAGGCCACCGAGTGGAACTCGGCAAGATTCTCCACCCGGACCTCGTCCTGCGGGTCGTTTGACTTCTGCAACACGGGCAGGTAGCCGGAGCGGTCCATGACCTCGTCTAGCACGTCGGCGGGAGCGGCGCCCGCCTCCGCCTTCCCGCGAATCTCCTCAAGCATCGTGACGAACTCGCGCATCGCGTTGGCGGCGCGAGCCTGCAGCCCCTCCACCGCCGTCCGGCCCGCCGCGGCAGCGGCATCCGGGTGGGCGACGTCGGTCAGCGCAGCACCAAAGGACATCCCGTAGCGAGCAGCATGCGCCGCGACCGTGTCCTCTGCCTTCGCGCCCAACCCACGGCGAGGCTCATTGAGAATACGGCGAATCGAGACCGTGTCATCAGGATTGGCGATGGCCTGCAGGTAGGCGATCGCGTCCTTGATTTCCTTGCGGTCGTAGAATTTCGTGCCGCCCACAACCTTGTAGGGGATCCCCGAACGCACAAACATTTCTTCGAGCGATCGTGACTGGGCGTTAGTTCGGTAGAAGACCGCCATGTCCCCGTACACGTAACCCTTGCCCCGCAACTGGTCGATTTCCTCGACGACGAACGCGGCCTCGTCCGACTCCGCGTCCGCCACGTAGCCCACGATCTTCTCGCCACTGCCCGAATCGGTCCACAGTCGCTTCGGCCGTCGCCCGGCGTTGTTCGCGATCACCGCGTTGGCGGCCGACAAAATATTTTGAGTCGACCGGTAATTCTGCTCGAGCAAAATCGAGGTGGCGTTCGGAAAATCCTGCTCGAAATCTTGAATGTTGCGGATCGTGGCGCCACGGAAGGCGTAAATCGACTGGTCGGCGTCGCCAACCACGGTCAGCTCCCCGTGCGGCACATCGGACTCATTCCCGACGAGCACGCGGATCAATTCGTACTGCGCCACGTTCGTGTCCTGATATTCGTCCACCAGAATGTGGCGGAAGCGCCTGCGATAGTGCTCGGCAATCTGGGGGTTATCACGCAAAAGCTTGACGGTGAGCATGATGAGGTCATCGAAATCGACGGCGTTCGCCGCCCGCAAGCGCCGCTGGTAGCCAGAGTAGGCTTGCGCGACCACGCGATCGTCTCGATCCAGATCCCGGCACTCGAACTCGCCCGGTCCCACCATCTCATTCTTCAGATCAGACACGCGGCGAAGAAGCGCCTTGGGAGTGAACTGCTTGCCGTCAATATTTTCCTCGCGTACCACCATCGTCATCAGCCGATTCGAATCGGCTGAATCGTAGATCGTGAACGTAGAGCGCATCCCCAGAGCCTCATGCTCTGACCGTAAAATCCGCACGCACGCCGAATGAAAGGTCGAAATCCACATGCGCTGCGCGGTGGGGCCGATCATGACCTCCAGGCGCTCGCGCATCTCCTTCGCCGCCTTGTTCGTGAAGGTGATCGCAAGAATCTCACTCGGGCGCACCTTGCCCGACGCAATCAGGTGCGAAATGCGAGTAGTCAGCACGCGCGTCTTGCCCGAGCCGGCACCCGCCACCACCAGAAGATGCCCGCTCGCATGGACAACCGCCGCACGTTGCTGAGCGTTCAGACCCGCGAGCATCGCCTCATCCGCCCCGCCAGCCATGTTCGCCTTCCGGCCATCCGCTGGCGGCGCTTCCCATCGCCCATCAGGCACGGGCCCACGCGAATTGACGACCCCGCGCGGGTCGTTCATCTGCTGCGCGGCCGACACACGAGCCCGCAGACGATCCATAGCATTCATATAAGCATCTGACATAGCTACTTCAGCCTAATTCAGGCCCCCGACACTTTTTGTCAGGCTCCCCGCTAACGACGCCGTCGCGCGCCTTACACCAGAGCCCGTCCGCCTCGCAGCGCGCCAGGTCAGGGCGTGGAAGAGCCAGGGACGTCAAGGCCGGGCGTCGCAAGTTCACGACCCGACGGTTCACGGCGCAACGCGACGGCGCGCTGGAAGCGCCCCGACGGCGTCGTGAAGTGCGCCGCAGCGGAAGCCGATCTATGCGCGGGCCGCGGGCAGAATCACGGACGCCAGAAGGTTGATACATCCTTCTTCTGCTCGATGTTGTACTCGATGACCGTGGCCAGAAAATCGTAGGGAACGGGCTGCTCCCACGGCAAACGGAAAAGCTTGGTGCCGTGGGAAATCCCTCGCTCGCGAAGCTCATCGGCGAAGACGCCGATAATCTCCCCCTCCCCCGCCACGGCCATGTGCTTGCTCGCATAGGAGAAGCCGATGATGAACGTGCCATGATCCGTGGCCATGGGCTGATTCCACGCGATTCGCCAGCCGAGCTGCGGGTACGTTCGCTCCACCCATTCGAGCACCTCGATGGCACGTTCGCGGTGTGAGTCGAGGGCGATTTTGGACAGGACAGGCGCGAAAAAACTGGCGAGCGGTTCGCCGTCGCGGATGATGGTGGCCATGGCAGTCTCCTCAGCGGTTGGCGATAACTGTAGCGTAGCGAGGCGACTCTTGCAGGATTCTCCGCGTCACTGCCATAATGGCTACTCGATATCCGACGCACTGGCCGAAAATCCAACATAGTGACTGATTCGAAATCCTTCGTCGAGGACGTTGGAACCCCTCGCATACTTGCGTGCTACTCCCACCTCAGCGCGGCGGGATTCCAGCACAAACCGTCTGCCTCAGCACTCAACACGGGATCCAACAGACTCGAGGCCAAATGATATGCCGCCTCGATAGGTTTCAGCCAACTTGGCAAACCCGTTCCTTCCCAGAGTTTTGCGAATTGCCTTGCCTGACTCGTTCCCCAAACGGCAGGAAGCTCGAAGACCTCGGGATATTCAATTCCCCTGACCGCGGTTTCTCGACGCAGGCATTTGCTGAGTTTCGCACCATTGACGTGCGCGGTTGTCGCATAGACAGCAAGATCGACGAGGTCTTTCACCCTTGATGAGGGGCGACCATCATGCTCTTCAATAAGCGCGCAAACTTTGTCTGCTAGACCATTCTCCACGGGGTACACAAAGTAATCGCAGGACGGTATTCCCTGGATCCCTATCCGGTCTGCAGGGGCGATGACTTCCACCCCGTCGATCGGCACCTCGTCAATGACAAGGTCGATAGAAATAGGTTTCATTCGTTTTGCTCCCATGACTGGCAAGAAGCGAACCGAAAATCCGCGACGGTACTCCTGCTCAGCCTTGATCGGCCGCGATCCAAGGTATTCAAAGGCAATGAAGTCCCCCGCGTCCCTTTGAACGAGTTCCCTTAGCCTCGTCACCGCGTCGAAAAGGTCACTTGCTTGTGTCACCAAATCGATGTCTCGAGTTGCCCGTGCATCTGTGGTTCGTGCCAAAACCGCATGGCCGCCTTTGAGCACGAATTCGTTATTGCCGCTCGAAAATACGCGGTACAAGAGTCTATGGAAATAGAACGACGAAACGGCACGGTTTGTATCAAACGGAGAGGACACTGCAGCGGCCTTGAGCGCCATTTCAAGTGCAGCAGGACTTTTATATATCATCGCTTCGCCGCCTTATCACTCAGATGAGCATCACTGAGCAAACCTTGGAGGAGGTCAGCGGTTACATCCTCGCCGAAGTGGTCTTGGAGAAGTAGTTCGAGCCTGGCGAAGTCGAAGTCGTTACTCGACAGCCAGGCGTCCTCCAGAACAGCAGCAACGAGGGAAAGGTCCTCATCGTCAACGACCAGGTCAAATACCGTGCGTTCAGGACGCGTAACTAACACACCGTGAGCAAACATCACGTCGTGGCGGGCAACCCTGCGCTTCGCGAAACTTGCTGAAGGATTTCTCGAGTTAAATCGCGACGGCGTATAAATGCGGAACGGAGAGAGGTGAAAGTCGCCGATTTCGAGAAGCGCCGAGGCAGTGGAGCCACCAATAGCAATTCCATCCCAATCCGCAAAGACAAGCCGCTCGTGAGTAAACTTCGCCGGAGAGGTCAGCTTCCATATCGCAGCAAGCTCATCGGTATAGGAAGAACCAGACCCAATCATTCGATAAGCCCCGCGCATGACCCTTACGACCCGGCCAGATTCACAGGCATCGTGGAGTGCATCCCGGGTAATGCCTAGCCGTTTAGCTTGAGCTGTCGTAAATACGCCCTCAGACTCAGCGAGCTGGGCGATAGCGCCGGAATGATTCATGTTCACCATGTTTCAATTGTAGGGTATTTGCCTACAAATGAAACCCCTTTCGATGTGCCGTTGTATTTCCGTTCGTGATTCGGCTCCCTCTCCAACGACATTCACCCTTTGTACTGGATACTTCACCCCATGTGCGCGCGGCATATTCCTGCTCATTCCACTCATTTCTAAGAGAGAATTAAGGCGACGACGCACGCTCAAGATCCTGACAAAAACTCTCAAGTCCGCAGAGGGTGCCGAGCGGGCTTACATGGTTGGTCCCCGGCGAGGCCTTAGCGGCGCACCTTGCCACTGGTGACGCACCTCGGCGTTCGTGACGCACTTCAAACGCCGGTGTTAGGTGCGTCATTGGCGGAGAAGTGCGTCGCTAAGGGAAAGGTGCGTCATGGACGGAGCGCCACGGGAGCGGCGCACGCCAATCCGCACGCACCAACCCACACCCACCAGACCCTCACACACAACGAACGTGGCCCGGCCGATCACACCGATCGGCCGGGCCACACGCTCCACTGAGCACAGAGATTTACTCTATTACTCCCATTCGATGGTCCCCGGCGGTTTGCTCGTCACATCAAGCACCACGCGGTTAATCTCATCCACCTCGTTGGTGATGCGGCTGGAGATCTTCGACAGCACGTCGTAGGGAATGCGTGTCCAGTCCGCGCTCATCGCGTCCTCGGAAGACACCGGGCGCAGCACAATCGGATGGCCATACGTTCGCCCATCGCCCTGCACACCCACGGAACGCACGTCGGCCAGCAGCACCACCGGGCACTGCCAGATTTCACGGTCCAGACCGGCGGCGGAGAGCTCCTCACGCACGATCGCATCGGCCTCGCGCAGGATATCCAGGCGCTCACGGTTCACCGCGCCGACCACGCGGATACCCAGGCCCGGGCCAGGGAAGGGCTGCCGCCACACCAGCTTCTCATCCAGCCCCAGCTCCAGGCCAATCGCGCGCACCTCGTCCTTAAACAAGTCGCGCAACGGTTCCACAAGCTCGAAGTCCAGGTCTTCAGGCAGGCCGCCCACATTGTGATGGGACTTGATGTTAGCGGTGCCGTCGCCCCCGCCCGACTCCACCACGTCAGGGTACAGCGTGCCCTGAACAAGAAACTTAATTTCCTTGCCCTCGGCGCCGGCTTCTTCGATGAGCGCTCGCTGCGCGGCCTCGAAGGAACGGATGAATTCACGGCCAATGATCTTGCGCTTGGTCTCCGGATCAGTCACACCGTCGAGAGCGCTCAAGAATCGCTCTGACTCGTCAACCGCCACCACGCGGATACCCAGCGAGCCCGCGTAATCACGCACGACCTGCTCGGCCTCGCCCTTACGCAGCAGTCCATGGTCGACGAACACGCAGGTGAGCTGATCGCCTATGGCTTTGTGCACGAGGGCTGCAGCCACAGAAGAATCAACTCCGCCGGACAGCCCGCAGATGGCGTGCTTGTCCCCCACCTGCTCACGAATCTTACGGATCTGGTCCTCAATCACCGAGGACGAATCCCAGTTCGGCTCCAGACCAGCACCGTCACGCAAGAACGCCTCAATCTGCTCCTGGCCGTATTCGCAGTGTTTGGCTTCGGGGTGCCACTGCAGGCCAAACAACTTCTTGTCCACATTTTCCATGGCTGCCACGTCCGCGCCCGGCGTCGTGGCCGTCACGGTAAAGCCCTCGGGAGCACGCGTCACGGCGTCGCCGTGGCTCATCCACACGGTCGCGGAACGTCCGGCGGGACCGGTCACGACGCCGTCGCGAACCATGTCCGCCGGCGTCGTTCCGTATTCTTTCAAATCAGTTCGCCCGACCACGCCGCCCAGGGCGTGAGTCATCTGCTGGAAGCCATAGCAAATGCCAAGCACGGGTATGCCAGCTTCGAGCAGGGCGGGGTCGAGTTGCGGGGCGCCATCAACATAAACCGAGGACGGACCACCCGAGAGGATGATCGCGCGTGGCTCCTTGGCCAGCACTTTGTCCGCGCTCCACGAATGAGGCACGAGCTCCGAGTAATATCCAGCGTCTCGCACGCGCCGCGCGATCAGCTGAGCATTCTGAGCTCCATTATCAATTACTAAAACGGGGCGTAGTTCACTCACGCCCCTAGCCTACAGGGTCAAGAACTGCAGTGTCCTACGCGTCCGTATATGCACATGCTCGCCATCGACTGGATCGACGAAACTCAATTCCGCCGCAAGCAACTGCGTGGGGAAGGCGCGAGCGGCCGTCTCCTCCAGGGAGAGCACCTTCGGGTAAAGCGGGTCGCCGGTGATGGGCGCACCCAGGTGGTTGAGCGTCGCCCGCAACTGGTGCAGGCGTCCCGTGATCGGGCGCATCTCATACAGCGCCAGCGGCTGCGACCCGGCCGGGTTCGGTGCCGCGATATGCCTCACCTTCCGGATATAGGTTCGCGAATTAGGCTCGCCCGGCTCCACACGAACCGAGATCTCGCCCGCCGACCGCGTCAGAAAAAGATCGACCTGAATCCAGCCGTCGGCGTCGGGACCATTCACGATGCCGGGCAGCCGAGTCGTGAGCGCCTCCAGGTCAACGGCCGGCGCCACCGCCCGGTAGGCCTTGCCCACCGCCCGGCGCGCAAACATGTCCTGATAGGGGCCACGCCAGCGCGGATCCTCTGTCAAGAGCACGAGTCCTGCGGTTTCGGCATCGAGGCGATGGGCCGCCGCGACGTCGTCGTTGGAAAATTGCCGCCGTGCCGCTACCGTCACAGACCTGGCCACGTAGGACCCGCGCGGGATCGTAGCAATGCCGTGCGGTTTGTCGACGACGACGAAGCGCTCGCCCCGCTCAACCACGTCGAGGAGGATGGGCTGCGGGGGTTCATCGGGGACGGGCCGGAAAATGTGCACGCGCACGCCGGGCCGATAGGGATCGCTGGCGTGGGCCGGCTGGCAGAAGTCGTAGAAAATGTCACCGTCAAAAACGGCCGCGCCCGCACGGCCGAAGCGATGTTCGGCCCACTGGCCCAACGTCGAAAACTCTCCTTCCGGCAAAACCACCGGCGAAGCATTTATTCCACCACGCAACGCAGGCCGAATAGCGCGTTGGTGAGCCGATCGGCGCTGCGAACGCGGACGACGTCGTGACATCAAGCCTCCTCCCTGGCACGGGTGATGTTTCTCGCACCCCACAAAACGTGGGGTCAATGGCATTATGCGGCAACCGGTGTCATCGCGAGTCACAAACGTGGGACGATAGGAAGTGTGCACGGCCAAGCCGCGCTTTGTCCATTAATCAGAGAGGATGACATGACTAAGAGCGTCTACTTCACCGCCGCAGAGGGCAATTCGGGAACACGCCCGGTTGTTCGTGCGGTCATTGACCAGCTCAAGCAGGACTACCCCAACCTCGGCCTTTTCCGCGCCTTCACCAATGGCCCGATCGAAACCGACGGCGAGTTCGTTGACCTGCTAGCGCTCATCGGCCGCGAAGAGGACCTCGACGTCGCATGGGGCACCACCCGCCAGGCCTACGTCCGTGACGAAGAGGCCGCCATGACCGACCTCGTCAAGCGCTACACCGACTACGCCCGGGGCTTCGACGCCGTCCTCATCCTCGGCCTGCTCGATGGCGACCCGGTTAACCCCGGCGTCCTCGCTCGCACCGGCCGCGCGGCCGCCAACCTCGCCACCTCCGTCTTCCTCGTCGTCTCGGGCGCACTTCGCACCCCAGAGCAGATCGTCAACCTCTCCCACCTCGTCGCGCTCGAGATCCAGGGCGAAAACGCACCGATCTCCGGCGTCGCCGTCACCTCGGCCGAGCACCGGGTTGAAGAAGAGCAGGCCCCGCAGGACGCTCACACACCGATCGTTTACTTCTACGACGGCGAAGCTGTCGAGCTGTCCGACGCCGGGCGCGCCATCGTGCGTGAGGCGATGGAGCACGGCTCGAACGTCGTCACCCCGTTGAGCTTCACCTCCTCGCTCATTTCGCGTGCCCGCGCGCAGCGCAAGCGCATCGTCCTGCCCGAGGCCACCGACGAGCGCATCCTCGCGGCTGCCGACGAGCTGATCCGCCGCGAAGTTGCCGACATCATCCTGCTCGGCGACGCCGACGAGGTACGTGCCCACGCCGCCGAGCTCGGCTTCGACCTCAGCGCCGCCCAGATCGTCTCCCCCGCCGACCCCGCCTACGTCGCTAAGTACGCCGCCGAATTCGCTCGCCTGCGCGAGAAGAAGGGCGTCACCTACGATCAGGCCGTCGAGACGATTAAGGACCTGTCCTACTTCGGCACCATGATGGTCCACATGGGCGACGCCGACGGCATGGTCTCCGGCGCTATCAACACCACCGCCAACACCATCGTGCCCTCCTTCCAGATCATCAAGACCAAGCCGGGGGCCGCTCTCGTCTCCTCCTGCTTCCTCATGCTCATGGAGGACCGGGTCTACGTCTATGGCGACTGCGCCGTGACTACCAACCCCACCCCCGAGCAGCTTGCCGGCATCGCCATCTCTTCGGCCGAGACCGCTAAGCAGTTCGGCGTCGAGCCTAAGGTCGCCATGCTCTCCTACTCCACCGGTACTTCTGGCAAGGGACCGGATGTCGACGCCGTCGTGGAAGCCACCCGCATTGCCAAGGAGCAGCGCCCCGACCTCCTCATCGAGGGGCCGATCCAGTACGACGCCGCCGTCGACGCCAAGGTCGCCGCCACCAAGCTCCCGTGCTCCCCGGTCGCCGGGCAGGCCACCGTCTTCATCTTCCCGAGCCTCAACGCGGGAAACATTGGCTACAAAGCCGTCCAGCGCTCCTCGGGCGCGGTCGCCGTCGGCCCGGTCCTGCAGGGCCTGAACAAGCCGGTCAATGATCTCTCCCGCGGCGCACTCGTCGAGGACATCGTCAACACCGTTGCCATCACCGCCATCCAGGCACAGAACTAAAAGGAGAACCATGACCGTACTGGTTATCAATTCTGGATCGTCCTCGATCAAGTACCAGCTCATCGACCCCGTCAGCGGCGACTCACTCGCCAAGGGACTCGTGGAGCGCATCGGTGAGTCGACCTCCCACCTCGAGCACGAGGTCGGTGGCGAGTCCTTCGAACTCGATCAGGCCATCGCCGATCACGCCGAGGGCCTGACCCTGGTGATCAACATGTTCAACACGCACGGCCCGTCGCTGGCCGAGGCTGGCATCAAGGCCGTCGGCCACCGCGTCGTCCAAGGCGGCAAGTACTTCAACAAGGCCGCGCTCATCACCGACGAGGTTCAGCAGCTTATCGACGACCTTTCCCCGCTCGGCCCGCTCCACAACCCCGCCCACCTCAAGGGCATCAAGGTTGCTCGCGAGATGTTCGACGTGCCGAACATCGCCGTCTTCGACACTGCGTTCTTCCAGTCCCTCCCGAACGAATCCGCCACCTACGCAATCGACCGCGCCGTGGCCGAAAAGTACCAGATCCGCCGCTACGGCGCCCACGGCACATCCCACCAGTTCGTCTCCGGGCAGGTCAGCCAGATGCTGGACCGTGAGGACCTCAAGCAGATCGTTTTGCACCTGGGTAATGGTGCCTCGGCCTCGGCTGTGGTCAACGGTAGGGCCGTGGACACCTCAATGGGCCTGACTCCGCTGGAAGGCCTGGTCATGGGCGGGCGTACCGGCGACATCGATCCTGCCGCCGTCTTCCACCTGGTTCGCCAGGCGGGCATGAGCATCGACGAGATCGACACGCTGTTTAACAAGCAGTCTGGCTTGAAAGGGCTGGCTGGCGACAATGACATGCGCCAGGTGTGGAAGCTCGCCGACGAGGGCGATACGAATGCGCAGGAAGCCCTCGAGGTTTACGTCCACCGCCTGATCCACTACATCGGTGCCTACACTGCCGTGATGGGTGGCCTGGATGCCCTCACTTTCACTGCCGGTGCGGGCGAGAACGATTCGCGCCTGCGCGAGCGCGTGTGTGAGCGCCTGGCACCCTTTGGCGTGAAGCTCGATCTGGAGAAGAACTCCGTTCGGTCGAAGGAAGCCCGTGTGATCTCCACCGAAGATTCGGCGGTTACCGTCTGCGTGGTTCCCACCAACGAGGAACTGGCCATCGCACGCCAGGCGATGGAGATTATTTAGCGTTTGCCGGAAATCTGCGGGACGATTCTGGACCGATCTTCGTATATACGAAGATCGGTCCAGAAAACTCCCACAGATTCACACATCAGAAAGGACACCCATGATCGAACTTGCCACATCAGCCACTCCAGAGCTCGAGGCTGCTTTCGCCCGCCTCATCCCCCAGCTCTCCTCTGCCCAGCCGATGGACATTGAGCAGATCGAACAGCTAATCGCCCAACAGGCCATTGACCTGCTCCTTTACAAGGATGAGGGCGAGATCCAGGGCATGCTCACCCTCGTCACTTTCGCTATCCCGACCGGCGTCCGTGCTTGGATCGAGGACGTGGTAGTTGACGACGCAGCCCGCGGGAAGGGCGCTGGCCGCGCACTCGTCGAAGCCGCATGTGATCTGGCTACAAAGCGCGGCGCCAAAACGGTTGATCTGACATCACGTCCCTCGCGCGAGGCCGCTAACCGCCTCTACCAGCGCTGCGGCTTCGAAGCTCGCCAGACCAACGTCTACCGTTACGCAGGTAAGTAGGTGGCCCACTTGCGCCTATTCCGTCCGGTTGACCGATAGCTGCGTCATCTTCTTCAGCGACGGCAGAATCGCGGAGATAGCCAGCGCCGCTCCGATCAGCGCGCCGATGAGCACGACGACATACGTCGCCGTAAATCGCGCATCGAGGCTATGCGACACCGAATGCATGAGCACGAAGCCAGCACCGATTCCGCAGCCAGTGGCCAGGCTCGCCATGATGACGAGCGGCACCACGGATTCAACAAGAACCATCCGGCCCAGCTGGCTGACCTTCATACCGGACAGCCGGAGGCTCAATAGCGACCTGCGCCGCTCCAGCAAGCCCGCGTAAGTGGACACGACCAGCGAGATCACCGACACGATCAGCGTTACTCCGATGCCCATGTAGGTCATCATCGTCAGCGTATAAATCTGCGTGTTCATGCCCCTGCCGCCTCTGCCATCACGAATAGACAGATCCGGGTTAAGTGCCTGGTCTTTGAGGGCTGTGCGCAGATGGTCGATGTCGGCCGCTTCGCGCAGTTGAATGAATGCCACATTTTCGGCGACCGGATCGCCCGCCGGGTCGTATTCGATATAGGCTCCGCGCTCTTCAAGCAATCGCGCTATCTCGCGCAGATCTGCCCCGATAAGGTAGGCGTCCTTTTTATCTGTGTAGGGGTTGAAGCCGACGACGCCGCCATCGCAGCGCACATTTGGCAGGTAGTCGCGGGCGCTACCGCAGGGCAGGACTCGGTAGACGCCGGCCAGCTGTGGGAAGTTAGTGATGTTCTTAACCCAGGTGAATTCCGCAAGTCGTGCAAGGTCTTCTGCTGGCGCCTGCACGTTCACCGCGCCCGTGGCGAGTTCGGTGTTGCTCTGTTTGAAACGGTCTAAATCGACGTCTGAAACTACCGTGAGGAAGAAGCTGCCTGCGAAAAGGGCGAGGACTACTCCGACGACCGAGCGAGAGACTCGCCCTGCGTGGGCGCGAACGTAGGATGAACCGATGAAGATGTCGGCTGACTGGGCTGCCTTGCGGGCCAACGCCCCGAGGGCGTAGGTGATCCACGGTCCGGCGACGATCAACCCGATCATCGTCATCATGACACCGGCGAGTATCAAGTAGATGGTCTGCGCGGTTCCTTTGTTTTCCGTGATAGAGACGTAGATGTAGGTGAAGATCGCGACGCCCGCTAGAAGTGGGAGCAAACGCCAAATTCTGGGAGTGGCGTCATGTTTTTGTTGTCGAGCTACGCCCAATGGTGAGACGCGTAAGCCGCGCATGCCCCATGCGTTAGAGAAGAAAATGAGGGCGAGTGTGGCCAGGGCGACTATCATCCAGTGCCACGGTGTGAGACTAATGCGGCTGGGCCACTGCCTGTGACCGAAAGAGATGTCGAAGAGGAGCGGACGCGTCGCTAGGTAGGCGAGCGCGCCGAGCGCGTAGCCGACTACGGCGGCGACGAGCGATTCGAAGGTGACGATGCTGAGGATTTGCTTGTTTGTGGCTCCTACCAGCCGTAATGCAGCGTAGCGCTGTTCGCGTTGAACGCTGCCGAGCTTGGCGGCAATGGAAATGAGGATGACCACGGGGAAGAGCACGATGACGATGCCGAGGTATATGACAGCGCTGATGATGTTGCTGGCGATTTGCCCGTCGCGGTGGAAGTCGGTGATGGGAAGCGCATCCGGGATAGCGGCGCGTTCTGCTCCGACGATGACTAGGTGCTCGTCAGGGCTGGCGAGCATCTGCTCAGGCAGGACGCCGAGCTGTGTGGTGCCAAAGCGGCTACCGGCGTCGTATTGTGGGTGATCGGTGAGGAACTGTGCGACAGCGGGTGATACCCAGTACTGTCCTGGCTCTGGCCAGGCGGGCAGCCCTTCTGGTTTTTCGGGAGAGCCGCCATCGGTGGCCACATGCATTGTGTTTATGGCTTCGTCGCCGAGTTTGAAAACCGGGGAGAGGATCGACTCCATCCACAGTGGGTCGCCTTCACCGGAGGGCGTACTTACCGAGGTGTTGCCTTCAACGCGGGCGTGCCTGGCTTCGTCGTAGGCGGTACGCCACGCGGTGTGGGTGGTGTCGAAAATGGCGTGATGGTAGGCGGAGAAGAGGAAGAGGATGAGGACGCCGAAGGCTACGGCGCCGGTGAGCATCGTGAGCCGTCCGCGGCTTTGCCTGGCGCTGGCACGAAATAGGCTGGCTGCTAGTCTCATTGTGCCTCGATTCGGCCGTCACGTACCACTATCTCTCGGTCAGCGAAGGCGGCGATCATGGGTTCGTGGGTGACCATGACGACCGTCAAGCCTTCTGCACGAGCGAGCTGGACGATCATCTCCATGACCTGCTCGGAGTTGAAGGAATCGAGGGCGCCGGTCGGTTCGTCGGCAAACAGTATCTCGGGGCGGATGATGAGCGAGCGGGCGATAGCCACACGCTGGGCTTCACCGCCGGAGAGTTGGCCGGGCAGGAGCTCGGCTCGGTCGGCTAGGCCGACGCGCGCTAGCCATTCCTTAGCCCGCCGTACAGCTTCGCCCTTACGCACGCCGCCGAGCATGAGGGGCACCATGACATTGTCCAGCGCCGTCAGTTCGGGCACGAGTTGCCCGAACTGGAATACGAAGCCGAACTTGGTGCGGCGGAGGATGGTGCGCTCGGCGTCGGAAAGGCTGTCGATGCGTACGCCGTTGAAGAATACTGTGCCGTCGTCGGGGCGCTCGATGGCAGCGAGTGCGTGCAGGAGGGTGGATTTTCCGGAGCCGGAAGGCCCCATGATGGCGAGGATTTCGCCTCGTTCCACGTTGAGGTCGATGCCGCGCATGGCTTCGGTGCGGCCGAATGCCTTCTTTAGGCTTCGGGCTTCGAGGATGATGTCGTGTTCCATAGTTCTTCCTTCAGGTGAGTGAGGCGGCTGGCGGTCATGTCCATCCAGCGGATGTCGGCCTCGATGTGGAAAATAGCGTTGTCGAGCAGGATGCGTTCGGCGAGCGCTGCCCGACGACGCCGGGCGACGAGTTCTCGCATGCGGGCGAGGTGGGCTACCTTCTGGTCGTGGATGAAGGGAGCCGCGTCGCCGTCGAGCATGAGCGCGAGGATGACCTTCATGTAGAGGGTGGCTTGGAGCGTGGGAGCCGGAGCCTCGGGTTGGCGCAGCCAAGCGAGAAGGCGCTCGTGTCCGACGTCGGTGACGGCGTAGCGCGTGCGTTCCGGTCCGCCGGATATACCAGTGTCGTCGATTTTGGTGATCGCGGCGTCACGGGCGAGACGCCCTAGGATGGCGTAGAGCTGGCCGGGGAGAATGGGCTTGTCCCCAGCGAAAAGATCGTCGTACATCTTTTTGAGCTCGTAGCCGTAGTTCGGTTCCTTGGCGAGCAGGCCAAGGACGGCGAATTGCGTACTCATCAACCCTCTCTATTCACTCAGCGAGTAGTTCCTCCTCAGACTACCCCAACTAGTCACTGAATGAATAGTCGAGCGTATCCACCCTGAGAATGACTCAACCCTGAGTGCGATCAGGGATGCAGAACTTTCATACCCTGAGTAGAGGGGCCCAGGGCAATCGTGCCCTGGGCCCCTGCGGTTCAACCAGCTCTTAGCAAACCTGCCGATCGGAATCGTCCATTCAGCGCTCCCCGACCATCGTGGTCACGTCGAGCGCCTTGTTCAGCGTCTCCTCATCGATCTCGCCCCGCTCGACGAAACCGAGATCGATCGCGGCTTGCTTGACCGTGATGTTCTCCTTGACCGAGTGCTTGGCAATCTTCGCCGCGTTCTCATAGCCGATGTAGCGATTGAGCGGGGTCACGATCGATGGCGACGACTCGGCGAGCGCCAAGCAGCGCTCCTCGTTTGCCACCAGCCCGTCAACCGTCTTCGTGGCCAGTGCCTGCGCCACATTGCCCAAGATCTCGATCGATTCCAGGAGATTCTGTGCCATCACCGGCAGCATGACCAGCAAATTGAAGTTGCCCTGCGAACCGGCGAACGCGATGGCGGCGTCGTTGCCAATCACCTGGGCGGCCACCTGGACGGTCGCCTCAGGAATAACCGGGTTCACCTTGCCAGGCATGATCGACGAACCCGGCTGGAGATCGGGAAGATGAATCTCGCCGATGCCCGCACGCGGGCCGGATCCCATCCACCGCAAATCGTTGGCGATCTTCACCAGTGACACCGCAAGAACCCGCAACGCCCCCGACGTCTCAACCAACGAGTCCTGCGCCGCCTGCGCTTCAAAGTGATTGGCGGCCTCCACGAATGGCAACCCCATGTGCTCGGCGATGAGCTCAATGACTCGCTCAGAGAAACCCGCGGGCGTGTTAATGCCGGTCCCCACGGCCGTCCCGCCGAGCGGGAGCTCGGCCAAGCGCCCCTGCGTAGCCTGCACGCGCGCGATCCCATAGCGCACCTGCTGCGCGAAGCCTGAAAATTCTTGCCCCAGTGTGATCGGGGTGGCATCCATGAGGTGCGTGCGCCCCGACGTAACGACGTCCTTCCACTCCTCCGCCTTCTTCTCCAAGGACTGCGCCAGCCCTTCAAGCTTTGGTAACAAGTGCTCACGCAAAGCCGCAAGCGCAGCGATATGGATCGACGACGGAAAGACATCATTCGACGATTGCGAAGCGTTGACGTGATCGTTGGGATGGATGGGAAGGTCCTCCCGCGAAGCAAGAGTCGAGATCACCTCGTTAACGTTCATGTTCGAGCTCGTTCCCGAACCCGTCTGGAAGACGTCAATCGGGAACTGGTCCTCATGCAGCCCGGCAATTACCTCGTCTGCCGCCGCCACAATAGCGTTCTTACGCTCCTCGTCCACGACTCCGAGCTCGTGGTTGGCAATCGCCGCCGCCCTCTTAATCTGCGCAAGCGCTTGAATATGGGCGGGCGTCAATCGCTTGCCCGAGATCGGGAAATTCTCAACCGCGCGCTGCGTCTGTGCGCGGTAAAGAGCCTCGCGCGGCACCTTCACCTCGCCCATCGTGTCGTGCTCAACACGGTACTCAGTCATCGCCACTCCTTTGAAACTAAAACTAGATACGTTCCAGTTTTGCACGCTCGGGGCGAGAAAGGGAGGGCTTGCGCTGGGAGCTGAGAGGACGGCGTCGTGAAAACTACATCCTGCCGACGGACACCTGAACGCGCTGGAACTCCTTCAAATCCAGGTAGCCCGTCATCGCCATCGCGTGACGCAAGGCGCCCGTGAAATTCGTCTGCCCATCAGCCGACACCGACGGGCCACAAATGATCTTCTCAAGCGGCGCTCGCGTCCCCACATGAACCCGCTCCCCGCGCGGAAGGCTCTTGTGGAAGACCTCTGCACCCCAGTGGAAGCCCTTACCCGGCGCCTCGGCCGAACGCGCAAGTGCCGTACCCAGCATGACCCCGTCCGCGCCGCACGCGAACGCCTTCACCAGGTCCCCCGACGTCGAAATCTGGCCGTCGGCGATCACGTGCACATAGCGCCCACCAGTCTCGTCCATATATTCACGACGCGCGGCAGCCACGTCCGCAACCGTCGTCGCCATGGGGACGGCCACACCAACCGTGCGGCGATTCGCCGTCGTCGCCCCGCCGCCGAAGCCCGCCAAGACACCGGCCGCACCCGTACGCATCAGGTGCAGGGCCGCCGTGTACGACGCCGCACCGCCAACGATAACCGGGACGTCAAGCTCGTAAATGAAGCGCTTGAGATTGAGCGGCTCACGATTCGACGAAACGTGCTCGGCCGAAACCGTCGTGCCTCGAATAACGAAAAGGTCCACCCCAGCATTGACCACCGTCCGCCAATGCTCCTGGGTGCGCTGAGGGGAAAGGGCACCCGCCACGATCTGACCCGAATTGCGGATCTGCGCCAGCCGCTCAACAATCAGCTCATCCTTGATCGGCTCACTGTAAACCTCCTGCATGAGCGCGGTGGCACTCTTGGCCGGCTCGGCCGCAATACGATCAAAAATCGGTTCGGGATCCTCGTAACGAGTCCATAGCCCTTCGAGATCAAGCACACCGACGCCGCCCAATTTGCCAATCTGAATGGCTGTCGCCGGGGAGGTCACCGAGTCCATCGGGGCAGACATGATCGGGATGTCCAACAGCGATGCATCGAACTGCCAGGAGATGGACACATCAGCAGCATCGCGCGTACGACGCGAGGGAACAACCGAGATGTCATCGAACGAATAGCCAACACGTGCGCGCTTGCCGCGACCAATTTCCGTTTCACTCACGTCTTAAGACTACCGGACGCGCGGCCGTCGCCGTCGGGGCGCTTTGGAATGTCGGAGGGCTTTGGAATGTCGGAGGGGCGCTTTAGACTGAAGAAGATGACCTCAAGGAGTTGATATGTGGACTTCCCTTCCCCGGGCCGGCTTCGATACTGAAACGACCGGCGTCAATGTTCTCACGGACCGGCTCGTCACCGCCGCCGTGATCATTAGAGATGGAGATAGCGAAGAACGCTACACGTGGATGGCGGACCCCGGGGTGGAGATTCCCGAATACGCCTCAGCCGTTCACGGTATCACCACCGAGCGTGCCCGTGCGGAAGGGCGCCCGATCCGCGACGTGCTCGAGGAGGTTGCCCAGGTCCTGGCTCGGCACATGGCGGCAGGTAACCCGGTCGTCGCCTATAACGCGTCGTTTGATTTTTCCTTGCTCGAAAATGAACTCGCCCGGCACGGCCTGCCGACCCTCGCCGGCCGCCTCGGCGGGGACATTTTCCCCGTCATCGACCCGTATTTCCTCGATCGCCACGTGGATCGCTACCGGCGAGGCAAGCGCAACCTCGAAAGCATCGCCCGGCACTATGGCGTCCCCGCCGACGAGACTTTCCACGAGGCTGAGGGCGACGTGCGGATGACGCTGCGCGTTTTGAACAAGATTCTGGAAAAATACCCCGCGCTCGCCGACGCTCCCCTCGACGTCCTGATGAACGACCAGCTCGCCGCCTACAACAACTTCATGGACTTCATTTCCCGCAAGTTCCCCCGCTCCAAGGACGAGCCGCGGGGCTGGCCTGTTGCCACACTGGCAGCTGAGCCAGATGATACGGATGATTCCGACGGCCCGCTCACTCTTTTCTAGGGATCACGACGCCGGGGCGGCGGCACTGCCACTCGCCTGCGGCACCATCCGCCGGCGGCGCTGCCACTCGCCGGCGCTGTAGTAAGCTGACCGCCGCTGTAGTAACCTACGCCACTTTAATAGGGTCTCGACCAGCTTAATACAGCGGCAGCAGCCAGGCGCCCGGGGCAGCCAGGCGCCCGCGACAACGCAGGCACCCGCGGCAAGCAGAACCCCGGGCCACCCCGGGGCCCGCCCCTAATTGTGCGCCGAGTAGTTCGGAGCCTCGGTCGTCATCTGGATGTCGTGCGGATGCGATTCACGCAAACCCGCTGCGGTAATGCGCACGAAGCGGCCCTTGGCCTGAAGCTCCGGGATCGAGCGCGCTCCCGTGTAGAACATCGTCTGGTGCAAGCCGCCCACAAGCTGGTAGATCACCGAACCGAGCGGGCCGCGGAATGGCACCTGGCCCTCGATGCCCTCGGGGACGATCTTGTCATCAGAGGAAACGTCGGCTTGGAAGTAACGATCCTTCGAGTAGGAAACGCGCCCGCGCGAGCTCATCGCGCCGAGCGAGCCCATACCGCGGTAGGACTTGTACTGCTTGCCGTTGACGAACACCAGCTCGCCCGGCGATTCCTCGCATCCGGCCAGGAGCGAGCCCAGCATGACTGTCGAGGCGCCGGCCACAAGAGCCTTGCCGATATCGCCAGAGTATTGCAGACCGCCGTCGGCGATGAGGGGAACTCCTGCGGGCTTGCAGGCCAACGACGCCAAGTGGATCGCCGTCACCTGTGGTACGCCAATGCCTGCCACAACACGGGTGGTGCAGATCGACCCCGGCCCGACGCCAACCTTGACCGCGTCCACCCCGGCGTCAATCAGGGCCTGGGCGCCCTCCGTCGTCGCGACGTTTCCGCCGATCACGTCCACGCCCGCGAACCGCGGATCGGACTTGATGCGGGAAATCATGTCCAGCGCAAGGCGGGCCTCGCCGTTGGCGGTATCAACGACGAGCACGTCCACGCCCGCCTCGGCCAGTGCCTCGGCACGCTCCCACGCGTCGCCCCAATAGCCGACGGCTGCGCCCACGCGCAGGCGCCCACTGGCATCCTTGGTCGCGTTGGGGTACTTCTCAGACTTTGTAAAGTCTTTGACGGTGATCAGGCCGGTGAGGCGCCCGTCGTCGTCGATGAGCGGGAGCTTTTCGATCTTGTTTTCACGCAGGAGACGGGCGGCCTCGTCACGCTCGATTCCTTGCTTACCCGTGATGAGCGGCATGCAGGTCATCGCTTCGGACACGCGCATCGTTTCCCACTTCTCGTGCGGGATGAAACGAAGATCGCGGTTGGTGATGATACCGAGGAGCTTACCGCCGGCATCGACGACCGGCAGGCCGGAAATCTTGTACTGGCCGCAGAGGGTGTCGAGCTCGTCGATCGTTGCATTCGGGTGAATGGTCACAGGATCGGACACCATGCCCGACTCCGATCGCTTCACCACGCGTACCTGCTGCGCCTGATCCTCGATCGAGAGGTTACGGTGCAGGATGCCCAGGCCGCCTTGGCGGGCCATCGCGATGGCCATGGCAGCCTCGGTCACGGTATCCATCGCCGCGCTGAGCAACGGGACGCGCACGGAGATGTTGCGGGTTAGAAGGGAGGTGGTGTCAACCTCTGAGGGCACGACGTCGGTCGCGTTCGGCAGGAGGAGGACATCATCGTAGGTCAAACCAACAAGGGTGAAAGGATCTGTAGTCACACGTTCATCCTATGTCTGCCGTCAGCCATTTCGTAGCCCGTCTCATGAGGGATACCCCCTATTGGCTCGCTATCTGGACAAAATCGATGAGTGATTTTGCACTATTCCAAATTATGATCTGTTGAGGTAATGTCATGTGAGGATTTGAATGAAGCCATATCAGCGTCGATGGGCACCGCCCGGGTCGCTGATGGCACGTAAGGGAGTGACCGTGGTAGCTCACATTAAGGATGTGCAGGGAGCGCTCGTCGACTATTGGGACTGGCAGGCTCTCGGATCGTGTAACACGATGGACCCTGAATTCTTCTTCCACCCCGAGGGCGAGCGTGGCGGCCCGCGTCGGCGCCGCATCGAGCGCGCGAAGCGCATTTGCCAGACTTGCCCGGTTCTTGATCAGTGCCGCGAATACGCCCTCACCCACAACGAGCCTTACGGCGTGTGGGGCGGGTTGTCCGAGGAAGAGCGTAACCGTTTGGCGAGGGAACGACGCCGTAGCCGCGCCTCGTAGACAACCTCGGCTGTCGCACGCCCCGATGAACGGCACCGCCGGCCAGCCCTCACCCCAGGTATGCCACCGCGGACTCGAATAACTGCATATCGTAGCGGCCCGGCACGTTGCGGTAGAGGCCTGAGCCGATGCGTTCGGCGTGGCCCATCTTGCCAAACACGCGTCCGTCGGGCGAGGTGATGCCCTCGATCGCGGCAACAGAACCGTTGGGGTTGGCCGTGATGTCCATCGTCGCATTGCATGCAAGATCCACGTACTGCGTGGCGATCTGGCCGCGTTCGATCATCGCCTGCAGGTCGGCGTCTAAGACGTGGAAGCGCCCCTCGCCGTGCGAGATCGGCACCGAGTACACCTCCCCCGGCTTGACGCCGGCCAGCCAGGGGCTGGAATTATTCTCGACCCGCACCCGCACGATACCCGACTGGTGCCGCCCGATCCGGTTGAAGGTCAACGTCGGCGCCCCGGCGGCGGGCGCCACAATCTTGCCATAGGGCACAAGCCCCAGCTTAACGAGCGCTTGGAAGCCGTTGCAGATGCCGAGGATGAGGCCGTCGCGGCCCAGGAGATCCTCCACCCCGGCGGTGAGCGCATCGTTGCGCAGGAACGAGGTGATGAACTTCGCCGAGCCGTCCGGCTCGTCGCCGCCCGAGAATCCCCCGGGAATGATGAGCATCTGTGCCTCCGCGAGCGCGCCCGCGAATTCCTCCACGGACCGCGCGATGTCGTCTTCACTGCGGTTCTTCACCACGAACACGTGCGCCTTCGCGCCCGCAGCCTCGACGGCCCGCGCGGTATCGTATTCACAATTCGTGCCTGGGAATACCGGGATGAGCGCCTTCACGACGCCGCCCGCGCGCCTTACCTTCCTCCCCTGAGGAACCTTGGGCTCGCGGCGCGTCCCGCCACACACCTTCTCAGCGCCTGGCGATGTCAGGGCGCCGCGTAGGCCTGCTGGAATCTGGCCTGGCTGATCTACGTGGCGGAGGTAGACGTCGTCGAGCACGCTTGCATTGAGGGTGAAGATCTCCGCACTGGGCACGCTTTCGCCGCGCCAGGTGAAGCCTTCCGCGCTCACCGTGCCCAGCACCTGGCCAGCAACCTCAGCGTCCTCGGCCCATTCGAGCACGAACGCGCCGTAGGCGTAGTCGAACAGCGAGTCGAGGCCGACCTCGCCGGTGAATTCAAAGCCAAAGCCCTCGCCGGCGGCCATCTTCATCACAGCCTCGGCCACGCCGCCGCGGCAGGGCGTGTATGCGCTCACCACCGCGCCGCTGCGTAGCAGCTCGGTCACCTGCGCAAATACCGCCTGCAGGGACTCAGGTTCGGGCAGACCAGCTAGCGCTCCGCCGTCGGCGATGCGGGGGCGCAGCAGGCTGACACGGTTGCCCACAGCCTTGAACTGGTTGGGTACCATGTTTCCAGCCTCGTCCACGGCGAGCGCGAAGGAGACGAGCGTGGGCGGCACGCTCAGCTCGTTAAACGAGCCTGACATCGAGTCCTTGCCACCAATCGCGCCGGCGCCCAGGCCGATCTGCGCTTCCAGCGCGCCGAGCAGGGCGGCCACCGGCTTGCCCCAGCGGGCCGGGTCCTGGCCGAGGCCCTCGAAGTATTCTTGGAAGGAGAGGTAGACGTCGTCGCTCTTCGCGCCGGTGGCCACGAGCTTCGCCACCGATTCGACCACGGCCAGATATGCGCCGTGGAAGGGGCTTGCCTCGCTCAGGTACGGGTTGTAGCCCCATGACATGACGGACACGGCGTCGGTCTCTTCGCTGGTCGGGAGGCGGTGGGCCATCGCCTGAATCGGGGTAGCTTGGAGCGAGCCTCCGAAGGGCATGAGGACGGTTCCCGCGCCCACGGTCGAGTCGAAGCGTTCGGCAAGTCCCTTCTTTGAGGCCACGTTGAGGTCGCAGGCCACCTCAGCTAGGCGTTCGGCGAACGTGCCGGTACGCCCGAGCCGCGTCGCCGCCCAATCCCCCGACGCCGCCACCTCGGCGCTCGCGTGCTGGTCGGCTCCGTTCGTGTCGAGGAACGAGCGGGCGATGTCCACCACCGGCTCGCCACGCCAATACATGCGCAGCCGCCCAGAGTCGCTCACGGTTGCGATGACGGTCGCTTCCAGATTCTCCGTTGCGGCCAGCTCGATGAAGCGCTCTGCGTCGCTGGCCTCGACCACCACGGCCATGCGCTCCTGGCTCTCCGAGATCGCGATCTCGGTCCCATCAAGCCCCTCGTACTTCTTGGGCACGGCGTCGAGGTTGATATCCAGCCCGTCGGTAAGTTCGCCCACCGCCACGGCCACGCCGCCCGCGCCGAAGTCGTTGCAGCGCTTGATGAGGAGCGCGGCCTCGGGGTTACGGAACAGGCGCTGGAGTTTGCGTTCCTCGGGCGCGTTGCCCTTCTGGACTTCCGCACCGGCGCTAGTCAGCGACTCCACCGTGTGCGTTTTCGACGATCCGGTGGCGCCGCCGATGCCGTCGCGTCCGGTCGCCCCGCCCACGAGCAGCACGACGTCGCCCGGCTGGGGTGCCTCCCTGCGCACCTGCTCCGCCGGTGCGGCTGCCACGACGGCGCCGAGTTCCATGTGCTTGGCCACGTAGCCGGGATGGTAGATCTCGTCGACGATGCCGGTGGCCAGGCCGATCTGGTTGCCATACGAAGAGTATCCGGCGGCCGCGCGCTGCGCGATCGCGCGTTGGGGCAGCTTACCTTCGAGGGTCTCGGACAGGGGTGTGCGTGGGTCGCCGCTGCCGGTCAGGCGCATTGCCCCGTGAACGTAGCCGCGCCCGGAGAGCGGGTCACGGATCGCGCCGCCGATGCAGGTGGCGGCTCCGCCGAACGGCTCAATCTCGGTGGGGTGGTTGTGCGTCTCGTTCTTGAACAGCACCAGCCAAGGCTCGGCCTTTCCGCCAACCTTCGCATCGACCTTAATCGTACAGGCGTTGATCTCCTCGGACTCGTCCACGTGCGCAAGCTTTCCGCGCGCTTTGAGGAGCTTTGCACCGATTGTGGCCATGTCCATGAGGGTGATCGGCTTGGAACGCCGCAGTTCGCGGCGCGCGTCGATATAGGTCTGGTAGGACTGCTCCACCTGTGGATTGTCAAACGTCACCTCGTCAAGCACGGTCATGAACGTCGTGTGGCGGCAGTGGTCGGACCAGTAGGTGTCGACCACCTTCACCTCGGTCATGGTCGGCTGACGCCCCTCGGTGGCGAAGTAGTCGCGCAGCATCGCCAAATCCGCCTCGCTCATCGCCAGGCCCAGCTCGACCCGCAACTGTGCAAGCTCCGCGTCATCTTTCCCCACAAGTTCTACGTTCACGACGCCGTCCGGCGCCGTCGTCTCGCCTGCCAGGCTTTCCGGCCGTGCAAGCGTGCCCTCGCGCGCCTCGACCGGGTTGATGACGTAGTTTTTGATGGCCGCGAGCGCGGCGGCGTCGGCCTCGATGGTGTAGATCTTCGCCGCCCGTACCACCGGGCGTTGGCCGCCGAGCTGGATCTGGATGCATTGGGCGGCCGAATCGGCGCGCTGGTCGTACTGGCCCGGCAGCGGTTCGACGGCGAAGACGTGACCGGCCAGGCCGGCGTCGTCCAGCGAGGCGAACGTGTCATCTACCTGCGGTTCGGACAGGATCGTGGGGAGGACGGCGGCGAATTCGGCGTCGGTCAGGCCGTCGACGTCGTAGCGGTTGAGCACCCGCACCTGGCCGATACTCAGGCCAAGCACGTCGCGTAGTTCGGAGGCGAGTGCGGCGGCCTCGAGGCGTTCTGCGGGCTTCTTTTCGACGTAGATGCGGTGCATGGGGATCCTTAGTGCTGGCGGAACTGGTGGGCGATGTCGGTGCGGTAGTGCGCTCCGGTAAAGGAGATGCGCCGCACGCGTTCGTAGGCGAGGTCGAGGGCGGCGGGGAGGGTCGAGGCGCGGGCACAGACGCCGAGTACACGGCCGCCGTTGGTCAGTAGCTGGCCGTCCCGCTCAGCGACGCCGGCGGCGACGACGTGCTGCTCGAGGTCGGTGGGCAGGTCGATGGGGTCGCCCTTGCGCGGGGCGGCGGGGTAGCCTTCGGCGGACATGACGACGCAGGCGGCGGCGCCCTGTGCGAAGTCGACGGGCACGTCCGCGAGTGTGCCGGCGGAGGTAGCTTCGAAAATGTCGAGGAGGTCAGATTCGAGGAGCGGCAGGACTACCTGGGTCTCAGGGTCGCCGAAGCGGCAGTTATACTCGATGACCTTCGGCCCGTCGGCGGTAAGAATGAGGCCGAAGTAGAGGCACCCGGTGAAGGGCATGCCCTCGGCGGCAAGCCCGGCCACGGTGGGCCCGAAAATCTCGCGCTCGCAACGCTTAGCAACCTCGGCGGTATATAGCGGGTTGGGGGCGATGACTCCCATGCCGCCGGTGTTCGGGCCTCGGTCGCCGTCGAGGAGGCGCTTGTGATCCATGGCGGACACCATCGGGCGAATCGTCTTCCCGTCGCTAAAGGCCAGGACGGAAACCTCCGGGCCAGTGAGGAATTCTTCGATGACGAGGCGCTCGCCGGACCGTCCGAAGCGGCCGCCCATCGCCTCGCGCACGGCCGTCTCGGCCTCCTCGCGAGTCAGCGCCACGGTCACGCCCTTGCCGAGCGCCAGGCCGTCGGCCTTGACCACGACGGGCAGGTCGCAGGTGGCGATGTGTGCGAGGGCCGAGGCTTCGTCGTCGTAAACGGCGTAACCTGCGGTGGGGATGCCGTGGCGTGCCATGAAGGCCTTGGCGAACGACTTCGAGCCCTCGATCTGCGCGGCGGCCTTGGTAGGACCGAAGCTGCGGATACCTGCGACGGTGAAGGCATCCACAGCTCCGGCCACGAGCGGGTCGTCTGGAGTAACGACGGCGTAGTCCACGCCTTCCTCGCGCGCATAGGCGACGAGCGCGTCAATCTCCATCGCGCCGATAGGCACGCAGGTGATGGCGGCGCCGCCTGCTTCCCGCGCAATGCCGGCGTTGCCCGGCGCCACGACGATCTCGTCCACGCGCGGGCTCTCGGCTAGCTTGCGCACGATCGCGTGTTCGCGTCCGCCCGATCCGATGACCAAAACCTTCATTGTTTTCCCTTCCCGCGCTGTGCGAGGTCCGCCGTCAGCTCCGCCAGGGCCTGCGGCAAAATTTTCCATTCGGCCTCCTTCATGACGCGGGCCTGCAGGGTCTTGGCCGTGTCCCCCGGCTCCACGTCGACGTCGCGCTGAAGCAGGATCTCCCCGCCGTCGATGGTGTCGGTGACGAGGTGGACCGTGGCACCCGTGCGGGTCTCCCCCGCGGCGAGCACGGCCTCGTGGACGCGTAGCCCGTACATCCCCTTGCCCCCGTAGGCAGGCAGGAGCGAGGGGTGAATGTTGATGATGCGCCCGGCGTAGGCGCGGGTGACCGCGGGTGGCACGATGGCGAGGAAGCCCGCCAACACGACGACGTCGATGCCCGCCTTCTCCAGCACGCGCGCCAGGTTCGTTGTGCTCACCTCGATCGTGGGGATGCCCGCCGCGGCGGCGCGTAGCCTCGCGTAACAGTCCCGGTCCACCCCCACGAGCGCGATCTTCGCGTGGGGAAATGCGCCGGCACGCTCGGCGTCGAGGAGCGCCTGGAGGTTCGTTCCTCCACCCGAGCACAGCACCGCCACTTTCACAGCTGGACGCCCTCCAGTTCGATACCCTCAGTCTCGGTCACAACGCCGACGACCGTGGCCGGCTCGCCCGCAGCGGCGAGGACGGCGAGAGCCGCGTCGACGTCATCGGGAGCGACGACGATCGCCATGCCCAGCCCCATGTTGAATGTGTTGTACATGTCGCGTGCGGGAATGTTGCCCTCGCGCGCGAGGAGATCGAAGATTGGCGGGCGTGCAATCGCCGCGGTGTCGATGCGCATCCCCAGGCCGGCGGGCAGTGCCCGCGGCAAGTTCTCGAACAGGCCCCCGCCCGTGATGTGGCTGATCGCCTTGATGGCAACAACCTCGGCGAGCGCAAGCACGGGCTTGACGTAGATCTTCGTCGGGGTCAGGAGCGCCTCGCCCAGGCTCTGGCCCAGCTCGGGGTAGATAGTCGCGAGCGAGTCGGGCTGTGCGAACACCTTGCGGACAAGCGAGAATCCATTCGAGTGAACGCCGGAGGAAGAAAGCCCGAGCACAACGTCACCGGGGGCGGCGTCGCCCACCACCATCTTCTCCTCGTCCACCATGCCCACGGCGAAGCCCGCAAGGTCATACTCGTCCTCGGGGTAGAAACCGGGCATCTCCGCGGTTTCACCGCCGATGAGAGCGGCGCCGGACTGCACGCAGCCCTCCGCGATTCCACTCACAATCTGCTCGATGCGCTCAGGGACGTTCTTGCCGCAGGCAATGTAGTCGAGGAAGAAAAGCGGGCGCGCCCCCACGCACACAATGTCGTTGACGCACATGGCCACGCAGTCGATACCCACCGTGTCATGGCGGTCAAGCGCGAAGGCCAGCTTGAGCTTCGTGCCCACGCCGTCCGTGCCCGAGACGAGGATCGGCTTGGACATGCCCGCAACATCGGGCGCAAACATCCCACCGAAACCGCCGAGGCCGGAAAGCACGCCCGGGGTGCGCGTGCGGGCCACGTGAGTCTTCATCAACTCCACGGCGCGATACCCGGCGGTGATATCCACGCCCGCCGCGGCATACGATTCCGAATACGACTGGCTAGTCACGGACGAGCCTCCTTCACCTGAGAAATCGTGGGTCGGTCCATGGGCTTCGGCTGGCCGGTCGAGAGCCCAAGTGTGTAGCGGTCAACCTCCGCGCGCACAGGGGTCGGATAATTCCCATCGAAGCAGGCGGTACAGAAGCCGCCAATCTTCGCGGGCTCAGCCATCCGGCGCGCATCCTCGATGCTGAGGTATCCCAACGAGTCGGCGCCGATCTCCTCCCGGATCTCTTCCTCGCTCAGATGGCAGGCGATGAGGTTATCCCGCGAATCGATGTCCGTACCGTAGTAACACGGGTTGAGGAACGGCGGGGCCGAGACGCGGAAATGAACCTCGGTGGCGCCGGCCTCACGCAGCAAGCCGATGATGCGCTTGGAGGTGGTGCCGCGGACAATCGAATCGTCGACCAACACCACGCGCTTGCCCGCCACCACCGACGGCACCGGGTTGAGCTTGATCCGCACGCCGCGCTCGCGGCTCGACTGACCCGGCGAGATGAAGGTGCGCCCGATGTACTTGTTCTTAATGAAACCGGTGTCATAGGCAATGCCCGACTCGTGGGAGAAGCCCATGGCGGCGTCGAGGCCGGAATCTGGCACACCAATGACGATGTCCGCCTCCACAGGGTGAGCCTGGGCAAGAAAACGCCCCGCACGCTGGCGGGCGATATGGACGCTCATGCCATCCACGTCCGAATCCGGGCGTGCGAAATAGATGTATTCAAAAACGCAGGCCGAGTGCGGCTTCGTGCCGCAATGGGTGCGGATCGAGCGCAACCGAATAGGCACCTCCGGATCGGCGACTTCCGGGCGTTCGGCGATGACGATTTCACCGGGCTCCACGTCGCGCAGATAGGTGGCCCCCACCGCGTGTAAGGCACAGGTCTCGGATGCGAAGACCACCCCGCCGTCGTCGAGCGTGCCGATGCATAGCGGACGGAAGCCGTGCGGGTCGCGCACGGCGAGGAGCTTCTTGGGCGACATGACGACGAGGGAGTAGGCGCCCACCAGGCGGCCCATCGCGGCCTCGACGGCCGATTCGATGGAGGCCGTCTTGAGGCGCGCATGGATGATCTCGTAAGAGATAACCTCGGTGTCCGTGCTGGTCTGGAACACGGATCCGCGCCCCTCGAGCTCGCGGCGAAGCTCGGCGGCATTAGCGAGGTTGCCGTTGTGGGCGAGCGCCATTGTGCCCTTCATGTGGTTGACCACCAGTGGCTGGGCGTTGACCCGGCTGCGCGCACCCGTCGTGCCGTAACGAACGTGGCCGGTGGCCATCTCGCCGGTACCGAGTCGCTCGAGCACGTCGGCGCTAAAGACGTCGCCGACCAAGCCGAGGTCGCGATGCTCGGCGAACACGCCGTCGTCGTTCACAACGATCCCGCAGCTCTCCTGGCCACGGTGCTGCAACGCATACAGCGCGTAGTAAGAATCGAGTGCCACGCGGGCGGCCTCGGGGCGGAAAACCCCGAACACTCCGCATTCTTCTTCAATTGCCATTGCGGCCCTAGCTCCCTTAGATCGTCGCGGCGTTACTTGGCCAGTGCTCGCTTCATCACTTCGGCGTAAGCTTCTTCGACGCCGCCCAGATCGCGGCGGAAGCGATCCTTATCCAGCTTCTCGCCCGTGTCGAGGTCCCACAGGCGGCAGGTGTCGGGGGAAATCTCGTCGGCGAGCACGATCGTGCCGTCGGCCAGACGACCATACTCAACCTTGAAGTCCACGAGACGCAGGTTGAGGGTGGCAAAATACTCCGTGAGGACGCGGTTGACCGTGAAGGTGTAGTCCTTGATCTTCTCGATCTCCTCAGGGCTAGCCAGCTTCAGGGCAAGCGCATGGTAGGAGTTGATGAGTGGGTCTCCCAGGGCGTCGTCCTTGTAGGAGAACTCGATCGTGGGGGCGTCGAAGACGATGCCCTCCTCCACGCCGTAGCGCTTGGCAAACGAGCCAGCCGACACGTTGCGGATGATGACCTCGAGCGGGACGATGTCCACCTTCTTCACGACCGTGTCACGCT
Source organism: Trueperella pecoris (assembly GCF_014926385.1). NCBI lineage: Bacteria > Bacillati > Actinomycetota > Actinomycetes > Actinomycetales > Actinomycetaceae > Trueperella > Trueperella pecoris. Next base: position 509,262 of record NZ_CP053291.1, on the reverse strand, counting down.
CATTGAGTTCCTCGACGTAGTGTGTGGGCACCCCGTGCTCCTCAAGGACGCGCATCACGAGGTTCGACATGCGGTTGTTGACCACGCCCTTGCCCGCGATGGTGCCCCTCTTCTGGCCGTCGAAAGCGGTAGCGTCGTCCTTATAGGACACGACGACGTGGGCGGGGTTGTCCGTTGCGTAAACCTTCTTTGCCTTGCCTTCATAAAGTTGAGGTCCGTACATGTTCGATTCCTTTGTGTGGTGGGTGGGCCTGTGAATGTGTGGCCTGCGAAGAAAAATATGAGGGCGCCTGCTCGGCGCCCTCTGGTTTAGTTGAATTCGGCTTCTACTACCGCGTTCTTTTCGAGGATGGAAGCGCGCGTGGCCTCGCGGTCAGCCTCGATACGCGCGACAAGCTGTGGATCGGTGAGTGCAATGATCTGCGCGGCGAGGATGGCCGCGTTCTTCGCCCCATTGATGGCAACGGTGGCGACGGGCATTCCCGGCGGCATCTGAACGGTGGAGAGCAGAGCATCCATGCCGTCGAGGTGGGAGGAGGTCAGCGGGATGCCAATGACAGGCAGTGTGGTGTTGGCGGCGACGGCGCCAGCCAAGTGTGCGGCCATTCCTGCAGCGGCGATGATGACGCCGATCCCGTTCTCGCGCGCGTTGCGGGTAAATTCGGCCGCCTGATCAGGCGTGCGATGCGCCGAGAACACGTGAACCTCGTAGGGAACTTCCAAGGTGTCCAGCATGTTGGCCGCTTTGCGAACGATGGGAAGATCACTCGCGCTTCCCATGACGATTCCCACCTTGAGCACTGTTTCTCCCCCTGTTTGGCGATGCCGACTGGGCGCCGACGTCGTTATTTCATCTCAAGGAAACCGAGGAAGCAAATTATGTCTCGCTGGTCGGGACGGATCTCCGGTTATTCGTCTCATTATTAGGACAGCGCGCTCTCAGGTACCTTCACTACGCCGTTTGAGCGAGATATCCCAGGCATCACGCACGAACTGCCCGTTATCGGCTGCGAGTACCGGAAGATATTCAGATAGCCGCTCAATGTGCGAGGCAAAAGCGTCAGAAGCGGGATCCAGCCCGACAATCTCATCCAACGTTTTGCGCAGCCCACGCGCTTTCTCATCACCGGAAAGCAAGAAGCACATGTGGAGAATCTCTCGGGCATACTGCCGATCTTGTTCCGTCACCTCTTGCCCCTCATGCTCGGTCGCAGCAACGATCGGGATGACCCGCGCAGCGTAATCCTCCGCGTTAGCGTCCGACAATTCTTGGAACCCGACCATGGCGCCAATCCGCTCGAGACCGGCTCGTTGTTCTTCATAAAACTGACGCAAAGCGCCTTCCTCGTCAGGCAACCAAGCATCGGAAGCAAGGGCATAGGTCTTCTCAGCTATCGTCACCTCATACCTATCCTCCATCGCAGCATAGCCATCGTCAGTGGTGATCGCGTTGCTTCTTAGTCGTTGAACGCCAATGCCCGCATTCCCACTCGCACACGCGCTCAAGAGGAGGCAGCCGCAAAGAATCGCGCAAGTCCTTTTCATGGCGTCACCTATCTCCTTCCCTCTGCCACAATACTATGTCGCATATCACATAGGAATAGTGTGCCCGCGTCCCTAACCTCTGCGCAAAAGCCTGTATTTCGCGGCGAACCCGACGAGAATCGGTATTCGCAGGGGTTAGGGACGCTCACCAATAGAACATCCCCCGGAGCAGACTCCGGGGGATGTTCTCGTCTTCATGAGCGGAAACTAGCGGGTCACAACCGCCAGAACGTCACGCTGGGAGAGAATGATGTACTCATCCGCGCCGTACTTGACCTCGGTGCCTCCGTACTTGGAATAAATCACGGTGTCACCCACAGCGAGATCCATGGGCACGCGGTTACCGTTGTCATCAATGCGGCCCGGGCCCACAGCCACGACCTTGCCCTCCTGGGGCTTCTCCTTAGCGGTGTCCGGCAGAACAAGGCCAGACGCGGTGGTTTCCTCAGCTTCAACCTGCTGGATGACGATGCGGTCATCAAGCGGCTTAATGGAGACCGTCATGCGGTTCCTCCTTCTATCTCAAAAACTTCTCGCTGGCTAACCGCCGTCGCGGGGGCCGGTCAACACCAGTTCGTAGCGTTTGCTACCGAAATAAAGATTAACGCCCTTTTGGCACTCGATCAAGGCGAGTGCCAACCACGTCGCCTCGCTCCTCGCGAACGCTCCCCCAACCTCCGCCAAACCGGTGCGTCCCGATTATGAGACGATGGGATCGTGTCATTCCACAAACTCCTCAGCTCTGCCGGATGGGACCTTCTCGAAACCCTCCCGCCCTACGACTCATTGAGCGTCTTGACCCTGACAGAACGCCTGACGCGCGATGGCTACGATCGCGACCTCATCGCCGCCGCGCTCACCCAAAGTCGCCTGCGCGAGCGCGGCCGCGAAAAATTTGGTCCCTTCGCCAGCCGCATGCTCTTCACCCAAGACGGCCTCGAGCAAGCCACCCGCCTCAGTGTTGGCGCATTCCACGCGGCCCGCCTGCGCGAAGCGGGCGCGACGCACGTCATCGACATGGGGTGCGGAATCGGTGCCGACTCCATGGCATTTGCGGGGCTTGGCCTGCGCACGTCCTCCATCGAGATGGATCCCGAAGCGGCCGCCGCCGCGTACATCAACCTCACGCCTTTCCCCGAGGCACACGTCATCGAGGCAAACGCCTTTGACGTCGACCTCGTCTCACTCGGTGCCGACGCCATTTGGATCGACCCCGCCCGGCGCAGCAAGGGGCATCGCCTGAAGAACCCCGAAGAGTGGTCCCCGAAGCTCAGCCAGGCCATCGACATCGCCTCGCGCTTCGATTCCGCGGGCATCAAGATCGCCCCCGGCATTGACTACGAGGCGCTCCCCTCGGACGCCTGCGTCGAATGGATCTCCGCAGACGGCACGCTCATCGAAGCCATCATCTGGCTGGGCAAAGCGGCACCGACGCCCGGGCGCCGCGCCCTCGTCCTCACCGGCACCAATTCCGCCACACGCGGCGCGGGCGTGAGCGACCCGCGCACCCCGCACGTCGTCGTCGCGCCTCGCGAGCCGGGCCGGTTCATCTTCGAACCCGATCCGGCCATCATTCGCTCCGGCGCCATCGCCTCCCTGTGCGAGGAGTTCGGCATCGCACCCATCGCAGACTCCATCGCCTACCTCACCGGCGATACCCCCATCGATTCGCCCTTCCTCACTGCCTTCACCATTCGCGACGTATTCACCACCGAGCCAGCACCGCTTCGCAAGGCACTGACAAGGCTCGGTATCGGCCGCGTGGAGATCAAAAAACGCGGCACGCCCCTCGACCCGGAAGTTTTCCGCAAGAAGCTCAAACTCAACCCCAAGCTATCCGGGCAGGCCACGCTCATCGCCACGCCGACCATCACCGGTAAGCACCGCATCTTCCTCTGCGAGCGCTCGGTTCACGACGCCGTCGCTTGACTTGCGCGGCAATACCCAGAAGACTTTTCGGCAAACCGAAACGAGGGATCCATGCCGAATGAAATCTTTGCACTCGCGCTGACCGTGCTCGCCGGTTTGGCCACCGGAATCGGCGCAGCAATCGCCTTCCTCATCCGCAAACCAACACCGCGTCTGCTCTCCCTCGCACTGGGATTCTCGGCCGGTGTCATGTTGTACGTGTCCTTCACTGAAATGATGCCCACGGCAACCGAGATCCTCGGCGGCAACACGAGCGCTCAGTGGCTCACCGTCGCAGGGTTCTTCGCAGGCATCGGCGTCATTGCCGTCATCGACTGGCTCGTGCCGGAGGTCTCCAACCCCCACGAGTTCCACACCTCAACAGACTTTCTCTCCTCCCCCGGCGAGCCGACACTCGTCATCAAAAAAGAAGGCGAAACCCAGGCCAAACTCATGCGGATGGGCGTCATGACGGCCCTAGCGCTGGCCATTCACAATTTCCCCGAAGGCTTCGCCACCTTCGTCTCCGGCCTTTACGACATCGAGACAGCGGTACCTATCGCTATCGCCATCGCGATCCACAACATCCCCGAAGGTATCGCCGTCTCTGTGCCGATATACTTCGCAACCGGCTCACGCAAGAAGGCCTTCGGCTTGTCCTTCGCCTCCGGCCTATCCGAGCCAGTCGGCGCCGTCCTGGGTTACCTCATCTTGCGCGAAGTCATGAACGACACCATCTTCGGCGTCACCCTCGCCGCCGTCGCCGGCGTCATGGTCTACATTTCGCTCGACGAGCTACTGCCATCGGCCGAAAAATTCGGCAAGCACCATCACGCGATCTTCGGCCTCATCGCTGGCATGGCCGTCATGGCTCTCTCACTGCTTTTGCTCTAGAAATCAACTAACGACGCCGTCTGCCAGCCGGGGCCACAGACGGCGTCGTTTTCTCGCCAATTAGCGAACCACGATCGTCTCACGAGGCAGACCCGTGTTGACCGTGATGTCCAGCGGCGACGAAACTTCGCCGCTATTGGCCACCGACCATCCCAGGGCCGCAATCATCGCGCCGTTATCGGTGCAGTAGCGGATCGGAGGGATGCGCACGGTGACACCGAGCTCCTTCGCCCGCTCGTCAGCCATGGCACGCAGCATCGAGTTTGCCGAAAAACCACCGCCGACCACGAGCGTGTCGCATCCGTGCGTCTGGCATGCGGCAAACGCCTTCTCCACCAACACGTCACACACCGCAAACGAGAAACTCGCCGCGATGTCCGCCTTCGGCAGCTCCTCGCCGCGAGCCTGGAGACCCTCGACGTGGCGAGCAACAGCCGTCTTCACCCCCGAAAACGAGTAGTCGTACTGATGGGAAACCTTGTCCTTTCCGCGAGAGAGGCCACGGGGGAACTTAATCGCGTGCGGGTCACCCTGCTGAGACAAGCGATCAATATGCGGACCACCCGGGTAGGGCAGGTCAAGCAGACGGCCGACCTTGTCGAAGGCCTCACCGGCGGCGTCGTCCAGCGTTCCACCCAGCTCCTCAATCGTGTTGGCAATATTATCGATCTTCAGCAGGTGGGAATGCCCACCGGAGACCACCAGACCAATGAAACGGTCCGGGAAATCGCCGTGAACGAGCTGGTCGACGGCAATGTGCCCCACAATGTGGTTAACCCCGTAAAGCGGCTTATCAAGCGCGAGCGCCAGCGCCTTCGCAGCGGAAACGCCAATGGTCAGCGGGCCAACCAGCCCCGGTCCGGCCGTCACGGCAATCGCATCGACCTCATCCAAAGTGACGCCTGCCTGCTCCAGGGCGGCATCGAGCGTGGGAATGAACGACTCCAGGTGAGCGCGCGAGGCGATCTCCGGGATGATGCCACCATAGCGCGCAAATTCATCCATCGAGGTCGCCGTCACATCCGCGAGCAGTTCGCCGTTACGAACAAGAGCAATACCCGTCTCATCACACGAGGTTTCAATTCCAAGAATTAGTTCATTCACGGGCAATACTCTACCGCTCCTCACCCCAGACACCTTGCTTGGTGCGCGGAATCATAGCGCTGGCGGGCTTGACGGCCAGCGGGCCCGCGCCCAGCGCGAGCGATCTCGTAGAGCGGGCGGACGGCGTCGTGAAAACTCACAACCGAGCCGACGGGCGTTTCACACAACGGAATCACCGTCCACAATATGGTCACCTACGAGAATTTGGCCGAACACCGCAAAAATCGAGTCAATATCTGTGACACCTCGCCGCACGAGGCATCACATCCGCCACACAAGGGAGAACAGAGCATGAACCAACCACACACGAAACGCGAACAATGGAGCGGCCAATACGGCTTCATCCTCGCCGCAGTCGGATCAGCAATCGGCCTAGGAAACATCTGGCGCTTCCCCGGCGTCGCCTACACCAACGGCGGCGGAGCCTTCCTCATCCCCTATCTCGTAGCGCTGCTCACCGCCGGAATCCCCATCCTGCTACTGGACTACTCGCTCGGCCACCGCTATCGCGGCTCCTCGCCAGCCGTCTTCCGGCGCATCTCCAAAAAGTGGGAGGCGCTCGGGTGGTTCCAGGTCGTCATTTCCCTCGTCATCATGACCTACTACGCGGTCATCCTGGCCTGGGCCGTGCGATACATGTTCTTCTCCTTCAACGAGGCCTGGGGAAGCGACACACTGAACTTCTTCGTCGGAGACTTCCTCCAGCTCTCCGCACCCGGCGAAGGCGCCAACGTCGTGCCCGGCATCTTCTGGCCGCTCGTGGCCGTCTGGACGGCCGCCGCCATCGTCATCGCACTCGGAGTCACGCGCGGCCTCGAGAGGATCTCCCGCTTCTTCATCCCCTTCCTCATCGTGATCTTCGCGGCCCTCGTCATCCGGGCCCTCTTCCTCCCCGGCGCCACCGCCGGCCTCGATGCCTTCTTCACTCCCAACTGGGCCGCCCTCGCCGACCCACAGGTCTGGATCGCCGCCTACTCCCAGATCTTCTTCTCGCTGTCCGTGGCCTTCGGCATCATGCTCACTTACTCGAGCTACCTCGGCAAACGTACCAACGTCACCTCAACCGGCCTCGTCACCGGCCTGGCGAACTCCTCCTTCGAGATCCTCGCAGGCATCGGTGTCTTCGCGACCCTCGGATACATGGCCACCCAGCAGGGCGTCGGCGTGGGAGATCTCGAGGGAATCACTGGACCAATCCTGTCCTTCGTCACCTTCCCTGCGATCATCTCGCTCATGCCCGGTGGGCCCCTCTTCGGCGTGCTGTTCTTCGCCTCCCTCGTCATCGCGGGATTCACTTCCCTCGTGTCGCTCATCCAGGTGGTCTCCGCCGCCCTCCAAGAGAAGTTCGCGCTCGGCCGCCGGCTCGCCTCGCTGACCGCCACCGGCCTATCCGGCCTCGCCTCCGTCTTCGTCTTTTCCACATCGAACGGCCTCAACGCCCTCGACGTGGTCGACAAGTTCATCAACGAACTGGGCATCGTCACGGCAGCGATCCTCATGACCTTCCTCGTGACCTTCATCGCCAAGAAACTCCCCGTTCTGCGCCAGCACCTCAACCACTACTCGTCGCTGAAACTCGGCACGTGGTGGTATGCGCTCGTTGGCGTCGTCACGCCGGGCATCCTTGCCCTCACACTCGTCCTGACCGGCTACAGCCTCATCACCGAAGGCTACGGCGACTACCCCGAAACGTTCGTCTACCAGTACGGATGGTTCATGATCGTCGGCGTCGCGTTCGTTTCCTTCGTGCTGGCCTTCGTCCCCTGGCGCACGCCAGTTGACGACTACGATCCCGTCGTATTCCACGAGGCCGGCGCTTCGCTCGAATCAAAGCCGAGCAGGCCAGCATCTACTCCCGCCCAGCCTTCCGAGCAGTTTTAAGGAGCCACCATGGGAACTTCCGCCATCGTCATGATGATCATCGCCCTCGTCACCGTTTGGGGCGGCCTCGCCGCCGCAATCGTCCACCACGTGAGGGCAACCAACGCTGAATAAGTAAGCTGGGGGCCGGCATGCGGGCGTTATCCGCATGCCGGCCCCTGCTTTGCGCTCACCGCCACCAAATCCTGTGAGTATTTGGTTTTTGCTGAACACACATGCCGAAATTCCACAAAATCTCACAGCTTTTGGCAGGTGCGGCTGGCACCTGAGCGTGCCCGCCGGGCAGGGCCCCGCACCTGGGGTTGTCGGCTGGCCAACCTAGCCCGGCAACCTCGCCCGGCAACCCGGGTGCCGGAGCAGGCCCACACGCCACGTGCCTCCCCCGCATCAGCGAGGGAGGCACCCTGTGGTATTCAGTTGTTGACCTGCGAGCTACCAGCTCACCGGCGAAATCGCCTTAGCGGCCGTGCACCTGAGCCTTCATCAACTCGCGGTTCAGCAGCGAAATCAGCTCAAGCGGGACCTCCTTCGGGCAAGCCTCATGGCAAGCGCCGACGTTGGTACAGCCGCCGAAACCTTCAGCATCGTGCTGGGCGAGCATGTTGACGACACGGTCGTAACGCTCGGGCTGCCCCTGCGGGAGCAGACCGAGGTGGAGAACCTTGGCCGAGGTGAACAGCATGGCCGAACCATTCGGGCACGCAGCCACGCATGCGCCACAGCCGATGCAGGCGGCAGCTTCGAAGGCGCGGTCGGCATGCTCCTTGGGAACCGGAACCGAGTGCGCATCTGGCGCAGCCCCCGTGTTGACCGAAATGTAGCCACCGGCCTGGACAATGCGGTCCAGAGCGGAACGGTCAACAACAAGATCCTTCAGCACTGGGAAGGCTGCCGAACGCCATGGTTCGATCGTGATCGTGTCGCCATCCTTGAAAGTGCGCATGTGCAACTGGCAGGTCGTGGTCACCTTCGGGCCGTGCGGATCGCCGTTGATGACGATGCCACACTGACCGCAGATGCCCTCACGGCAGTCGGAGTCGAACGCCACGGGCTCCTTGCCCTCGGCAAACAACTCCTCGTTGAGCTGATCGAGCATCTCCAAGAAGGAGGCCGTATCGTCAACGTCGTTGAGAGTGTGGGTGTCGAAATGGCCCGAGTCCTTAGAGCCATCCTGACGCCAAAATTCGAGGTTAATTTTCACTTGTAGCTCCGCTGCTTCATTTCGACGAATTCGTAGTTGAGGTCTTCCTTGTGGAGAACCGGCGAGTTGCCTTCACCCGTCCACTCCCAAGCGGCGACGTAGGCGTACTTGTCGTCGTGACGCAACGCCTCGCCTTCCTCCGTCTGGGACTCGGCGCGGAAGTGTCCGCCACACGACTCCTGACGATGCAGGGCATCGATACACATGAGCTCGCCAAGCTCAAAGAAGTCGGCCACGCGGCCTGCCTTCTCCAAAGACTGGTTAAGCTCGGCTGCCTTGCCCGGCACACGAACGTTCTTCCAGAAGTCTGCACGCAACTCGCGGATCATGCCGATGGCCTTCTTCAGCCCCTCGGCGGTACGCTCCATGCCACAGTACTCCCACATGATCTGGCCGAGCTCCTTGTGGTAGGAGTCAACCGAGCGGGTGCCCTGGTTGTTAACAAAGAAAGCGACGCGATCCTCAACAGACTTACGTGCTTCAACTACAGCCGGGTGATCCTCAGTAAGCTTCTCGAACGGGCCATCGGCGAGGTAATCGTTGATGGTGTTCGGCAAGACGAAGTAGCCGTCCGCAAGGCCCTGCATGAGCGCCGAAGCACCCAGGCGGTTGGCGCCGTGGTCGGAGAAGTTCGCCTCACCAGCCACGTACAGGCCGGGGATCGTAGACATGAGATCGTAATCGACCCACAGGCCCCCCATTGTGTAGTGGACGGCCGGGTAGATACGCATGGGAACCTCGTAGGGGTTCTCGTCCGTGATCTGCTGGTACATGTCAAACAAGTTGCCGTACTTGGCAGAAACCGCGTCCTTGCCCATGCGCTCGATAGCCTCGGAGAAGTCGAGGTAGACGCCGCGAGCAATGCCACCGATCTCGGGGCCAACGCCACGGCCCTCGTCGCACATGTTCTTCGCCTGACGGGAGGCGATGTCGCGCGGAACGAGGTTACCGAACGAGGGGTAGATGCGCTCCAGGTAGTAATCGCGATCGGCTTCGGGGATGTCACGAGGATCCTTCTTGCAATCCTCGGCCTTCTTGGGAACCCAGATGCGGCCATCGTTACGCAACGACTCCGACATGAGGGTCAGCTTCGACTGCGATTCTCCGTGCTGTGGAATGCAGGTGGGGTGAATCTGCGTGTAGCAGGGGTTGCCGAAGTAGGCGCCCTTGCGGTGTGCACGCCAGATCGCCGTGGTGTTGCACCCCATGGCGTTCGTCGAGAGGAAGAAGACGTTACCGTATCCGCCGGAAGCGAGGACGACGGCGTCGGCGAGGTGGGTCTCGATCTCGCCGGTGACCATGTCGCGGGCGATGATGCCGCGGGCGCGGCCGTCGACGACGATCAGCTCAACCATCTCGTGGCGGTTGTAGGTCTTGACCGTGCCGGCCTTCACCTGACGCATGAGCGCCTGGTAGGCGCCAATCAGGAGCTGCTGCCCCGTCTGGCCACGCGCGTAGAACGTACGCGAGACCTGCACGCCACCGAAGGAGCGGTTATCCAGCAGACCACCGTATTCGCGGGCGAATGGGACGCCCTGTGCCACACACTGGTCGATGATGTTCGCCGAGACTTCAGCTAGGCGGTACACGTTCGACTCTCGGGCGCGGAAGTCGCCACCCTTGATCGTGTCGTAGAACAGGCGGTAGGTGGAGTCGTTGTCGTTCTTGTAGTTCTTGGCCGCGTTGATGCCGCCCTGTGCGGCGATCGAGTGAGCACGGCGAGCCGAATCCTGGTAGAAGAACGCCTTGACGTTGTAGCCCATTTCGCCAAGCGAGGCGGCGCCTGCGCCACCGGCGAGGCCGGTTCCAACGACGATGACGTTGAGCTTGCGGCGGTTGGCCGGGTTGACCAGGCGGGCCGAGAACTTGCGCTTCTCCCAGCGCTCTGCGAGCGGGCCGGCAGGAGCTTTGGTGTCCGCGATAGCTTCGCCTTCGCGGTAGAGGCCGTCAATGAGATTTTCAGTCATTTTCTTTCCTCCTCCTTAAGAAATGATGCCGAAGAGGATCGCGGTGGGCGGTGTCATGAAGCCAACGAAGACCGCAAGTGCAGCCAGGTTAGCGACGACCTTGTAGGCCTTCTCGCGGCTGGTGCGCGACAGGCCGAGGGTGGCCAGCGCCGACCACACACCGTGGTGGATGTGGAAGGACAGCGCGGCAATCGCGATCAGGTACACGACGTAAACCCACCAGTTCTCCATCTGGAAAGAACCGAGCATGCGGTGGTAGGGGCCCATCGCCACATAGTCGGCGTGGGTCCCGCCGATCGCGTTCACGTGAAGGGAAGTGAACTGCAGGATGTGGAAAACGATGAAGAAGGCAAGTGCGATGCCGCCCCAACGCATGAGGGAGCCCGTGTAGGAGTGGGAGAAGGTGACCTTCTTGCCAGCGTTTACCTTGTAGGCCTGGCCGCGGGCACCGCCGGCGCGGGCCCAGAGCTTGATCGCTGCGTAGGCGTGGATAAGAACAGAGGCGAGCAGCACGAAGCGCAGGACCCACAGCGTGCCCTCATGCGGGAGGACCGGGTAGAGGATCGTGCGCATCCAATGCGCGTAGCCATCGTATGCCTCAGCACCGACGAACATCTTGAGATTTCCGTACATGTGCATGAGGAGGAATAGGACAAAAAACAGGCCCGTCACGGCCATCGCGATTTTCAAAGCGACGGTGGTTCGACGGCCTTTAACATGATCAACAGTTGAAGTAGCCACGAGTTCGAATCTATCAAAACTTGCCCTTGATATATCGCCCGAACGGCCTAGATTTGGCCATTCTTGGACTGTTTTTATCCGCGATCACAGCAGCATTTTTGCGACACGCGCTCAGGAAGTCGCACCGAATCAACGGATTCCCGCCAAGCGCCCGTAAACCTTGATTTTCGTGAGATTACGGGTGCGTTATTCGCCCGGCGTGCTCGGCCGCCCCACAGGCAACTCTCACGACGCCGTCGGGGCCAGTTACCGGGCCAGGTCCAGTCGCATCAACACGGCGTCGTCGTCGTGGTAATACTTCTTGCGTAAACCCACCGTGTAGAAGCCGGCGCGCTCGTAGAGGCGCTGCGCTCCGGCGTCGGCGGACCGTACTTCGAGGAAGACGGCCTCGGCTCGGTGCGCGCGCGGAATCTCAAGCAGATGTCCCAGGAGGAACGCCCCAAGGCCGCGCCCGCGCAGGTGTTCGTCGATCGCGATGGTGAGCAGCTCGGCCTCGGGACCGTGCGAGATGCCTCCGAGCCCCACCACGCGCCCCTCGGGGCGAATGGGTCCCGGGTCGGCGACGAGGGCGAGGTAGCTGCGGTCTATGGCGCACAGTTCCGCCTCCCACACGGCCTCCGGCCAGGAATCAAGGCCGAAGTTCGCCGCATCGAATGCCGCAAGTTTTCGCCACCACGATGCAGCCGGGCGGATCAGCGCGAGGCCGGCCGGGGCCGGTGTAGCAGGGATCGGCGTCCCGCCGGGCTCGGTTCCGCCCGGAGGCGGCGAGAGTGGACTCAACGTCTACTGCCCGTGGATGTCGGGGCGGCGCAGGTACTGAGGCTCGGTGCCTAGGTCGATCTCCTCCCCCGCTTCGGCGCGGGCGCGCCGCGACTCAGCCAGGCGAGCCATGACAACCGGGGTGGGCATCACGATCGCGCGCTCCGCAACGCCATCGAGTTCGGGATACAGATCGGCGGACATCGCTGCGATGATTGCCGGCTCATGGCGCAGCTGGTCGGCGAGGTCGGCCGGCGCCATGACGTCGGCGGCGACGATCACGGCGACGTCGTCAGCGCCCATCGGACGCACGCGCATCGCGTAGACCTCCTTGCGGCGCGCGTCGATCATCGCTACAACCTCCTGGGCTCCACGGTCGGCAGCGGCGAGGCCAAGGATTTCGAGCGTGGACAGGCCGTACAAGGGCACGTTCCAGGCGCGCGCGAGCGTGCGCGCGGTCACGAGTCCAGCTCGCAGGCCGGTGAAGGCGCCGGGGCCGGTGCCCACCACGATCGCGTCCGGACGCGCGATGCCTGCCTGATCCACCACCGTGCGAATCAGCGGCGTCAGCTGTTCGGCGTGCTCGCGTGTGGAGGCCGACGACGACGCGGCGAGTTGACGATAGTGGCCCATCTCGGAACGGCATACGCCGACCTCAATGCCGGTCGATGAATCAATCGTCAGAAAGTCCACTGGAATTCTTGTCCTTCTTCTTGGGTGACTTGTATACGCTGACCTTCGTGCCCGAATCGCGGAATTTCATCTTCGATTCTCTCGCGCCAACGATTCCCTTCCGGCGAATGGCTGGCGCGGTCTCGGGCAAGGCGGGTTCTGGATCGGATTCGTCTCGCTCGGAACGCAACCACACCAGTGAGCCGACGAGAACGCCGATGGCGAGCAGAATCAGGGCGAGCGTGACCGGCAGGTTTCGGCCTTCATTGACGGTGACCGCGGGAACATCCTTGGGCGCGGCCGGCACCGGGGTGGAGCTCGTCAGCAGGCGCTCGCGCTGGGCGAGGAAGTCAACCGTGGGCACAGCGCCGAGTATGATCTTGGCGCCCGCGGTGTCGGCCGGCTCCACGGTGGATTCCCGCAACGCGAACCACGCGCTGAGCTGGGAGTCCCACAGGAAAACTACGCCCTTTTCGGCGCGGGCAATGGCAGCGCCGAGGCGGCCGTCGCCTCGCACGATTTCGTCCTTGGCGACCTCGGCATCGAAATTGACCGAAATAGCTCCCACCGGATCGTCGGCGCTGTAGATCGGAGCGATCCAGCGTTCGGAGGTCTGGATGGCCTTGTTCGGGGAGATGCCGCGACCAAGGACCGCCGTCTTCTGCGGGGCACCGACGCTCATGGCGGCAACCTCGTCCGTGTCGGCCTTGGGGAATGCCTCGCTGCCGTGGGAACGCACGGTGGCGGGCGCCTTATCACGGAACCAGGTCAGCACATGCTCCGGCGCCGGTTGCACATCATTCGGCGGCGCGGTGGTTGTGGCTTGCGCCGTTCCCACAGCACTCAGCATGAGCACCGCGAGCAGAAGGAGGAGCTTCCTCATGATTACTCCGTGGCCGATGCGAGATCGCCGACGTCCGCAAGCAACGCGTCCGCGAGCGCGGCGCCGCGTTCTCCGGTTGGTCGCAGCGTAAGGGTGCGGGGCTCATCGCCACCGAGATCCTCAGGCGCGATGTCGGAGTTGCCGCCCGTCGGGCGCTCGATGTCGATCTCGAGGCGCGAGCCGGTGAGCGATTCAACCTTGCCGCTTCCCCACTCGACAACGGTGACGGATTCCTCGAGCGAGGCGTCCAGATCGAGGGCATCGAGCTCCTCCATCGAGGTCAGGCGGTAGGCATCCACATGCACAAGGTCGATGCGGCCGGGGTGGATTTGGGCGATGACGAAGGTGGGCGAGGACACGTGATCTGCGACGCCCAGACCTGCGGCGATGCCCTGAGTCATGGTGGTTTTCCCCGCTCCGAGCGGGCCGTTAAGCATGATGAGATCCCCGGGCTGGGCGAGTTCGCCGAGCGCGCGGCCGACCCGGTGGATCGCTTCAACAGTTGGAACAACAAGCTTCATAGTGCCTCCCTCTGTGGGACATTCTACGCGTGCGACGCTAGGGGGCGTCTACGCGGGGAACGTGGGATCCGATACGCGTGACGACTTCATATCCGATGGTCTGCGTTTTCGCCCCCCAATCGTCCGCCGTGGCCAGGCCCTCCCGAGCGTCGCCGAAGAGCACAGCCACGTGGCCCGGCTCGATGCCCTCACCTTCGACGATGAACTGGTCCATACACACCTTGCCGCGGATAGGGCAGGTCTTACCGTTGATCGTCACGGACGCGGAGTTCGAGGCCATGCGGCCGATGCCGTCCGCGTAGCCCAATGGCACGACGCCGAGGTGTGCTTCCCCTGGCGTGACGTACGTGTGGTTGTAGGAGATTCCCGTGCCGGCGGGGACGTCCCGCGTCGTCATGACATCAGCTTCAAGCCTCATGACGGCCCGTAGGCCGAGGTCGGAGGCGGTCTGCACCGACGCGTCGGGACTCAGGCCGTAGAGGGCCACACCGGGGCGAACCATGTCGTAATGAGTGGCCGGGTGCCACAGGGTTCCGGCCGAAGCGGCCAGGTGCCTGATCTTCGGCACGACTCCCGCCTCCGCCAGCAGGGCGCCGGCTTGTTCGAAGCGCTCGACTTGGCGGGCCGTCTCCGGGTGGTCCGGCTCGTCGGCCCGGGCCAGGTGTGACCACAGCCCGACGACGTCGATCAGGTCCTCCTCTTCCAGCGCCGCGATGTGCCACCGTTGCTCGTCGAGCTCGCGGGGGCTCAGGCCGCCGCGGGCCATGGCCGTATCGACCTTGATGTGGACGCGCGCCGTCCTTCCCGTCGCTTTGGCTGCCTTGCCGACCTCCTCGAGCGCCCACACCGAGCCCACCGAGAGGTCGAGCTCGGCGCCTAGCGCCTCGGTCAGGTCGGTGCCGGGGGTGTAGATCCAGGTGAGGATACGGGCCTGGGGAATGTAGGAGCGAAGCTCGAGCGCCTCGGCCAGCTGCGCCACGCCGAACCAGCGAACGCCGGCCTCGTGGGCCCAGCGTGCGATGCGTTCAAGACCGTGGCCGTAGGCATTGCCCTTGACGATGGCCATAATCTCGGCCGAGGTGGCGTCCCTGATGCGGTCGAGGTTGTTGACGAATGCGCTCTTGGAGATCAGCGCACGGGAGGGAAATTCAGTCATGGAGGATTGCTCCGATCGTCGTGGGAAGTGCATGTGCGATGTCGAGTGCGCTGATCGGGTGGCCGACCCCGCCGCCAGAGGTTCTTGCAGCCCGCGCGGCCGCGTGCCCGTGGAGGTAGGCGGCCGCGGCGGCGAGCTTGGCGGGCATCCCGTCCTCGGCCGCCGCCGGGGCGTGAGCGGCCAGGAGCGTGCCGAGGAGCCCTGCGAGCACGTCGCCCGAGCCGGCCGTCCCTGCCCAACCGGGTGCGCCCGCCTGGGCGTAGACGGCGCCCGTCGGGCTGGCCACGATGGAGGTAGCGAACTTCGCCAGCACGGTGGCGCCCGTCATGTCCGCGGCGCGGCGCGCCGCCGCCACGGGGTGGCTTTCCACGCGGGTTCGGTCCGAGCCGAGGAGTTGCGCCAGCTCGCCGGCGTGCGGAGTCATGACCACGCTCTGGGGGACCTGCCGATCCGCCAGGAGGGCGATGGCTCCGGCGTCCAGGACAACAGGAATGCTATGTTCCACGGCCTCAGCGAGGGTGCTCGCGGCGCTGTCGAGTTCGGTCAGCCCCGAGCCGATGACCCACGCCTGCACACGCCCTGGGCCCGGAACAATTTCAGGAAAGGCGCGCACCACCTCCGGGCTGTGGCCCACGTATCGAATCATGCCGGGCCCGCCGCCCAGCGCACCCGCGGCGCTGAGCACCCCAGCGCCTGGATATCTTTCAGATCCCGTCAATAGGCCCACGACGCCGCGCGTGTATTTGTGATCGTTCGGCCCCGGGATCAACCACAAGCCCGCAACGTCGTCCCCTTCCAGTGAAGCCACTGTCGGTTCGGCCGGCAGGTGCACCTCCAGTCCCAGGTCAACGACGCCGACCTCGCCGCACGCATATTGGGCAGGAGGGAGCAGGTGGGCGGGTTTGAGGCATCCCATCGCCACCGTCTCATCAGCAAAAATCACCGGGCCGGGCAGGCTTGCGTCATCCACGCCGACGCCCGAGGGCACATCGACCGCGATGACGTGCGCCGACGATCCGCCCGCCTTCATGTCGGCCAATTCCGCGATCCAGCTCGCCAAGGGCTCGCGAGCTCCTCCCCGCACCCCGATGCCGAGCAGGCCATCTATCCACAGTGCCGCCTCGCTGGCCGCCTGCCGGAGGGAGGGCGAGGCGGCGCCGTCGAAATGAAGAAGCGTGACGCCCGCCCGGCGCGCCGCCTCTCGCCCTTGCGCATGAACCTTCCCGGCCAGGATCGCCGTCACGTCCGCTCCGCGCCGCGCCACATGGGCCGCCGCACAGAGGGCGTCTCCACCATTGTTTCCAGGGCCAACGAGCACAAGCACGCGCGAGCCAGCCACCCTGCCGCCACGGCGCAGGTACGCGATCGCCGCCTGCGCCAGAGCATACGAAGCGCGCTGCATCAGCGCCTCGCCGGCTGCAAGCAGCGGCTCTTCCGCACGCCGCACAGCTTGGCTCTCATAAGCTCGATGCATTGACCCTCCTTCTGTCCAACTCTACGCCGGTTCACAAAGAATAGCGGACAGGGCCTGGGCGCCAGATACGAAACCGCGCCACACGGAAAGCTGGGCTACCCGCGCGGCGCGGCAGACGGCGTCGTGCTACTCGACCGTGACCGACTTGGCTAGGTTACGCGGCTTATCCACGTCGAAGCCCTTCTGGCGGGCAAGCTCGCAGGCGAACACCTGCAACGGAATCACGCACACCAGCGGCATCATCAAGGTGGGTGTATCGGCAGGAACGCGGAAGATGACGTCGGCGTGGGCGTTCACCGAATCGTCGCCCTCCTGCGCAACGACAATCGGGCGGGCGCCACGGGCCTTCACCTCGTGCAGGTTGGAGACCACCTTGGCATGCAGCACCTCGCGGCGCGGCGTCGGGACGAGGATGAAAACAGGCAGGCCCTCCTCGACGAGAGCGATCGGACCGTGCTTGAGCTCGCCGGCGGCAAAACCCTCGGCGTGAATGTAGGCCAGTTCCTTGAGCTTCAACGCGCCCTCGAGCGCCACTGGGAAGCCCACGTGCCGGCCAAGGAACAGCACAGAAGTGGCCTCCCCCAGTCTCTGCGCAAGCTTCTTCATCTGCGCTTCCTGCTCGAGTACCTTCGCCATGCGGGCAGGCATGCGGGCAAGCTCGTCGAGGTAGGTGGCCACCTCATCGGAGAACTTGTTACCGCGCAGCTCCGCCAGGTACAGGCCCAGCAGGTAGCATGCCGCGATCTGGGCGGTGAAAGCCTTGGTAGACGCCACGGCAACTTCGGGACCGGCGTGGGTGTAGAGGACGGCGTCGGACTCGCGCGCGATGGTTGAGCCGTAGGTGTTGACGATGGACAGCACACGCGAGCCCTGCTCGGCGGCATGCCGGATCGCCATCAGGGTATCCATCGTCTCTCCCGACTGCGAGATCGCCACCACGAGCGTCTTGGCGTTGACGATCGGATCGCGGTAGCGGAACTCGTGGGCAAGCTCAACCTCGACGGGGATGCGGCACCAATGCTCAATCGCATACTTGGCAACGTGCCCCGCGTAGGCCGCCGTCCCGCACGCCACCACGATGATCTTGTCGATCGCGCACAACTCCGACTCGGGAATGCGCAACTCGTCCAGGCTCAGGTGACCATCGCGGGTGCGCCCGCGCAGCGTTTCCTCCACGGCCAAGGGCTGTTCGTGAATTTCCTTCTCCATGAAGGTGGCGTAACCGCCGGTCACTGCGGTCTCAAGATTCCAATCAACCTCGTAGGTCTCGCTCTGGACCGGGGTGCCGGAAAAGTCACTGACCTCAATCGAGTCCGCCCGTAACGTCACGATCTCGTCCTGGCCGATCGCGAGCGCGGTGCGCGTGCGTCCCACAAACGCGGCCACGTCCGAGCCGAGGAAGTTCTCCCCGGCCCCCACCCCGACGACGAGCGGAGAGTTGCGCCGGGCGGCGACGAGACGATCCGGCTGGCTTGCAGCAATGGCGACGATGGCGAAGGAGCCCTCGAGGCGGGCAACCACCTCGCGCATCGCCAGCGTCAGGTCCCCATGCTTGGCAACGGCCGGGGCGAGCAGGTGGGCGATGATCTCCGAATCGGTCTCGGAGGCGAAGACGGCGCCCTGTGCCTCGAGCTCGGCGTGAAGCTGGCCGTGATTTTCGATGATGCCGTTGTGGACAAGGGCCACGCTCCCATCCGGGGACAGGTGCGGGTGGGCGTTGGCGTCCGTCGGTGAGCCGTGCGTGGCCCACCGCGTATGGCCAATAGCGCCGACGGCGCCGTCAATCCCACGCCCCGCGATCGCCTCCTCGAGGTTAGGCACGCGGCCAGCCCTCTTCACCGCGTCAATACCGCCCTCGTTCACGACGGCGACTCCAGCCGAGTCATACCCGCGATACTCGAGGCGAGCGAGGCCCTCAAGCACCACATCGAGGGGCTTGCGTGAGGGGCGAACAGGTCCGATGTATCCAACGATTCCACACATGGATACAGAATCTACACTGCCCAAAAGTCCTACAAAAGCGGGGGATGCATCGCGAGACGACGCCGCACCCACGCCGCCCACGAATGTGCGAAACCGTGCCGTTCTTGGCAGACTTGAGGAATGGAACACGCTCTGTCGCCGTACGTCTCCTTCACCCACGACGAGTGGGCCGAGCTCGCGGCCAACGCCCCACTCCCGCTGACCCAGTCAGATCTTGACCGGCTCTCCTCCCTCGGAGACCCCATCGAACTGAGCGAAGCCGACGCCATTTACCGGCCGCTGTCCGCACTCATGCAGACCTATGCGACCTGCACGGGCAACCTTTTGAAAGAAACGAGTGGCTTTTTTGGCCGGCAGGCCGAACGAACCCCGTGGATCGTGGGTATCGCCGGCTCGGTCGCGGTTGGAAAATCGACCTCCGCGCGCCTCCTGCGCGAACTCCTTTCACGCTGGCCGTATACGCCCAACGTTGCGCTCGTGCCTACCGACGGTTTCCTCTTCCCCAACTCGGTTCTCACCGAACGCGGGCTCATGGGACGAAAGGGATTCCCCGAATCCTACAATCGCCGGGCGATCCTCGAATTTCTTCAGCACGTGAAGTCAGGCGCGCAGCATATCGAGGTCCCGGTCTACGACCACATCACCTACGACATTGTGCCCGGCGAAAAAATCGTGGTCGACAAGCCAGATATCCTCATCGTCGAGGGACTCAACGTCCTCCAGCCCGCGCGGCCGCAGGCCACCGAGCAGCTCGCTGTCTCGGACTACTTCGACTTTTCCATTTATCTCGACGCCGACGAGGCCGACCTCGAACGCTGGTACATTTCCCGTTTCCGCTCGCTCCGGCACACCGCGTTCTCCCACAAGGATTCATACTTCCGTTCGTATGCCAACCTCACCGACGAGGAAGCCGAGGCAACCGCGCACCAAATTTGGGCCTCCATCAACCTGCCCAACCTACGCGAGAACATCGCCCCCACGCGCTCACGCGCCACGGTGACGCTGACCAAGGGCAAGGATCACCGCATCGAGGAGATCAAACTCCGCAAGATCTAGGCTCGGCGAGGCCTGTGGGGGCCGCGGTGGTCCCCACAGGCACTGGCTTATAGTGCGAGCCTTTCGGCCACGACCGCGGCGAGATTCTCCGCCACGCGGTCGGTCTGCTCCTGAGTTTTAGCCTCGACCATGACGCGCACGAGTGGCTCCGTTCCCGACGCACGCAACAGGACGCGCCCTGTCTGGCCCAGCTCAGCTTCCGCGGCCGCAACCTCCGCCGCGATCTCTTCGGTGCGGGTCTTGTCCACATTCGGCACGTTGATCAGGCGCTGGGGCAACTCTTCCACCCAGTCGATCGCCTTGTGCAGCGGCTCCCCGCGGCGGGCGATCTCCGATGCCACGAGGATGCCGGTGAGGGTGCCGTCGCCCGTCGTCGCGTGATTGAGGTTAATCACGTGACCCGACTGCTCGCCGCCGATCACATAGCCCTTGGCCAGCATCTCTTCCAGGACGTAGCGGTCGCCCACGCCGGTCACCGAGTAGTCGATGCCCTCGGCGTCGAGAGCGAGGCGAAGGCCCAGGTTCGACATGACGGTGATGACGAGCGTATTGCCGGTCAGCTCCCCCTTCTCCTTCATGGAGCGAGCCAGCAGGCCCATGATGGAGTCGCCGTTGACGAGCACGCCGTTCGTGTCGACGGCGAGGCAGCGGTCGGCGTCGCCGTCGAAAGCGAAGCCCATGTCGGCGTCGGCAGCCTTGACCATCTGCTGCAGGCGGTACGGATGGGTAGAACCGGCGTTACGGTTGATGTTGCGCCCGTCCGGGCTGGCGTTGATGACGACGACGTCCGCGCCAAGTTCCTGGAAAACCTTGGGCGCCACGTGCGAGGCAGCTCCGTTGGCGCAGTCGAGGACCACCGACAGGCCGGTCAGGTCCGCGCCGACTGACACGAGGTGATCCATGTAGTGGCGGTCGGAGACGGCCGCGGACTCGTCGATCCAGCCCACCTCGGCGCCCACCGGGCGCTCCCAATCGGAGGTCAGGTTTGCCTCGATCCGATCCTCGATCGCATCATCGAGCTTGAAGCCGTTGGCGTTAATGAACTTGATGCCGTTGTCAGGCATGGCATTGTGCGAGGCGGAGATCATCACGCCCAGGTCGTATCCACGCGCCGAGGTTAGGTAGGCGATGCCCGGCGTCGGAATCTCACGCACGTGTTCAACGTCTACTCCAGCCGACGCCAAGCCAGCACCCACGGCGTGGGAAAGCATCGCCGAGGATTGGCGGGTATCGCGGCCAATGATCGCCTTCGGGCGGCCAACAGTGCCCTCGGCCAGCACACGCGCGGCGGCCTGCCCAAGCTGGAGCGCGAACTCCGGGGTGATCTCACGGTTTGCCAGGCCACGAACGCCGTCCGTACCAAAAAGTCGAGCCATCATTTTCTCCTTTACCCCCGCCGAATGCCACGGGGCTCATGCCCGGTTGCGGCGGTGAGTCGCTCAGTATTGCCTCAATTATCTCACGCACCCTCGTGGGGCATGGTGAACGTGAAGGAGCCGATTCTAGTGACTTTCCCACGTTGTCGGACAAATCTGTGCCCGGGTTGACGTTGCAGGCCCCCGCGCACTGCCACAATCCCACGCCCGGCGCGCAGTTCGCCTGCAGCCCTCGTCCAGCATCCCCCACATAGCGAGAGCCCCGCATGCGAAACATGCGGGGCTCTCGCGGCTGGAAGACCAGCCATGAAGCTTAACGCTTCGAGAACTGCGAGGCCTTGCGTGCCTTCTTCAGGCCGGCCTTCTTACGCTCGACGGCGCGAGCATCGCGGGTGAGGAAGCCAGCCTTCTTCAGGGCCGGACGATTCGCCTCACGATCGATCTCGTTGAGGGCGCGCGAAATGCCAAGGCGAAGCGCACCTGCCTGGCCGCCGGTGCCGCCACCCTGAATGCGGGCGATGACATCGAAGCGACCCTTGAGGTCGAGGAGGGTGAACGGATCGTTCACGAGCTGCTGGTGCAGCTTGTTCGGGAAGTAGTCCTCCAGCGTGCGGCCGTTGATGGTCCACTGGCCGGTGCCGGGGACGAGGCGGACGCGAGCAACTGCTTCCTTGCGGCGGCCGAGGCCTGCGCCGGGAGCGGTCAGGGAGGTACCCTGGCCGGTCTGCTCCTCAGCAGTCTCGGTGGTGTACGAGCTCAGTTCCTCGAGCTCTTCAGTTTCGACGGTGGTCTCTGCCACGGTTCTCCTTAGGTAAAAATTCTGGCCAGGGGGTTACTTGGCAGCCTTGAGCTCGTAGACCTCGGGCTTCTGAGCCGAATGCGGGTGCTCGGCGCCACGGTAGATCTTGAGCTTGGAGAGCTGCTGACGTCCGAGGGTGCCCTTCGGGAGCATGCCAGCGACAGCCTTGTAGACGGCGCGCTCGGGATTCTCCTCGAGAAGCTCGGCGTAGGAAGTAGCCTTGAGGCCGCCCGGGAAACCGGAGTGGCGGTAGGCCATCTTCTGCGTGTGCTTCATGCCGGTCAGAGCGACCTTATCAGCGTTGATAACGATGACGAAGTCACCGGTGTCAACGTGCGGAGCGAAGGTCGGCTTATGCTTCCCACGTAGCAGAGGGGCAACCTGAGCTGCCAGTCGGCCGAGGACGACATCAGTGGCGTCGATGACGTACCACTTCTTTTCAATGTCGCCGGGCTTCGGTGTAAAAGTGCGCACTTGCGTAGCCTTTTCTATTCAAGCTTGGCTAGCGGAATGGCTTGGGCCGCTATATGCCAAATGGTCAAATTCGCTGCCGTGCCATGACGAGTGGGAATGAGCATCAAGGCACAACGGTTTTTGATTCTAATCTGAGCCGTGGGCGCCGTCAAAGGTCTGCCCTGCGGTGTGGCCGGTTCCACGACGCCGTCGGCACGCCTTCCGACCGGCCACCCTGGCTCACCTTCTGGACGCATGGCGTCCGATGCGTGGGAAGCCCGCCACGGCGTTGTTCCACGCTTTAAGATCGAGGTGTGAAAGCTCTTGTTATTCAATCCGATTTCGGCCTCGACGACGGCGCTGTGGCCTCGATGTACGGCGTAGCCCTTTCGTGTGACCCATCTTTGCAGATTTACAACCTGACCCACAATATTCCTCCCTACAACATTTGGGAGGGATCGTTCCGTCTAGCCCAGACGATCGGCTACTGGCCCCAGGGCACCGTTTTCGTCTCGGTGGTTGATCCGGGCGTGGGCTCGGATCGCATGTCCGTTGTGGCGAAGACGGCAACGGGCCACTACATCGTGACCCCCGATAACGGCACGCTCACCCACGTTCACGCCATCTTCGGGATCACCGAGGTGCGCCAGATCGACGAGGGTGAGAACCGCCTGCGCGGTTCGGAGGCCTCCTACACGTTCCACGGCCGCGACGTGTACGCCTACACAGGTGCTCGCCTGGCAGCCGGAATCATTTCCTACGAGGAGGTCGGCCCTCGAATCGACCCGTCTTCGCTGGTGCTGCTGCCGCTCAGCGACACCATTGTCGAGCCCGACTCGATCACGGGAACGATCGACGCCCTCGACGTGCGCTACGGCTCTTTGTGGACCTCCATCCCCCGCGCACAGTTCCTTGATCTTGGGTTCCAGTTCGGAGACCGGGTGCGCCTGTACGTGACCCACAACGGCGGCGTCGTCCACGCCAACCACGTCACCTACGTCCCCTCGTTCGCCTCGGTCGAAGTCGGCGAGTCGCTCGCCTATGTCAATTCTCTTGATCGCATGGCCGTGGCCATCAACCGCGGTTCGTACGCACGAGCATTCGACATCGCCACCGGGCCCACGTGGCACATCACGCTCGCGAAGCTGTAAGTTTCGACCATCCACACACCGCTAACGCACACCGCTGAAGGAGTAAACCATGC
This sequence comes from Trueperella pecoris, assembly GCF_014926385.1. Taxonomy (NCBI): domain Bacteria; kingdom Bacillati; phylum Actinomycetota; class Actinomycetes; order Actinomycetales; family Actinomycetaceae; genus Trueperella; species Trueperella pecoris. The sequence goes on along the minus strand of NZ_CP053291.1, from coordinate 485,685 downwards.
CTCAATTGAATAAAGTCTCCCCCGTCGTCCAGGTGGTAGCGATCGGCATCGGCGCCGCACTGTTCTTCGTGCTGGGCCGGTTCGTCGCGATCCCTTCCCCGGTCCCCAACACCCAGATCTCACTCCAGTACGCTGTCCTGGCCGTGTTTGCCGTGCTGTACGGTCCCGTCGTCGGCGCGCTTTCTGGTTTCATTGGCCACCTCCTCATCGATGCGACGTGGGGAATCTGGCTCTCGTGGGAGCTCGCAACGCTCGTCTTCGGCCTGCTGCTCGGCCTGCTGCTGGTCGGCAACCGCGTGCGCGAAGGCGATTTCGGCGCCAAGGCCATGGCGCGCTTCAACATCGGCGTTATCCTCGCCCACGCCGTCGCGTGGCTTCTGATCGCACCGGTCGGCGACCTCCTCATCTACTCGGAGCCGGCCAACAAAGTCTTCACCCAGGGTGCGTTCGCCTTCGGTTCGAATGCGATCACCACCTGCGTGGTCGGCACCCTGATCCTGCTCGTCTACGCGCGCACGCGTACCGGTTCCGGCACGTTGCGCCAGGAGGATTAGGCCCTTGCCCGGACCGATCATTGAGATCCACGATCTGACCTTCCAGTATCACAGCCAGGCGGAGCCTACCTTAAAGAATGTCTCCCTCAGGATCGAACCTGGGCAGAAGGTGGCGATTGTTGGTCGGTCCGGGTGCGGCAAGTCCACCCTCATCAACGTGCTCAACTCGTTGGGATTTAGCCACTTTGGTGGCAGACTCACGAGCGGGCACGTGAGCGTGGCGGGCCTGGATCCCGCCTCCGCCTCCCTCGTCGACGTCTCCCGTCACGTCGGCACGGTTCTGCAAAACTCCGCCGATCAGTTTGTGGGCCTCACCGTCGCCGAAGACATCGCATTCTCGCTTGAAAACCAGGGCGTGCCCCAGGCCGACATGCGCGACGCCGTCCGCGCCGCTGCCACCCGAGTCGGCATCGCCGACCACCTCGACTCTGCCCCGCAAGACCTTTCCGGCGGGCAAAAGCAGCGCGTCGCTATGGCCGGTGTGCTCGTCGACGACGTCGACATCCTCCTTTTCGACGAACCGCTGGCCATGCTCGATCCCGCCTCCGGACGCCAAACAATCGAGCTCATCGACCGCCTCAACCGCGAGCTTGGCAAGACCGTCATCATCGTCGAGCACCGCCTCGAGGACGTCCTCCATTGTGGCCTCGATCGCGTGGTGCTGATGAACGACGGCGTCGTCGTCGCCGATCTGGCGCCCGACGAGATGGTCGCCTCCGGGCTACTGGAAGCCCACGGGATCCGCCCTCCGCTTCACTCGACCGCCCTGCGGTATGCGGGTGTGGACATCACCGCGCAGATGCGTCCATCAAACGCGGCCTTCACAGCCCTCGACGAGGATGCGATCATCAAGCTTCGCGCCTGGGTGGCCGGCGCCCCCGCCCCCGACGCTCACACCAGCGGCGAACGGCCCGCCACGATCCGGGTCGAGAATCTCTCCATCTCCTATGAACAAAACGGTGACCTTCCTCCGGTGCGCGTCTTGGAAGAACTCTCCACCTCGATCACGCAAGGATCGCTCGTTGGCATCGTCGGTTCCAACGGGGCCGGCAAGTCGACCCTGGCCCGGGCCATCGCCGGTTTCGCCAAGCCCAACGCCGGCACGATCCTCATCGATGGCCAGGACGCCAGCGCGTGGTCGCTTGCCGAGCACGGCCAGCGCGTCGGCTTCGTCCTGCAAGAACCTGGGCAGATGCTCTCCAGCCCCTACGTGCGCGAAGAGGTTGAGCTCGCTCTGCGCGCCCACAACCTGACCCCGGAAGAAATCGCGAAGCGCTCCGAGGAAGCGTTGCAGGTGTGCGGGTTGTGGCGCATGCGCTCATGGCCGATCTCGGCGCTCTCCCACGGCCAGAAGAAACGCCTGACCATCGCGATCATGCTCGCGCTTGGGCCCAAAATTCTCATTCTTGACGAGCCCACCGCGGGGCAAGACTTCGGCCACTACACCGAGTTCATGGACTTCCTGCGCTCGCTGAACAGGCTCGGCACCACCGTCATCCTCATCACACACGACATGCACCTCGCCCTCGACTACACCGAACGCACGCTCGTCATCTCCGACGGGCACATCATCGCCGACGCCCATCCCTCCGCTGTCCTGACCAATCCTGACGTCACCGAACGGGCAGACCTCGTTACTACGGGCCTGTACACGCTAGCGGAACGTTACCAGCTCGACGCCGAAGCACTCGTCCGCCGCTTCCTCAGCGTCGACCGAGCCGAGCGTTCTCACGCAACTGGCCCGGACGGCGTCGTGAACGGAGGCGCACGTGGCTAATTCGATCCTGGGTTACATCGAACGCCAAAGTCTCATCCATCGGCTCACCGGCACGTCGAAGCTGGCGCTCGTCATCGCGTTTATCGTTGCGGCAGCCATCACCTTCGACGCGCGCCTCCTTCTCGCCTGCGCGATCGCCAACATCGCTCTGTGGGCGCTGGCGCGGATGAAGCTGCGCGACATGAAGGTCGTGCTGATCCTCATCGGCACCTTCATGATTCTCAACAACCTTCTCATCTTCGCCTTCGAACCGACCTACGGCACCACTCTCTTTGGCTCCAGCCACCTCATCGCCGACGGCCCCGGGCGCTGGGACCTCACCTGGGAACAGCTCTTCTACCAGGCCCTCGTGACGCTCAAGTACTTCGCGGTGCTACCCGCGGTCCTCGTCTTTGTGGGCACGACGCCGCCGAGCGAGTTCGCGGCCTCCCTCAACAGCATCGGTCTGCCCTACCGATTCTCCTATTCGGTGGCCCTCGCACTTCGCTTCATCCCCGATATCCAGCGCGAATTCAAAACCGTCTCCCTCGCCCAGCAGGCGCGCGGGCTCGATGTCTCCCGAAAGGTCGGGCTGGCCACGCGCATACGCAACGTCTCACGCACCCTCATGCCGCTCCTCCTTGGCACCTTCGACCGCATCGAAACCATCGCAGCCGCCATGGAGCTGCGCGGCTTCGGCCGCAATAAGACACGGACATGGCTATCGGCCCGCTCGATGAAAGCCGCCGACTGGGTGATGATCCTCCTCGGCATCGGAATCATCCTCGCCGCGATAGGCGCGATTCAGTTCAACGGCGGGCGTTTCTGGAATCCCTTCAGCTAGGCTGCTCTGCCGGGACGGTGTGCCGGGGCAGGTGCGCCACGCTGGGACGGGCCCGGGCGCCTAGGCCTGCGCGATGCTCGGCGACTGTGGAATAGGGCCATTGTTCATCTCACCCTGTTCAGTGTGGGACAGGGCCAGCTGGCGCAGGACCTTACACGTGAGGTCGATAGCGTCGGACTGGCGCGAGAGCGCCGCCGACACGCACAACACCAGCCTACGCGTTCCGAGACCAGGAAGCATACGCGCCTCGACGCCGTCGGGCAGGTTGGTCAGCCCCAGCTTGGGAAGCACCGTGGTCCCCAACCCGGCGGCAACCATGTGAAGCGCCACGTCATAGTCTTCATAGACGTACTTGGCCGACGGCGTGAATCCCCACTGCTCGGCCAAGCGGGTGGTGGCGATACCGGCCGCTGTTTCGGGGTCGACGCCGAGCCAGGTTTCGCTCGCCAGCTCGCGCGGATCGTGGGGGTCGGCCAGCACGGACGGGTAGACCATGTACCACGGCTCCTGCAAGAGCGGGAGGACCTTGACTCCGCGCGGCCCACGTGGGATTTCGGAATCGAATTCGAGCACGGCGATGTCTGCCTTGCCGCGGCGAACGGCGGAAAGGGCGGCGTCGGCGTCGGCCTCCCGCACGTGAAGATCGATGCCGGGCGCGACGTCAGCAAAAGTATCCAGGTTCGGCAGGACGAGGCCGCGAATAACAGTCTGGAATGAAGCTAGCCGGACGATTCCTGTGGGCGCACCTTCGAATTCGAGGAGCTCACGGAAAGTGCGGTCGAGCTCACTTTCAATGCGTTCCGCTCCGGCGACGACGATCTTCCCGGCCTCCGTTAACACCGCGCCAGAGTGCGTGCGCGTGAGCAAATCAGTGCCACATTCCCGCTCTAACTTGCGGATTTGCTGACTCACCGCCGAAGGCGAGACACGGAGAGCATCAGCAGCCGCTTGGATGCCTCCCTCCCTCGAGACAGCCAAAAGAACGTCAAGACGTTGCACAGAAATCTCCATGAAGTAAAACTTAATCCTGACTCCAGTAGATTGCAATTGTAATTAAGGTTCGGCCGGGCCAATATTGTGAGCGTGAACGACATGATTCAGACCCTCGCACAGAGCCTCGGCTGGCTCGGCGCCGTGCTCTACCTCGGCGCGTACTACCTTGTCTCCACCGGCAAGCTAGCGGCCGACTCGCTGCGCTATCAGCTCATGTGCATCATTTCCGGTCTCTTCATGGTCATCCTGGCATCGGCCACCGGCGCGTGGCCCTCGCTCTTCTCTAACGCCGTGTTTGTTCTCATCGGCTTCTACGTGGTTCTCACGGTCAAGCGCGCCTACCTCAAGCAGCTTGTTTACAAAAAGACGCACCGCGTTGCCCGCGCACAGGATCTCACATCCGTGCCGGTCGCAGACGACGTCTGCATCTCCATCTCCCAGGTGGACGCGGTCGTTGCTGGAAGGGCGTTGGTTGCCTAAAGACTTGCGATAACGGACGATCGCAGATGTAAGCGGCGAGTGGAGTGATCCACTCGCCGCTTCTTTTTGGGCTCACACGCCTCGGCCCCACCCGCGCTATACTAACCTGCAAAAACGCGCCCGAATTGCCCGCAATTTAATACAGCGGCACCCACATTAATACAGCACGGGCAAACCAGGACACCCAGGGCTTCCACACGGCACCCACATTAATACAGCGCGAGCGGACCGCAGCGCCGGAGATCAGCGAGGTGCCTAGCCGCGGTATCGCCGAGCCAGCACAGCCTGCGCCCCGTACTCCGCCGGCGCAGGGTATCCGATCTCCTCGAGCGTGAGCGGGTGGGGCGGGGCCACGATCACTTCCCCGTTACGCACGGCGGCTTCAAGGCGCGCCGCAGGCCAATCTTCATCGCGAGCGCCTCGCCCCACTTCAATGAGGCTTCCCATGAGCGTGCGCACCTGAGAGTGGCAGAAGGCGTCGGCCTTCGCATATCCGGTGACCACGCCGCCGTCGCGCACGAAGCCCAGCTCGAGGAGTGTGCGCACTGTCGAGGCGCCCTCGCGCGGCTTGCAAAACGAGAGAAAGTCATGCTCTCCAAGGAGCGCCTGCGCGGCGCGATTCATCGCAGCCACGTCCAGTGCGCCATCCAGCCACAGGACGTCCTTGCGCCGCGGGTCCCAGTTCTCCACCCCATCGGCGATCCGATATGAGTACCTGCGCCACAGCGCTGAGAACCGTGCGTCAAAGTCGTCGCCGACGACGTCGGCCCGCTTCACCACGACGTCGCTGAAGCCCACCGGCCCGTCGGCCCCGCGTGAGGTGATCGCGTTGATCTTGCGTACGAGGGATTCGCCTGGTTCGCGGCTCGAGCGCCCGGGCAGCGCGGCCCAGGCGGCGGCATCGACATCGAAGTGGGCACACTGCCCGGCAGCGTGAACGCCGGCGTCCGTGCGCCCCGCGACGGTGAGCGCGGCGGGCTGGCGCAGCACCGTCGCCAGCGCTTTTTCTAACTCGCCCTGGACGGTGCGCAGGCCGGGCTGGGCGGCCCACCCATGGAAGGCGGCGCCGTCGTAGGAAAGATCAATCCGAATCCTCATGGGTTAAGCCTATGTCCCACGCCTGAAGCACCGAAATAATTATCGTATGTCATGACTTTTGCGCTACCGTCGTCAATATGGATCAGAGCCACGGACACCCCATCACCCTCGCCGTCGATTGCGGCGGAGGCGGCATCAAGTCCTGCATTCTCGACGCGGGCGGTTTCCAGCGTAGCGACGTCGTCCGCACCCAGGTGCCCTACCCCTTCTCCCCCGAAGATCTCCTGCAGGTGGTGGCGCAGCAGCTCGAGGATCTTGGTGGTGGCACCCCTGCGCAGATCGACAGAATCACGCTTGGCATGCCGGGGATGATCCGCCACGGCGTCGTGGTCTATACCCCGCACTATATCCGCCGGGCCGGCCCGCACACGCGCATTCTGCCCAACCTTGAGCACGCGTGGACGGGACAGGACATGCAATCGGCGCTTGAGGCTCGTTTTGGTGTTCCGACGCTCGTGTTGAACGACGCCGAAGTCGCCGCGGCTGGCATCGTCTCCGGTAAGGGGCTAGAGCTGGTGCTCACTCTGGGGACAGGACTGGGCTCGGCGTTTTTGGACAACGGCGTGCTTGCCCCGCACTTGGAGGTTTCGCATGCGACAGTGCGTTGGGGGCTGACGTACGACGATATTTTGGGCGAGCACGAACGCCTACGCTTGGGGGACTCGGCGTGGTCGCGGCGCGTGCTCAAGGCGATGGAGTCGTTGTGGCCGGTCTTCCGCTGGGATCAGCTCTACATCGGCGGAGGGAACGCCGCACGCGTGACCGACTCTGTGCGGGCACGGATGCCCGGAGTGAACTGGGTTCCCAATATGGCGGGTATGAACGGCGGGGTGCGCGCATGGTCCATGATCGGGCGTGAGGACTAGGCTCTCGCTGGCACGACGGGCGGCCTGTGTCTGACCACACCACGGACGCCCTTGCATAGTTATTCGCTAGTATGAATATACTTGTGGTGGTGATGCGCCACGCCGGCGCACAAAGTCTTTTGGAGGAACAATGAAGCGCACACTCGCTGCCCTGGCAGCCGCCACGCTCGCACTCTCGCTCGCCGCCTGCTCTGGCGACTCCGACGCCTCGGGCGACGCCGTCCCCACCGGCGAGGGCTTCCTCGCCACCGACCTGTCCGCCATCACGAAGGACGACACCATCGCAGCTATGCTTCCCTCCGAGATCGCGGCCGACGGCAAGCTCGTCATCGGCACCAACATCTTCTTCGCGCCCGCAGAGTTCTACGGGCCCGACGGCGTCACCCCTCTGGGCTACGACATCGACATGGGCAAGGCGATCGGCAAGGTCCTAGGTCTAGAAACCGAATTCCAGCAGGCTGAATTCGCCGCCATTCTTCCGGGCATCGGCAGCCGCTACGAGATCGGCATCGCCAACTTCACAATCAACGCCGAGCGTCAAGAATCCGTGAATATGATCCAGTACCTCGAAGCCGGATCGTCCTGGGCCGTCCCGACCGGGAACCCGAAGGGCTTCGACCCCGCCAATCCCTGCGGCAAGGTCGTCGGCGTTCAGACCGGCACCTACCAGGACGAGGTCCTCGCCGAGAAGAACACCACCCAGTGCAAGGACAACCCGATCCAGATTCAGTCCCTGTCCGAGCAGTCCGCCGTGACGCTGCGCGTGGCCTCGGGTCAGATCGACGCGATGTACACCGACTCCCCCGTCACCGACTACGCAATTTCCCAGAACAAGGGCAAGATCGAGCGCATCGGCGAGGTTGAGGATTCGGCCGGTTTCGGCGTCGTCGCACCGAAGGACAACCAGGCACTGACCGACGCCGTCAAGGCAGCCATGCAAAAGCTCATGGACGACGGCCACCTCAAGACCATCTTCGCCACCTGGGGCATCGAGAACGGCGTCTCTACCAGCGCCGACCTCAACCCGGAGGCCTAACACCAGGAGGGCTCGTACGTCCGGCGAGCCCACCCCGCCGTGGGGCCAGTGTCAAGCCGCGCTGGCCCCACGGCCCTCGCTCATCCACACCAATCTTGAAGAAGGCTCATCCATGAAACACGAAAACATCGCAGTTATCGAAGCTGTACCAGTGCGACACTGGGGCCGCTTCGTCTCCGCGATCGTCGTCGGCATCATCGCCATCATGTTCGCCAATGTTCTCATCACGAACCCGAACTGGCACTGGGACGTCGTGTGGGCGAACCTCTTCCGCCCCGAAGTCATCAAGGCCGTGGGGTGGACGCTCGCGCTCACGATCGGAGCGATGGTGCTCGGCATCATCCTCGCGGTCACCATGGCCATCATGCGCCGCTCACTCAACCCCGTCCTGCGCTGGGTTGCCATGGCCTACATCTGGTTCTTCCGCGGAACTCCGATCTACACCCAGCTCATCTTCTGGGGCCTCATTGGTACGCTCTTCACGACCATCACGGTCGGACTTCCCTTCACCGGCATCGACTTCTTCACGATTAATCCCAACCGCCTCGTACCCGGGGACCTGCAACGAACCATGTTCGTCTACGCCGTCCTCGGCCTGGGACTCAACGAAGGCGCCTACCTGTCGGAAATCGTCCGTTCGGGCCTGAACTCGGTTGACCCGGGCCAGGAGGAGGCCGCAAAGGCCCTCGGCATGTCCCGCTCGCAGGTCCTACGCCGCATCGTCTTCCCGCAGGCGATGCGCGTCATCATCCCACCCACAGGCAACGAGACCATCTCGATGCTCAAGACCACCTCGCTTGTTTCCGCGGTTCCCTTCACCCTCGACCTGACCTACGTGACCAATGCACTCGGCTTCGCCACACTCAAGCAAATTCCGTGGTTGCTCATCGCCGTCATCTGGTACCTAGCGATCACCTCGCTTCTCATGGTGGGCCAACACTACATCGAGGCCTACTACGGTCGCGGTGTTAAGGATGGTGGCCTCGACCGGCTCTCCCGCCGCGCGAAGGCCAAGCAACGTCGCTCACGGCAGGCAGCGATCAACGCCGCTGGCACCACCACGGACGATCCGATGATCGAGTACACCCCGTAAGACACTCGCCCCCTAGATTTCGCGAAATGAGATTCCAATGAACAACATGGTTGAGGTCCGTGACGTCCATAAATTCTTCGACGACTTGCACGTGCTACGCGGGGTGAGCTTCGACGTCGCGCGCGGATCAGTGACCACGATCCTGGGCCCCTCGGGTTCCGGAAAGTCGACGATTCTGCGCTGCGTCAACGTCCTCGAGACGATTCAGGCCGGAGCAATCACCGTCGACGGTCAGCTCATGGGCTACGCCGTCAAGGGCGGCAAGCTCCATGACCTCACCGAGAAGGAGATCGCGGCCCAGCGCTCGCGCATCGGCATGGTCTTCCAGCGTTTCAATCTTTTCCCGCACATGACGGCGCTCGAAAACGTCATGGAGGCCCCCATTCAGGTCAAAGGCATGTCCAAGGCGGAGGCAAAGAAGCGCGCACAGGAGCTTCTCGCCCAGGTAGGGCTGGCGGACCGTGCGGACCACTACCCCTCCGAGCTGTCGGGTGGCCAGCAGCAACGCGTGGCGATTGCGCGCGCGCTGGCGATGGATCCGGAGTTGATGTTGTTCGACGAGCCGACGTCCGCACTCGATCCCGAGCTGGTTGGCGAGGTGCTCGCCGTGATGCAGAACCTTGCTGCGCAGGGCATGACGATGATCGTCGTTACCCACGAGATCGGCTTTGCGCGCGAAGTTTCCGACCAAGTGATCCTCATGGACGAGGGACAGATCGTCGAGGCCGGCACGCCCGCGCAAATCTTCGACAACCCCACCCATCCGCGCACGAAGGACTTCCTCGCGAAGGTTCTGTAGTTTCCACCCTCGCGGGCCCCGTTGCGTACAACACTTGCGCACGGGGCCCGCAGACGTATACTTCAATTGTTCTTGATTCAAGACTAATTGAAATGAGACTTGCATGGATGACGCAACCGCGCCAGACGGCGTCGTTGACACCATCGGCGAGGCCGCCGCGCTACTCTCCGCCGTCGCAGACCCCATTCGGCTCGGCCTCCTCACCCAGCTGTGCAAAGGGCCCGCATGCGTCTGCAACCTTCAGACTTCCCCGCCGGTCCCCGACAACCTTCTCTCCTACCACCTGCGCGTCCTTCGCGACGCCGGCCTCGTCACCAGCACCCGCAGGGGACGCTGGGTCGACTACTCACTGACCGAAGGCGCACTGGCTCGCCTCCACGCCGCCCTCCCCTCGGAGGCCCGATGAACTCCCGGGCACTTCGCACGACGCCGCTGTGGCTCACCCTGGCCGGCGCAGCCAGCGCATGGATCGGGGCATACGCCGCCAACGGCTCCTTCTGGAACTGGCTCCTGGGCGACATATTCGGGATGAACCTCGAGGCACGGCTCGGCTCATCCATCCACTTCTTCCTCTACGACACAGTCAAAATCCTTCTCCTGCTGACCGGGCTCATGTTCGTCATCGGGATGCTGCGCGCCAGCCTCGACCTCACGCGAGCGCGAGAATTCCTCGAGGGCCGCGGACTCGGCGTCGGGCTGACGCTGGCCGTCGTCCTCGGCGTCGTCACCCCGTTCTGCTCGTGCTCCTCAATCCCGCTCTTCATTGGGTTCGTCGCCGCTGGCATACCGCTGGCGATCACACTGACCTTCCTCATCGCCTCGCCGCTCGTCAGCGAAACAGCCGCCATCCTCATCGCCGCGCAGTTCGGCGTCGGGATCGCCGCCGCATACGTCCTCGCTGGCTCGCTCATCGCCCTCGGCGTCGGCTGGATCCTGAGCCGATTCAAACTCGACCACCTCGTGGAAGACTCGGTGAGGGGCATGGCGATCGGCAAGCTGCGGGCCGACGGCCACGTGCCGACCCTGCGCGAGCGCGTCGACGCCGCCCTCGACGAGTCACGCGAAATCTTCACGAAAGTCTGGATGTGGGTGCTGCTGGGCGTGGGCATCGGCGCGGCTATCCACGGGTGGGTGCCGGCCGACTTCTTCGCGCGACACGTTGGCCCAGACAACCCCTTCGGCGTTCCGCTGGCCACCCTTATCGGGTACCGCTCTACGCCAACGGTGGAGGGGTCGTCCCCATCGGCGAGGCGCTCTGGGCTAAGGGGATGCCGCTCGGCACCGTCATGGCGCTCATGATGGGCGCCATCGCTCTGTCCATCCCCGAGGCGATCATGCTACGGAAGGTGATGAAGCCAAAGCTGCTCGCCATCTTCTTCGGTGCCGTCACCGCCGGCATCATCCTCGTCGGCTACCTGTTCAACGTCTTCGCCTAAGGAGGGCTACATGGACTCCCCTGTCACCATCCTCTTCGCCTGCCGGAAGAACGCGGGCCGTTCCCAAATCGCCGCCGCCATCGCCCGGGAAAAGGCCGGGCCACATGTGCGCATCCTGTCCGCCGGCACCGACCCCGCCGACGAGCTTCACGACGTCACGATCGAGCTCCTGCATGAGATGGGGCTCGAGGCAGAGTCCGCGCCCCGCCGGCTCGAACCTGAGGACATCGCCGCGAGCGACTGGGTCATCACCATGGGATGTGGCGAAAGCTGCCCCATCTTCCCCGGCACGCACTATGAAGACTGGCCCATCGAAGACCCCAACGGCCAGCCCATCGACACAGTGCGCGCCATCCGCGACGATATCGCCGCACACATCGACGACCTACTCACACGAATCGCAAACTAACAACACTAGGAGACCCATGGACATCACCATTCTCGGCCCCGGTTGCCGTAACTGCATCAACCTCGAAAACGAAACACGCAAGGCGGTCGATTCTCTTGGCCTAGACGCCACCATCAATCACGTCACCGATTACGCACAGATCATGAGCTACGGCATCATGGCTACGCCTGGGCTCGTCATCGACGGCGAGGTCGTGGTTTCCGGGCGCGTGCCGAAGGCGAAGGAAATCGAGCAGCTGCTCCAGCGTTAGGCCTCCCGCCCCCACCACGGCATGTCCTTCGATGTAGGAATATGGACCGCTCTTGATATATACGAAGATCGATCCATATTCCTACATCGAAGGACGGGCACAGGTAGATGCTTGACCCTCACGCGGCGTTAGCGACGAAGGTAGGTTCATGAGAACAGTTGGCGACGTAGCTCAGCTCCTGGGCGTCACCGTACGAACGCTCCACTATTGGCAAGAACGTGGTCTGGTCACTCCTGCTCACCGCACGTGGTCCGATTACCGCCTATACACCGACGACGACGTTGCGCGCCTGCAACGCATCATCACCTATCGGGCAACCGGCATGAGCTTGGATAGCATTCGAGCGTTGCTGGATTCGTCCGATAGTGACGTGGAGCACCTTCGACGGCAACGTCAGCTTCTCATGGACAAACAAGACGAGCTTAGCCGAATGGTTCAAGCTCTCGACTATCTCTTGAAGGATGCCATGACCGAACGAAAACTCAGCGTAGACGATGTTGCGAAAGTGCTGGGAGACGCCAACTTCGCGGCGTATCACGCAGAGGCCGAAAACAAATATGCCGGCACCGATGACTGGCGGATCTCTCAGGAACGTCAGGCACGTATGACGGCTGGCGATTGGGAAACAATACGTGACCGTATGCGTGCCCTCGAAAGCCGCCTCGGCGATGCCATGCGAGCTGGGGTTCTTCCTGGATCTGCACAGGCCAACGCACTAGCAGAGGAGCACCGCCAGATGCTCTCGGAGGGCTACTTCCCCGTGACACACTCCAAGCACGTCTTGCTCGGGCGCGGCTACATTGCCGACCACCGCTTTGCCGCTCGCTATGACGCGGTTGCCGAAGGGCTCGCCGCATGGCTACACGCCGTTATCGACGCCAATGCCATAGACAACGGCGTCGATCTGGACAACGTTGATTGGGTCTAAACCGGAACGCTTACTGAAAGAAGCAGGGCCCGGCGCGCATATGCACGCCGGGCCCTGCCCTCTAGCATGAGCTACTTTGCCTCGGTCTCCTCGACCGAATCAGCCGACTCCGGCGACTCAGCGGACTCTGCCGACTCAGCGGACTCTGCTGACTCAGCGGAATCTGCTGACTCCGGCGACTCGGCGGCCTTCTCGGCAACCTTCTCCGCTTCCTTGACGACGGCCTGCTTGGGCGAAACCGGCTCAAGAACGAGCTCGATCAGAGCCATCGGCGCGTTGTCACCCTTGCGGTTAGGAAGCTTGGTGATACGGGTGTAGCCACCGTTGCGCTCGGCGAACTTCGGGCCGAGCTCCTCGAAGAGGATGTAGGCAACCTCGCGGTCACCGAGAACACGGAGGGCAAGACGACGGTTGTAGGTGTCGCCCTTCTTCGCCTTCGTGATGAGTTTCTCGATGTGCGGGCGGACACGCTTGGCGCGGGTCTCCGTGGTCACAACAGACTCATTGGTGATCAGCTGCTTGCACAGGTTGGCAATAATCTTGCGCTCGTGGGACGGGCTGCCTCCCAGGCGCGGACCCTTTGCGGGCTTGGGCATGTTTTCTCCTAAATAACGGTGCGGGAAGGCTCTCGCGAGCCCGGCCGCAACCCTCCCCTACGGCGTCGTGACCGAGGACAGGGAAAATTCTAAATTAAGCGTCGTCGCTGAACTGCATGCCGTAGGCGTCGTCACCGAAGCCAGACATGAAGCCCGCAGGCGAATCCTTCAGGCGCAGGTCAAGCTTTGCAAGCTCATCCTTGACATCCTCGATCGACTTCGCACCGAAGTTACGAATGTCGAGGAGGTCAGCCTCGGAACGCAGAACGAGTTCACCGATCGTGTGGATGCCCTCACGCTGCAGGCAATTCTGCGAGCGAGCAGGCAGGTTCAGGATCGTGATCGGACGCTGCAGATCGGACGACTGCTGCTCGACAACCGGAGCTTCCTTCAGCTCCAGGCCCTCGACCTCCTCGTTGAGCTCAGTGCACAGACCGAAGAGCTCCACGAGCGTCTTACCGGCCGAAGCGAAAGCATCGCGCGGGGCGGTAGAAGGCTTGGTCTCGACGTCAACAATGAGCTTATCGAAGTCGGTGCGCTGGCCAACACGGGTGGCCTCGACCTTGTAGGAAACCTTGACAACCGGAGAGTAGATCGAGTCGATCGGAATGCGACCAATCTCGTAATCCGGCGAGTTGTTCTGAGCAGCCGAAACATATCCACGGCCACGCTCGACGGTCAGGTCAACCTCGATCTTGCCCTTCTCGTTGAGGGTGGCGATCACGAGGTCCGGGTTATGAATCTCGACGCCGGCGGGCGGCGTGATATCCGAAGCCAAGACCTCGCCCGGGCCCTGCTTACGCAGGTACATGAGCACCGGCTCATCGTGCTCGGAAGTAACGACGAGCTCCTTGATGTTCAAAATGATCTCGGCGACATCTTCCTTGCAGCCGGGAACAGTGGAGAACTCGTGGAGAACGCCGTCGATATGAACCGAGGTGATAGCAGCGCCGGGGATCGACGACAGCAGGGTACGACGCAGGGAATTACCCAGCGTGTAACCAAAGCCGGGCTCGAGCGGATCGAGCGTAAAGCGCGAACGTGTATCGGAGATCTTGTCTTCCGTCAGCGTGGGTCGCTGTTCAATGATCACTGGTGATGTCCTTTCGACAGGTGCCCGCTATATGACACCCAGACAAATATTTCTTTGGGTTCATCCCCTGCAGTATCGCGAGCGTCAGACTCGCCCTGCGGTTGTTGGCTCCCCAACGCTTACGCCATGGGAAGCCAACCTGCGATCAGACGCGACGACGCTTGGGCGGACGACAACCATTGTGTGCCTGGGGGGTCACATCGGAAATCGAGGTGACCTCGAGGCCGGAAGCGGTGAGCGAACGAATCGCGGTCTCGCGGCCGGAGCCCGGGCCCTTGACGAAGACGTCGACCTTCTTCAGGCCCATGTCCATGGCACGGCGTGCGGCGTTCTCAGCAGCAAGCTGAGCGGCGTACGGCGTGGACTTACGTGAGCCCTTGAAGCCGACCATACCGGCCGAAGCCTGGGCGATGACCTCGCCCTTGGCGTCGGTGATCGAAACGATCGTGTTATTGAATGTGGACTTGATGTGCGCCTGTCCGTTGAGGACGTTCTTACGCGTTGCACGACGCGGGCGACGCTGAGACTTGGGTGGCATTTACTTACTCCTAAACCCGAAACTACTTCTTCTTGCCTGCGACGGTGCGCTTCGGACCCTTGCGGGTACGTGCGTTCGTCTTCGTACGCTGACCATGCACTGGCAGGCCACGGCGGTGACGGATGCCCTGGTAGCAACCAATCTCGACCTTGCGGCGGATATCGGCCTGGATCTCGCGGCGGAGATCGCCTTCGACCTTGTAGTTCTCGTCGATGTGGTTCTTGAGCTTGACCAGATCGTCCTCAGTAAGATCCTTGACGCGGACGTCCGGATTCACACCGGTGGCCTCGATGGTCTCCTGGGCACGGGTACGACCAATGCCGAAAATGTAAGTGAGCGCGATCTCGATGCGCTTTTCGCGCGGGAGATCAACGCCAGAAAGACGTGCCATTATTTGGCTCCCTATTGTCTTAATCCGAAGGTGTGGAGCATTACTTCCCCTTGTGTGGGCCTCAGCCTTCGGACTGAGGGTTGTGCCGTAGCACTAGTAATGCAATTGCCGCGGGAATCACCCCGCTGTCAGAATCTTCTGACGGATCTTTGGCTCTTAGCCCTGACGCTGCTTGTGGCGCGGGTTATCGCAGATAACCATGACGCGACCGTGGCGACGAATCACCTTGCAGTTGTCACAGATCCTCTTAACGCTAGGCTTGACCTTCATAAAAGTGGTGCTTCCTATTGCCAGACGTTCCGGCGGTAGAGTGCGGTTTACTTGTAGCGATACACGATCCGGCCGCGACTAAGATCGTAGGGCGTGAGCTCTACGACGACGCGATCTTCCGGAAGGATCTTGATGTAGTGCTGACGCATCTTGCCAGAGATGTGTGCGAGCACCATGTGCCCGTTCTCTAGCTGGACACGAAACATCGCGTTGGGCAAAGCCTCAGTGACCGAGCCCTCTACTTCGATGACGCCTTCTTTTTTCGCCATGTTCCCCGCTTAACTGAAATTGCTACATCGGAAGGGTTCTTCCAACGGGTGCCTACGGGGCACCAACGGTCTATTTTACGGGATGCCCCAGAACTACGAAAGGGAGAATCTGGTGCATCACGTCACGAAGCAGTGCCACCTTAAAAACCGATGCCCGCACCACATCCGGTGCGGCATCTCAGCTTTCACAGGAAGGCTGGACTTGGCCTATAACACCCGCGCCATGGCCGCCAGCCAGTTCAGTCGAGCGGAACGGGTGTGATCCCGTAGGGAGCGAGCCCTTCCGCGCCGCCGTCGGGCGCGGTCAGCACCCAGATACCGCGCTTATGCTTGGCCACCATGTGCTCCCAATGGCAGGCATCCGAGCCGTCGATCGTACGCACAGTCCACTCGTCGTCGTCGACCGACGTCGCTTGGTTGCCGGCGGCAAGCATTGGCTCGATACAGAGCACCATGCCCTTTTTTAGCTTCGGGCTACGCCCCTCGGTGCGGTAGTTGAGCACCTCAGGCTCCTGATGCATCGACGTTCCGATACCGTGCCCGACATAGTCGGTGAGAATATCAGGCTGCTCATCTTCGTCCCGGTCGGTCACGAAATCGTCGATCGCATTGCCGATATCTGCTACCCGCTTGCCGGTTGCCATCGCCGCAATACCGGCCCACATCGAGCCTCGCGTGATCTCGTTGAGCTTTTCGCGCGCGGCCCGAACCTCGGGATCCCCGCCCGGAAGCACCACAGAAATTGCGGCATCTCCATGCCAACCGTCTACGACTGCTCCACAATCCATCGAGACCAAGTCTCCCGGCTGAAGAACGAGATCTCCAGGAATACCGTGTACGACGACGTCGTTGACGGACGTGCAAATCTGACCCGGGTAGTCGTAGTAGCCGTAGAAATTCGACGTAGCGCCGTGCGCCTGCAAGACCTCAAACGCGATGGCGTCAAGATCGCCTGTCGTCATACCAGCCTGAACGCGCGTGCGCAGTGCATCATGAATGGCGGCCACGACGAGGCCGGCCACGCGCATTTTCCGAATCTGGTCGTCAGACTTGTACTGAATCACTCGGCGTCGCGACCTTCGGCTGCCATGAACTTCTCGAAATTAGCAACCATACGCTCACGAACCTCATCGATCGTGCCCATGCCGTCGACGCCGACGACAAGCCCGCGCTCGCGATAGACATCCAGCAGCGGCTGGGTCTTGGCATGGTAGACATCGATACGGTGACGAATGACCTCTTCGGTGTCGTCCTTGCGCCCCTCAACCTTCGCGCGGTTAAGCAGGCGGGAGACGATCTGCTCGTCAGGAATCTGAAGCTCAATGACGGCGTCAAGCGGAGCCTCACGCTCCTCGAGCATGCGATCGAGCGCCTCAACCTGGTCGAGCGTGCGCGGGTAGCCGTCGAGGAGGAAGCCATTGCTTGCTCCGTTTTGATCGAGGCGGTCGGCCACGAGGCGGTCAGTCAGATCATCTGGAACCAGATTGCCCTTGTTGATGTACGAGCCGATCAATTCTCCGAGTTCGGAACCGGACGCGAGCACGTCACGGAAGGCCTGGCCGGTGGAAATCCACGGAATGTCGAGGCTCTCGGAAAAGCCCTCTGCCTGCGTGCCCTTGCCCGCTCCGGGCGGACCGACGATGACAAGACGATAGTTCATCGGAGGAATCCTTCGTAGTGACGCTGCTGAAGCTGAGCATCGATGTCCTTGACCGTCTGCAGACCGACGCCCACCAAAATAATGATCGAGGTTCCGCCGAAGGACATGGACTGAATACCCATGGAGTTAAACACGATCTGCGGAATGAGCGCGATGATCGCCAAGTAGATCGCGCCCACCCAGTTAACTCGGTTGATGACGTAACGCAGGTAGTCGGCCGTCGGCTGACCTGCACGAATACCCGGCACGAATCCGCCGTAACGCTTCATGTTGTCCGCGATCTCCTCCGGGTTGAAGGTGATCGACGTGTAGAAGAACGCGAAGAAAACAATGAGAAGCGCGTAAACAACGAGGTACCAACCCGAGGCGCGCGTGAAGTTGTTGTGTAGCCACTGGGTCCACGCCGACTGCGGGTCACCGAACTGCGCAATCATCTGCGGTAGCGCGAGAATCGACGAAGCGAAGATGACCGGGATGACGTTGGCCATGTTGATCTTGATCGGGATGTAGGTCGACGTACCGCCATAGGTACGACGGCCGACGACGCGCTTGGCGTACTGGACCGGGATGCGGCGCTGAGACTGCTCTACGAACACGACAACCAGCGTAATAGCGAGGAACATCGCCAGAACGATGAACAGACGAGAGACGCCACCGTCGGACTTGTAGACGTTCGTGAGCATGGTGGGGAACGAGGCGGCGATGCCGGTAAAGATGAGGAGCGACATGCCGTTGCCGACGCCGCGCTCGGTAATCTGCTCACCCAACCACATGACCAAGCCGGTACCGGCCGTCACCGCGACGATCGTGAGGAGGTACTTGCCCGCGTTGCCGTTCGGAATCGGATCCACCGTACACAGCGGGAAGAGCTTGGAGTTAGCGATCGAGACCATGACCGAGGCCTGGAGGACACCCAAGAATATCGTCAGGTAACGCGTGTATTCGGTGAGCTTAGCCTGGCCTGTCTGGCCTTCCTTGTGCAGCTCCTCGAAACGCGGAATGACGACGCGCATCAGCTGAACGATAATCGACGCCGTAATGTAGGGCATAATGCCCAGGGCGAAGACCGACAGCTGGAGCATGCCGCCGCCGGAAAACATGTTCATCATCGTGAACAGGTCCGCAGTGCCCTGCTCAGACAGACACTGCTTGACGTTGACATATGAAACGAAGGGCGCGGGCATATACGTGCCCAGGCGATAGATTGTCACGATGAACATCGTGAAGAGCAACTTTCGCCTCAAATCCGGAGTGCGGAATGCCGATACCAGTGCTTTGAACAAAACAGTCCTCCATATGCCAGCCCAAGAGCCGTCGCGTGGGTGCCCGGCCGAAGCCGGAACGTTCGTGACCGATGAGGCTTTTACAGCGCAAATCGGCACGGTGTCACGATAGACACCGTTTAACTATACCCGCTCCCCCACCATTTATAGGAACCGGCTGTTCGGATGTGCCACAGATCGCGCCAAACGGAACCCCGCAGCGCGCCGGTGGTGCGGCCGGGTTGCGGGGCGGGGCGGCCTGCTTTCGCACCGGTGTCCGCCCGACCTGCAGATTCGTGATGCCTCAGGCGCGAGCTCTCACCGCTAGCTCTGCCTCTCGCCGGCGCTGTACTAACCTGCCCGCCGCCGGCCCTGCCTCTCGCCGGCGCTGTACTAACCTGCCCCGCGCTGTATTAAAATTCCGGGGAGATTCAGGGGGTCGATGCATCATTTTTTAACAACTCGGCCAGTGTCTCACGTGGGGTCATTCCGTTCAAGACAACTCGGGCTCGGTCGTTGAGTTCGTCTTGGACGAAAGCGACTTCCTCGTCGGTGATGTCAGCGAAGTTAGTTCCCTTGGGGAAGTATTCACGAATATCACGATTCAGGCGTTCATTCGACGGACGCTGCCACGGGCTATGCGGGTCAGCGAAGTAGACCTTGATATTGGTATCGACCTTGAACTGGGCTACCTGCGCCATCTCACTACCTTGATCCCAGGTGATCGAGGAGAAGGCCTTACTGGGCAAGGTCTGAACCATCTGGGTCAGTTTCTCAATCACGGTCGGTGAATCATGGCTCACCCCAAGACGAGCGATCAGCAAAAACCGTGAAGAGCGCTCGACTAGGGTGATCAGCGCTGTGTGCTTGCCCTTACCACCACCGATAATTAAATCTCCTTCCCAGTGACCTGGCGTCAGGCGCCCATCGACCTCGTGGGGGCGCAAATCGATTGAAGCGCCCTCGACCCACGTCTTACGCCCGCGCCCGGGAGTGCCAGCAAGAGCAGAACGAGCAATACGCCGTTGACGACCCGAACGCAGTCCTTTCTCCCGTTTAAGCTCTTGCCGTAATGCCCCACCCCCGTGAACATACAAAGCCTGATAAATCGTTTCATGAGACACACGCATCTGCCGATCATCTCCATAATCATGACGCAAACGAACACTGATTTGCTGGGGAGAATAACGCTTATTTAACAGCTCAACCACCTTCTGACGCAGCGCCACATGGGTAGTAAGCTTGCCCGGCTTAGGACGAGAACGACGCTGATGAGCGCACTGATGAGCCCAGCGAGCATCATAAGAACCATCAGGAAAAGCACCACGATTAATCTCACGCGTCACCGATGACGGACTACGCCCCAAACTTAAAGCGATCTGCCGAGCCGACTTACCATCAGCTAACCCCAACCCGATCGCCACGCGCTCTTCAAGCGTCATACGCCGGCCTCGACCAACCCTGCCATTACCAACCCGGTCAACACTGGCCACGACCGTGGCCCCACCAACACGGCCCCGTTGCAAAACTTCAACCATAGGCCCCAACATAGCCTGTTTCCCACGAACCCAGTTCGGACTATGACCAACCCGTTTCGCGATCTCGGCAACCGGCAAGCCCTCAGCCGTCAACTGCCACACCCGTACCCTAGCAGCCGCACGAGCCTGCGCCGGCCCACCCTGCCCACGGACCAACACTAAACCCGCCCCACGAGCCCAGACCTGAACCGAGTGACAATTAACCTTCAACTCACGAGCAACACTTGCACACGAACGCCCAGAAGCAACCAAGGCCACCGCATGATCACGAAACGACTGCGAATAAGGCCGAATCGGCGATCTACCAACCATTCAACACACTCCAAAAAGTAGTGCATTGACCCCTGGAACCTACCCCGCTTTTTACTACAGCGGGAGCCAGCTTAATGGTGCGCGGACACGGGCGACCCCTGCTGCCCGGCCGCGCGCCGCCCGGCCGCCTCGCGCGTGCGCGCATAAAAAGTCGGCCCCCACCCGAAGGTGAGAGCCGACCCTTGAGATGTTTAGGCCTCGCGCTTGGCGAGCGAGCCGCCAGCAGCCTCAATCTTCTCCTGTGCGGAGCCCGACCATGCGTCGACAGTCACATTGACCTTGACGTTGATTTCGCCCGTGCCAAGAACCTTGACTAGGCAGTTCTTGCGGACTGCACCCTTCGCAACAAGTGCTTCCACGGTGACGTCGCCGCCCTCGGGGAAGAGCTTCTCAAGGGCGTCAAGGTTGACGACCTGGAAGTAAACCTTGTTCGGGTTCTTGAAGCCACGAAGCTTCGGCAGACGCATGTGGAGCGGCATCTGGCCACCCTCGAAGCCCGGACGGACCGTGTTTCGAGCGCGGGTGCCCTTGGTGCCACGTCCAGCGGTCTTGCCACGCTTGCCACCTTCACCGCGGCCAGCGCGGATCTTAGCCTTGTTCGAGCCCGGCGCCGGACGCAGATCGTGGATCTTGAGAGGCCCCGAAGTGGTATTCGTCGAATCAGCCATTACTTGACCTCCTCCACATCGACCAAGTGAGCAACCTTGCGGATCTGGCCGCGAACGGCGGCGTTATCCGGGTGGGTCACCGACTGGTGAATCTTGTGCAGACCGAGGGAAAGCACAGTAGCCTTCTGGGTCTGCGTGGCCCCGACGAGGCCCTTCTTCTGCGTAATCTTCAGCATTATGCACCAACTCCTGCGGCGGCAGCCTCGTTCTCTTCGCGCTTAGCTTCGAGCTCGGCATCCTCGCGCTCCTTGGCTTCGAACTCCGCACGAGCGCGGAGCATAGCAGCCGGAGCAACCTGATCAACCGGAAGACCGCGGCGTGCTGCCACAGCCTCGGGCTGCTCAAGCTTCTTCAGTGCCGCGACGGTCGCGTGCACGATGTTGATGGCGTTGGACGAGCCAAGCGACTTCGACAGGATGTTGTGGATGCCAGCGGCCTCCAGAACGGCGCGCACCGGACCACCGGCGATAACGCCGGTACCAGCCGACGCAGGGCGCAGGAGGACGACGCCGGCGGCATCTTCACCCTGGACCACGTGCGGGATGGTGGTGCCAATGCGGGGAACCTTGAAGAAGTTCTTCTTGGCCTTCTCGGTGCCCTTAGCGATAGCTGCGGGCACTTCCTTGGCCTTGCCGTAGCCAACACCGACGGTGCCGTTGCCATCGCCCACCACAACGAGTGCGGTGAAGGCCATGCGACGACCACCCTTGACGGTCTTGGCGACGCGGTTGATAGTCACGACGCGCTCGATGTAGGCGTTCCTGTCATCTGCGCGACGATCGGTACGACGCTCATTGCGACGCTCGTTGCGGTTACCGCGCTCCTCGCGGTCACCCTCGGAGCGGCGTCCACGCTGCTCTGCAGCCATGTCTATATCCTCTCGTTCCAGATCACAGGTTGAGGCCGGCTTCGCGGGCGCCATCGGCAACCGCGGCCACGCGACCGTGATACTTGTTTCCAGCACGATCCAAGACGACGGCGGAGACGCCGGCCTCGATCGCGCGCTTACCAATGCGCTCACCAACGACGCGTGCTGCGCCGATCTTGCCCTCGATATCCGCCGGGAAGTCGGCCTCGAGAGTGGAGGCGTATGCCAGGGTCGTGCCGGCGGCATCGTCGATGACCTGAGCCATCATGTGACGATTCGAACGCGTGACGACGAGGCGGGGACGCTCGGCAGTGCCGATAACGCGCTTGCGAAGACGCTGGTGGCGGCGCTTACGCGCTGCGAACTTGTGAGTAGCCATTACTTACCAGCCTTTCCAGCCTTGCGACGCACCTGCTCGCCAGCGTAACGAATGCCCTTGCCCTTGTACGGTTCAGGCTTGCGGAGCTTGCGGATGGACGCAGCCATCTCGCCAACCTTCTGCTTGTCAATGCCGACAACCGAGAACTTAGTCGGGGCAGCAACTTCGAACGAGATGTCGTCGGTTGCCTTGACAAGGATCGTGTGCGAGTAGCCGAGGGAGAACTCAAGATCGGTGCCCTTGGCGACCACGCGGTAACCAGTGCCGTGAATCTCGAGATCCTTCTTGTACCCTTCGGTCACGCCGACGATGTTGTTGGCGATGAGCGTGCGGGTAAGGCCATGAAGCGAACGCGACTCGCGCTGGTCATCGGGGCGAGAAACGACGATCTCGTTGTCCTCGACCTTGACCTCGATCGGAGCAGCGACGGGGAGCGTCAGCTCGCCCTTCGGGCCCTTGACGGTAACCGTGCCATCCTCGACCTTGACGTCGACGCCAGCGGGGATAGAGATCGGGAGCTTACCAATACGTGACATTGTTTGGTCTCCTTCCTTCTACCAGATGTAGGCGAGGACTTCCCCACCTACACCCTTGTCCTTGGCCTCGCGGTCGGTCAGCAGGCCGGAGGACGTGGACAGAATCGCCACGCCCAGGCCGCCGAGAACCTGAGGGAGGTTGGTGGACTTGGCGTAGACGCGAAGTCCCGGCTTCGAGATACGGCGAAGACCAGCGAGCGAGCGCTCACGGTTCGGGCCGTACTTCAGGTTGAGGGTGAGCGTCTTGCCCACCTTGGCGTCTTCGACGGTGAAACCGTCAATGTAACCCTCACGCTTGAGGATGTCGGCAATCGAAGCCTTCATCTTCGAGTACGGCATTTCAACCGTCTCGTGGTACGCCGAGTTGGCGTTGCGCAGACGCGTGAGCATATCTGCAATGGGGTCTGTCATAGACATCGGGCCACAGCCCTTCCTCGTCGTGGTTTCCTCTTCGGACCTGCGACGTAGTTTCTTACCAGCTTGCCTTCTTCACGCCCGGGAGCTCGCCCGCGAGGGCCATCTCACGAACGCAGACTCGGCACAGGCCGAACTTACGGTAGACGGAGTGCGGACGGCCGCAACGCTGGCAACGCGTGTAAGCGCGAACAGCGTACTTCGGCTTCCGAGCCGCCTTTTGCTTCAGAGCAGTCTTTGCCATTAGTCCTCCTTGAACGGGAAGCCGAGGTGACGCAGCAGTGCGCGACCCTCGTCGTCGGTCTTCGCGGTGGTGACAAAGGTGATATCCATGCCGCGGACGCGATCAATCTTGTCCATGTCGATCTCGTGGAAAACGGTCTGCTCGGTCAAGCCGAACGTGTAGTTACCGTTGCCATCGAACTGCTTCGGCGACAGGCCGCGGAAGTCGCGGATACGCGGAAGCGCGGTGGACAGAAGTCGGTCGAGGAACTCCCACATACGGTCACCGCGGAGGGTGACGTGGCAGCCGATGGCCTGGCCCTCACGCAGCTTGAACTGCGCGACGGACTTACGAGCCTTGGTGACCTGCGGCTTCTGGCCGGTGATCGCGGTGATGTCGGCGATGGCGCCCTCGAGGATCTTGGAGTCGCGAGCTGCTTCTCCAACACCCATGTTGACGACAATCTTGTCAAGCCCGCCAACGGTGTGAACGTTGGTGTGGTTGAACTCCTGCTTCAGCGCCGGGAGGAACTCCTCGCGGTACTTGGTCTTCAGACGAGGCTGAGTCACAGCTCGATCTCCTCTCCGGCTCGACGACCGATGCGCTCGCGCATGATCTTCTTACGACCGTCACGCTCGACTTCAACCTCGCGGAAGCCCACGCGGACCGGCTTCTTGTCGGGGCCAACGAGCATCACGTTAGAAACGTGGATCGGAGCCTCAACAGTCTCGATACCGCCGGTGGCTGCACCGCGATCGGTGCGACCAACACGCGTGTGCTTCTTCACGCGCTGAACACCTTCGACGATGACGCGATCGCCGAGGACCTCGAGGATACGGCCTTGCATGCCCTTATCCCGGCCTGCAATGACCTGAACGAGATCGCCCTTCTTGATCTTCGCCATGTTAGATCACCTCCGGTGCGAGCGAGACGATGCGCATGAACTGCTTGTCGCGGAGTTCACGAGCGACGGGGCCGAAGATTCGGGTGCCGCGCGGCTCGGTGTCATTCTTAAGAATGACAGCTGCGTTCTCGTCGAACTTGATGTACGAGCCGTCTGCACGGCGCGTGCTCTTTTTCGTGCGGACGACGACGGCCTTGACCACGTCGCCCTTCTTTACATTTCCGCCAGGAATAGCATCCTTGACGGCGGCGACGATCACGTCACCGATTCCGGCGTAGCGCCGACCAGAACCGCCGAGCACGTGGATGCAAAGGATTTCCTTCGCACCAGTGTTGTCGGCGATCTTAAGTCGCGTCTCCTGCTGGATCATTTACATATCTCCTGTCGTCGTGCCGGTTCTCAAAACTGAGCCTTGCCGAACGGATGGGTTGTCTTCCCAGGTAAGAATACCTGAGATTACTTGGCCTTCTCGATGACCTCGACCACACGGAAGTGCTTGGTCGCGGACAGCGGTCGGGTCTCCATGATGCGCACGAGATCGCCTTCGCGAACCTCGTTGGTCTCGTCGTGGGCCTTGATTCGCTTGGAACGGGTCATGACCTTGCCGTAAAGCGAGTGCTTACGACGATCCTCAACCTCGACCACAACGGTCTTGTCCATCTTGTCAGAGACGACGTAGCCGGTACGTACCTTGCGGTAGTTACGCTGCGTGTTCTCAGTCTTTTCCTGCTCGCTCATCGCGGATCCTCTACTTCTTCTTAGCCGTCGGGGCGGTGCGGATTCCGAGCTCACGCTCGCGTGCGATCGTGTAGATGCGTGCAATGTTGCGGCGCACCTCCTTGAGACGACCTGAATCCTCCAGGCGATGGGTCACAGCCGAGAAACGAAGGTTGAACAGTTCAGCCTTCGCCTCCTTCAGGCGGTCTGCGAGCTCAACATCAGTGAGCTGATCGAGCTCTTCAGTGGTAATGCCCTTAGCCATTATTCACCATCCTCACGGGTAATAAAACGAGTCTTCATGGGGAGCTTGTGCTGCGCACGGGACATAGCCTCACGCGCAAGCTGCTCGTCGACACCGGCGAGTTCGAAGAGAACACGACCGGGCTTGACGTTGGCAACCCACCACTCGACCGAGCCCTTACCGGAACCCATTCGGGTTTCAGCCGGCTTCTTCGTGAGCGGACGGTCCGGGAAGATGTTGATCCAGACCTTACCGCCACGCTTGACGTGACGGGTCATTGCGATACGAGCTGCCTCAATCTGGCGGTTGGTAACGTAGGCCGGCTCGAGAGCCTGGATGCCGTACTCACCGAAAGCCAGGGTGTTGCCGCCCTTGGACATGCCATGGCGATCCGGGCGGTGCTGCTTGCGATGCTTCGTTCGGCGGGGAATGAGCATGTAACTCAGGCCTCCGTTTCCTGGGTAGCGGGCGCCTCTGCGGGTGCAGCGGTTGCCTCAGTGGTGGCCGACTGCTCGGCCTGGTTCTGACGACCACGACGCTCGTTGCGACCACCGCGACCACGACGCTCGTTGCGACCACCGCGACCACGCGGAGCCTCAGTCAGCGAACGGTAGTAATCGGCGTCGGTCACATCGCCACGGTAGATCCACACCTTAACGCCAATACGGCCGAAGGTGGTGCGGGCCTCGTAGAAGCCGTAGTCAATGTTAGCGCGGAGGGTGTGCAACGGCACGCGACCCTCACGGTAGAACTCCGAGCGGGACATTTCAGCGCCACCGAGACGGCCGGAGCACTGGACACGGATGCCCTTCGCGCCAGCACGCTGAGCGGACTGCATACCCTTACGCATAGCGCGACGGAAGGAAACGCGCGAAGCAAGCTGCTCGGCGATGCCCTGCGCGACAAGCTGTGCGTCGGCTTCGGGGTTCTTGACCTCAAGAATGTTGAGCTGGACAGCTTTGCCGGTCAGCTTCTCGAGGTCCTGGCGGAGACGATCGGCCTCGACGCCGCGGCGGCCGATGACAATACCCGGACGTGCGGTGTGAATGTCAATAACAACGCGCTCGGTGCGACGCTCGATGTTCACGCGGGACACACCTGCGCGCTCGAGGTTCTTCTCAATCATCTTGCGGATCTTGATGTCCTCGCCGAGGTAGTCGGCGTAGGTCTGACCAGCCTTGTTGGAATCCGTGAACCACTTCGAGCGGTGCTCGGTGGTGATACCCAGACGGAAACCTACCGGATTAACTTTCTGTCCCATTCTTAGGCCTCCTTGGTTCCGACAATGACGGTGATGTGGCTCGTACGCTTCATGATGCGGTTAGCGCGGCCCTGGGCACGCGGCTGGATGCGCTTCATGGTCGGGCCCTCGTCAACGAATGCCTCGAGAACCTTCAGCGAAGCCTCATCGAAGCGCTCGCCGGCCTGGTCAGCTGCGAAACGAGCGTTAGCAATTGCGGACTGGACGACCTTGCGGACGTCGCGAGCAACTGCCTGCGGTGCGAATTCGAGCACGTCCACGGCGTTGGCTGCATTCAGGCCACGGATCTCATTGACCACACGACGTGCCTTCTGGGGCGTGACGCGAACGTAGCGCGCCTGTGCCTTAGCTTCCATTATTCTGCCTCTCCTGCCTTAACGGCGACGGCCCTTGCGATCGTCCTTCTCGTGTCCCTTGAAGGTACGAGTCGGAGCGAATTCGCCGAGCTTGTGGCCAACCATGGACTCGGTGATGAACACCGGAACATGCTTACGGCCGTCGTGGACTGCGAACGTGTGACCGAGGAAGTCCGGGGTGATAACCGAACGGCGCGACCAGGTCTTGATGACGTTGTGGGTGCCCTTTTCGTTCTGCTCGTCAACCTTCTTCTGAAGGTGATCGTCGACGAAAGGTCCCTTCTTCAAACTACGCGGCATAGCTGACTACTCCTATCGAGACTTCTTGCCGGTCTTGCGACGGCGCACGATGAGCTTGTCGCTGGGCTTGTTCGGGTGACGGGTACGAGATTCCTTCTGGCCCCACGGGGAGACCGGGTGACGTCCACCGGACGTCTTGCCCTCGCCACCGCCGTGCGGGTGATCGAACGGATTCATGACAACACCGCGGACGGTCGGGCGGACGCCCTTCCAACGCATACGGCCTGCCTTGCCCCAGTTGATGTTGGACTGCTCAGCATTGCCAACCTCACCGATTGTTGCGCGGCAACGAACGTCAACGAGGCGGATTTCGCCGGACGGCATACGCAGGTGAGCGTACTTGCCTTCCTTGGCAACGAGCTGAACGGAGGTACCGGCCGAGCGGGCGATCTTAGCGCCGCCACCTGGGCGAAGCTCCACGGCGTGGATAACGGTACCAACCGGGATGTTGCGAATCGGCAGGTTGTTGCCCGGCTTGATGTCAGCCGACGGGCCGTTCTCGATGATCGTTCCCTGCGTGACCTTCTCGGGGGCGAGAATGTAACGCTTCTCGCCGTCTGCGTAGTGCAGCAGAGCGATGCGAGCGGTGCGGTTCGGATCGTACTCGATGTGAGCGACCTTGGCGGGGATGCCGTCCTTGTCGTGACGACGGAAGTCGATCACGCGGTACTGGCGCTTGTGACCACCACCGATGTGACGGGTGGTAATACGACCGTGGTTGTTACGGCCACCGGTCTTGGGGAGCGGGCGAAGCAGCGACTTTTCCGGCGTAGATCGGGTGATCTCGACGAAGTCGGCTACGCTCGAACCGCGACGACCCGGGGTCGTCGGCTTGTACTTGCGAATTCCCATGAGTTCTTATTCCTCAATACTTCCCGCCGGCTTAGCCGACGATCTCGCCGTAGATGTCGATGGTGCCCTCGCGCAGGGTGACAATGGCGCGCTTGGTGTTCTTGCGGCGGCCGATGCCATCGCGAGTACGGCGGGTCTTACCCTGACGGTTCTGGGTGTTCACGGACTCAACCTTGACACCGAAAATCTTCTCGATAGCGATCTTGATCTCGGTCTTGTTGGCCTTGGGGTCAACAATGAACGTGTACTTGCCCTCGTCTTCGAGACGTGCGGCCTTCTCGGAGGCTACCGGCTCGAGGATGACGTCGCGAGGATCCTTGTTCTGGAACGCAGCGTAAGTCACTTCGTCTCCTCCTTGTTGGTCCATGCTTCGTAGGCAGCTTCGGTGAAAACGACGTCGTCGGCGACGAGCACGTCGTAAGCGTTGAGCTGATCGAAGTAGAGCAGGTGTGCTTCCTGGGCGTTACGCAGCGAGAGGATCGTCTTCTCATCGGTGCGGTCGACGACGACGAGGGCCTTGCGACCTTCGGTCACCGAGAGCAGGAGCTTGAGCGCTACCTTCGTCGACGGCTTGTCACCAGCAACGAAGTCCTTCACGATGTGCACGCGGTTGTGTGCGGCACGATCGGAAAGCGACTGGCGCAGAGCAGCTGCAATCATCTTCTTGGGGGTCCGCTGCGAGTAATCGCGCGGAACGGGGCCATGGGCGATTCCGCCGCCGGTCCAGTGCGGTGCACGGATCGAGCCCTGGCGAGCGCGACCGGTACCCTTCTGACGCCACGGCTTGATGCCACCGCCGGAAACTTCGCCACGGGTCTTAGCCTTGGCGGTACCCGCACGACGAGCGGCGAGCTGGGCGGTCACAACCTGGTGAAGAAGCGGGATGTTAGCCTCGACGCCGAAGACGGCCGAATCGAGCTCCACATCGCCGGCCTTCTTGCCGGTCAGATCAATAACGTCAACCTTGAGGTCCGCCATCGTTAGGCTCCCTTCGCGGCAGTACGGATCACGACGACGCCACCCTTGTTACCGGGAATAGCGCCAGAGACAAGGAGAAGATCGTTCTCAGTGTCCACTGCGTGAATGGTCAGATTTTGCACGGTTACACGGGCATTGCCCATGCGACCGGCCATACGTTGACCGCGGAATACGCGACCGGGGGTAGCGCAGCCGCCGATCGAACCGGGCTTGCGGTGATTGCGGTGTGCACCGTGAGAGGCGCCCACACCGGCGAAGCCGTGACGCTTCATGGTGCCTGCGAAGCCCTTGCCCTTCGACTTGCCGACGACGTCGACAGTCTGGCCTGCCTCGAACAGCTCCACGCCAAGCTCCTGGCCGAGCGAGTACTCGCCGGCGTCGCAGGTGCGGACCTCAGCGACGAAACGACGCGGCTCAACGCCGGCCTTCGCGAAGTGGCCTGCAAGCGGCTTGGTCACGTTCTTGTTCTTCAGTTCGCCGGATGCGATCTGAACAGCTTCGTAGCCGTCAGTGTCCATGGTGCGAATCTGGGTGACAACGTTCTTGCCAACCTTGACCACGGTGACCGGAACGAGCTTAGCGTTCTCGTCCCACACCTGGGTCATTCCTAGCTTTACGCCGAGGAGCGCCTTCACGGGCGCCGCGGCGGTCTTGTTCTTCGTCATGATGCGTTACCTCAGAGCTTGATCTCGACGCTGACATCAGCCGGGAGATCCAGGCGACGCAGGGTGTCAATTGTCTTCAGGGTCGGATCGACAATGTCGATCAGTCGCTTATGCGTACGCATTTCGAACTGTTCGCGACTGTCCTTGTACTTGTGGGGCGAGCGAATAACGGTGAAAACGCTGCGCTTGGTCGGCAGCGGCACCGGTCCCACAACCGACGCTCCAGTACGGGTAACTTCGTCGACGAGCTTTTTCGCTGCGTTGTCGATGACCTCGTGGTCATATGACTTCAGACGGATGCGGATTTTTTGTCCCGCCATGGCGTCGTCTCCCTCTCTCTACCTCGGTGTTCACAGCCCCCGCAGTCGGGCGTGTCCCACCTGATGAAGGTTACTGACGAAGCCCTATGCGATTGTTGTGAATCCATTTATGCGCCGAAAGCTGTCTGCCTTCGGCCAAGATTTTCACTCGGATCATCCGAGCAACCTCAATAGTATGACCGATTTTGCCGTCGTATCGCCACTTGTGGCGGTCAATGGTGGTCAATCACACTACAGCGCACCCGATGGGCGCACTTGCCAAGCTAAAGCTGGCCGCAAATGACTCTACCAAGCCTCCGGCCCGTAAAGAAGCGATGACCGTGTGAACCGGCCGACAGACCACCCACGGGATTTGACCACGGCATCCGCGCGCGCCGCCCGCTCACGAGAGCCGCTCGGCCAAGGCCGACAGCGGCATGGACGTCACATCCACTGTCGTCGCCCCACTCGCTCTTGCCGCCGCAAGGCCGGCCCTCGAGTCTTCAAACACGAGGCACCGGCGGATGTCGGATGCTACCCGCCGCGCACCGAGTAGATAAGGCGCCGGATCCGGCTTAGGCGCGACGTGATCGCTACCGGTTACCAGCGCATTGACATACATCTGGCCGAGGGACCCACGTGCAATTTCCACCAAGTTCGCGGGCGTCGCCGTTACCAGAACCTGAGCGATGCCGGCGTCCCGAAAGGCGCGAAGGAGCTCTTCCGCCCCAGCGAGCAGCTCCACGCGGGGGTAGACGATTGTCGCCATCTCTTGTAGGAGCTCGGCGAAGATCTCTTCAGGCTCGGGCCTCTCGCCACCACCTCGGGCGACGGCGTCGGCAACCCGCTGCGCATGGGCGGACGACGACGTCCCGACGACGAACGCGGTGTCCTCCTTGCTCCACAGGCCGCCCGCCTCACGGACCACCTTTTCCGACAAGGCTCCCCACTGTTCCCCCGTGTCAACGATCGTCCCGTCCATGTCCCACAGGACCGCTTCCGGTGCAGCCTCCAGACCCAGAGCCTCCCACACGTGCGCAATAGTCATCTTCTCCCCCTCAACACTTCGGTAAAAGAAGTGGGCCCCAGCCGAAGCTGGAGCCCACTATCAGACCTAAGTAATCAGAAATTACTTGATGATCTTGGTGACGCGGCCGGAACCAACGGTGCGGCCACCCTCGCGGATAGCAAAGCCGAGGCCTTCTTCCATAGCGATCGGCTGGATAAGCTCAACCGTCATCTCGGTGTTGTCGCCAGGCATGACCATCTCGGTGCCCTCGGGCAGCGTGATGACACCGGTGACGTCCGTGGTACGGAAGTAGAACTGCGGACGGTAGTTGGAGAAGAACGGGTTGTGACGGCCGCCCTCTTCCTTCTTGAGGATGTAAACCTGAGCCTCGAAGTTGGTGTGCGGGGTGATGGTACCCGGCTTAGCAACAACCTGACCACGCTCGACATCCTCACGGCGGGTGCCGCGCAGGAGCAGACCACAGTTCTCGCCTGCATCGGCGTGATCCATCTGCTTGTGGAACATCTCGATACCGGTGACGGTGGTCTTCTGCGGTGCGCGGATGCCGAGAATTTCGACTTCCTCGTTCAGGTTGAGCTGACCACGCTCGGCGCGGCCCGTCACAACGGTGCCACGGCCGGTGATGGTGAAGACGTCCTCGATCGGCATGAGGAACGGCTTGTCGAGGTCGCGCTCCGGATCCGGGAAGTAGGTGTCGACGGCGTCCATGAGCTCGACGATCGACTCAACCCACTTCTCCTCGCCCTCGAGAGCCTTGAGCGAAGAAATCTGGACGACGGGAGCGTTGTCGCCGTCGTAACCCTGCGAGGAGAGAAGATCACGGACCTCCATCTCGACGAGCTCGATGAGCTCCTCGTCATCAACCATGTCGCACTTGTTGAGTGCAACGATGATGTCCGGCACGCCAACCTGGCGGGCAAGAAGAACGTGCTCGCGGGTCTGAGCCATCGGGCCGTCGGTCGCGGCAACCACGAGGATCGCGCCGTCCATCTGAGCAGCGCCGGTAATCATGTTCTTGATGTAATCGGCGTGGCCCGGGGCGTCAACGTGAGCGTAGTGACGCTTCGGGGTCTGGTACTCAACGTGGGAAACATTGATGGTAATACCGCGCTGACGCTCTTCCGGAGCGTTGTCGACCTGGTCGAACGGGGTGAACTCGTTGATGTCCGGGTACTTGTCAGAAAGCACCTTGGTGATAGCTGCGGTCGTCGTCGTCTTACCGTGATCGACGTGACCGATGGTGCCGACGTTCATGTGCGGCTTGGACTTGTCGTACTTGGCCTTGGCCACTTGCGCCCTCCTGGGACTAGATTGACTCTTCAGCTGGATGGTGCGCAGGAGCGCACACCGCTATCAGAATCTTACTTTTCTACTGGTTACTTGTAAATTCCGGCCGCGGCTTATTCGCCGTGAGCCTTCTGGATGATCTCGTCCGAGACGTTCTTCGGAACTTCCTGGTACTTCGCAAACTGCATGGTGTACACGGCACGACCCTGCGTCTTCGAACGCAGATCTCCGACGTAACCAAACATCTCCGAAAGCGGAACCAGAGCACGCACGATCTTGACGCCGGTGGCGTCTTCCATCGAGGAAATCTGGCCACGGCGGGAGTTGAGATCGCCGATGACGTCGCCCATGTACTCCTCAGGAGTACGGACTTCGACATCCATGAGCGGCTCGAGGATGACCGGCTTAGCGCGCTTGACGCCCTCGCGGAACACCATCTGGCCAGCAATCTTGAACGCCATTTCCGAAGAGTCGACGTCGTGGTAGGCGCCATCTTCGAGAGTGGCCTTCACGTTCACCATCGGGAAGCCTGCGAGCACGCCGTTCTCCATGGCAGCCTGGATGCCCAGGTCCACCGATGGAATGTATTCGCGCGGGACGCGACCGCCGGTGACGGCGTCGACGAACTCGTAGGTAAGACCCTCTTCGTTCTCCTCGAGGGGCTCGAAGGTGACAATAACCTTTGCGAACTGGCCGGAACCACCAGTCTGCTTCTTGTGGGTGTAGTCGATGTGCTCGGCCTTGCCGCGAATGGTCTCGCGGTAGGCAACCATCGGCGCACCAACGTTTGCTTCGACCTTGAACTCGCGCTTCATACGATCAACGAGGACGTCGAGGTGAAGCTCGCCCATGCCGCCGAGGACGGTCTGGCCGGACTCTTCGTCAAGGCGTACGGTGAAGGTCGGATCCTCTTCGGCAAGCTTCTGGATAGCAATGCCGAGCTTCTCCTGGTCGGCCTTCGACTTGGGCTCGACGGCGACGTGGATAACCGGATCCGGGAAGGTCATCGACTCGAGGAGCATCGGAGCGTCGATCGCGGAGAGCGAATCGCCGGTCGTGGTGTCCTTCAGGCCGATCACAGCGTAGATGTTGCCTGCCGAGGCGGACTCCACCGGCTGCTCCTTGTTGGAGTGCATCTGGAAGATCTTCGACACGCGTTCCTTCTTGCCCTTCGAGGCATTGAGAATCTGGTCGCCCGGCTCGATCTTGCCCGCGTAGACGCGGATGTAGGTCAGACGACCAAAGAACGGGTGCGCGGCGATCTTGAAGGCAAGGGCGGCGAAAGGCTCGGTCGGAACCGGCTTCCGCTTGACAATGACTTCCTCATCCTTCGTATCCATACCCTCGACGAACTCGACGTCCGCGGGGGACGGGAGGAAATCGACGACGGCGTCGAGAACCGGCTGGACGCCGATGTTCTTGTAGGCCGAACCGGCGAAGACCGGGTAGAGCTCGCCAGCGATAGTCAGTTTGCGGATGCCAGCCTTGAGCTCATCGATGGTGATCTCTTCGCCACCGAGGTACTTCTCCAGGAGCTCCTCATCGGATTCTGCGACGGTCTCGACGAGCTCGTTGTAGAGCTCCTCAGCCTTGTCCTGAAGCTCGGCAGGGATCTCTTCTTCGACCACGAGCGAACCAAGGGTATCGTTACCCTTGTCGTCCTTGGCTGGGAACCGGATGGCCTTCTGCTTGAGGACGTCGACGACGCCGGACAGCTCCGACTCTGCGCCGATCGGGAAGTCCATGATCAGCGGGGTCGCCTTGAGGCGGTCGCGGATGGTCTGGACTGCGCGATCGAAGTCAGCGCCCATCTTGTCCATCTTGTTGATAAAGCAGATGCGCGGGACGTTGTACTTGTCAGCCTGACGCCACACGGTCTCGGACTGCGGCTCAACGCCTTCCTTGCCGTCGAAGACGGCGACGGCGCCGTCGAGGATGCGCAGCGAGCGCTCGACCTCGACCGTGAAGTCAACGTGTCCGGGGGTATCGATGATGTTGATCTGGTTGTTGTGCCAGAAGGTGGTCACGGCAGCCGACGTAATCGTGATGCCGCGCTCCTTTTCCTGCTCCATCCAGTCGGTGGTCGATGCACCGTCGTGGGTCTCGCCGATCTTGTAGTTGAGGCCGGTGTAGAACAGAATGCGCTCGGTCGTCGTGGTCTTGCCAGCGTCGATGTGCGCCATAATGCCGATATTGCGGACCTTCTTCAGATCCTTCTGCGGGGTATGTGCCACGTTTTGGCTCTCCTATATCCAGGCCCGGAGGCCCTGTATTTTTACCAGCGGTAGTGAGCGAAGGCGCGGTTGGCCTCAGCCATGCGGTGGACATCTTCACGGCGCTTCACAGCGGCACCGAGGCCATTGGACGCATCCATGATTTCGTTCTGAAGGCGCTCGAGCATCGTGTTCTCGCGGCGATCGCGCGAGTAATCGACGAGCCAGCGGATCGCGAGAGCGTTTGCACGGTTCGGCTTGACCTCGGTCGGAACCTGGTAGGTCGCACCGCCGACGCGGCGGGATCGAACCTCGAGCTGGGGACGGATGTTGTCAAGGGCGCGCTTGAGGACGTCGAGCGGCTCCTGGCCGGTCTTCTCGGCGATGCCGGCGAGTGCGCCGTAGACGATGCGCTCGGCGGTGGACTTCTTGCCGTCACGCAGAACGCGGTTGATCACCTGGGTGACAACGGGCGAACCGTGGACCGGATCGTTAACAAGCGGACGCTTGCGGATGGGACCCTTACGAGGCATTACTTCTTCTCCTTCTTCGCACCGTACTTGGAGCGGCCCTGGCCGCGGCTCTTCACGCCCTGCGTGTCAAGCGCGCCACGGACGATGTGGTAGCGAACGCCGGGGAGGTCCTTCACACGACCGCCGCGGACGAGCACGATCGAGTGTTCCTGGAGGTTGTGACCCTCGCCGGGGATGTAAGCCGTGACCTCGACGCCGGAGGAAAGGCGAACACGGGCAACCTTACGAAGTGCCGAGTTCGGCTTCTTCGGGGTGGTAGTGTAAACACGCGTGCAAACGCCACGACGCTGCGGGCTTCCCTTGAGGCCCGGGGTCGCGGAGGTCGACGCCTTGCTCGAGCGGCCCTTGCGGACCAGCTGCTGAATAGTAGGCACTATTTCTCCTGTGTATTGTGTTCAGATCGTCGAACTGCCCGCCTGTTCGGTCGAACGCGGCAGGAAGGACACCGTACCTTCCTAGCGTCCGTGGACCGTTTTATCGTCGGAGGCCAATGAGCAACTATTGCCTTGCCGACGTGGCAACGTCGATCCACGGAACGGGCACCGCGTTTAAGACTAACGGTTTGGCGGTATATCGGTCAAAGATTGTGAGGTAAACACGATCGTGGTTCTACCCACATCTTCTCCCTTCGCGAGTAGATTATGGATCAACTACCCGCACGCGAGGCCGTCCACGGGCCGCACGAATCGGCATTGGCCTCGGGTGCGGACCGGACTCGCAGCTTTTGCGCCTGCCTCACGCGCGTGCCCAACGATCATATGGTGAACACGGCTCGCACCGTGCCCAGCCGTGGCCGATATTGGTCATTGCAACATTCTTGACTGGAGAAAATATGACTTCCGAACAAAACGACCCCGGGCGCTTACAGCGTGGCTTGCGCGCCCGCCACTTGAACATGATCGCCATCGGCGGCGCGATCGGCACCGGCCTGTTCGTCGCCTCCGGCGCGACGATCTCCCAGGCTGGCCCCGGCGGCGCTCTCCTCGCCTACGCGCTTATCGGCGCCATGGTCTACTTCCTCATGCAGTCCCTGGGTGAGATGGCGACCTACTCCCCCGTCGTCGGGTCTTTCGGCGAATACGGTACCCGTTATGTGAGCCCTTCCTTTGGCTTCGCCATGGGGTGGAACTACTGGTTCAACTGGGCCATCACGGTCGCGGCTGAGCTTGTGGCAGCCGCCCTCGTGATGGCCTATTGGTTCCCGAACACGCCCTCCATCGTGTGGTCTGCACTGTTCCTGGCCATCTTGTTCATCATCAACGCCATCTCCGCCCGTACGTTCGGCGAAGGCGAGTTCTGGTTCGCTTCCATCAAGGTCGTCACGGTTCTCGTCTTCCTTGTCCTGGGCACGCTGATGATTGTCGGCATCATGGGGCAGTCGCCCGGCACGTCAAACTGGACCACCGGCGAGGCCCCCTTCGTCAACGGCGGCTGGGGCATCCTCTCCGTCTTTATGGTCGCGGGATTCTCCTTCCAGGGCACGGAAATGGTTGGTATCGCCGCAGGCGAGGCCGAGGACCCAGACCGAACCATTCCGCGGGCCATCCGCGCGGTCTTCTGGCGCATCTTGATTTTCTACATCGCCGCGATTGCCGTGATCGGCTTCCTTATCCCCTACACCGATCCGTCCCTGCTCAATCCCGACGGCGACATCGCGCTTTCCCCCTTCACGCTCGTTTTCGACCGTGCCGGAGTTGCCGCAGCCGCCGCCGTCATGAATGCCGTCATCTTGACTTCTGTGCTCTCCGCCGGAACCTCGGGCCTCTACGCCTCGACCCGCATGCTCTACGGCCTAGCCAAGTCCGGGCAGGCGCCGCGAGTTTTCGGTACCACCACCAGGCGCGGCATCCCGATGGCGGCGCTTTTGGCCACCACGTTCGTCGGAGCTGCCTCGTTTTTGACCTCGTTGATCGGCGACGGCGGCGCCTACACCTGGCTCGTCAACGCCTCGGGTCTGGCGGGGTTCATCACCTGGGTCGGCATCGCGTGGAGCCATTTCAAGTTCCGCAGGGCCTACGTCGCCCAAGGTAACGATCCTGCTGATCTGCCCTTCCGTGCCTCTTTCTTCCCCATCGGACCGATGCTGGCACTGTTCATGACGCTGGTGGTCATTATTGGGCAGAACACCGAGGCGTTGCTCGGGCAGACCAACTTCACCGCGCTCGCGTCGAGCTACATCGGCCTCCCGCTCTTCCTCGCCCTGTGGCTCGGCCACAAGCTGATCACCCGCGCCCCCGCGGTCAAGGCTCTCGAGGCCGACCTCACGAGGCGGTCCGACGCCGACTAGACGCCGCACAGGACTATGGGCGGGGAGCCACGCTCCCCGCCCATTTCTCTTCCCCGGCCTGCGCTCTCACGGCACCCGCCGCCCATCAGGGCATAAGAAAGGGGGCCTCGCAGCAGCGAGGCCCCCTTGTGAACTTAGAAGTTCAATCCGTAACCGTAGCCCATCGACGTGTCGTAGTCGTCGAGTGAACCGTAGCCGTAAATGTCGTCGAACGAATCCAAACCGGCGAAAGTGTTGAGCTGCTCGTATTCGGAGCGCGCCTCCGCGGTGGGCTCGACCTTGATGCGGCGAAGCTGCTCGAGGCCGGTACCGGCCGGGATAAGCTTACCGAGGATGACGTTCTCCTTAAGCCCGTCAAGCGGGTCGGACTTAGCGTTGAGCGCGGCCTCCGTGAGGACCTTGGTGGTCTCCTGGAAGGACGCGGCCGACAGCCACGAGTCAGTCGCAAGCGAGGCCTTCGTGATACCCATGAGCTCCGGACGGCCCGAGGCGGGCTTGCCGCCCTCAGCCATCGCGGCCCGGTTGGCTGCTTCGAACTGAGCGACATCCACCAGCTCGCCCGGCAGGAGCGCCGTCGTGCCAGCCTCGAGGACGGTTACGCGGCGTAGCATCTGGCGAACGATCACCTCGATGTGCTTGTCGTGGATCTCCACGCCCTGCGAGCGGTAAACGTTCTGAACCTCGGAAACGAGGTGCAGCTGTGCCACGCGGCGGCCCGAAATACGCAGTACCTTCTTCGGGTCAACAGAACCCTCGACGAGCTGCTGGCCGACCGGAACGTGTGAACCCTCGGGAACCAGCAACTTGGCGCGCTTGCCCACCAGGTAGGTCAGGTCCTCGTCGCCGTCGTCGCGCTTGAGGATGAGGCGGCGCGAGCGCTCGAGTTCCTCGATCTCCAGGCGTCCGGCGGCCTCGGCAATCGGGGCCTCGCCCTTGGGGGTACGGGCCTCGAAGAGCTCCTGAACACGCGGAAGACCCTGGGTGATGTCCTCTGCCGACGCCGCACCACCGGTGTGGAAGGTACGCATGGTCAGCTGAGTGCCCGGCTCGCCAATCGACTGCGCGGCGACGATACCGACGGCCTCTCCGATGTCAACGAGCTTGCCGGTGGCCAGCGAACGACCATAGCACTTAGCACAGGTGCCAACGCGCGAGTCACAGGTGAGGACCGAGCGGACGTGGATCTGCTTGATGCCAGCCTCAAGGAGCTTCTCGAGGGCGACGTCGCCGATGTCGGTTCCAGCCTCGACGACGACGTTACCGTCGCCATCCACGGCGTCCTTGGCAAGGGTGCGCGCGTAGACGGAGGTGTCGATGTCCTCCGAGCGGATCAGCTCTGCGGCTGCCCATTCGGTGGCGGAAACCTCAGCCTCGGTCACCTCGCGCGTCATGCCGTCGACGGTGGCAAGGCGAATTTCCTTGCCCTCGCCATCAAGGGCGACGATCGGCTTGGGCAGACCGCGAGACGTGCCGCAGTCGGATTCGCGAACGATAACGTCTTGGGCCACGTCCACGAGACGACGGGTGAGGTAACCCGAGTCAGCGGTACGCAGAGCGGTGTCAGCCAGGCCCTTACGTGCACCGTGGGTTGCGGTGAAGTATTCGAGAGCGGACAGGCCCTCGCGGTAGTTGGACTTAATCGGGCGAGGAATAATCTCGCCCTTCGGGTCCGCCACGAGGCCACGCATGCCGGCAACCTGGCGAATCTGCATCCAGTTACCACGAGCTCCGGACTGAACCATCTGGTTGATGTTGTTCAGGTCGTCGAAGTTCTTCCGCATCTCGTCAGCGACCTTGTCGGTCACTTCCGTCCACAGGGCAACGAGATCGCGACGACGATCCTCGTCACGGATGTTGCCTTCTTGGAAGTCCTGCTCGATCTTCGCAGCACGCTCTTCTGCCTCTTCGAGGATCTCGGCCTTGTTGGCCGGCGCGATCACGTCAGAGACGGCGATGGTCACACCGGAACGCCCGCCCCAGTAGAAGCCGGTTTCCTTCAGGGCGTCAAGCGAAGCGGCGGCGTCGACCTTCGGGTAACGCTCGGCCAACTCGTTGACGATGTTGCCCAGAACCTTCTTGCCCACGGACTCGTTGACGTAGGGGAAGGTCGTCGGCAGCGCATCGTTGAACAGTGCGGTACCGAGGGTGGTCTTGAGGATGATGTCGTCGCCCTCTTCGTAGCCCTCGGGAGCCTGCCAATCACGGGGAACGATGATCTCGTCAGCGCCGAAACGGATGTTGATCGGAGCGTTGAGGTGGATGTCGCCCAGATCGTGAGCCATCTGCGCCTCGGCGATCGAGGTGAAGTAACGGCCAGCGCCGACCTCGTTCTCGCGAACGGTGGTCAGATGGTACAAGCCGATAATCATGTCCTGTGCCGGCACGGTGACCGGGCGGCCGTCGGAAGGCTTGAGGATGTTGTTAGCCGACAGCATGAGGATACGGGCCTCAGCCTGGGCTTCAACCGACAGCGGCAGGTGGACAGCCATCTGGTCGCCGTCGAAGTCGGCGTTGAAGGCCGAGCAGACAAGCGGGTGAAGGCGGATGGCCTTACCTTCGATCAGCTGCGGCTCGAACGCCTGGATGCCGAGACGGTGAAGAGTAGGTGCACGGTTGAGCAGAACCGGGTGTTCCTGGATGACCTCTTCGAGCACGTCGAAGACCTCGTCGCGCTGACGCTCGATGAGTCGTTTAGCGGCCTTGATGTTCTTGGCCAGCTCGAGATCCACGAGGCGCTTCTGCACGAACGGCTTGAACAGCTCCAGAGCCATGGTCTTGGGCAGACCACACTGGTGAAGCTTGAGGGTCGGGCCGACGACGATGACCGATCGGCCCGAGTAGTCCACGCGCTTACCGAGGAGGTTCTGGCGGAAACGACCCTGCTTGCCCTTGAGCATGTCGGAAATCGACTTCAGCGGACGGTTGCCTGCTCCCTGAACCGGGCGGCCGCGACGACCGTTATCGAAGAGCGCGTCAACAGCTTCCTGCAACATGCGCTTTTCGTTGTTGACCATGATCTCGGGCGCATTCAGATCGAGCATGCGCTGGAGACGGTTGTTGCGGTTGATGACACGACGGTAGAGGTCGTTGAGATCCGAGGTCGCGAAGCGGCCGCCGTCGAGCTGAACCATCGGGCGCAGGTCCGGCGGGATGACCGGGATGGCGTCAAGAACCATGGCCTCCGGGGAGGTCTTGGAATGCAGGAATGCGTTGACGACCTTGATGCGCTTGAGCGCGCGGGTCTTACGCTGGGCCGTGCCGTTCTCGATCTGATCGACGAGCAACTCGTGCTCGGCCTCGAGATCGAAGGTCTGCAGACGACGCTGGATAGCCTCCGCGCCGCGCGATGCTGAGAAGTAGTCGCCCCAGCGGGTCTCCATCTCGCGGTAGGCCACCTCGTCACCTTCAAGATCGCCGACCTTGAGCTTGGTGAA
Organism: Trueperella pecoris; assembly: GCF_014926385.1. Taxonomy (NCBI): domain Bacteria; kingdom Bacillati; phylum Actinomycetota; class Actinomycetes; order Actinomycetales; family Actinomycetaceae; genus Trueperella; species Trueperella pecoris. The sequence continues at coordinate 444,766 of NZ_CP053291.1, read as the reverse complement.
CTTTTCCCAGATCTCCTCGAGATTCTTGATGTCGTTCTCGTAGCGGGTGCGAACGCGGCGGGTATCGGCCTGCGTGGTGCGCTTGATCTTGCCACGCGAAGCAGCATCTTCACCGGCGGTCTCGGCCTCGGCAAGGGTCTCTTCCTCGGCACGCAGCGCGCGCTCGACGGCGGCGTCGCGCTCCTTGAGAAGATTCTCGCGCTCGAGCTCGTACTCGGCGGTCAACGACGGCATGTCGTCATGGCGGCGCTGCTCGTCGACATCGGTGACCATGTAGGCCGCGAAGTAGATGACCTTCTCCAAGTCCTTCGGAGCGATGTCAAGCAGGTAGCCAAGGCGCGAGGGCACACCCTTGAAGTACCAGATGTGAGTCACGGGCGCGGCGAGCTCAATGTGGCCCATGCGCTCGCGGCGCACCTTGGAGCGAGTGACCTCAACGCCACAGCGCTCACACACGATGCCCTTGTAACGGGGACGCTTGTACTTGCCGCAGGCGCACTCCCAATCGCGCGTCGGGCCAAAGATCTGCTCGCCGAAAAGGCCGTCCTTTTCGGGCTTGAGCGTACGGTAGTTAATGGTTTCAGGCTTGGTAACAGTTCCATGCGACCACTTGCGCACGTCCTCGGACGTGGCGAGCGAGATGGAAAGCTGGTCAAAAAGATTGACGTCGAGCAAGGTTCCTACTTCCTCAATTTTTACGCCTTAATGATGGCCATTGTGGGGTAAGGGGCGGCGGGCGCTCGCCGCCCCACCCACGAAATTAGAAGTCCGCGCCGGTCTCGAGATCCTCGAGGCCGGTCGTGATGCCTGCCGACTGCGGGGCGCGGAAGGCATCTTCGTCGGCGTCCTGGAGAGAGATCGCGTTGCCGCCGGCGTCGAGAGCCTCGACGTTCAGGCACAGCGAGCGCATTTCCTGGACAAGGACCTTGAAGGACTCGGGAAGTCCGGGCTCGGGGACGTTATCGCCCTTGACGATCGCCTCGTAGACCTTGACACGACCGACCGTGTCGTCGGACTTGATGGTCAGCATCTCCTGGAGGGTGTGTGCGGCGCCGTAAGCTTCGAGCGCCCACACCTCCATCTCGCCGAATCGCTGGCCACCGAACTGGGCCTTGCCACCGAGCGGCTGCTGGGTAACCATCGAGTAGGGGCCCGTCGAACGCGCATGAATCTTGTCATCAACAAGGTGGTGCAGCTTGAGCATGTACATGTAGCCCACCGACACCGGATCCGGGAACGGCTCACCCGTACGGCCGTCGAAGAGGCGAGCCTTGCCCGACTCGTCGACCATACGGTTGCCATCGCGGTTGAGGTTCGTGCAGCCGAGGAGGCCCTTGAGTTCGTCGGACTGGACGCCGTCGAACACCGGGGTGGCGACGGTACGGTGTGGACCAGCCTTGACCGAGTCGGCCGGGATGCGGTTCGCCCACTCTTCGCCCGCTTCGCGAGCTGCGGTGGCGTCCCATCCCTGCTTGGCGACCCAACCGAGGTGGAGCTCGAAGACCTGACCGAGGTTCATACGCGAAGGCACGCCGAGCGGGTTCAACACGATATCGACCGGGGTGCCGTCCTCCATGAACGGCATATCCTCGAGCGGAAGAATACGGGAGATGACGCCCTTGTTACCGTGGCGACCTGCCATCTTATCGCCGATAGAGATCTTGCGGCGCTGGGCGATGTGCACGCGCACCGACTGGCGAATATCGGAGGGCAGCTCGTCATGGTTCTCAGTGGAGAACTCCTTGACGCCGATGACGATGCCGGACTGGCCGTGCGGGACGCGCAGCGACGTGTCACGCACTTCCTTCGCCTTCTCGCCAAAGATTGCGCGCAGAAGGCGCTCTTCCGAGGTCAGCTCGGTCTCGCCCTTCGGCGTGATCTTGCCGACGAGGATGTCACCGGCGGTCACCTCGGCGCCCACGCGGATGATTCCACGCTCGTCGAGGTGGGCCAGCATTTCTTCGGAGACGTTGGGGATGTCGCGCGTGATCTCTTCCGGACCAAGCTTCGTGTCACGGGCATCAACCTCGTGCTCCTCGATGTGGATCGAGGTCAGCAGGTCCTCGGACTGGCAACGCTGCGAGACGATGATGGCGTCCTCGTAGTTGTAGCCGTTCCATGCCATGAAGGCCACAAGCAGGTTCTGGCCGAGCGCCAGTTCACCACCTTCGGTCGCAGGACCGTCGGCAATGAGCGAACCCTTCTCCAAGCGGTCACCCTCGTTAACGACGACCTTCATGTTGGTGCAGTTACCCGGGTTCGAACGCTCGAACTTGAGCAGGCGGTAGGTGAAGTACTTGCCAGAGTCCTCTTCCACCGTCACGTGATCGGCAGAGACCTCGGTCACGACGCCGGAGGCGCGCGCAACTAGAACGTCGCCGGCGTCGACAGCCGCGCGGGTCTCAATACCCGTGCCGACCAGCGGTGCCACCGGCTTGATGAGGGGCACTGCCTGACGCTGCATGTTCGCACCCATGAGGGCTCGGTTAGCGTCGTCGTGCTCGAGGAACGGAATCGCAGCCGTACCGACGGACACCATCTGGCGGGCCGAGACGTCCATGTAATCGACCTCGTCGGCAGGGATCAGAGCCGGCTCTCCTCCGGGAAGGCGGACAAGGACTTCCTCATCAAGGAAGGCACCCTTCTCGTCCATCGGTGCCGAGGCCTGAGCGACCGTGTAGCGGTCCTCATCGGCAGCATCGAGGTAGTCAATCTGATCGGTCACGTGACCGTCAACAACCTTGCGGTACGGGGTCTCAATAAAGCCGAAGGGGTTGACGCGACCATAGGTTGCCAGCGAGCCAATCAGACCAATGTTCGGGCCTTCAGGTGTCTCGATCGGACACATGCGGCCGTAGTGCGAGGGGTGAACGTCTCGAACTTCCATCGAGGCGCGGTCGCGCGAAAGACCACCGGGACCGAGCGCGGACAGACGACGCTTGTGCGTCAGGCCGGCCAGCGGGTTGTTCTGGTCCATGAACTGCGACAGCTGGGAGGTTCCGAAGAACTCCTTGATGGCAGCCACGATCGGGCGAATGTTAATCAACGACGACGGCGTGATGGCCTCGGCGTCCTGAGTGGTCATACGCTCGCGAACCATGCGGTCGAGACGGGCAAGGCCGGTACGCACCTGGTTTTGGATCAGTTCACCAACTGCGCGGATACGGCGGTTGCCAAAGTGGTCGATGTCGTCATCTTCCACGACGACCTCAAGGCCACCCTCGGCCGTCGTCGTCGTTGCCTCGCCGGCGTGAAGCGCGAGCAGGTAGCGCAACGTGGCGGTGACGTCCGTGAGCTGGAGCTGACGCTCCGTCATCTCAGAGTGCAGACCGAGCTTCTTGTTGACCTTGTAGCGGCCGACCTTGGCAAGGTCGTAACGCTTGGGGTTGAGGTAGAAGTTGTTCAGGAGCGTGCGCCCTGCTTCGGCCGTCGGCGGTTCGCCAGGGCGAAGCTTGCGGTACAAATCCTGCAGTGCCTCTTCCTGGGTGTGGACGGTGTCCTTCTCCAGGGTGTCGATAAGAACCGGGTAGTCGGCAAATTCCTCACGGATCTCGCTCTCGGTCATGCCCAGAGCCTTGAGGAAGACGGTCACCGACTGCTTACGCTTACGGTCGACGCGCACGCCCACCGAATCACGCTTGTCGATCTCGAACTCGAGCCACGCGCCACGCGAAGGAATAATCTTCGTGTTGTAAATCAGCTTGTCAGAGGTCTTGTCCGCCGTACGCTCGAAGTAGACGCCGGGCGAACGCACCATCTGCGAAACAACCACGCGCTCGGTTCCATTGATAATGAACGTACCCTGCGGGGTCATCAGCGGGAAATCACCGATGAAGGTGGTCTGGGACTTGATTTCGCCAGTCTCGTAGTTCTGGAACTCGGCTGTCACGTACAGGGCAGCAGAGTAGGTCAGGTCCTTCTCCTTGCACTCGGCGATCGACGCCTTCTCACCCTCGAGATGCGGGTTGGACAAGACCAGGCCCATCGTCTCGGCGGTGTTCTGAATCGGAGAGACCTCATCAAAGATTTCTTCAAGGCCCGACTTCTCACCCGGTGCGGCGGATTCGCGCCACTCATCCGAGCCAATCAACCACCCGTACGAGGAGGTCTGAAGGCCGAGAAGATCGGGGACCGGCAACGGCTCATGGATTTTCGCAAACGAAACGCGATCCGAGTTCAGCTTGCCGTTAACAACGGTGGTATTAAAGGTGCGCGAAGCAGCCAAAGGGTGATCCTTCCCTATATTCCGGTTAGGCCGTGCGCGACACTATCATCTGCGAAAACGCCGAAATTCCTAAGGAAACATGACGGTTTCGTGACAAACTTGGGCAGGGCAAATGAAAGTCCACGCGAATTTCAAATTTACCTGTTTGGCGTAGGGAAGTCTAGCCCCCGCCCTGTGGAAGGGGTCACGACACCTATGAAGCGCCCGTGATCCTCGAATCACCTCGCCGCGGTCGCTGCGGAGGAGGGTTCCTCGATACACGGCGCTATACAATCACCCGATTGCACGACACGACTATTGCACGGGAAGTGCCGCTATTGCAACTAAGCCCACCGGCGTGTGGAAAAACCACAAGTCCCCCTGGCTAGACCACACAAAATGGTCTGGCCCGGGGGACTTATCTCAACCGCTGGCGATTGGCCAGCAAGTCTCTATGCGGCTACGCCGCATTGATTACTTGAGCTCGATGGTCGCGCCAGCGCCCTCAAGCTTAGCCTTGGCATCCTCAGCAGCTTCCTTGGAAACGCCCTCGAGGACCGGCTTCGGAGCACCATCAACGAGCTCCTTAGCTTCCTTCAGGCCGAGCGAAGTAAGAGCGCGGACCTCCTTGATGACGGCGATCTTGGTCGCGCCAGCGTCAGCAAGGATGACGTCAAACTCGGACTTCTCCTCTTCAGCAGCAGCTTCGCCAGCAGCCGGAGCGGCAGCAGCGACGGCGACCGGGGCAGCAGCCTCGACGTCGAATTCTTCCTCGAACTTCTTCACGAAGTCAGAGAGCTCAACCAGGGTGAGCTCCTTGAAAGCTTCAATGAGCTCTTCAGCAGTGAGCTTGGCCATTGTAGACCTTCCTTCCTTTGCCTACTTGCGAGGCAGTTCCCTCATATGAGGTTTTGACAATTTCTTTTGCTACTTTAGGCAGCGGTTTCCTGCTTCGCACGCAGGGCGTCAACGGTACGTACCGTCTTCGTGGCGGGTGCCTTGAAGACGAATGCAGCCTTGACCAGCGAAGCCTTGAGGGCTCCGGCGGCCTTCGCGAGGAGAACCTCACGGGACTCGAGATCGGCAAGAGCCTTGACGCCTTCGGCGTCGAGGAGCTGGCCTTCCATCACACCAGACTTGAGGACGAGCTTGTCGTTCTCCTTGGCGAAATTCTTGAGTGCCTTGGCTGCGGAAGCGATGTCACCGGTGACGAAAGCGAGGGCGGTAGGGCCGGTCAGGTCTTCTTCAAGACCCTCAATGCCCGCGTCCTTGGCAGCAATACGCGCGAGCGTGTTCTTTGCGACGTGGTAACGCACATCGGCACCGAGCGCGCGGCGCAGAGTCTTCATCTGCTCCACGGTCAGTCCGCGGTACTCCGTCAGAAGAACAGCATCCGAGCCACGGAATGCTTCCGTAAGCTCTGCGATTTCTGCAGACTTATCGGTCCGCTTCATGGGACCTCCTTCCGATGGTTTGCCGCAGTTCCCGGACAATAAAAAACCTCGCGCACGCAGGCACGAGGAAATTCATAAAGAATAATTCTCTTGTCATACCTACGCGGGCTTCGATTATCCGAAATCAACTCCGAAGAGACCTGCGGTCTTGGGCAAGAATTAGGCTAGCTGGCTTTCGCCGTGAATTTCAAGGCGTACGGGCCGAACGTGCCTCACTTCACGACGCCGTCTGGGCACCTTCCGCCGTCCGCAACTTCACGTCGTGGCACGCTCGGGCCGAGCGTATCGACGCCGCCGTTACTAGCCCTGGGCGAGTTCGTTCGAAATACGGTGAACAAGCATGTCGAGCGCGACGAGGTTGCGCCCGCCCTCAGGGACGATGATGTCGGCTTGGCGCTTGGACGGCGCGACGTAAAGCTCGTGCATCGGCTTGACCGTCGCCAAATACTGCGCCTCGACAGACTCAACCGTACGTCCGCGCTCGATAACATCGCGCTTGACGCGGCGCAGGATCCGCACGTCGGCGTCGGTATCGACGAAGATCTTGACGTCGAACAGGTCACACAGGCGCTGCTCGACGAACAAAACGATGCCCTCAACCAGGATCAGTGGTGCCGGCTCGATGCGTACCGTTGCCTTGGCGCGCGTATGCATCGAATAGTCATAGGTCGGACAATCGATGGCTTGGCCGTTGATGAGCTGATGGAGTTGCTCGACCATGTAATCGTTATCGAATGCGTCCGGATGGTCATAATTGAGCTTTGCACGCTCCTCAAGCGGGAGTTCGTCGTGCGGGCGGTAGTAGTTGTCGTGAAAAACGACGGCTGCCTGTGGGGCAAACTTCGCCTCGATGGCCCTCGTCAGGGTGGTCTTGCCACTACCCGTGCCGCCAGCAATACCGATAACCATCGGCTTGTGCATCGTCCACTACTCCCCTGTTAGCAATCTTTGTCCACCATGGTAGCGGTAGCCCACACTCGGGCGGAAATGCACCCCATGATCGGCGTACGCACCACAATGACGCTGTCCGCCGAGAGGCAGGCACGAACGTCAGCCGACGCAGGGGCGCAGAAATCTGCCAGCACCAAACTTCGAGACAGTCCATCCGGCGGTAAGGAGCACGGCAGTCCAGAGCCGGGGCCGAATTTCAAGACCCCGCATATAGAGACGCTCCCCGGGAGCGACATCTGGTCTAGCCAGTTCCGCTTCCGGGGAGCATGTCAACGAAGCTTAAGCCTCAAGCTCCTTGGCGAGCTTGGATACATCGAGGCGGATGCCCGGGCCCATCGTCGTGGAGACGGTGGCCTTCTTGATGTAGCGCCCCTTGGCCGAGCTCGGCTTCAGGCGAAGAACCTCTTCGCGAACAGCAGTGTAATTCTCAACCAACTGCTCGGTGGTGAAGGAAGTGTTACCGACGATGAACGCGAGGTTGCCGTGCTTATCAACACGGAACTCGATACGTCCACCCTTGATGTCCGAAACAGCCTTGGCCACATCCATGGTCACGGTGCCGGTCTTGGGATTCGGCATGAGGCCACGCGGACCGAGGACGCGACCGAGGCGACCGACCTTGCCCATCATGTCCGGGGTTGCCACGGCAGCGTCGAAGTCGGTCCAACCACCTGCGACCTTCGCGATCAGATCGTCGTCGCCGACCTCGTCTGCGCCGGCGTCAATCGCGGCCTGGGCATTGGGGCCCTGGGCAAAGACGATGACGCGTGCAGTCTTGCCCGTACCGTGCGGGAGGATAGCCGTGCCGCGAACCAGCTGGTCAGCCTTGCGCGGATCAACGCCAAGGCGGAACATGACTTCGACCGTCGAGTCGAACTTGGTCACGGAGGTCTTCTTGGCAAGGTCCATCGCCTCAACCGGGGTGTAAAGCTCACCCGGCTGAATCAGTTCAGCGGCCTTGCGGTAATTCTTAGAGCGCTTTGCCATTCTGCATTTCTCCTCATTGGCAGTCGTGGGAAACGAGCCCGCTCCGGGCCCTACCACGGCGATCGCGTGATCGCTATTAAATCTCGTCAGTGGTCACGCCCATCGAACGAGCGGTGCCGGCGATGATGCGAGCAGCGTTGTCGATGTCGTTAGCGTTCAGGTCCGGCTCCTTGGTCTTGGCGATCTCACGCAGCTGATCCGCAGTGAGGTGCGCAACCTTGTTGGTGTGCGGAGTGCCGGAACCCTTCTTGATTCCCGCTGCCTTCTTGATGAGCTCAGCAGCCGGAGGGGTCTTCGTCACGAAGGTAAACGAACGATCTTCGTAGACCGTAATCTCAACCGGGATGACGTTTCCACGCTGGGATTCCGTCGCAGCATTGTAGGCCTTGACGAAGTCCATGATGTTCACGCCGTGCTGACCCAGAGCGGGGCCAATCGGCGGTGCAGGAGTAGCTGCGCCAGCTTCAATCTGAAGCTTAATCAGACCTGCAACCTTCTTCTTGGGAGGCATATTTGATCCTTCTTGTTATCGATAAACCATCACCATGGCAACGATGATGGGCGTCCTTCGGTAGCCGCGAAGCGGCGTGGATCCCACGGTTCGGTTTGGAGGAACCGAACTAGTCCATCTTCTTGACTTGTCCGAAGGACAGGTCGACCGGGGTTTCCTGGCCGACAAGCGTCATGAGCACGGTGAGCCTCTGGTTCACCGCGTCAACCTGTGAAATTGTAGCGGGCATTCCAACCCACGGCTCGGTGGTGAGCGTCACGGTCTCGCCAACCTCGTAGTCAGCAACAAGCGCCGGAGCCCCAGAAGTAATAGGCTTTCCAGCTGCCTTGGCAGCTTCCGCCGCTTCCTGCTCGACCACGGGCGTGAGCATTTGCACGACTTCACGCTCGGTCAGCGCCACCGGATTGCGACCATTTCCAACAAAGCCCGTCACGCCGTTCGTGTCTTGAACGATTCGCCACGATTCATCGGTCATCTCCATGCGGATGAGGGCGTATCCGGGCATCCGAACGCGCGTGACCAGCTTGCGCTGGCCTTTCTTAACCTCGTAGATCTCCTCCATCGGCACCTGAACCTCGAAGATGAAATCTTCCATGTTCATGGTGTGAGCACGAGATTCGATGTCCTGCTTGACGCGCTTTTCGTAGCCAGCGTACGTGTGCAACACGTACCAGTCACCCGCAAGTCCCTTGAGCCTATCGCGTACGGTCTCCTCGGTTACGACGCCGTCCTCACCCTTTGCGCTCGGAGCATCATCGTCCGCAAGTCCGGCCTCGTCCTCATCAGCCCCATCAGCCTCTTCGGCTGAAGCGTCCTGGCCCTCACCAGAAATGCCGTCAAACATGCCGGCGAGATCCGCGGCCGTCTCGTCAACCGAAGCGTCGTCGTCGGCGAACTCCTCAACTTCCGCGGGCGCAGAAAACTCCGCTTGCTCAGCGGTATCGGAGAAGAGATTGTCCTTAGCGACTTCCTCAGACATTGATTCCTACTTTCGGTTGAAAATACGGCCTTAGCCGAAGATCCAGAACATGGCCTGGTTGAAGACCACGTCGATGACACCAACAAAAAGCATCACGACGGTCACGAAAAACACAACCGTGAGGAACAACTGCCACAGCTCCTTGCGGGTGGGGCGCTGGACCTTCTTGAATTCGGCGACGACCTCCTTGAAGAAGGTGACGATACGGCGCCACAGACTCTTCTTGGAGTCTAACTTGCGTCCGCGCGGTGCTGAACTCGCTGCTTGGCTCACCAGGATTCCTCTCGATTATGTGGAAAACGGCCCTAATTTAGGGCCGCCTTCATTGCAGGGCAGGAGGGACTCGAACCCACAACCGCCGGTTTTGGAGACCGGTGCGCTACCAATTGCGCCACTACCCTATGGACCTCAGAACTATTATGCTTGACGTCCCCATGCTGTTGCCAACTGGGCATCAGCAACTCGATACATTCTAGTGAGAACTATCCCCGAGTGTCTAGGCAGGGTAGCGCCAACTCCTGTAATTCTTACCACTTTGGCGCCGATGGCGGACTGATCCACCATCGGCGGCGACTTCATGTCACCATAGTGACCATGGCTACAGAACCTAAGAACAGAGTCTCCCAGCGCCTCGCAGCGCTTCAACCCTCCGCCACCCTCGCCGTGGACGCGAAGGCTAAGGCCCTCAAGGCCGCAGGCAAGGCGGTTATTGGCTTTGGCGCTGGCGAACCGAACTTCCCGACGCCCGCACACATCGTCCGCGCAGCCGAGGAAGCTGCCGCCGACCCGAAGAATCACAAGTACACGATCGCCAAGGGCCTACCCGAGTTGCGCGAAGCTATCGCCGCCAAGACCAAGTCCGACTCCGGCGTCGTCGTCGATCCTGACAACATCATCGTGACCAACGGCGGCAAGCAGGCCGTGTTCCAAGCATTCGTCTCCTTGCTGGACGACGGCGACGAAGCGATCCTGCCAGCCCCCTACTGGACCACCTACCCGGAGGCGATCACGCTGTGTGGCGGCGTGCCCGTCGAAGTCTTTGCGGGTTCTGACCAGGATTACAAGGTCACCGTCGATCAGCTCGAGGCAGCCCGCACCGACAAGACCAAGGTGCTCCTCCTGTGCTCACCCTCGAACCCGACCGGATCGGTCTATTCGCGCGACGAGTTGCGTGCGATCGGCGAATGGGCACTCGAGCACGGGATTTGGATCATCTCCGACGAAATCTACGAGCACCTTCTTTACGCCGGCGAGATGGCCTACATCCTCGACGTCGTGCCCGCGTTGCAAAACCAAACGATCATCGTCAACGGCGTGGCCAAGACCTACGCGATGACGGGCTGGCGCGTCGGATGGATGCACGGCCCGGCCGACGTCATGAAGAAGGTTGCCAACTTCCAGTCCCACATCACTTCCAACGTCAACAACGTCGCCCAGCGTGCCGCAATCGCGGCGCTGACCGGCGACCAGGGTGTCGTGGAGGAGATGAAGGAAGCCTTCGATCGACGCCGCAATACCCTCGTGTCCATGCTGCGTGACATCGACGGTTTCGTCGTCCCCGAGCCGACCGGCGCCTTCTACGTCTTCCCCAACGTGCAGGCCGTGCTCGGCAAGGACATCAACGGCCGCGTTGCACAGACGACCGCTGAGCTTGCACAGATCATCCTCGAGGAAGCGGAAGTCGCCGTCGTGCCTGGTGAGGCATTTGGCGCGCCCGGCTACATTCGACTCGGCTATGCCCTATCCGACGAAGACCTCGTCGAGGGTGCGGCTAGGATCCGGAAGCTCTTGAGCTGAAGCCTGGCGCGGTGGGCTGGCGCACTGGCTGGGCTGGCTGACCCTCCCCTCATGCGCCCGCGGCGCACTTCTCCGCCCGTGTCGCACTTCTCCGCCCGTGTCGCACTTCTCCGCCCGTGTCGCACTTCTCCGCCCGTGTCGCACCTCTCCGTTCGTGACGCACCTGAAAGTGGCATTTAAGGTGCGCCGTTAATGGAGAGGTGCGACATGGAGGGCGCTTGCGCCGCCCCAGGCCACGCCTTAGCGGCCGCCTCCCCCACCATCAGGCCGGCTGCCCTACCCGCGCGCCGTCTCTAACCAGCGTTCGGCCACCACGAGCCGCGCAAGCGCGTGTTTCTTCCAGTTTGTCTTGCCGCGTTGGCGCGCGGATGCCACCAAGGACAACACGACGCCGGCGGCCGACGCAGCGATTGCCGCCGCGTCGGCATGCCGACTGGCGCGGGCGAACCAGTCGTCGCGAATGGTCGGCACGAAGCGATACTTCTCACTCAGGCTCGGCAGAACGGACAGGTGCCCAAGGAGGCATCCCCAATCGTCGGCCCGATGTCCGGGCCCGAAAGAATCGAGGTCAAGGAGCCCGCTGACGCGCCCTGTTTCGGCCGAAACCAGTACGTTTGCTTCATAGAAGTCCCCGTGCGTGGGCACGAGTGGCCCATAGTCGGCGCATTGACGCACCTGCCTGATGCCCTCGGCGAGCGCAGTGGCTCGCTCGGAAATCTCCGGCATCGCCGCGGATGCGGCGCGTGCGTAGAGCTCACAGCGTTCGGCCCACGCAAGCCGATGTTGCAAATGGAGCGCACTCGTAGGCAACGCGTCCAGCGTCCGTGCGAGAGATTCAAACGTTGCCTCAGCGTGACGCCCATGTTGATACGTGAGCCCTAACGGCGATCCCACAACCGCCGAGGTGACGACCAGCCCGTCGGGCGTCGAGACCTCAATAAGCGGCGTCGGCAAGCCGGCATCTTGGCACGCGGCGTGGCGCTGAACCAACGCGGGTAGCGCTTCAGGGCGCAACACCTTCACGTAATGGCGTCCGGATGCGCCCTCCGCACGCAGCACGGCACGCCGCGTGGGCCGATAGCCAAGCAGTTCGACGTCGACAAGCTCCCCAAGCACGGCCGAGAGACGCTCCGGGTCGCAGGCGGTTTCGAGCGCGGGCAACTCGGGGTCGAGAGGAAATTCCCACACGTGTACGGCCAGGTCGTCGGCATATAGCGTGACGGCCGAGACGGCGTCGAGATGCGCTTGCGAAATGCGTGCCGTGGAGGCAACGAGGTAGGAGTCTTTGCGCACCCGGGAGTCCCCGTCGGCGCCCTCGAGGCGGTCCCAGATCACCGAATATCCAGCCGAGACGCCCGCCCCCGGCCGGTGGTTGACAGCGTGAAGACGCCAAGAACGCAGGATCGCCCGATCACCAAGTGCCAGGGTTAGCATTTCGCCTGCGGAGGCGCCGGTCAGCAACTGAACAGCTCGGCGCTCTTTGTTCTCACGCGTAGTCATGCTTCTTTTATATGGGTCATTTGCCTATGCCACAAATGCGCGGCGTGTGCTGACTAGCCAGTCTGACTAGGATAGACGCATGCGCGATCTGTCGAGACTGCCCAAGGCCCACCTTCATCTGCACTTCACCGGCTCCATGAGGGTATCCACGCTCGTCGACTTGGCACGTGAGCAGGGCGTTCGCCTTCCCGCCAACCTCACGGACACGAAGGCCCTCCAGGTGCCCGCCAACGAGCGGGGCTGGTTCCGTTTTCAGCGCGCCTACGACGCCGCGCGCAAGGTCGTCCGCTCGGAGTCCGCCATGCGTCGCATCGTCCGTGAAGCCGCCGCCGACGACGCCGCCGAGGGCTCACGCCGCCTCGAGATGCAGATCGACCCCACCTCCTACGCTCCCTTCGTCGGCGGAATCACTCCGGCCCTGGAGATCGTCCTCGACGAAGCGGAAATCGCTTCCCGGGAAACGGGCGTGGAAGTAGCGATCATCGTGGCAGCCTCCCGCATCAAGCATCCACTTGACGCCCGCACACTCGCCCGCCTCGCCGCCAAACACGCGGGCAACGGGCCGGGCCAGGTGATCGGCTTTGGTCTGTCCAACGACGAACGGCGCGGAGACACCTCTAAATGGGCGGCCGCGTTCAACATCGCCCGCACGGCCGGCCTGGCCTCCGTCCCACACGCGGGCGAGCTTCTGGGCCCGCCTCACATCCGCGAGGTAGTCGCCAGCCTCAAGCCCACGCGCCTGGGCCACGGAGTGCGAGCGGCTGAGGACGCTGACCTGCTCGCCCGCATCGTCGGCGCTGGGATCGCCCTCGAGGTGTGCCCGGCCTCCAACATTTCCCTCGGCGTCTACTCCGAACCAGAGCAGGTCCCCTTGCGGGTCCTCCACAGCGCCGGGGCACAAATCGCGCTCTCCGCGGATGACCCGCTACTGTTCCTCTCCCGCCTGGTCGACCAGTACCAGATCGCCCGCGACCAGGGCTTTAGCGACTACGACCTGGCCGGCTTCGCCCGCGATTCCATCACGGCGTCGATGGCGACGATCGAGTCGAAGCAGAAGTGGCTATCCGAGGTCGATCAGTGGATCGCCCAGCCTGACCCGGAGGCGGGAAACTAATGGATCTCAACCCTGCGGCGCGACTGCTCGGCAACCTACCGCTTGTCCAGCATTCATTGGTCAATATCGATTCGATGTTCGTCCGAGTCCACCGCATCGGGGCGCCGCCTCCCGGCCTCAACCGCATCCTCATCGACGTCCCTGGCGACTCCCGGGTCACCTTCGTGCTCATTCATGGCATCGGCCTTTCGTCGACCTACATGCTCCCCCTCGCCCTCGAACTGGCACAGCATGGGGAAGTTTTCGTCATGGACCTGCCGGGGTCCTCAGGCCTGCCCACGCCCAACCGCCAGCTCTCGATCGCCGGCTTCGCCGCCGTCGTCGACCAGGCAATGCGCCTCAATGGGATCGAGGATCCCATTCTCGTGGGGCATTCGATGGGCGCACAGATCGTCGTCGAACTCATGGCGCGCCGCCCCGACCACTTCCGCCGCGCCTGCCTCGTTGGCCCGCCCGTCAATGCCGCGGAACGCCACCTCCCCATGGTCTTGGCCCGATACCTCGAATCGGCGATCTATGAGGAATATGACCTCGTCCGCGTCGCGGCCCTGTCCTATGTTCGCTCCGCCCAGCACTGGATCATGCGCACGCTCCCCGCGATCCTCGCCTACAAGATCGAGGATCGCATGCGGCTCATCAGCCCTTCGGCTCAGCTCATCATCCTCCACGGCGAACACGACTATCTCGTCCCCTCGACCTGGGCCGACTTCCTCGCCTCCCAAGTCAACAACGCGCAGTGCGTTCAAATCGCCGGCGCGGCACACTCGACGATTTATAATTCCGACGACGACGTCGCCCGCGCGGCTGCCTCCCTCATGACGCCCGACGAACGCGCCCACATCGGCCATTCGCACAGCTATCTCAACCGCCTTCGTGAGACACGAGAGGGGTAGGAGTATGCGCCCGCGTAATCGCACTCCACGCTTTCTCGACCGGGCAGCCGACTACGCCTGGTACGCCCGCAACTTCGCCGCTTCCCATCTGACCGGGGCCCGCCCTCGCACTCCCCGCGGGCCTGTGCGCGCCACAATCGTCGTACTCCCAGGAGTCTTGGAAGATCCCGGATATTTCCACAAGGTGTTCGGCCCGCTGCAGGACGCCGGCTACGACGTCGTTACCCTCGACCTTGGCCACATGACCAAGCCCGTTCCTGACCTCGCCCGCCTCGTGCTCGGCGAACTGTCCAAGCGTGCCGACGCGTCGCCGCCGATCGTGCTCCTATCGCACTCAAAGGGTTCGCTTGTGGGCAGAGCCGTCCTCGCGGCCCTCCCCCGCAATGTGCATGGCCTGGTGGCCATCGCGGCACCGTGGAACGGATCAACGCTAGCGCGAATCTTCACAGGCTGGAGCGCCATCGACTCGATGGTCCCCGGCGGGGTGGACACCTGGACGCCGTGGCCAGGCGAACGCGAGCAGGTTATTCGCCAGCGCATCTTCTCGCTGTCCCCAACATGGGATCCCCACATTCCCGAAGGCTCCGAGCTGGAGGGCGCCACCAACATCCCGATGACGCTCTCCGGTCACTTCCGCGGAATCGGCGACCCTGCGACTTTAGAGCTCATCGTGGATTGCGTCGAAAGGCTCCTCGCATTACCGCCGCTTCGGCGCTAGATCTCCAGCCCCACCAAAACCGGCTCCGGGACGATACGCACACCAAACTTTTCCTCCACGCCATCGCCGATCTCGCGTGCGAGGCGGGCGATGTCTTCGCCCGTGGCGCCTCCCCGGTTCGTCAGCGCGAGGCAGTGCTTGGTGGACAGCGCAGCAGGGCCAGGCATGTTGTATCCGGCCGAGAAGCCCGCATGATCGATCAGCCACGCCGCCGACGTCTTGACCTGACCCGCGACGGTCGGGGCTGCAGCGCCAATCTGGTTGACGGCGTCGTGCTTGGCTACGCCAAAACGTGGCGCCTCCGGCGGTAACAGAGCGGCCTTCTCCTCGGTAAGAACCGGGTTGGTGAAGAAAGAACCAAGCGAGTAGGTGTCCCGGTCGGCGTCGTCGAGGACCATCCCCTTCGACGCGCGAAGCTCGAGCACAGCAGCGCGGACGTCAGACGACGGCGCACGCTCGCCCAGCTCGATGCCAAGCCTGCCCGCGAGCTGCCCATAACGCACCGGCCGAGACAGCGTCGCCCGGCGCATGTGGAACGTCACCGAGAGCACGATCCAGCGCGGGCTGGACCCAAACTCCCCGATCGAACGCTTCAAGATCGAGTCGCGATAGCCAAACTTCATATCCGACAAGAAGAAGGTCCGCACCTTATTAGTCGCGCGGTCCCACGTTCGCACCTGGGCCAACGTCTCCGCGACCTCTTGGCCGTAAGCCCCCACGTTCTGCACCGGCGCCGCACCCACAGAGCCCGGAATGCCAGAGAGCGCCTCGAGGCCCATCCAACCATGCTCGACCGCATAGACGACCGCCTCATCCCACGCCGTACCTGCGGTCAGCCGCATCTGGGCGCCTCCGCAGCTGTCCTCCGATAGGGTTTCGATCTCCGAGCGCATGTCGTGGATAACGACGCCGTCAAACGGCTTGCTGCTGGCGAGGATATTCGACCCTCCCCCAACGACGAGAACCGCGGTGCCCTCCTCATCGGCGGTACGGACTGCATCTATAATTTCAGCCTCGCTCGTGGCGTTGACAACACGGGCCACTGGGCCACCGACCCCGATCGTCGTCATCTCAGCGAGCGAACTGCCACCGTAGCGGGTCGCCATCACGGGAGGGACAGTCGACGTGGGCTGACTCGGTTCAGGGATGCTGCATGACATGTTGGTTCCTAACGCGCAAAGACCCATGACGCTGGGCCACCACTTTCGTATTTTACTCACGACAACTCGCCCGCGGGCGCGGGGTAGCCGGGCTCTGTGGCCCAGCTCTGCCGCCCGGCCTTTGCTCGCGTTGAACTAAGCTGACCCACACTGTAGTAATTTACGTCACTTTCATAGGGTTCCGATCAGCTTAATAGGGCCGGAACGGGGCGCAGCCCAACGACCCAACGCCCCAACAAGCCCGTCATCAAGCCGCGTGCCACCAGGTCGCGAGATAGCAAAAGACCCCCGCTCTTGCGGAGGTCTCATATCGGAAGAACCGATTCGCTCAATCCCTATCGGGTCTCACGATGCGCGGTCGAAGCGTTGCACCTGGGGCAGAACTTCTTCATTTCTAGGCGATCCGGCGTGTTACGACGGTTCTTCTTCGTGATGTAGTTACGCTCCTTGCAAACCTCGCATGCGAGGGTGATCTTGGGGCGAACGTCTGCAGACTTACTAGCCACTATTTTTCCTCACGTTCGGCTTGTGAAGCGGATGCTTCGTTGATCTTGAGTAAAGCGGTTGCCTTACCGGTCGTAGCGAGGGCGGGGTTTGAACCCGCGACCTCACGATTATGAGTCGTGCGCTCTGACCAACTGAGCTACCTCGCCTCAAACACTCTCGAAACGAGAATGAATGGAGCCCCGAAAGGGAATCGAACCCTTGACCTTCTCCTTACCATGGAGACGCTCTGCCGACTGAGCTATCGGGGCAACGCTGGAAAGCCTACCAACCGCGTGGGCGGCGAACCAACTTGTTCTGCGTGGCAATCACCACGCAACGTTCTTTCGAACTGTGGCGGGTGAGGGATTCGAACCCCCGTAGCTTTCGCGTCTGATTTACAGTCAGATACCATTGGCCGCTCGGTCAACCCGCCGTTGCACATCGTTTCCGTAGAACCGCATGCGAGATAAGAGATTAGCAGTTCGCCCCCGAGTCATGTCAAACCAGATGGACGCTCACGATTGCCGCGATGGTCACACTTTGAGCATTCGGCTAGTGTGGAGGTTGATATTTACTTCCGCCTTTACCGGCACGGCAAGCAAAAGGAGCATTCCATGGCAGATTCATCGTTCGACGTCGTCAGCCGCTACGACATCCAAGAAGTCGACAATGCTGTCAACCAGACGGCTAAGGAAATTGGTCAGCGTTACGATTTCCGCAACGTTGACGCCTCCATCGAGCTCAAGGGCGAAAGCGTCACCCTTATTGCCAACACGGCCGAACGCGTCCTGGCCATTCTCGACGTTCTTCAGACGAAGCTGATCCGCCGCGGACTCTCCCTCAAGCAGGTCGATTTTGGCGACTCCGAGCCGAAGCTTTCCGGAAAGCTCTTCAAGCTCACAGGCTCTCTCAAGGAAGGCATCAGCCAGGAACACGCGAAGAAGATTACCAAGCTGATCCGCGAAGAAGGCCCGAAATCCGTCAAGGCTCAGATCCAGGGCGATGAGGTGCGAGTCTCCTCCAAGTCCCGCGACGACCTTCAGGCCACAATCGCGCTGCTCAAAGAGGCCAAGTTCGACGTAGCACTGCAGTTCGTCAATTTCCGCTAATTGCCACACGTGAGACTCGACATCACGTGCGGCTCGACCACACGGCTCGTACCTGCCGCACCGTGGTCCCATGACAGCGGCGCGGGAGCACCGAGCTCCCGCGCCGCTGTTGGATTGCGTGATCTACCTATGTGGCAGACGGCCTAGTACAGCTTGCCGTCATGCTCCTCGCCGCGCGAGACCGCCGTCATGGTCTCCCGCTCAACGACCTTGATACGGGCACGGCCTTGGCTCGCCCCGAGGTGCATCTCAAACTCCTCAAGCAGCTCCCACCCGTGCCAGGTGGTGTAACGCACGCCGCGCTCCTCAAGCACCTTCTGAGTTTCATCCCAGCCAACGGCTTCGGTCGTCGCATGGAGCTTGCCCGCTTCGTAGTCTTCGACGAGGTGACGAATGGTCTCCTGCGCATCCGACTTCGTCGAGCCGATCAGGCCCACCGGGCCACGCTTGATCCAGCCGGTGGCGTACATGCCAGGTAGGACCTCGCCGCCGTCCGTTACGCGCCCTTCGACGTTGGGAACGACGCCGCGTTCGGCGTCGTAGGGAGCCCCCGGGATCTCGGAGGAGAAGTAACCCACCGCGCGGTAAACAGCCTGGACAGGGTAGTCGATGAATTCGCCGGTCCCCTTCACCGAACCGTCGCCCTGGAGCGCAGTACGTTCCATCCGAATCCCTTCAACATGCTCCTCGCCGAGCACCTCAACCGGCTGCTGAAGCATGTGGATGTGGATGCGCCGCGACGCCGTGAGCTCCTCCGGCTCCTGGAAGACCCATTCGGTCAACTGCTCGACCACTTGGCGAGTCATCTTGGACTCCTCCATCGCCTTTTCGGAGCCCTCGTCATAGTCGAAGTCCTCGGGGTAGACGATGATGTCGACATCGGGCACGTGCCCCAGCTCGCGCAGCTCCATCGGCGTGAACTTCACCTGAGCAGGCCCGCGGCGCCCGAAGACGTGGACATCCGTGATAGGCGAATGGCGCAGACCCTCCTCCACATTGCCGGGGATCTCAGTGGCCATCAGGTCATCGGGATGCTTGGCGAGGATGCGGGCCACGTCGAGCGCCACGTTTCCCACGCCGAGCACAGCCACTTCCTTCGCCTCGAGCGGCCAGGTGCGCGGATAGTCCGGGTGGCCGTCATACCAGTAGACGAACTTGGAGGCACCGTAAACTTCCGGCAGGTTCGCGCCCGGGATATTGAACGGCTTGTCCTGGTCGGCACCCGTGGCGATGATGACGGCGTCGTAGTGCTGGTGCAACTCCTCAAACGTGATGTCGCGCCCGATCTCCACGTTGCCCACAAGGCGGATGTCACCGCGCTTGAGCACGTTGTACAGGGCGTTGATAATCGCCTTGATACGCGGGTGATCCGGAGCGACGCCGTAGCGGACCAGGCCGTATGGTGCCGGCAACTTTTCATACAGATCAATGCGGACATCGACCCCGGACTTGGAAAGAATGTCCGACGCGTAAATGCCAGCCGGGCCGGCTCCAATGACTGCTACGTGAAGTGGACGATCTGCCACACTTACCCCTTTTCGCTTCGTGCGCCGGGTCTTCCGGCCTAAACGCATCCCATCCTAATTGTCGCCGTGGATTCTTCCCAGAAATTAGAAGCGGCGGGTGACGTAATCGTCACCCGCCGCCCAGTCACTGAACGCGTGATTCCCTATGCCGGGGTACCCGGGCCGTATGCGCCGGTCGTAGCATCGAGGCGGATCACGCCGTATGTCCATCCACGCCTGCGGTATGCCGCGCAAGGCTGCTTAGTCTCCTCGTCAATGAAGAGATAGAACGGATGGCCGACGAGCTCCATCTCATCGATGGCCTGCTCGACAGACATCGGCTTGGCCTCGTATAGCTTCTGACGCACGATGGCAGGCGAATCGCCAAGCTGGGTTTCAACCGCTTCCCCTACTGCGGACGGGCGCGTGGGTTCTTCCACTTCTTCGACATCCTTGTGCTTGGCCAGCAGCTCGTCGATCGGCAGATCCTGCGGGACTTCATCACGGCGCTCACCCTTGCGGCGATTCTTTTTCTTTTCGTGACGGCGGCGCAGCCGCTCAAAAAGCTTCTGAGAGGCCAAATCGAGGGCTCCGAAACGATCGGAAGCTGATGCCTCTGCGCGGACCACCGGCCCCTTATCCCGAACCGTAATCTCGATTCGCTCGGATGTTTCTACCTGGGAAGGGTTAGTCTCGTGCGTGACCTCAACCTCGACGCGCTGTGCGTAGGGAGTGTATTGCTCAATCTTGGCGAGCTTCTCCTCGGCGTGAGCGCGGAACCTACCCTGAACCTCAGTGTTCCTACCGGTGACAACGATTTCCATGATGACCTCCTTGGCCATTATTCGAAGGTGGGAATGACCCAAAACAATGCCTGCCTCCGCAAGCGCCTGACCACCTCCTTCATCGGCGTTTCGCCTGTTCATCACGAAGAATTGAGATGACTTAAGTATACGTTGATTTACGTCACAGTGTGGCCTGTTGCATGAATTACCCGCGGATCTTTTGCCGCCGCGAGGACAAAAGCGCCAACTACCCGGCCTCCGCGTGATTTCACTGCGCGCGAAGCGCCCGCCAACGTCGCCCCCGTGGTCACGACGTCGTCCACAAGGATCACGTCGATACCGCGCAAGTTGACGTCTGCGACGGCTATTCCGCGCGCCTTACGCCCACGGGCATCGAGCCGGGCGGCGTGGCCACCGCGGCCGCGGCCCAACGCGCCCAGATTCCGACTCCCCCAGCCAGCCTTGCGGCGGAGGATCGCGGCCGCTTGACCTTCATAGACCTGCGAAAGCGCCTCTGCGATCACGCCGGCGACGAACCGCCCGTCTCTGACGCGTTTGCGTGCCGACGGCGCCGGCACCACCACGCACGGCCGCCTCAGCGCGGGCAGGGCAAGCGGCGGACGCCGCACCAAAAGAGACTGGAACGCGCGATCGAGGCGCCGATCGCGGACGTTTTTCCAGCGCACGATCGCCCGAGCCGCCTGACCCTCGTAGACCGCGAGCGCGCCCACCGGAAATGGCGAGGTATCCGCTCCCTCGTCCGCGCTCACCTCGGTGAGATAGGGCAACTGCTTTTCAACGCGACGCCACCGTGGAAACTGAGCCTGACAGCTCTCGCACAGGTCCTCGTCCCATCGGCCACAGCCCGCGCACCATCTCGGGTAGAGGACGTCAAGTGCGCCATTCCATTGGTTCTTCCACCAGTCAGCCATGCCTGTATCGTGCCACGTATGACGAACCGCGCGTCGACGGCGTCGTGCAAATGTGGATAGAGCCGCTGATACGCATCCTGTGGAGAAAATCGTTGGGCTGCGGCGGGTCCGTCACCCCGACAGCACCAACCGCGTCACCTAGACAGCGCCGGCCTCGTCACCCCGGCAGTGCCGGCGACGTCACGTTCTCGGCGATGAGCCGCCACCCAGCGCCGTCGTACGAATACATGTTGTTCGAGTCGTTTTGGACGACGATCGAATCCGGGCCGCGCCCAGCCGTCAGACTCACCGGATTATCGACGGCCGTGAGTGTCGTCGTGGGAAGCCCGATCCCAACGAGGTGGATATTGTTCGTCGACGACGTCGTCTGGCGGCCCATGACGGCAACGTGCACTTCGCTCACCCACGCCACGTCAGAGACGTCCACGAGGGATTGCCCAAACCGCATCGGGTTGCCCACCTCCAGTGGCCGCCCGCTGACGTCGCGCGAGATCGCAACCATGTTGATCTGGACCTCGCCCTTCTGATCCGTCACGATAGCCATACGCCCGCCCTCGCGAGACACGGCCAGCGCCCGGATGTTCAGGCTGGAAAGGAAAGTCATGGGGAACGTCGCGGACTCGCGGGTGGTGAGGTTGATGGCTGTCAGCTCGCCGTTAGATGCCGACTCACCCGACCACACCCATCCATGGGAGTCCACCGACGGCGAGACCAAGCGCCTCCCGCTTAGCAACAGACGCGGCTCGCTGCCGTCGAAGGGCACCGCATAAAGGCTCTTGCCCTCGTTGCCGAGCCCGGCGCCCATCGTCATGGGCTCCGCGTAGGAAGTAGCCAGAACGCTCAGGCCGAGGCCCGCCGCCCCCGCGCCCGTGGCCTCCACCTTGCCGCCGCTGATCGTCACAGGCGCGCCGTCGCGCAAGCCCGCCAGCGTATAGGTGGCGTAAGGATAGGAGCTGAGATCTATCTTGGATGGAATAGCAATCTCCGCACCCTCGGCCGTGATCGTCACGTCCTGGATGCCTGGCAGATTCATCAGCGTCTTCGAAATCTGCGCTTCGAGACCAATCATTTCCGACGCCGGCAACGACGCAACGTCCGAGGTCAGGTCAACCTGGGCGACGCCGTCGTTGACGCGCACCCCACGCTGTGTCAGGCGAGCCTCCGCGGGCAACGCCGAGTGGGCCGCGGGCGCCAGCCACGACGACGGCCCATGCAACAAGCCCTGCACCGCGTACGTCGCCTGTCCCGCGCTGAGGTACCACCGCGCCTCCGGGACGAGGGCGGACCGGTCGGCCGTCAAGAAATAAATGACGGTCTCGTTGTAGAGCGAGGCAAAGATCGAATTGGGGACAACCACGCCGTCGTCAAGAACGGCGATTCGCCACTCGCCGTCGGCGTTGCGCGCCAGCGAGTATTCGCTGTTGAGGATCGCATCCTGCGCCGCGACGGTGTATCGGCCCAGGTTGTCGAGCGTCGCCGACGCCGCGGCGCTCACCCGGATCGCGCCCGTGCGCGTGGAGGAAATCGCCGGATTCTGCGAATCCTGGTAGATGCGCAACTCAGTGGCCGGGTTCCAGCGCTCCGCTGCCTCAGGGGTGAGAAACTGCCGGGCGACCGAGAAATCACCCGACAGGCCCGCGCCCGAGGCCCGCAAGAAGTCCGACACGAGGGTCTCAGGCGTGGAGCCCGGCGTCGGGCCCTGCGGGTCGAGCACGACCCCGCCGTTGAGGTTCGCCGGCCGTTCAACCTGGACCGGGTAGCCTGCCGTCGGAAGGCTGGCACAGCCCGTCAACAACACGACGATGAGTAACAAAAGTCGTTTCATGCCTCTGCCCTGACCTGTTGACCGTCAAGCCGCATTTCCACGGCGGCGTCCGGATCCTCCTCCACGACGACGTTGAAGGGCGCCGTCGCACTCGGGTCTAGATCCTGATCCTCGGATTCTTCAGATAGTGGCTCGGGAACCACCAGATCGAGCGGCGGCTCGAAGGCCTCGTGTGGCACCTTGGGCAGGGTCAACAAGAACGTCGATCCCACTCCGAGCTCGCCGGCAACCTCAAGCGTGCCGCCGTGAATTTGGGCGTCCTCACGTGCGATCGTCAGGCCAAGGCCAGTGCCGCCCGACTTGCGCACGCGCGAGGAGTCCGCGCGCCAAAAACGTTCAAACACGTGAGTGATTTGTTCCTCGGACATCCCCACGCCGTGGTCCTGGACGCTCAGCGCAACCGCGGTTTCGTTGGCCGCCACGACGACGTTGACCGGGTTTCCCTCCGCGTGCTCGAGTGCGTTGACCAGCAGGTTGCGCGCGACGCGCCGGATGCGACGCGGCTCGATCTCTGCGACCGTGTCCCCGCTGGACTGGTAGTTGACGATGACCGAGTTGGACTGCGCAAGCGGCTCGGCGACGTCGATGACTTCCGCAACCAGCGCCGCCACATCGGCGAACTCGGTGGCCAGCGTCATGCCGCCGGCGTCGTACCGGGAAATTTCGAGAAGATCGGCCAGCGTGGCGTCCAAATTCAGCAGCTGGTTGTACTGTAGCTCCGCGGCTCGCTTCAGGCCGGACGGCAGGCTCTCGCGGTTGTCATAGATGAGCTGGCCGGCCATGCGCACGGTCGTCACCGGGGAACGCAACTCGTGGGAGACGGCCGAGACGAATTCCGTCTGCACCTTCGAGATTCGTTCCATCTGGGTGAACTGCGTTTCCAGCGACTCGGCCATCTGATTAAACGACGTCGCAAGCTGGGCGATCTCGTCCGAGCCGCGCACCTCCATGCGAGTGTTGAATTCGCCGTCCGCGAGCAGACGGGCATTGCGCGATGCCGCCCGGACCGGCGACAGGACCCAGCGCATCACGGCCCATGTCACGACGCCGAGGATGACCAGCAACGCGGCCACCGAGACCCACATGACGCGGATCGTCGTGCCAATCAGCTTCTGCTGGTTTTCCAGCGAGTAGGCCGTGTACAGCTCGTACTTGCCCGAACCTTGGATGTCGAACGTCGTGCCAACGACGATGCCCGGCGTCGTGGAGTCGCCAACGGAGATGCCCACCGACTGCCATCCGATCTGCCCGCCGTTGGTCACGATATCGCGCAGCTCCGGGGTGACCAGCGACCGCACGCGGGTGGCCGACGCAGTCGCCGGCTCGAGGATTTGGGTGGGGACGGGTGGCTGATCCGGGCTGCGCATCAGCACTGCGCCGAGGACGCCGCGAGAGGGATCGTACATCGAGGCCACAAGCTTGTTGGCCACTTCTTGCGTGCGCCCAACGGTCGGGGCGGAGGCGGAAAAGCGGTCCTGGGCGAGCTGGACTTCGGTGGAGAACTGTTCAATGTTCGTGCTCACCGCGTTGTCGAACACTGATGAGCGCACCTGGCTCGAGATGGCGAATCCCATCATGACGATGCCAGCCACACCTGCGAGCACGATCAGCGCCATGACGCGCAGGCTCAGCGAGGAATACCAACGCTCCCTGAGTGTATCGACGCGCTGGGCGATGCTTGAGCGCTGGTGCGGGGCTTCGTGCTCGGTCAACGGCTAACGTTCCCAGCGCGATACCCCACTCCACGAACGGTCAGGACCACTTCCGGATTTTCGGGATCCTTTTCAACCTTCGAACGCAGGCGCTGAATGTGGACGTTGACCAACCGTGTATCCGAGGAATGGCGGTAGCCCCACACCTGTTCGAGCAGCTCTTCGCGGGTAAAGACCTGGAAGGGCTTACGAGCGAGCACGGACAGCAAGTCAAATTCGAGCGGCGTCAGGTGCAGTACGACGCCGCCGCGGCGGACCTCGTGAGCCTTGAGGTCAATCGAGAGGTCGGCGATCTTCAGGCTCTCCTGCTCTGGCTCTTGGCGGCGCAAGCAGGCACGAACACGGGCGAGGAGGACCGAGTTTTCGAAGGGCTTGGTCACGTAGTCGTCAGCTCCGGCCTCAAGCCCGGCGATGACGTCAACCGAGTCAGTCTTGGCGCTCATCATGATGATCGGCACGTCGGATTCTTCCCGGAGGAGGCGGGCGACCGAGACGCCATCAAGCCCGGGGAGCATGACGTCCAGAAGAACGAGATCGGGATGCTCAGCACGAAAGAGCGGAAGGACCGAATCTCCATGGGCACATGCGGAGACGACATACCCTTCGGTTTCGAGCAGGATCGCCACCATTTCGGAAATCGCAGGATCGTCGTCGACGACCAAAATCCGCACCGCCATACCCCTACCTCGCGTCTCGAGTGTGTTTGCAACGTTGCCATCATATCAGCTGGGCGGATTATCCCCTTGAGTAACGCCTCCCAAATCTGTCGGAAGCATCCGGTAGATTGTTCATAGTCTCATGAAGAAAGGCGGACTAATGTCAACCGGGGATAATAATCAGCCCGCGCCGAGCTACGGCCAGTACGGTGACTACCAGCCTCAGGTTGGCGATCGCGTTCAGACGTGGCGAACCGTCATTCCGATGCACCCGTTGTCGGTTGGGGAAACAATCGACGCGACGATGCGGCTCATCCGTTTCAATCCGGTCGCTTTCGTCGCCCTTCCCGTCATCGTCTCGCTGGTGGTTGCCGCTCTGGATATGGCGCTTGCCTCCGCGTTCGGCGAGCTTTCGTCCACGAGCCTGGGCCTGGCTCAAACTAATTCCGTGTACGCGGTTGTGAGCCTGCTCCTGTCCTTCGTCGCCCAGGTGTTCCTCATCGTCGCCGGCACGCGCATCACGTTGGCTTCCGTCCGCGGCCAGAAGCTTTCGCTGGGCGGAGCAATGAGCCTCTCGCGCCAGAACCTAGGTCGGGTTTCTGTGCGCCTGCTCGGCCTCTACCTCATCTTCTTCGCGCTGGCTATCGTTTTCGTCATCGTCCTCGTAGGCATTGCTGCGATGATCATCCAGATGATCGGCACGTCGTCGTTCCCGGTTCTCCCGCTCCTAGCCGCACCGTTCGCCGTCTTCACCCTGCTCTTCTTCGCCTTCTATCGCTTGATCATCGCGCCCTCGGCGATGGTCGCAGAAGACATCGGCCCGCTGGCAGCCATGTCGCGTTCGCTGAGGCTCACCAAGGGCTCGCTCGGCTACTTCTTCGGCCTCTACGTTGCCGTCATGATCATCTTCACCGTGCTGACTACCGTCATGTCGATTCTTCTTGCCCTGACGATCGGTACCACCCTCGCAAGCCCCGATCCGTTTTCCGGGACGGGAAACCTTATCGGCGCAACGAGCGTCATTCTCATGACGCTCGTTATCTCCGTCATCATCTCCCCGATCGCAATGAGCTTGATCAATCTGATTTACATCAATATGCGGATGAAGAGGGAAAATTTCCATCAGGAATTCCTCTACGCAAGTGGCTCATCAGTTGCGGCCGTCAACCCCCAACGTGGGCCCTTCGGCGTCGAGCCCACAGGCCAGGGTCAGAATGGCCGAGACCAGGGCAGTCCGTACGGCCAGACGCCCTATGGCCAGGAAAGCCAACCCCGGTATGGCCAGTATGGTCAAGCGGGCGAGGCAAGCGACGAATGGCAGGGCCGCCCCCAGTGGTACGGAGACGCCGATAAATGACGATTCCGTTCCTACCAGATTCGGATAGCGCCCGGGAGCTTGCCCAAAACGAGCTCTCGAAGGCGATGTATGACTATGCGCCGAATCTGTTCGAACGCCTCCTGCGCTGGATCGGTGAGCGCCTCAATCGCCTCGGCGTCCAGCTTGACCCAGGCCGAGGCGGCGCCGGAAATATCGCCGTCATCCTAGCCATCATCATCGTAGTGGTGGCGCTCGTCGCCTTCGCGTTGTGGCGCTCATACCAACGTGCTGGGACTCGTGTCCGCCACGGCAGGTCCGAGCTCTTCAATGATGACCGTAGCGCGGCCGAACTGGTGGCCGCGGCCCGCGCCGCAGAGGCCGCGGGCAATCTGGATCAGGCGGTCATCGAGCGCTTCCGCGCGCTGATCAGGTTACTTTCCGAGCGCAATCTCATCCGGGTCTTCCCCGGCATGACTGCGCTCGAGGCTGCGCAGGCCGCCTCTCACACGCTCGGGCGTGAAGATTTCTTTGTATGCGCCAACATCTTTAACGATGTCTACTATGGCCATGGGCATGCGGTGGTCAGCGATGTGAAGGCAATCCGGGATCTCTACAACAGTGTGTCCGATCGGACGGCGATATGATCAAGCCTCCCCGCGGATCCACCATCACCCTCAGCATCGTGGCGATAGTCGCGATCATCGCCATCATGCTCATTAGAGTCCCCTCGGCCGGCGCTCCCTACTCGCCAGATTCCACGGCCCCCAACGGCACTCGCGCGCTCGCCAGCATCCTGCGTGCCAACGGCATTGAGGTCTCCCATATCGGGGCCCCTCACGTGTTGGACTATGCGGTCAAGGACACGACACTCGTCCTCGACCCAAGCTTCACCGCCCCCACCCACGTCGTCGACGACCTCGTTGCTTCCCGCGCCACGATCATCTTCCTTGACACCCCGGCCTTCGACGCCGGCTTCGAAGGCGAGATCCAGTCCGCCCCACCCACCCCCGTCTCAGCACAGTGCTCAGATCCCGATGCCACCGAAGCGCGCGGGATCAGCCCCCTCGGCCACTATTTCGTACCCACAGACACGGCGTCGGTCACGGGCTGTTTCCCTCACATCGGCGGGTACGGGTGGGTAGCGCTGGCAAAGAATCCCCGGGTTTCCTACCTGCCTGATTCACGGTTTATCACCAACGAATTCCTCGCCGACCACGGCAACGCGGCGTTCGCGTTGCGCAAGCTCGGCGCTCACCCAACCGTGGTGTGGGTCAGCGGAGCATTCAGCCCCGACAAGGTTCAGCCCACCTCGTGGGCGGGCCTTCCCACCTGGTTCTTCCCCCTACTTGCGGGCCTCGGTCTCTGCCTCGGTTGGTGGGCGCTATACCGTGGACGGCGCTTCGGCAAACTCGTGGCCGAGCCGATGCCAGTCCTCGTACCAGCCTCCGAGGCCGACGCCGGACGCGGTTACCTCTACCATCGCGGCAAAAACTATGAGCATGCCGCCAGCGCACTCCGCGCCGCCACCATCTCCCGCCTAGCCCCGCCCCGGGGCATCGCAACGAGCTCCACGCCGGAGGCCGTTGTTGCCGCGCTACAGACGAACACCTATTCCCCCAACGACGTGTGGGATCTCCTCTACGGCAGGGCCATCACTTCGAGGCGCGATCTCGTCGAGCTTGCCGACCAACTCGATCAATTCGAAAGGGACATCAATGACCAGTGACTTCACCCCGCCGCAGCGTAGCGAACAGCGTGGGAGCTTCCGGCCCGAGATCGCCAAGCCGCGCGAGGACGAACCGGCCCAGTCCGAGACCGCGCAGAAGTTCCGGGCGATCAGGGCCGAGATCGCCAAGGCCGTCGTCGGGCAGGATCAAGCGGTCACAGCCGTACTCGTCGGACTTTTGTGCGATGGCCACGTTCTCCTCGAAGGCGTGCCGGGCACCGCGAAGACACTCCTCGTGCGGGCCCTCGCCGAGGCCCTCGCCCTCGACACCAAGCGTGTCCAGTTCACCCCGGACCTCATGCCTGGCGACCTCACCGGCTCGCTCATCTACAGTTCCTCCACGTCGGAGTTCACCTTCCGTCCCGGGCCGGTGTTTACCAACCTCCTTATCGCCGACGAAATTAACCGCACACCTCCCAAAACCCAGGCCGCCCTTCTCGAGGCAATGGCCGAGCACCAGGTCTCGGTGGACGGCGATCCGCGCACGCTCCCGGATCCCTTCATGGTTGTTGCCACCCAAAATCCCGTCGAATACGAGGGCACCTACCCGCTGCCGGAAGCCCAGCTCGACCGCTTCATGCTCAAGACCACCCTTCCGCTTCCGCCGCGCGAGGTCGAAGTGGAGGTTCTCCGCCGTCACGCGGCCGCCTTCGACCCCACCGACCTGGCCACAGCGGACATTCACGCCGTCGCCGGGGAAGCGGACGTGCTACGCGCCCGCGAGGAGGTCGCCGCAGTCGACGTCGACCTGCGCGTCATCGATTACATCGTCGATCTCGTGCGCGCCACACGGGTCTCCCCCGCCGTCTCGCTGGGAGTCTCGCCGCGAGGGGCCACCGCGCTCCTCCGCGGTGCACGCGCGTGGGCATGGCTCTCGGGCAGAGGCTACGTCACCCCCGACGACGTCAAGGCGCTCGCGGTGCCGGCCCTCACCCACCGCATCCAATTGCATGCGGAGGCCGAACTCGACGGCGTCAGCCAGCGTTCCGTCATCGAATCCATCCTCAACTCGGTGCCGGTCCCCCGCTGATGTTCATCCGCCTACCTGCCGTACTCCTCTCCACCGTGGGGATTGTCCTCGCGGTGGTGGGGCGCGACGCCGGGCTCGCCTTCCTCGTGAGCGGACTCATCGTGCTCCTCGTGCTCGCCGACGCACTCCTCGCACCCAATCCGTCTCGGCTTGTTTTTGAACGCGCCGGCGAGGAAACAGCTCGCGTGGGAGAAGACGCCCGCGCGCTTTTAACGGTGTCTAATCCCTCGGATCGCCGCATCCGGGGCCAGATCCGTGACGCGTGGCCACCGTCCGCGCATGTGACTCCCTCACGGCATGACTTCGACATCCCCGCAGGCCAAGGCCATGAATTCGAGTCGACTCTCAGCCCCACCCGCCGCGGAACAATTCACTCATCGGCCCTCACTATTCGCACGAACGGCCCGCTCGGCCTCGCCGGCCGGCAAAAGTCGGCACCCACCCGATGGCAGCTGCGGGTCCTTCCGCCCTTCGTCTCGCGCCGCCATATCCCTTCGCGGGTGCGCCAGCTACGCGAACTCGACGGACGATCGCTGCTTCTGACCCGCGGCGAGGGCACCGAGTTCGATTCCCTGCGCGAATACGTCGTTGGCGACGACGTCCGGGCGATCGACTGGCGTTCCACCGCACGCCTGGGAGACACCGTCGTGCGGACCTGGCGCCCCGAGCGCGATCGCCACGTCGTCATCGTTCTCGACAGCGGGCGCGGCGGTGCGCTTCGCGTTTGCGCACATCCCGCTTTTGACGCCTTCATCGAGGTGGCGCTTCTTCAGGCGGCTATCGCGCAAAAAGCCGGCGACCGCGTCTCCGTGCTCGCCCTTGACGATCGCCTGCGGGCACGCCAAGCAAGCGAAAAGACCGCGGCCGTCACTCACCACATTGCGCAAACTCTCGCCGATGTCGAACCCTCGCTCCTGGCAACAGACTGGCAAGCCCTTCCGGCCCACATTTCCCGCATATCTCGGCGCCAGGCCTTCATCGTCATCCTCACCACGCTAGGTGGCGGCACGCTCTCCACCGGCCTCGTCGACGTGCTACCCGCACTACGAAAGTCGCACACCGTCATGATCGCCTCCGCCTCGCGCGAGTTTGACACGCACGCGGCCGACGTCTTCGAGCGAGCGGCCCAGGAACGCTCGGAGCTGGAGACGACGAACCTGATCCGCACGCTCGAAAACGCGGGCGCCGTCGTCGTGCGTGCCACGGCAGAAAGGCTTCCGGTGGCTGTGGTCGATACGTATCTGCGTCTCAAAGCCAAGGGCCGGCTCTAGCCGCGAGCTAAGCGGCGTAGGCGACCGAGGGCTGCTGAGTCGAGGAGCGAAGCGCAGCGCGGCCGAAGACGTACACCCACAGCCAAAACGTCAGCCACACAGCTGCGCCGATCGCTATCTTGAGGCCCCAATGGAGGTAGGAGGGGGTCAAGAACCCCTCGAGCAAAGCCGACACGAAAAGGACCCCGACCAGCCCGACGGCTACGTAGATCGTGTGTCTGCCCTCGGCAGCGATCGCCTCCAGCCGCGGCTGGTCCCCAGGCAGGAGGGCCGTCCAGAACAGCTTCAGGCCGGTCGCACCCGCCACGAAAATCGCCGTCAGCTCGAGCAGGCCGTGCGGCAGGATGAGCTGGAAGAACACGGGCAGGGAATCGAAATAGTTCAAGATCGCACCGGCTTGGCCCACGGCAACAGCGTTTTGTAGCAGGACGTAGACGGGGAAGATACCAGTGATACCCCCGCCGACGGCCTGGAGCGCCAACCAGGCGTTGTTCGTCCACACCATCGCCCCAAAGTCGGCCCCCGGATACTCCCGGTAGTAGGCGGCGAAGGCCTCGTCGGCGTAATTGCGCAAGTATTCGTGCGGGCCAAGCTGGCTGATCTGGGCGGGGTTAAGTGCAAAATAGACCATGACGAGCACGGCGACCGCGACCGTCACGCCAGCCACGGCGTGGGTCCACCACCGAAGCCGATAGAAGGCCAGCGGCAGGCTCACCGTCAGGGCGCGCAAGAACGACCTCACACTGGCCCCACGCGTCTCGGTCAGGCGGGCCCTGGCCGCGCCGACGGTGGCTGACAGCGTGAGGATCAGGTCGGCGTCGGGCGCCTGGGTGCGGACGATTGCCAGATGGGCGCCGGCCTCTTGGTACAGACGCACAAATTCGTCCGACTCTGGCCCGGTCAGCGAGGCTTTCGCCGTCAGCTGCCGTAGCCGATTCCATTGCGCTTCGTGCGCCTTCGCGAACGCTAAACTCTCCACCGTTCTAGGGTGCCACATTTTGCCGGGCAGATGGCGCTACGCTAGAAGAATGCGAGTAGGACCTGACAACATCATCACCGGAGAAGGCGTAGAGCTCGAGTTGCCCTCTGCGACGGTGCTCTCACGTATCGTCTCCGGCGTCATCGATTACGGGCTACTGATCCTGACCTACGTGATCTTTCTGTTTAACATCGCGCCCGTCATCAACAACGTCCTCCGGCTGAATGCGGCGCAGGGGCGCTCACTACTCATCTTCACGACGGCAATCTTCTTCTGGGTCCTTCCCGCTCTCATCACCGGAATCTTCCATGGGCGCACGCTGGGCAAGCTCGCAACGCGCACCCGCGTCGTCCAGCTCGACGGCGGGACAATCACCATGAATCAGGCCTTCATCCGCTCGACGGTCGGCATTTTTGAGGTCTTCGTGACGCTCGGGGTGGTGGCCACCGTCGTCGCCTTCGTCTCTCAACGCGGCAGGCGCCTGGGCGACATGCTCGGGGGAACGTACGTGACCCGCTGGCCCTCCAGGCCCACCTGGGAGCCCAAGGTCTCGATGCCAGAGGAGCTCGCCGCGTGGGCGTCGATTGCCCAGACCCGGCCCATTCCCGGCGGCTTGTCCCTCAACATTGCCGATTTTCTCAAGGCCCGTAAGCGCCTGACAGACCGCGCGCGGGAATCGCAGTCGCGCGCGCTGGCCGCTGCGTGTGAACGCTACGTGTCTCCCCCACCGCCGTGGGGTACCCCGCCCGAGGCCTTCCTCGAGGCCATGACCCTCCTGCGCTACGACGCCGAAACCCGCCGGCTGGCTACGCTCGATGCCCGCCGTCAACGCCTCAATACGCGCATCACGGATATGCCGTTCGGTGTGGATCGCGTGAGCTCGGGCGATCGGGCCGACTAGCCGAGCCCGCCCCCGCAGGTCGCCCTCACCGACCGCCTGCTAGAGGTAGTCGATATCCTCGGGCATGCACCCCAGCGCGGTCGCCAGCTGGCTCGTGACGACGTCGTGAATAAACAGCCGCGGATCGGCCTCACGGCGCAACGCGGAAAGAATCGGCATCCGATAAAAGATGATCCGTCCATGGATCCTGGCAGGACGTTCGAAAGGCAAGAATCGCGCCAGCGGGATGCCTTCCTCCCAGGGCGCCGGGTCGTGGCCGGGCACGTCCATGACCGCGAAGTCGAACCTCTCCATCTTGTTGCCGAGGTGACGGCGGTACGTGCCCAGGTCCCACGCAAGAAGGTCGTCGAATTCGTCGGCGCGCGTGCGCCAGGCGGGCACGCTCATCGGGAGAACGGGCCCACGAAACCCGCGCCCGTGCCTGTCGCGGCGGCGGGCGTGAGAACGCCTCGGCATATTTGTCATGGAACCTACCCTAGCGCCTAGGGCAATCGAAGGGCGTAAGTGACTAAGGTAGACCCCGTGAGTCCCATTCGAAAGTGTTCCCGCGTCGGCTGCGCCCAGCCCGCCGTCGCAACGATGACGTACGGCTACCGTGAAGCGACCGCCGTTATTGGCCCGCTTTCCCCCGTTCCTCAGCAAGGCGCGTTCGACCTTTGCAAGGACCATGCCAATCACGTCACAGTTCCGGTGGGGTGGCAGATGATTCGTCTGCAAACAGAGTTCGAGGACGCGCCCCCATCCACGGACGATCTCCTTGCGCTCGCCGACGCGATCCGGGAGGCCTCCAAGCGGGATGTTCCGCCTCCGCAGCCCGCACAACGAGAGGTTCATCGCCCGGCCGCGGATGTGCGTGGCCACGGCCCGGCTCGCCCGCGCACGCGTCCGCGTTTCACCGTCATTGACGGCGGCGAGGAGGACTAGTTCCGGCTGGTCAGCTTCACAGACTGGTTCGACGTTGAGTCTTGGGTGAGGGCCACCCACGCGATGCCCGAGTCGCTGGTGAGCATCGCTGCCCCGTACACGGGTTCCTCGGCTTCGAGCGTGAGGAAGTGCGCCTCGGCGGGGACGTCGACGGTTGCGATTTCCTTGACGGTGACCGATTCGCTTGAGAGTTGTGCGCCGGCGGCGTCGTAGGCTGTCCACGTCGCCCGAGCGTTGCCAGTCAGGACGAGCTGGGCCGCGTAGGGGCCGATGGCCAGCCCACCCTTGGTCACCTGTTTCTTACCGGCAAGCCACGCTTTGTCGACGCCGTCCGTATCCGTTCGCGTGAGAGCCACGGCCGAGGCAATCTCCTGATCGGCGCTGACCTGGACGCCGTATGAGCCCGGGGCCAGCCCGTCTAACGAGAGGTCGAGAACGGCCTGCGGCGCTACCGTCACGCCCTGGCCGCCTGGAAGCGGGGTCAGCCCGTCGGCTGAAATCGTCGCGATATTGACCTGTGCCGGACTCGCATGGGGGTTGACCACCCGGACGGTTGCGCTGGTCGAGCGGTCGTCGGGGATGATGAGTCCGGGGATGACGGTCCTCGTGCCCACGGAGGCGTCGCTGAGGATGTCGATTCCGGCGGGCTTGACGCCGTCGAGCGCCGCCACCTGCAACGCACCAACGAAGGCACCGGTATCGGACGAGAGTCGAATTGCGATGCGCTCATCCTCGGCGATGATGCCGGTGAGGTCGCCGCTGAAGGTCGCGTTGGCCTCGAGCGTGATCGCAGGTCGAGTCACCTCCAGCTTGCCGCGTGAGGAATAGACATCGATGTTGACGGTGGTCGGGGTCGGCGAGGCGTTTTCCATCATGAGAGAGAGCCAATTTCCCACCTTCGAGGCGCCGCCGACGAGCCACACGGAATTCGACGGCCACTGGCAGGTAGCCGCCGCCAGGCCCCGCGAGTCACCCGCCTTGGCGTTCTGGATCGATGCGCCCGCGACGACGGCGTCTGCCGGCGAATCGACCTGGCCCGCGACGTGCTTGGCGCTCATGGGAGAGTCGACGATAAAAGCATCAGGGGCCGCACCCGTGAATGCCGCTTTGGCGCCCGTGGGCGAGATGAGGTGTGCCTCGGCATCGGCGAACACGCCGGCCCAGGAGGACTTTTCCTCCTCGACGTGCACCGCGTCGATCCCGGCGGTGGGGTTTGGTATGGTCGGGTACGCAAAGCACAGAAGCGAGGATCGGACTGGGCCGGTTTGCCCCTGGTAGGCGGGCGCGAAAGCCGCATCCTTGGCCGGCAGTTCCCTATCCGTGAGGTAGGTGGCTGCTCCGGCACCCGCGGCTGCACCCAGGACGACGACGCCGGTCAGCGCCGCCAGCAACGATTTGGCCCTCATTCGATACCTCCCACACGACGCCGTAGCGGCAGCGTCACAACGAAGCTGGCCAGCATGGTGGCCAGTTGCGCCACGACGAGGCCGCGGTTGACGGGGTCGACAAAGCTGACGGTCAGCTTGCCGCTCATCCCTGCCGGCACGGCCCACGTTTGATTCCAGCCCTGGCCGGCCTCCAATTCTGTTCCGCCGACGGTGGCGCGCCAGCGCGCATCGGCGCGTTCGGCGAGCGTGAGTGTGCGCGCCTGACCGGGGTCAATACTTCCGCGAGCCCCGAGGAGGCCGTCCGTGAGCGTGGCCCCGTCTGCGCTGATGCGCCGGGTCTCCTGGGCGACGCGCCAGAAGGTTCCCGCCTCGCCGGTCGTCACGTATTGCAGGCCCGGAACCGTGTGGAGGCGTCCGACCAGTTGGGCGCGGAACTCGGGCGAGTCGCCGTCAGCCAGCGGAGGGACGAGGACGATGTTGATGGCGTGATCGGCAAGAGCAGTCGCTGCCTGCGCTGTTCCTGCGAACAAGCCGGCGACGGCGTCGCCGAAGTCGATGTTCGCCGCGTCGGCGGTTGCCCCGGCGGCGACGGCTGCGGCCTCGTTCAGGCCGCGCGCCATCGTGAATTCGTGAAGTTCCATGCCCGCTCCGCGCCAGAGCTCGGCCGTCATCCCCTCGGAGGTCAGGGTCAGGCTCAGGACGCGCTCGTTGCGCGAGAAGGCCTCCTCGGCGAGCGCGGGAACGACCGGCGTCTTGGCGCCCAATTCGGGCTCGCCCGCCGCAAGCGCGACCCAGCGTCCGCCCATTGCCACGACGGCGAGCGGGAGGGCAACCATGGCCAGCCCGCCGGTGATCTGAATCAGCCCAAAGGAACGGCGCCGCATCGCGGTCCTCAGGCGATCTGCTCCGGCCACGATCGAGACCCACAGGCCCAGCCACGCGATCGAGTAGCCGACCGCCGTCGACGCCCCGAGCGTGACGTAGCCGCCGGGGACTAGCTCGCGCCCAACCTGAGCGAAGGGCGCGAGGGCGACGACTACCAGCCCGGCTGCCGAGATGAGCCAACCGAGGCGGATCTGCCACATCCTGTGCAAGCGCACCAGCGCGAGGGCCGCGACTGCCACCACGACGATGAGCGGGGCGGCCGCGAGGCCGGTGTCGAGGACGAACTGGTCGCGGGTCGGCACACCGGCCTGGGCGAAAAGAAGATCCGGGGAGAGCCCGCCGCGCAGGGTCGGCGCCAACATCGCCAGCGCCGGAGCCGGGATCCAGAGCCACCGTTTGCGCTGGCCGGGCCGCAGGAATACACCCAGAACGGCGACGAGGACGGCCACGAGCCCAAAGACGGGGGCTGCCGCCGCGAGGGCCCCGAAGACCAGCGCCGCCAGCCCGAGGTTGCGCGCGGATCCGCGCCACGCCCCCGCGATAGCGAACACCGCCACTGGCAGGAGCACGTGTGAGACGACCGCGCCGATCTGGCCTGACCACAGCGCCGCCCCGAACGACGGGGCAACGATCCAAGTCAGGGAGAGGACGGTACGCACCACCCACGACGTCGTCAGCCGCCCCGCGGCCAGGTATGCGCCGAGAGCCGCGGCCGGCATCGCGAGATAGAGGACGCCGGTGGCCAGTGCGCCCAGCGTCATACCAAAGGGGTGGCCCACGAAGAGGAACGGCAGGAGAATCGCCCACAGGGGGTCAACCGCATAGGGAAGACCGTCACCGGAGTTTAACCAGCCTGTCCAGATAAGACGCGCAAGATCCGGGGCCTGGGTGCGGTCTGCGGCGAGCCCTCCCCCGGCGAGGACGCCCGAAGAAAAGACCGGGAGGAAAAACGCCACCGCAGCCAGGACCGACACGGCTGCCGTGATGAGCGCGCCGTTGCGCGAATGTCGGGCGAGGTCGGCCCGCGCCTTGATCGTCAACGGATCCGGGCGCTCGGCCAGGATCTTCGCCTCTTTCGCCGACCTTCGCGATTCGCGGCGCGCGTGGCGAATATCAGCGGGTTTGGCCTCCAGCGCCGAGAGGGCCTCTGGCCCCACCGTAGAAACCTGCGCGAGGCGCCGACGTCCGCGCACGACGTCGTCGACCATCGTCACGACGCTCAGGCCGGCCTTGAGTTCTGCCCAGGCGAGCCCGGGCTCTTTGACGACGAGTCGCGCCGCCGAGCGGGCGAAGGCCAGCAGGAAAAATCCCAGGATATTGACGACGACGGCGCCGGGGCGGGCCGCGATCAGCGCGTTGTAGATCTGTGCCCGACGGAGTTCGGCGAAGGATCGATCCCCGCCCAGCCCCGACCGCCCGTGGCGGACAACGGCCTGCGGCTCGACCACCACGCGGTAGCCGGCACGCCGGGCGCGTCGCGAAAACTCCAGCCCGTCACCAAACGGGCCGAGGAAGGGATCGAGCCCGCCGAGCTCGTCCCACGCACTTCGACGCACGAGCGCTCCCGCGGTTCCCACCGCCAAGACGTCTGTTCGCGAATCGTATTGCCCCTGATCGCGTTCCCCGGGTTCAACCTCAGGCACCCGGCGTCCGCTACGAGTGGCGCGGATACCCACCTCGAGGAGGACGGGCGCGGGCGCGGTTTCCCACGCGATCTGTTTCGGCCCCACCACCGCGATGCGATTCGAACCCTCGCCGGCCCGCAACAGGGCATCGAGGGCGCGCTCAGCGGGGGCCGAGTCCGCGTGGAGGAGCCAAAGCCAGTCGGCGTCATGAAAATCCGCCCCGGCCAGCATCTGCGCGAGGTTGGCTCCCGAAGCGGGCGTGATGTGGACGCGCTGGTCCTCGACGCCGAAGCACTCGCGGACGGGCGAAACAAATCGCTCCTCCATGCTCGGCACGAGGACCACAACAGCCTCCGGTTGATGGATCTGGGCCTGCAGTGCGCGCAGGGTGTCGGCGAAAAAAGAAAGGTCACGGCCGTGGCAAACCACGATTGCCGTGACCTTTTCACGAGTCACATCGCCCAGCACCTAGCGACCTCCGCGCGCTGCCTTACGCTCGCGAGCCATACGCTTGCGGTCGTTATCCGAGGTCCCGCCCCAAATTCCGTGGCGGATATCGTTGGTCACTGCGTATTCGAGGCACTCAGCCCGAACGGAGCAGTTTTTGCAGATTGACGTTGCCGGAGCGGTAGAGCCGCCCTTTTCAGGGTAAAAAATATCTGGATCGGTCTGCGCGCACAGCGCTTCCTCCATCCACGACAGGTCAGCTTCCTCGGCAAAACCATAGCCGAGATTAAAGATGCCCTGCATAAGACTCTGCGCCACGCGAGAATCGTCCGAACCAGTAGCGGCGCGGAGCGACGAGGTCGCTTTCGACATCCTGGTCCTCCATTTCAAACTTGCCTAGGTTAAATTACAGCCGTGTAACCTCCCAAAGTCAAGGCGAGTTGAACACTTGCACAGGTTCATCGGCGTGTTGTTCAAGGTTTGATGCCACGGATGTGAGATATTGCTGATCTCGCCTGACCGCCTTTCACGACCCGTGGAAAAATGCGCGAGATAGCCGCGGGTGTGGAAACATATTGAGCATGACACTCACGCCCAGCACGCTCGCCGACCTCGCCCAATCCGCGGCGCTCGCCGTCGGCCCAGCCCTCCTCGAGGCCTTCAAAGATCCGGGAAAAATCGAGTACAAGCGCAATTTTCACGATCCCGTCACCATCCACGACCGCCGGGCCGAGAAGGCCATTCGCGAAGTCATCTTCGCCGGCGCCCCCAACTCCCTCATCCTCGGAGAGGAGGAGGGCAAGGCGATCAACGCCCGCGGCGAGCAGGTCAAGCCCGGCACGGACGACGTCGTCTGGCTGGTGGACCCCATCGATGGCACCGCGAACTTCACCTCGGGATTGATCTACTGGTGCGTGTCGATTGCGGCCACACGTGCGAACGAGGTCATCGCCGGCGTCATTTATCAACCCACGCGCGAGGTGTTGTATCGGTCCGACGACACGGGGGCATACCGAAACGGGAGCCCGATTCGTGTGCGCAAGGAGCCCCCGCAACGCTCCCTCCTCGCAGCGGGCTTTCCCTCCGAGCGCCTCCACGACCAAGCGGGTGCCGCCGTGGGATACCGCAAGCTTCTTGAGGGCACGAAATCCGTCCGCCGTCTGGGCTCGACCGCGCTTCACTTCGCCGGGGTCGCAGAGGGCACGTTCGGCGGGTGCATGGGGATGGGGACCCAGCCGTGGGATATCGGCGCCGGCCTCGGGTTGGTTCAGGCGGCCGGAGGAATCGTGATCGGCGTTCGCGACGATCACTCGAGAACGACGGCGGGCGCCTACGACTGCCCCAACTACGTCGCGGCCGCCCACCCCGACATGGCCGAGCTGTGCCTCGCAGCGATCGACTGCGTGGCCCCGCAAGCCCTGCACACCGACTACCTAGGGACCCAACCATGACCAGCCCCCGCGATCTCTATGACACCCTCCTTGGGCGCGGCACATCGCCGGCCCTGACCTGGTACGACGCCGACGGGCGCGTCGAGCTCTCTGGCAAGGTCCTCGCCAATCACGTTGCGAAAATTGCCAATTACCTGAGCAACGAGTGCGACGTCGAACCCGGAACCTGCCTCGTCCTCGACCTTCCGCCGCACTGGAAGACCGTGGCCTGGGCCCTGGCCGGCTTCGTCACCGGCGCCCACGTGATGGATCGTGAACACGCACGAGGCGGCGACGTCGTCGTGACCGACGATCCGGAGTCGGCCGACGCCGACGTCGTCGTCGCACTCAATCTTGATTCTTTCGCGTTCGCATGGAGCGGCCCCCTCCCCTCCGGGGTGGCCGACGGCTCTGCGGAGGTCATGACCCAGCCCGACGCGCTGCTACTCGCGCCCGCCGACTCGGCCGACACGTGGGAGGATGCGTGCGGCTGCGAGGAGAGGGGATTGGCCTGCGAAGGTAGCCTCGCCGTCGCCAAGCCCACCTCACGCCAGGCCATCGCGCTGGCCTACGGCGTGCTGGGCCGCGGCGGTGCGGTGGTGCTGGTCGGCGACGACCGCGACCTGACCGCTGTCGCCGCCGCAGAGCACGCAACCGCCCTAGACGTTAACCTTGTCTGCTAGCGCCGCGGCCTGCGCGGCCAGCTTGCGATCGGCCTCGGCCTCGGCCCGGCGGCGGAAGTAGAGGGACAGCAGCGCGCCCGAAATGTTGTGCCACACCGAGAAGATGACGCCGGGAAGGGCGGCCTCGGGGGTGGCGGCGAAGTGCGTCTTGCCGAGCGTGGCCGCAAGACCAGAGTTTTGCATGCCGACTTCGATGCAGACGGTTCGCGCCACGCGCGGCGAAGACCCGGTCGCGCGAGCGGCCCAGTAGCCGATGAGCAGGCCCGCAAGGTTGTGCAAGATGACGGCGACGAAGACGACGCCGACAGCGGAGGCGATCGCCGCAGCCGAGCCCGGAACAAGGGCAGCGACGACGGCCGAAATGCCCAGGGTCGAAATCCACGGCAGGACGGGCAGGAGCTTGTCGATCACGTTGGGGATGAGGAGGCGCAGCACGACGCCGCCGACGACCGGGACGACGACGGTCTTGAGGATGGAGATAGCCATCGCGACGCCGTCGATGTCGGTCAACGTTCCCGCCAGCCACTGCACAAGCAACGGCGTGAAGATTGGGGCAAGGAGCGTGGAGACCGTGGTCAGGGTGACTGAGAGAGCCACATCAGCCTTGGCCAGGTAGGCCACTACGTTCGAGGCGGTGCCGCCTGGAGCGGAGCCGAGCAAGATGAAGCCGATGGCGAGCCCCACGGGCAGGTTGAGCAGGTACACCAATCCGATAGCCACCGCGGGCATGATGATGTACTGCGCGGCGACGCCGATGAGGACGGCGAGCGGCCGCTCGGCGACACGCTTGAAGTCCGATACTGTAAGGGTCAGCCCCATGGTGAACATAATGAATCCCAGGCCTGGAGAGATATACGGTGTCAGGTGGGATGCAACTGCCGGGAAGAAATATGCCCACACCGCACCTAGCACAATGATGAGCGGGAAGACGGTCACCGCCACGAGGGCAGAACGGTCCTCAGCTGATATCTCTTTACTTCTCATATTTACTTTCCTTTTGTTAGTTCACCCAAATGTTGCCCCATCTGGGACACAATAGGACTATGCATGGAATTATTCTGGCCGGAGGATCCGGCACGCGCCTTCATCCCATCACCTTAGGCACATCAAAGCAGCTCGTACCGGTTTATGACAAACCCATGATCTACTACCCGATGACCACCCTTATGCTGGCGGGTATTCAGGACATCCTCATTATCACTACCCCCGCCGACGCGCCACAGTTCCATCGCCTTCTGGGTGACGGATCTCAATACGGCATCAACCTATCTTTCGCCGTCCAGGAGGTCCCCAATGGCCTTGCACAGGCGTTCGTCCTCGGCGCGGACTTCATCGGCAACGAGCCAGCATCACTCGTATTAGGAGACAACATCTTCTACGGTCCGGGTATGGGCACCAAGCTACGCCGCAATATCAACCCCGACGGAGGCGCCGTATTCGCCTACCACGTGACGGACCCGGAGCGCTACGGCGTCGTTGAATTCGACGACGACTTCCGCGCCCTATCCATCGAGGAAAAGCCAGCCCATCCGAAGTCGAGTTACGCGGTGCCGGGCCTGTACTTCTACGACAACGACGTGGTGGAAATCGCCAAGAACCTTCAGCCCTCGGCGCGTGGCGAGTACGAAATCACGGACGTCAATCGGGTCTACCTCGAGGCCGGCAAGCTCTCGGTGGAGGTGCTCCCCCGCGGAACGGCGTGGCTCGATACGGGCACGTTCGATTCGCTCGCGGACGCCACCGCCTTCGTCCGTACCGTCGAGGCCCGTCAGGGTCTGAAGATCGGCGCGCCGGAAGAGGTCGCCTGGCGTATGGGATTCATCGACGACGACGGGCTGCGCCGCCGTGCCGAGCCGCTGGTCAAGTCTGGCTACGGCGAGTATCTGCTGCAGCTACTGGAGAAATAAGCGTTTGCGGAGGGCGGGGTTACCCCGCCCTCCGGCGTCGTTTATCCGAGGTCGGAAAGAACGCTCGGTGCGGCCTGAAGCCAGCGTTCCTTCCAGTCCCCGATGGGGGCGATTCCAGAGCTGCCCAGCGCATCGTGGCCGAGCACCGAGTACGACGGGCGGGGCGCCGGGCGTTTGAAAGCCGCGGCGGTCGTTTCCCCCACCATCTCGGGATCCTTGCCGTAGGCGGCGACGATCTCCTTGGTGAAGCCGTACCAGTTGGTCTGGCCAGACGACGTTCCGTGGTAGATCCCGGATGGTGCCTGTGCCTCGACGAGGCGGATGATAAGGTCGGCTAGGTCGCGCGTCCAGGTGGGCTGACCGACCTCGTCCGTGACCACCGACAGCTGCGGATGC
This sequence comes from Trueperella pecoris, assembly GCF_014926385.1. NCBI lineage: Bacteria > Bacillati > Actinomycetota > Actinomycetes > Actinomycetales > Actinomycetaceae > Trueperella > Trueperella pecoris. Next base: position 402,578 of record NZ_CP053291.1, on the reverse strand, counting down.
GTATCGGAGAGCTTGGCCATCGTCTTGGGGAAGCACTTGCCGTGTTCGCCGTAGAGCCACGCGGTACGCACGATGTAGTACGAATCCGTCTCCGCACGAACGGCCCATTCGCCCGCCGCCTTCGTGCGCCCGTATGCCGACTTCGGCGAGATCGGGGCATATTCGCCGTACGGGGATCCGGCGTCGCCGCCAAAGACGTAGTCGGTCGAGATGTGGACGAGGCGCGCCCCCAACTCTGTAGCGCGGCGGGCCAGCAGCTGCGGGCCCACGGCGTTGACCATGAACGCGTCCGCCTCGTGCTCTTCGGCCGGGTCGACAGCGGTGTAGGCGGCGCAGTTGACGATCACGTCCGTCTGCCCGAGCTCGCCCACGGACCGCGGATCCGTGATGTCGATATCCGGGCGGTCGATAGCCACTACCTCGTAGCCGCGTTCGGCGACCATTTCAGACAGGTCGGTGCCCAGCATTCCGGCGGTGCCAATGATTGTCCAGTGCATATTTCTCCTCTGATTCACGCCAATGCCAACTATCCTATCGCGGAGTGCAAAGCCTAAACTGTCTGCGTGAAGGGCACTGGGCTTGTTAGACAAGAACACAACGAGTTGTGCTATGGACCTTGCCTGTGAACTCGAGTAGCGCAACATCAGGTTCTCCCTCTTACGTCAGAGGCCTGCATGCTTGTAAGGCGCGTAAACTCATTCTCTTGTGCATTTGGCAAGATGCAACGGCATGACGACTCTTACAGTTTCTAAGGCTAGTTAGTCTTTCTTAGCAATTTACTTATATCGACTTTAATGTGAGGAATTCACAAGTCCTAGCTACACCAAAACGTAAAAGAATATCCCTAATCCGAACAGCAATAAAACGAGTGCTTTCGTATTTGCCTGATCAATGAAGGCGCCTACAACCTACTTCGAGAGATCATCGAAATCATTTGTTAACACAAAGTTAATTGTTCGATACAACCACGAGATCCGAGAAGCCCTACCTAGTCCGCTGGTAAATCCGATAATCTCCCACACGGTCGACGCTCAGGAAATTATCTTCGGCTTTAAACTTCTCGAAACCATCATGAGGCATGACGACGACGTCGATCGGGTAACGCTTCAGGATCTGTGAGAATACATGGTAGGTCTCCTCGGTGGGATCAGCAATGAAAGCGTCGTATGTGGACTGGGCGGCCATCCACCATTCAGGGTAGTCGGGTGAATCGGAAGAGCCGAAGCGCGTGATGGCAGAAATAGATCGCACGTGTGGAGCATACGTACGCACAACTGTAGCCACATAGTGACGTCGATGGCGAAGTTCTACCCATTCGGGCACGATCGCATCTAGGTTATGGCCTTGGGACATCTCCTCTAGCTTCTTGGACAGAGCAGCAGTGTCACTGGGCATGAGGAACGGATAGGATGCCATGGCTGAGAGCGTGCCAAATGGATTCCCGTAGGCCGGCACGGTCGAGGCCACTGACCCCACCCCCAACATGAATGCTAGGCCATAATGAAGCGCTGTGAAACGTCGCTCGGCGTACCTGGCCACGATCATTCCTACACACACCGCACCAGTAATGGTGAGGGTGTAGTAAACCGTTGTTTGAGCCCGAAGAGCCACAAAGTCGAACACCGAAGCCGTTTCGAATATGTCGTTGACCTCGGGAATAACCATGAAAGCCAATAGCCCAACGAAAATCAACACAACGCGCCTCAGCGGCGTCGTACGGAAGATGATGAGACCCGTAAGCAGGCTCAGGGCACTTAACCACAGTAAGGGTGAGGTTATATTACGCAGGACATTGGAAACAATCAGAGCGTCGATTTCAGGCTGATTGTTGACCGCGTACCCGGCAATGACCACGCCCACGGCGAGGCCGATGGTGGCGATGTACCTGCGACGGATACTCGTAGCTATAAAAGCGAAGAGGTAAGACAGCCCTGCAATGACGATAATCGGGGCAGCTGCAACTGCCTTCGAGATGAGCACTACGCCGATGACCATTGCCTGCGCAATCTCGCGCACACCAATGCGTTTAGCGTTTAGGAACGGGGTGATCATCCACAAAATACCCATGACGCGCACGATGCTACCGCCGTACCACATCGCCCCATTGAACTGCCATAAGTCTTGGGCAGAGAGCAAGCGCCAGGCATCCATCGACCGGAATTCAAAAGAGAGCAATAGCAAAATCGCGGATGTATATTGGGCCCATGAACGCTGCAAGTTCAAAAACGCACCGGTAGCCAGAGTTTCGGCAAACCACGCTACTGAAGCTGCAGCGAGCAGGTAGTGGAAGAAGTTCAGTACACCTCGCATAAAAAAGACAGGATCAATGTTCAGCGCGTAGATATAGACCGACATCTCCGCCTGGATGGAACTGAGATGGTAGGTGTTAAACGCCGCGGAGGTGTCAAGAAAACCCGTACCGTAGATCGTCGAGAATGGCTGGTCGAGATAGGGCAAAGTGGCGGATTTGACCAGATAGAAGCCATCATCGGTATGGTTATTGTTCCAAATCAAATCCGTTTGCAGGAGGTAAATTACCATCAGGGAAAATGCAATGAGAAAAAGGAAATAGCTTTCGCCCACAAGCCTTTTGATCCCCGGTCCTGAGTCCCACAAGCCCTCACGCTGCCAACGAACCACGGTGAATGCCACCGTTACTGCCATAACTGCAGAGACAGAACCGACAACGGCCAAAAACGGCGCTTGCAAGAGTTGCAGCGGCACTACGAGGAGAGCGACTAATAGGCTATGACCGATGTAGCCAACGACGAGGTTCGCTGCAAATCCGCCCGCATCCTTGCGCAGCGCCGCGCCGAAGCCATAAAACAGTGTCGTAAAGACAGCGAGGACAAAAGCGCCCAACACGTAACTCATCATTGTCCGACTCGTATCTTGGCGTACACCTTACGCATCGTCCCGCTAACACCATTGACACGCAGAGAATGGATGGTTTTCAAACTCGTCATCCGAACGACATCGACAGCCCTGTGACGCACCTTGGGCAATTCGTAACGTTCCATGATAGCCGCGGCCGCGAGCGCTGGCTCGTCGTCGAGGACCGGAGGGAAAGTTCCCCTATTCTTGTGTCCGTTCCTTTGGACGTGGCGCCATGCATTTACAAGGATTGTTTCATAAGCTCTGCCTTGCAGAATAGGCGATAGGGTCAACAGCGCAGCGCGTTTGGCACGCCGGCCGATTCGGGTACGCAACGCATCGTCGTCTATGAGCGAGGTAATCGCCGTTACCCATTCTTCGGGAGTTCGTGCCAAGAAGCCCGTCTGTCCATCGTCGATGGCTTCGCGGAATGGCTGGGAGGGGAATGCCACAGTCGGAGTCTCTACCAGCGCTGCCTCCAGCCACTTGATAGCTGATTTTGCCTCATTAAAGATCGAATCGGCTGTCAGCGGGGCAAGGCAGATGTCCAGGTCGCGCAGGTAGGCAGGAAGCTCATACCATGCTACGAAGGGAATCCGCACGATACGCTCCCAGTATGGTTCGAGCGCCGCGGTGGGTTCCACTAGTCCGCCAAGCCACAGCTCAACCTCTGGCCGACTCGCCAGCACCTGCGCCACTGCGCCTTCGATGGAAGCCCAATCGGCGTCATGGGTTTTCGTTCCTGAAAAGAAACCGATACGCAACGGCCCGGGCGTACGTTCACGATAAGTCTGTTCTTGACTGGCTGATCCGAGCAGGTGACCGATGCCGTTGGCAAATCGCTGGGCGGGCACTCCTAGGAGTCGCGCGCCCTCGCGTGAGACAGTTTGTGTCGATCCAACAAAGTAGTCACACACATCAAGAGTTGTACGGTACCGGTGTATGCCTCTCACCCACAGTTCACGCTCTTCCGTCGATAGGCTGTCAAGGTTATCGAGACTATCAACGATGTCGGGGTCAAAGATGAGGTCGTCAATATCGCCAAGGACGGGGACTATCCGCGGCAGGTTCTTGACCTGCGAGATAAGTTCAAGAACCTGGTTCGTCGCCGGGACTCGGTAGATGACCACCGCGTCAGCGCTAAGCACGGCCGCTGAAAGTCCCGGGTCGCGGTAATGCATGACCACAGTGGTCATGCCCCGCAATCTGAGTGCTTCTGCGGGCAGATGGGCCCGGTAACGCGCCATGGCCCCCTGGATCCCGACGACGAAAACCACCGTGCGGATCGCCCTGGCCACACCCGCGCGAACGATGGCCTCCGATTGGTCGCCGGGACCTTGCAACGCCGCAGGCTCTGGCGTCGCAGGCTCTGGGACCGTGACGGCCGGGGCGTGGTGGTCGATATCACGGAGGAGAGCGCGATAGTGCGCCTCGACGTCGTCGATCTGGTCCCTGACGCTCACAATCGGCGAGGCCGAGCCGTGTCCGAGGAGTTGAAAGGCCCTGCTCGGCTCGGACAGTTCCTCGATCGCCGCCCGCAGGTCGGTGACGCTTCCGGCTGCCACAATTCGCCCGTTATGTCCGTCAATGATGACTTCTTCAGGCCCGACCGAATCCGTGGCAATAACCGCCATTCCCGCCTTCAACGCCTCACGGGTGACGATCGAATGCGATTCACGCATGAGAGAAGGCAGGATCAAAACATCGTGATGGCCAAAGATCTGCGGCAAATCCTCCCGCCCGTAAGCGGGCTGGCTGCGGACCCAGGCCGGGAAGCCATCGTCGGGAGTGTTATACACATCGAGGCTTGTGCCTGGCGCGACCTCGGCGCTCGCGCACGCCTCGCGCAACACCTCGAAGCCCTTCATCGTGGCCTCCCCGCCCGTGTAAATGAAGCGGACCGGCCGGTCGACGGCGGTGCGGGCCCGCTCAAGTCCGACGAAGTCCACGCCATTTTCATTGACCGCGCTCTTGTGAGCAGGAACGCCATTAGCAATCATGAGGTCGCGGGCCGAGGCGGAGGGGAAGAGAATGAGATCAGCGTAGGTGAGCTGGTCGGCGAGCCAGCGATTGCGCTGGTCAAGATGCTTGCGCCCGGCGGCGCACTGGCAATTCGCAGCCGAGACCACCGGCGAACATGGTTTGTCCGCCTGATCAACGAGGAATTGACGAGCACATGACCACCAAAAATCGTGCATCGTCACGACAACGGCGCGCGCGTGACGCTGCGCGATCTTCAGAGCGCCAGCCCCGATCGTCTGGATGGAATGAAAATGCACCACATCCGGTTTAACCTCGGCCACAAATTCTTCAAAGGGGCCATACATGGCCGGATTGTCCACATTGTACACATCAAACCATGCCAGCGCATTGGAGTTGCCCACCCACCGCACGCGGATGTCTCCCTGCCACTCATCGGCGACCTCCCCAGGAGCTAGCCTATGGAGATTGCCAGCAAAAACGGAGCACTCGTGCCCGCGCGCTTGTAGCTCGGTGGCAAATCGCTGCGGGATGAGTGCACCGCCCGAAACAAAATCGGGCGGATAATGGGCGCTGACCTGAAGGATTCTCATACTACGAATGCTAACAGCTGGGATCAGGCACGTAGGATGGTGTTATGGCTGATATCGATAATAATCGCACGGAATCCGAAATCGCCGCACTTGAGGCACAGCTTGCGCGGGCCTATGCTGACATTGCTGAGCGTGACGACATCATCGTTGCCCTTACCAGAGCCCTTCGGGAAACGCAGACGAAACGCCTGCACATCCCCCGCTCAATCGCTGGACCGATCCAGCCCATCATCGACAAGCTACCCAAGCCACTTCGCAAGATTCTCGCGTCCATCTATCACGCACTTAAGAGGCTTGTTAGAAGCGAGTAAAACGCTTTCTGTTACGTGCAAGATAGCGCCTACCCTGAGCTATCGTCTTTCTTATTCCGTGCTCGTGCGCCAGCCGTAATGCCTTGCGCACGAGCACGGATGGGCTCGTCGGTTGTATGAGATTCGTGCCTTCTTCACGGCGTCCAAGCTTCCGATCCGCCGCCTCCCATGGGTCACGACAGTAGGCCACCAACGCCGCCAGTGCCTTATCCCAATGGAATTCCCGAGCAACATCAGACACCCGCTCAGCGCATGCAGCACATCCGACGTCGTCAGACAGGAGAGCACAAAAAGCTTGTGACATCGCTTCTACGTTTTGGGAGGGAACCGTTCTTCCCAATCCACGATCGGCGATAAGTTCGGCGAAATAATCACCTTCCGTGGCCACGATCGGCAGACCTGCCCATAGATAGTCAAGCATGCGGGTTCGGAAGGAAAAGTCGGTCTCCAGGCCGGGAAGGTGCGCGGACACCGCTATGTCAGCCTCGAGGAGGTAGTTATGACGATCCGAATACTCCACCCATTCTTCGTTGAAGAATACGTGCTTGCCGGTGAGGCCCATCTCGTCGGAGAGTGCGCGCGCATCCCGCAACATCTGCATCTCGGGCACATCCGGGTTTGGGTGTTTAGCACCCATGAAGAGCAGACGAATGTTTGGCACAGTCTCACGGACACGGTCAACTGCACGGATAACCGTGAGAGGATCGAACCAGTTGTAGACCCCGCCTCCCCAAACGATCACTTTGTCGTCGTGTGCGATACCGGGGATGATTCCGCGTATCGCCGGCCGGGTCTTCGACGGCGGCGTCGACTGGATTCCAAAAGAGCCCACGTCAATCAGACGGCGCAATTGGGGATCGTCGTCGTAGGTGAGTGGGTTAACGCGCCCGAGGGCAGCGAGATGACCCAGCCATAGGTCACGTTGCTTGTTCGACGCACACAGGAAGAAGTCTCCCCCACGCACCTGCAAGTTGAGCTCGGCCAGGGAGTGGTCGAGCGCCCGAATGCGTTCGTCCATCGGATGGAAGCGCTCGACCTGGAGGGATTCGATATGGAAGGGGTCATACAGGTCGACGACGAGTTTGAAATTGCCGTTCGCCAGCCATGGGAAGGTCTTGATGAGGTAGCCCTGCATGATGACGACGTCGGGCTGGCCCAGCTCGCGTCGGAAATCCTCCACGCGCGTACGGCGAAGGGAGAAAGTCTCCCCTTCGCGTTCGACCGCACCGAAGGTGAAGACCTCAACCTCATGATCGGAGCTGAGAACGGTGGCCATCTCCCACACGCGGATCGCCGGGCCGGCCATCCGCTGCCCGAAGGTGTCGAGCGTGATGATCGCAATTATCATGAGATCTCCAGATACGGCTTTCCTGGGCGTCCCCAGTAATCCTTTTCGTCACGCCCGGGCATCGACCAACGTCCGTCAAGGATCATGTATCCGCCCGATTCGAATGGAATCCCATTTCGTACAGCCAAACGCGCGGCCTCTCGCACGTAGTCGTAAACGTGTTCCGTCGTTGTATTTACAACCGAGCCATCGATGGTATAGAGACCAGGGTGGAGCGTCAGATTAGGAATACGGCAGTCAACCGTTCCTTCTCCCTCGATATATTCCACTCCAAATCTCAAATCGCGGGTGTTATTTCCCCACAAATACGTTCCGTCGTTAGCCAGGAGAGAGAAACCAAAGACAGGCTGGTCTATTCTCTGGAAAGCGTGGTAGTGAAGCCGGAAAACAGTCTCCGCCCCCGTAGGCAAAGATCCCGTGACAGGATCGCCATCCCCGTGCAAGATCTCCACCTTTGTCACGCGAACCTCGCCACTTCCCCATCGGACCTTCCCCACTTCGTCGCCGTCGGCAAAATAACGCGTCGAATCGTCGTAGGCATCCAAAACGGGGTCAGCATCTCCGGCCATCTGTAGTTTGCCGTTTTTAATCCACGCTGCCCTGTCCGCCATTTGCTTGAGCTGAGGGACCGAATGAGACACGACGATCACCGTTCTTCCCTCATGTTTGAGGTCAACAAATTTCTTGATGCACTTCTCTTGGAAGGAGGCATCTCCAACGGCAAGGATCTCGTCAACAAGAAGGATGTCCGGCTCGGTATGGATCGCCACCGAGAAACCCAGACGCACATACATGCCCGAGGAATAGTTTTTCACGGGCTGGTCAATGAATTCTTCCACACCCGAAAATGCAATGATCTCATCGAGGCGAGAGTCAATATCAGCACGCGTCATACCTAGAATCGACCCATTAAGGTAGATATTGTCTCGACCAGACAGTTCCGGATGGAAACCCGACCCGACTTCAAGCATGGCAGCGATCTTGCCATGGCGAGTGATCGTCCCTGAATTAGGCACCAATATCTTCGCGATGCATTTGAGCAACGTGGACTTGCCCGATCCGTTATCGCCCACAAGCGCGAAAGTGGATCCTTGCGGGATCTCAAGGGAGATGTCATCAAGAGCAACAAACTCCTCGTGCACTGACCGGCGCCCCCGCATAACTGCCGACTTCAACGAGTTGTTACGTTCCTTATAAATCCTGAATGATTTGCGTACATGACTGACGCTAACTGCCTGACTCACAGCACCTCCGCCAAATAGTCCTGACGCTTGGTGAACGTCCGCCAACCCCACACGAACGTGAGAAGCGAAACCGCGGCAAGGATGCCGAAGGTCGACCAGTTAGGCCACCGCCCGTCGTACATCAGGTTGCGGAAAATCTCCGCGAAGTGCACAAACGGGTTAATGTTATAAAGGTGGATGATTTCGATTGACCCTATGAGAGGGCCGATCGAATCAGAAAGCTCGCGCACATAAGTCACGGGATAGACGATCGGTGAGGCATAAAAGCCTAGCTGGAAGAAGATTCCCACAAAGTGCTGCACGTCGCGAAAATAAACATTGGCAATCGAGGTGAAAAAACCCACACCGGTTGCAAACAGCGCCAGCATGATCGCTGTGACCGCCACGAGTGGAACATAGATGATGATGTTTGACCCCACCACCAAAATCGCCACCATAAGAATGGCGAGTTCAAATGCATGCTGGTACACCGCTGCAAAAGTGTTAGATATAACGAGGACCCAACGCGGGAAATAGACCTTCTTGATGAGGTTTTCATTCCCGGTCACCGCAGACATGGAGCCGTTGACGACGTTCGAAAAGAAAGTCCATGGCAACAGGCCACACATGAGCCACAGAACAAACAAATTCACGCCGGATGGATTGCCGGGAGCTACATTGACGCGAATAACGATCGCAAAAACGAAACTGTAGACAATCATCAGTGCCAACGGGTTGGCAAGGGACCACAATTGGCCAAGGGCAGTACGCTTGTACTTGCCCTTGACCTCTCGTAGCGTCAGGTTACGTAACAGCTCCTTGGAGCTACGTAGTGTTGTAATACTCGTCAAGTGCTGCCTTCTTTAACGAGCTTCGGCGTCGCCAATGACGAGGCGTGGGGTTCCTACCCACAGCGCCGGATCAGTAACGCGGCGGCCGTCGAAGATGACCTTGATGTCGGGGAAATCTGCTGGCGTGACCGTCTTGTATTCGGCGTGGTCGGCCTGCACGATGGCGGCGGCCACCTTTTCGCCGAGGCGGTAGGCATCCCAACCAAACGCGGCGAGTTCCTCATCGGTGTACATCGGGTCGTGGACCTTGACCTCGGCCCCCTTGGCGCGCAACGCGTCAACCGTGGCGAAGACGCCAGAAAACGCCGTCTCCTTCACGCCACCGCGGTAGGAGGCGCCGAGCACGGCAACTTTCTGTCCGGTCAGGTCACCGAGAAGCGACTCGACGCGGCCCACCACATACTCGGGCATGCCGGCGTTGTACTGGCGAGCGGTGCGAACGATGGATGCATCCGGGTCGGTCGACAGGTACAGGCGCGGGTATACCGGAATGCAGTGGCCACCGACAGCGATGCCTGGACGGTGAATGTGGGAGTAAGGCTGGGAGTTGCAGGCGTCGATCACGCGCTGCACATCGATGCCCTCGGAATCGGCGTACACGGCGAACTGGTTGGCGAGGCCAATGTTGACGTCGCGATAGGTGGTCTCCGCCAACTTGGCCATCTCGGCAGCCTCCGCCGAGCCCATGTCCCACACGCCGTTTTCGCGCGGCAGATCAGGGCGCTCGTCGAACGTCAAGACAGCCTCATAAAACTCGATGGCCTTCTTGGTGCCTTCCTCGGACAGGCCTCCGACGAGCTTCGGGTAACGGCGAAGATCTTCGAAGACGCGGCCGGTCAGCACGCGCTCCGGGGAGAAGACGAGGTGGAAGTCCTTGCCTTCCTTCAGCCCGGAAATCTCCTCGATCATCGGCTTCCAACGCCCACGCGTGGTGCCGACGGGAAGCGTGGTCTCGTAAGAGATGAGCGTGCCCGGCGTCAGGTACTCGGCCAGCGACTTGGTGGCCCCATCCATCCAGGCAAAGTCCGGCTTCCACGTCTCGTCGTTGACGAACAGCGGAACGACGAGCACGACCGCATCCGCTTGCGGGATCGCCTCGGCGTAATCGGTCGTTGCGCGGAGCTTGCCTGCGGGAACCAGCTGACTGAGCTTGTCCTGGAGGTGGGCTTCGCCGGGGAAAGGTTCGGTGGCTTCGTTGATGAGACGAACGGTTTCCTCGTTCACATCAACGCCGATAACCTCGTGCCCCATATCGGCAAACTGGACGGCGAGCGGAAGTCCGATCTTGCCCATGGCAACGACTGCAATACGCATTGGTTCTCCTTTAGAACTCCAATTTTCCTAGATGTAGCTTACCCGACTAGATCCTTGATGATGACGTTGCTGACTAACTATAACCGCTCGCACACTGGATACCTCAACATCCACCCAATAGCCTTGGTCGTGCTAAGAGCGCCGTTGGGCTTCTTCAGCCTTTTCACTAAACCTCGCGGGTGTGATGAGAGGATGACGACGTCGTTGCGTGTCCCACCAGTTAACGGCTGGAGCCGCATCGCACATGGTGATCTTCCATAGCGTGCCGCGTTCAGTAGTGGCGACTTTAGTGAAGCCATGAGAGGTATCAACTGCGTAGAAAGCAGGCCAACGTAAAGATCGCGCACGCTTTTGAAAGACAAAATCATCAACCTGATAGAAGTAACCGATACCGTAGTGGGACAAGACCGAACAAACAGAAGGGTCAGTATGAATCTCATCAAAATAGGCGACGAGGTAAGTTCCATCCCGGTCAACTGCCGTGCGATTCACCTGGGTATAAACGGTATCAACTCCAGATACAACCGGAGCATACCCCAGCCCTGAGGCGGGGTCACCTAAAACAAGGGATCCTTTAGGCACATAGCTGTCGAGGTGTGAGAAAAAGTCGTAGTCCGCCTGCGTCATCATTTTGGTCTGACCGATGGGTGGCTGGCCCCCGTTGTGATACAGCACTAGTTGCATCCCGGTAGCGATAAGAGTGAGAGAACTGGCGAGCACAATGAACTTTTTCCTTGATTGGGCACCAACCTTTGCCAGGAATGCTGCAACAATGGTGGCCGTAAAGATCGTCTGGATGGCGAGAAGTCGCTTAGGGTCGTGGTACCAAATTCCAGCGGCGTGGGAGAAGATATTGCCATCAACATAGGCACCAAATACGAGGAGCCACTGCGCGAACCAAGCCAGCACCACCCAGCGGATCGGCGCGCTCTTCCACACCGAACGCACGCAGATAACTACAAAAACTGCCAAAATAAGTAGAACGAGAGCTCCCACAATCGGCACAACCAATGGCATATCAGCCAAGCTCATTCGTAACGTGGCCCAGCGTTCAGCGGTGCTCCACTGCCGCGGGTGTTTACGTAGAAGGTAACCACGTACGATGGGATGTGCACACAAGAGGCTGATCGCCAGCACCAACATTATAGTTACACTGAACACGCGTCGACGCTGTAGCGGACTCCCATGATGCCAGGTGACGCCGAGCGCGTAGAGACAACCTGGCACTAGGGACCAAAGAACAGAGAAAACAGCCGATGGGTGAGTTAGCCCTAGACCCCCCATGAGGATGAAGAGGATAAAAGCGGATCTCGCGGCCATCCATAGGCTCCCTGAAGAAGAAAACTGACGCCAAGCGAGAACAATTAGGCCCAGCACGGCAGGCACCTGGGTGAAAGCCAAGGCATTAGGCCAAAACCCTCGAAAAAGGATCAAGAAGGTGGGGAAATAAACAAGGCATGCGGAAATAAGCGGAACGAGTAGCGCTGCATGGCGAGGAAGGGTGACGCGTGCAAAGAAACCAATTGAGCCCACCCAAAGCAGGGGAAGGACAAGATACGCGAAGGCATGGGAAGCGACGATCGCTGTGCTTCCATCAGCGACAAGAGCGATGATAGCGTGCCAGGTCGCTGGATAAGTGGTTGCGATAGTCTGAATACCGTAGTTGGCTTGCATCGCACCAAGTATCGAAGCGTCACCATGGTGATGGATGGCATGGATGGCGTTGTAATGGAACATCGGGTCGGCTTGTGCACTTGGCATCCCGAAATCAATTAAGACAACCGCCGGTAGCACGAGAACAGCCACGGCGACGCACGCCAAACCCGTGTCTGCCCACGACCACCTTGCCGACCAGCACTCGGCTGCCTCTGAGTGATTGCGCCAACCTATCATTTTGGCCAGTGCGTCTAAGGTCACCGCAACAAGTGTCACAGCTAGGAAGGCATATCCTACATGTGCCAGTTGCCAGCGCACACCCATGACATGGAACGCCAAGCTGACGACGCCGACAAATGCGAGCGTCATCCCCGGGGCGGCTACTAGGGCGATGGCGGGCCTTACGTGTATGGTCCGCGCCAAAAGGTAGCCGGGTCCGACGACCAGCACAAGCAGTGCAAGGGCGAAGGCGCCAACTATCATTAACGCATTGCTTTCTCAACACCGCCGTATGCGGCGCGGGCTGTGGCTGCTAGCGAATGGTGGTCGATTACCCATTGACGCAAGCGGACTCGCTCCCGTGTATCTCGGGGAGCTCGCACAACCGCAAGCATGGCGGCCGCGACTGCGTCCGCATCGTAATCGACAACTTCACCTAAGTTCGCACTGGCAATTGGCCCACGTAGCGGTCCAGGACCTGCGTAAACGACAGGAGTTCCGGTCGACAAAGCAGAATACACTTTCGTGGGCATTGCGAAATCGTACCCCAACCCAGGTTTGATTGAGACAAGTGCGCCTGCAGCGTGCCGTTGCCACGCTGCAGCTTCTGCCTGCGCAACACGTCCAATTTGTGTCACGACGCCCTCAGGCATCTCTTGCGCAATCTGTGCAATTGTCTGCGACGAGCTTCCCTGACCGAGGTAACAGAGCTTCACGTCAGGTTCCTCCCGGTGGACAATCTTCATCGCTTTGGCAAACACATCGGCACCTTGCCACTCTGAGGCCGTCCCTGCGTAAACAAAATAGCGCACACCAGGACGGGGATCTGCCTCAGGGCCCTCGAGGGTGAACACGTCGGTATCAATACCATTGGTAGCCACGGTGATATGGGCGACGCCTAACTGGCGGAGACGATCAGCTACGGCATCGGAAACTGTGATTACCTCAGTTGCCCCCCTCATCGCCCACGTCTCCACAAAGCGTAGCAATTTGACGACGGGCTTGGGTGCGGACGAATCAGCCGCATCCGACCAGATATCAGCCGCGTAGTAAACATAGGGTATTCTCCGGATCGCTGCCGCGATCCGTGTGAAGAAACCCGTTGTTGGTGGCGGCTCACAGATGATTACATCAGGACGCTTCATGACCAGCAGACGGAAAAAGAGCGGAATGTCAAAACTCATGTATTGGGCATAGCCTCGTACATAGCCCTCGGAGTCGCGCAGCACTGGGGCACGACGAACGGTGATTCCGGGCTCGGACAGAGTATCGGGGACAGCTGATGGCGCCGTCGTCGTGAGAACGTCAACCGTTCCGCCACGGCTGACAATCTCCCGGGCGAGCGCGCGCAACCGGAAGCTTGCCGCGGCAGGTTCCGGTGTGAAAATTCTTGATGCGATGACGGCCTTCACAGTTCCCTCACTCATTATCGGCTAATGCCGTTATTATGTCACTATGCAGATTCTAAGCGTCGTCGGCGCACGTCCCCAATTCGTTAAACTCGCCCCCATTTCTCACGAATGCGAGCGTGTGGGCATCACTCACACTATCGTCCATACAGGTCAGCACTATGACCCGCTCCTATCGGACGTATTTTTCGCTGAGCTGAACATCCCAGCGCCCGATGAACACCTCGGCGTCGGCTCGGGCTCACATGGCCTCCAGACGGGCGCCATGCTCAGTAAGCTTGATGAGATTCTTGACAAGTACCGCCCGGACTGGGTCCTCGTTTATGGAGACACTAATTCGACCCTCGCGGCAGCCCTCAGCGCGGTTAAACTCCACTACCCGATCGCCCACCTCGAAGCCGGCCTGCGCTCGTTCAACCGCGCGATGCCCGAAGAACACAACCGTGTTCTGACCGATCACGCCGCAGACGTCCTGCTCGCTCCCACCCAGGTCGCCGCCGATCATCTCGCTCACGAGGGCTTGGCCGAGCGCACCGTAGTTGTCGGTGACGTGATGACGGACGTGTTGCTCGAAGAACTGTCCAAGCTCGATCCTAGCCATTCCCCGGTTGCCGTCGAGCTCGGCTTGGCTGCCGGTTCCTACCTGCTGGCCACCATCCACCGCGCCGAGAACACCGACGATCCGCAGCGCCTGGCTGCCATTATTTCCTCCCTGCAGCAGGCTCCGGATCCGATCGTTATCCTTGCCCACCCTCGCTTGGTGGCTAAGTGTGCCGACCATGGGCTCCCGCTCGAGGGCGGTAACCTCCGTGTCCACGCCCCGCTCCCCTACGCCGATCTCCTCGCGAGCGCCATGCACGCCAAGGGGATCGTCACCGACTCGGGCGGGCTGCAGAAGGAAGCGTTCCTCATGCGCGTGCCGTGTACGACCGTGCGCACCGAGACCGAGTGGGTCGAGACGGTCGAGTTGGGCTGGAATGTGTTGGCCGAGCCTGGACAGCAGCTCGCTGAAGCAATCGCGCGCCCGCGCCCGGCCGCTACCGAGGCCGCCCCTTACGGCACCGGCGACGCTGCCCAAAAGGTCGTCGCTGAGCTGATCAAGCGTGCTAAGTAACTTGTAATAGTGCTGAGCCTCGCGGTCCTCCGCGGGGCTCAGCACTATGCCGCCTTACCAGATCGAGGGCTGGCCGGGCAGCGCCTCGTATCGGGCAGACGCCGGGGCTGGCCACTTTTCCGGCTTCCACGTCGGGTCATAGCACATGTCGATTGAGTAGATCGCGGCGGTTCCGCCCCGATCAACAAATGTAAAGCCCTTTTCTGTGTCAACCTGGTACAAGCCTGGCCGGCGGGCTGCCGTATAGCTCGAGTTGTACCAGCCCGGACGATCCTTATAAAAATGAGTAATACCGTATTGGCGTACGATTTCGCACACGCGCGGGTTGTAATGGATTTGGTTGAAGCGCTCGGCAAGGTACTTGTCATCTTGACCCTGTTCAAGGCCGGGATATGGCCACACCACACGTCGGTTCGATGCAATCTCGATCAGCGATGCGCCGGCAGCCGGATCACCAAGAATATAGGAATCCGCGGGTAATTGTGCGGCCCGTTTGATGAGCGCGATCTCGGGAGCGCTGGCGAGGAATCGGACTCCGCGTGAGGTTGGGTAAACCATTTCGTAGGAAGCCTGCGCATTGGCGCGATATGAGACCGAGGTCAGCGCCACGAAAACGAGAGCCGACGCCCCAAGGCTCACCGTTGTCGTGTGCAGGACGCGCCGCTTGCGAGAAAGCCATTTCATCCACGTTGTGGCAGCAACCGCCACCATCGGTACGAGGAAGACTGCCTCTCCCACAAGCCCACGGGTGGGGACGTTGTAATATAGCGAAGTTAACCGGTTGAAAATAGGCATTGGAATGTAGCATGCCAACACCACTAGGACTTGGGCGCCCCATGCGATCACCAATAAACGGTAGCGGCGCGTGCGCCAAACCGTCAGGGCCGCGAATGAGGTCACGATGAAAACGGCAATGTAGAATACAAAATTCTCAAGGCCACCACCAGGTGAATACATCGTCGCAGTCGCTATCAGCTTGGTCGGCAGGCCCGAGAAGGAAACTTGCGGCAAGCGATGTAGCTGGAAGAGCGAGGCGTACGCCGAGGTGTAAACCAGCTGGGGCATAGCGATGAGAAAAAACACCGCTCCTCCCCATGCACCGAGACGATAGCGGTCACATCCCTCATGACGCCATTCTTTCCACATATGGCGGGCGGAATAGATAAGTGCCCACAGCCACACCGCCACAGCGACAGGAAGGAATGTCGAAGGATGAAATACCAACAGGCCCAGGGCAGGTATCGTTCGCAAAGCTACCATGGCCACGGCGCCGAGGCGCGAGCGCTTCCACAAAGGTGTTATAGTCGGCGCCTCACGGACTGCCACTGCCAGCACTCCAGGCATGAGCGCCATTCCCACTACGAACGGCCACAGAGTGGTGATGAGTTCAAGACGAATGAGTGCCATGGGCACGAGTCCCGAAGCAGCCAAAGCCCACCACGTCGCAGCTCGATCCTTCGTCAGTGCCCAGGTCAGCGACATGATGGAAAAAATCCATAAAACCGGCGCGACAATCAGCATGACGTTGGCCGTAACTAGAGCCTGGCTTGCCTGTGGGGTGACCGTAGCAAGAAGGGCATGCCACGCCGTTGGATAAAAACCTGGTGATGGATTGAGCCCCATCATCCCGGCACTTGCCATCAGCGGTGAAGCTAGGCCATCACCGATCATTTTCCATAGCAGACCAATGTGGAACTGGGAATCGCCGCCTTGAATAAGTCCGTTTGGCGGGACGGTTCTAAGAATGGGGAGTGCTGCAATCAGACCAAAAATGAGTGCGGGCAAAGCCAGTTGCCACAAGGACGGTGGTGATTGCACTGGCTTATGTCCAGGCTCATAAGGAATCGACACAACGGCACCCAGACGGCGTCGGACTAACATCGTCGCCGTGAACACAAAGCCAAGAAGCACCGCATATCCGATAAGTGCGTTCCACGGCGTCCATGCCACACCCAAAATACCGTAAAGCAGACTCAGCAACCCGACCGCACCGGCACTCCATGCAGGTGCGATCGCTACGCGAAGAATCAACGTTTGACGGTGAACAATCTGCGCAAGAATGAAACCTGGGATATAGAATACAGCAAGTATCGCGGCAAACCGCGGGATCTCAGCCAGCCATAACGACATCTTCCCTACCTTTTCTATCGGCCTCACCCATTATCGCGGAACGATCCGGGAGGACTATAGCAAGACCTACAAAAGGTGACTGACCTCAAAGGCCAGAGATGCCCCGATAAATCTCTGCCGTCCGAGTCGCGTAGACGTGGGCACTGACGCGGCTCATCGCGGCCGCTCGCACCGAGTTCCGGCCGAACGCCCCGGCCTTCTTCGCTCCGATCATGTCCGCCATGGCGCGGGCGAGCGCACCGACGTCGTCGACGGGAACTACCATACCCATCTCTTTCGTCACTTGGAAGGTTCCGCCGTCGGTGGCTGAGGCGATCGAGGCCGTGCCGGTCGCGTGTGCCTCGGAAAAGACCACGCCGCCTGCCTCTTGCGCTGAGAACAGGACGTGACAGTCCGCGTTGGCCATGAGGGCCGGCACGTCAGAACGTGCCACCTCACCCAGAAAGGTCACAGCTTTGCCCACTCCGAGTGCGCAGGCGACCTCACGAACCTGGGCAACACGATCGGCCTTTCCACCCCCAACAAGCAACCGGGCTTGTGGATATTGCCGATGTACCTCAGCGAAGGCACGCACGGTCTCCTCCGGGCGTTTGTTGCGGTCGAGCATGGACATGTGGAGAAAGACGAAATGGTCGTCCTCGCCACGCTCTCGCTCCACCTCGATGAAGGCTGGTGAGACCGGTAGTGGGAGCGCCTCAAAGTCGAGGCCATAGAAGTCGGTCGCTCGCCTTGCCATTCCCGCAGAGACGGTCAGGCGGAATTGGGTGCGCGAGACAGCCCTCGAGATCGCCGCGAGCCGCGGACCCGGTGAGCGCTCAAGCGAGGACGGGCGATGCTCGGTGATGCCGAAGGGGACTCCCCAATGGTCGGCGAGGGCGCGGGCAAGGAGCAGGCCCGGGAAGACGGAGTGGGCGTGGACGACGTCGGGACGCCCGTGAGCCACCTCGTAGGCCGCGGCTAACGGCTTGGCGTAATGGTCGATGAGCCCCTGGTCACCAGGAACGACCCCCTTGGGAAGCACGGGGACGGCACGGCGCAAGACTCGACCTTCATCGCTCCTCTCCACCGCACCCGGTTTGCCTTGCCAGAACGAATGAGGGTCAAGAGCTAGGACACCAACCTCAAGCCCTGCCTCACGTAACATCTGAACCTGTTCAGCAAAAAAGCTCCCGTTCAAAGGATGATCAACACTCGGATACCACGACGGCGTCCACACAACATGCATGAGACCTCCCCTATTCCTGCGGAACCACGGTCTGACCCGGGACCCATTCGTTAGCAAGGAACAGCTCCGCGTAAATACCGAGCGTGCGCTGCCCACGAATCAAACGCATGTCGTACTGATATTGCTTGAGGCTGCCCGCGAGCGCTTCGAAAGCCATCGGGTGTCGCCGCTCGGTGCGGATGCGGGCTAGGTCAAGCACCAAATCGAGGATGTGGAGGGAGCTGAGAGCAGCCTTGATCTTTCGCTTACGCTCCGGCTCAATCGTTCCCACACGGGTCGTAAAGTAAGTCAGCTCGCTGGAGAACGCGCGGCTAAATTCCTCGTTGATGAAACGAACATAGTAGTGGCGGTCTTCGGTGTGGAGAGCTTGTGGGGCAGACAGCCACGCATCCCACGCATCCGCCGTGAGCATAGGCAGGGCCCAATCGAATCCAAAATGCTCATATCCACGCATCGAGTTGTTGATGTAGCGGGCCTGACGGGTCAACAGGTTAAGTTCGACCAACGCCTTCGAATTGTGGGCCCGATCCCCCACTTTCCAGTTTTCCTCAAGGAAAGAGCGCAATCTCTGACGCAACGACAAGGGGAGCTCTCTGGCATGTTTCTTGCCCTGTAGATGGAAATGGTGTTCGGTAAGCAGGTCCATTGCTCCATCGATAGAGACGGAGTGGCCGGCAAGGATATCATCGCCGTGCTCGTTACCGACGATCGTATGTCCGGGCAAGACGATCGCATCCGCGGCGACGTCGGGATCGTTGCGAAGCTCGTGGAGGGCGTACCAGTCTTGGATATGCGGCAGTGACTCCCCGCTCCACGCATCTTTAAGAAATTCTCCGGTTTGAGGTTGGACCCAAAGCTGGTGAACCTTAGCCCGGTCAAGCTCAATTGCCTTCCAAGTATACCCCGCTGCGCGCGCGACCTCCTGGGAGATGCACACTTCGGCAGATCCAGGGGTTCCATAGGTGAAAGCGAGGACGTTCTCGGCACCGGCAGCGCGCAAAGCCAGCATGATGAGGCGTGAATCGGCGCCGCCTGACAGTGGTACAAGTAGCTGACGTTTCGTCTCCGCCAACGGCTTGAACTGATCCACGACGACGTCGTAGAAAAAGCGCATATACTCCATCGGATCGGCGTCGGATTCCACGTAAGATGTGGGCATACGGTAAGTGTCAACGAGCTGGCCGGTGTTGAGGTCCACCACGCTACCCGCCTGAACAGAATAGACCTCCTCAATGAGGGTCTGGGGGCCCAACAGGTATCCACCGTGAGTAAACTCGGCTGCTGCGATGCTGTTACGCCGCGGAGCGCTCATATCTTCCAACAGAGCCGTAGGCGTAGAGGAAACGAGCAATTCGGCGTCGTGGGTGTAAAGAATAGGGAAGCTACGCAGATTGTCAGTAACACCGAAAACGCCGTGCTCATTACGCACCACGGCGACCCAGTGACCACGCTGTGCCATCGCCCAATCTCTAAGGCTATCCGTGTCGACGTCGACTGGTTGCGTGCCCAAGTTAGCCCGCCACGACACACGGCCCACACTCAGATCGTGAGAATTCCACAGGTCACCGTCAACGAGCATCATAATTTCTCCGACCATCTTCAAGCTTTTTGGGCAATTCTAACGGAGTCGGGGAACAATTCCGAATACTCAGATGCCGATGGTAGGTTAATGTGCATGCGTATTGTGATGGTCACGCCGTGGTTTCCGACGAGAAAAAACCCCAGTTCGGGCTCCTTCGTCCTCAAAGATTGTCAGGCGCTCATCGCCGCAGGCGTGGATCTGAGCGTCGTCCACCTCGTCGCGCCACACGTTGACGACCGCACCCGTGCGGTCATGGTGGACGGCGTGCGCACCGTCCGCATTCCGATGGCCACCAATAACCCGTTCTCCATCGCCCGCGCCCGGATCGCATTGAGCACGCATATCGCTGCCGCCGACGTCGTTCACACGCAAGCCATTTCGGCCATCGAGCCCTTCGCTGTACGCGGCCCTGGCAAGCCATGGGTACACACGGAGCATTGGTCGGGCATTTCCAACCCCCACAACCTTTCGCCTCTGTGGCGCAAGATCCAGCCGGCTCTCAAGCAGCTTGAGCACCTGCCCGACGTCGTCATCGCGGTTAACGATTATCTCGCGCGCCCGATTCGGGACATTCGCGGCTCAAAGCCGGTTCGCATTATTCCTTGCCAGGTTCCGACCCCCGCCCAACTTGTCCCTCGGCGCAGCGAGCGCGAGGTGCTCCACCTGGTGTCCACGGGCGGTTTAGTGCCGGGAAAACGGCCGCTCGTGGCGGTGCAAACGGTTCGCGAGCTGCTGGACCGGGGGCGCGATGCGCGCCTCACGTGGCTCGGGGATGGCCCCCTGCGTCCCGACGTCGAGGCGCTGGCTAGCCAGCTCGGGGTGACGGTGATTCTTCCCGGTCACGTATCGCCGAGCGAGGTGCAGATGCGCCTGGGCGAGTCCGATATGTTTCTTGGTCCCTCCGAAGGCGAGAACTTTTTCGTATCGGCCGCGGAGGCGATTGTCAACGGCCGGCCGCTCGTTGTCGGCGCAACCGGCGGACACCGCGAATACATTGATCCGGCCGTCGGAGAGCTCGTTGACAGCGCCGACCCCGCGGATTATGCGGACGCGATTGTCAGGGTAGAAGATAAGACGGATAGCCTGACTGCGGAGGATATCGCGGCCACGATTGGCGAGCGCTTCTCTGCCGCAACAGTTGCCCGGTCCTACATTGATCTCTATGCTCGCCTAGGAGCCTGATATGCCAGCGATGATTTTTCATGCGCCCTATCCGCTTAACCCTCACTCGGTGTTCGCGTCGGCGATCAGGCCGCCCAAGATGAAGGCCGCATTTGTTGAGGCAGGCTACGAGGTCTTCGACCTCACGGGTACCGCAGCCGAGCGAAAGCGAAAATTCAAGGTACTTAAGGCTGAGATAGCCGCGGGGAAGATCTTCGACTTCATGTATTCCGAATCGGCAACGATTCCGCCGATGATTGGGGACCCCAACCACGTCCCCCACCTCTTCATCGACGCCATGATCTTCTCCTGGCTGAAGAAGCACCATATTCCGCAATCGGTCTTTTACCGCGACATTTATTGGCGTTTTGACGAATACGTCAGGCGCGTCGGGCGCCCTATGGCAGCTGCAATCCGCCCACTGTACCGGGCCGAGCTGGCCCTCTACCGCCGGTACATGTCCACGGTCTACCTGCCCTCGATGCAGATGGCTGACGAAATCCCAGAGCTGGAAGGCGCTCGCGTTGACGCCCTTCCCCCGGGCGGCACGAATCTTGACCTCGCCGTCCCCAGCCGGCCGCTTCACCTGTTTTACGTCGGCTCGGTGGGCCCCCTCTACCAACTTCACGAGCTGATAGAGGCGGTAAAGAAGACCCCAGAGGTGACCTTCACGCTGTGCACATCGAAGGAGCTATGGGATCGGGTGAGCGGCGAATACGACGTGTCCGGCCACTCCAACATCCGCATTGTTCACCGTAGCGGCCCCGAATTGCTCGAGCTGTACGCGCAGGCCAATATCGCCGTCAACGTTGTAGCCCCGAGCCATTACCGGGACTTTGCGGTGCCGGTGAAGCTCTTTGAATACGTCAACTACGGCAAGCCGATTCTTGCGAGCGACCACACCCTCGTCAGCCAGATGGTGGAGGCGAACGATTGGGGCTGGGTGGTCAACAACGACCGCGACTCCATCGAACGCACGCTCAAGGACCTGGCTGCCAACCCGGGCAAGGTAGAGCGGGCCACGGCCCGCGTCGAGGCTGATCGGGTGCACCACACGTGGCTCGCCCGGGCACGCAAGGTGGCCGCTGACCTCGCTTAGCCTCGGGCTCGCTCAATCCTCGGGCTCGCTCTATCCTCGGGCTCGTCGTTAATCTGCCGGCGATCGAATCTGTAGGAAGCGAGCGCGGCAAGGACGAGCATCAGTGCAAGCAGCGCCGCGTTCACGAGCGACATGACCCAGATGGTGATCAGCATAGGCCACGGCGAGAAGGCGAGGACCCCGAGGGTCGCGGCGGTGTAGACCACCGAGAAGGCTAGCATCCAGTTTTGGGTATCAGTCACGATGAAGATGTTCGAAATAGGCGATGTCATCACCAGCATGAACATCCACGGAGTGATGGCCTGCGCGAAGTAGCCGGCCTGGTCCCACTGCGGCCCAAAGACAAAGGGGAAAAGCCACGGGGCGGCGATGCCCAGCGCGAGGAAGGGCAAGAATCCCGCCATGCCCAATTTCTTGACGGCCTGCCGGACGAGCGGCGTCATCTCACCGGGGCGAATCGTGGCAAGCCTCTGGAAGAAGACCTGCGTGACCGAGGCCGTGATGAAGCCCAGTGGCACCTGCATCATGCGGGCGGCCTGCCCGTATTGGCCGACGACATTCGCGCCCGCCAGGCCAATAATCATGACGATTCCGTTGCTTCGAACGCCGTCAACCAGCGCAGTCGGGCCGTTATAGACCGGCATCCGCCAATAGCGCTTGGCCATCTCCCCCACCGTCGGTGCCTCGGACATGTCCGTCTGGTCACCTCTGGCCTGGTAACTCAAGAAGATGAGGGCGAGGAGCTGGCCCACGATCGTCCCTACCAGGAGGCCACGGAAGTCGGGTAGCCACACGTAGATGGCGAGCTGGAAGAGCGCCACTCCGGTTGTCTGAAGGACGCGGTTGAGGGCGATCACCTTGTAGCGCGTCTTGCGCGTATACCAAAACTGCAGGTTGGCCACCTGCGAGGTGAGGTAGGTGAGGATACCCACCGTCCACATCCAACGCCCGAGCGCGGCCGAGCCGTAATAGTTTGCGAACCACTCAGACATCGCCACCAGCACGCCCGCGCTCACGAGCGAGACGACGAGGATCGAACGCGTGGCGAGCCTCATGAGGACGCGGGCTTCGGAATCGCGCTTGGGCAGGACGATCGCCAGGTCGTAACGGGCGGAGGCGACGGTGACGAGGACAGCCACAATCGCCTGAATGATGGCGAAAAGGCCGAACGCCTCCGGCGAGTATAGCCAGGCCAAGGGAATCGCGAGCACGATTCCCACTGCCTGCGCGGCGGCCGTCCCGGAAACGAGGGTCAGGACGTTCTTCAGGAAGGGCCGCGATTCGAGGCTTGTGATAAGCCGGCGGTAACGCATCATTGATTCAGGCTAACAGGCCGGTGCCCCGGCCTGAAAAATCGGGGCACCTGGCGGACTAGAACGCGATGGTCTGGCCATCGTTGGCGGCCGAGTCAAGCATGGCGTGGACGACCTCCATCGTAGTCAGCGCCTCGCGCATCGTCACGTGCTCGCTGGACGTGCCGAGGATCGCATCGCGGAAGTGCTCGTGCTCGACGGCGAGCGGCTCGCGCTTTTCAAACGCGTACCGGATGACCTGCCCCTCGGAGACGCCCCGGAAGGCGGAGATCTGATCCCAGCCCAGCGGCAACGAGCCGTTCTCGAAGAACGTCAGGTCTCCCATGGTCGTATCGGCCACGAGCGCTCCATGCTCGCCGAGCACCACGGTCTGCCGCTCCTTGTAGGGAGTCAGCCAGTTGACGAGGTGATTGACCAGCACACCGTTGGTCAGCTTGCCCGACGCCGTCACCAGATCTTCGTACTGCCGGCCAGCTCGATGCGCTGTTTGAGCCGAGATGGTAGCGTACTGTGCGCCCGCAACCCAGGCCGTCAGATCGACGTCGTGAGTGGCCAGGTCCTTGACCACACCGACGTCGGCAATGCGGGCCGGGAAGGGAGACTGGCGACGCGTCGTAATCTGATATATCTTGCCCAGCTGCCCCTCGGCGATCCGGCGGCGCATCTCCAAGAGCGCCGGGTTACACCGCTCAACGTAGCCGACCGCGCCGACGAGACCTGCTGATTCGAACGCATCGACGAGTGCCTTGCCCTCCTCGATCGTGGAGGCAAGCGGCTTTTCTACCATCGTGTGAACCCCGGCGGCGGCAAGCTTGAGAGCCACCTCGGCGTGCTGGCCGGTCGGGACGGCCACCATGGCGGCGTCGATCCCGGCGTCAATCAGCGCATCGACGTCGGGCAGAACCTCGAGATCGCCGGCCACTCCAAACTTGTCACCATAAGGATCGGCGACGGCGACGAGCTCGGCACCTTCCAGGGCGCGAATGTTGCGCGCGTGGTGGCGGCCCATGGAACCCAGGCCGATCAGTCCGTAACGTAGAGTCATTAGGCACCGGCCTTGACGACAGCGTTGACGGCCTCGACGATACGCTCGAGGTCTTCTTGGGTGAGCGAGGGGTGAACCGGCAGGGAGATAACCTGCTTGGCCGCGGCCTCGGTGTTGGGCAGCTCCAGGCCCGGAGCATAATGGGCCAGCGAGGGCAGGCGATGGTTCGGGATCGGGTAGTACACGCCGCAGCCGACCTTGTACTCCTCGCGCAGGGCGTTGGCGAAGCCGTCGCGATCGTCCTCAACTCGGATAGTGTACTGGTGGTAGACGTGCACGGCGCCCCCGGCCACCCGCGGGGTGAGGACGCCCTCGAGATGGGCGTTGAGGAACGCGGCGTTCTCCTGACGCGTCTTCGTCCAGCCCTCGAGCTTACGCAGCTGGACGCGACCGATCGCGGCGTGAATGTTCGTCATGCGATTATTCAGGCCCACCAGTTCGTTCTGGTACTGGACCTCCATGCCCTGGTTGCGAAGCAGGCGAGCCCGGCGGGCGATCTCGGGATGCTTCGTCGAGATCATTCCGCCCTCTCCGGAGGTCATATTCTTGGTTGGGTAGAGCGAGAATCCCGCAAAGGAGCCGAAGGTGCCCACCATCTCGCCGTGGAGCGAGGCGCCGTGGGCCTGGGCGGCGTCTTCGAAGATCTGAAGGCCAAACTCGTCGGCGATCTTGCGAATCTCGGTCATGTTGGCCGGGTGACCGTAAAGGTGAACCGGCATGATGCCCTTGGTGTGTTCGGTGATCGAGGCCCGGATCGAATCGGGATCGAGGCAGAAGAAGTCAGGCTCGATATCGGCGAAGACCGGCGTGGCGCCCGTCAGCGCGACCGAATTACCTGTTGCAGCAAAGGTGAACGAGGGAACAATAACCTCGTCGCCCTCACCAATGCCGGAGGCCAGCAGGCCAATGTGGAGGGCAGAAGTGCCGGAGTTGACTGCGACGACCTGCGCGCCCGGGGTCAGTTGCGCAGAAAATTCTTCCTCGAAAGAGGCGACTTCAGCGCCTTGGGCAAGCATGCCCGAAGCGAGAACCGCATCAACGGCAGCACGCTCCTCGTCGCCCACGATCGGCTTGGCAGCCGGAATCATTGCTCGTTCCATTACTTAACAACCTTTCGGATTGTGTTTGAAAATTCTTCGTAAGTATCGCCGGTGGCCGGACATAACCACGTACCATCGCCACGATCTTCCAGCTTGACCCCTGCATGGCCCACCCAGCCCAGCTGTTTGGCGGGGACGCCAGCCACAAGTGCGTGCGGGGCAACGTCTCGGGTCACCACCGAGCCGGCCGCCACCAGCGACCATGCGCCAATCGTCACGGGAGCCACGCACACCGAGCGCGCGCCCACCGCAGCGCCGCTTTCGATCGTGACGCCGACCTGCTCCCAGTCAGATGCTGACTTCAAGGTGCCGTCAGGGTTGATCGCGCGCGGGAAATGATCGTTAGTCAGAACGACGGCGGGACCGATGAAGACGCCGTCGGCGAGCGTGGCGGGTTCGTAGACGAGGGCGTAGTTTTGCACCTTGCAGTTATCGCCCATGGTGACGCCCTCGCCAATGTAGGCGCCGCGGCCAATCACGCAGTTGCGACCGATGACCGCATGCTCGCGCACCTGCGCCAAATGCCACACGCTGGTCCCGTCCCCGATTTTTGCCTCATTCGACACATCCGCCGATTCGACGATTCGTGCGTTCGCCATCCACATCTCCTTGCTTGGGCAGGCTTAACATCGGTCGTTAGAACCTTATGCAATAATATATCGTATGCAAGACGAAGGATTTAGGGACCTATCGCGGGCGAGTTGGCTCGTGGTTCCCCTATACAACGAGGCGACCGTCATTTACGACGTCATCACTCGAGCTCGACGCATTTTCCCCAACATCGTGTGCGTCAACGACGGATCAAAGGACAACGGCGGCGACTTGGCTCGAGCCGCTGGCGCCATCGTCGTCGATCACCCCATCAACCTCGGCCAAGGAGCCGCCCTGCAGACGGGCATCACGTGGGTGCTGACCTACACGGACGCAGAATACATCGTCACCTTCGACGCCGACGGCCAGCACCGCACCGCGGACGCGATGAAAATGATCGCGCGCGCCGAACGTGAAAACCTAGCCTTTGTACTCGGCTCGCGCTTCCTTACGGGCGAGCATCAGGCGGGTCGGCTCAAGAAGCTGGTGCTCTCCACCGCCGCGAAAGTCACCCGCATGCGTACGGGCATGAACCTGTCAGATTCCCATAACGGCCTGCGCGTCCTTCGCCGCGACGCCGCCTCGCGCCTGAACCTGACCATGCACCGCATGGCACACGCGTCCCAAATCATCAACCAGCTCGCCGCCATGAAGCTTGCGTGGGGCGAGGAGCCAGTGACGATCGACTACACTGACTACTCGCGTTCCAAGGGCCAGAGCCTGCTCAACGGCGTCAATATTCTTACTGACATGCTTTTCGCGACGAAGGAGAGCCGCTAATGCTGATAAAGATCATTCTTCTTGTGGGAATCTTGGTGCTTGCCGCTTACCTCATCAAGGGCACCCAGGACACCAAGAACGTGGCACTTCGCCGCCTCCTCCTCGTCGTGTTCGTCATCCTCGCGGCGGTGTCGATCATTTTCCCCGATATCACCACCGACGTGGCCCACGTCCTCGGCGTGGGCCGCGGCACCGACTTGTTGCTCTATCTGACGATCATCGCGTTCCTTTCCTACGCCGTGGTCTCCTACCGTCGCATGGTGATCCTCGAAAACCGCCTCGTTAATCTCGCCCGCGAGCTCGCGGTTGCTCGTACCCATCCGGACTCGCTCACGCGCGTGGGCGAATTCGCACCCAGCACCGACCCGTCGGAGGCCATCCTCCACGGCGAAGCACCCAACCCCACCCAGGAAGGTGAAGAATAATGAAGGTTCTCGTCACCGGCGGCGCCGGCTTCATCGGCGCAAACTTCGTCAACTACACGGCCAGCGAGCTCGCCGATGCCGAAGTGACCGTCATCGACAAGCTCACCTACGCCGGAAACAAGGATTCGATCGAGAAGCTGGGCGACGGCGTCAAGCTCGTCCAGGGCGACATCGCCGATCCGGACGTCATTGACCCGCTGGTTGCCGACGCCGACGTCGTCGTGCACTTCGCTGCCGAATCCCACAACGACAACTCGCTGCGTGACCCGTGGCCGTTTATCCAGTCCAACATCATCGGCACCTACCAGATCCTCGAGGCGCTGCGCCGCCACGGAGGCCGTCTGCACCACATCTCCACCGACGAGGTCTACGGCGACCTCGAGATTGGCGAGGATCGCAAATTCAAGGCCGGGGACCCCTACGTTCCCTCCTCCCCCTACTCTTCATCCAAGGCGGCCTCGGATCACCTCGTGCGCGCCTGGGTGCGTTCGTTCGGCGTCGAGGCCACGCTCTCGAACTGCTCGAACAACTACGGCCCCTACCAGCACATCGAGAAGTTCATCCCCCGCACGGTGACGAACCTGATGGACGGCATCAAGCCCCGCGTGTACGGAACGGGCGAGCAGATCCGCGACTGGATCCACGTCCACGACCACAACACCGCGGTGTGGGACATCATCAACAAGGGTCGCATCGGCCAGACCTACCTCATTGGCGCCAACGGCGAGAAGACCAACCTGGAAGTCACCCAGCTCATCCTCGAGGAGTTCGGCTACGACCGAAACGACTTCGACCACGTTGCCGACCGCCCGGGCCACGATCAGCGCTACGCCATCGACAACACCCAGCTTGTCGAAGAGCTCGGCTGGGCGCCCACGT
This sequence comes from Trueperella pecoris, assembly GCF_014926385.1. NCBI lineage: Bacteria > Bacillati > Actinomycetota > Actinomycetes > Actinomycetales > Actinomycetaceae > Trueperella > Trueperella pecoris. Next base: position 374,356 of record NZ_CP053291.1, on the reverse strand, counting down.
ACACCGATTTCCGCGACGGCCTGCACGCCACCATCGAGTGGTACAAGAACCACGAGGACTGGTGGCGTCCGCAGAAGGACGAGGTCGAGGCCAAGTACCGCAAGGCTGGCCAGTGACATCAGTCGTCGCGGTGGTCGTCACCTACGGCCCCGATTCGGCGACGGCCCGGCTCATTCGTGCGCTTGCACGCCAGTGCCGGGTCGTCGTCGTCGATAACGGCTCGACGCCGCAGGACCTCGCAACCATCAGCGGAGCGATCGACGACGCCGGGGCCACCCTCGTCACGCTGGGCGACAACACCGGAATCGCCCACGCCCAGAACGTGGGCATCCTGCGCGCCAAAGAGATGGGAGCCAGCTACGTCCTGCTCTCGGACCAAGATTCGCTTCCTGACGCCGAGTTGGTCGCAACCTTGCGCGCTCGCCTCGATTCCTCCCCGGGTTGCGCTGCAGCCGGCCCCTACATCGCAGAAAATAAGCCGGGAGGAGACGAGCTCGTCTATGTCGATCGGCGCTTCGGCCCACGCCGCGCCCACGCCGAGGAGCTCGCGGCCGGAACAATTGAGGCCGCATTCCTCCTGGCATCCGGTTGCCTCATTCCGATGCGGGTCCTGGACGAGGTGGGCCCGATGAACGAGTCCTACTTCATCGACCATGTCGACCTCGAGTGGTGCCTGCGCGCCAGAAAACGCGGATACCGCTTGATCGTGGACACGGGCGCGCGGCTCGAGCACTCGCTCGGCGACGAAACCGTCCGCCTCCCCCGGCGCACACAGCCCGTCCACCTGCACGGTCCCATCCGTTGCTACTACCTCGTGCGCAACACGATCTTTCTCCTGCGCTCGGGCCTTTTGCCTGCTCGGTGGCGCATCGGCTACCTCGTGTGGCTGGCCAAGTTCTCGGCCTTTCACGCGCTCCTGGCCGATCGCCGCCGCGAGCGCATCGCGAAGATCGTGGCGGGCGTGCGCGACGGCGTCGTGGGCTACGGCGGCCGCTTCTAGGCTTTGGCCTTCAGCTCAAGCGCCAGGCGCACCTTCAGCCCTGCCCTCACGGCGAGGCGTAGCGGGGCCTGCCACGGCTTGTTGTAGACCTTCGCCAGGTAGGTGTAGGCCGAGTCGTGGTGGGCGCGCAGCATCGACGCCGGGCGCTCGCGCCACGATGTGCCCTGGTCGTGGACTGCCACGGCGTCGTGAACGAAGATTCGCTGCCAGCCTGCGCGAGCCAGATCCTCCCCCAGCATCGTGTCCTCAAAGAACATGAAGAAGTCGTCATCGAAGCCGCCCACGGCCTCGAAGGCGACACGGCGGAGGAGCAAGCACGCTCCGGAGAGCCAGTCCGATGGATGGGTGGTGTCCGTGGCCGCTGCGGCGTGGTAGCGAGACGTCCACGGATTCGACGGCCATACGTTCGTGAGCAGCGCGTGGCCGGTACCTGCCACGAGTCGTGGGAATCGCCGCGCCGAGGGGTAAGCATCTCCCTCCGGGGTCATGATCCGCGGTCCGAACGCGCCCCCACGCGGGTAGAGCGTGGCCACCTCGATCATGCGCGCGATGCTGCCCGGAGCCAGGGAGACATCGGGATTAATGATGAGCAACCAATCGCCGTCGAAACCCTTCGCACCGAGATTATTCGCTTTGCCATAGCCAAGGTTGGCGTTGGTTTCGACAACGGACGCGCGCTCCTTTGCCCGTTCGAGCGCCGGGGTGGATCCACCGTTGTTGACGACGACGGTCTCAAAGGACGCCTCGCCCACTGCGCGCGGCAAGGAATCGATCATCTCGATCAGTTCCGCCCCCGGGTTGTAGGCCACCGTAATCACGCGAATATCTGGCACAACACCTCCTCTTCCGCAGCTGCTAGAACTACCCTAGTCTCCTCACAGGTCGGCGTTAAACGCGACGCACATTCTAGGGACTGATATCTCATGTCCCTCGCGGCCTATATGATCGACACATGGACGCAACTCCCACGACGTCGACGCGTGGCCCCTCTCACCGCTCAGCACGCGGGCGATCAACATCGCTCTTACGAAGCGTGCTGTTAGTCCTGCTCGCGTTCTTGCTCACCGGCGGCTCTGCTGTCGCATTTCTCTACCAGAACTTGCAGGGCAACATTCAAAGCCACAACGTCGAGTCATACTTCGACCCGACGGAGCGACCCACGACCCCGCCGCCCGCAGACGCGGCGGCCGGCCGGCCCCTGAACATTTTGGTCCTCGGCTCGGACGCGCGCGAAGGAAAGAGCGACGTCGACGGCGCTGGCGCCGCTGGCGAAATCACGGGAATGCGTTCTGACACGGCCATGCTGATGCACATCTCAGCCAACCGTGACCGGGTCGACGTCGTGTCCATCCCACGTGACACACTGCTGACGATCCCCTCCTGCATCCTCAGCGACGGCTCGCGCTCCACCGAGCGCTCAGACGCCATGTTCAACTCGGCCTTCGAAATCGGCGGCCGCACGGGCGATGTGGCAGGCGCCGCCGCCTGCACGATCCGCACGGTCGAGGCACTCTCGGGCATCTACGTTGACGGCTTTATCGCCATCAATTTTGCTTCCTTCCAGGACATCGTCACCACCTTGGGCGGGGTTGAGGTGTGCCTCTCCGAACCCGTCTCCGACACCTCTGCGGGCCTCGACCTCGCCGCTGGTTGCCAGACGCTCAACGGCAAGGACGCGCTCGCCCTGGCCCGTGCGCGCAAGTCCTTGGGCGACGGCTCAGACATTAGCCGCATCGGCCGTCAACAGCAGATCGTCGAAGCGATCGTGTCCAAGGCGCTGTCCCTCAACTACATCTCCGACCTTCCCAAGCTCTACGGGGTTCTCAATGACGTGACGTCGAACGTGGATATGTCCTCCAGCCTGGGCAACATCAGCTACCTCGGAGGCCTGGCCTACTCCCTGCGCGGCCTGTCGGTTCAAGATCTTCACCTCATCACGATGCCTTTCGTCCAGGCGGGCAACCGCGTCCGCCCGGCGCCGGAAGCCGAATCCGTGTGGGAGGCAATCCGCACCGACAAGCCGCTGCCTCGGCTTGAAAAGCGCCCGTCGACCAAGAGCCCCATTCTCCAAGGAACGAAAGAAGAAATCGAGGCCTTCCGCCGCGCTATCGGCGCCGGCCTGTCCGGGGAGGTCAAATGAACCAGCCGCCGTCCTTCGAGCCGCGAAAGCGCGTCCAACGCCCCTCGGTTGAGGGCGCTCACGAAGTAGGGCGCCCCTCGCATGCCGCTCGTCCGCGGGCCAGGTCCGCCCGACGCGCGGCCGCCGATCCTGATCAGGGCGTTCAGCCCCGCTCCTCCGCCGATAGCCAGCCCCGTTCGTCCACAGGTGCCCGCCGCCCCAGCGCCCCCGTTCGGCGCTCAGCGTTTGACGACAGGGCTCCAGAGCGTCCCTACGCCGAGCAGGCCGCGGCGCCAGCGGCAGCGCCCGGCGCCGCCGCGCCCGTCAATGCAACAGTCAACACTGCACCCCCGGCCTATGCCCCGCATCGGCCCGTCCCGGGTCACGACGAGGACCGCTACGGCGCTCCGGCAGGCCAACCCGGCGAGCCGCCAGCCGCTCGCGCGCGCAGGCGCCATCCCGGACGCATTCTCGCCGGCGCATTGGCCATCATCGTCCTTCTCGTCCTCGGCTGGGGCTACTACCTTTACTCCTATGGCAACGGCAAGCTCGGCCACGAGGCCGCGCTCTCCAGTGCGCCCGACACCGCGGGCGAGACCTTCCTTATCGTCGGTTCAGACGAGCGCGGCGAGGCAGTCAATGATCCGACCGAGGGCCACCGTGCCGACACGATTATGCTTTTGCACAAGAGCGAGACCGGGCCTGCCGCCCTCGTCTCTTTGCCACGGGACACGCTGGTGCACTTCCCGGATTCGAAAGCATCAGGAAAGCTCAACGGCTCCTTCTCCTTCGGCGGGGCCGAGTACCTCGTCCACACCGTCGAGGAGCTGACCGGCCTCAAGATCGATCATTACATCCAGATCGGCATGGATGGGGTCAAGAACCTCACCGACGCCGTCGGAGGTGTCGAGCTCTGCCTCGACTACGACGTGTCGGACGAGTATTCGGGGCTGCAGTGGACGGCCGGATGCCACCACTCTGACGGCACCACCGCCCTTGCTTTCTCACGCATGCGGTATTCCGATCCGTTGGGCGACATCGGCCGCACGGAGCGCCAGCGCCAGGTGGTTTCCAAGATCATCGACAAGGCACTGTCCCCTTCCCTCCTCGTCAACCCGTTGAAGCAGCGCTCCCTCGTGGGCAGCGTGGCCGAGGTGTTGAGCGTGGACACGGACGGTTCCCTCATGACGGTCGCAAAGGCCGGCCTTGCCCTGCGCGACGCGATCGGCCCGGACGGGCTTAAAGGCGCCCCGCCCATCGCCTCGCTCAACCACCGCGGGCCGGGCGGCGCCTCAACCGTTCTGCTCGCCCCCGAAGCCGACCAGTTCTGGCTCGACCTTCGCGATGGCAAGCTCACCAAAGATTCGTTTGCGAGCTTCTAAGTGCACGGGGTCATCGAGCGCCTGCTACGCGGCCAAACCTTTCGGCAGTGGCTGGTGGAGTTTCTTCAGTTCTGCACGGTCGGCCTCGGTTCCTACATCGTTGACGTAGGCCTGTTTAACCTCCTGGCCTACTCCGGCGTCGTCACCCTTCCCGGCGACGGGCCGATGGTGGCCAAGACCCTGTCCGTCGTCGTGTCGATCATTTTCTCGTGGGTAGTCAATAGGCTGTGGACGTTCCGCAACAAGTCGGATAAGTCCAAGCGCGCCGAGTTTGTGCTCTTCCTCGCCATCAACGTCGGTGGACTGCTCATCGCCCTCGGGTGCCTAGGTTTTTCCCGGTTCGTGCTCGGCTTCGACTCACAGCTGGCCGATAACGTCGCGGCGAATGTCGTCGGGCTTGTGCTCGGCACTGCCTTCCGCTACGTGTGCTACCGCTACCTCGTCTTCACCAAGATTCCCGACGCCGCCTAGACGCCTTCCCCATGCTTTCCTAGCGTCGCCCGCGGCGTGCGCCGACGACGATGGCGGCGTGCGGGAGAACCCGGTTCGGATCGAGGGCCTTCGGGAGCGCGGCCAGGGTCAACGTGAATTCGGCGGGGCGGTGTTTGGTCAGCTCGAGTCGGCCGCCGTCCACCTCCGCGAGCTCTTTCGCGACGGCGAGCCCAATTCCAGTCGAGCCGCCGGTCGAGTATCCCTTCTCGAAGATCTCGTCCGCGTCCTGCGCCGAGATGCCCTCGCCTTCGTCGCGCACTTTAAACACGACGGACTTGCCCGCCAGCGCCACACTGACCGTCGTCTGCCCCGCCCCGTACTTGAGCGAATTTTCCACCAGGGTGGCGAGGATCTGGGACAGCGATCCGGGCGTGGCCAGCACCGCACCCTCGGTTTCCCCCTCAAATACAAGCGAGCGCCCGGCGCGTTCGAAGGGCCTACCCCACTCGTCCTTCTGGCGCTGTAGCACACGCACGATCGCGATGGCCTCGGTTGTTCCGCCGGATTCGGACTGCGAGGTGGACATGAGTTCTGCCACGACACCGGTGAGGCGGTCAATCTGCTCGAGGGACTTGTGCACCTCTTCGATGATCTCTTCATCGTCGGTAAGAAACTCGATTTCCTCAATGCGCATCGACAACGCCGCGAGCGGGGTGCGCAGCTGGTGTGCGGCGTCGGCTGCAAACTGCCGCTCCTTGGCGAGCCTGCCTGCCATGCGGTCCGCGCTACGCGCGATCTCGTCACTGATGAGGTCGATCTCCTCGATTCCGGCCTGGCGCAGCTGCGGGCGCACCCGCCCGGCTCCGAGTTGCTCGGCGGCCGCGGCAAGATAGATGAGTGGGGCGGAAATCTTGCGGGACTGCCGCATGGCCACCGCCACACCCACGAGGAGCGCGACGATGATGAGGCCCAGCGCGCCCGCAATCATCAGCGTCAGCTTTTGCATGATGTCGGCGCGTGGCGCGGCGACCGTGACCAGCACCCCGCGGGCGCTGACCACCGACTTTTCGATCACGCTCGCCGGCCGCTCGGTATCGACCTCGACCCGCGTACCGTCAGGGTAATCGACCGCGATATAGGCGTTGTCGGGGTTGCCCTTGGTAGCCAGCCGCGTCAACAGGCCGTGCGTGATGTAGGTGTCTTCTGAAGCGAAGCGGTCCACGACAGTGGCAACCGCTGTAGCGCGATCGTCAAGCTCGCTGTGAGCCTGCTGCCAGGCAAGCGACAATGCAAAGACCATCCCGGGGATGCCGAGGATGAAAACGGCTACGGCCACGGCCGTCGTCGTCATGACAATCGCGCGACGCCGCATGGCCTACACCTCGAAACGGAATCCCATTCCACGAACAGTTGCGATGTAGTGGGGGTCGTTGACGTCGTCGTGAAGCTTGCGGCGCAGCCACGAAATGTGCATGTCCAGCTTCTTGGTCGACGAGTCCGCCTCCGTGCCCCACACTTCCCGCATGAGCTGATCACGTTCGACGACGTTACCGGCCTCGCGAAGCAGGACTCGCAGAAGGTCGAACTCCTTGGCCGTCAGCTGGAGCTCCTTCGAACCCACATAGGCCCGATGCGCGTCGACGTCCACGGTCACATCCTGCGCCGAGAGGGATTCAGACCCACCCTCGCTCACGGACGAACGGCGCAACAGCGCGCGCACGCGCGCCAGCAGCTCGGCCAAGCGGAAGGGCTTGGTGACGTAATCGTCCGCGCCGGCGTCGAGTCCGACGACCATGTCCACTTCTTCGGAGCGTGCGGTCAGAATGAGGATCGGGAATTCCTTTCCGCGCGCGCGAGCGGTGCGCGCAACATCGAGGCCGTCCATGTCCGGCAGGCCAAGGTCGAGGACTACCAAATCGACGGGCCCATCCATTGCTTCGAGGGCGGCCTTGCCGTGGTCAACCGGCTCGACGTCGTAGCCCTCGCGAGAAAAAGCGCGAACCAAGGGAGCCGAAATCGCTGCGTCATCTTCGACTAGCAAAATCTTCGTCACTTTTCAGTCCTCTCGTGAAATATATCCCAGTTAAAGTCAGCTTAGTAAAGAACACCTTATGGGGGAAACGCTGAGCCATAAACGATTGCCCCGCCACTAGTCCTGAGCGGATTCGTCCTTCATCACGGTCAGCCGCGCCGATTCGATATACCCGATTCCGCGGAGTTCGGAACCAATATTTTCCTCGAGGCGGTACTTGTGCGGATTGAGGGCACGTAGGGCCTCGGCCGTCTCACGGTCCACGACGATCCCACCCTCCGGGGCGATGGCGCACAGGCGCGAGGCGAGGTTGACATTGGGGCCGAACACGTCGCCGAAGCGCGAAACGATTCCTCCCCAGACGAGCGAGGCACGAACCTCGGGCATTTCCGGGGTTGCATGAAGCGCGTCAACGATGCTGGAGACCACCTCGGCGCCCGTTGCCAAGTCGTCAGCGATGTAGAGCACCGCGTCGCCCACCATCTTCACGACCCGAGCCCCCAGACCGGAGATCACGTCGCGGCAGGTGAATTCGAAGGTCTGGATGAAATCGACGAGCTGGTGCGGCGAGAGCTGTCCCGATCGGTTAGTGAAGGCCACGAGGTCCACGAAGCCCAGCGCGCGCGTCAGGAGAATGACGTCGTTGTGGGCGCGCAAGTTTTCCAGTTCGACCTCCGTGCGACGCAGGAAGGATGCTAGGTGGCGCCGCCAGGCGTACTTCATCTGGTAGACGAGAAACTCTTCGTATTCACCAATATGGTCGAGCACCCAGTAGCGCGCAGAAAGCTCGTCCAGCCCGTGGCGGGCCTCCGCCTCTTCCACGAGCGCCTCGTACTGCCACAGCACGAGGCGGTCGGCGAGGTGGGACTGGGCGCGGATGAGGGAATTCTGAGTGTCCTCATCGGTGCGCCCCAGGTCGACCATGTCCTGGTGGGCTCGCATGACATCGACGTCGTACTCGGTGAAAAGGCGACTTTCCGCATTCTGAATGTAGGGGAAGCCCATGGCTCGCCAAAAACGGCGCGCGGAATCGATGTCCATATTGGCGAGGTCAGCAGCTTCGCGTAATTGATACTTGGCGGGGCCGTCCAGTAGTCGGCGGACATGGGCTTCGACTGTCGTTGGAATGTTGTCGGAGGACCCGCGGTTATTTGTGTTTTGGGTCACATCCAATAGCCTAGCAACTCGATACTCAGATTCCAACATTTTGCACCAATCTGCATCGCTTTTCCTGCGGGTCAGGAAGATGCAGAAATCTCACTCGGCCAATTCTAGCCCCATCTGGGTGCCGTTTGTCACCCCGAGCCACTACGCTGGCAGTATGAGACCAAAGACGACGGACGCCGCGGCGCGTCCCACCACACCCATTGATGACCTTTCCAATCGATACGTCGCCAACCAGCTCGCCCGCGTGCCCGAGCTCGTCACGGCGCTCGGCCGCGGTAGCGCCGACGAGCGCGAGTTTTTTGACTACTCCCCCGAGGGCTTCGGCCAAATGAACGACCTGCACGTCGCCACTCTCCGCGAGCTGAACCGCCTAGACCCGATCGACGACGTCGACCGCGTCACCAAAGCTGCACTAACCGCGAGCCTCGAATCAGAAATCGACTACTACGAGCGCGGCGAGCTCGGCGAGATCAACGTCATCGCTTCCCCACTGCAGGGAATTCAGGAAATCTACGACAACATGGCCCAAGAGACGGCCGAGGACTGGGAGCTCATCGCCGGCCGACTGTCCAACACCGACAAGGCGCTCAAGCGCTGGCAGGAGACCCTACGCAAGCGCGTTCACTCCGGGCCGCCCACCGCCCGCAAGCAGATCGAACTCGCTATTGCCCAGGCGGAAGACAAGGCAAGCGCCTCGTCCCCGCTTGCCGAGCTCGCCGCACGCGGCGGCCAGGCCCACGCCGAGCTCGCGGGCCTGCTGGAACAGACGGCGTCGTCCGCCCGCCGCGCCTATGGCGAACTGGCCGAATTCCTTCGCGAGGAAGTGCTCCCCCACGGAGCACAGAGCGAGGCCTTTGGCCGGGAACGCTACGAGCCGCGCATCCGCGAAACGACGGGCGCACGCCTCGACCTCGACGAGACCTACGAGTGGGGCCTAGAGGAGCTGGCACGTATCGTCGCCGAGCAGGAGGCCATCGTCGCCGACATGTTCGGCGAGGGCGTTTCCATCCCCGAGGCTCTCGATCGCCTCAACGCCGACCCCACCTACCAGGTCCACGGCAAGGACAATCTCAAGGCGTGGATGCAAGAGACATCGGACCGCGCGCTGGCCGACCTCGACGGCGTCCACTTCGACATCCCCGCCCCGCTCAAGAAGCTCGAGTGCATGATCGCGCCGTCGGGCACAGGCGCCATCTACTACACCGGACCCTCCGATGACTTCTCTCGCGGCGGGCGCATGTGGTGGTCCGTACCGGAGGGCACGGACGTCTTCCACACGTGGCAGGAGAAGACCACTGTCTACCACGAGGGCGTGCCCGGCCACCACCTCCAAGTCGGCATGGCGACCTACGTCAAGGACACACTCAACGATTGGCGGCGTAACCTGTGCTGGAACTCGGGGCACGGGGAAGGCTGGGCGCTCTATGCAGAAGGGCTCATGGCCGAGCTCGGCTATCACCAGGATCCAGCCGACTACATGGGCGTTCTCGATTCCGAGCGGCTGCGCGCCACGCGCGTGGCCCTCGACATCGGCTTCCACCTGGGTAAGCCCTCGCCGAAGGGGTACGAGCACATCAGCCCCGTGTGGACGCGCGAGGTGGCCTGGCAGTTCCTCCAAGACAACGTGGCGATGGATCGATCCTTCCTCGCCTTCGAACTCGATCGATACCTCGGCTGGGCGGGGCAGGCGCCGTCGTATAAGGTGGGTCACCGCATCTGGAAGCAGCTACGCAACGACGCCGAAGCGCGCGCTCACGCCCGCGGTGAGGTCTTTTCGCTTAAGGATTGGCACATGTCAGCGCTCCGCATCGGTTCAGTTGGCCTTGACGTGCTGCGCGACGCGCTGGCGGAGGAACGATGAAGACGGTTCTCCTCGCCTCGGCCTCGCCAGCACGCAAGGCGACGCTGGAGGCCGCCCACATTCGGCCCACCGTCGCTGTCGCGGATGTTGACGAGGACAGTCTGCTGGCCGCGGCGAAGGCCGACGACCCCCAGATTGGCGCCGCCGATCAGGTCCAGATGCTCGCGGTGGCCAAAGCGCGGGCGATCGCGGCTCAGTTTCTTCAAGCCCCGAGCGGGCAGGCGGGCGGGCCGACCGTCGTCGTCGGCTGTGATTCGATGCTGGAGATGGGCGGAAAGGTCGTCGGCAAGCCGCACACTGCCGAGGTGGCGCGCGAGCGTCTTCGGGAGATAAGCGGCCAGGCGGGCGACCTTCACACCGGGCACTGTGTCATAGACATCGAGAGCGGACGCCTCGCGGTGGGCACCTCCACCGCCACGGTCCACATCTCCACCCTGTCGGAGGCGGAGATCGAGGCCTACATCGCCACCGGAGAGCCGCTCGTTGTGGCCGGATCCTTCACCGTCGACGGCTATGGCGGCCCCTTCGTGGAGCGCATTGAGGGCGACCACCATGGGGTGGTCGGCATCTCGTTACCGCTCCTGCGCTCTCTGTTGGGAGAACTTGGGCATTCCATCGTCGAGTTCTGGGATACCGGCCTGACGCCAACCGCTTGATGACGTGAGGCGGGCGGAGTGAATCGGGGTCGGGCATTCGCCCGACCCCGACCAGTATCATCGCCGGCTAGGCAGCGTTGTCACCGCTTAGAGCTTGCCTCGGTTCTTGCGGCTCGCATAGAACAGACCGGTTCCTGCAAGGACCAGGCCGCCCATAACTCCAGCCAGTCCTGCCACCTCGCTACCCGTTCGAGCCAGGTTGTTCGTGGGCTTCTTATCCGTGGGCTGCTGGGGCTTCGGAGCGGGAGCCTGATCAACGACGCCGCCCTTGCCGGAGGCTCCTTCGGATGCGGCCGGGTCGAACTTCGGAGCGGGCGGCTGCTCCGCCGGAGCCTTGACACCAAGCGAGAAGGAAGCGTGGATCTGACCCGGTGCCGCAGATTTCATCCGCGGGTTCACTGCGTTGGGGAAGGTGTAGTACACCGAGACGTCAACCTTAGCTTGCGCGGTTTCGTCCTCCGGGGTGCCCGAGATGACAATCTTGTCCCCGTCGAGGCGCGCATGCAGACCCGCAGGAAGTCCGCTTGTTTCTACGGTGTTGAACGCGGCCTGGCTCGGGTTAGTGATGGGGATGGTGATCGGATCGATCGCCTTGTCGACGTCGAACTCGTGAGGGTCAACCTCTGCTATCGTGGGCGTGGTCAACGGCGCGAGACCGTCTCCCACAAGGACGTCGGCGCCAACTGCGAAGGCGCCCGCGGTCGGAATCTGCTTACCCCAGAAGTCCCGGTGCCCTGCGATATTCGCGGCGGGAATGCCGGGCAGTAGCTTCTCGGTGTAGGCGGAGGCGTCCTTTGCGCCCAGTGATTGCGGCGAGAGGCGCATGATCTCTCCCGTCGGCCAGTCATTAGTGAGATTCGTGCCGAGGAACGTGGGCTCCCCAGCAATGTCACCCTGGACGCCGTCGCCGGAGTTGATGAGGTTCTTTTCGCGGACGGTGACGTTACGGGCAGAGTTGTTGTTCGCGTAGGCGAGAGCGCGGCCACCATCGGCGCGGCGAATGATGTTGTTGACGATAGCCACCGGGGTGTTGGGCGCGTAGGAGGTCTGAAGCTTGATGCCCGATGCGCCGCCCTTACCGTCAGCCCGGTAGATGGTGTTGCCGTAGATCCACAGGCCGTCGACCTGTCCACTAATCCACTTACCATCTTCCTTCTGTGAACGGTAGGTGGAGACCATCACGTCGGTATCCGAGCCATTGTTGGCGATGATGTTGGAGTGGATCGCCGTGCTCGCGTCGCCATAAGCAGCGATCACCGATGCACCATACCCTCCGTTGTCATGAAGGTAGTTGTAGCGAATAATGGAGTTCTTGGTGTTGCGATCAGCGTCAAGGCCGGTGCCGTCGTTACCCGTCCAGCCGACCTTGTTGCCGAAGGCGTTGTTCCATTCGGCGGTGACGTTCTCGGTCGTGTCCCACCAGGCACCCGTGCCGTTCATGGTGTTCGTGCCTGGCTTCGGGTTCCTTCCCACCGGGCCGGAGCCGTTGCCCAAGAGATCGTTGTTGCGCAGGAGGACGTTCGTTGCGCCGAAGATGCCCACACCCATCGCGTCATTATCGACGAGCTTGGAATTGGAGATGACGGCGTTCTTCACGCCGTCGACCGGCGAGACCAGCGGATACTTGGGGCTTTCGGCGTCGAAACAGCCGGGAATCATGTAGCCGTCACGCACAGGTTGCTTCTTGTTAGCAAAGTCTTCCCAGGGGTAGAGCTGGTGATAGCCAACCTGGACGCCCGCATAGTGCTGCTTGGAGGCATCAATCTGATCAATGAGGACGTCCTCGACGTGGGCGCTGGCCGAGCACGGCATGACGATGACGCCGCCGACGCCCATCACCCAAAAGTTGTCCACCTTGAAGCCGTCGTTCTGGGCTCCGCCCTTCCAGTTGTTTTCCTCGATCTTGAGGCGCTGAACGGTGATGCCCTTGACCGTCTGCCCCTTCTGGGCATTGACGTAGACGTTGTTGAAGTATCCGCCCTTCACGTGCAGATCCTGGACGGTCACGTAGGACTTGTCTTGAGCCTCGATGACGGCGCGCTGGTTGTCAACCGAACCCTGCCCGTCGATAATCGGGCGATCTCCCTTGCCATAGGCACCGATGACGGTCGGATTGCCCTCGGCTCCCGAGGCTTCGACCCTGATGTTGCCCGTAAACGAACAGCCACGCTTGAAGAGCACCTGCTTGCCGGGGCCGAATACCCCTTTGCCCTCCAGGTCCTTGATGTCATTGAACGGATGATCCTGGGTGCCGTCACCGCCTTCGGCGGCCTCGCACGCAACGTACGTCACGTGTGGTTGAGCCGTCTCATCCTGCGCCGCCGCGGGAACGTTCACCCCGGCAATGCCGACGGTTGCCAGGGTGCCCGCGCACGCGAGCCGCAACCATGTACTCATAAAGCCTCCTTGCTTCTTGCCCACACAAACTCCGTTGTTTTCTCACGCCGCCCTGCGTTGGGTCTGCGCGCTGTTCGAGGTCTGGGGTGGCCTCGTCACTGGTGAGCTAGCTCAAGAAAAGCAGGAAGACTCCGGGTTTGTCAAGGGGTTAGAAATACTGATTACATAACCCACTTACCCAACCGGGGCGCCTTTCGCACATGCAAAGAGCCCGGGCGGAATGCCCGGGCCCTTGTGACCTTAGACCACGTAATCCGTGTTCTCGTGGAACGCGCGCTCTTGCTTGGTACGCTCCGACATCTTCACCCATTCACGTTCGGGCTGGCCCACATACACCTGGCGTGGGCGACCGATCTTCTGGGTCGGATCGAGCACGAGCTCACGATACTGAGCGATCCAGCCGGGCAGACGGCCGAGCGCGAAGAGCGGGGTAAACATCTTCGTCGGGAAGCCCATCGCCTTGTACAAAAGACCCGTGTAGAAGTCCACGTTCGGGTAAAGGTTGCGCTCAACGAAGTAGTCGTCGCTCAGGGCGGTCTGCTCAAGCTCCATGGCCATGTCGAACATCTCCGTGTCGCCTTTCAGACGCCCGAGGATGTCGTCAGCTAGGCCCTTGACGATCTTCGCCCGCGGATCGTAGCTCTTGTAGACGCGGTGCCCGAAGCCCATGAGCTTGACGTCGTTCTTCTTGTCCTTGACCTGCTGGACGAACTCGGTCACCGAGATGCCGGCCCCACGAATGTCGTCGAGCATGCGCAGGACGGCCTCGTTCGCACCTCCATGCAACGGCCCGGACAACGCACCCACCCCGGCAGCCACCGAGGCGTAGATCGACGCCTGGGAGGAGCCGACCAGGCGCACGGTCGACGTCGAGCAGTTCTGTTCGTGGTCCGCATGCAGGATGAAGAGCTTGTCCAGCGCGTTGACGATCGTCGGGTCGACGTCATGAGTCTGGTAGGGCAAGCCGAAGGTCATCCGCAGGAAGTCCTCGGTGTAGGACTTCGAGGCATCGGGGTAGATCAGCGGCAAGCCCGTGGCCCGCTTCGAGATGAACGCGATCATCGTCGGAACCTTGGCCAGCAGGAGGATGGATGCGCGATCGCGCTGCTCAGGATCGAGCGGATCGAGCGTGTTTTCGTAGTAGGTCCCCAATCCCGCGATGCCGGACTGGAGGATCGACATGGGATGCCCCGAGGACGGGAAGGAGGTGAAGAAGCTGCGGAAGTCCTCGTGAAGGAGGGTGTGCTTCTTGATGCGACGGGTGAACGCGGCAAGGGAGCCGGCGTCGGGAAGCTCGCCATAGATCAGCAAGTAAGCAACCTCGAGGAAGGAGGACCTCTCTGCGAGCTGCTCGATCGGGTAGCCGCGGTAGCGCAGGATACCCGCGCCGCCGTCGATATAGGTGATCTCGGATTCACACGAGGCCGTGTTGACGAAGCCCGGATCCAGCGTTGTCGTGCCGGTCTGGCCGAGCATGGAGGCGATCTTGAAACCATCGTTGCCCTCAACAGCCTTGACACGCTCGAGTTCGAGGGTGCTGCCATCAATGGTTAATTGCGCATTTGCGGACATCAGGTCTCCTTTGCAATGTACTACCCCGACGACGCTGCCGGGTTTTTCGTGCAACACAAGTCACACTACCTGAAAGCGCCGAAAAATAAATCCCTTAAAGTCAAGATAATTTTACAGAATTTATTTCAGCAGGTCACGCAGGTGCGGAAGCCGCTTGGCCGCCTCAAAAATTGAGACGTCAGGAGCAGTAAGCGACATGCGGACGTAGCCCTCGCCCGCCTCGCCGTAGAAAATTCCCGGAGCGACGATAATTCCCAGCTCTGCGCAGGCGTTGACGATATCCCACGACGACGCCCCGCCGGCACTTACCCACAGGTAGAGTCCCGCCACGGACGCAGGATCGTTGACCAGCCCCGCCTCCGCGAGCGCACCCAGGAGCACGTCACGACGCCGTCGATACACCTCACGCTGGGAGCTCACGTGTTCCTCGTCAGCCAACGCGGCCACCATCGCGTGCTGAACAGGGCCCGGCATCATGAATCCGAGATGTTTACGCAGCTCGATCACCGGGCGAATGATCGCCGGATCGCCCGCCAGCCACGCCGCGCGGTAACCAGCAAGGTTGGACTGCTTGGACAGGGAGTAGACCATGAGCAGGCCACGCACGTCACCGTCGCAGACGGCGTCGTCAAGCAGAGAGGGAGCCTGGCCTTGCCAACACAGCTCGGCGTAGCACTCGTCGCTGGCCACGACGACGTCGTTGGCCCTCGCCCACGCCACAATCGCCCGAAGCTGCTCGCGCGAAAGCACGTGCCCGTTGGGGTTGCCCGGCGAATTGAGCCACACCAGATCCACGTCCGTCGGCCAGGTCTCAGGATCGGCGTCGGTATCGATGAGGACGGGGGTGGCCCCCGAAAGCCGCGCGCCGACGTCGTAGGTAGGGTATGCGACGTGCGGGAATGCCACGGCGTTGCCTTGCCGCAGGCCCAGGAGGGAGGGCAGGAGGCCCACCATTTCCTTCGACCCAATGGTGGGCAGGATGGCCACGTCGCTCGTGATGGAGCGCCGGCGAGCCATCCATCCACGGATCGCGCCCTGAAGATCGCAGGTCCCCACCACGGTCGGGTACCCATGGGCGTTGGCGGCCTGCGCGAGGGCAGACTGGATCATCTCCGGGGTGTCGTCCACGGGCGTGCCGATCGTCAAATCGCAGGCACCCTGCGGATACTTAGCTGCCCGACCTCGCGCAGAAACAAGCGTGTCCCACGGGAAATCGGGCAGAGAATCAGTATGAAAGCCCACGGCTAGTCGTTAATGCCCTCGGGCAAAGCGGCAATGAACGGGTGATCCTTCTTGATCACGCCCATCTTCGCCGCGCCACCTGGGGAGCCCAGATCGTCGAAGAACTCGGCGTTTGCCTTGTAGTAGTCCGACCATTCCTCCGGAGTGTCATCCTCGTAGTAGATCGCCTCCACCGGGCACACCGGCTCGCACGCGCCACAATCGACGCACTCATCGGGGTGAATGTAGAGCATGCGCTCGCCTTCATAGATGCAGTCCACGGGGCACTCGTCCACGCAGGCGCGATCCTTGACGTCAACACAGGGCAAAGCGATAATGTAGGTCACGCTATCCTCTTTTCGTTCACAATTGCTTTACTGGGAATCATCCTAGTACTAAATCGGCTACTCACTCACAGCGCACGGCATGAACCGGCTGATAGGTCCACGTGTACTGCGAGTCTTCCTTCACCTCGCCGTTGAGCTTGACCACGCGGCCGACGCGGACGGAGAAACCGGGACCACCCGCGGGCGATGGCTCGCAGTCATGGGCCTTGTTGGTCTTCGTCTCCGGCTGGACGTAGTTGAACGGCTTGCCCTGCCAGACTTCGACGTCCCAATAGTGGGTCGACCACAGCCGCGTATGGACCTGGCCACCGGCCACCCACGTCTCCACTAGGGCGCCATAGGGGGTGTTGTTTTCCCAAATCATCGAAATCTGGCCGCTCCACAGCGTGGACTCCAGGCCCATCGGATAGCGGGAGAAATACTTCGAATGCGGCTGGTGGGCCACATCAATCATGCCCGCGCGGTATCCCACATTGAACGTGTTCGTCGACAGCTGCGACAGGCCGCCGCCCAGCGCCGTCGAGTTAAAGCCGTTGGAGACCACACCCGAGGAGACGAAGCCATGCTGCTCGTCAATCGGGCCCAGCGCTTCCTCGAGGTTGAAGCGCTCCCCCGGCTTGACCAGCGTGTTGTTCACGTTGCGCGTGCCGACCACCAGATTAGTGGTGCGGACAGGGTCGTTCGTCAACGGCGTCGTAATCTCGGAGACAACTTCCTTAATCCCGAGCGCCTGCGCCTTCTGCGTCGTGAATTCCGGCTCCTTGGCGGTCACGTCGGCCACGATGGTGCGATCGGAGCCCTTGGAAAGATCCATGAGAGCCTGGGACATCTTCACGACGTCGATCGCTTCGCCGCTGGTCGAGGGGGTAATTTTCGGCGCCCCGTTGACGATCGTAATCGTGGCGTCCTTCGCGACGCTCAGCACCTCGCCTGCCTTTTCCGAGACAGCCTGCTCGAGCTTTGCCTCGTCGACGACGAGCATTGGCTTGCCGGCGTCGGCCTTGACGGAGAGCATATCCCCGGTCTGGGCGGGCGCGAGCTCGACGAGCGCGTCCTTGACCGTGATCGAAATCGGCCCCGAAAGCAACGGCTCGACCTGCGAGGACGCAAAAGTGTTCATCTCGTTGGTAGAAACGCTGGGCTCGACAGAGTCTGCCGGGAGCTGGATCGGGGCGTCGCCCGCGAACCACTTGTCGAGGATCGCTCTACGCGCGCCGCCCTCGTCGACCGCGTGCCCCTCCCGAGCTGGCTGCACCTGGCTCTTGCCCTCAGTGATCGTCAGTGTCGCGTCGGCCGGGTCCTGCTTAAACTCCTTGGCCAGCCGGGACACCTCGGTGCCCAACGCCTGGTCGTCGGCTTTCAAGACGGCGTCGATATTCGCCGCGCCCGAGATGTGGGCCCAGAGGCGGCGCGGGTCAAGCGAGAAGCCGGTCAGCTCGCCAAACGTCTTGTCGTAATCAACTTCGAGGGCGATGTTGCCGGGGTTGATCGTCTCCTGGCGGGTGTCGCCGAGCACGACGACCTGACGCGGAGTCGTCAGCGCCTCATGCAGGCCGGCGGCAAGGACCTCACGCGCCTCGGCCTTATCCACGCCGCCCACCTGGATTCCGGAAATGGAGGTGTTGGCAGGAATACGGTCCTGGTAGGCGTAGGCCGCGCCCACGTAGCCAAGGGCGAGCACAAGCGCTCCGGCTCCCCACAGCCACGCACGCTTTTTCTTGGCCGGGCGGTCATGAGCAGCGTCGGTTTCCGCCTGAGGCACCTCGACGGGTGGCACGGCAGGCGGCATGGCGAGCACGGTGTCTTGCGTGACAGGGGCCAGTCGTTGCGTGGCAGGGGCCGCGGGCTCGTCCCACACCGCAGTATCAGCCGCAGGCTCATCGGCGACCTGATCGGCGATGGGCTCGTCCCACACCGCGGTTTCGTCCGCGGGTTCGGCCTCGTCAGCAGAACCGGAGGCGGCCTCGGCCTCCTCGGAGGACTGCGCCTCGTCGGCGTGGGCCGAATCGCCCCCATCAGCAAGACGCTTTCGCCAAGCGTCTACCAGATTGTCGTCCTCATTGGGGTTGTCGGCCACGTCTACTCCTTGCCATTGGTTCCGCCCCGATTTTATCTACCTTTGGCAACCACGGCGCGAGGACGCTGCGAAGGCCGCCAATATCACGAATCCGAAGGATCTTCGTGCGCGCGGGATCTCCGTCCGACAATCCCCACGGGCACAACCAGGGCGACGGCGCACGCCACCATCCACGCGTTCGTCCACCCGGCGCTGGCGGCGCCGAGCAGATCGTCGTCGGGCGGAAAGAAGAGCAGCCAAGTCGTCGTCGTGAGCACGGAAAACGCGTAAAAAGTCCACGCGAGCGCCCGCCCCCACTCCCAGGCGAACCAGGCTCCGGATGCGACGATGGCGAACGCGAGCGCGAAGCCGACGGCGGCGAGGTCAAGCGGGCCGGGATAGACCACGACCCCCATGATTCCCGCGAGGAACCCAAAAACCGCACCGCCGAGAGCAAACACGCTACTTGCCCGCCTTCGCGGCAGCCTTCTTGCGGCCCGCCTCACGCCCGCGGAGCATGGCCGAGAGCTCGACCTTTCGGATGCGGACGGTCTCAGGGGTGACCTCGATGCACTCGTCGTCGCCGGCGAACTCGATCGACTCCTCGAGCGTGAGGTAGCGGCGGGCCTGAAGCGTCTCGAAGACGTCGGCGGTGGAGGAACGCATGTTCGTCATTTCCTTCGCGCGCACGACGTTGACGTCCATATCCTCGTTGCGCGGGTTCTCGCCCACGACCTGGCCCTCGTAGACCTCATCGCCCGGATCGACAAAGAACGTGCCACGATCCTCCAGGCGCTGCAGCGAGAAGGCCGTCACCTGGCCCTGACGATCCGAGACCAGCGAGCCGGTCTGACGCGAGACGATCTCCCCCGCCCACGGCTTGTAACCGTCCGAGATCGAGGTGGAGATGCCGGTGCCGCGCGTGAGCGTGAGGAAGCTAGTGCGGAAGCCAATCAGGCCACGGGCCGGAACAATAAACTCCATGCGTACCCACCCCGAGCCGCGGTTCGCCATCGTCTCCAGGTGCCCCTTGCGCAGGGCCATCAGTTGGGTGACGGCGCCCAGGTATTCCTCGGGGACGTCCACCTGTGCGCGCTCCCACGGTTCGTGCACGACGCCGTCGATCACCTTGCGTACAACCTGCGGCTTGCCCACGGTCAGCTCGAAGCCCTCGCGGCGCATCGTCTCCACCAAAACCGCGAGCGCAAGCTCGCCACGGTCCTGGACCTCCCACGTGTCCGGGCGGTCGGTGGGAAGGACGCGGATCGAGACGTTGCCAACGAGCTCCTGAGTGAGGCGGTCACGGATCTGGCGCGCGGTGAGCTTGTGCCCCGAGACGCGGCCCGCGAGCGGGGAGGTGTTGGTACCGATCGTCATGGAGATGGCCGGGTCGTCAATGTGGATCGGCGGGCGCGGGCGCGGATCTTCAAGGTCCACGAGCGTCTCACCGATGGTGATGTTCGGGATGCCCGCAATGGCAACGATGTCTCCCGGGCCTGCGACGAGCGCCGGCTGACGCTCGAGGCCCTTGGTGCGCAGGAGCTCGGTAATGTGGACGCGCTCGATGGGCGAATCCGGGCCGTCCGCGAGGCCAACCCACGCGCCCTTCTTCAGCTCTCCCGAGAAGACGCGCACTAGCGCCAGTCGGCCCAGGAACGGGGAGGCGTCAAGGTTGGTCACCTGGGCTACCAGCGGCGCGTCCGACTCATAGGTGGGCGCCGGCACGTGCTCGAGGATCGCACGGAAGAGCGGCTCGAGGTTCGCCGAGTCGGGCAGGTCGCCGTCGGCGGGTTGGTTGAGCGAGGCACGCCCGGCCTTCGCGGCGGCGTAAACGACCGGCGTCTCGATAATCGCCTCGAGGTCGAGGGACGTGCCCTCGCCTTCGACGTCGGATGCCAGGTTGAGCAAGAGCTCCTGCGTCTCTTCGACGACTTCGGAGATCCGGGCGTCGGGACGATCAACCTTGTTGACCACCGGAATCACCGGCAGGCCAGCCTCGAGCGCCTTGCGTAGCACGAAGCGGGTCTGCGGGAGGGGCCCTTCGGAGGAATCGACCAGGAGAACGACGCCGTCGACCATCGACAGGCCACGCTCCACCTCACCGGAAAAATCGGCGTGGCCGGGGGTGTCAATGACGTTGATCGTCAAGCCATCGGGGGCACTGAATTCGGCCGCCGACGGGCCAACATAGGAAATCGCCGTATTCTTGGCGAGGATGGTGATGCCCTTTTCGCGCTCGATGTCGCCAGAATCCATCACACGCTCACCGGTGGATTCCACCGTGGCGTGCGGGTCAAAGACTCCTCCCTGCCACAGCATGGCATCAACGAGGGTGGTCTTACCGTGATCGACGTGGGCGACGATAGCGACGTTGCGCAGATCGTTGCGGACGATTGTCGTCATACATATCCTTCAAAATCGGGGCCCTGAAATAAGCCAACGCCCCATCCTAAACCGCCACGATTAGCGGATTGAATACCGCACCCTTAAATGCGAGCGAAAGTACACGCGCTATGGCGCGGCGTGGGGGCGCGTTGGGCGGGTGCGGGAGGTGCGGCGCAGGCCGGGCGTTCGGCGTCGTGAACCGCGCGCGTGTGTTCCTTGCCCTAGCGCGCCTGGGCCAAAGACCTGAGACAATAGGGCTATGACTCTGATCTTGCGTGGCAAGTCCACCCGCCTTTACGCCTTCCTCCTGTTCTTCCTCGCGGCCGCTTCACTCGTTGCCTCAACCATCAACGGCGGCCTACGTGAACTTCTGTGGGCACTGCCGATTGCGGCCTTCATCGTCGCCTTTGGATGGGCCTTCTTTTGGAACCCGCGCCTCGAGGTTGGCCCGGGTGGCATCCACGTGGTCAATATCGTCCGCGAGCACCACATCCCTTGGCTTGACCTCGAGCTCGCCGAAAACCGTTGGGGCCTCTACCTCTACACGAAGGCGGCGGATAAGAAGATCAGCGTGTGGGCGGTTCCGTCGAGCGCAGGTCTGTTCAACAATTCGTGGCGCCAACGAAATAAGCCCTACGAAGATCCCGACATTAATTGGGCAAACGTGGGCACGAAATCGCGCATTGTTCAGTCCGGTTTCGCTGCCGACCTCATCATGCTTCGCCTCGGCAATATCAAGCGCAATTCGCATCTTCGAACCGAGCTGCGCCGCCAGCTCACCATTTACTGGCCCGACGAAACGACCTCCAAGGTGGCGCTCCTACCTATGATTGTGCTCGTGGCAGCCACCGCCGGAGCTGCTCTGGCGTTCTACAACCTGTGAGCCCGGCCGGCGCCCGCGACCTGCGCCCGCGCCCCGCCTCAGTCCTGTTGCCAGGCCTCCCACAGCGAGGCGTATTCGCCGCCTCGCGCCACCAGCTCGTGGTGGGTGCCGAGTTCGGCTACTTCGCCGCCGATCATGACGGCCACGCGGTCGGCGTCGTAGGCCGTGTACAGGCGGTGTGCGATGGAAATGACCGTGCGACCTTCGAGAACACGGAGGAGCGCCTGCTCGGCGGAGCGGGCAGCGGTAGGGTCGAGCAGGGAGGTCGCCTCATCGAGGATGAGAACGGGCGGATCCAGCAAAACGATGCGTGCAAGCGCAAGCTGCTGGGCCTGCGAGGGCGCAAGTTCCTTCTCCCCCGAACCGACCTTCGTTTCGAGCCCATTCTCGAGTCGGCCGACCCAGGCGGCGTTCACGGTCGCGAGCGCGGCCAGGAGCTCCTCGTCCGTGGCGTCTTCCTTGGCGAAGCGTAGGTTTTCGGCAATCGTGCCAACGAACACGTGACTCTCCTGCGTCACGAGCGCCACCGTCTGGTGCAGCAGAGCCTCAGGCAGCTGGGTGACCTCCACTCCGCCCACGCGAATCGACCCCTCTCCGGGAGGGTTCACGCCAGCAATCAGCCGCCCAAGAGTGGATTTCCCGGCTCCGGATGGGCCCACTATCGCCAACCGCTCGCCGCGAGCAATCTCGAGAGTCACATCCCGTAAGACCGGCTGCCCGTCACGATAGCTAAAAGACACGTTCTGCACACTCACGGCGTCATCGGCGGGGACGGCGTCGTTAACAACCCTGTCCGAAGGGACGTCTGCGACACCGAAAATGCGGGCAAGTGCCACAGCTGCAAATTGAAGCTCGTCGATCCACCAGCCCAGCTCGTCAAGTGGCCAGCGCAGCTGTTGGGCATACAGCGTCACGGCGATCACTGCGCCCACGGTCGTGTACCCCAAGCCCACGAGCCAGGCGCCCCACAAGATCGCGATAACCATCGGCGCGTATAGCACCACGATCATCGAGCCAGCAAAATAGGTACGCATCAAAGCAGAATAGCGTTCGTTATTCCACTCTTCTCGCAGCAGCACACTGGTACGGCGGAGGCGCAGCTGGCTCATCCTGAGCGAGTCAACGGTAGCTGACTGCTCGACAGTCTCGGTGATATCACCAGAAAGTTCCGCTCGCAAGGCAGACGAAGCAAGATAGGCCGCAATTGTTCGGCGTAGGTAGCTGCGGATAACGAAGAACAGTGGCACAAAGCTCAGCACGACGACGAACCCGACGCGCCACTCTACGAGGAAGGCCGCTGCCACGGTGACGAGGACCTGAAATGAGAGAACCATGAGCCGGGAAATTCCTTGCCGGACAATGAATTCCACGCGATTGATGTCTGACGTGGTTCGTCCGAGGAGGTCGCCGGTTCCGGCGGCTTCTACTGTGGACAGCGGCAAGTGCATCACAGCGTCGACCAGCTGAACACGCATCTCGTGGAAGACCTTTTGGCCAAGTACCCTGCTGCGATAGTCGGCGAACCAGTCTGCCGCGAAGGTGACTACGACGGAGGCGATAATGATCGCGATGTAGTTGCGAATTACGCCAGCGGTGGTGCCTACCGCGACCGCGTCGAAGGAACGGCCGATAATCCATGGTGTGACGACGGCGGCCACCGCGACCACTATCTGCACGGCAATGATCAGGATGAATTCACTCTTGTGGCTGGAAAAGAGCTCGAGAACTTTAGCCACTATTGTCCGGTTAGTTGCAATGGGGAGCTTCATTTAGTTCTCCTTCCTTGGGTCGGACGCGGCGGTCTCACCGGCCTCGCCAGTTTGGTTCACATTGCCGGTTTCATGGGCTTGCCGCGCGTCTTCATCCTGGTCGCCTCCTCTGTGAACGACGCTGTAGTAACGGCTGTCGTCGAGGAGTTCGGTGTGAGGACCACGGGCGACTTCTCGGCCGTCGGCGCCTACGAAAATGACCTCGTCGGCTTCACCGAGAAGGATCGGGGAGGCTGAGACGACCACCGTGGTACGCCCCCGGCGCTGCCGATGTAGCCGGTGGGAAATGCGGGATTCAGTATGGGAATCCACAGCCGAGGTAGGCTCGATCAGGAGCAACACGGGAGCTTCGGTCAGGATTGCCCGCGCAAGTGCCACCCGTTGGCGCTGCCCGCCCGATAGTGATCGTCCGCGTTCAGCAACATACCCGTCGATGCCGTCTTCGACGGATTCCATGATGTCGGTGGCGTCGGCCGTGATCATCGCGAGTGTCAGTTCGTTGTCGGGAAGAGCGATCGGGTTGGCTTTATGTTTGCGGCTTGCGATTCCAGAACCGTCTCCGGTGTCGACCATCTGGTCCAACACACTCCGGGGGAGCGGCCAGGCGGCGTTGCTGGCTTCGAGATTTGAACGTAGCCGGCCTTGGAATAACTGTGCGATGGCGTCAGAGAGCACGACGCCACGGCGAACCTCATCGAGTGCGAATGCGGTCAGCGGAACCTCGGGATGACCTTCCCAACGTGCGGTGATCTCGTTTTGGTCATCGATACGAGCCAGCCGTTCAACTAGTGCGGCCGATACTTCTGGTGCCGCTGAAACGACGGCGGTATGCACACCTGGCCGGATTTCGACACCGGTCTTTCCATCGCGTAGGTAGGCACTGCCCCAGTCGAACTCGCATCGACGCTCGGCCGGCATGCGCTCGGAGGCTGCCCCGACGGCGTCGTTGCGCGGGAGGGCCGATGTGACAGACGGGTCAACGCCCGCGTCAGAAGTAAGCGGCTCGATGGCCATGACCTTGGCAATACGGCCTGAGGCAACTTTCGCATCTGTATAGAACTGCAAGAAAGTTGTGGCAACCCAAATCGGCATGACCATGTACATTGTGTAGCCGTAGAAGGCGACCAGTTGACCATAGGTCATGGTGCCATGGAAGACCTCCCACAAGCCGCCGCCGACGATCACCGCTGTGACTATCCCGGGCACGGCCGTCGTCAGCCCGCGCATGAAAGCTTGAAGTGCCGCCGCTTGTATCCCCGTTTGGCATACTCGTTCCGATTGGACGGCGTATCGCTGGGTATAAATGTCTTCTCCGCCCACTCCGCGTAGCACGCGTAGCCCCACCGCAGCATCGGAAGCGAGCGTCGTAAGCCTGCCGCGCTCTTCACGCTGGACGTCAAGGCGCTTGTGGAGTGGTTTGATGAGAAGAGTCATCAGGCTGATAGCGATGGGCAATCCGAGAGCGACGATGGTTCCGAGCAAAGGGCTAATGCGAATCATAAGAACGACCGTGAGCACAAAAGAGAAAGCGGCTGCGATCAGTTCGGGGACCATCCGGAGAAACTGGCCGA
Organism: Trueperella pecoris; assembly: GCF_014926385.1. Taxonomy (NCBI): domain Bacteria; kingdom Bacillati; phylum Actinomycetota; class Actinomycetes; order Actinomycetales; family Actinomycetaceae; genus Trueperella; species Trueperella pecoris. The sequence goes on along the minus strand of NZ_CP053291.1, from coordinate 349,506 downwards.
TCTTTTGTGCATCCGTGGTTACCGCTGCCACCATTTCTCCGGCGGGCATAGCGTATCGGCCACCGCGCCGAACGCCTACCAAGCGGCGCACCATGGCCATTGACCAACCAATGTTTGCACGCAGTGAGCTGACGATGAAAAGAGGTTCGGAAAGTGTACCGAGAACCCGGAAGAAGATAACCCCTATAAGGAGCACGATGCCCGGTAGGAGATCAGTGGTCAGGCCTCGGTCAATACCGGCATCAAGGGCACGGCCGAGTGCCCATGAGACAAGTACTGATGAGCCAAAGCTCACCATAGAAAACAGTACCGTCATGCTTATGAGCCCAGCGTTCTTACTGATTGTGGAGCGCAACAGCTTAGCCTGATCCATGTCCCCGATAGCATCAAACTCTAGTGAGGATGGCCAAAGTTTGGGTTGGGGCCCCAACTCGTAACGGCGCTTGTTTATGGCGCCGTTACGCACATCGCTCGTGGCGGCGCGTCGTGCTCGATTGCGCATTACAGGTATAAGGGCAAGAAAATTTCGCATCTTCAGACTTTCACACATCACCCACATACGTGGGTGCAACACAAGGGATTGGAGTGCCCTAGGTTTTTAGGTCCAGGTGACTTGAGTGTTGTCCGTTGATCCCCTGCCTGTGGGTGGGGAGAATGGATGAATGGTGAAGAAGTTCAGTAAGCATACTCCTGAGCAGATTGTTCGTAAGCTTGATAAGGCGCGGGAGATGAAGGAATCAGGCTCGACGACGGCTCAGATCCTGACCGAACTTGGGATTAGTGAAGCCACGTTGAATAGGTGGCAGGCAACCTATGGGTCGATGACCAAGAGCGAAGCGAAAGAGCTCCAGCGCCTGCGCGATGAGAACACGCGCCTCAAACGCCTCCTGGGTCAGGCAGAGCTGGAGAAGGCTGCGTGGAAAGAATTATCGGAGGGAAACTTCTAAGCCCAGCTCGCCGCCATGATGCCGTCTGGCATCTCGTTGGGCTGGGCTATTCCCAAAGACTTTCCTGCCAGATCGTTGGGCTCTCTCGCAGTGCTTACCGGCGCGCTAGGACCCGTGAAAGCACGCCGGATAAATACGCGGACTTGCGCGAGTGGATGCACGAGTTCGCGCGTGATCACCGCCGGTGGGGACACCGGCGTGCCTGGAGAAACGCCCTCGCCGAGGGTTATGGGGTATGCCGGGAAACTTTCCGGCGCTTGTGGCGTGAAGAAGGTCTACGCGTGTTGCCGCGCAAGAAGCGTAAACGCCTCAGTGGTCACGGCCAGCGTGATGTTCCTGCTGGCCAGTACCCGAACGACGTGTGGGCGTTGGACTTCCAGTTCGATTCAACCTGGCATGGCAAGATGATCAAGATTTGCAACATTATTGATGAATACACCCGCGAGCACGTCGCCTTCGCGGTCGATAAAAAGCTTGATGCGGGCTCGGTGATCGAACTGCTCGACGTGGCTTGTCTGGAGCGCGGAGGACGCCCTAGGGTGATTCGGATGGACAACGGGCCTGAGTTCATCGCCCACGCCCTCGAGGTTTGGGCGGCCGAGGATAAGACGATCCAAGCGCTCATTCCGCCAGGCCAGCCATGGCATAACGGGTTCGTTGAGTCGTTCCATAACCGGATGCGAGACGAGCTCTTGGAGGATAACAGCATCGAGAACCTTGAGCATGCCCGCCTACTCGTGGCCCAGTGGTCACGGCGCTACAATGACTTCCATCCGCACTCCGCACTCGGCTACCTCAGCCCGCGGAAGTATGCGGAACAATGGAAACAAGAAAACACGGTCAACGCTTAAACCAAGTGGACCTAATTCTTAGGCCACCCCAGGATTTATTTCGAACTGCTACAGGCCTAGCGCCGAGTACCCACCGTGGCTTCTAAGGATGCGCAATAAACATGGGTGGGACCCTAACATATGTGTCGTTCTTTCACCAAGTTTGAGTAACACAAGAGTGAGGGCCGACCCGCCGGGCCGACCCTCATCTTATACCTCGAGAATCTCAGTTACTTGGTGTATCCGATGTTCTCAGGAAGCAGGATTCCGGAGAAGACGGTCGAGCCGTAGTTGGCAAGCTTAGCCGGGATGGCGGTGATGTTTGCTCGGTAGTAGAGCGGAAGAGTCATAACTTCTTCCCAAATCACTTCGTCAACCTGATTAGTCAACTCACGACGCTTGTCATCATCAGTTTCCTTAGCAATTGCCGCGATGAACTCATCAATCTTGTCCACCTTCATACCGGTGAAATTAGAGTTCTGCAGCTTGCCTTCCTTGTCGAAAGGATTGCCGTAAATCTGTCCGATGTTGGCCATTGCGTACGGGGTACCATTCCATGCGAAGGACGTGATGTCGTACTCACCCTTGATGACGTTATTGAAGAAGTCCTTCGACTCAACATCCTGGTAGGTGACCTTGACGCCAATCTCCTTCATCATGTCCATGAACATTGCGCCTTCGTTCTCGTTAGCAGCATTCCCCGGAATGCGCAGGTAACGGACAGCGAGTTCCTTGCCATCCTTCTCGTAAACCTTGGTCGCATCGTTCATCTTGTAGCCGGCTTCTTCGAGCTTGGCCTTAGCAGCCTCGGGATCGTAAGCCCACTTGGTCGAGTTGTCCTTGTAGCCCTTCTGGCTTGGCATGAAGAAGTGGTTGCCCAGGTTTAGATCCAAGCCCTGGGAAGGAAGACCAGAAAGGTCGGAAGAAGCAATATCCTTGGTGTCAATGCCGAGCTGGATAGCCTGGCGGACAAGCTTGTCCTGGAGGGCTCCCGCACGCGAATTGAAAGTAAAGTGGCGCCACTGCACCGAGTCAGACATCGTGATCTTGCCGTCCGGTCGACCCTTCGCGGTTTCGTAGGTGGCAGCATCAACGATGAAGTCGATAGCGTCGATCTCGCCGTTAGCGTAGCCAGCAGCGGTAGCCTTCTGATCGAGGGCCGAGAAGGTCACGGTCGAAAGCTTAGGAGCCTTGCCCCACCACTGCGGATTGGGCTCAAGCGTTAGCACCTTCTGAGCAGGATTGGAGGCGCTGACCTTAAACGGGCCAGCGAGGAACTTGTTTGCCTCAACCGGGTCAAGCCAGCCTTCGTTAAAAGACTTCGAATCAACGGCACCAGCAGCCGCCGTCACGGTCGAGAAGTTTGCCGACCAGTCCGGGTACTTCTCCGAATACTTGACGACAACCTGCGTGGGTGAGGACCCCGCCTCGATCGAAGAAATCTGGGTCCAGCCATCAGGAGATGCGCAGGCCACTCCTTCAATCTGACCCGAGCACGCCTTCCAAGCTGCTTGATAGTCAGCCGCCGTAATCGGGGTGCCGTCATTCCAGTGGGACTTCGGGTTGAGGTTAAGAGTAATCACCATGGCGTTCGTGCCATCGCCATCAGTATTCGCCTCATAGGACTCAACGTAATCCGGGTTAACATCGAAGTTACCCTTTTCGTCGTAGATCCAGTTCCGCGGGGCGATGAAGCCGTAAATCTTCGTACTCAGATCCACTGTATTGCCATCAACGTGGTTGGCATTCCATTGCTCAGGATAAGAATTAATAGCGAGCCGTAGTTTTCCACCGTCGGCCAGCTGGTCACGATCTACCTTGTTGTAATCGGTTGCTGGAAGCGAAGAAGCAGAGCTGGTCTTGGACGAAGCTTCCCCACTCTTGGCACCGGAGCCAGAGCAGGCGCTCAACGTGAGTGCCGCGGCAGCAGCGAGTGCAACGCTTGCCTTCATGAATCGCATAAGAGTGTCCTCCTTTAGGACTTAACTCCCGCCGGACGTGCGGGAGTTCATGGGGATAGGTTAGTCGAAAATCTTAAGATCGTGAAAACTTAGCGGCCCTTTTTACCGAAGCGTGACCAAGAAATCAGCTAAAACCACCAAAACATCTCTAACAAAAGGGCGGGGCAACGGTCCGAAAACCGCTACCCCGCCCTCTGATAATAAGCTAGAAAACGTTGAGATGACGCGGATAATAGCACGCCACGTCGTGGTCTTCCCCGACAGTTGAGAACTGTGGATGAGTCTCGTCGCAGATCTTTCGCTCACCATCACCGAGCGTCTCATAGACTGGACACCTGCTGACAAAGCGGCACCCCGTGGGCGGATTGGCCGGCGAGGGTAGATCGCCCTGGAGCAAGATGCGATGGCGGCTACGCTCCTTGGCCGGATCCGGAATCGGAATAGCCGACAGCAAGGCCTGTGTGTAGGGGTGACGTGGAGCTTCGAAGACGGCGTCGACGTCGCCAACCTCAACCAGTTTACCCAAATACATCACTGCGACTCGATCAGCGATATGGCGGATCACCGACAGATCGTGAGCAACAAAGAGGTAAGAAAGATTGAGTTTCGCACGCAACTCATCAAGCAGATTGATGACACCAGCCTGAATGGAAACGTCAAGAGCGGAAACAGGCTCGTCAAGCACGAGGAGCTTGGGCTGGACAGCCAAGGCGCGCGCAATTCCGATACGCTGGCGCTGGCCGCCGGAGAAGTTGCGCGGGTAGCGGTTAACGTGCGCGGGCTCAAGGCCCACCATATTCATCAGTTCCGTCACGCGCGGCTCAATGTCAGCCTTCTTCCAACCGGCATACTTGAGCGGCTCGGCGATGATGTCGAACACCGGCATACGCGGATCCAATGACGCCATCGGATCCTGGAAAACTACCTGCAGATCGTTACGCACACGTTTGCGGTCCGCACGCGTCATATCTGCGGTGTTCTCGCCCAAAACGACGATCTTGCCCTCGATGGGCTTCACGAGGTTGAGAACCTCCATGAGGGTTGTCGTCTTACCCGAACCAGACTCTCCCACAAGGCCAAGGGTTTCCCCGGCGCGGATATCTAGAGAAATACCGTCGACAGCGTGAACGGTGCCGACACGGCGGCGGAACACCGAGCCTTTCATCAGTGGGAAGTGCTTCTTCATATCTTCGATTCGCAGCACTTCCTCACGCTCATTGCGCGCAGTGCCATCGAAAGGCGGAATAACGGGAGCCGGTTTCGGATAAATATCCTCATAGTGTTTAGATTCGTCACGAATCTCATCGCGACGAATACAAGCAACTTCATGAAGCATCGTCGGATTATCCGACTTTACCTGCTCCAGCGTCGGCTCGCCGTCCAAACACGCGAGCTGAGCGACGGGGCAACGTGCAGCGAAGGGACACCCTGTCTGTTCATAGAGCATTGAAGGCGGATTACCTTCAACCACAGCAAGCTGATGTTCCTTCTTTGAATCTAGGCGCGGCAGCGACCCGAGCAGGCCGATGGTGTAAGGCATGGCCGAGTGGTAGAAGATTTCATCCACGGCGCCACGCTCAACGATACGACCGGCGTACATAACTGCGACTTTGTCAGCGATACCTGCAACGACACCAAGATCATGGGTAATCATGATCACGGCAGCCCCCGTCTCCTTCTGTGCTTTGCGGAGCACGTCAAGGATCTGGGCCTGGATCGTAACGTCCAGAGCGGTAGTCGGCTCGTCTGCGATGATGAGATCCGGATTGTTAGCAATCGCCATCGCGATCATCGCACGCTGACGCATACCGCCAGAAAACTCGTGTGGGAAGGACTTGACGCGAATCTCAGGGTTAGGGATTCCAACAATACCTAAAAGTTCGATAGCGCGAGCCTGTGCGTCTTTATCGGAAATCTTGTCATGGGCCTGAAGCGCTTCGATAATCTGATCACCGATCGTATAAACCGGGGTCAAGGCCGAAAGCGGATCTTGGAAAACCATCGCGATATTCTTGCCGCGAATCTTCGACATGTAGCTGTCGCTCTGGCCAAGAATCTCGGTGCCGTGGATCTTCACCGATCCTTCAACCTTGGCCGAAGGATCAAGCAGCCCCATAATCGACATTGACGTCACGGACTTGCCTGAACCGGATTCCCCCACGATGCCAAGGACTTCACCCGAGTTGACCGACAGATTCACGCCACGAACAGCATGAACGACGCCGTCTTCAGACGGGAAACGCACGTTGAGATCCGTCACTTCGACGACGGGCACCCCCGGCGTAGCAACGGGGAGCGGATGACGCTCGCCAATGTTCTTTTTGGAGTTCACGATGCCCTCTTCCTTCACGTTCTTCTCTGTCATTACGCCTTGCCGCCTCCGGACTTCGATGATGGGTCAAGAGCGTCGCGCATGCCATCACCGATGAAGTTGACCGAAGCAAGCATAATGACGAGCACGAATGCCGGCGGGATGAAGAGCCACGGATGCGTCAGGGCAGAAGCCTGACCCGCACCAATGAGTGAGCCAAGAGAAACCTGAGGATCCTTGATTCCGAATCCGAAGTAAGACAGCGACGTCTCCGACAGCACGGCGGATGCCACGCCAAGAGTGAAGTCAATAATCAGCAGGGAGGAAATGTTAGGCAGGATATGGCGGACGATGATCGTCCTCGAGGGGACCGACATATATTTGGCAGCGTGAACGTAGTCAAGGTTCTTGACCGACATCGTCAAAGAACGGACGACGCGCGATGTGAGCACCCACCCGAATGCCGCGAGGAGCAAGATGAAAACGAGAACTCCGGAACGCTCAGCCCCAAAGCGGTTAGAAATGATGGCGATCATGAGGAAAGAGGGGATCACCAGCATCAAGTCAATAAGCCAAGTGGCAAACTTGTCCACCCAGCCGCCGAAGTACGCCGCCGATGCACCAAATAGCGCAGCCCATCCAGTCTGAATGAGAGCCACAGCGAAGCCGATGATGAGAGATTTGCGCAGGCCTTCCATCGTCATCGCGAACATATCTCGGCCACGTTTGTCTGTGCCGAACCAGTGCTCAGCCGAGGGAGCTTTGAGGTAGTGCCCGCGATCACGATCAAAGAAAGACCATTCCGTGAGGTAAGGACCCAGCACTGCTGCCAGAAGGATGACTGTTAGACCCACCACTCCAAACACGGCCGTCTTGTTGCGCCAGAAGCGACGCGCCACAATTTGACGGCGCGAGTAGCGCTTAGTCGCCGCGATGCGTTCAGCGGTCTGCGCAGTCAGCTTTTCCTTGACAGCCCTTAATTCATTTGCATTGGCCATCGGCGAGAGCTGATCGGGCATCACAGTTTCGGCCATAGGATCAAGATTCTTGTTCATCAGTTCACCCTCACTCGAGGATCGACAGCCGCAATAAGGACGTCAGAGAGAAAAGCACCGGTCAGGGTAGCCGCGCCCGAAAATGCAACAACGGCAGCTGTTCCATTGATGTCCTGTCCCTGAATGGTCTTCACGCCGTAGATGCCCATGCCTTCCCATCCGAAGACCTGCTCTGTGATAGCTGCTCCCAGCACAAGAAGCGCAATACCAAATGCGAAGTAGGTGGCGATCGGAATGAGGGATGTGCGCAGAGCGTGGCGACGAACCGCAGTACCAAACCGCAGGCCCTTGGCGCGGGCGGTGCGCACGTAGTCAGCCCCGAGGGTGTCCAGCATAAGGTTGCGCTGGTAGCGCGAATAGGTGGCCAGACCTCCCATGGAGATTGCGATCGTGGGAAGCAACAGATGCTGGAGGCGATCTTGCAAATTCGGCCAGAATCCTTCCGGAGGAATCGGCGCCTGTGGCCCAATAAATTGGAAGAACTCTGTTCCAAACGTGTTGTTAAACCAGACGGCAGCCATCTGTAGGCCAATAGCAATCACCATCGCCGGGGTGGAGATGATGATCATCGCGAGGATGGTGATGATGCGGTCCGGCACCGAGTACTGGTGGACGGCAGCCCACGCACCGATGGCCACGCCACCGATGATTCCGATGAAGAAGCCGAGGAAGACAAGCTGCAAAGAGAGCAGAATTCGATTGGCAACCTGATCGTTGACGGACTCACCCAGCGGGGAGAATCCCCAGTCCCACTGGCCAAAGACCATGCCCAGCCAGTCGACGTAGCGGCTCCAGATCGATTCCAGTGGGTTGATGTTCCAGCCGTTGAGGCGCGCATCGACGGTCTGGACCACTTCAACGTAGGAGCGGTTGGCCATTCTGGTCAGCTCATTTTCGATGAGCATCGAACGCGGATCCAGCTGAGTGCCTGCCAAAAAGTAGGCAATTGTCACGGCAACGAACAGCAGAACTACGTAGTTCAGCAGTCGCCGAATCAGATACTTTGTCATGCGAGGCCTTCTCTAGTGGAACGCCCTCCGCCTCGCTGGGACGATGGACGTCATGTCTTCACTTCTGGTCTGGCAGTCTATACCCAACCCCACGTCTAATCACCTTTGCAATCCCATCTCGGCCGAAATTCGGTCCAAAATCACGCCTATTTTCCCCTGATGTGGTCAAAACAGCGCTTACGGAGTCGATAGCTGCGGACTTCCAAACTAGGCTGACTCCGTGCAGATCGTCAATATGTTAAACTTCGGCCCGTTACAATACATGGACGTCGACCATGTCCAACGCTTTATTCACGGCGAGGTCGCCGCCCAGCGCATGCCCGACTCCCTGATCGTCTGGGAGTCCCAGGACACCTACACGGCCGGCAGGCGCACGAACGACGCCGATATCCCTGACACCTCCATCCCCGTTATCCGCATGGATCGGGGCGGGTCAGTGACCTATCACGGGCCCGGCCAGCTCGTGGTCTATCCCGTGGTCAAGGTGCGCCCACCCAAGGACGTGGTCACGTTCGTGCGCAACACCGAGTTGGCCATCATGGACGCCATGAAGGAATTCGGCCTGCAGACCTACCAGGTCGAGGGGCGCTCCGGCGTCTGGATTCTTCAACCGGGCCAAAAGGACCGCAAGCTATGTGCGATTGGTATCAAATTTGCCGACGACGCCACCATGCACGGCCTGGCCCTCAACGTCACCACCAACCTCGACCTGTTCATGAAGGTGATCCCCTGCGGTTTGCAGGACGCTGGGGTGGCCTCCCTCGAATCCTTAGGCATCACGACGACGCTGGCCGACGTCGCCTCCGTCCTCCTGCCCCACCTCGCGGCCGCCTACCAGCCGCTTCTCCTGCGCCCGACGCAGGAGCTGACCACCGCCAACTCCGAGGAGATCTTGGCAACGATACGGAATAATTCCGCCCCCAAGTTCATTAACGACGTCACAGGCACCATGTGGGAGCCGAAGGGAAGCCGGCCGCAAGCCTAGCCTGGGCGGGCATCGGCGCGACGGCGTCGTTACAATGGCTGTAATTCAAGGAGGGAAATTGAGCCTAGACCAAAGCGATCCCCGGATTAATCCCGGCGGCCGCAAGCTACTTCGCGTCGAAGAACGCAACGCCGAAACCCCGATCGAAACCAAGCCGGGCTGGATTAAAACGACGGCCACGGTGGGCAAGGAGTACACGGACATGCGTTCACGCGTGGACGGCTCGGGTCTGCACACCGTGTGCAAGGAGGCCAACTGCCCCAACATCTACGAGTGCTGGGAAGACCGCGAGGCCTCCTTCCTCATCGGCGGCGACATCTGCACCCGCCGCTGCGACTTCTGCTTTATCAAGACGGGCAAGCCCACGGAATACGACGTCGACGAGCCGCGCCGCGTCGCCGAGAATGTGCGCGAAATGCAGCTGAACTACGCCACGATCACCGGCGTCACGCGCGACGACCTCGAAGACGGCGCCTCCTGGCTGTATGCCGAGACCTGCCGTCAGATTCACGAGCTGTGCCCCAATACGGGCGTTGAACTCCTCATCGACGACATGCGAGGCGGCGCGCCCGCCCTCCAGCAGGTCTTCGACTCGCGACCGGAGGTGTTGGCGCACAACCTCGAAACCGTGCCCCGCATCTTTAAGAAGATTCGCCCCGCCTTCCGCTACGAGCGCTCGCTGGACCTCATCACGTTCGCCTCCGAGAACAACCTCATCACGAAGTCCAACCTCATTCTCGGCATGGGCGAGACGCGCGACGAAGTCCTCGAGGCGATGCAGGATCTGCACGAGGCCGGATGCGACATCCTCACCATCACCCAATACCTCCGCCCCTCCAAGCTTCACCACCCCATTGATCGGTGGGTCAAGCCGGAGGAGTTCGTCGAGCTGTCCAAGATCGGCTACGAGATGGGCTTCGCAGGCATCATGGCCGGACCGCTGGTGCGGTCCTCGTACAGGTCGGGCTCGCTGTGGTCGCGCGCGATGAAGCACAAGGGCTGGGAGATTCCCGAGAACCTGCGGGGCATCGCGGGCGCGGGAGACTCAAACGAACCGTTGTTCGCCCGCCAGGAGGCCGCCTCGATCGTCGCACGCCACAAGTAGGCCCGTTTATCCAAATACCAGCGGAGCCCGCACGCGTCCTGTGCGGGCTCCGTTGCGATTGCGCGGCGGATTCTATTGCGATTGCGCGGCGGCGAACATTGCCGCGAGCGCGTTGCGGTCGGCCTTGCCGTTGGCGTTGGTGGGAAGCCCTCCGACGACAATAAGCTTTCGCGGAACTTTAAATCGCGCCAGGAATACCCCGACGTGGCGCTGGACCTCTTCGAGGGTGGGCACGTCGTAGCCGGCCTGCATGACGAGCGCGGCGGAGACGGTCTCGCCCCACGTCTCGTCGGGCGTGCCGATGACGGCGCAGTCCGAGACCCCTTCCATCTGGGCGAGCACCGCCTGGATTTCTTCGGCCTGAAGCTTGACTCCGCCAGAGTTGATGATGTTGTGCAGGCGACCCGTGATCCACAGGAAGCCATCCGCATCGAGGCGCACCAGATCTCCGGTGTGCAGCCATCCCCCACGGAACGCCTGCGCGCTCGCCTCCGGGTCATGCCAGTATGCGCCCACGACGTTGGGCCCACGCACGAGGAGTTCTCCCTCGGTCGCGTCGTTGCCATCGGCGTCGACCACCCGGGCCTCCGTGTGGGCGAACGGGCGCCCGATCGATCCGGGCCGCTCCAACAGCTGTTCGGCGGGAAGGTAGGTGCCCGACGCCGCCGTCTCGGTCATCCCCCACACGTTCAGTGGGTACAGCCCGTGGCTCGTCAGACGTTTGATGAGCGACTCGGGAACGACGCTGCCGCCGATCAGCGGTAGCCTCCAGTTCGTCAAGTCGCGTTCGGCGAAGGCGGGATGGTCAAGAAGGGCCGCATACATCGTGGGCACGGCGAACATCATGTTCACCCGGTGCGCTTCGAGTAGGTCGAGGACCCTGCCCGGGTTGAATTCGCGCACAATCACCACCTTGCCGCCGTGGCTGAACAGGTCGAGCGTCGTGCCGTTGAAACCACCGATGTGCGTCAGCGGAGCCACCGTGAGCAGCGTGTCATGGTTGTCATACTCGAAGCCCTCACGGAAGTTACGGCTCGCCCACCACAGCTGCTCGTGGGTGAGCTCCACCGCCTTCGGCGCGCCTGCCGAGGCAGAGGTGAAGATCATCGCCGCGGGGCCCTCGGGGTATTGCCGCGAGTTGAGGGCGGTCGCGCCGTCCTTGATGGTCGTGATGAACTTGCCGTTCTGAGCCTCCATCGCGGCAGAGATGCCGTAGAAGCCGTTGGAGATGGCGGTCGCAACGGCGGAGGTGAACACGTCGTCGTCGATCACGAGGTGCAACAGCGTGCCCGGCGAGGTGAACATGCCCAGGTCGGCAAGCTGGGCCTCGAGCACCACCACGCGCGGCGCGCAGAAGTCGATCATGGCCTGGTGGTCGGCTCGCGTCACCTTCGGCGAGACCGGCACGAAAATCGCGCCCAGCCGCGCACACGCCACGTGCAACAGCAAGTGGTAGGGCGAATTGTGCGAGATGAGCATGACGCGATCGCCCTCGGTCACGCCAGCCGCCGCCAGCATCTGGGCGAGCTTGCGCGTGCGCACGGCGGCCTCGACGACCGTGATCGTCTCCCCGCCGTAGTAGATCGACTCCCGCTGCGGATGGGCGCGCGCCGCGCGGTCGAGCGCGTGGGCCGAATTGTAGTTGGGTTTTTTATGCACCAGCCCAGTACCCCTGAAGAATCGTCGTCATCGCCTCGAGGTCGGCTGGTGAGGACAGCTCGCGTACCGAGTGCATCGACAGGAGCGGGATGCCGACGTCGACCGTGAGGATTCCGAGTCGGCTCGCGGTAGCCGGGCCGATCGTCGAGCCGCACGGCACGTCGTTATTGGACACGAACTGTTGGGTGGCGACGCCGCCCGCCGCGGCCGATCGTAGCCAGAGTGCTGATCCGGTCGCCTCCGTGGCATAGCGCTGGTTCGCGTTGACCTTGAGCAGCGGGCCTCCGCCGAGGACGGGATGGTGGTCGGGATCGTGCAGGTTGGCCTTGTTGGGGCTGATCGAGTGCCCGGCGTCCGCGGAAATACAGGACGAGTTAGCGATCATCCGAGCGAAGCGCTCGTCGCCAACGCCCTCCATGTCGAGGCTGGCCGCGATGCGCCGCATCGTCGTCTCCAGGAAGGGGCCCGCCGCGCCCGAGTAGGTCGACGAGCCGACCTCCTCGTGGTCGAACGCCGCGAAGATCGCGATGTCTTCGCCGTCGGACACGGCGGCGTCCGTCTCGGCAGAGAGGAAAGCCGTCAACGATGTGAAGACCGAGGATAGGTTGTCTTGGCGGCCCGAGGCGAAGAAGTCCTCCCCACTTTCGCCACCGAAGACGAGGGGCACTTGGACATCGTAGGCAAACAGGTCGAAGGCTGCCGCCCGCTGCGGATCCACGCCGGCGTGGTCGCAAATGTAACGCAGAAGATCCGCCTCACCCACGCTCCAAATCGGCTTGTAATCCTTCTGCCGGGAGAGCTCGAGCTTGTCGTTGACGCTACGATCTAGGTGGGGCGCCAGCTGGGGAATGACCATCACCGCGGGCGTGCGCACAAGGTGGTTGACGCCGTCAATATCCGTGACGATGCCTGCGATGCCGAGGTCACGATTGAGCCACGAATTCAGCAGCGGCCCGCCATAGACCTCCACGTTGACCTGGCCGAACCCGTGCGCGTGGCTGCCTGGGAAGGGCTTGACCTTGAAGCTGGGCGAATCTGTGTGCGAGCCAACCACCCTAAATCCGCAGTCATCCGCCACCTGCCCGACGTGCCAGGCGATCACCGCTCCCCCGCGCACGACGTAGCCCTTGGCCAGACCGGCCCAGGCCGCGCCTTCGTCTTGGCGGACGTAGCCGGCCTCGACGAGTCTGCGCTCGATGGCCTGCGCCGCATGGAAGGACGAGGGGGACTCAGAAATGAACGAAGCGTAATCGCGGATAAATTCGGAAGTCATGGCCCAAGTCTAGGACGCCAAGCCCGCTCCGGCCACGTTGTTATTCAGCCAAGCAGGAAACCCCACCCTTTGGCCGGTATTTTGCGTAGTGCTGGCGAAGATGCTAGCCGGCGTGCCCACGAGCACCCGTCCGCTCTTCGACGCGGAAGCTATTCGACGCTGGCTAGCGCGCCGAGGAAGTAGACCCAGGCGTCTTGGCCGGGGCAAATGAGGTCAATGTGGTCAGCACCCTCGACGATGGCGAGGTTGAAGGGCTCGGCACGCACGTCGCGGGAGCGTTCGACGCCGATCATCTGGTCGTCGGCGCCGTGAATGATGTCGATCGATAGGTCACGGGCCCGGAAGCGCGCGGGCCCCACATGATAGTAGTTAAACATCGGGTCGTACATGGCGTAGCGTTCGGGGCACTCCTCCGGCGATCCGCCGATCCAGCGCGCGGTCGGCCCGTTGTGTCCCTCCGGGTCTTCGCGCACGTCGCGGGCGAGGTCGAGGATGGGGGCGAGGAGCACGGCAGCCCTCACCGGCGTCTCCGGTGCCATCACCACGTTCATGGCGAAGGCACCACCGGCGTCGTGGCCGACCCAGATCGCCTCCCCGAGCACCGGATGCACCGCGAGTTTCATGGCGTCCGACGACGTCAGCTCCGGCCTGGCATCAGCAATACGATAGTCGACGAGACCAACATAGTATCCGGCCTCTGCGAGGGCCCGTGCCGCGGGGCGCGTGGCCGGCAGCGCGTTCGCGTCGTGGAAGCAGCCGCCGTGGACGAAGCAGATCGGTTTGGCCGCCGGGTCTCCGTACCACTCGATGATCTGGTGGGGGTCCTGGCCGTAATGCTCGATGGCGTCAGGGAAAACGGGGAGGGATCGTAGCCAGTCAATCACGTTGTCTTCGCTCGAGGGCACGATGTCAACGCCAACTTCGTAGTCCATGGCCTAGTTGTTTTCTGCGCCCATATCGTTGACGAAGGCACGCTGAGCCGGGGTTTCTACGGAACGTTCGTTGTAGTTCTTCTTGACGAAATCGATGGCGGCCTGCGGCTCCATGCCATCAAGGACGCCCAGGATGGCCAGGGCAGTGCCGGTTCGGCCGACTCCGCCTCCGCAGACGATTTCGACGCGTTCCGCGGCCGCACGCTCCCAGGCATCCCGGAGCACCTCGTGCGCTTGGGCGGGCCTGCGCGGCAGGCGGAAATCCGGCCAGTCAATCGTGATGGTTTCTTCGGCTGAGGAGGTCACGCCAGGGCGGCCGAAACGGGCGCCTACACCGGTGGTCAGCATGATGCACAGATCGGCCGGCTCATCGACGGCCTTGCGCCATGAGCGGCCGCGGACTCGGCGGCCGGACGGGAATTCAACGACGCCTGGGGACAGCGGCCATCGCTTCAACGCGCTCCCTTGCTCCATTGTGCTCCCTCAGTCGATTTTCACTGCCTTTACCGTATCAACGAGAGGGTTCCATCTTGAAAGTTTTCCCCAGAAAATTCGCCGTTGTAGGGCAATATCACACCGAGAGCCACAAACAGGTCAAGAGATTGCGTTATGCCTCACATGGCAACACATTTTCATATAATCTTGAAGTCAAGAGAATCTATCGTCCCAGAGGAGAATCCATGGCCCGGATCATCTACACCTACACCGACGAAGCGCCGATGCTTGCCACCGCCTCACTGCTACCCATCGTGGAAGGTTTTACCTCCCAGGCGGGAATCGAGGTAGAGCTTCGCGATATCTCGCTGGCCGGCCGCATCATCGCCTCCCTATCCGACTTCCTTCCCAGCGACCAGCGACAGGTCGATGCGCTCGCCGAACTCGGCGCACTGGCAACCACTCCTGAAGCGAACATCATCAAGCTTCCCAACATCTCGGCGTCTATTCCCCAGCTCAAGGCCGCTATCAAGGAGCTTCAGGAGGCCGGCTACTCGCTTCCCGACTACCCGGAGAGCCCCTCCACCGATGAGGAGCGCGAGATCCGCGCCCGCTACGACGCCGTCAAGGGCTCGGCCGTCAACCCCGTCCTTCGCGAGGGCAACTCGGACCGTCGTGCGCCTGCGGCGGTGAAGAACTTCGCCAAGGCCCATCCGCATTCCATGAAGGCGTGGTCAGCCAACTCTTCCACCCGCGTGGCAACCATGGGCTCACGCGATTTCCGTTCCAACGAGCAGGCGAGCGTGATTGCCGACGACGGCGTCGTGGACATCGTCTTCGTGGGCAAGGACCGGGAAAGGACGTTGAAGACGGTTCCGGTCACGGCCGGCGACGTCTTTGACGCCACGAAGATGGAAGCCGAGGCCCTCGACTCCTTCCTGTCCGCGCAGGTGGCGGCCGCCAAGGACGAAGGCCTCCTCTATTCCCTACACCTGAAGGCCACCATGATGAAGGTCTCCGATCCGATCATCTTCGGTCACGCCGTCAGGGCGTTCTTCCCCGACACGTTCGCTACCTTTGCCGAGGATCTTCGCCGCGCGGGCCTGTCCGCCAACGACGGCCTGGGCGCTGTCCTCGCCGGTCTCGACGCCCTGGACAACGGCGTGGACATCCGCGCGTCCTTCGAACGCGAGCTCGCACAGGGTCCCGGCCTGTCGATGGTGAATTCGGACCGCGGCATCACTAACTTGCATGTGCCCTCGGACGTCATCGTCGACGCCTCGATGCCGGCCATGATCCGCAACGGCGGCCAGGTCTGGGGCCCGGACGGGAAGCCCGCGGACACGCTCGCCGTCATCCCCGATTCGTCCTACGCCGACGTCTATCAGACGGTCATCGAGGATTGCCAGAAAAACGGAGCCTACGATCCGGCCACGATGGGCACAGTTCCTAACGTGGGGCTGATGGCTCAAAAGGCCGAGGAGTACGGCTCGCACGACAAGACCTTCGAGATCGCCGACGATGGCCGCGTCGAGGTGCGCAAGGATGGCCAGGTGCTCATGTCCGTCGACGTCGCCCCCGGCGACATCTACCGTTCGTGCCAGACGAAGGACGCCCCCATCCGCGACTGGGTCTCGTTGGCCGTCCGCAGGGCCCGCATCTCGGGGATGCCGGCCGTGTTCTGGCTCGATCCAGAGCGCGCTCACGACCGCGCAATTGCGGCCAAGGTTGCCGCCTACCTCGAGGATGAGGACACCGACGGGCTCGACATCCGGGTGTTGTCCCCCACCGAGGCCACCGCGTTCACCGTCGATCGCCTGCGCCGTGGGGAGGACACGATTTCCGTGACGGGCAACGTCTTGCGCGACTACCTGACCGACCTGTTCCCCATCATGGAGCTGGGCACGTCGGCGAAGATGCTGTCCGTGGTGCCGCTCATGGCCGGGGGCGGATTGTTCGAGACGGGCGCCGGCGGCTCGGCCCCCAAGCACGTCGAACAGCTCATCAACGAGATGCATTTGCGCTGGGACTCGTTGGGCGAGTTCCTCGCGCTAGCCGAGTCGTTGCGCCAGCTTGCCCGCTTCTGTGGCAACCGACGCGCCGACGTCGTCGCGGCTGCCCTCGACCGAGCCACCGAAACCCTGCTGAACGAGGGGCGTTCCCCGCAGTACAAGACCGGCATGCCCGACACTCGTTCCTCGCACGCCTGGCTCGCCATCTACTGGGCCGACGAGCTGGCCAGGCAGGCCGACGACGCCGAGCTGGCGGCCACCTTCGCGCCGGTGGCCAAGGACTTGGCAGACAACGCGACGAAGATCGAGGAAGAGCTGCTCGCATCGCAGGGTAAACACTCGGGTATCGAGGGATACTACCGCCCCAAGAAGGATCAGGTCGACGCGGCGATGCGCCCGTCGCCCACTCTCAACCGCATCATTGACGGCCTGCGCAAGTAATCGGTGAGGCCGCTGCCCCGGCGTCATTCACGACGTCGGGGCTTTTTGCTACCCGCGGGAAGGGACGCCAGCGTAACGAAGAAAACAAAATCGGCCATCGACGCGCCAGGATTGCTGACATATCAAGGCCTTGCGCTGGCGATGCTCCCGCGGAAGCCCACCCGCAGACGAGAACTATTTTTTAATAGCTCCATTGTTACTTTTATGATCTACAGAATGATATTCACAGGTTTCTTCCTCGGCGCCGTATTCGGATTCGTCCTCCAGCGTGGGCGCTTCTGTATAACCGGTGCCCTGCGTGAGGTGTGGATCGCGAAGAACACCTGGTGGCTCGGCGCACTCTTCGTCGCCATCACCGTCCAAGCTCTCGGCCTGGCAGCCCTGGAGACGAGCGGACTCCTGCCGATCAGCACGGTCGCGAGCCCGTTCGCGCCGTTTGCCACCGTCGTCGGTGGGCTGGTCTTCGGCGTGGGAATGGTGATGGCCGGCGGATGCGCCACGGGCACGCTCTATCGTGCCGGCGAAGGTCTGGTCGGTTCCTGGCTCGCCCTCATCTTCTACGCGCTCTTCGCCACGATCTTCACGCGCGGACCGCTCGGGCAGGCCACCGCCGCCGTCCGCACCTGGGGAGCCACCGAGACTCCCACGATCTACGCAAGCCTTGGCGTTTCGTCGTGGGTCCTCGTCGCCGTCCTAGCCGCCGGGACCGCCACGTGGGCGTATCTGAATCTCACCCGCCCGCGGTTGCCACTGGCCTCGCTCCCGCCCGAGAAGACCGGCCTGGCGCACCTCCTCTTCGAGAAGGCCTGGAATCCCTACGCCGTCGGAATCCTTGTGGGCATCATCGCCGTCGCCGCCTGGCCGCTGAGCTGGGCGAGCGGACGCCAATGGGGCCTAGGTATCACCGTCCCGGTCACGAACCTCACCACATACTTCACCACCGGCGAGCAGTCCATCGACTGGGGCGCCCTCCTCGTTGTTGGCATCATCGCGGGATCATTCCTCGCGGCAAGGGCATCCGGCGAGTTCAAAGTGCGCGTCCCGAGCGCGGACATCATCGTGAAATCCCTCCTCGGCGGAGCGCTCATGGGCTGGGGTGCCACGTGGGCCGGAGGCTGCACGATCGGCAACGGGCTCGTGGAAACCTCCATGTTCTCCTGGCAAGGATGGACAGCCCTGCTCGCCATGCTGGCAGGCGCCGGGCTCGCCGCAAAGATCTTCATCACCAATCGCACGCAACTGGTCAAGTCCTAAGGAGGAAACATGGCCCAGCACATTCTCACCACCAACGGACTCGTTTGCCCCTTCCCCGTGCAGGAAGCCAAAGCTGTCATGCACGACCTTGAGGCGGGCGACGAACTCGTCATCCATTTCGACTGCACCCAGGCCACCGAGGCGATCCCCCGCTGGGCGGCCGAAAACGGCTACGGCACGAAAGACTTCATGAAGACGGGCCCCGCCCAATGGGCCATAACCGTCGTCAAGCCCTAGCGCGTGCCCGAGAGGCCACGAGTCTGACGACGGCCCGGCGCGCAAACGAGCCTAGGGATGAACCTTGCGCGGATCCGGCGCGCCCTCGGGCGACATGGTGACGTGGACGGCGTCGCGCCCGAAGAGCCACAGCAATACCTCGCCGGGTTCACCCATGACCGTGACGGCCGAACCGCGGTCAGCGGACTTGGGGTGCAGGTCAAACGTGACGCGTCCAGGAATGCGGATCTGCACGGGGTGCTCGCTGTGGCGCAGAAGCATCTTGGAGATGGCCACCACAGCCTTGGCCAGCGTCGCGTTCTCTTCCTCGCTCAGCGAGCGCGCCTGGGGCAACGTTCCGTCAACCATCCACTGTCCACGGCGAACATCCTCATGGTGAACGAAATGCTCGGCCAGGTTCAGCCAGCGGTCGATGAGGCGCACTGGACTGAACTTGCCCGGACCCTCGGCCCAGTCGTGAACAAGTTCGCCATAGGGCCGCTCCTTCACCTGCGCCATCGTCGCTCTCAGATGCCCCTCAACGGAGGAGACGAACATGCCGGCCGCGGCGTCGGGACGATTTTCTCGAATCCACAGATGGGCCGCTAGGTCACGGGTCAACCATCCTTCGCACAGCGTGGGAGCATCGGGCCCCTTGGCAAGGAGGAGGTCAGCGAGACGGCGTCGTTCATCGTGAGAAAAGCTCATAACGTAACCCTATCGCCCCGAACCCAGCCGATGAGAACACGTCCCACGAAGATGGGGCGCACTCCCCTTTACTATGGTCCCACGAGAGGGGGATACTAAACGCATGACCCACTACGATTCTTTTGGAAACTCGTACCTCACCCACGAGCCCCGGCCCCACAGCGAAGATGATCGCACGTGGGCGATGCTTGCGCACCTATCGGCCGTCATCGCCTGGGTCGTCTCTGCGGGATGGATTTCCTTCGTTGGCCCCTTCCTCGTGTGGTTCTTGAAGAAGGACAACCCCTACGTTCGCCGAGCGGCCGCACAATCGTTCAACTTCAACCTTGGCATGTGGGCGCTGTCGCTGGCGGGATGGATCCTCACGATCACGCTCATCCTGGCCCCGATCGGCCTGCCCATGGTGTTCCTGAGCTTCGTCCTGACGCTGTGGCACCACATCAAGGCCACGATGGCGGCTTCCGACAACCGGCTTTACCACTACCCTTACCAGATCAAGGTTCTCAGCTAACCTTCATCGGCTCGGTCCTCGGCGCTTCACGGCTCCGGGGACTACTGTTGTCCGCAGGAGGGATCATGGAGATCGCAATCATTGGCGCCGGTCCGCGCGGTCTGAGCGCATTGCACGCGGTGGCCGCCGAGGTGACCACCCCGCTGCGCGTGCATCTGTTCGGGGCGCTCGACGACGCCGGAGCGCGCGTCATCGGCCAGGGCACACCCTTTTATCCGGACCAGCCGGGGTTCTCGCGCCTGAACGCGCACTCCAAGATCGTCGACACATTCGCGGTGGATCGCCAGCAGGCCGCGGACGGCTTCACGGGCGAGCGCGCCCAGCATGGCCATCGCGCGCCTCACCCCATCGTCGGGATGAGCTTTGACGAGTGGTCGGATGAGCCCGGCGAGGACTTTCCGCCACGACGCAAGGTGGGCCGATATTTCAGTTACGCAGCCGACGTCGTCATCAACGCCTTACCCGCCAACATCGACCTCGTCGAGCACCGCAAGGCGCTCGCCGTCGGCGGAGAGCCGGGCGCCTGGGCGGTGACCTGCCCCGACGGCGTCGTGAACGTACCAGAACTACTGCTGACGATGGGCCACGCGGACCACGCCCGCACACCGCTGACGGCCCAAGACATCACCCACATCGCCGACTGCCTCGTCACCGACCCGTATCCCGTGTCGAACCTCGACGATATCGCCCCCGGCTCACGCGTAGCCACGCGTGGGGCAGGCCTGACCTTCGTCGACGTCGCCCTGGCGCTCACGGAGGGCCGCGGTGGCCAATTCAGCCCGGACGGGCGCCGATATACGCCCAGCGGCCGCGAGCCCGAGATCCTCGCAACGAATCGCGATGGCGCCTTCCCGGACGCCAAACCGCCGCTCGACGTCGTCCTGAACGACATCCCCGCCCGGCGCTGGGAGGCGGCTCGGGCGGCCATCATGCGCTCACTCGACCTTGGCGAGCTGATGGACGCCTTGCGCGAGCTCACGGTGGACGTCCTGCGCGCCCGTGGATTTTCCGACCCCGAACAGGCTTACGACGCCGTTATGGCCGGTCCCCAGCCCGGTCCGGGTCGCGCTCGGGAGCGTCTCGCTGAGGCGGTCGACGCCGCCCGCGGCGAAGGCGAGATACCCGCGCGAATCGTCATGAGCGAGACGTGGCAGGAGGTCATGGCCGAGATCGGCCGGAGGGTCGAGGGCGAGATCTTCCCTGCCAAGCAGTGGAAGGAGTTCAAGCGCGCCTACGGGCTCGTGAAGAAGTCCAGCTACGGTCCGCCGCTGATCAATTCACAGAAGATTCTCACCCTCGTCGAGACTGGTCTGATCGACACCCGCCATCTCGACGCCGGGATCGACGCCTTGGAGCTGCCCGAGCGGGTGGACGTCTTCGTGGACTGCGTTCTGCCGCCTGCCGGCTTCTGGCCCGGCGCCTACCCGGCACTAGCGCAGATCGAGGATTACCTCAGCGTGTGGTCCGGGAAGAACGTCGATCGGGCCGGCGTGCGCGTCGACGCCGCCGGTAGCGTCCTCGACGCGCAAGAGGTGCCAATTCCCGGCCTCGCTGCCATCGGCCGCATGACGGAGGATTGGGTGATTGACAACGACAACCTCGACGCACTCGCCCACCCCCATATGCGGCTCTGGGCCCGGCGCATCGCGCGCCTAGCGCAGGAACGATAGCGAGCGAGGACCGCGCTAGGCGGCTGCCTTTTCTGCGGCGCGCTCATCAATACGCACGTGAGTCCACCACAGGAACAAGCCGATGAGCAGGCCACCGCCAACGATATTGCCCAAGGTCACCGGGATGAGGTTGTCCAGGAGAAAGGACGGCACGGTCAGGGTCTGCTCGGCCGTCGACGCCGATAGGCCGGCTGCTGCTACGCCCTGCGAACCCCAGAATTCTGCTCCGCCGACGCGGCTGGTGATGATGGACATGGGGATGAGGAACATGTTAGCCACCGAGTGCTCGAAGCCTGTCGCCACAAACAATGCAACCGGGCTGATGATGGCGAGGATCTTGTCCGCCGTCGTCGCACCCGTGTAGGCGAGCCAAATCGCCAGGCACACAAGCACATTGCACAGGACGCCAAGGAAAAACGCCTGCGTCCACGTGTGGGAGACCTTCGCCATCGCCGTCGAAATTGCAGCCGCCCCCCAGGCGCCGTGGCCTTGCTCGTACGTTCCCGAGGCGACAATCAGGCCTGCGAGAAGGAGGGCACCCACGAGGTTGCCCACATAGACGATCGACCAGTGCTTGGCCCACTGCCCCACCGTGATGCGGCGCTGGACAAGGGGTATGAACGTCATCGTCGTCGAGGTAAAGAGGTCGGCTCCCGTGAGGACCACGAGAATCAGGCCCACCGAGAAGGACAGGCCCGCAACGAGCTTCGCCAGGCCGTACCAGCCAGCCCCTGCCGCCCCCATCTGGGTAGTGACATAGAACACGAAGCCCAGACCGATTAAGAAGCCTGCAGCAATCGCGAGCGCAAACGTCTTGCTCGCAGGGCTCGTCGCCTTGGCGTACATGGAATGGGCAAGGTAGCGAGCCGTTTCGGCAGGGTAGCGAGAATGCGTGGTCTCAGCGGACATGGCGGCCTTTCGTCGGGAAATCGTTGCACGTCGCAACGACGACACAATACCCCGCGCACCTCAGGCAGAGCTAGGTACTAGGGCTTCGGGTGTGCTTGACCGATATTCAGCAACGGTCACCGACGGTACAGTCAAAGCCAAGGCAGGCTATAGCGCGATCCAATAGCGACGAGTTGGCTCGTGACCGGGCAGTTGACGGATGTCCTCCAGGATGCCGCCGGCACGCTCGATAGTGGCAGCAGAGGCAATGTTGGAATCATTGCAGGTCACGAGCGCACGATCCAAGCCGAGCGCCTTGAGACGGTCTAGCCCGCACCTTAGCATCTGCGAGGCGTAGCCCTTGCGGCGGTGGATGGGCGCAACCCAGTAGCCAATGTGCCCGCCACGGTCGAGCAAGAAAGCATTGAGCTCATGACGCACTGACACATAGCCAATGATCTCGCCGTTGATGAGAGCAAACAGGTAATCGCAGGGTACCCGCCCGGGTTCTGTTTCCCCGCGAGCTTCGCGCTCCCACAACTGGACCATTTCCGGGAAAGTGCGCCCGCCGGTGAGTAGCTCCATCCCGTCTAGACGCACGAGCTCGTCAAGCCTCAGGGCCTCTTTCTCATCCCCAAGTTGGGGCAGTCTCAGCTGCATGTGGTTCCCTTCTCGCTCCTCGGCCACATCGCCCATACCCGTCGGCACGGCACTGGCGTCAGCCACGTTGGCGGCGCCCGTCGCAGGGCCGTTACGTCACGCTTTGTCAGTGTAGCAAGCGCCTCGCCGTAGCGTAGGACTTGTCGCACCCGTCTGCCTCGCCACATCTGGCCGAGCGAGACGAAAGACCCCGATAGAATCGTTCCAGACCGTTTCAGTGAAAGGACCACCATGCGCATCCTCGTCGTTCGCGCCCATCCCCTCGACGCCACCATCTCCCGCTCCATGCAACTGGCGGACGCTTTCCTCGACGCCTTCACCGACTCCCACCCCGACGCCGACATCCAAGACCTTCGCCTTTACGACGTCGCCGTCCCAGAGATCGATGTCGACCTGCTCACCGGCTGGCGCGCACTACGCGGTGGCACCGCCTTCAGCCAGCTCTCCGAATCCCAGCAGAACAAGATCACTCTGTTCAACACCCATACCCAGAACTTCCTGGACGCTGACGTCGTCGTCATCGCCAATCCCCTGTGGAACCTCTCCATCCCCACGCGGTTGAAGGCGTGGATCGACACCGTCGTCGTGGCGGGAAAGACCTTCCGTTACTCCAAAACTGGCCAGCCCGAGGGGCTCGCGCATGGCAAACGCGTGGTCCACCTGCAATCCTCCGGAGGCCACTTCAATGCCCAGGATCCCGCCAGCCAGTACATCGACACCATCCTTGGTTTCCTCGGCTGCAAGGTCACGACTCTCACCGCCGAAGGCATGGATCACGAACCCGATCGCGCCGAGGAGATCATGGCCGACGCCGTCGAGCGCGCCCGCCAGCTCGCCGCGTCACTGTAGGAGCCGCCTCATGGACAAGGCTTCGCTCCCGGCCATCCGGCGCACAATCCTTACCGTGGCGTTCTTAAATGCGGCGTACTTCGTCGTCGAATTCGTGATGGCCATCGACCTCGGCTCCGTCTCACTGTTTGCCGATTCGGTCGATTTCCTCGAGGACACTGCGATCAATCTCTTGGTCTTTTTCGCCCTGACCTGGAGCTTCGCCGCACGACGCACGGCCGGCAGCGTGCTGGCAGGCATCATCCTCATTCCAGCGGTTGCAGCGCTCGTGACGGCAGTGATGAAGATCGTCAACCCCGTCGCCCCCGAGCCTGGCGCACTGACCACCACCGCCGTGGGTGCACTGATCGTCAACGTCGTGTGTGCCGTCCTCTTGATGAGGTTCCGCGACGACGACGCCGACTCCTCCGGTCTTGTCCGCGGCGCGTGGCTGGCCGCTCGCAACGACGCCCTCGCCAACATCCTCATCATCCTGGCGGGCCTGGCCACGTTCCTCGTCAGCACCGCATGGTTCGACATCGTGGCCGGGCTGATCATCTCCTACATCAACTTCACAGCATCCAAAGAGGTGTGGGAAGCCGCCCGCTTCCAGGGCGACCCCATGGAGCTTCTCGACGACGACTGAGGCACCTGTCTCTCGGCGCTGCGGCTTTCCTCAACCGAAGCACGAGCAGCGCGTGACTCTCGGCAGTCACTCTGACGCAACCCGAGCCAGGTCCGGGTGAGGTGAGAAAAACCGGCGACGACGGCGTCGGAACCC
Organism: Trueperella pecoris; assembly: GCF_014926385.1. NCBI lineage: Bacteria > Bacillati > Actinomycetota > Actinomycetes > Actinomycetales > Actinomycetaceae > Trueperella > Trueperella pecoris. The sequence goes on along the minus strand of NZ_CP053291.1, from coordinate 325,034 downwards.
GTGAGAAGACCACGAGAAACACCAATCTCCTCGCACCCGGACCCGGTCGGCGGCCAATTACTCCTCCGGCTCGTAAGGCGAGCCCGGACCCGGCATCCACTCGATCCCGGGCACATTCCACTTCTCAGCCTTCATAATCTGCGCAACACGCTTGGCAGGCTTGCCCTGGAGGCGGTCGACGTAGACGCGCCCCTGCAGGTGGTCATACTCATGCTGGAGGATGCGGGCGAACCAGCCGTAGGCCTCAAGCTCGTACCACTGCCCCTTCTCATCCTGAGCCTTCAGCACCGCGTGCTGGGACCGGCGGATCGGGAAGGAATAGCCGGGGAAGGACAGACAACCTTCGGCGTCCTCATACTTATCCGGCTCAATGGTATCGATCGGCTCGATGAGCAAGGTGGGGTTGATCGCCACGCCACGCTCGGGACCCTTATGCTCTTCGTCGTTGTACACCCACACAAACATCGCCTTGTCCAGACCAATCTGCGGGGCCGCCAGGCCGACGCCGGGCGCCGCCACGGTCGTTTCATACATGTCCTCAACAAGCTGGGCGAGCTCATCGTCGAAAACGGTGACCGGCTCGCTGACCTTGTGCAGGACGGGAGAACCATAAACATGAATGGGATAGATCATGCCTCAAGGGTACGCCATCCCGTCCACGCCTGACGCACCCAGCGCCAACCGCAGGGGCAGCCACACTAGCGTGACATCACTGACAGATAGGACGAAAGCCTTCCCTATTTTCTGGAACTGACTACGATTAATCGAGTTAATGAAGCAAAGGTGCCGACATGTAGCCCTTTGTTGCATGTGGGCCCTTGGCAGAAACATCTGAAAGGACTAGCCCATGCTCAAGGGTTTCAAGGAATTCATTTCACGCGGCAACGTGCTTGACCTCGCTGTTGGCGTCATTATCGCGGGCGCTTTCTCCGCCATCGTCACCGCCCTCAACGAGAAGCTCCTCATGCCTCTCATCGGTGCAATCTTTGGAAAGCCGAACTTCGACCAGATCTGGACCATCCACCTCAACGGCGCCACCATCCTGCCCGGCGCTGTGATCACCCAGGCCGTCAACTTCCTCATCGTCGCCGCTGCGATCTACTTCTTCATCGTCGTCCCGATGAACAAGATCATCAAGAAGCCGCAAACGACCGAGGAAGCCCCGGTCAAGACTGACGAGGCGATCCTCCTCGAGGAGATCCGCGACCTGCTCGCTCGCCAGAACTAAAGCGGGAGCCTCGCGGCTCACACATCGTGAAAGCGGTGGCTGGGATGTCCCGGCCACCGTTTTTGTGTGCGGCGGGGTGCTCTGCGCCGCGGGCTGGCCCCGCCAACCACGCCGATAGCGCGACGGCGGCGATTGTTGCTACCGGCTGTTGATCCTGGAACGACTTCACGTTGAGGGCCACGAGGCTCGCGGCGGTAAGCTTGGATTGGACCGCATTGATCACTTTCACGGCGGCGGGATCTAGGCTCGCCGATGCCAGCGGCGCGACGTGCGAGGACAGGAACATGCCCTTGGGATCGCCAAGTACTACGATGTCATTCACCTTGATCGCGGGGCTGGCCGAGAAGATGTCGGCGAGCTGGATTTCGCCGTCCTTGAGGGCCTTGATTGTCAGCGGGCCACCCTTGTCTTGGATCGGGGTGAACCCGACTTCGACGTCGTAGAACTTCTTCAAGCCCTTGGGCCGCTCGGCCGGTTTTCGAATTCGGAGTTGCCTGCGTCGGTAAGTTTGCCCGCATACCCCCGCCAAGTCGGCCAGAGAGGTAATGCCGTTCTCCTCGGAGAAAGCGCGAGCGACCACGTAGGAATCTTGGTCGGTCGCCTCCGCCTGGTCGAGGAGTTGCAGCCCCTCGGGCATGGATTCCTTGGGCTTGGTATAGATGACGTCGGCCCGGTCACCTCGTTATCGGGGTTCCAAAATTGCAGAAGCGGGCCGGTGTATTCGGCGAAGAGATCGATCTTGCCGCTCTCGATTTCCTTGAGGTACACCTCGCGAGCGCCGATCTTAAATTCACGCTGGGCGGTGAAACCTGCATTTTCGAGGGATTGTGCGTAGATTTCGGCGATGATCTCGTTCGAGTAGTAGTTCGACGAGCCAACGACGATCGGCTCGCCTGCCGCACCCGAGGTCTGCCCGGCAGGTTCACCGCCCGCATCAGCGGCACCCATCAGCGCTACGACGCCCACACAACTCACCCCGCCTTGGCCCGGACACGCGGCGCCGTTGCGTGTAGGCGAAACCACCGGCGAAGATTAGGTCTGCCACGAGCGCCAGCGTGATGACGACGACCGTCGCCGTGGAGCGGATCGGCGCACCCGTGATGATCGGGATGACGGTGAACATGGGCAGGGAGGGAATGGCGTAGAGAGCGCCGACCAACGCGATCAGCCCCTCGCGCCCGAGCCGCCACCGGTTCGCCAGCCAGCCGACCGGCACCGAGACAAGCAGAGCCACCACAATCGCCACGCTGACCAAAACGAGGTAGCGGAGGGTGAGCTCAACGATCCAGCCCAGATTGATGACCACCCATGTCATTGAAGCGTACCGAGTAGGCGTCAGGTTCCGTCGGTGACGAGCCGCGCTCCGTCGTCGGCGAGGGTGAAGGCTTCGTCGATGTCGTGGGCGACGAAGAGGACTGTCTTGCAAAACACGTCGCACAAGCGGATCCACCGCCGCGAAGGGCTCATCCATGAGGAGGATCGCCGGGTCCGACGCCAAAACGCGCGCCCCACGCGCTGGCGTTGCCCGCCGGAGAGCTGCGCCGGTTAGCGCCGTGCCAGCTCCTCTCCCAGGCACATGAGCTCCATCAACTCCCGCGCACGACGCCGAGCCTCGGATTGCGACGCGCCGTTGAGCTGGGGGACCACACAAATGTTGTCGAGGACCGTCCGATGTGGGAGGAGACCGCCCTCCTGCATGACGTATCCGATGGAGCGGCGCAGCTTAACGGGGGGTGCCCCTATGTCTTCTGTCAAGTCTAGGCGGCTTTTTTAGGGGGCTGGGTTTCGTAGAAGGTGCCGTCTCGTAACATGGCGTAGATGACGGTTAGGCGTCGGTGGGCTAGGGCGATGATGGCTTGGTTGTGTCGTTTTCCGTTAAGGCGTTTCTTGTCGTAATAGCGTCGTGAAATGGGATCGGCACGTAGGGAAGCGAAGGCGGACAGGAATAGGGCTCGTTTGAGGCGTTTGTTGCCTGTGTGGGATACGTTCTCGGATTTAATTGATGTTCCAGACTGACGTGTTCTTGGTACTAGGCCTGCGTAGGAGGCGAGATTGGCGGCGGAGTCGAATTCTTTTCCTGCAAGCTCGGCGATGATCACAGCGGTGGTCCTCACCCCAATTCCTGGCATGGAGGTGAGGACCGGGTAAAGAGGGTGTTCGGTCACCAGCTTCTCGATTTGTGTCTCGATATCATCACGCTGGTGGTAGAGCCCGGCTAAGGTGTGTGCTAGGTGTGGGATGACAATGGCTGCCGCGTTTGTGCCTGTCACGGTCACTGTCTGTGTGGCAAGAGCGTCGATAATCTCATTGGCCCATGCTTGCCAGCGCCTGGCTCCGTGTTTCTTGAGTTTGGCGCCAATGCGAGAGTGGCCAGCTTTCTTCAATGCGGCAGGAACAGGCCAGGTTTGTAGCATGGCTAGGATTGCTGGATGGTCCAGGCGTGGTCCAATCACGCGTTCTAGTCCTGGGTGAATCTGTGTCAACAAACCGCGGATGCGGTTACGAGTCTGGGTGATCTGGCGTGCGAGGTCGTCGTCGAACCCGGTGAGCATCCCCAGCTCGGCTTCGTCTTCGTCGATAGTGCGAAGAGTTCGCAGCGTGTGAGGCGTTGTACGAGCTGCGTGGGCGATGATGAACGCATCGCGTTGGTCAGTTTTCGCATTGCCTGGGTATAAGTCTGCGATGCGCCGCATCGCCAGGCCTGGTAGATATGCGACAGCGATTGCCATCGATTGTGCAACTGCGACAGCTAAAGCGCCAATTGTCGCGGGTTGATCGACAACTATTAGCAAACGACCTTGGGCTGCTAGATCGTCATAAATCGCGCGTAGTTTGCTTTCATCGTTAGGCAAAGAGTGGGAGTAAACCAGCTCACCGGAATCGTTAACAGCGGTTGCCCAGTGGTCAGCCTTTCCCACGTCTATACCCAGCCAGATCTTGAAATCTCCAGGTTCCATGATGCTCTCGCCTTCGAGGTAGAAACGGTTAACTTCGTTGGCCTTAGGGCAAACACATCCGCCTTACACCCACGTTACGACAGGCATCCTATTCCAGTGCCACGCCCCTGATCAGCAATCACGAACATGTCTGTCCGATCCCGGTGACAACACCCCCCGGATCATTCAAAAGACAGGGGCAGACAATCATGCCGGGATCGTCCAGCCAACAAACCCATCATCCCGCACAAACAACAGAACTAGGGCTCCTCAAAAAAGTAACGGGTTGAGGGTGGCGACGTCGACGCCGTCGATCAGCACGCGCCCAGCGCTGGGGGCGATCATCCGGTTGACCATGCCCAAGACCGTGGACTTGCCCGATCCGCAGGGCCCCACCAGGACCGTGGTCGAATGGCTCGCTATCGTGAAGGACACATCGCTTACCGCGTGCGTCCCACCCGGGTAGCTCTTCGAGACGTGGTCAAACTCGATCATCGCCACTCCTTGTAGCATCTTGCCGTCGTTGATGAGCCGGCGCCGGCTCAGCGTGTGGGCCACTCGATGCGGTGCAGGAGCCTGAACGGAATGACCCCGCCGTAGATGTGCGGGAAGAGATCCGAATCCGGATCGTCGGGGTCCCCAGGTTCCATGGCGACGGTCAGTCCCACCTCGGCCAGCTCGTCGGTGTCGAGCTCGAGGAGGACCAGGTCGTCGCGGTCGTCATAGATGGCGAGACGAACCATCTCCACCTGGGCAGCATTGGCCGAGGCATGAATGTACCCCTGCTCCCCCAACGTCACGTCGCGGGTAGACATGTCGTAGGTGCCTTCGCGTTCGGCGTCGGCAAGATCTTCCGGGAGGGCGATATGAAAGATGGTGGACACAGTACCTCCTAGGGCATGGAGCTGACGAACTGGGTGGGATCAAGCGGCGGGCGCTTTGATTCTTCGAGGCGTGCGCGAAAGCTTTCGTCCACGTCACCAACGTAGAGCCAGCCCATCAGAAGCTCGTCTTCGGACAGGCCGTGAGCCTGGCGAACCTCCGGGGCATTGGCGTAGAGGCCGGTGCGCCACATGGTGCCCCACCCCGCCTGCCACAGGGCTAGCTCGAGGAGGTGGCCCGCGCCGGCGGCCGTGGCGTGTTGCTCCCAAGTGGGCACGCTTTCGTGTTCGACAGGGCTGGCGACGATGGCGATGAGCAGCTCGGCGCGGAAGGGCTTGACGTTGTATTCACCCTCGGGGCGGGTGATGCCCTGGGCAGCATCGAGAGCGTTGGCCAGCTTCATTCGATCATCTCCACGCAGGATGATCAGGCGCCACGGCCGCAACGACTTATGGTCGGCCACGTGCGTGACGGCCGCCAGCAGATGGCGGATCTCGGCGTCGGTTGGGGTCCGTGGCCCGACCTTAGACACCGAGCGGCGGTGCGCGATCGCGTCAAGAACCGGATCAGAAAAGAATTGCATTGTCTCTCCGCTATCTCGGGCAAACCTTCTACCACCTAGCTTAGGTCGCCCTTACCTGACCGTGCGAGGGTGATATCCTGCCGGCGAACAGGCACGATGTGAACGTTCGCCGGACGTTGCGCTGTCTTCCGGCAGCTGCGTCAACGAACAGCGGCTGCGCCAACTCCCGGCGCTACCTACTTGCCGGTGCCTGCTCCCGCAGGCTTGCACTGAGCAAAGGCCGCCTTCAGAGCTTCCTGATCCTCTGGCGAGGCTGTGGGCAACACATTGCCCGAGACCGCACGATTGACGAGATCGGCCGAGAGAGCGTCGTAAGACTTTGACGCGATGCACTTGACGAAGATCTTCAGCAGCCCCTCGGAGAGCTCCTGATTCCCTTGGGGTTGTTTGGCGAGGGCTGCCTTGGCCACGTCCATCATCGCCGCCTCAAACTCGTCGATGGAGGCCTTGCCGCCGGTCGTGGCCGCGGCTGTCTCTTCGGGCATCTTCGTCTGAGCAGACTGGGAATTTTGCGTAGCCGGAGCGGTGGCGCTTTGCGTGCTCGTGGTGGCGCTTTGCGTACCGGCGTCTGAAGCGGAGTTGGAGCACGCGCCAAGGGCGAAGCTCACGGCGATCGCGAGGCCGGCAATTTTGCGGATATTCATGACTTTTCCTTAGCTGGGGCGGGTGTGGTATCAGTGTAAGCCAGGCAAGACAATTCGCTACCCATCAGTCGAACACGAGGAGGGGCGGGATCGCTGCGCAGGCGCCCGTAGGTGGCCACGTCAATGCGTTTGCCGTTGATGAGGAACTTCCCGCGCTCGGTGCCCTCCCGAACGAATCCGGCAGCGCGAGCCACCGCCCCGGAGGCCGGGTTGTTCGTCCGGTGAGCGAGCTCAAGGCGTTCCACGACGGCGTCGTCTAGCGCCCACTGGGCGAGGGTGGCAGCGGCCCGGCTCATCCAGCCGCGCCCGCGGAAGTCGTTGTGCATCCAATACCAGAACCATCCGGTGCGATGCCGCGGATCGACCGTGATGGCGACGAGCCCGACGAGCCTCCCCTCGAGGTCGACCGCCCACGGGTGCTGATCCGGGTACTCCACGAGGGTGCGAACAAATTGTTCGGCGCGCTCCGAAGTGACGATGTTGCCCTGGTGGGCCATGTCTGGGTTGGACTCGAATGCGGCGAGGACGTCTTGCGCGTCGGAGAGTCGAAGCGGCCTCAACCGCGGCGTTGGTTCTGCCATCAGCGCTCCCCTAACGGTGGCACGGTGATGAGGAGGACGTATCCGTTCTTGTCGAAGACGAGCGCCGCGCCCGTCGGCCCGAGGTGGGCCGGCACGAGGATCGTCCCGGGATGATCGTAGAGGTAGGCCTGAGCGATCGCACCGGTGAGGACGTTGTGAACTCGGATCGTCTCCCCCTCACGCACGTAGACGAAAACCCCGCCGACTGTCTGAATGGTTGTGTCAGGAAGCGCCGACGTCGACCACAACTGCCGGTGTTCGGCGTCGTAGGATGTCAGCCCATCTTCAGTAAGGACGACGACGGAGCCCGTCAGCGGATCCTCGCCCATATCCCTAGCGGCCGCGTGGAGGATCGTGCCGTCACGGATGTCGATGACCGGGCCAGGGCCCTGATTGATCGTCAGCCGGGCATAGTGCGTGGCCGCATTTTCGTCAACCGCCGCGCGAATCTGCTGCGGATCCCAGCCCTGTTCGACGACGTCGAGGCGCCACTTTTCGCCCGCCACGTGTGAATCGCGCGCCGCGAGGACGCTGCCGTTTAGCGTGATGAGGGTTCCGTGAACGTCGCCGAGAACGCGCTCCTCGACGGATTGGCCCGCGACGATTGATCCGGTGTCGCGGTCGAGCGCCACACGCTGGCTGCCCTCGGAGACGACGCCGCGAGGGGTCGAGGCGAAGACGAGTCCGGGCCCGCTGTAGGTGCCTGGCACCTCGACCGGCCCCCACACGACCTCGCCCGTGCGCAGGTCGTGTGCCGTGGCGGTAATGCCCGCCAGTTTGTCGGCGCTCGTATGGCTATCGAGGAGGACGGCAAGCGGGCGGCCATCACTGGTTTCGGTCACGAGGAACCCGGTGCAGCTACGTGGACGTTCGACGGCCCACAGGGCCTCGCCGGAGGTCGACATGGCGACGTACTCAAGCGCATGCCCCACGTCCCGCGGAGCGATGTAGACCTCCTGGGCATATTGCGGCATGACGACCCATTCCGGGTCGTAGACCTTCAGCCCTTGGAGCGAGACGGGCACGTTCATCTCCGACACGTCCACCGTGGCGGGCGCGCTGACCTTGGTCCGAACCTCGCGATTGACGTCCGCCTCCTCACTGGGAGTTGGCGCGCAGGCGCTCACGCCCACGATCGCCGCCGCGAGGACGATCAATGCCCGTGCCGTGCGCCGACTCATGGCGTGCCCTCTTTGCGCACATCCGGGGCGATGAAATTGCGCCGTTGCTGGTACGCACCGATCGCGTCGAACCCGGGCGTTCCGACGGCGCGTTGCTCGGCCCCGCGGGACGCGCCTTGGGGTATTCCGCCGGCTTCGGGCGTGGCCGGGCCAACGGCGTCGCGAGACTTCCTAGCCCAGAGCACGAGGACGATGGCGGCGGCAAGGACGACGCCGACGAGGTCAACCCACACGTTGGCGAGGCGGAGCGCGGCCAGCTGCAGGCCCGCTTGAGTCGAAAGCGGGATGAGCTCGGGGACTCCGACGAGGCCGTTCGTCGCCCAGAACAAGACGCCGATGCCGATGACGAGCAGGCCGGAGACCACGGAGGTGGTGTGGAACTCGCGCCCAAAGGCGGAGAAGGTGCGCCCGCGCAGGAACGCGCGCCCGCGGCGCCCGAGCGGACGCCACAATGCCGCGATGATCAGCAGAGGAACGACCATCCCCGCCCCGTAAGCGGCAAGGAGGAGGCCGGCGGTGAGAACGTCGCCGGAGGCCGCGGCCATGGTCAACACGGCGCCTAGGATGGGGCCGGCGCAGAAGCCTGCCAGACCGCTGGTCGTCCCCAAGAGGAAGGTCTTGAACAGACCCGTTGCCGCCTTTTGCTCGACTTCCATCCGGCTATGGCCGGGCACGATCTTCGCCGCGTCAAAGCCGAAGCCGAAGATCTGTGCGAGCCCCAAGGCGATCAGCAGTATCGACGAGCCGGTGATAAACGCCGTGCGGTGAAGGACGAAGAGGGAGCCGAACGCGCCGGCGCCCACGCCCAACGGCACGAGCACGAGCAAGAGGCCCAGGTAGAAGACGATCGTGTTACCCACGAGCCGGGGCACCCCCATGGTGGACGCGAAATAGGCCGGCAGAAGGAGCGCCGCGCACGGGGAAAGCAGGGCGAGCGCGCCACCCAAGAAAGCGGTGACAAAGCCAATGTCAATCATCGTCCGGCCTCCTTCAGGGCGGCCTCGACGGCGTCCGTAAAAGTCGCCTCGGGCTGGGCCCCAATAATAGGTTTTCCGTTGATCACAAAGACGGGCGTCGAGTACACGCCCAGGTCCGATCCGAGCGCCTTATTCTTGGCCACCGTTTGGGCTGTTTCGGGTGCGGCCAGGTCCGCTAAGAATTTCGCGACGTCGAGCCCAAGCTTGTCCGCAACCGCCACGAGCTCGTCGTGTGAGAGCTGCTGAGGCTGACGAATGCGGCCACCTGCGAAGAGCTCGTCGTGGAAGTCCCAGAATCTTCCTTGGGCTCCCGCCGCTAGGGCCGCGAGCGCGGCACGCTCGGAGTCTTCGCCGAAGATCGAGATGTCGTGCCATTCGATCCGCAGTTGCCCCTCCTTGACGTATTTCTTCATGACCGGCAGGGTGCGATCGGTCCACAGCGCACAGAATGGGCACTGGTAGTCGGAAAAGGCGAGCATGACGACGGGCGCAGCCGCGTCGCCAAGAGCCAGCGGATCGTCGGCCACGCGCTGTTCGATCGAGGCGAAGTCTGGCGCCCCTGGATTTTGCACGTGCGTCGGCGCCGTGGGGCCAATCGCCGGGCGTTGCCCCTCAGGGACTCCGGCGGACATCCGCTTGGCCTCGGGCTCGCCCGCGCCGAGCGCATTGGCAAGTACAACGCCGATGATCAGGCCCGCCAAGGCAATCACAAGCGCGGGCACCAGCTTCTGCATGCGTGCCTTCGTCATCAGTCTCCTTCACAGTCTCACGATGGTGGGCTTGGGCCCGGGCCTGAGCCCAAGCTCAAGCCGACGTTATTGTTTGCGCCGGCGCGAGGCCTCCTGGGCGGCACGCTCGAGTCCACCTATTTCGAGTGCCGCAAGATCGGTCGAACCCGACCACACGGTTTTCCACCGCCCAAGGCCCGCCCGGTGGCGCACCGACACCCGCATCGACCCGGTCAGGTTTTCCAGATCGCCAGGGACATTGATGTTGTGACTAGGCAGCGGGACAGGAAGTATGAGCGCGTCTTCGGTGGGCGCCTGCGCGTCCACGGTGATGGCCCATCGAACCGACCTTCCGCGTAGCTCCCAACGGCCCGGGCGCACGTTCGCACGCACGGGTGACGTGCCCGGGTTGCCCAGACGGATCACTCGACCATCGGGAAGCCGGACGACCAACGCCGTGACCGTGGTGTGGAGTTTGCCGGCGGTCACTTTGCCGCCCGCGAATGCTACGGAGGCCCCGCCCGCAAAGCCCTGCCCCTGGCCCCACCACCAGGCCTCGGGGAATCCTTCGCGCCCCCAGTTCTTTTCTGCGTAGAGTTGGGCCCCGCGCAAGTCCCACGTCTCGTCGCCGATCGTAGCCACGCCGTTAACAACACCGCCGAGTATCCACGGGTGCCAGTATTGGTTCAGGCCCGGCACGCACTGGAAAATACTCGAGCCGCCAAGTGCCCGCCGTGGCCAGCCCTCCACACCGGAAAAGGTGAGGTCCAACCGGGCATCCGGCCCAAGGTCCACGATCAGCCTGCGGCCATCGCCATAAAAGGCGTCACCAGAACGTGCCCACACGCCGTCCTCTCCCGCCTGGGCGCCCGGTAACGCGAGCTCGCGCACGAAACCGTTGGACGCCCCAAGGAAGAGGGTTGCCCAAGGCCCATCTGGCCCCTGGTTGACCCCAATACCCGCGATGAGCACACGCCCGGCGGAGGGATCGGTGACTTTCCAATAGTAGCCCTCCATCGCGACGCCGGGATGGGACAGCCTCAGGTCAGCGAAAGGAAGATCCGCGCCGGTAGCGCGATAGCGATGCAGCATCATGCCTATCTCCCCCTCTTGACCGCGCGCAGGAGCCCGTCAAACCGGTGATGAGCCCCGGCTCCGCCGTCAACGTGACGATCCACCACCTCATCCTTGACGACCTCCCAGCCGTGACCCAGCGCCGCACGCGCATCGGCCGGCGTCATGAACATCTCGAAGTCCGGGCCACGGTGACCGTGCGCATGGGCATGCCCGTGAGCGCCTTGCTCCTGGTGGCCGCGCTCGGGGCCGCCCGACTGAGGGTGGCCGTGCTCAGGGTGGCCGTGCTCAGGGTGGCCGTGGCCCGGAACGTGGTGGACGAAGAGGAGAGTTCCGCCAGGTGCAACGAGATCGCGGATGCGGGCGAACATCTGCCCCTCCTTCGGGACAACGGGGTAGAAAGCAGTGACCAAGTCAAACTGCCCTGTGACCTCAGCGATATCCCCCACGCGCCAATCCACGTTGGCGCCAGCGGCATCGGCCGCCTTGCGCGCCCGATCGATTGCCACCGAGGAGATATCCACGGCCGTCACTTGCCATCCGCGGGAGACCAGCCACACGGCGTCGGCACCCTCACCGGCCCCCACATCGAGGGCCGTGCCGGGCGCGAGGCCCTCTACCTCCCGCAGGAGCAAACCGTTGGGCTGACCACTCCACACCTGGTTCGAGGAGGAGTAGCGCTCATTCCATTCCGAAGCTGTTGTACGCATGCGTTCACGCTACCGGAGCACTCCGACATTTTTCCTCCCTCACGCCACGGGCGATCAGAACCAGCACAAGCGACGCCCACGCGTACAACCAGTTCGGGACACCTCAGCCGATTCGCGTAGGCTATCCCTAGCGGCCCAGCCTAGGCAATCTAGGACTAAAGTTTGCTCGCGCTCATGAATATTCCTCTGCATCCCCTCGCGGTTCACCTCCCCGTTGTCCTGGTAACGCTGTCCATTCTGTTCTTACTTGCCTCCATGACAACCGCGCGTCTCCGCGCGATCACCGCGACGCTCGGGGCCGCCTTCACCTAGGCATCCTTCGCCGGCCTGCTTCTCGCAAAGGAAACGGGCGAATCGCTCGCCCTGCCCGCACGCATGCTGACCGGGCCGGCAGCCGTCACTGCGCTCATCTTCATCGTGCTGGTTGCCATTCAGGGGCCCAAGCAGTGTGGGGCGCCCAAGCCGCTTCCCCCCTCAACCACTGCCACCACGGCAGCCGAGAACTACGCACTCGACCAGGCAGCCCGCCACAACAACGCCGACTCGTGCTGGTCCGCCATCGATGGCAACGTCTACGACCTCACCACCTGGATCAACAGGCACCCGGGAGGCTCTAAGCGAATCATGGGCATTTGCGGCACCGACGGCAGCACAAAATTCAACGACGAGCACGGCGGCGGCGAGGTCTCAAGGACGCTCGCCCAGTTCAAGATCGGCGCACTCACGAAGTAACGTTGGCGACGGCGTCGTGACCTAAACCTTGCCGCGGATACGGTCGTAACGCCAGCCCAACTGCTCCGGACGCTGCGGACGGTTGCCAGCATGCCCCGCGGTGGCCAGGTATTCGTCGCCGAAGACGGCAAGAAGATCGTCGTCCAGGCGACGCACCTGCGTCACCGACATGTCGTAGGACATCAGCTCCTGGACGCGCTCGCTATCGACCTTCCTCAAAGTCGCGGCAAGCTCGCCCATCGTTTTCAGCCCGCAGGCCTCGACGAGCTCGAGCCCGAAGGCCAAGCCCGCCTTCGTCGGACGCTTATCGCGCGGGTAAACCACGTTAAGCAACCTGCGAAGACTCTCCTCATCAATCGGCGAATCCGCCTCCGCGCCACCCTGCCCCCACTCGGGAGCAACCGGCTTGTCCTCGCGCTCTTCCTCCGGCCGCCACGACTCCACCGCCGGCCGAGCAATCACGCGGTCAATCGCCACAAAAATCTCATCCAGGGAGCTACGGGTATCCGCAGCGGCGGCAAAGAGGAGGTCGATCGTCGCTTGGTCATGCTCGGACAGGGCATGGAACTGCTTGCCCTTGTAGCGCCGCGCATGCTCAAACTCGGCCCAGGCGTGCGCCGCGACCGTGCGCACCTGAATCTCCAAGCCACCAAACTCCTCAAAGTAGCGAGCAAGATCCCCGCCCTCCACCAGCCAAGACGGCTGATTCGTGGCATTTTCACCGATCACGATAAAGTGGTGGCAATCGTAGCCGCGCGCCTCATAGGGACGCTCCGCGCCAGGATTACGATCCTCGTCCTCCTTGACCACGAAACGGTCCCGGATCAGGTCACACACGCGCTCGCGGTCAGTGCGCGAATAGGTGATGATGCGTGCCGCGACCACGTCAGTCACCTGCGCCAACGGGTCATCGTAGTTCTTCTGGCGGCACTTGTTTTGGAACGAGGCAATCGTCTTCGCACGCGAAGCCACGTGATGGGCCTTGATACTCGGGCCCGTCAGCATGCGCCGAAGATACAGCTCAACCTCCGTCGCAGCCGAGGGAAGCCAATCCCAGATGCGGTAATCAACGTTGTCCAGTGCACTCATGCGCCCACCTCACTTCTCCGCATCCATGTTAGCGCGGCGCGGCGGGTTGGAGGCCGGTTGGGGACGATTGGGGTGGCCCGGCGCCGGTTGGGGCCCGAGCCTGTCCTTCGATGTAGAAAAATGAACTGATCTTCGTATATATGAGGATCGGTCCAAAAATCGACATCGTAGGACGGCCAAGCACGGCAGCCAAGCACGGCAACTAGGCGCGCAAGCCCCTCACAAGCGCCCCCGGATTCCTCTTCCCCATCGCTGACAGCGGGAAAAATCCGAGGCGCTCGTAATATCCGGCCAGTTCCTCATCGCAAGCAAGGTCGATCGAGTACATTTCTTCGAGCTGGTCAAGGATTCGCCTCACCAGCTCCGTTCCGATGCCGTGTCCTTGGTAGTCGGGATGGACTTCGAGCCACGGGATAAAGGCGGTCAGCACGCCATCGCTGATCGCGTTGATGTAGCCCACCACGCGCTCGCCGTCGAACGCCCACACACGCCTGTAGGACGAGTCCATGACCTGGATTAACTTTTCCGGGCTAGGAGGTGCAGGCCAACCGGCGAAGAACCCCGATATTTGGTGAGCGCTCGCGGCTCCGACCTCGGTGCGATAGGTAATCATGCACACGAATGTATCAGGCGCCGCCCACAGCACCCTCGTTGGCCACGGTTGTGAAACAATAGCCGACATGGCACGAACTTCGATTTCGACGGCGCAGCGCGCGGAGCTTCACAAGACTATTTGGCGGATCGCCAACGATTTGCGCGGTAGCGTGGACGGATGGGATTTCAAGGCTTACGTGCTGGGGATGCTCTTCTACCGCTTTATCTCTTCGGCACTGACCGACGCGGTGAACAAAGACGAACACGCTACTGGCGATACGAGTTTCGATTACGCCACGCTTCCCGACGCCGCCGCGGAGATTGCCCGCGAAGCCACAGTTACCGATTTTGGTTACTTTATTCTGCCTTCGCATTTGTTTGAGAACGTGCGCCGTGAGGCTGCCCGGAATGAGAACCTCAACGAGACGCTCGACGCTGTTTTTAAAGCTATTGAGGGCTCGGCCGTGGGGCACTCCTCAGAAAATGACCTCAAGGGCCTGTTCGCCGACATCGACGTTAATTCACCCAAGCTCGGGCCCACGGTGATTGAGCGTAACAAGAAGTTGGTCAAGCTCTTGGACGCGATTGGCGATCTGCCCTTGGAGTCTGCTGGCGCGCTTCAGATCGACGCCTTCGGTGACGCCTACGAGTACCTCATGACGATGTATGCCTCTTCGGCGGGAAAGTCAGGCGGTGAATTCTTCACCCCGCCGGAGGTCTCCGAGCTCCTGGCAAAGCTCACGGTGGTGGGCAAGACTGAGGTGAACAAGGTCTACGAAACTTTCATGCCACGCTGGATACAAACGCGCGCGAACTACGATTTGGCCGCCTGATTGGTTCATTGAAAGGTACCGTGAGATGACATTAGACGGCTTCCTTGCGGCCTTCTCGGAAAGGTTGCATAATCTAGCGACTTTTATTGCTTCTACCTACATCGCTTGTGTTTTTTGGGGCGTGTTCATTGCTGGAACAAGCGGCTATGATCTACTCGGCAAGATTCTAAAGGTACTTGGCTTTGATTCCGCAACGAATTGGGCAGCTTCGGTGGCAGACAGAATTGAGAAAGCTAATGCGTATGAAGCCGTGCACGTACTCCTTGGTATTTGGCTTATTGTCTCACTCATCTTCTTTGTTGTCGACTACGCAGGCACAATCACAGGGAACCTGTTACCACAGTCAGCAATATCTACAGCTTTTTTCTGGTGCATTCTAACCGACTTCTTCTATCAAGGCTCTATATGGGGATTGCATACGTTAGCCATACTTGTTGCTGTCGGCTTCATCATTTTTCATAGTCGTGAATTTGGGAAAGAATTTTGGGTACCTTCAGTGATGGCGGCAGTAGCACTTATTGTTAGCCCTTTATATGCAGTCCTTGCTATACCGTTTTGGCTAGCCTCTAAGACTGAACCATCAGAAATTGCGAAGTCAACAAATCGTGTAGTTTCAGAGCTAGAGAAATTACGTGAAGCAATCGACAGAAAACGTTCTTCCGGAGAATTTGGAAAACGATAAGCGCTGAGCGGTAACATGGCGAGATTTACTCGGGCTTGATGGCGACTACTTGGGTGCTGCCGTCGCGGAATTGAAAGGTGACATTGCCGTCGACGTCGACGGTGCCTTTTTCGAGCAAAGCTACGCAGAGGTATGGGCTGAAGACCAACTGGTCAAGTTCAAGGTTGGCGGTCTCTTGCCTGTAGTAGTGGTAGGCGGCCAGTCGGTTGTTTTTGTGCTGGATCTCGGCGACCACGGCAGCGTGATCAGCTAACAGCGCCTGGTGCTGTTCGTGGCTAGCGTTGAACGCCTTCTCGTAGGCTTGCTGGTCTTGAGCGACTCGTGCGTTGCGGGCGATCATCGATTGGAGCTTTTTGGCCACCTCATTGATCTGAGCGAGAAGCCCGGCGGCCTCAACCTCCAGGTCACTCGTGTCGAGGGCGTCGAGAACGGCTTGGTTGACACCTGTGTCGGTCGATGAGCCGAATCGAAGGCGAATGGCCTTAAGAAACATGTCCTTGAGTCGTTGATCGCTGATGTGCCTGTGGCGCATTTTTCCTGGCCTGCGTATTTGTGGCCGCACCGCCAGATGACCTTTTCGTACTTACTGCCCGCGTGCCAGGTTTTCGAGCCGAAGAAGTGCCCACACTGGCCGCACTCGAAGGTCGACGAGAAGGGGCGGGTGCGATGCTGGGTTCGCTGATCCCTAGCGCCTTTAGCTATTTCGGCTTGGACGAAGTCCCACACTGCCGGGCTGATGATCGCCTCATGGCTGGCGGTGACGTAGTACTGGGGTACTTCGCCTTGGTTGATGACTTGACGTTTCGTCAGGTAGTCAGCGATGTACGACTTCTGCAGGAGGGCGTCACCCTTGTATTTCTCGTTGGTGAGAATCGCTCGTATGGATTGGTAATACCAGGTCTTGTTGCCTGCAGCGGTGAAGGTCTCTGGTTCGTCGGTGAGGGTGCGGGCGATCGTTCCGATGGACATGCCACCTAAGTACATGTTGTAGATCCGGCGCACAGTTTTGGCTTGCTCGGGGTTGATGACGAGGCTGCCGTCTTCACCTTTGTCGTATCCGAGGAACCGAGAGTATGGGACGGTGACCTTGCCGTCGGCGAAGCGTTTGCGGTGCCCCCAGGTGACGTTTTCGGAGATGGAGCGGGCTTCTTCTTGCGCCAGCGAGCTCATGATGGTGATGAGGAGCTCGCCCTTTGCGTCGAAGGTCCAGATGCCTTCTTTCTCGAAGAAGACCTCCACGCCTTTGTCTTTGAGCGCTCGAACGGTGGTGAGCGAGTCGACGGTGTTGCGGGCGAAACGGGACACGCTCTTGGTGATGATCAGGTCGATCTTGCCGTCGAGCGCGTCGGTCACCATCTGCTGGAATCCGGCGCGGTGTTTGGTTGAGGTGCCGGTGATGCCTTCATCGGTATAGACCTTCACGAACTGCCAGCCTGCGTGGTCGCTGATGTAGCGGGTGTAGTAGTCGACTTGGGCTTCGTAGGACGTGACCTGATCGTCGTGGTCGGTGGACACGCGGGCATACCCGGCGACCCTGCGCAGGGTTGTTTGTCCAAGTGGAGCACCAGTGTGGAGCGCTCGGGTGGCGGGGATTGCTGTGACGGTGCGGGCCATTTAGCGTTCGCCTCGCTCGGCGCGCAGCCGCTCAGCCTCTGCCTTGGCCACGGCCCGGTACTTCGCCAGCGCTTCTGGTGGTGTTGGTGCTTGCCGTGGGTTGTCCAACCCGAGCCTTTTGGCTTCGGCCCAGCGAGTACGCACGAGTTCACCCCAGGCGGCTTTTCTTACTGGGGTCCACGAGCTCTTCTTCAGGTTTGGTCGCCACGTGTGCGAGCTGCTGGTGCCATCGGTGTAGTGGAACGTGTAGCGGTCTTTTCCCTGCACGTCGATGTGGTCGATACGCTCGGTGAACACGTCCTCGTCGAAGGCCTCGATACCCAGGACTCGGGCGATGAAGCCTTTGAGTGCCGTGTCAGAGATCTCGCAGGTGCCGCATCCGGTTTTGCGGCCTTTCTTGCGTTCGGTGCAGATCCAATGCTCGGTGGAGATCGAGTTTTGGGTTTTCGGATTGCGTACGTTGCGCACAAACGAGCAATCGCAGGACACGCATTTGATCTTCGACGTCAACGCCACAGTTTCGATGGACCAATTCGCGCGGGCACCGAGCTCGCGACGTCGAGCGATCTCGGTTTGTACAGCGGTGAAGGTGTCGCGGTCGATGATCGCGGGGATCGCGTTTTCCACCAGGTATTGCGGCAACTGGCCGGTGTTGCGCACTGCTCGTCCAGGCTTACCCTCCGGAGTGGACCATCGCCCTAACAGGAGGTCGCCGGTGTAGTGCGGGTTCTTCAGGATGTGACGGACCCATTCGCCGGGCAACTTGTTGTCAGCCAGGTGTGGAACCCTGCCGTCGGCGATGAGCTGCGCGGCCATCTTTTCGCACGAGATCTTCTTCATGTACTGGTCGAATATCCAGCGCACCACGGCTGCTTCTTCTTCGATGATCTGGACGTCGGTGCCGTCAGCGGAGTCGGTGTAACCGTACAGGTGGAAGCCGTTCGCTTTTCCTTCTTCGAAGCCTTTCCAGATACGCCACTTGACGTTTTGGCTGATTTGCTCTGATTCTGCCTGCGCGAAAGAGGCCAGCAGGGTGAGCATGAGTTCTCCGTCAGCGCTGGTTGAGGAGATGTTCTCTTTTTCGAATCGCACCTCCACCCCGAGGTCTTTCAGCTCGCGGACGGTTTCGAGCAGGTCGACGGTGTTGCGAGCGAATCGCGAGATCGACTTGGTGAGGATCAGGTCGATTGCCCCTTCCCGGGCAAGGGCCAGCATTTCTTGGAACTGGGGTCGATGTGTGGTGGTTCCAGAGATTCCAGAATCGGCGAACACTCCGGCGAACGTCCAACCGGGAGTGTCGTGAATGAGTTGCTGGTAGTAGGAAACTTGGGTGGACAAACTCAGCGGTGTGCGTTCGGTTTCCATGCTGATGCGGGCATACGCTGCCACTTTCACAAGCGGAGAAGCACTGATCGGTGGCGGGGTGATTTGCTCCATTCTCTTCAAGGTATTTCTCCTAGTCAGACAGGGTTTCAGGTTGTATCCATACATCACTCAAACCCTCGAGATAGTCAACGAAACTGGCTCTTTGTAGGGCGGCCAAGGGCGCATCGGGGGCGTCGAGGCGCTGGCAGACGGTGATGGCTTCGCGTGGGGTGAGGATGCTGCGTTCGAGAAGCTGCTTGACCTGCGTGAGTTGGTGATGAGCCGTCAGCTCGGCTGCCATGTTCATCGTTTACCGCCACGGGTGTTGAAACGGTGCTGGATGTAGCACGGGTGGCAGCAGTACTTGCGTTTCGCCCGGCTTGTGCGAGCCACAGTGACCTGTCGGTGGCAGTTCGCGCAGACCAGTTCTTCGGTGACCACGGTTCGGTGGGTGGCCCACCAGGCTCGTCGGCACGCGGTGGAGCAGAACTTCGAGCCTTGCCGGAGCTCGATTGGCTTGCAGCAGTGCAAGCACCACACTCCAACTGGGTCCGTGACCTGCTCAACGGCAGGGTCGACGGTGATTCTGTGTCGCAGACAATAGGTCTTGACACTGTTGGCGTTGAGGTCCAGGTGCGCGGCAATACGAGAGTAGGCAACTCCTGCAGCGCGCATCATCTGGATGTGATGGTGATCAGTCTGGTTCAGAGCCATGAGCAGGCCCTCCTGGCAACGAGGCGAAAGGTGGTCGCCCATACGCCGGTTGCACCAGACGAAACCGGACAGCAGAAACAAAGCCTCCCTGCCGCGTTCGCACCCATGTCTGGGATCTGCGCCCCAATTCGGATAAGGCAGCTATTCTTTGCTCAATTCACAATCTGGAGCCATCGACGTGTGAACCGTGACAGAGCAAGGGCGGGTGAAGATGACTGACGACGACCGTGAACTCCCGGTGTTTGTCGACGACCAGTCGTACCGAACCTGTTCAGAATGCGGCTCAGATTGTGTCCCTGACCCGTTTGCTGCAGGCGAAGGTGAAGGCATGCGTATCGCGTTCATCTGCCCGAGCTGTGGAGTGCAGTCCGTCATCGACCCGTTCGAAGACCTGCGGTAAACACCAGCTCCGCAAACGCACAAAAGGCCCCGCCACCACCTCGATGAAGGTGATGACGGGGCCAGAGAGTGTTCTCGTGTGGGTTAGCCGATGCCGAGCTTCTCGTTGACGCGCTTCTGTACGGCCGCGTAGTTGGCTCCGAGTCGGCGCTTGCGTTCCTCGCCGTTGCCATAGTCTCCACGGATCACCGCATCAGCCAGTGCATCGATGTTGACGGAGGGCTTGGCGGGGCTTACTCCGGCGAGTTTCTCGTTCACGCGTTTCTGCACCGCAGCGTAGTTGGCTCCGAGTCGGCGTTTGCGTTCCTCGCCGTTGCCGTAGTCTCCACGGGTCACCGCATCAGCAAGGGCGTCGATATTGGCGGAGGGCTTGGGCGTGGGCGGTGTGGGCTTTGCCGGTGGTGTCGGGGCGGGCTTGGTGCCGCTCATGCGGTCGTACCAGTACTGGGCGCGTGCCATGTAGGCCGCATGCTGGCTTCCTGCAAGGGAGGCCGGGCATTCGGTGGAAGAGAAATGCTTGTGGCCGAACACGTTCTTGCCCCACACGGGTCGTCCGAGCTTGTAGTAGTGGCAGATGGCCGCGACGAGGTGAGCACCGTTGTCGAGGCAGGCCTCGGAGATGCGCCAGGGCTTGGAGGAGATGTCGGCGTGTTCGATACCGATGGAGGTGGTGTTGGCTTCCCAGTTGCCTGCATGCCAGGCGGTGTCGCGGTCCCAGACGAGTTGGCCGATGCGACCGTTGGAGTCGACCTGGTAGTGGGCGGATGCTTGGCGGGTCTGCCACACGTCCCAGATGGACTTGATGGTGAGGTTGCCTGCGTTGTGGTGAATGATGACCTTGTTGATCTTCCGTCCGCTCCGCCCGGCACTGTAGTGCTTGTTCATCAGCCGGTTTTCGTCGGCTTCGAGGGTGGTCCAGTTCTTCATCAGAGGTTCTCCTTTTCTGCTGAGGTGGTGGTTTGGTTGGGGTGGTGTTCGAGGTCGGGTTTGCCGGTCACGTCACGGGTGACCAGGTCCAAGGCGCGGCGGATGTGGGCTGGTACGGGCAGCCCGAGCCGGGTGGCGTTTTCGATCAGGGAGATGCCTTCGTTGGACAGGTAGAACACGACGGTGGCGGTGCGTAGTGCTCCGGGTGTTCCAATGACGTGCACGTCGAGCAGATGGGCAAGTCCGATCAGGGCGAAGATGAGGATCTTGCGGGAGATGCCCCGAAACCCGATGGCTGAGGAGACGCGGCGTTCGGCGATCGCGGCGAGCACGCCGGTGATGTAGTCGAATACGACGAAGGCGATGAGCGCGTACACCAGGCCGTCGAGGCCTCCGAGGAACGCTCCGATGACAGCCCCGACCCCGGCCAGGCCGGTTTGGATCGTGGCCCAGATAGCTTTGAGCGACATAGAAAGTGGGTTCCTTCCCGTTTGTGGGCACACGACAAAGGCCCGCACCGAAGTGGTGTGGGCCTATTGGCAGTGCAGTTGGGCGTTAGAGTTCCGGGCTGGTGAGGATCTCCGGGATCGGCTCGTACAGGTCGATCGTCCCGGTGTGTTCGGTGGGCACGGCAGGCGGTTGATCCGTGGCCGGGGTGGCCGAGACAGTGTGGAGGGCTTTCGGGCCGCTGCCAATGACCTCAACGATCCCTTCCTCGTCGTCCTCACCGGTCACGGGTGTATCGATTGGGGTGCTCATGGGTGCTGCTCACCCCTGGTGAGGGATTCGGTGATGGCGTCGTAGAGCGCGTCGTAGGCAGCTGCCGCACTGCCGGTGAGTTCCATCTCCAAGGCATCGAGGAAGCTGAGGACGTCGTGGCCGTGATGCTCGTAGGTGGGGCCTTCGACTTCGACGCGCTGGGCCAGCAGCGCCTGGTGCTGGGCGTGGAACCCGGCGGCGTGATCCGGGTCGGCCAGGGTGAGGGTCCCGTCGTCGTCGATGACGGGTTGACCGTCCTCATCACACACGGCGTGGGCGCGCACGAGCTCGTATTCGTCTTCGGCGAAGCTGGCATAGGTCTGCTCGAGAAGCCGGATGAGTTTGCTGCGTGCCCTGGACGCGCCACCTGTCAGCGGCATGTCGTCAAGCAGTGCGATCGAGGGGCGGATCTGGTGTGCCGGTAGGAGGAAACGCATAGGTAGTCCTTTCTGTTCGGTTAGCTCAACGTGGTCGACATGGACGACAGTCCGGTGTTGCTGAAGTAATTCCAGGTGATGTTGCCGTTTGCGCCACTGTTGATATTTTTCACCCAGCCTTGGTTCAGCAGCGAGATCAGTGAGTTCATCCGTGACATGAGGTCTTTGACTCGGTTGAACACGCTGGTCATGTTGTAGAAGGTGTTGCCGCTGATCACGTACAGGTCGTTGGTGTGGAACACGACCTTGGACCTGCCGCTGCTTCCTGCCCAGCCGGGGTAGGTTCCGACACCGTTGAGGGTGCAGTCTTGCGGGATGATGATCCGGTTTCCTTGGGTGTAGAAGTCGTGCCCGTGGGTGCGTAGCGCGGCACCGAGGTGGATACCCGACTTGCCGTAGAACTTGCCCCTGGGGTCCAGGGTGAGCATGGTCGTGTAGGAGGTGCTCGTCGACGTCGTCTTGTACGACCAGCTGATGTAGTCGCCGGTGTGCTCCAACGAGTTCGAAATACCACGTATGTCCGCTGCACCGGCTTTCGATTGCTGCCCGGTCCATCCGATGAAACGAGAACCGTAGTAGAACCGCATCCCCGACGAGGTGATGGTCCCTTCCAACGTGGACCCGTTGTACCAGGCGATCTGCGTGGGGCTGATGCGAATGGAGTTCGTCCACCCCGCCAGCCCCACCTGGATGGCGTTGGTTGCGAGCTTGTCCGCCGTGATCGACCTCGCCCCGATACGTGAGGCATTAAGCACCCCGGTGGTGATTTTGCCTGCGTCCAGCGCACCGATCTTCGCCGAGGTTATCGCCGCATCCGCGATCATTCCGGTCTGGATGAACCCGGTTGCGATCGTGAGCTTGTCGCTCGTGATCGATCCGGCCGCGATCCGAGCCGCAGACAGGGTGCCGGTGGTGATCTTCGAGGCCGACAACGAGCCGATTTTCGCGTCCGTGATCGCTGCGTCCGCGATCATGGCCGTCTTGATGAACCCATCAGCGATCGTGAGCTTGTCACTGGTGATAGAGCCTGCCGCAATCCTGGCAGCCGCGAGCGTACCGGTGGTGATCTTGGCAGCCGACAGGTTGGCGATCTTCGCGTCGGTGATCGCCGCGTTAGCGATCATTGCGGTGGTGATCGTGGCGTCATCGATACTGGTTCGGCCGGTGATGTGTATGCGTTTACCGTCAATCAAGATGGTTTCGGGTGAGATGTTGATCTGGGAGATGATCTCGCCCGAGCGCACACGCAGGTTCAGGTCGCTGGCCATCATTGAAAGTGACGAAGCAAGGCTGTTATCCGAATTCGTCAGCTCAGTGAAACGGGCCTCACTACTGGTTTGAACCTGCCGTGCCGTCTCGTAGGCCGTATCGGCACGGTGTTGCGCTTGGGAAACTGAGCTCTCAAGCCCGGCTACCTTCACGCCAGCCTCTCCGGCTACAGCCTCAGCTTCCCGCGCTGTGGCTTCGGCCTGGCTGGCCGCCTCGCGTGCCTGACCGATCTCGGTTTCGGCTTCGGTGAGGCGAGCAGCGACAGCGGCAGCTGCCGCTTGGGCATCTGCAGCTGCGGTTTTCGCGGCCTCCACCTCAGCGCGAGCCTCGGCGAGCTCAGCGCTGACCTGGGCATGGGTTGAGGTCCGTGGCGAGGGCTACCCAGCCGGGTTCGCCGGTGTCGGTGAGCTGGTAGATCCAGATCTCGATCTGTTCACCGTTGTCCTTGAACCACGTGTCGCCCAGGCGGGCGGCAGCGGGCTGTTTCGGCCCGTAATGGTTGGTGGATTTCCCGTCCGCTGATGCCAGCGCCACGCCAGCAAGATCAGCGGCCATCTGGGCGGCCGTCTGCGCGGTGGTGATCTGGCGGGTGATCGAGGTGAACTTCCCTGCAACCGACCCCAATTCTACCGACACGTACGCCTGTCGTAACGGGTTGTATTCGTAGCCGACGACCCGTGCGGATAGGGACACGCCCAGGTCGGCGTGCTGCACCGTCACCGTGTCTCCCAGCAGGACGGTCTCGAGTTCAGCGAGGTCGGCGTACTCGCTCGTGGAGGCAAGGTCGACGAATGAGACGGTGTAGCTCGCGGCAGGGGTATCGATGTGGTTGGTGGCGTACTCGGCCTTGGCGGCTTGACGAAGAAGGGCGTGTGCCTGCGGCAGGGGTACTTCGTCCTCGCGGGGGTTGTCGGCGTCGGCGATCGCTTTGATGTCTGGGTAGCGAATGACCTTGATGTGTGGGATCGCGTAGTGATCGACGTGTGGTGAGTCGACGTAGAGCTCGGGCAGGGTGATCCCGTCAAACCCGACCGGCACGATCCGGGTGACCACGTTCGTCAGATCGACAGTGGCGGTGTAGCCGGTGAGGTTCTTGCGATCGCGGATCACGACCCCACGATCTGCGCCGCGTGTGGCGGCGTGGTGGATGTGCCAGTTATCGCGCGTGAGCTCTCCGGCCCACCGGGAGGCGAACGTGTTGTCCGAGCCCTGGTTCATGATCGCGGCGGCCAGGTTCATCCGCACCACACGCGCAGAGGCCCTGGTGGTCGTATCGGAGCTGGTCGCGGTGAACCGGTGCTTCGTGGTGGCAGCACCAAGGAGCTGGTCGAGGGCCGCCTTGGGGGTCTTGTTGACGACGAAGGTGTCGGCGATGAAGTTGCCTGCCAGGTCGTAGAACAGGTGGAAGGCCGTGACCTCCAGCAGCCCGTCCAGGCTCGTGGTGACCTCGTGGATGCGAAACCCTTGCCGGATGGTGGTGCCGGGAACAGGGGCTGCGATGATCGCCTCGACTGCAAGCTGTGATGCCAGCGGCCCGTTAGCCGGGTAGACAATGGTGAGTTGGTAGGCTCCGCCGAGCTCCTCAATGACACGGGCGTCGATGAGTTCCGGGTCGAGGACGCCCTCGCCGGTGGCGGTGAACGTGGTGGCAGTCGGGGCATGCACGGTGAGCATCGGTGGGGTTCCTTTCACAGATGTGCGCCCGCAGCCGAAGACACACGGCGACGGGCGTATTGAGGGGTCAAGTGATGGGCCGGGTTAGGGGTTTCGCCAGTTCCCGGTGATCTCGACTCTGGAGATGCCACTACTGAGACTGACCCGGTTGACCCTGGGGTAAGGATCGGGAACGTGCCGGTGACCGCGTCGGTTTGTACCCGGCCCGCGACGTGTGCGACAAGCCGGGCCGAGTCCAGGGTGATTTGCCCTGCCGGTGACTGGACGCGGTAGGTGGCTGCGTTGATCGTCAGCGTTAGCGTCCCGGTGCCCTTGATCGTGATGATCGGTGCCGCCTCAACTAGCCCGGGGTTGGTGATCTGCCCGGATGAGGTGAGCGTGTGGGCGGTCAGCCCAGAGTCGAGGTAGCTAAACGGCTCGCATACCAGGTGTGCCTCGAAGAATCCCCACGAGGACATGTCCGTGCGCAGCGGGCTGATGGAGACGTGTTTGATCTTGTGGAAGGCCCCGGGCTGGGTGGACAGGTGAATGGTTGCCGCCCGCCCCAGCGCCAGCGCGGCCTTGTGGTAGGCGGCCAGGCCGCCTGTGATCGCCAGCGGCAACGTGATCGACGTGTCGTGCCAGCCGCCGAGGCGGGTCAGCGTCCCGGCCCTGCCCGCCACCTCAATATCGTCTGTGACCCGCTCGGCCACCGGTAGGTCGACCGGGCCTGTGAGCCTCAGGCCCAGCGACGTTGAGGACACTGTCGTATCGAGGGTGAAACCGTGCATCAGGCACCTCCTGTGGCGAGCACCGTGTGGTGGGAGTTGATACGGGCCAGCTGGCGGTTGATGCCGGGGGCGAGTTTGCCCACCAGCGTGCCGTCGTTGAGCACGACCTTGATGTCCATGGCCTCCAGCAGTGCACGGGCGGTATGGTCGACGATGCCCGCCACCTCTCCTGCGCGCCCTTCCTCCTGGCCGACAGCGCTGCTCGTGGTGGTTGCAGGCGGTGGTTGCAGGTGGGTTGGGGTCAGATCGACCGGGTCCAGGCTGGTGGTGATCGGCACGTCGATACCGCTGGTGAGCTCGCTCATGGCCTTAAGGGTGTCGGCGGCAACGTCCTCGGCAGCTGCAACTGCTCGGCTTCCGGTGTCTTCGATACCTCCGGCCAGGCCTCGGGTGAGCATGTCACCGACCCACGCCATTTCCTTTGATGGGGAGTTGATGCCGAAGAAGCCGGTGATGCCGTCCCAGATGTCAGAACACCAGCTTGTGACCCTGTCCCAGAGCCAGCCTGCCAGCGACTGGATGCCGTTCCACAAGCCTCGCACCAGGTCCGCGCCTGCAGAGGCCATCTGGCCGACCCCTTGACCGACCGCGCCCACGATCCCGGTGATGATCTGCGGGATGGCCGCCACGATGGTCGAGATGATCTGTGGCAGGTTCGTGATCAACGCGGTCAGCAGCTCAACACCTGCCATGACCAGTTGCGGGATCGCCCCACCGATCGCCGAGACGATCGCTGCGATGATCTGCGGCAGCGCGGCCACGATCGTGGTGATGATCTGCGGCAGCGCCCCAATCAGCGCGGTGAGGAGCTTGACGCCAGCCTCAATCAGCTGCGGCAGGGCCGACAGCAGCGTGGTGATGATGCCGGTGATGATTTGTGGCAGCACCGTCACGATCGCGGTGATGATCTCCGGGAGCGCTTCGACCAGGGAGGTCAACAACGCGATACCGGTCTCGATGATCTGCGGGATCGCCCCGACCAAGAACTCCACGATCGCGGTGATGATCTGCGGCAGTGCCTCAATGAGCACCGGGATCGCTTCCAGCAGGCCCTGGGCGAGCCCCAAGATGAGCTGCAACGCGGCCTCAAGGATCATCGGCAGGCTATCGACCAGCCCTTGGACCAGGGCGACGATCATCTCCACGGCCGCCGGGATGAGCTCCGGGAGTGCCTCACCGATACCGGTGACCAAGGTGGTGATGATCTGCAGGGCTGCTTCCAACAGTGACGGCAGAGCCTCGATGATCGCCTCCACTAGTGCGACGATGAGCATCACCGCTGTCTCGGCAACCGACGGCAACACCTCGATGATGCCTTCCAGCAGTGCGGTCAGGATCGACATGCCGGTCTCGACGACCATCGGCAGTTGCTCTGCGATGAACGCGAGTGCTTCTTGTAGGATCTCGCCGAGCTTGTCGATCAACGCTGGGGCTCCGCCCTCTTCGAAGGCTGCGGTGAGCTCATCGATCCACCCGCCCACCATCGGCATGACCGTGCCAGCCAGCGCGTCGGTCAGCCCTTGGGCGAGCAGGCCCTTGAGGTTGTCGATGCCGTCGCGCATGGTAGAGAGCTGGCCGGTGAAGGTTTTCGACTGGGCTTCCATCGCCCCATGGAAACGGCCGCCTTCTTCCGTTGCCGAAGCGAACGCGTCAGCGACCATGTCCGCGCTGATCGCGCCCTTGGCCATCTCCTCTTTCAGCTCGCCGATGGACTTGCCCGTCTTGCGGGAGATCTCCTCCAGCGGGTTGAACCCGGCGTTGATCATCTGGTTGAGGTCCTGGCCTGTCAGCTTGCCCGTCGAGGACATCTGGGCGAACGCCAACGTCAGTGACTCCATCTTCTGCGCGTCACCTTGGGAGATATCACCGAGCTGGCCTAGTCTGCGGGTAGCTTCGTCAGCGCTGATACCGAACGCCATGAGGGTCTGGGTGTTCTTCGCCAAATCCTCCATGCCGAACGGGGTCTTCGCCGCCTGGATCTTCAGGTCGTTGACCAGCTGTTGGGCTTTGGCCTGATCGCCAAGCATCGTGGTGAAGCTGGTGGTGTACTGCTCCATGCGGGCGTTGTACTCCACCCCGTCCTTCAACGCATCGGCCATACCCCGACCGATACTCGCGATCGCCTTGCCGATGCCCTTGACACCAGCGACGATCGCCTCGGCGGCCAGGTTCGCTTTGAGCACGTCCCCGAATACACGGGTCTTATCCCCGGTGTCGTCCATCTCGTCGCCGAGATCATCGACCGCGTCCTCCAAATGCCCGGCATCCTTGGCGGCGTCTTTCGCATCATCGCCTGCCCCGTCGGCCTCGTCACCGAACTCACCGAGTGCATCATTGTTGGCCTTGAGCTCTTTTTCCAGCTCGTTGAGCTCAGCTCCGGCGTTGTTGAGCTGGATCTGCCAGTTCTTCGTTCGCGAATCGTTCTCCCCGAACGACGCGGCCGAGTTCTCCAGCGCGGCCTTGAGCGTCTCGATCTTGGACTTTTGGGTCTCGATCTCTTTGGTCAGCACCTGGTTGCGGGAGGCCAGTGCCTGGGTGGACTTGTCGTTCTTGTCGAACTGGGAGGCCACCAGTTTCATCTCCGAGCCCAGCACCCGCATCTCACGGTTGATGTCGGTGATGGCCCGCTTGAACTCGCGTTCACCTTCCAGACCGATCTTGAGACCAAACGATGAGTCAGCCATGAGGATTCACCTGCCTGTCAGTGGGGTTAGATGCCGGTCGGGATGATGTCGTCGATGAACCACACCCGTGCTGGTTTCGCTCGTCCTGTCTCGATCCGCCAGCAGTCCACCAGGTCCAGGAGCTCACCAAAGACCATCAGGCCCACCTCGTCCAGTCGAAGGCCGAGGTGGGCTAAACCGATGTAGGTCAGGCGGGTGAACACTGCCTGGTCGGATTCGACTATCCGTCCGCTGCCGGGCTCGCTTTTGGGGCTGGCTCGGTGAGGATGTCGCGGCGGGTGCCTCGCTGCAGTGCCTCAGCGATCGCACCCCGGTAGTCGGCGATATCGGCAGGAACCGTCAGCAGCTCCACCTCGTCCTCCGTCAACTGCGGGCGCGGGTTGTCGAGGTGGGAGAGGTTGTGGATCTGCACTGACTGGTTGGCCAGCAGCGTGATCAGCCAGATCACCTCGGTCAGCGTCTGGGCGAGGTCCTCGGAGGTCTCCAACGCGGCTCCGAGCTTGTCCAGCCCGCCGTAGCGTTCGGCGATCAGCCGGGTGGCCTTGGTGGTGAGCACCAGCTCGTAATCTGTTCCGCCGATTCTCACGGTCGCACTGCGCCCGGCAGCATCAATCGATGGTGTGTCAGTCATGAGGGTGCTCCTTTACTTGCCGGGGCTGGTGGCGGCGGGCTCGTAGACGGACTTGTACCAGCCGGTGATGATCTCGGCCTTGACCTTGGGGTCACCTTCGGTGGCTTCGGCTTTCCACGGGTGGCGGCCCTTCGCGTCTGGCTTGTTGCGGCGCAGGATCGTGCCCTCGATGCTCGGGGTGGAGAACGTGATCGAGTCGGCCTTGGTGGCAAGTGTGGTGCTTGGCAGGGCGAACTTGACTCGGTAGAGCCAGAAGTACTGGAAGGTGCCGTTGGAGCGGGCGGCACGGAACCCGATCGCTACCGGTGTGCCGCCGTCTTCCGAGGACGAGATGAGCACCCCGTTGGCATCCAGGGTGGCACCGGTCAGTGCTGCTGCGGCTTCTGCTCCCAGGTCGTCCACGCCGAGGGTGAGCGTGCCGGATTTGAACTCCTTGACGATCTCGCTGGGCCCATCATCGGCGTAGAGGATCGCCTCGGCGACCTCGACGGACAACTCCGCTGAGATCGCTTTGGCCAGTGGTTTCGGGCTGGCGTAGGTTTCCTCGCCGGTGGTGGGGTTTTCGGTAATCGTGGCGTAGTAGAGCTTGTCAAGACCAATCGTGGCCATGGGGATTGCGTCCTTTCGTTAAAACGGGTGGTGGCAGCTGATATCGAAGCTGTAGTGGTGGTAGCCCGTATCGTCCTCGAAGCCGATGTAGCGCCTGGCGGTGACCACCAGCCCCGCATCGACGAGCGCGTGGGTGAGCGTGTCGCGCCAGGGCAGGTAGTTGCCAGTTGTGAACAGGGAGAGGCGGACTTCTTCGACTTCGACGCTCGGGGTGTTGTCGGCGAACACCTCCAGCGTGTCGCCGATCGGGGTGGCCACCAGATAGGTGTCCGGTGCGGGCGAGGCGCTAAACAAGCTCACCGCGATCGGCAGATCAAGCCGGTCAGCAATCATGGTGAGGGTTTCCAGCAGCTGGACGGTCATGGTGTGATCCCGTCGAGCCTGGCTTTAAGCACCGTTTTCATCGCCTCCACCGCGCCCCGCCGGGTCTGCGAGCGTGTCGGTGCCAGAAACGGGCGGGCGGGCTGGTTGCTCCTGCCATGCTCCAACACGTTGGCAATCAGCGCATTCGACCTGCCATCCCGGCGGTTCTCGGCGAAACCGACCTTGACGTTGTGATTGCCTCGTGAGTTGACCTTCACGCTGGTGACACCCAGGGCTCCGATGAGCTGGCCGGTTGAGCGGGACGGCATCGTGGTCGCCCGCCCGATCGCGGCGGCGAGGTTGGTTTTCATGCGTGGTTCGACCACGTTCGCGCCAGCTGTCAGCACTTCGTCGGCTGTAGAGTCCAGCAGGCGTGAGGTGGCCTCGAGTTTGTCGATGTACTTATTGGGGAGTCGGATCTGGACGCGCGCCATGGTGGGTTCCTTCGGGGTGCAGACGGTGGGCAAGGATCTCGATGTAGCCGCCGATGGGCTCGACGGTGTCGATGACAAAGCGGCCATCGGCAGCGGCGATGTGCATGACCTCCGAGACGGTGAGCCCGGGGATCATGCGGATGCGGAACAAGACGGTGGCCTGCGTGTAGGCCGCACGGTTAACCCACGCTGAGCTGGCGTGCCGGATCTCCCGGTAGGCGCGCACCGTGGCGACCACCTGCTCGGCGCTAGCGGTGAAACCGGCAGCATCCCTGCGGGCCACTGGGGTGATGAGGTCGATGGTTTCTCGCATACTGCCGATACCTGCCATGGGTTAGACCTTCCATTCGCGCTCAAGGCGCAGCAGCGTGTTCACCGCGGCCCACATGGCCTTGGCGGCATCGGGTTTGTCGGACCAGAACCCGGCCGTGGACCCGTCACGCGACTCGTAGAAGTGACTGGCGAGCATCACGATCGCCTGCCTGGTGGTCCCTGGCATCTCGTGGGCCTCGTAATAGTCCTCAGGCAAGTGCTGGAAGCTGCAAGCATAGGAGGTGGCAGCTGCCACCAGGTTGGCGATGAGCTCGTCGTCCTCGTCGTGGTCGAGAATGAGGTTTGCTTTGACCTGGTCGATGAGCTGGTGGTTCATGGCTGCCACCTCCTATTCGTTGCGTGGGGTTTTAGGCTCCGGCCTTCTGGGTGAGGATCTTGACGGCCTCGGGCAGGACGAGCTTGCCGTCCAGGCGCTGGGAGGCGAGGAAACCGACCTGGCCGGAGGTGGCGAACAGTTCGTTCAGGCGCTTGAACGA
The DNA here is from genome assembly GCF_014926385.1 of Trueperella pecoris. Classification (NCBI taxonomy): domain Bacteria; kingdom Bacillati; phylum Actinomycetota; class Actinomycetes; order Actinomycetales; family Actinomycetaceae; genus Trueperella; species Trueperella pecoris. The sequence continues at coordinate 294,122 of NZ_CP053291.1, read as the reverse complement.
GCGTCCCTGCCGGTCAGCGATCCAGTAGTAGGACAGGTCACCGAACGCCACGGTCTTCGCGCCCGCCTTGATCTCGGGTGCGAACGTGGAGGTGTGCACGGGCTTGCCCAGGATCATGTCCGGGGGCACCGGTGGTCAGTGCTGGCTGCCATAGGTACTGGCCCTGGTTGTCCTTGAGCTTGCGCACGGTCTTGACGGTGGCGTCGTTCATCAGCCACACCGCCCGAGCGCGATACGGTGCGCGCAGGCTGTAGTGCAGGTCGATGAGCTCATCGGCGGTGATGTCGGCGGCCTTCGCGGTGGTCACATCCGAGATGCCACCACCGGTGGCATCGAAAATGCCGGTCGGCTTGCCCTTGCCGTCACCGACCAAGAACGCCTCCTCTTCAGCAACACCGATGCGGCGAGCGAACTCAGCGGCGAGGTAGGCCTCGACGTCGAAGACCGAATCGCCGAGCAGTTCCTCACTGATCTTGAGGAAAGTGCCGAGCTTGAACGCCGAGAGCGTGATCTGGGAGAAGGTCTCGTCGGATTCGGTGTAGGGCTTGCCCTCATCGAGCCACCCGGCGCTGCCGTGGGTGGACACGACCGGGATCTTGCGATCCCCGCTGGTGGTCTGGATGACGTTGGCAAGACCGCGCATGATGTTCTGGTCGGCCAGCGACTGCACGAGGGTGTGCTCGAACTCGTCCGGAACCAGGTAGCCGCCCTCGGAATCAACCCCCTCACTCAGGGCGTTGCGCACCTCCATGGGAGAGGCGTTCAGGCGCATCGCATCCCAGAAGGCACGCTTGTAGGAGGCAGTGGCGCGGCCGGTCTTGGGTTCGGTCTCCTCGCCGGTCTGGCCGGGCATCGAGGTCAGCGGCGCATTCGTGGCGCGGGCCAGATCAGCGTCCAGACGCTGGGCGCGCTCGGCGCGGGCAATCTCGCCGGTCAGCCGTTCAATGTCGGCTTCCATGCGGGCGTAGGTCTGGTCGTCCTCGGCGGACAGGCAGCCGGTGGTGGTGTCGCGGCGCTCGTCGAGAAAAGCCTTGGCCTTCTCCCACGTTTCGGCGCGGCGGGTACGCAGGTCAGAAATCGTCATCGTAGACATGGGTTCTCCTTCAGTGTTGGTGAGTGTGATTGATCAAGGCGGCATACAGGTCCACCACACGTCGCCCCACAGGTGGTGCAAGTGCTGGGACCGGTAGCTGGGTAGCTCGTGGTGTGTCGGTCAGGTGTGCGACAAGGCGCTGCTCGGCGGGCTTGCGGGCAAAACACACCCCACTGGCGGTATCGGCGAGCGGGGCGGGGTTTCTGGTCTTCAGCGGCCACGGGGCCTGCTTGTCCGGCTCCTCATCGTCGTCCTCATCGGGGTCGGTGACCTTCGGGGCGTTGCCGGTGAGGTAGTCGTCGGCAAAGCCCATGCTGATGGCGGCACGCGCGTCCATCCAGGTCTCTTGATCCATCAGCCGTGCGAGCTTGGCCCGGCTCATCCCGGTTTTCAGCTCGTAGGCGTTGATGATGGACTCTTTGACCGCTGCGAGCATGTCGATGGCACGCCCGAGCTCGTCGGCGTCACCGACGGCGAGGGTTGCCGGGTTGTGGATCATGAGCATCGACACCGGGCTCATCGCCACGACCTCGCCCGCCATGGCGATCACGCTGGCGGCACTGGCCGCGATCCCGTCGATGCACACCTTCACGTGTCCGGGATAGTCGATGAGCATGTTGTAGATCTGGGCTGCCGCGACGACGTCGCCGCCAGGGCTGTTGATCCACAGCGTCACGTCACCGGAACCTGCCGCCAGCTCGGAGGCGAACAGGGCCGGGGTGATGTCGTCGTCAAACCATGACTCCTCAGCGATCACCCCGTTGATACGCAAAACCCGGCTGGTATCACTACCCGCCGGGCTATTAATGTCGGGAGCGGGTGGCTCCCAGTTCCAGAACCGTCTCACCGGCTCATCCTTTCAATTCGTTGTTCCACCGGCGGCTGCTCCTCTCCAGGCGCTGCGTCCTGCTGCGCTTGCTGGGCGGTGGCGTAGGCCCCGGCCATGGATAGCGGCAGCATGTTGCCGTTGACCAGGTACAAGTCGCCACCGTCAGCGGCAGCGATGCGGTCGAGGTTCTCTAGTGCCCGGATGTCGTTGGCGCTCATCCATCCGTTTTGGCGGGCGACCGCATAGCCTTCCATGCGTGACTGGTAGTCACCGCGCAGCAGGCCTTCAAGATTGAACTTGATATAAACCCCAGGCTTCTCACGGGCACTTAGCAGGGTTTTGGCCAGGGCTTGTTCCCAGCGGATCACCCAAGGATCCAGGGTGTATTTCACAAACTCCAAAGACTGCTGTTCAATATTGCTGAAGCTGGATTTTTCAAGATCGCCAATCATGTGAGGCGGGATGCGGAAGATCCGGGCGATCTCGTTGATCTGAAACTTCCTGGTCTCCAAGAACTGGGCTTGTTCAGGGCTGACGGAGATCGGGGTGTATTTCATGCCCTCCTCAAGCACAGCCACCTTATTACCGTTACGAGCCCCACCAAAGGTCTGCTGCCACGACTCCCTAACTCTCGTGGGGTCTTTGATCGTGCCCGGATGCTCCAACACCCCACCCGGCCGGCACCGTTCGCAAAAAACGACGCCCCATAATCCTCAGTAGCCTGAGCAAGACCAATCGCATTCTTAGCCATCGCAATCGGGGAATAGCCCACCAAACCATCAAAACCCAGGCCTGGAATATGTAACACGTCAGACTGCGACAGGCGTACAAGCTGGTACTGGCCGGCCGGTTCATCCCAAGAAGTCTGATACTCGTAATACAACTGGCGGGTCTCCAGGTCACGACCAACACTCATCCGGTTCGGCATCAACGGATACAGCCCGATCACCTCACCCAGCCCGTTTCGCACCACCTGGGCAAACGCATTACCCCACAACAACAAATGCGTCATAAGGGTTTCTCGGAACACAAACGACGTCATTTCGGGGTTCGGCTCATCATGAAGAAGCCTGTACAAGCCATGATCGGTAGCCTTCACCTTCGACCCGTCCGAGCCGCTTCGGTAGACGTGCAACGGCAGACCAGCAATCGACTCAGCCAAAATCCGCACACAGCTATAGACCGCCGTCATCTGCATCGCGGAGCGTTCAGTCACCGCCCGCCCAGAGGTCGTAGGCCCGAACAAGAAACTGTAGCTAGAGCCGATCACGGGGTCAACACTTTTACGGCTACTGGTGGCGCGTAGCCAGTCGAATAATCCCATAACAGTCTTTCTGGTTAGGTCATAAAGTAGAAGACGTGAAATTCGGAATGCGTAACCCTCGCTGAAGCGCTCGATCAAAGCGCGGACTACTGGTCGTGCTAAACGAGCAGTTAAGAAAGCCACAATTGCCGGATACGGCAAAAAGGGCATGGGATTTGTGAAAAATCCGAGTCGCTCAATCAAGAACGCCGCCTACAAGCGCACCACATTCAGCTTCTGGGATTGGAGTGCCCTAGGTTTTTAGGTCCAGGTGACTTGAGTGTTGTCCGTTGATCCCCTGCCTGTGGGTGGGGAGAATGGATGAATGGTGAAGAAGTTCAGTAAGCATACTCCTGAGCAGATTGTTCGTAAGCTTGATAAGGCGCGGGAGATGAAGGAATCAGGCTCGACGACGGCTCAGATCCTGACCGAACTTGGGATTAGTGAAGCCACGTTGAATAGGTGGCAGGCAACCTATGGGTCGATGACCAAGAGCGAAGCGAAAGAGCTCCAGCGCCTGCGCGATGAGAACACGCGCCTCAAACGCCTCCTGGGTCAGGCAGAGCTGGAGAAGGCTGCGTGGAAAGAATTATCGGAGGGAAACTTCTAAGCCCAGCTCGCCGCCATGATGCCGTCTGGCATCTCGTTGGGCTGGGCTATTCCCAAAGACTTTCCTGCCAGATCGTTGGGCTCTCTCGCAGTGCTTACCGGCGCGCTAGGACCCGTGAAAGCACGCCGGATAAATACGCGGACTTGCGCGAGTGGATGCACGAGTTCGCGCGTGATCACCGCCGGTGGGGACACCGGCGTGCCTGGAGAAACGCCCTCGCCGAGGGTTATGGGGTATGCCGGGAAACTTTCCGGCGCTTGTGGCGTGAAGAAGGTCTACGCGTGTTGCCGCGCAAGAAGCGTAAACGCCTCAGTGGTCACGGCCAGCGTGATGTTCCTGCTGGCCAGTACCCGAACGACGTGTGGGCGTTGGACTTCCAGTTCGATTCAACCTGGCATGGCAAGATGATCAAGATTTGCAACATTATTGATGAATACACCCGCGAGCACGTCGCCTTCGCGGTCGATAAAAAGCTTGATGCGGGCTCGGTGATCGAACTGCTCGACGTGGCTTGTCTGGAGCGCGGAGGACGCCCTAGGGTGATTCGGATGGACAACGGGCCTGAGTTCATCGCCCACGCCCTCGAGGTTTGGGCGGCCGAGGATAAGACGATCCAAGCGCTCATTCCGCCAGGCCAGCCATGGCATAACGGGTTCGTTGAGTCGTTCCATAACCGGATGCGAGACGAGCTCTTGGAGGATAACAGCATCGAGAACCTTGAGCATGCCCGCCTACTCGTGGCCCAGTGGTCACGGCGCTACAATGACTTCCATCCGCACTCCGCACTCGGCTACCTCAGCCCGCGGAAGTATGCGGAACAATGGAAACAAGAAAACACGGTCAACGCTTAAACCAAGTGGACCTAATTCTTAGGCCACCCCAGGATCTGTTCAAATAGCGAGCAAAAATCTCTGAACTATATAACTAGCAATTATGCAAGAATAAACGCCATCTTCTAGCAGCTAATCGCAATAATTAAAAAGCTGATGGGCGACACCAGAAAACACAGGTAGCGCCCATCAGCTTAGAACATAAATAGGCTATCTTGCAGTTCTAATCCTATTGCTCAATTCTTCAATTTTATCAAGATATGAAGGTGGGTGAACGCCTACGTATTTTTCCGACCATTCATAATAATTCTTGGCACCCCCAAGGAGGGAGAATAAAAACTCCGCTGCATGAACCACGTACCTAGAATCGCGTAAAGAAAATATGGCGATACCGGCCGCTTTCAACGTTATTGAAAATTGCGCAGGTTCATCGCTAAACCCTCCTTGCCCCTTACCAGAATCAAGATAATCATCGATAGCATCCAGAACGGTAGACCAAAAATAATCTATATTTGTCCAAGCGTTAAGTGGCATAATTTCTTGGCCGTTAAGACGTAACGAAATCCATCCTTCTCCAGGATTTGTCTTATCTAGCTGAAAATTCCACCAGTCGCTTGCTCTTTTGGGGTCTGTTTCTATCGAAACAAGATATTTATCGTGGTGCAATGAAAAATCATTGATATCTGCAATCGCTACGCAGTTCAAGATGAAGGATTCAACTTCAAGCGAAGTTTTAGGCATCCAATAACCCACGTAAAACCTCCTATTGAGCACCCGTCTACCGTGGGTAGAACTGCACTACGCGCCCATTAGAAACCACTAATTTATAGCTAACTCCACTATACGAACCAGTATATGTGCCAGTTCGAGAACCTAGATTGCGAATAGAAGAAGAATGGTTCCTCAAGGCACCATGAATCACATTCCTTACATCAGAAACCGACATTTTTGGATTAAAGAATGTCTGCGCACTTTTTGATGTTCCGTTCCAATACTGCGGGTGGTGCCTTTCAAGAATGTGCTTCATGCCCGACTTATCAAGCCTAACCACGTTTGATCCTGCTCGGAAAGTGAGAGTTGAAAAACTCCTTAGAGCATTTGCGACCCTGGAAGCAGGAGCAACCACATACTTTACAACTCGAGGCCCGACTTTGATAAGAACATGCACTCCGACTCGGATGCCTGCGATGATTGCAGGCACCCAAAACGGATCTGCAGTAATTGGGTATACGGAGGTGGAAGTTGGTTCTATATTCTGATAGAGAATACTTCCTTCAAGTTCAAACCGTGTCTCGACGGGGTTCCCAGCAGCATCTACCGCCCACGGTGCTTCGATTACAGAGGTGAGAAGATGAGCGCCATCATCGAAAACTCTGTATACCCCGACAGATCCGTCAGGTTCAATTTGAGCAAGCTCATCATTGTTAAGATTAAGCTCAAAAGGCACTCTATGATTTGCGTCTTTTGATTCGATTACAGTGTGCACACGTAAAGAGCCATCGGTGTAGGCATCTAGAACATAATCAGCCTCTCTCCCGGATAGCATTGTGCTGCCATCTTGGGTAACTGAAATGTTTTCTTGCAAGAAGGCGTCTTTAATTGTCAATAGTGGGCTTGAACCAGTTACAGAAAGGGGACTGATGCCTGCTCCCTCACCGTCAACAGTTAGTGTGCTTGTCCCCTCAACAGATCCATAGGAAAGTACAGAATCCAGTTGCTCTGGCACGATCTCATCAGCAACAGACTCAACGCCAATCGCTTCTCGTGCCGCATCAACCGTTTTTTCAAGGTGTATAGCTCTAACGTCACGAGACGTGTCGTCAGCAGCTGAGGCAAATGAAACACCCGATAGAAGAGATAGTGACGTGAGCGCGGCTATCAAAACCTGCAAGGTTCTCTTAATGCTCACATTGGTTCCTTTCGTCGTGCCGTCTTCTTTGACGGTGGGTAGTGCAGCTTGGGAATCTGGGCTGCGGCCTCCTCTTAGAGACAAGAGAAGCATAAAATTAGGCAACCCTTACTGTCAACATTCTCATGAATATCTCACAGCACTAATAATCCCCGAGAGTCGTACACTGACCCACCCGAACCTGCGCTGCCGCCTCTGATCGCTCGGTCTAGAGCCATGATGGTTGCGACCACGCCGTCGATTTTTTCGGTGGATTTTTGTTTGTCGGGTTTGATGTTTCCTGCCGGGTCGGTGCGCACGTGAATGTTGTCGACCATCCACGAAAGCACCGGGTGGCCGCCATGCGCGAGCCTGCCTTCGAGGGCGAGTTTCATGAGTTCCTTGCTGGGTGGGCTCATGTCTTTGAAGCCTTGCCCGAACGGCACGACGGTGAATCCCATGTCTTGCAGGTTTTGGCTCATTTGGACTGCGCCCCACCGGTCGAAAGCGATCTCGCGGATATCGAAGCGTTCACCAAGGGACTGGATGTGGTGTTCGATGTGGGCGTAGTGGACGACGTTACCCTCGGTGGTTTCCAGGAAGCCTTGGGTGTGCCACAGGTCGTAGGGCACATGATCACGCGCGACCCGCAGCGGCAGGTTGTCTTCGGGTATCCAAAACCACGGCGCTATCCGGTACTTCTCATCCGACCCGTAGGGCGGGAAGACGAGCACGAACGCGGTGATATCCGTCGTGGAGGCCAAGTCCAGCCCGCCGTAGCAGGGTCTGCCTTCCAGCTCGGCCAGGTCCACTGGGTCTGCGCAGGCGTCCCAGATATGCATGGGCATCCACCGCACAGACTGCTTGACCCATTGGTTGAGGCGAAGCTGGCGAAACGAGTTTTCCTCGGCAGGGTTTTGCCTGGCCGAGTTGCACGCCGCCCGTACCTTGTCGATTGGAACGGTCACCCCGAGTGAGGGGTTGGCCTTGTGCCACACCGCCTCATCCGTCCAGTCATCATCCAGCTCCGCGCCGTAGATCACCGGGTAGAAGGTGGGATCGTGTTTCTTGCCCGCGAGAATGTCGCGCGCTTTTTGGTGCTGCTCGTAGCAGATGCTGTGCGTGTCAGTGCCTGCGGTGGTGATGAGGAAGTACAGCGGCTGGGTGCGCGCATCACCCGAGCCCTTGGTCATCACGTCAAACAGGGCCCGGTTGGGTTGAGTGTGCAGCTCATCGAAGACGACACCTGAGATGTTGAACCCGTGCTTGGAGTACGCCTCAGCTGAGAGCACCTGGTAGAAGCTGTTGGTCGGCTTGTAGATGATGCGCTTCTGACTGCTGAGGATTTTCACCCGCTTCGATAGGGCCGGTGATTGGCGGATCATGTCGGCGGCGACCTCGAAGACGATGCTGGCTTGCTGCCGATCGGCTGCGCATCCGTACACCTCGGCGGCTTGTTCCCCGTCCCCGCAGGTCAGCAGCAGCGCGATCGCGGCGGCCAGCTCGGACTTGCCCTGCTTCTTGGGGATCTCCACATAGGCGGTCGTGAACTGGCGGTAGCCGTCGGGTTTGATGGTGCCGAACAGGTCACGCACGATCTGTTCTTGCCAGCTCAGCAGCGTGAAGGGTTTGCCTGCCCAGCGGCCTTTCGTGTGGCGCAGCGCTTGAATGAATGCCACGGCGAAGTCGGCTTTGCGCTGGTCGTAGGTGGAGCTGTCGGCCATGAACCTGGTCGGCTGATACGTGCTCGTCATCGGGCGGCAGCTCCTTCCTCGGGGTATAAGAAAAGCCCCAGCCGTGTGGGGCGAAAAACAGTTCGTGCAGGGCCCAATCCGTTGGAGGGTCGGGGCGGCGCGTGGGGTTAGCAGTAGGTGTGGCGGAAGTCGGCGACCACCTGGCCGGTGTCGAAGCCGCCGTAGCGCCAATCGGACAGGCCGCGCTGCCTGGCAAGGGCGATGATCTGGTCGGCTTTGGTGTAGTGCCAGCCGACACGGCTGAGCGTGTGGACGGGGATCTTCTCTGCCCCGATCTCATCGGCGAGCTCGTCGAGGACGCTGAAGGGGATCTCGGCGGCGGCCTGGATCTCACCGTGCGGGGCGGCGTCGGCGGGGATCTCCAGGTGGTTGGTGATCAGCTTCCGGGTGGCGTCCATCGTCCGTGTTCTCCTTGTCTGTGTGGGGTGTGGGTTAGATCTGGGTCAGAGCCCAGGCGATGGCGTGTCCGGAGTCTGCGAAAAGGTGGTCGGCCTCGGCGATGAGCTCCAGGGCGCATTCGCTGCGGCCGCGCGCGTTCGGGCCGAAGCCGTCGATTGGGGCTTCGGTGAGGCGGTAGACCTGGGCGCTGTTGCCGTAGCCGTCTTTCTTGGTCCAGGTCGCGAAGGTGGCCAGCGTGTAGTCGCCGTGTGCGAGGATCGCCCCGTAGGAGTCGACGCGCATCTGCAGGGCTTCGGTGGTGAGCTTCTCGGTGGTGTTCATGGCTGTTGTCCTTGTCTCAGGTGGTGTTCTTTTGTCATGTACATACAGCCATAGGTGCGGGCGCTTATCCAGTCATTATTTGCCCTGATGAGCCGCTATTTTTCGGGCTTTTCGGTGGGCAGGGTTTCCCAGGAGTCCTCGCCCGGGATCAGCCCCAGATTCGATCCGGTGTCCCAGTCGACGTGGACAGTACCGAGGTCGTCGACGAACGCCACGGTGCCAAGCACACCAGGGCGCAGCGTCGTGTACGGGTCGCTGGTGGCGATCAGGCGCACCCGCTGGCCAGGAGTCATGGCCGGTTCTCCTTCCTGCTTGCAGGGGTGCGCCAGGCGGCGTCGCCTTCGAGGCCTGCCAGCAGGATGTGGCGTGCCTGCTTGTGTTCGGGGCCGATGAAGCCCAGGGAGAGCAGGAAGCAGCGCATCGTGTACTTGTCATTGCCCGGTGCAGGCGGTGTGGATCGGATCCGGCTTGCCTCCTGGGCGCGTTGGCAGAGCCGGGCCACAAGCGGGATCACCGCCTCGCGTGCCGTCTCCGGCGTAATCGACTCACACCACGGGAACGAGACGGTCTCGTCATCGTTGAACTCGGCGGGTGTGGCCGGGATGCCCAGTGCCTTGGCGATCAGTGGCCCTTTGGCCGCTAGGAGCGCTTCGAGGTTGGCGCGAGTGCGCTCACTCCACCCGGTGGTGGGCATCGTGACCGTCAACGCCACCTCGCCCGGGTCGGCGGTTTCAAAGCCTGCCTGGTGGGCGGCCTCGAGCACGGGGGCCCGACCCCCGGAAAGTAGACACGGGGGATGTGATCAGGAAGCAGATCTCAGCGTAACAGGACATTGCTGTTCAAACACTGCTGGAGCGAGATACCCGCACCAGGAATGTCGAGGCGTGGTGTTGTAGCGGGTACACCAGCGGAAAACATCTCGCCGGCACTGCAACTGATTGGCAAACGTCTTCGCGTCCTGGAGGACCTCACGCTTCAACGCGGCGTTGAAGGACTCCGCCAGGGCGTTATCAGCGCTGCTGCCGATCGCGCCCATCGACTGCCGGACTCCCAGCTGTATGCAGGTGTCCTGGAACCCGTGCGAGGTGTATACGCTTCCGTGGTCGGAGTGAAAAATTGCGTCGTCGAGACTTCCGCGCTGGCCCTTGGCCATCACCAGGGCGTCCTGAACCAGGGAAGTACGCATGTGATCGGCGATCGCGAAGCCTACCAGCCGGCGGGAGAAACAGTCGATGACCGTGGCCAGGTACATATTCGACCCGTCCGCGATCGGCAGGTACGTGATATCGCCGACGTAGACCTGGTTCGGTGCCGGGGCGGTGAATTTCCTCCCCACCAGGTCCGCAAACACCGGCTTCCTCCTATCCGAGACAGTCGTGGTGACCTTGCGTTTCTTCGAGTAGCCAACCAGCTGCAACGAGCGCATGATCCGGGCGACTTTCTTGTGATTGACCGGACTGCCGGGCGAGTCGTCGTTGAGTTGCGCCGTGATGCGTTTGGCACCGTAGCAGCCGCGTTCTTTTGTGAACACGGCCTTGACCCGTGCGCCGAGGATCGCGTCGCTGAGCAGACGTTTCTTTCGCATGGCGGAGGTGTTTTTCCATTTGTAGTACGAGGACCGGTTGAGTTTCAGAACCTCACATAACCGCTTGACCGAACGGTCGTTCCGGGCGTCGTCAACGAACTGGAAGTGGATCACCAGGTCGTCTCTTCCGCGAAATATTTCGCGGCCTTGCGCAGAATGTCGCGCTCTTCCTTCAGTCGGGCGTTTTCCCGTTCCAGCTGGCGGATACGTTCGGCATCGGTCACCGATGTTGGGGTCTGCGAGGCGGCCTCGGTGCTGGTGGTGGTGCGGGCGCCGGTGCCATATTTGCGGACCCAGATCTGGAGGGTGTTGCGGTTGACGCCGAGTTCGGCGGCGAGGGCGTTGATCGATACGCCGGGGGAATTCTCGTAGACGGCGACCGCGTCGCGGCGGAATTCCTCAGTGTAGGTCTTGCTGGGCATGGTGGCAGGTTACCTTTCTTCCCCGGCAGAAAGCCGGGTTGTCGGGTGTCTACCAAACGGGGGTCAGGTCCGGGCTTATCAAACCGCCACATGGTGGTTTGTTTCCGATCGGCGAACCACTTGTGCTTACCGCCCTGCTTCCAGCCGAACAGCACAGGCTCATGCTGCCATTGATACGGGCTCCGCCCAAGCACTAGCGAATCCTTCACCCAGATGCAGCAGCCGGAGAGCTTGAAGCCCGCCTCTACGAAGGCGCGGCGGAAGTTCAGGCCTTCGTTGTCGGCGTGGAACACATACGCCGACCCGCCCTTCTCGAGCGCGCTGTTCATGTTGGTGAACGCGGCCAGCAGGAACTCAAAGAACGCGTCGTTATTCATCGCGTCATTCTTGATTTTCAGGCCGCCCGATGATTCGAAGGCGACACTGTAGGGCGGGTCAGTGAGTACCAGGTTGGCACTCTTGCCATCCATCAACGTGGCGACGTCGCCTTCGTCGGTGGCGCCTTCCGCGACGGCACAGACATCCCCACCGAGGGAACGCGTATTGCCAACATCCTGCCGCCTGTCTCACGCTTTGGAGCAGGGTCCAATCGAGGCGCAATTCGAGCGCGTGTGATCACCAGGCTCCAAGATTTCGTGGAACGATTCCGGGGGCTCGGTGAAGAGCGGAGCACAAAGGCCCTTCAGGTCCATGTGAGCCAAGCGCTGCACTTCGAGCATTGCCGCACGGGCGCGGTTGTTCACAGCGGCTTACCACTAGGATCAGAGACAACTACTCGAGGAAGTCTGCACCATCCCACGCTCCTCATGGCCCAGCTATTTCAGCCGGACGATAGGTTCGATTGGCGTTCCATACTAGGCTGCTGGGGCCACGGAAATACGTGGCCGCTTGTCGACAAGAAACTACGGTCGGCACCTCAACCAGCTGAACTACATTCTTAGACTACAAACGATGCCTCCACTTTCCGGGAGTACGGCTCACTCACAGCGGAAGCATTAGGCTGGCACGACCGATTGGAGAAAATGGTATCTGCACCGATACTCGCCATTCTTAGAACTTCATCATTCATTAAGCAAAATATTCTAAAAATTCCAGCACGATTCGAGATTGGCCCCCTAATCACTTTCACAAAAGGCATCACTATAGCACACACTGTACCATATGCTATAATTTAGACATGGATGAAATTGCACGATGGCGCACTGCAACGGAAGAAGTATCTGCCCTGCTAATCCAATACTCAAGCCTTAACAAGGACAACCCATGGATCAAGAACTACCCCTCAGGAAGTTGCTCAGTAAGTTCCTACACAATCGGCCGATTACTCTTGGAACGCCATGGAGAAGATTGGCAACTAAGATCAGGAACTGGACACCTTGGGTCCCACACATGGCTTACGCTGGACAGTGCGACACTCAATCCTGCGGCTATCGACGCGACTCTCCATCAATTTAGCAACATCTCAAAGGAACCCTTTATCGGATACGGCGTATCCCCAGCTGAAAATCACTTTCAGCCATACCAATCAATGCCAGTAAAATATGTCGAGCCTTCATGGCACCATGGTGGCACCGCTGAAATATACGCATGGGTGTTTCCGCGATTGGGCTTGGATCCTCCCAATACGCACGACGGACAAGGCAGCTAAGGACGAATCAGCATTTGAATCTATTCCACGTCACAGTTAGACCAACGAGGCGGCCTCGGTTTTAAAGCAAAACACCCATAAACTACATTTCGGCGCGCCCCAAACCTCCTTTCTCCCGCCCTGAGAAACAATGCTAATGCCAGCCATCGCAACATTGCCTCAACGCAAAAACTAACAGAGCGGCTTTCATCATCGACATCCAATCGCTTAAACGAGCAGCACCCCAAGATAGAGCCTCGCAGAGTCCGGCGGGTTCACAAGTCTTGTAGCGGCCGGATTCGATCGAGCTCATTGCCGAGCGAGTCTCGCGCAATTTCCAGATCATAATGGGACTGGAGATTGATCCAGAACTGGGCACTCATGCCGAAATAGCGCCCGAACCGCAACGCCGTATCGGCCGTAATCCGGCGCTTTCCCCGCACAATCTCATTAATCCGACGCGGCGGAATACCAATTGCCACGGCTAGCTTGTTCTGCGTAATCCCCATCGGCTGAATGAAATCTTCGAACAGAATTTCTCCGGGAGCCACCGGCGTAATCTTCTCTTCCATCTCCCACCCTAGCGACAATCAACATTTTCCACATTGCTTGGACCTACGGGGTTCAGCCAACGTAAATGCACCACTATTGATTAATTCCTATGCTGTGCCACCCAACCCAATTCCCCTCTAAGCTTCAAGCCGGTGTCCGGGCGGGACCCTCAGCTCATCAGCCCCTTCGACATCATCAAGCAGTAACAACTGCGTGAGCGCTTTCCGATCCGAATGAGAATTGAGACGCTTTCCCCACTTCCCCAAGTAGAGTGCCCCGGTATCTAACTCAGCGAGCGAGGCGATCACTAGCCAAACATATAACGCGTCGCATCGATAACGCTTGACGTTAAGCGTAAACGCCGCGGGTTTCCGCACTGAGGAACGTCTTGCTTCACAGATTTCACTCGCACTCGAAGCAGTGCTCGCGCGAAAGTGTCTCAAGCTGAGGCTCACCTCACTCCGGACTCCCACCAGGTAAATCCAACCAGCCGATATAGGGACCACGAGCTTTTCGGACTGTTACCAATTTTCCGCTTTGCGGTACTACACCATATATTTCGAAATGTGCAACCTTTTCGCTCACTCAATTCCCTCACCTATAGGGCGAAGTAAATCAGTTAAAGCTAGAGATAACTGCGGAAGATGATTTTTCAAAACTGACCAAACGATGATGCAATCCACTACCCCATATTCATGGGCGAGAATATTGCGCATTCCGATTATGCGATCAAGATCTGCGATCTGCGACGATGTTTCAGCATCAGTCTTCCTCAAGCGATTGAGCGCCTCACCAAGAATAAGGAGCTGACGTTCGACAGCAGACTGATGGAGCACACTCGCCTGGAAATCTTCCTCATCCATTCCATCGACAAACGATAGAGCTGCTCGACACGCTTCGCGCGCATCCCATAGGTGAGCTTTAGATGTCGGCAACATAAACGTCCTCCGCCGATTCCAGAACGGATTCTTTGAAGAAAGGATTACGAACAGCTCGCTCAACAACTAAGTCGACGTCTCGACGTGTTATCTCTTCGAGATCCTTTCGTAACCCTACGTAATCTTCGAAGGGATCTTCCCGATTCGGGAGAAAATCGACGAGAAAATCGATATCACTGCGCTCGCTGAATCCCCCTCGCACCGCAGACCCAAAAACCTGAAGACGAAAGACTCCCCTCCGCTTTGCGGCGCGCGAAATCTCCTCACGATCCAAGAAAGCCTCAATAGCCATATCCCCAGTATCTCACCGAGGTCCCGCAACGGGAAGAGAAAAGCGGCCCGCAATCCCCACCAGAGACAGCGGGCCGCTTCATACGGCCATCCAGCAAAGGCTAGACGTTAAACATAAACTCCACTGGGCCTCCACCAGATCTAGCCCTTCGCCACCGCGTCAGACGCATGCCCGCCGACCGGCGTCCACAAGCGGTCGATGGGGATCACGTGCAGACGATCCTGGTAGGTATAGGAGCGCTTTCCGGCGGTCATCATGATGCCGCCCAGGAAACGGTCGCCGAGCAGATCACGAAGTTTGGCCATGCCGCGAAACTCCGAGCCCGGCGCTCGTTCGCTCGCTTTGACCTCTATAGCCAGCACGCGTCCGTCATCACGCTCGATGACGAGATCGACCTCGTCGCCGTCACTGGTGCGCCAATGCCCGAACGCAACCGGCTCCCCCAGCCATGAAGCCTGTTTGCGGACCTCCCCCACCACGAATGTCTCCAGAAGATGACCGAAATCGGTCAGCGTCGCCGGGTCGAGGCCTCGCAGCCTGTCGGGGGTGAGGCGAAGCAGCCGTGCAGCAAGTCCGGAATCGACGACATGGACCTTCGGCTTGGCACTCACCCGGGAGCGCAGCGTCTTGCCCCAGGCAGGAAGCCGCACAACCAGAAACAGATCCTCCAACAGGCGCAAGTGATTCTCGGCGGTTGCCCTATTGATCCCCAGTTTCTGCGCTCCGGCGGAGACATTCAACAACTGTCCGGTCTGTGAAGCAAGGTGCCCCAGCAGATCGGCAAGGGCCTGACGCTCCCGAACTCGACTGAGCTCGACGGCATCGCGTTCGACGGAAGCGCGGACAAAGTCGTCGAACCATCGCGCGCGCGACGCCCCGGTACGGCGCAGCGCTAACGGCATCCCACCTGAGCAGACCCGATCCACATACTCGTCCCTAGAGGTCGTTGATGTGGGGAGCGCCGCCACCGTGTCCCCGACATCTACGAGCAGACACTCCAGGAAGTCCTCCCGGACGCCGACGATCTCCCCTTGCGACAAGGGCCAGATGACTTGCGAATGCAGGCGACCCGTGAGTGCTTGGACCGTGCGCGGCAAGGCGTCTTGCCGCGTGGATCCCGTAATGACTGCGGTACCCGGGTTGCTTCCCTCTCGGTTCAGGCGCGCCTTGATCGCATCCAAGACGTCTGGGAGTCGCTGGTACTCATCGACGCACAGGGTCGTAGCCGTCGATACAGCCGATACCAGATTCCCTTCCACGGCCTCACGGACCTCGATGTCGTCGAGGTCGATGACGGTACTGCCCACCTGCGCCGCGAACGCGCGCAGAACCGTCGATTTGCCGACCGATCGGGGACCGTGAAGCGCTACCACCGGCTCCACGCGCACCTGTTCCACGAGGACCTCGCTCACCCGGCGCGGAACGACACTGGTCAGCTTCATGAAGCTAACCTAGCATTCTTGAGCCACCCTGGTAAGCAAACTTGAGCCCCGCAACAGAGCAGACATGATCACACGACGCGCCCTCCGGCGCACCCGAGGCTCACGATCCGGGACTGGGCCGATCCCCCGGGATCTCGGGGATTCAGGCGCTGAATGTGAGCCCCACTCCGTTCAATCTCTGCGACCCGCCGTAGCGTCACGCCATAGCCGCCATTGGACAAGGTGGCGTTCAGGCACCCCGAGCAGCTATAACACTCCTAACCACCCCGCCATGAGCACGACTTTGCCGACCTCCTGCTGTACAGCCACCTGACGGAGTCACGAAAGCGTTCCTAATCAATCGACTTGGAAGACTTTTCCTCAGGCGGCGTGGGACTGTCCCCACCGGGTGCGAACGCCGACTCACCGTCGAAGTCCATGTTGACGAGTCCCCTCACCGGTCTGATGTTGATGAGATCCGGTTCAGGCAAGTCGGCAGGGACGAAGCACTCGTCCTCAGGGTGGTGAAAGACGTACTCGCGGGCCGACTGCGCCGTGTGCTGGTTGAACAGCTTCTCCATTGCTGTGGTCCCGGGCTGGATTTGGTCGATCCGTCCGGCAAGAACCATCTCGCGGACCTGCTGGACGCGCGGATCGTCCGCTTCGAACCCTTCCAATATCGCCATGGGGTCACTCATGAGCAGTCCCAGCTTACGCGTGAGCGGGAACGTGACGCCCCATGCCGTGGCGAAGCCGACTCCCTCCCACGGCTGGTCGTTCGGTCGGCGCACCAAGCTGACCGGAGCATCCGACGTGATGAGAGAGCGCCGTTCGAAGCGGACGAGTGTCCAGGGGCGGGTGGCCAGGTAAGGCGTCAGCTCGATCGCGGTCTCGACCGCGTTCTGAATGTGAGTCAAGTTGGAAAAACTGATCGGCGGTCCACCAGGTTGGGTAGCCTCGTCCCAGATCCGATCCTCTTGCTCGGGCGTCGGGTCGACTCCGAAATTGTCACGGATCCAGGCACCGACATTCTTGCGGCCACCGGCACCCACCTCCAACCGGACCATGGCCGCGCAGAGATGCTCGGTCGTCCTCCGGGTGTCCGGCCCGCGCACGCTCTGCAACGCCGTGTAATGGGCGAAGGCCCACCTGTTCTCCTCGGAGAGGGGAAACTCGCCGTTGGCAAGGCCCCTGATGATGCCGAGAGCTTGGCCCTCGACGTCGCTCAGCGCTTTCTCGAATGCATCCGGCTCATCGAACTCACCGACCGTGTGGAAGTGGTTCTGCGCAGCTACGTTCTTCACGCTCGGCGTGTATGGCTGCCGAGAGCGGTCGAGGGGCACGACCCTGACCCGCTCCATGTCCGTCGCGAAGCCCCGAAGGTATCCCTGCGGCACATAGTGATGCAGCTTCGCCGTGCTCCTCTTGTCAGTCATGCGTGCACCTCCTAGGCGGTCGCACCCAGATCGCCCTCTCCTATGCAGCCTCTAAGTCGCGCGTGCGTGACGTGCGTCGATCTCGACGACAGCACCTTCTGCACATCAGCCATCTTTCCGACGGCCCAACATTCTCAGGCGAATGACCGTCCTGTACCCAGCAACGAGCAGGGCGATCAGTCGGATTCGGAGGCGACCAACCACTCGCGGGCACGGCCCGCCGTATCCCTGAGCATTGGGTGATCCCGCACGATCTGGCGCTGCCGCTCTGCTGGCAGCCCAAGCTCGTGCAAGACGTTGAGGATCACGACTGCGGTCGTGGTCTCGACGATCGCGATCAGTTCCTCGATGGAATCGTCAGGGGTCCTGCCTTCGTGTGCGAGGTCATTGCGAGCTCGCGTCGTCCGCTTCGCCCAGTGATTGACGTCTGGCACAAGCTGCGCGATCGCCTCCTGATCGGGTCTCGCGGCCAGGGCGCGAAGCCGATCCCGGAGCGTCGGATCATTTCTGATCATCCCCTTGAATCTGTCCCGGTGCTTTTCAGGCACCTGGCCAAGCATCGCGTCGCGCATCCCCTTGAACTCGTTCTTAGGGAAGGGAGTCTTCTCATCGATGTCGAGTCCGCGGTGCAGCGCCTCCGCAGCGCCCACCGCTGTCAGGAGGTTGTTCTCGATGAAGCGGGCTGGCGCATAGCGCAGACCCAGAATCATGTTGGTCGCTGCCCACAGTCGGTCATGCGCCTCGCACCAGCGGGGTACGAGTTCCTCGAACGGGAGCGTCGCACAGGTGAAGAATACTCGGCGAGGGTCAACAGCCTTCGCGTCGTGCTTGCCGAGCGCTACGGGCGGATAGAGCACGTCGGCGCGCCGACGCGGCAAAGGCTGACCATTCTGCGGGCCCGACTCGGTTTCGGCAACCTCCAGCCGGAGCCAGATCACGCCAGCAGCGCGGTGCGTTGCCAGCGCGATCAAGTCCTGCATCAGGTTCGCCGCCTTCAGCGCGGCGGTCAGGGTGAACGGCTCGGCTGGGCAGACACGGATGGAGGCGGTGTCGCGCATGCGCGCGACGGTTCGGCTCTTACGGCAGTCAAAGAATGGCAGGGTGTAAGTGTGCACGAGGCGGTACTCCGTGCCATCGACTGTCACCGACTGTGCCTCGACGGGCTTCACCGAGATGGTCCCGGTCCCATCAATTCTGTCTTCGGAAGTGCCAAGGGAAACCTCGAACACGGACGACGCAGCCCACAGCCCCAAGTCTTCGACCGAGACCTCGGCCACCGCGAACGCCGCGTCCTCTTTTCCGCTGACGTGCGCGCCGATGATCGCCATCGTCGCCGCCACAGTCTGCGTGTCGGGGCTCTTCACCCGCGCGCCCATCGTCCGTTTTGTACGGGTGGGGACACAGCCGAGGAGGGTGACTTCACGATTCTCAGCCACGCCGTGGATCACGTCCCATGTCTTGGTACCCTCGTGGCAGGCCGTCACTCCAGGGGCGAGATCGGAGGTGATGCGGTCCTCGAATGCTCCGATCAGCGCGAGCGAGGGGCTGCCCTCACCGTCATACCGCAAGATGCCTGGGACCTGCTTGTCAGGGTCGTCCGGCAGCCACCATAGGCCAGCCCACTCGCCCGCCTCATCGAGATTCAGAGGATTGTCGGCCATCGTTCTCCCATCGCGACTACTTGTTCCCCCCAGACGTCAGCCCCGTGCGGAACTCCACGACGTCGCCGTCAGCCATCACGTAGTCCTTGCCCTCCATGCGCACGCGGCCATGAGCCTTGGCCTCGTTCATGGAGCCGTATTCGACGAGCTCGTCGAAAGACACGACTTGGGCTTTAATGAATCCCCGCTCGAAGTCCGTGTGGATGACGCCGGCGGCCTGGGGCGCGGTCCACCCCTTGCGGATCGTCCACGCGCGAGCTTCCTTCGGGCCAACCGTCAGGTAGGTCTGCAACCCCAGCGTGTCGAAGCCGACGCGTGCCAGCTTGTCCAATCCCGCCTCGTCCTGGCCGGTGGATTCCAGCATCTCCTGGGCCTCGTTGGGCTCAAGCTCGATGAGCTCCGACTCGAATTTCGCATCCAGGAAGATCGCCTCCGCGGGCGCGACGAGGGCACGCAGTTCGTCCTGCATGGCGGTGTCGGCCAGTCCGGCGTCGTCGGTATTGAAGACGTAAATGAACGGCTTCGTCGTCATGAGCTGGAAGGACTTCAAAATATCCTGGTCGAGGTGCTTGCCGGCGGCCGAAAGCGTCTTGCCGTCGAAGAGGATGTCGAGGGCGTCCTTGGCGGTCTGGACGTATTCGGGGCCGATCTTCTTGCCCGTGAGTTCCTTCTGCAGGCGCGGGAGTTGCTTTTCGAGCGTCTGAATGTCGGCGAGGACGAGCTCGGTGGTGATCGTGTCGATGTCCGACTTAGGGTCAACCTTGCCGTCGACGTGCGTGACGTCCGGGTCAGCGAACGCGCGGGTCACCTGACAGATGGCGTCGGCCTCGCGGATGTTGGCGAGGAACTGGTTGCCCAGGCCTTCTCCCTCGGACGCACCGCGCACGATGCCCGCGATATCAACGAAAGAGACGGTCGCGGGGAGGATCTTTTGCGAGCCAAAGATCTCGGCCAGCTTCTCCAGGCGCGGGTCCGGAAGCGGAACGACGCCGACGTTGGGCTCGATCGTCGCGAACGGGTAATTCGCCGCAAGGACGTTGGCGCGGGTCAGGGCATTAAAGAGGGTCGACTTACCGACGTTGGGCAGTCCTGCAATTCCAATTGTTAAGCTCACGGCCCCAGTCTAGTTGGCTTACCTGGCTTTCCCAATTAGTTTGCCCGAGAGCTGGGGCACGGCCCTCCTCTTTTCCCGACGCCGTCCTCGCAGTTCGCGCCGTGACCTTGGCAAACGTTGGGTGAAGGAGCGTGCGTCCATAGCCCCGTGCACACAAGGGTCGGATCCATGCGCGCGCTGTCGCTGAGCGCGTTGATTAATCCAACCACTGCGCGAAGGCGGTGTGTGCGGGGCGAATTTTTTGTCGGAGGCCCTTTGTAGGCTTGGGGCATGACAATCGCAATACCCCTTTTCGTTCTGATCTTGGCGCTCGTGGCCACTGCCGCGGGCGCGGTGGGCTGGGCCCTGTCCTCCGCACGGGCAAACAGATCCTTCGTCTCCGCGTCGCAGGAGGCGATGTCGTGGCGGGAGCAGGCGGCGATGGCCCAGGCGCGCGCGGATCGGCTCGTCGAGGAAAACGATGGGCTGAGAGAACGTTCGCTGGCGGATGCCAACGTTTTGCGGGCCCTGTCCCCTATTACCCAGCAGCTGGACCAGGTCACGAGCCACGTCCAGCGCCTCGAGACGAAGGCGGCGTCCCAGCATGCCGAGGTGGTCACGCAGTTGCGCCGCGAGGCCCAGATCGGAGCAGAGTTGTCTCAGACCACCGCCTCGCTCAACGCGGCGTTACGCACAGCGTCGGCGCGTGGGCGCTGGGGCGAGGTGCAGCTGCGGCGAATTGTGGAAGCGGCCGGGATGCTTGAGCATGTGG
The DNA here is from genome assembly GCF_014926385.1 of Trueperella pecoris. Classification (NCBI taxonomy): domain Bacteria; kingdom Bacillati; phylum Actinomycetota; class Actinomycetes; order Actinomycetales; family Actinomycetaceae; genus Trueperella; species Trueperella pecoris. The sequence goes on along the minus strand of NZ_CP053291.1, from coordinate 273,296 downwards.
ACGTCGATCTGCAGGTCGGCTCGGCGAGGTTTGCCCGCGGCGCAAAGGATTCGACGCTCCGGCCGGACGCGATCATCCACCTACCGGGCGATGGCCACCTCGCCATTGATGCGAAGACCCCGATGGATTCCTATCTCTTGGCGATGGAGATCCCGGCTGAGGACCTCGCCTCTGTCAGCGAACGGGCAGAACTTCTTGGCAAACACGCCAAGGCCGTGCGCTCGCACGTATCTGCCCTGATCAAGAGGAATTACCCTGCCGATTTTCCGCAGTCACCGCAGGTCACGGTCATGTTCTTGCCCTCTGAATCCTTGCTGGCTGAAGCTACACAGACCGATCCAACGCTACTCGAATACGCGCTGAGCAATGGGGTCGTTTTGGCATCTCCCGCGTCCTTGCTGGCGATCCTGCGCGCGATCGCCTCCGTGTGGTCCTCGGCGGCGCTCACCTTCGAGGCGAACGAAATCGTGGAACTCGGGCGAACCCTCGTTGATCGAATCGGCACAGTCGTCTCCCACTTGGACAAGTTGGGTAAGAGCCTGGGCAAGTCGGTCAACTATTACAACTCGGCGGTGCAGTCACTTGAGACGCGGCTGCTCGTCACCGCCCGGTCGTTTTCGTCCCTCCACCCCGTGGCCGCCACGCAAGGCGAAACCAAACTTGGGCCTCCGGCGTCTGTAGCGGGTGACTCCGCGCAGATCAAGGAGTTCCGCGCACCCGAATTCACGCAGGACCAGCACTGATCTGGTCGGGCGAATCACGCACGCGGGTGCGCAGGGCCCGCGCGGAAGGCTTCCGTGCGGGCCTATCCCACTATGCGCAATGCGCTCAGGAGCTCAGTGCTCGCGGGCGATGTTGTCCGTCCCTCGCGCATTAGACACCCGGCCGCGCTCGCCCGCGCTACGGGTGCGGTGCGGGCGGTCAGGCTCCACGCCCACGGCCTTGAGATCTGCCCGTAGGTTCTTCGGCAACGAAAAATGCACGTCCTCTTGGACAGTCGTCACGGGAATCACCTCCGTGTAGCCCAGGCCTTTCAGTGCCTCGACGACGTCGCGAACAAGGATCTCCGGAACGGACGCGCCCGAGGTCACCCCGACCGTCGTCGCGCCTTCGAACCATTCCGGCTGGAGCTCCTCGGCCTTGTCCACGCGATACGACGCCCCGGCCCCCGCCTCGAGCGCGACCTCCATCAGCCGCACCGAATTCGAGGAGTTCGCAGAACCGACCGTGATCACCACGTCCGATTCCGGCGCCATCTTCTTCACCGCAACCTGGCGGTTTTGAGTGGCGTAACAGATGTTGTCGCTAGGCGGATCAATGAGATTGGGGAAACGCTCACGCAAGGCACGCACGATCTCCATCGTCTCGTCCACACTCAATGTCGTCTGGGAAATCCACGCCACCCTATCCGGATCGCGCACCTGAACGCCCGCCACATCTTCCGGGCCGTTGACGATCTGAATGTGAGAAGGAGCCTCACCCTGGGTACCTTCAACCTCCTCATGACCGGCGTGACCAATAAGCAAGATGTCATAGTCTTCGCCCGCGAAGCGCACCGCCTGCTTGTGAACCTTGGTCACGAGCGGACACGTGGCGTCAATCGTCTGAAGCTGACGCCGTTCGGCCTGCTCGTGTACCTCCGGAGAGACGCCGTGCGCGGAGAACACGACCCGTGCCCCCTGCGGAACCTCGTCCGTTTCGTCAACAAAGATCGCGCCACGCTTGGTCAACGTCTCCACAACAAATTTGTTATGAACAATTTCCTTCCGCACGTAAACCGGGGTGCCATACAACTCGAGCGCCTTCTCCACCGCGTCAACAGCACGGTCGACGCCGGCGCAGTAGCCACGCGGGGTCGCAACGAGAATACGCTTGCCATCAGGACTCGGCTCGGACGGGATCTCCTGCGGGAAGGCCGAGGCACCGGCGAGGGTGGCGGGAAGCTGGTTCATGTCATTCACGCCACCCATCCTATCGGTATTCCCCGCCTACCTGCCTGCCACACCAGTCCGCCGACGCCGCGCGAGCTCGCACCTGCCGGAGTAACCGCCAGTCTTCGTGCAACGCCGCGTTTTCCACAATCGTATTCTTCGGCCCGAGTGTCGGAGGCAGCCGGTAGGCTGGTTTCGTGAGTATCAAAGTACCCGATAGCCTTCCGCAAATGGCACACCTGACCACGCCTGAACAGCCGTGGCCGCTTCGCCTGCTGTCTGAAAAAATCGGCGAGTATATTGCCAAAATGTCCCGGCTCTGGGTGGAGGGTGAGGTCATCCAGCTCAAGCGGCGCGCGGGCTCGCGCATACAGTTTTTTACGCTCGCGGACCTCGAAGAGAAGATGACGATCAGTTGCAAGATCTGGTCGCACAACCTCCCGCCTACCATTGGTGAAGGCTCGCGCGTGATCGTAGCCGCCAAACCGGATTTTTGGACGGGCAACGGCTCGCTTTCTCTGCAGGTGGACGAAATCCGGGCGGTCGGCGTCGGCGATCTCCTCGCACGAATGGAGCAGCTGAAGAACAAGCTCGCGGCAGAGGGCCTCTTCGATCCGGCCAAGAAGAAGCCGCTTCCTTTCCTTCCTCGCAAGATCGGCCTGATCTGCGGGCGAAACACCCAGGCGATGCATGACGTCGTTAATAACGTTCATCGCCGATGGGCAGCTGCCACCTTCGAAATCAGGCAGGTGCAGGTACAGGGATCTGGCGCTGTCGAGGCGATGATTCCGGCCCTTGCCGAGCTCGATGCGATCGAGGATGTGGACGTCATCATTCTGGCCCGCGGCGGAGGCTCCGTGGAGGATCTCTTCCCCTTCTCGGACGAACGGCTCGTGCGCGCGGCCTACGCGACCCGCACTCCCATCGTCTCGGCGATCGGCCACGAACCCGATTCGCCCGTCCTTGACTTCGTGGCCGATTTCCGTGCCTCAACCCCAACGGATGCCGCGAAAAACGTGGTTCCGGACGTCGGGGAGGAAAAGCTCGCACTATCCACCACGCTGCGCAGGGGCCGCATCGCTGTGGACAACGTGCTTCATCGTGCCCAGAGCGAACTCGAGACGCTACGCGCCCGCCCGGTCATGGCTCACCCGGAACTCATGATCGATAACCGCGCGGAGGATCTGCGCGGCCTGCACGACTGGTCGGCGTCGCACATCCGCAGAATTCTTGACGCCAATGCCTCGTCCCTAGCGGGCGATCTCGGCAGACTGCGGACCTTATCCCCATTGTCCACGCTGAAGAGGGGCTACGCTGTCATCAGGACCGAGGAGGGCCTTGTGGGGAGCGTCGCGGAAGTAGCCGCCGGGAGCGCCGCCCGCGCCACCCTCCGTGACGGCGACCTTGACCTCAGAATCGAACACGTCCACACGAAGGGATAGAAATGGCGAACGTGCTAAGCCCCGAAGAGCTGGATCAGAAGGTCGCGGACCTGAGCTACGAAGATGCCCGATCCCGACTCGTCGAAATCGTTACACGCCTCGAACAGGGCAATATCCCGCTGGACGAAGCGCTGACCATGTGGGAACTCGGCGAAGCCCTCGCGCGTCGATGCGAATTGTGGCTTGACGGCGCCCGCGAGCGCCTGCGCGCCGCCCAAACGCACGTCGCCAACGTTTCCGCTTCCCAGGCCTCCGCCGGCGCCACGGCTCCCACCGGCGCCACGGCTCCTGACGACAAGGCCTTCACCGGCATCAGCGTGCCGGAGGGCAGCGAGGCCGAATCATGAGTTGCCTCGTTATCGGCGAGTCGTTGATCGACGTCGTCAAGCGCGGTGACGGCCATACGACCCGTCACCCTGGTGGTTCACCGATGAATGTGGCGGTGGGCCTAGCGCGTCTCGGCCGCCGCGTCCAACTCCTGACCCGTTTCGGGAACGACTTCGACGGGGACACGATCCGCGATTACGTCGAGAGCGCGGGAGTGACCTTGATGCAGGGCGCCGTGGACACGGACGCCACGTCCATCGCGATGGCCTCGCTCGACGCCCACGGGCACGCCACTTACCGCTTTGACGTGCATTCGGCCTACGTCGATCCGCCCGCGGCCGGGACCAAGCGCGAGGCGCTACTGGCAGCTCCCCCGCTTCATGTCCATATTGGTTCTATCGGCGCGCATCTGCGCCCGGGGGCCAACACCGTTCGTCGTTGGATCGAGCTCCTCAGCCCGTATTCGACCGTCTCCTACGACCCCAACGTTCGCCTGTCCATCCTCGGCTCCGCCCAGTCCATCCTCGATGACATCGATGCGATGCTTCCCTTTATCGATATCGTCAAGGTCTCCATGGAGGACCTCGCGCTGCTGCACGGACGCCGCGTTGACGCGGATGACATGTCGGCCCGCCTCTTCGGGCAGGGCGTCAAGTTCGTGGCCATCACCGATGGCGCACGCGGGGCGAAGTTCTACACGCCCAACACCTCGGTGTTCGTCCCGGCCGCCCAAGTCTCGGTCGTTGACACCGTCGGCGCTGGGGATGCCATGATGGCCGCGCTCATTGACGGGCTGGCGCGCGTCACCGTCCTCGGGGACGACCGCGCCGGGCTGACCTCCCTGTCAAACCAGATGCTTCAGTCGGTGGGGCAATATGCCTCGCGTGCCGCCGGCATCACGATTTCGCGAGAGGGCGCCAACCCGCCCACGCGAGCCGAGCTCAACGACGTCGTCGCCCACCTGCAGGCCTAACGTGGCCGCCGTCAGGCCTGCAGCCGCGCCGTCAGTCTCAGCGGCCCATGCGTCGCTCGCGCGCCGCGTAGTCACGCAACGCACGCAGGAGGTCGGTGCGCCGGAACGCCGGCCAATACGCCTCGCAGAAGTACAGCTCGGTATGGACGGTCTGCCACAGCATGAAGCCGCTCATGCGCTGTTCGCCAGAGGTACGGATGATGAGGTCGGGATCGGGCTGGCCCTTGGTGTACATGTGTTCGGTGATCGCGCCGATGTTGATCTCGTCAGCGACCTCGTCGAGCGTGGCGCCCTCCTCCGCGCGTTCGCGCAGGTAGGTGCGGACGGCGTCGGTGATCTCGTGCCTGCCCCCGTAGCCGACGGCGATGTTGACCGTCATGCCCGCGCCTGCCCGCTCCTCGGTTGCGCGCAGGCGCGCGGCGAATTCTTCGGGCATGAGCTTGAGGTCGCCGATGATGCGGATCGTCCAATTCCCGGTGGCGCTGAGGTCTTCGACCGTGTCGGCGATAATCTCCATCAGTTCGGCAAGCTCGCCCGGACTGCGGTTGAGGTTGTCCGTTGAGAGCATCCACAGCGTCACGATCTGGATGCCGGCCTCCTCGCACCAGCCCAAGACTTCACGCACGTGGTCGGCGCCCTTACGGTGGCCAGTCGACGCCGACGAGCCCAGTTCCTTCGCCCAGCGCCGATTGCCGTCAAGAATGATGCCGACGTGGCAGGGGCGCCGGTCGGGATCAATTTCGCGCGCGAGCCGACGCTCATAAATCGAATAGAGAAACTCCGGAATGCGCATCTTCCCAACCTTTCCTGCCGCCGGCAAGGATGGTCTGCCTCGCCCGTACTTTCCCGCCGTGTCTCCAGTCTAACGCCCAAGAGCTCCGCTCGGCGCAACGCTCTTTGCTCACTGCCCTGGCGGGTCTATTGTGGAGATATGACTGGACACGACGCCGTCGACTCACCCGCCGTCGACGAATTCGACTCGCCCCCGGCTCGCCCGCACTCGCGCCGCGAGCGCAAGGCCTACTACGCCTCGATGCCCAAGCCGAAAGTGCGCGGCTGGATTCACGCCATCATGGCGCCCTTGTCGTTGGCCAACGGCATCGTCCTCATCGTTTTCGCCCACAGCGCCGGTGTGCGATGGGCGAGCGTCATTTTCGCCATCTCGGCCGTTGTCCTCTTCGGTAACTCCGGCTTCTATCACCTGGGCAATTGGGGCGATAAGGTCCGCGCGGTGTTGCGGCGCATTGACCACGCCAACATTTTCCTCCTCATCGCGGGCACCTACACACCACTTTCGGTCATGTTGCTACCCACCAAGACTGCCGCCTTGGTCCTCGGCATCGTCTGGACGGGAGCCGTGATCGGCACACTCATCCATGTCTTCCACCTCAACGCGCCGCGCTGGATACTCGTGGCGCTCTACATCGCCCTGGGATGGGTGGCGATCTGGTTTCTTCCCGACTTCGGCGCGAGCGGCGGCGTGGCGATCGTCGTTTTGCTGTTGGCAGGCGGGGTGGCGTACACCATTGGCGCGATCTTCTACGCGTTGCGCTGGCCGAACCCGTGGCCACGCTGGTTCGGTTTCCACGAGTTCTTCCACGTGGGAACGGTGGCTGGCTATGCCTGCCACTCCGTAGCCGTTTGGCTGGCGATCTTCTCCTAGGCGTCGCTGCCCGATCGGGGCGGGCCCCTCCTCGGCGCACTTTCATCGTGAGCATGTTAGCCACGGAATCCGCACGCCTCGTTAGGCTATGATCAAAGGTGGCAACCGTGAAAAATTCAGCCAAAAATACTCCGGCATGTGGAGCACGTCGCCGACGATAGGCCTGCGCGTCAATTCCGATTTCCAACTATCTCAGCTTGATCGCGGTTCCACCCCTGGCTGGGACGGGGACAAGACGCAGACCAAGGCGTTCATGAAAGAGCGTGGCGCTTTCCTCGACGAGTTGCAGGAGAGGTTTTTCGCCAACGCCCACAACGGCAGCGACGACCGCCGTGTGCTCGTCATCCTCCAAGGCTTAGATACTTCAGGCAAAGGTGGCATTATTCGCCACGTCTTCGGGATGATGGATCCGCTGGGCCTGCACCTGGCAAGTTTCGGAAAGCCCACCGACGAAGAGCTCTCCCACCAATTCCTGTGGCGCGTGGAGAAGCAGCTGCCGCCCGCGGGAAGGATCGGCGCCTTTGACCGCTCGCGCTACGAAGATGTCCTCATCGGGCGGGTCGATCAGCTTGCCGAACCAGACGAGATCGATCGCCGCTAGGAGGAGATCAATGCGTGGGAGAAGTCCCTCATCGATCAGGGCTACACCTTGATCAAGGTTGCCATGATGCCCTCGCACCGCGAGCAAGGCTTGCGGCTGGCCGAGCGCCTCGCGCGCCGCGACAAGTGGTGGAAGTACTCTCCCGGAGACATCACGACGCGCGGCAAGTGGGACGCCTACCAAAAGGCTTACCAAATCATGTTCGAGCGCATGTCTACCGAATACGCGCCGTGGTCCGTCCTCCCAGCCGACCGCGAGTGGTTCCCACGCGTGGCAATCACAGAGTTGCTCACCCAGGCCCTGGTCGACCTCGGCCAAGAGTGACTGATGCCACGCTGGCAGATCGACGCCCGGCGCCGCCGTCTGCTCGAGACGATGGCCTCCGCCGCCGAGCCCGCGAAGGCTGACGCCCCGAAGAAGGATAGCAAGGCCGGCAAGAAGCAGAAGAAAAAGAGTTAGTAAAGCGGCTCAACCCCCAAGACGCGCTCAAACAGGTCGCGCTCCTGGGAGTTACTGCGCCCAACGGTGGTCAGGGCGAGCATAAACTCCTCCCACGGCCACACCTTCGCCTCCAGATCGCGCGGCATCGCGAAAAAGAAGCCATCAGGATCGATTTGTGTGGCGTGGGCGAGCAGGGCGGCGTCGCGCGCCGGGAAAAACTCCGACACCTCGATTCGCGCCGTGGCCTGGGTCGCCTGCGTGTCGCGTTCGAGCCATTCAGAGTACGGGCTCTCGAGCCCCGCCTCACGCAACGCCGCATCGAACGCCTCGATGCGCGTACGATTGAAGGCGGCGTCGTAATACACCTTCGAGACCTGCCACGGCTCTCCGGCGTCGGGATACGCGTGCGGATCGCGGGCAGCGGTGACGGCCATCATCGACGCCGTGTGGGTACGGATGTGATCAGGGTGCGGGTATCCACCATTCTCGTTATACGTGGTAACGACCTGCGGCTTAAACTCGCGGATCTCGCGGACAAGCGCGGCGACGACGTCGTTGATCGGGGCCATGGCGAAACTGTCCGGATCGAGGGCGGGCAACGGATCACCCTCAGGCAAGCCCGAATCCACAAAACCCAGCCACACGTGCTCGATCCCCAGGGCCGCGGCGGCGCGAGCCATTTCCTCCCGGCGTACGGCGGCCATGTTCGCCAAAATGCTGGGATCGCCAGCAAGGCGCGGGTTGAGGATGTCGCCGCGTTCGCCGCCCGTGCATGTCACAACCCTGACCCGCCCGGCTTGGGCGTACTTGGCCATCATGCCGGCACCCTTAGAAGACTCGTCATCCGGGTGGGCGTGGATTGCCATCAGCCTACGTTCTGCCACTGCTTCTCCTTGGGAATCACACTCATTCCAAATCATATGTCACTCACCAGGAAAGGTGCGGGTGCTCGGCGCTAGCCGAAGCCCGATTGCGCGGCGCTGACCTCGGCGTTCTCCGCCGATAGTAAACACCCGTGAGATTTGTTGAATGCGCGCCGATTTCGGTGCTATTCTCTCGGCAAGACACATGCCCGACGTCTTGGGCATGTTTTTTATTGTGATGACGTCGGTCAGGCGCAGAGGCCGGGCCCGCAAATAAGGAGGAACCTCATGGCTGAGACCACGTGGCTTTCGCAGGAATCGTTCGACCGGCTCTCTGCAGAGCTCGAAGAAATGAAGACGACCGGCCGCGCCGAGATCGCCGAACGCATCGAGGCCGCCCGCTCCGAGGGTGACCTTCGCGAGAACGGCGGCTACCACGCCGCGCGCGAAGAACAGTCGAAGATGGAGGGACGCATCCAGGAGCTGACCTACCTCCTGGAGCACGCCGAGGTGGGCGAGGCCCCCAAGGCCACCGGCACCGTCGCGCCGGGCCTGATCATCACCGCCACCGTCAACGACAAGGAAAAGCGCTTCCTGCTCGGAGCACGCCAGGCACAGGACTGGGTGGACGTTGACGTTTATCCCGAATCCGCGCCGCTCGGCCAGGCCATCATGGGCCTCAAGGTCGGCGACAAGACCTCCTACATCGCCCCCAACGGCAAGGAGTTCCACGTCGAAATCATCTCGGTGGAGGCCAGCAACTAGTGTTTCTTCGCCGCCCAACCCCCGACATGATCACCCGCGACCAGGCGCTGCCGGGGCGCGAGAGCCCCGTGCTCGTTGACCCCGCCCCGCATCTGGTACTCGGCACCGACATCCTCGCGCCCGTGGCCGAGGACCAGGCCGAGATTTTCTTGGCCGCGGGGTGCTACTGGGGCGTCGAGGAAATCATGTGGGATCTTCCTGGCGTGGTCACCACCTCGGTCGGCTTCATGGGCGGCTTCACCCCCAACCCCACATACAAGGAAGCGTGCACCGGCATGACCGGCCACACTGAGACCGTGCGCGTGGTCTACAATGCCGGGCTTGCCGGTAGCGCGACTGGCGGCGACGGCGTCGTAGGATCGGCGGACGCGGCTGGCGCTGGGGATGCAACTGGCGGCGACGGCGTCGTGCACAATCCACTTGCGCTGATCCTCAAAACGTTCTGGGAATGCCACGACCCGACGACCCTCAACTACCAAGGCAACGACGTCGGCACCCAGTATCGTTCGGCCATCTTTACGACGACGCCGGAGCAGCGCGCCCTTGCGGAGGAGTCGAAGGTAGCTTACAACGCGGTGCTTGCCGAGCACGGCCGCGAGGCGATCGTCACCGAAATCGTGGACGCAGCCGAAACCACCGGTTTCTTCCCCGCCGAAGAATCGCACCAGCAGTACCTCATCAAGGTGCCCAACGGCTACCGCTGCCACGCGGCGACCGGCATGGCGTGCCCTCTACCAGGTAGCGGACCGCTGGTCGGGTTGTGAGTGGGCTGGTCGGCGGGTTGCGGCTGGTGCTGGCAGATCTTCTGCTGGTCAACCACTTTGAGCCCTGCGTGGAGTCGGTAGACTATCGGCAGACATGCAGTCGTTCATCGCGAATCCACGTCACCGATGTCTCGTGAACACCTCACCGAGACATCCCAAAATCTCATCGAGATATCCCGAATATCTCACCAAGTCATCACGAATACCTCATCGAAAGGTCGTCATGGACATCATTTTCCCCACCGTCTCCGGGCACTTTGGGCAGACTCCGGAACTCACTTTCCCGGAAGGCGCCGAAGCACCAAAGGGACTTCGTATTAAGGTCCTCGAAGAAGGTGATGGCCGCGTGGTTCGTGCAGGCGACGAGATCGAGGTCGATTACCATGGCCAGGTCTGGGACGGCCCGATTTTTGACTCCTCCTACTTCCGCGATGGGAAGTCGGTATTCCCGATCGGCGTCGGCATGGTCATCGAGGGCTGGGACGAAGCAATCGTCGGCAAGCAGGTCGGCTCCCGCCTCCTCATCTGCGTCCCTCCGTTCAAGGGATATGGGCCGCAGGGCAATCCCCGCGCAGGTATCAAGGGCGACGACGTGCTCGTCTTCGTCGTGGACATCAAGGGAATTCAGGATTCCGCCTTCAACTTCAATACCCTGCACGGCCGGTAAAGCTAGGGCGGCGCTTTGTGGGGCTGGCCTTCGCGTGGCTTTTTCGGCCGGGCCTTGGCGGGGCTTTTTGAGCCGGGCCTTGGCGGGGCTTTTTGAGCCGGCCTTGGCGTGTGGGCCCCGCTTTAGGCAGGGTTAGCAGCTCGGCTACGAGGATTCAGCAGCTCGGCTCCTCAAAACGTTCGCTTCTCATCCGCAGGGCCAGAGTCATATTCACACGGGAGCAGATTCCACTTCGGGATTTGCTCCCATGTTTGTCCGGGCCATGCGACACCAAGAATGCGTTGGGCATCCGCCTGCAAGATCGGGAAAATGTCGCTTGCGGATATGCGAGGGCGAAGGTCAAGCACGTGATAAGTCGGAGCTTAACTTCATTCCCCTCCCGCCGTAGCTCGAAATTGCCGCCGGAGCACGAAAACGCCACCGCAGCGTCAAGTACCAATCTCAACGCCGTCGCCGTAGCTCGAAAACGCCACAGTAGCGCGAAACATGCATCTAAACGCTCCCTCCGTAGCATCAAAGCGCCGCCGTAGCATCAAATTGCAGCGCCCTGACGAAAACAAGCCGTAAGCACGGGCTACCGCAACGCTTTCGAGCTTCCGGGAGAAAATGGTGCTCCCGCGACGATAGTTAGCCGCGATTCGCCCCGCAAGTAATGACCGGAAGGAGCCCAATCGCTCCGCTGATCGACCGAAGCACTGGCCCGAGCCGGTTGTGAAGCAACGATGGCCTTCCCGAACCCATAACCGGCTCGAAATCCAATCCGGCAACGCCAGTCCACTGCCAACGACGCACCTCTCCATCAACGACGCACTTAAAACCCCTGCTTAAGGTGCGTCATGAGTGGCGAGGTGCGTCGGGGGTGGGCGATCCCGGTGCCCTCGAGTAGCAGCCCTGCCCCACCCAGCTCCGCGCCAAGCAGTACCGCCACCACCGCGAACCAGCGCCGCGCCGAGTAGCCCTGCCCCACCCAGCGCCACGCCAAGCAGTACCGCCCCACCCAGCACCGAGCCAGCACCACTCCCGGCCAGCACCAACCGACTGTCTACCGCCAGAAGCAGTGTGGGCCACGGCGTTCCCGCCGCGGCCCACACCCCAGTCACCGAGTACTACTTCGGGAGCTCTATCTCGCTACCGTCTTCGGCTACGAGTGTGGCCGAGCGCGGCTCATAGCCATCCGGGTTGCTGCGAGTAACTTCGCGGACCTCGGCTTTGGCTTGGTCGCGGCGTGACCAGTCCTTGGTCAGCTCCACAGCCGTCTCAAATTCCTTCTCGATGATCGGGTTCGGCTCGTATGTGAGGAGCGAGACGATGATCGTGACGATGAAGTTGATGACGAAGCCCGGAACGATTTCGTACAGGTCAAACATGCCTCCGTCCACATTGCCCCACACTGCAACGGTGATGGCTCCCATCACCATGCCCGCGAGCGCGCCGAAGCCGGTGAGCTTGCGCCAGTAGAGGGCGAGGATGATGGTCGGGCCGAAGGAGGCGCCGAAGCCGGCCCAGGCAAAGGCCACCAACCCCAGAATCGTGTCGTTCGGGTTGAGGGCGAGGCCACCGGCAAGCACCGCGATGCCCGCCACGGATATGCGCGAGAGCATGACGCCGGCCTTGGCGGAGAGCTTGCGATTGGTAAAGGTCATGTAGACGTCCTCGATCAGCGCCGAGGAGCTCACCAGCAGCTGCGACGAGATGGTGGACATGATGGCGGCGAGGATCGCCGCGAGCATGAAGCCTGCGATCAGCGGGTGGAAGAGCATCTGGCCCAAAACGATGAAGACCTGCTCGGGGTTGGCCAGCATATTGACGTCATGCTTGTAGGCTGCGATGCCCACCAGCGCGGTCAGCAGCGCGCCGACCACAGCAAGCAGCATCCAGCCGATACCGATGCGGCGCGCGGACTTCGCTTCCTTCGGGTTGCGCAGAGCCATGAAGCGGACAATGATGTGCGGCTGCCCGAAGTATCCCAGGCCCCATGCAACCGTGGAGATGAGGCCAATTGCGGTGGCGCCCTTGAGCGGATCAAGCAGGGCAGGATCGACGGCGCGAACGCTTTCGACCATGCTGTCGAAACCACCGACGTAGAAAATACCAATCGCCGGCACCAGCACCAACGCGAGCATCATGAGAAGTCCTTGGACGGCGTCGGTGTAAGACACTGCCAAGAAACCTCCAACCAGGGTGTAGAACACAGTAATTGCGGCGATGATCAGCATGCCGAGCTTGTAGTCGACGCCGAAAGCGCCTTCGAAGAACGTGCCTCCGGCAACCATGCCGGAGGAGACGTAGAAGGTGAAGTAAGACAGGATGATGAGCCCGGCGACGATGCGCAGGGCGTGGGTCGAATCGCGCAGGCGAGAGTCGAGGAACGAAGGGACCGTGATCGAATTATTCGAGACTTCAGTATACGAGCGCAGGCGCGGCGCGATGAACTTCCAGTTCAGCCAGGCACCAACGGTCAAGCCAACCGCGATCCAGAACTCAAACAGGCCGGAGGCGTAGAGGGCGCCCGGCAGGCCCATGAGAAGCCACCCGGACATGTCGGAGGCGCCGGCGGAAAGCGCGGCGACCATCGGGTTGAGCTGGCGTCCGCCGAGCATGTAGTCGTCAACGTCGGAGGTTTGGCGGTATGCCCATAATCCAATTCCGATCATGACGAGGAAGTAGATGATCATTGAGATGATCTGCCACGTGGTATCGCTCATCAGTCGTCTCCCTAAAGTGTGAAGGTGCACCTGCCGAACATTGATTGCGGCGTGGCACACAAGGTGGTTGAATGTGACAATACCGGAAATTATTTCGATGTAAAGACAATCCCAAAAATTGAGGGAGAAAAAGTGGCAACGTTGAAGAATGATGTCGATTTTGCGAAGGTGGCGAAGAACGCCATCGCACAGGCCAAGACGTGGGCAGAGCGTTCCGCGACCTTCCCCGAGGATCGCGCAGGAAAGCTACTCTCCCAAGTCCTGAAGGACGAGGGCGGCCTCGACTTCACCGTCCAGTTTGTGGACGGCGTCATCCGCCCCGAGGATCCCAAGACCCGGGCAAAGAATCTCAAGAAGCTCTCGGCGCGGCCGGCGAGCTTCCTACCCGCCTACCTTTCCCTCCCGGCGAAGGTTGGCGGCGTGCTCGCTCCGGCGTCGCCCACGTTTATCACCGAAGCCGCCTTCCGCGTCTTCCGCATGCTCGTGGGCAATCTCGTTCTCGACACGACGCCGAAAAAGTTCGGCCCGGCCGTTAAGAAGCTACGCGCAGACGGCTCCCGCCTGAACCTCAACCTCCTGGGCGAGGCCGTCCTCGGCAAGAAGGAGGCGGCGCACCGCCTGGCGTCCGTGACCGAGCTGCTCGAATACGACTTCGTCGACTACGTGTCGATCAAGGTCTCCTCGGTCCTCGGCGTCCACAACCCGTGGGGCTACCAGCAGGCCGTTGATCAGGCGATCAAGGCCCTCCTTCCGCTTTACCGCACGGCGAAGAAGGGCAACAAGTTCGTCAACCTGGACATGGAGGAATATCACGACCTCCACCTGACCATCGATGTCTTCAAGGGCATCCTTGACCGCGAGGAGTTCAAGAATCTCAAGGCTGGCATTGTGCTTCAGGCCTACCTGCCCGACGCGCTCGGCGCGATGGAGCACCTGCAGGAGTGGGCGGCCAAGCGCGTTGCCGACGGCGGTTCGCCCGTCAAGGTGCGCCTCGTCAAGGGCGCAAACCTTCCCATGGAGCAGGTCGACGCCGCCATGCACGGCTGGAATCTGGCCGTTCAGCCTTCCAAGGCCGCCACGGACGCCAATTACATGCGCGTCCTCGAATTTGCCCTGCGCCCGGAGCACATCAAGAACGTCAACCTTGGCATCGCCGGCCAGAACCTCTTCACCCTCGGCTTCGGCCTGAACCTCGCCAAGGAGCGCGGCGTCACGGAGGGCTTCGAGGTCGAGATGCTCAAGGGCATGGCCACCAACCAGGCGCGCGCCATCCGTGAGGACGTTGGCCAGATCCTGTACTACGTGCCGGTTGTGGACCCGGCGAACTACGACGTCGCCATCTCCTACCTTGTGCGTCGCCTCGAGGAGTCCGCCGCGCAGGAGAACTTCATGTCCGGCGTCTTTGAGATCGGTGAGAACGACGCCGTCTTCTCCCGCGAGCGCACCCGCTTCGCTACCGGGGTGGTTGCGGCGTTCCCGGAGGCAGATTTGGCCGACGCGATGGGTCCGGTCAATGAGGTTCCGGAGCTGACGTTTGGCCCGAACCGCAAGCAGAACCGCCTGACCGATGAGGTCGAGTTGCTCACCAGCTTCCGCAACACCCCGGATTCGGATCCGTCGTTGCCGGCTAATGTTGAGTGGGCGAATCAGATTTTTGCCAAGATGGCTGACTCCGAGCTAGGTGTGGCGAGCGCGGATGCGGCGCGCGTGCGCACGGTCGAGGAGATGGAGAGCATCGTCGCCGACGCCCGCAAGGCCGCCCCCGCGTGGTCCGCGACGACGGGCGCGGAGCGCGCCGCCATCCTGCGCCGCGCCGCCCAGGTGCTGGGCGAGCGTCGTGCCGAGCTGATTGAAGTTGCCGCATCTGAGTGTGGCAAGGTGGTCGGCGAGGCCGACATCGAGGTCTCCGAGGCGATCGACTTCGCCAACTACTACGCGGACCTGGCCGAGGAGCTTGATCAGATCGAGGGCGTTCGCCTCTCACCTGAGCCGCTGACGGCCGCCATTCCGCCGTGGAACTTCCCGCTGGCGATTCCGGCGGGGTCCGCGCTTGCGCCGCTGGCCACCGGTTCTGTTGTGTTGTTCAAGCCGGCCGAGCAGGCTCGCCGTTGTGGCGCCGTCATCGCCGAGGCCCTGTGGGAGGCCGGGGTGCCGAAGGACGTTCTTCGCCTCGTCGACGTTCACCCGGACGAGATCGCCGAGGTTGGCAAGGCCCTCGTGACGGGCTCGGACCAGGTGATCCTCACCGGCTCGATCGAGACGGCGAAGCTGTTCCGCTCCTGGGAACCGGACCTGAAGATCTTTGCTGAGACCTCCGGCAAGAACGCTATCATCGTCACCCCGCAGGCCGATATCGACCTCGCAGCGAAGGACGTCGTCCAGTCCGCCTTTGGCCACGCCGGCCAGAAGTGCTCCGCCGCTTCGTTGTGCATCCTCGTGGGTGCCATGGGCGATTCGGAGCGTTTCATCAACCAGGTGGTCGACGCCGCCGAGTCGCTCGTCGTCGATTGGCCCACCAATCCTTCTAGTGAGATGGGGCCGATCATCGAGCCTGCCGCCGGCAAGCTCAAGCGTGGACTGACCGAGCTTGAGCCCGGCCAATCGTGGCTGCTCAAGCCGCGTCAACTCGACGATTCGGGCCGCCTGTGGTCTCCGGGAATTCGCGACGGCGTCCGCCCCGGCCAGGACGCCCACCTCACCGAATACTTCGGCCCGGTTCTTGGCATCATGCGTGCCGAGACTCTCAAGGAGGCCATCGAGTTCCAGAACGCCGTAGAGTTCGGCCTCACCGCGGGCCTGCATTCGCTCGACCCAGACGAGATCACCCAGTGGCTGGCCAAGGTTGAGGCGGGCAACGTCTACGTCAACCGTGGCATCACAGGCGCGATCGTGCGCCGCCAGCCGTTTGGCGGGTGGAAGCGTTCCCAGGTCGGCACCGGTTCGAAGGCCGGCGGCCCCAACCACCTCATCGGCCTGTCCCGCGTGGAGCCGACCAACGACGGCGTGCACACTGGGCAGCTCGCAGCCTTGACCTACCCGACGCTCCTCGAGTTCGACAAGTTGGCCGACAAGGTACCCGCCGAGAGCGCCGACGCCTACCGCACTGCACTGCGTAGCGCCCAGAATGCCCTCGAGGAACAGTATCTTGCACAGCGCGACGTGTCTGGATTGGGCGTGGAGAAAAATGTTTTCCGCTACATGCCAACATCCGTCACGGTCCGCCTCGAGGAACCGCAGGACTGGTGGAAGGTCGCTCCGATGGTGGCCGCAGCGCTGGCAGGCAAGACCACCATTGAGCTCAGCGTGGGCGACGACCTGCGCGACACGGTCGCCCAGGCGTTCCGCGCCGCGGGAGCCACCGTGCGCGTGGAGACCAACGCGCAGTGGCTGGCCAATGTCAGCCGCCAGCCAGATGAAGGCCGCAAGATCCGCTACTTTGGCAACAATCCGCGGGCTGTGGCTGAGGCCGTGGGCGGCTCGGTCGATGTCGCCATCTACTCTGATCCGGCCACCGGCAACGGTCAGATCGATCTGCGCCCGTTCTTCCTTGAGCAGGCTGTGGCGGCGACGAACCACCGCTTCGGCGATCACACCAAGCTCCTTGACGGCGTGATCTAAAGGCTCTGTCACTTGCCGTAGTGACAATAGGGCGGGGTAGCGAATGTGTTCTCACTACCCCGCCCTTACGTTCGCGCTCGTGTGGTTAGCCCCGGCGGATCGGAAGTTCGCGTATCAACGCCCAGGTAGAAATCCAACACAGCAATGCGGCGAGCAAAACTGCCATCGCCACAGCTTCGCTGTTAAGGTGAACTTGCCAGCCGTGCACGGACGTCAGAGCGAGGGTCAGGCCAATCACGCTGTTCATGACGACGACGCTGCCGATGACTACTTTCCACCAAACAAAACGCAAAAATAGGGCCACCACGCACATCGTCGCCATGTAGGTGGCAGCCAGCCATAGGGGAATCATTGCCAAGCTGGTGAGATTCACGCCCGTCAGTTCTGGTTTCTTCACAAATGAGCTGACGCCCCAGAAAATGGCGATCAGCGTTGTTAGCAGTCCCACCACGAGGAGAGCGAGCCTAGTCAATCGCATGAAAACCTGCATGCGGGTCATTCCCGCCCCCAGGTATGCGCGCACTTGGGCGGTGTAATATCCGGCGAGGAATCCTGAGGCTAGAGGCATAAAGCTGAAGACACCAGCCACGGAGTTCCAAACGGTCTTTTCCTCAGTGGCAGCACGGATTTCGCCTATCCAATTACTGGAAAAGAAAGATACCTGGACCCTGTCGGTGGCAAAAGCGCTAAAGGTGGCAGAAATGACGAAAAATAACACCAGCACGCCTGCTAAACCAAGTATCAGATCCCGTTCATACTTGTTGATCCACACGGTTCCTCCTAGGAGCGTCTCATCGGCATAGTCAGAGTCGCCCACGCACCGATGACGAAGGACAGGGCGATCGAAAGCGCCATCGTCAGGTAAGCGTTTGTGAGAATCGCGGTGGCCCCGTTCGCGGTCTGCCCACTCTGGCCAACATGGATTCCGCTACCAAGATCGATGGTGATGTGTATAAAGTCGATGTCGGTATGTGGCAGCGTAATTGCGCCCACAAATGCCAGCAGAATAATAAGCGCAATTCCTGCCACCACCCACCACGGCCGAAAACGTAGAAACAGTGAGACAATCGCATAGCCTGCAAGATAGCTTGAAACGTATTTGACAAAAATGAGGGCCACGGTAGCAGCATTAACTCCGTTGACAACGGGATGTCCGATTACAAAGGCAAGCCCCCACAACCCGCCTACGATAGCGGCTGTTAGCCCGAGCACGAGTAATCCGTAGCTGTAGCTTCTGGCCAGAATCTGCCGGCGAGTCAGCCCCGCTCCCAGGTAGGAACGGTTGAACGCCCCGATCACGATGCCCAGGATGAATATCATCTGTCCGAGCCAATCCACGCTCATGGCCATCGTCGACAACACGAGGTTCGTCTCTACCACGCTCATCCCGGTGGCAAAATTTAGGAAATCCGGCTGTGGGTCAAACCGTCCAACATAGGCAACGACGAAAGAGATGCCCAGTAGTAGCACGAAGAATCCCACAAATACGGTCGTTTGCACTTTGTTACGCCGCAGTTCATCAAGTGCGAGCTTCATCGGTTCACCTTCCCGACGCCGTCGTCTCACCAAGCGCTAACAGCGCCTCGGATCCCGTGCGACGCTTGTTGACCGCTGCGAGCACATCCGTCAGCGAGGCGACGCGACCCGGCGAGGAGTACTGCGCGCGGACGTCGTCGGCACTACCGGAGACCACGAGCCTGCCTTCGTCCATGATGAGGACGTTTTCGATGAGATCCTCAATCTCGTCAACGTTATGGCTGGAGATGATGATCGTGCGCGGGTGCGCGATGAAGTCTTGGAGGAGAACATCGTAAAAGTCGCGGCGAAGCACGGCATCCATGCCCAGGTGGACCTCGTCGAAGATCGTGAGCGGCGAGCGCGATGCGATGCCCAGCGCCGCGAAGAACGCCGACTTCTGGCCGCGCGAGAGCTTTGCAGGGGCTTTCTTCAGGGGAATCTCCCACGCATCGAGGAGCGATTCGACGATGTCGGCGCGAAAAGTCGGGCGCACCCGCGTCCACAGGTCGATGGTCGCCGTGAGCCTCGATTCTTTGAAGATTGCGGGATCGTCGGAGACGAATGCGATGTTGGGCATGACTCGCGGGTTTTCCCAGACCCGTTCGCCTGCCACGATGATCTCGCCGGTGGCCCTCATCTGCCCAGCGATCAGCATTTCAAGCGTGGTCTTGCCGGAGCCGTTTCGGCCGAGGAGACCGGTGATCTTACCGGCCTCGATATCGGCGGTCACACCCCTGACCGCCTCGTGTCGAAAATACCGGTAGCCGACGTCATTCAGCTGAACGTCGAAGGGGTGGACGTTAGTCATTTTTCCTCCAGGATGTCGTTGACGAGTGCGCGTATGTGTTCCGGGGTGTATCCGAGTGCAAGACCCTCGCGAATGGCGGGAGCCAGCCGCTCCCCTGCATAGGATTGGCGGCCTTCGCCGCGGAGGATGGCGGCCGCGTCGTCCGTGACGAACATGCCGATGCCGCGCTGCTTGAAGATGATGCCCTCGGCTGTGAGCTGGTTGAAAGCTTTGTTCGCTGTCGCCGGGTTGATTCTGTAGGTGGTGGCGTACTGCGTGGTGGACATGAGTTGATCGCCCGCACGAAGTTCGCCTTCCACGATTCGACGCCGGATATCCTCGGCGATCTGCTGATAGATGGGCGTTTTGGAGTCAAATTCTAAGGCCACGAGCCCTCCTCCCACTCCACCATGATTACCGGTTCATTACACAACTAATTAACCCACTAAGCTACGCGGTTGTCAAGCGTTGCACCGACACAACTTCCGTCGTCCCCTTCCGGGCCACGGGAAACAACGGCTCGCGGCCAACACACAAAAAGGAGGGCCAGCCCAATGGGCCGGCCCTCCGCACTATCAGCGTTTCAAACGCTTCATCGGTTATCGTTAAGTATCGCAATAAGGCGCAGAACCTCAACGTAGATCCACAGGATCGTCATCACAATTGCGATGCCCACCGTCCACGAGAACTCGCGCGGTGCGCCGTTGACGATCGCCGTATTGATGTCCTCGAAGTCGCCAATGAGCATGTAGGCCGCAATGAGAATCATCGCCACGCCCATGATGACGCCCAGCGGAATGCCCGCGACCTCGAAGCCGCGCATCCCCCACGGCTGGCCGATGAGGCCAGTGACCGAGAGGACGAAATTCAGCAGGGAAAAGACCAAGTAGCCCAACATCACCACGAGGATGATCTTGCGGCCCTTCGGCGTCGTCCGAACGGTGCCGGAGTAGTGCAGAGCAAGCGTCACACCCACAATCACCGACGTGGCCAGCACAGCCTGGATCGCCACGCCCGGGATCATGATCTCGAGGGCTGCCGTGAACGCGCCGAGGGCCACGCCCTCCAGAGCCGAGTAGGCAATAGCCGCGCCGGGCTTCACAACCTTCTGGAACGCGATAAGGAACCCCGAAACGAGTGCGCCGATCACCGCGATGATCGACACCGGCATCCACAGCGCTGGCGGGAGGAGCAGGGCGGTCGCCACACCCGAAATGAGCGCGATGCCCAGCAGGATACCGACCTTGTTCAGGGCGTCAGTGTAGGTCATGCGGCCAGAATCTTGGACGAACGGCCCACCCTCCACGTACTGCCCGTCGAAGGACTGCCCATAGTTGGACGGCGCGTACTGGTCTCCATAGCCGTATTCCGTGCGCTGCGCGCCCGGGAACTGGTTCGGGCGCTGCGCGTTGGCCGAAAAATAAGGATTACGAGTAGTAATCGGGTTGCTCATGAGAGCCTCCTATGTCCGGGCCGCCGACGCGGCCATCTGCTCTCATACTAACGGAGTGGTAACTTTAAGCAAGAGTCGACAACCACATTTTCCTCCTTCGGGGAAATTTCCCCTACTTCCCGACGCCGTCACCACCCTTTGCGCACACGCTCGCGCTTTTGACGACGTCGTTAACCTTATCCACAACCGCCACAAGGACGCGGGACGTAGTGCTCCTGTGAATTTCTCGGCCCTAGGTATGACGGCTCGTGCCATACTCGATCCATACGATGGAAAAACAGACGACTGATTGCGCCCCAACGCACACCCAAGACTATGGAGGTCCTATGATCACCGTCGAGAACCTGACGAAGGACTATGGAAAGACCCGCGCGGTCGACAGCCTGTCCTTCTCTCTCCGGCCCGGAGCCGTCACTGGTTTCCTCGGCCCGAACGGCTCGGGTAAGTCAACAACGATGCGGTGCATCGTCGGCCTCGATCGCCCTACTTCCGGCCGTGTCCTCGTTCAAGGAACCGAGTATCACAAGCTGCGTTCTCCGCTGACGACCGTCGGCGCGCTATTGGATGGCAGGGCATTCCATCCCGGCCGCACGGCGTTGCAACACCTCCACATCGTTGCCGCAACGCACGGTTTCCCCAAGGAACGGGTCAAGGAAGTCATCGCACTCACCGGCCTGGAGTCCGCCGCCAAGAAGAAAATCAAAGGCTTTTCTCTTGGAATGGGCCAGCGCCTCGGCATCGCCACCGCCCTCCTCGGCGATCCTCAGATCCTCATTTTCGATGAGCCCGTCAACGGCCTCGATCCGGACGGCGTGCGCTGGGTGCGTTCCATGATGCGCGCTCTAGCTGACGAAGGGCGAACCGTCCTTGTCTCCTCTCACCTCATGAGCGAGATGGCGCTGACAGCCGATGACCTCATCATTATTGGCCGCGGGCGCCTACTGGATTCCGGGCCCATCACGAAGTTCACCGAATCGGGCCAAGGAATACGCGTGAGGGTCTCGGGTCCGGACATGGGCGCTATTCGGCATGCGATCGAACACGCCCGCTGGCAGGTCATCGATGTCGCGCCGTCATACGGCTATCCCGGCGGCTCGCTCGAGGTGCCCGGGGCAGAACGCGGGCAGATCGGCCGCCTGTTGTACGAAAACAACATTGAAATTCACGAGTTGACGGAGATTCACTCGTCGCTCGAAGACGTCTTCATGGAGCTGACCGCCGACCAGGTTGAGTTCTCTTCCGGCGGGCCCCGCGGGGCCGGCGTGGCAGGTGGGTCTGGTGACGCTGGTGGGTCCGGTGGCGCAGGCGGCGCCGGCACCCGCCAAGGCCCGTCGATCGCCGCCACTCCCGCGCAAGCCCAGCCCACCAAGGGGCGCCCGACCACGTCGAACGAGTTTTAAGGACCAGCCATGAACCATCAGGAAATGACCACGTTCGCCGGACGCTTCGCCGCACCGAAATTTGCCAACAGCTTCCTGCGCTCATTGACATCCGAGTGGCGCAAACTCAATATGCGCTCGGTAGT
Source organism: Trueperella pecoris (assembly GCF_014926385.1). Taxonomy (NCBI): domain Bacteria; kingdom Bacillati; phylum Actinomycetota; class Actinomycetes; order Actinomycetales; family Actinomycetaceae; genus Trueperella; species Trueperella pecoris. The sequence goes on along the minus strand of NZ_CP053291.1, from coordinate 251,253 downwards.
AACGACCTCCGTGATCGCCATCGTCTTCTATGCCCTTGTTGTCTGGGCTTTCGCCAATCCCAACCTTCCCTTTGAAGCAGGCTTTCTCACGCTGGCTTTGCCGTGGCAATTCATGACGATTTTCTTCACCGTCGTGGGAGCTCTGGCCGTCACCAGCGAATATTCAAGTAACACCATGCGCACCACCGTGCTCTCCGACCCGAAGCGGACTCGGTCCTTCCTCGCAAAGATCACCGCAGTGGCGCTGTTCGCCATCGTGCTCAACGTCGTCCTCATAGCCGTGGGAACCACAATCGCGTACTTGCGCCTACCCAACTTTGACGGGCTCAACGAGGGCTTCCAGCCCTACATCATGCTCGTGGCGTTGCTGACTTTCGTTGCTACACTAGCGTCAGCCATCGGCTACATGTTCCGATCGACCGCTGGCTCGATCACCTTCATGTTGGCCTTCATCTTCTTCTCCAGCCTTGTGAGGCTCATTCCTCGGAAGTTCTTCCAGCAAACCTTGGTCCAGTTCACCCCGATCGATCTCGGCAACGTCGCGCTCGGCGGAACCAAGGCTTTGGGTAGGCCCGACCAGTTCGTTTCCTCATCGGGCATCGCGATCGGTGTCTTCGCCGCGTACGTCATCGTTGCGCTGCTGGTCGGTTGGGCGCTGTTCAAGAAGCGGGACGTGTAGGCGCGGCCCTGCGCGGCAGGGCCGCTGGGCTGCTGGACTACTGGCCCGCGTCATCCGCCGAGCCGCGTCACCCGCCGGGCCGCGTCACCCGCCGGGCCTCCGAAACCGCACTAAGCTGATTCCGGCTGTAGTGATCTACCGCTGATTACTACCGCCGGAATCAGCTTTATACAGCGGGAATACGTGGCGGGTGGGGAAAGGCCCGCACAGTTACGGGTGCACCCGAGACATTGGCCGTTGCCAGGCGAAAACAAAAGTGCCCCCAGTCGGATTCGAACCGACACTGAATCGATTTTAAGTCGACTGCCTCTGCCGTTGGGCTATGGGGGCATGAGGTCCACCAAGCGGTGAAACACCCACGTGGTGTAAGCCTACCTGCGTCTCCGATGCAACCAAAATGCGGGCCCGTGGTTAGACTAAAACATAGTTTGCCGCCATTGCTTCGCTAGCGGCAATGCACAGATTGGAGATTCATGGGTATCATCTCGCGTTATCGTAACGCGCTTAAGAACGAGACGACGGCGGGTATCGTCCTCATCATCGGTGCGGTGCTCGCACTCGTGTGGGCGAATTTCCCCGCCGCGAGCGCCCGTCAAGCATACGAAACCCTCGCATACACGCCGTTGTTTGATCTTCACGGCCACGGCATGAGTCTCTCCCTCATCGCTGCCGACTTCCTTCTAGCGCTCTTCTTCTTCATTGTCGGCATGGAGCTGAAGCAGGAGTTCGTGATCGGATCGCTCCACGATATCCGAAAGGCTCTCGTGCCTATCCTCGCCGCCGTCTTCGGCATGGCGGGCCCGATGTTCGTCTACATCACCGTACAACTTCTGTCTGCCACTCCCAACTGGAACGGCTGGGCTGTCCCCGTGGCCACAGACATTGCTTTTGCCTTGGGCGTGTTGGGCCTGTTCGGCAAGGGCCTCCCGATTTCGCTACGCACTTTCCTCATGACGCTCGCCGTGGTCGACGACCTGCTCGGGATCATGATTATCGCGGTGTTCTTCTCTTCACACCTGAACTTCCTCTACCTAGGCCTGGCCGTCCTTGTTGTCGCGTTCTTTGGGGCATTGGCTCAGAAGCGCATCCTTTCGTGGTATTTACTCTGGCCTCTGGGGTTGGCCGCATGGCTGTTCATGTTCATGTCCGGAATTCACGCCACGATCGCTGGCGTGCTACTGGGTATGACGATTCCGGCCATCCAGCGCGCCGGTGAGAAGTTGCCGTTGACCGAGCATCTGACTGAAAAGCTAGAGTTCTACTCGGCAGGCCTCATCCTGCCCGTCTTTGCCTTCTTCGCAGCTGGCGTGAACGTCGTAGACTCCGGAGGCTTCCTCGCGATGCTGACCGACCCGGCCGCGCTCGGCATCTATCTCGGTCTGCCTCTGGGAAAGATGATCGGTATCACGGGTGGCGTGGCGCTTCTCGTCCATGTCTTCAAGCTCAAGCTAGGTAAGAACCTCTACATGGGCGATATCAATGCCGTTGCCTTCGTCGCCGGCATCGGTTTCACCGTGTCGCTGCTGATCGCCACACTGTCTTTCCCCGACCACGACCCATCAGGTCCGCACGCCCGCGTCGCGGTATTGCTCGGCACCTTGATCTCGCTCGTTATCGGCGCATTCTTCCTCCGTGGACGTGCGCTGTGGCACCGCCACCACGCTCCGGTCTACGACCTGGAGCACATGGACGAAAACCGCGCTACGCTCGAGCGCCACGAGGTTCTCGCCGACGACTGGATCGAGGAGACCTTCGGCGAAGTCCCGGGCGGCGAACCCGAGGTCGGCCCCGGACATTACGACCGTTAATCACAGCAAACCACAAAGCGATGGGCCCGAAAGGGTCCATCGCTTTGTATATCCAGCCCGGCGAGCCCGGCCCGGCCTCGAGTCAGTGAAGAGCCACGTCACAGCCGGGGCGCGTTGGGTTCACGCGCCGCCCACAGGGCCATCCCGTCGAGGATGTCGTGCTCGGAGGTCACCGTGTGCGTCAGCGGCGTCTTAGCGGCGGTCTCCGCCGAGACCCGGCGAATGATCTCCTGCCACACGAGCGCGCCCGCGCTGATTACATCCACCCTGCCCGGATGCATGAAGCCCAGCGCACCACGCTCTTCCATCGTGGCGTGGATGAACCATTGGCATCCGGCGTCAACGTCAGCCAGAGGCATCCGTGCACTGTGAATCTTGGCGGGGTCGTACTTATCGAGCCCGAGCACTTTGGCCGTGACCGTGGTGATCGTGCCGGCAAGGCCGATGAGCGTCCGGGCCGACGACAAATCGATCCCGGTACCGTCTATCGCAGCCTGAACGTCTGCGCGAGCGGCGGCAATCTCCGCCTCGGTTGCCGGGTCTGACACCATGTGCCGTTCACGCATGCGCACGCACCCCACATTCATGGAAGCGGCCTGGAGGATCGTGCCGTCCGCCTTCCCAAGGACGAATTCGGTCGATCCTCCGCCCAAATCGACCGTCAGGTACGGTTCTTCGGTGTTCGGCGCAAGAACGGAGGTCGCCCCTTCGAAGGACGCGCGCGCCTCCTCCTCGCCACTGAGCACCTGGACTTCCACGCCGAGACGCTCGCGCACGCCGTCGAGGAAAATCTGACGGTTGGACGCGTCGCGCGTCGCAGACGTCGCCGCAAATCGGATCGACTCCACGCCATGCTTTCGGCACTCCTCGGCATAGTCGTCAACGAAGGCGAGCGTGCGCTTGAGCGAGTCAGGATTGAACTGGCCCGTCCGATCGACGCCCTGGCCGAGCCTGGCCACCTCCATCCGACGTACCACGTCACTCAGCGGTTTTCCCTCCTCGACATCCGCGATCAGGAGACGAATCGAGTTGGTTCCGCAATCAATTCCGGCGACCCTCATTCAAGCCCACCTTCCTGGCCGACGACGCCGTCCGCGCCCGCGATCTTGCCGGCCACGCTATCCACCTCATCAAAAGCACCAGCGGGGACCGCCGGCTCGTCAAATTCCCCGGGATCGGAACAGCGGCACACGTTGACGTCCCACCCGACCAGCTCCAGTGCCTCGTCACCGGCCGGGCAAATGCCCGGACCAGCTGCAAGTGCATAGCCCGCGAGCGCATGGAGGCACTTGACGCGATCCGGCATGCCGCCGGCAGACTTATCCTTGATTTCAGGGACGTCATCAAGGGCATTGCGACGCTCAACGTAGGAGGCGTGGGCGCGTTCGTGCGCAGCGCGGTATGCGGCGTCGTGAGCGAGCTTGTCATTGAACTCGACCATCTTGCCCGCCGATTCGATGCGGGAAATGCGCTTCACGAGCGCGGGAAGGGAGAGGTAAAAGAGGGTGGGAAATGGGGTCCCGTCCGGCAGACGCGGGTAGGTGATAGTCACGGCCGGGTTGCCGCACGCGCATCGCGCGCCAATGCCGACCAGGCCGCGCGGGTAGCGGCCCAGCTGCTCCGTAATAACATCAACGTCACCGGCACGAACTTCGGTGGCGTTGATGGCAACCTTTTTCAAGGTGTCAGTGGAAATCACAGGGGTTTCATTCATGTCCCAAGCCTACCCGCTCCCTCCGACACTCCCCAGCGCCCGGCAACGTTATGGCCGTCTCACCGCGCAAGTGGCGTCAGTTGGCGCCTTCGGTCGCGGTTTCGCCCGCGACCTGTGCGGGCGCCCCGCTCGCCGGAGCTGTGGGCAAAGGTGGCGCGGGCGGCGTCGTGGACCCGATCACCGGCACGTTCGAGGGATTCTCAATGCCACCGGTCGCGCCGGCAATCTTGATCGAATCCCACATGGTCACGTAGAAAGGAGTCGCTTGCCGACGCCGATCGTTAGCTTCTTTCGTACGTTCGGCGACGATCTGCTCAGGCGTGCCCTCCGCGGGGTCAGACACCAGGTAGAGCGTCTCGCCGGGAAGGACGTAGCCGAGCCGCTCCCGCGCCTGCGAGCGCACAAAATCGTTGTCCTTCCAGCGCGCGAGCTCCTGCTCGAGTACGTCGACTCGCGCGGTCGTCTGATCGAGCTGCTGAAGGAGGTCGCGCTTTTGTTGCTGCTGGTCAAGATATTGAGACAGCGGCCCGGAGACGATGACGATGCCGAGCGCTGCGAAGAACAGCACCGCGAGCATACGCACCGAGAATTGCCGCGTGCGCTCGCCGCGGGAAAACGTCACGTTGAAGCGCTTGTCGAACCGTTTCGCCGCAGGGGGCGACGACGCCGTCCGCCGGCTTGCGCCGCCACGTCCAGCAGGCTTTGCCTGGCTCGTGGCTGCGGAGGGATTCTTTCGGCTGGCGCTGGCGCGTGCCCGTGAGTCGGAGCCTGGGCGGGTCGAGCCGGACCTGCCGCGAGTCGCCTGCGGCCGTGCATGCGGTGAGGTGCTGCGAGATTTCGGCGATGTTCCGCGTGAGTACGGCACACCTGAGCGCGGCTTTGGCCGCCGCTCTCCCATCGGGGCTCCGGACTGTTGCCCCGTTGCCTCGGGGCGTTGACCTTGGCGGGGCTGCCCCTGGCGCCCTGCGGGCGGCTCGCCCTGCTCGGAGGACGGGCGTTGCCTCTCGCGCGACGGCCGGCGACGCGGGTCTGTCGCCCGATTTTCAGCGTCCGGTCGACGGCCCGTGCCACGAGGGCCGGGCCGGGACGAGGGACGGCGCGAATTCATGTTCCCCAGTCTAGGTGTCCACGGTTGAGATACGAGGGAAGGGCGGGCCGCGTGGGCGGGAGGCGGGGCAAGAAGCGTGGCGGACTCCCGGGAAAGCGGCACGTTAGATTCATCTCATACCGGTCAAGGCGTCAGCCGGGCCGTACCAGCGCGGCCCCGTGTACGAGAGCCGCCACAATCTTCAAAAGAGCCGCAATGCTCAAAGCAGCCACAACGGCATGAGGCACCGCGATGTCTCAAGCCGCCGCAATGGCAAAAGCGAGGGCCGGGGTCGCTTTCGCAACCCCGGCCCTGCGCCGATCTAACTTCTCGCTAGGCAGCCTTACGCCTTGAAGCGCGGGAAGGCCGAAGCGCCGGCGTAAACAGCGGCGTCGTCAAGCTCTTCCTCGATGCGGAGAAGCTGATTGTACTTGTTGACGCGCTCGCCACGAGCCGGAGCACCGGTCTTGATCTGGCCGGAGTTGGTGGCAACAGCGAGGTCCGCAATGGTGGTGTCCTCGGTCTCGCCCGAACGGTGCGACGTCATCGACTTGTAGCCCGCACGGTGAGCCATCTCCACTGCCTCGAGGGTCTCGGTGAGGGTACCAATCTGGTTGACCTTCACGAGGAGCGCGTTCGCGGCGCCGAGCTCGATGCCCTTGGCCAAGCGCTCCGGGTTGGTGACGAACAGGTCGTCGCCAACGAGCTGGACGCGGTCACCAATACGAGCGGTGAGAGCCTTCCAGTCCTCCCACTCATCCTCCGAGAGCGGATCCTCAATGGAGACGATCGGGTAATCGGTGATGAGCTTCTCGTAGTAGTCCACCATGTAAGCGGTGTCCTTCTCGCCACCCTCGAACATGTACTTGCCATCCTTGAAGAACTCGGTGGAAGCAACGTCGAGTGCCAGGGCCACGTCAGCACCCGGCTTGTAGCCAGCGCGCTCGATAGCCTCAACGATCAGATCAAGTGCCGCAGCGTTGGTGGGCAGGTTCGGGGCGAAGCCGCCCTCGTCGCCAAGACCCGTGGACAGGCCGCGCTCCTTGAGCACGGACTTGAGCTCGTGGTAGACCTCAGCGCCCATGCGGAGGGCTTCCTTGAAGGTCGGAGCGCCGATCGGAGCAATCATGAACTCCTGAATGTCAACGTTGGAATCGGCGTGCGATCCACCGTTGAGGATGTTCATCATCGGGACCGGGAGAACGTGAGCGTTCGGGCCACCGAGGTAGGAGAAGAGGGACAGGCCAGCGGACTCAGCGGAAGCCTTAGCAACTGCGAGCGAGACGCCAAGGATACCGTTTGCACCAAGCTTGCCCTTGTTGGGGGTGCCATCGAGATCGCGAAGGATCTGATCAATGTAGCGCTGCTCGGAAGCATCGAGACCGATGAGCTCCTCTTCCATTGCCTCGATCACGTTGGCGACTGCCTGCGTGGTGCCCTTGCCGCCGTAGCGCGACTTGTCACCATCGCGAAGCTCGACCGCCTCGAATGCACCGGTGGAAGCGCCCGACGGAACGCCTGCACGGCCATAGTGGCCGTCATCCAGCAGGACCTCAACCTCGACAGTGGGGTTGCCGCGCGAATCAAGAATTTCACGAGCGTGTACGGCTTCAATGTTTGCCACAAGAACTCCTTCTTTTTAGATGTCATCGGTATTCCGGTGGGCCGGAGTACCGCTACCTTCTATTGTCCTACGATTCTCCGACAAAAGACACCGGCAGCGCCCGATCCGCCCCCGATTTTTCTCTCGGGGCAATTTTGATTGTGACCCGCGTCGCTCGTGGGCGTCTTTCGTCCCGATCTTCACCGCCGTCATCAACTCACACACCGTTTCGAAGGCCCTAGTGGACTCACACATGCACCGCTAATGGGACACCCCTTGTAAGATTCTTCAAGGACGACGCGAGCACAGACGCCCGCTAGGGTCTTTGAAAGGATACCCACCATGCCCAAGAAAATAATTCTCGACTGCGACCCCGGGCATGATGATGCCATCGCCATGTTGCTCGCCCACGGCAGCCCTGACATTGAATTGCTCGGCATAAGCACCGTTAATGGCAACCAGACACTAGATAAGGTCACCAACAACGCACGCCGGCTTGCCACGCAGTTCAATATGCGCGGCGTGCCAATCGTCCGCGGGGCGTCCCGCCCACTGGTGCGAGAAGCAGTGGTGGCGCCCGAACAACACGGCGAATCCGGGCTTGACGGCGTCGTGCTACCCGAACCTGCGGATCTCGACTCGCGCCACGCAGTCCAATTCATTATCGATACGATCATGGCCCACCAACCGGGTGAAGTTACCCTAGTGCCAACAGGACCGCTGACGAATATTGCACTGGCTGCACGCCTGGAGCCGCGTATCGTCGAACGTGTACGCGAGGTAGTGCTGATGGGCGGCAGCTGCCACGGTGGAAATTGGTCGGCTGCCGCCGAATTCAACATCATGGCTGACCCGGAGGCGGCACACATAGTGTTTGGCGAAAAATGGCCGGTGATCATGGTTGGTCTTGACCTGACGCACCAAGCACTCGCCACCGATGAAGTCATTGACCAACTCACTGGTATCGGTGGGCCAACCGCACAGTTCGTCTTGGATCTGTTTGCGTTCTTCCGCCAAGCCTACAAAGATTCGCAAGGTTTCGATTACCCGCCCGTACACGACCCCTGTACCGTGGCTTATTTGATCGATCCCAGCGTGGTCAAAACCGTCAAAGCTCCAGTACAGATTGAACTAAGCGGAGCATTAACAACAGGAATGACAGTTGTCGATCTGCGCACTCCAGCTGAGCCAGATTGCCACACTCGAGTAGCCACCGAATTGGATTTTGATCGCTTCTGGCAAATGATCTTCCAGGCGGTGCGCAACGTTAACCGCGGTCTCAAAAACCAGCGGGACTGAAAACGTTCACACGTGCCATCTGCCTAAATCACGAGTAGGTACCTAACTACCGATGCTGGCCAGCATGACCGAATCGATGACCGCCTCAACGAACTGCACCACGGCATCGCCTTCGATGACCTTCGCGGCGCCCAGGCGCCGCTCGTTCTCCACGGGCAACGGCACCAAGATCATCCGGATGGCGGGCTTAGCAACGGCTTTGGGGTACAGGCGGCGTAGGCGCGCCTGGCGGGAGTCGGGTAGAACCACGGGTGCGAAGCGCACGTTGTTGCCCTGCATCGTGATCTCTTCAATGCCCACAGAGCGCGCTTTCTCCCGCAGTTTGGCCAGCACAAACAGGCGGTCGACTTCCGCGGGCACCGACCCGTAGCGGTCGATGAGCTCTTGACGGATGTCGGAGCGCTGGGCCTCGTTGGTCGACGCCGCGATCTTGGTGTAAATCTCCAGCCGCAATCGCTCGGAGGTGACCCAGGTTTCGGGCACGTAGGCGTCCACCGGCAGCTCGATCCGCGTCTCGGCCGCCTTCTCGGCTTCGGTGCGCTGGTCCTGCCCGGTGATCCCGGCAACGGCCTCGGAGACCATGCGAATGTAGAGGTCAAAGCCAACGCCGGCGATGTGCCCGGACTGTTCGCCGCCCAGCAAGTTGCCGGCACCGCGAATCTCGAGGTCCTTGAGCGCCACCTGAAAGCCCGCCCCGAGCTCGGTATGCGAGGCGATCGTGCGCAGGCGTTCGAGCGCGGTCTCGGTCATCGTCCCGTCCGGCGGGTAGAGGAAGTAAGCGTAGGCGCGCTCGCGCCCGCGCCCCACGCGCCCACGCAGCTGGTGGAGCTGCGAAAGCCCGAGCTTGTGGGCGTTTTCCACGATGAGCGTGTTGGCGTTGGAAATATCGAGGCCGGTCTCGACGATCGTCGTGCACACGAGCACGTCGATTTCCTTATCCCAAAACTGCTGGATCACCTGCTCGAGCTGATGCTCGCTCATCTTTCCGTGCGCAACCCCGATGCCGGCGTCGGGAACTATCTCGGCCAGTTCCGCGGCCACCCGGTTGATGGACTGGGTGCGGTTGTGGACGTAGAAAACTTGACCGTCGCGCAGTAACTCGCGCTTGATCGCTGCGGCGATTTGCTGGTTTTCGTGCGCGCCGACGTAGGTCAGGATCGGGTGGCGCTCCTCGGGCGGGGTGGCGAGCGTGGACATCTGCCGCAGCCCCGTCACCGCCATTTCGAGCGTGCGCGGGATCGGGGTGGCCGACATCGCCAGCACATCGATAGCCGGATACATCTGCTTGAGCGTCTCTTTGTGCTCGACGCCGAAGCGTTGCTCCTCGTCGATGATGACCAGGCCGAGGTCCTTGAAGCGGACGTCGCCGGTGATGAGGCGGTGGGTGCCGATGACGACGTCGATCTCGCCGCGGCGCACGCCGTCCTTCACATCCTCGGATTCTTTCGCGGTTTGGAATCGCGACAGGCCGGCAACCTTGACGGGGAATCCGGCGTAGCGCTCCTGGAAGGTCTCCAAGTGCTGTTGGACGAGCAGCGTCGTCGGCGCGAGCACGGCCACCTGCTTGCCGTCCTGAACGGCCTTAAAGGCTGCACGGACGGCGATTTCGGTCTTGCCGTAGCCGACGTCGCCGGAGATGAGGCGGTCCATGGGCTCGGGCGATTCCATGTCGCGCTTGACCTCGTCGATGGTCGCCAGCTGATCTGGGGTCTCGACGAATTCGAAGGCGTCCTCGAGTTCGTGCTGCCAGGGCGTATCAGGCGAGAAGGCGTGCCCCTTCGTGGCCCGGCGCTGGGCATACAGGCGCACAAGTTCTTTGGCGATCTGCTTGACGGCCGCGCGCGCCTTGGACTTGGTCTTTTCCCAGTCGGCGCCACCCATCTTGTTCAGCGAGGGCGCATCGCCGCCCGAGTACTTCGAGATTTGGTCGAGCTGATCGGTGGGTACCCACAGCTGGTCGCGCGCTTGGCCGCGCTTGGTCGGCGCGTATTCGAGCACGACGTATTCGCGTTGGGTCCCGTTCGGCCCGCCGAGTTTGCGCTTGGCGAGCTGAACGAATTGCGCGACGCCGTGGCGCGCGTGCACGACGTAGTCGCCCGGCTTGAGCTGGAGCGGATCGACGGCGTTCTTGCGGCGCTTGGGCATCTGACGCTGCTGGGCAGATCGAGAGCGCTTGCGCCCCACGAGATCCATCGCCCCGAGCAGGGCAAACTTGGCCGTGTCGGCGATGAAGCCGGACTGGACGGGCGCGGTGACGACGGCGACGACGCCGGGGATCACCTCGCGTAGGTCCTCGGAAAAGACGGCCGGGACGTCGGCGTCGGCGAGCTGCTCAACCAGACGTCTTCCGAGACCGGCGCCCTCGACAGCAATGACGATCCGCCACTGGGCGCGAGCAAGGGTGGCGAGCTCGCGCAGGGCGGCGTCCACGTTTCCGGCGAAGTTGCGCGGCTCGCGCAGCGGCAACTGGACGGTGTCCGCGCCGGCGAAGCCGCCGATCGTCCACCAGCCGAGGCCCAGCTCAATGGCGCGCTCACGCACGTCGGGAATCTCCATGAAGGACGCCTTCGACACCGAGATTGGGATCGTCCCGCCCGCTGCCGCCGACGACCACGCGGCGGCCAAAAACTCCTGCGTCGTCTCCTGCAGGGACTGCGCACGCGCATCCAGGCGCTCAGGCTCCACGAGGAGGATGCGGGCATTGCCCGGCAACTCATCGACCAGCGGGTGCATGTCCTCCACTAGGACCGGCTGAAGCGACTCCATCCCCTCCACCGCGATGCCGCTGGCGATCTTGTCCAGCATGTCAACCGCGCCCGGAAGCTCCTCGAGGGCGTGGGCGGCACGCGAGCGAACGGCGTCGCTGAGCAAAATCTCCCGGCACGGCGGGGCATACAGCTCGCCGACGGCCTCCATCGAACGTTGGTCGGCGACGGCGAAGGAGCGAATCTCGTCCACCTCGTCGCCGAAGAACTCCACGCGAAGCGGGTGGTCGCACGTGGGAGGGAAGACGTCGATGATACCGCCGCGCACGGCAAACTGGCCGCGTGACTCGATCATGTCCACACGCTGATAGGCGGCAGCCACGAGGCGTTCTTGCAGGTCATCGAAGTCGACGACGTCACCCACGCGCAAACTGACCGGGACCAGCTCACCCAGGCCCGCCGCGATCGGCTGCAGGAAGGCGCGGATCGGCACAAGCAGGACGCGCAACTCGTCGAAGTTCTCCGGGTGGGCGAGGCGGCGCAGCGTCGTCAGGCGCTCGGCCACCGTGTCCGACCGCGGCGAGAGGCGCTCATGCGGCAGGGTTTCCCACGCGGGGAAGATCGCCATATTCTCCACCGGGATGTAGGCGCGCAGGGCGTCGCGGAGGTCCTCGGCTTCGCGGCCCGACGTCGTCACGGCCACTTGCAACCGCCCGTCGCCGGCGCTCAGGATCTCGGCGATGGCCGGGGCGAAGGCGCCGCGCGGCATGCCGACGTCGGCGTAGCGGGCGTTCGCGCGCGAGGACAGGGTGTCCTGGTCGCCGAGAATGGACAGAACTGGGCGGAGATCCATGGGGTCCTTACTTGGTGGTTCGCTGGTCGCGGCCGGGTCACTACTTGGTGTGGAGCCGCATCATGGCCTTGTCGAGGCCGATGAGGAGGATGTCTTCGACGGCGTCGGCGGCGAGGGCAATGAGGAGGTCGATCTCCTTGTTTTCCGATGAAGAAAAATCGGAGAGGACGAAATCGGCGGGATCTTGACGCCCGGGCGGGCGGCCAATGCCGAAACGGAGCCGGATGTAGTCCTGCGTGCCCAGCGACTGCGAGATCGACTTCAGCCCGTTGTGGCCGCCCGCCCCGCCGCCACGCTTGAGTTTGAGCTGGCCGAAGGGCAGGTCGAGGTCATCATGGATAACGATGAGGTCAGCCGGGGCAATCTTAAAGTACTTCATCAGCGAGCTCACCGGGCCACCGGACGTATTCATGTAGCCGTTCGAAACGCCGAGCACCGCCTGCTCTCCCGGCTTACCCGGCCCAATCCCCACACGCACCGACGCCGCCCGCGTATTCGACTGCTTATGCACCGACAGCGACGAGCCAGCGCGGCGCGCGAGCTCATGAATCACGTGCTGGCCAATATTGTGGCGCGTGTTTTCATACTTGGGGCCCGGATTTCCGAGGCCGATAACTGCGAACATGACATCCCTTCGACCGAACAAGCCTAGCAATATGGCCCGCCGGGAGCCATTGCCCCGGCCACACCTCGGCCCGCGCCTCGGCCCGTGCCTCGGCCCGCGCTGTACTAAGCTGCCTGGCACCCTATTAAATTGCGGACATTCCGGGTACTAAATCACACTTTAGTACAGCGCCGAGCCGGCCCAACCCGACCGCCCCGCACCTTAATACAGCGGCAGCGAGCTCGCCCACCAATGGTCACCCGATTTCGAAGGCGGTAAGCTCGAATAGCCATTAAACAATCATGCTAGGAGTGACCGTGGGCAAGTATTTCAACCAAGCCTTCGAGATTGACCGCCTCCGCAAGGAAAACGCACGTCTGCTGAAGATCAACGCTGAACTCAACGCACTGCTCGGCGACGCTGGGATCGACAACCCGTATGGCGTCACGCCCGACGAGCTCACACTGGCGACTTCCGGCCGAAAGATCGAGGCAATCAAGGCTTACCGCGCCCGCACCGGCGCCGATCTCCTTTCGGCCAAGAACGCCATCGACGCCGTCGCCTAACTCGACGCCACGCACTCAGCTCGCCGCACGCTTTCTTTCCAGCGAGGAGACCCGCCAGGCCTCGGCCACGCCGGCCGCGGCTATACCAGGCCCTGCCGCACCACCGACGCCAGCCCGCCAGACCCAGCCTGCTAGGCCCCACCACGCTAGCCAGACTCAACCAAAGCAAGGGATCCCAAAAGGGTCCGCCCCCGGATGGGGCGAACCCTTTCATGGAATGATTGGTTGCCTAAACCAATGAAGATACCCGAGCTGACTACTCGGCATCCGCGGTGGACGCCTCGTCAACAGCACCCTCGGCAGCTTCACCATCTTCCGGCAGCGTCTCAACCTGCGGGACAGCAATAACAACTACCACCTCATCCTGCGCAAGTTCGGTAGTAACACCAGCGGGGAACTTAACGTCTGCGATGGTGATGTTAGCACCATCCTCAGCACCCTCAACGTCAATGGTGATCGCCTCCGGAATCTCGCGCACGGGTGCCTCAACGGCAAGCGTCATCAGTTCGACGGTCGCGATGGCGTCGCCAGCAGGTTCACCTTCGACGACGACCGGAACGTCAACGGCGACCTTCTCGTCAGCCTTAACGCGCAGCAGGTCCATGTGCTCAATGACGCGCGAAAGCGGGTTGCGCTGAACATCCTTGACCATGACGAGCTGCTCGGCCGAATCAGACTTGAGCGTGATAAGCGCATTGGCGTTACCGCGCACCATCAGGAAGGCGGTGTGGTAGTCAACAACGTAGTGCTTGGGCTCTTCACCGTGGCCGTAGACGACGACGGGCATGCCGCCCTCGCGGCGGATGCGGCGGGAGGCACCCTTACCGAACTCGGTACGCTCGGTGATCTCGAGAATCTGCTTCTCCATGTCTATCTCCTGTTCTAGATGGCCCACAGTGCGTGGGCAGGCCTCGAAACGGAGGCTACGCCAGGCATAGACACCGCGTCGATAACGGAAGTTCAGCCGGATAGCTGCTTCCCTCGCCGAGGCAACTAGTCAAGACTACAACCCTACTTGCGCGACACCAAGGCGAACGACGAAGTTCACAGCATCCCGCGACAACACTCCGTTCAGCTCCCGCCACTCAGAAGAAAAACACCGAACAGATGCACCCGAGACCTCTCCGGTGGCGAAAGGCAGCGAACCGCGCTCGTCCGCGCGCTATCAACAGAACCAGCTTTGCTGATTGGGGATGACCCAACTGGCTCGCTCGACACCTATACGCGTGACGCCGCGGCAGACCTACTTTTCTCCACATCGAAGGAACGCAACGCGGCGCTCCTCGTTGTCACTCACGATCTCACTGTTGCCGAGCGGGCCGATATGATCCTTAATCTCGCCGAATACCAGCCGAATCAGTATGCTCCTAGGCGTGCGCCCCGTCGAATAGGCTCGTAACAGAGCCATCGTTGAAGACTTCCTGGATGGCACAGGCGAGCACGGGAGCGATCGGCAATACCGTCAGCTGCGGGAAGCGCTTCTCAACCGGGATTGGGAGCGTGTCGGTCAAAATGACCTCACGCACACCGCTTTCCGCCAGGCGCTGGGCGGCCGGGTCCGAAAGCACACCGTGGGTTGCCGCGATGATGACGTCCTTCGCGCCCGCCTCGAGCACAACGCGAACGGCGCCAGCGATGGTGCCGGCAGTGTCGATGAGATCGTCAACGATGACGGCGGTACGGCCAACGACGTCGCCCACCACACGATTAGCGGTTGCCTGGTTGGGACGAGTAATGTCACGCGTCTTGTGGACGAAGGCCAACGGCACGCCACCGAGACGCTCGCCCCACTGCTCGGCAACCTTGATACGGCCGGCGTCGGGAGAAACGATGACGGAGCTTTCGGGCTCGATGCGGGTGCGCACGTAGTTGACCAGCGTCGGCATGGCCCACAGGTGGTCAACCGGCCCGTCGAAGAAGCCCTGCGACTGCGCGGCGTGCAGATCCACGGACATGATACGGTCAGCGCCGGCGGTCTTGAACAGGTCAGCCATGAGGCGCGCCGAGATGGGCTCGCGCCCCTTGTGCTTCTTATCCTGACGGGCGTAGGGGTAAGAAGGCACGACGACGGTGATGCGCTTGGCCGAAGCCCGCTTAGCGGCGTCGACCATAATGAGGGTCTCCATGATCCACTTGTTGACCGGCGGCGTGATGGACTGAAGGACAAAAACGTCCGAGCCGCGCAGCGACTCGTCATACCGGACGTAGATTTCCGAGTTGGCGAAATCGTAGGCCGTCACCGGGAGAAGTTCGATACCGAGTTCTTCCGCCACCGCCTTTGCCAGTTCAGGGTGAGCGCGCCCGCTCGCCAGAACTAGATGCTTCTCACCGCTGGTGTGAATACCCGTCATCCCACTTCTCTCTTTTCGTTGGCCGCGGCGCGGCGACTGGTGTTCATACCCACCCTACCCCGCGCATTCAGGGCCGGATGGGCCCTTCTTACTTTTTGTTGGTAAGTATGCTGAATGGCGAGACAACCTCGCCCGCCTCGACCTCGACGCCGGATGCCACCGTGTGTGCGACGACGGCGCGCTCGCCAACGTTGACGGAGTCGAGTTCGGAATTCGGGCCGACGACGGCAAACGCCGCCACGTGCGTCGTGCCACGCAAGATGGTGCCGGGTTCAACGACGGCGTCGGGCTCGAGCGTGACGTCGACGTCGATGTGCGTCGTCGCCGGGTCGACGATGGCGACTCCGGAGCGCATCCACGCCTCCATGATGCGACGGTTCTTCTCGGCGCGCAGGCCAGCGAGCTGAACGAGGTCGTTCACGCCCTCCGCTTGGAGAGAATCTTCGAGAACGAAAGATCCGACGCCCTTGCCGAGCTGGTGAGCCCTGGCGACGACGTCGGTGAGATACATTTCGCCCTGAGAATTGTTCGTGTCGAGGTTGTCGAGGCTCTCGCGCAGGAACGCAATGTCGAAGACGTAGGTGGAGGTGCCAATTTCGCGAATGTTACGCTGGGCCTCGGTGGCGTCCTTGTGTTCGACGATCCCGACGACGTTGCCCAGCCCGTCACGCACGATGCGGCCGTAGCCGGTCGGGTCCGCAACAACCGTGGAGAGCACCGTCACGGCATTATCGCCGCAAGCATGAGCCTCAGAAAGCGCCGCGAGGGTTTCGGAGGTGAACATGGGCGAATCGCCGGCCATGATGAGGACGGACCCCTCAATATCGGCGGGCAGCCCCTGCAAGCCACACCACGCGGCTCGACCAGTGCCCTTGATCTCATCCTGATCAGCAATGACGGCATCAGGGTTGATGCTCGAGATATGCTCGGCAACCATCTGACGCTCATGGCGCACAACGAAAACCAAGTGTTCAGCGCCAGCGCCCACAACGGCGTCATTCACATGACCCACAAGGGAACGGCCGTTCATCGGCAACAGCACCTTCGGAATCGATGACTTGATACGCGTGCCTTTGCCAGCAGCAAGGACGATTGCTGCGGTGAGTGCGGCCATGTTTCCTCCTCGGGATCACGAGCGCTCCGCCACTAGGATTCGAACCTAGACAAAGGGTTCCAAAGACCCGTGTGCTGCCGTTACACCATGGCGGAATCTCCACCATTGTGCCAGTTTTGCGCAACCAATTTCCAATCAGATCGGCATTTAGCACCTCGTTTGCGATAATAGTCCCATGTTGAATGAGCCTGAATCCTCCAATCATCGCCCGAAGCGCTCGAGAATGACGCGTGTTCAGCGTCGCGAACAGTTAATCAGCATTGGCCGCCGCCTGTTTGCCGCGCACGGCTTCGACGCCGTCTCCGTCGAGGAAGTCGCGAGCGCGGCGGGCGTGTCCAAGCCGGTGATCTACGAGCATTTCGGCGGCAAAGAGGGCCTCTACCAGGTCATCGTGGATCGCGAGACGACCGCGCTCAACGAGCTCCTCCAGGACAAGATGCGCGTCGACCTTCGCCCGCGCGAAGCGCTTGAGGGCTCCATACTCGCCCTGCTCGATTACATCGAGGTCAATCCTGACGGTTTTGGGCTCATGGTTCACCAGTCGCCGGATGTCATTTCGGGCTCACAGTTTTCCACGATCATGTCCGACATGGGCGACTACCTGACCGAGCTCCTAGGCCCCTATTTCGACCATCTCGGCTTCGACGCCGACACGGCGCCGATGTACGCACAGATGCTCGCCGGGACAGTGGGCACGATGGGGCAGATATGGGCCAACGAGAAGACGCCGAGCAAGGAAGTCCTCGCGGCGCACCTCGTCAACCTCATCTGGAATGGCCTCCACGGCCTCGAGCGCGAGCCGCGGCTAGAGTTGCCGCTCAGCTAGGGCGCCCCTTCAAGTACTTGCACCAACGGAAAGGCCACGGGCGCGGCAGCAGGACGAGCTACGCCGCCACACGCGCCGGCCGCAAGGCCTACGCCACCTATAAAAGGCAGCTCGCGCAGCTTGTTTACCTCAGCGAACAGATACCTCTGGACAACTAACATCGCAGGTCAGACAGATGCGAGGGGTGGGGAGGGCTTCCCAACGACCGTTTTATCCACTTCACACACCGTAAGATCGAGTTATCGACCACCAACACATCGACTTTTCGATCACCTACAACTAGGAAAGAGAAACATGAGTCTCGAGATCAAAGAACTAAGGAAGGCCTTCGGTAAAACGCAGGCACTAGACGGAATGGACTTCACGGTCCACCCCGGCGAGGTGTATGGCTTCGTCGGGTCAAACGGCGCCGGCAAGACGACGACGATGCGCATCGTTCTCGGCATCCTGAACGCGGACTCGGGTGACGTGCTCAACAATGGCAAGGCGCTGACATTCGCCGACCGGCAGCACTTCGGGTACATGCCCGAGGAGCGTGGCCTTTACCCGAAGATGAAGGTCGGCGAGCAGCTGATCTACTTCGCTAAGCTTCACGGCCTTTCTGATGTCGATGCCCGCAAGGCGATGGAGTATTGGACCGAACGCCTCGGCGTTCACATGCGTCGCGGCGACGAGGTCCAGGCCCTCTCCCTGGGTAACCAGCAACGCGTCCAGCTTGCCGCCGCCCTCGTCCACGATCCGTCGATCCTCGTGCTCGACGAGCCCTTCTCCGGCCTCGACCCCCTCGCTGTCGCCGACATGAGCGCCGTACTGCGAGAGAAGGCCGCCAGCGGTGCCACCGTCGTCTTTTCCTCCCACCAGCTCGACCTCGTCGAGCGTCTCTGCGACCGCGTCGGGATCGCCTCGCTGGGCAAGATCGCCGCAGAGGGAACCATTGACCACCTGCGCGAGTCCGGCTCTGACGTCGTGATCGAGATTGAGGCTCCCGACGCCGTCGCCACGGCTAACGCTCTCCGCCAACTTGGTCTTTCGCCCGATTCCGACTCGCATCACGTCGTTCGCGCTAAGCTACCTGCCGGTATGGACGACCAGGAAGTTCTCCATGCCGCGCTTTCCGCCGGCCCTGTCCACAGCTTCACCCGGGTGCGCCCGTCGTTGACGGACCTCTTCGGTAGCATCGTGCAGATCCCCGCACCCCAGCCCGCCGAGGACCACAAGAAAAGCCGATTCTCCCTGTTTGGAGGCAAGAAGTAATGCTTATTCACGTCATCAAGCGCGAGTTCATGACTATGGCTCGCTCCAAGGCAATGATCATCTCGATCGCCGTCATGACCGTCCTCATTCTTGGCGCGGGTCTCGCCGGCCGATACTTCCTCTCCGACGATCCGAATGCGGAGGCGCCAACGGCGCCTATCATCGCCGTCGACGAGTCGGCGCAGGCCTACCTGCCCTACCTCGAAACCGCGGCTGCCGGCACCGGGATCACCACCGAAGTCATCGGCGCGGGCACGGCCGAGGACTACCTCCGCCAGCGTTACGAATCGGACGCCGATGGCTACGCCGTCGTCCTTGTCAAAGAAGGCGAGGTTCCGAGCGTCGTCGTCGAGGGCGATGGCACGCGCAGGGTGAACCCCGTCGTCGCCGCCACGATCAACACGGCCGCGAGCGCACAGCTCATGGAGTCCAAGGGCGCCACGCTTGCCGCGTCCGACTACGCGCAGCTGGCCTCCTCGGTCGACGTCACGCCACGATTCGTCTCCTTCGACCGCGGCAACCTGATGATGAACGACCCCATCGGATACATTACGTCGCTGGTGGGCATGATGGTCATGTTCATGATGATCATGCTCGGCATCACCACCATCGGCAACGGCGTGGTACAAGAAAAGTCCTCGCGCGTGGTGGAGATCCTGCTGACCACGATCCGGCCGCGCACCCTGTTGCTCGGCAAAGTGATCGGCATCGGGGTCTTCCTACTCCTTCAGTTCGCGGTCCTCATCGCTGCGGCACTTGTGGCCGTGAAGATCGCCGGAGTCGAGCTCGAACTCAACTTGGGCGGCTACCTAGGCTGGATGGTCCTGTGGATGGTTCTGGGCTTCTTCTTCTACGCGATGGTGATGGGCGCATTCTCCTCCCTCGCCACCCGCCAAGAGGACCTCAGCGCAGTCACCACCCCGGTGTCGATGGGAATGCTCGTGCCGTTCTACCTTGCGCTCTTCCTGGTTCCCAACGCCCCGGATTCGACCTGGACGAAGATTCTCTCCGCAATTCCGGGCCTCAGCCCGTTCATGATGCCCGTCCGCCAAGCCTACAAGGCCGTCAGCACACCCGAAATGCTGCTCGCAGCGGCACTCGGCGTCATCGCCATTCCACTCGTGGCCATGCTGGCGGGCAAGATCTATTCCAACTCGATCCTGCATACGGGCAAGCGTCTATCCATCATGCAGGCCTTCCGAGTCCGCCAGTAGGGTCCTGGCCACGGTGGGGCGGGGCAGGGGTGCACTAAAGTGGGTACCCACACCCAAGCCTCAGCTCCGCGCTGTACTAACCTGACTGACACCCTATTAAATTGCAGACATTCCGGGCACTAAACGACACTTTAGTACAGCGCGGAGATTGCCCCACTGGGACCGCCCACACTTTAGTACAGCGCGGGCAGCCCTCAGCCGGCGGCGCGCTTCTTGGACGCCTTCTTCGGCGGCGCCCCCTCGTGGCGCTCCGAGAGCGTGATGAGGACCTGGCGCAGGTACTCGGCGGCGCGCTCGTTTTGCTCGGAGTCGAATTGGGCAAGAATCTCACGCTCGACCTGCAGGAGCTCACCCATCGCATTGTCAACCGCGTTCAGCCCCTTCTTGGTAGCGCTAACCTGGACGACTCGCCCGTCGTCGGGCGCGGACTTGCGCGTCACCAGGCCGCTTTCCTGCATGCGGTCGATGCGGTTGGTGATGGTGCCGGAAGATACGAACGTGTCCTTCATGAGTTGGCCGGCAGTGAGGACGTGGTTGGGGTCGCGGCGCAGAGCGGCGAGCATCTCAAACTCCCACGTTTCGAGGCCGTGCTTGGCGTACACCGATCGGCGCACTTTCGAAAAGTGCCGGTTGACGCGGAGGAATCGCGAGAAGATTTCGAGCGGCGCTACGTCAAAGTCGGGTCGCTGGGTGTGCCAGGCTGCGACGACGTCGTCCACTTCATCGTGTTTGTACATGCCACGATTTTACTTCACGTCGAGATAAACGGGAAGTCGCGAGCGCTCAGCCGTAATATTCTGCCTGTTCGCCAGCCTCCAGCCACTCCATTTCGAGTTCGTCGAGCTGGTCCTTGAGCTGGGCGATCTCTTTGCCGAGGCTGGCAAGCAGATCATAGTCGCCCGTCTGCCCGACGTTCGCCGCCACCTCGCCCTGCTTCACGCCGAGCTGGTCAATCTGCTCACGCACGCGGCCCATTTTGCGCTCCACACGCGCCATCGCCTTGCGCGCCTCGCGTTCTTTGGCGGCATTCTTCGTCGGCGACGCCGTCGCACCAGTCGCGCCCACGGCCCCGGCACCCACACCAGCTCCCCTACCCGACCCGGCGCCAATCGCGCCAGCGCTGGCGGCCTTGGAGAGCTCGAGGTACTGATCGACGCCGCCAGGTAGCCCTCGAACCTCGCCGCCCATCACAGCCACTTGATGGTCGGTTGTGCGTTCGAGCAGGTAGCGATCATGGGAGACGACAACGAGCGTCCCTGGCCAGGAGTCGAGGAGATCCTCGATGGCAGCCAGCGTGTCGGTGTCGAGGTCGTTGGTGGGCTCGTCGAGTAGGAGTACGTTGGGTTCACGCATGAGGAGGCGAAGGAACTGCAGACGGCGTCGTTCGCCACCCGAAAGGTCGGCCACCGGGGTCCAGGCGCGCTCGCGGGTGAAGCCGAGCCGCTCGACCAGTTGCGAGGCCGAGGTTTCCTTCCCGCCGATCATCATGTGGGTCGCGATGTCGGCAACGGACTCGACGACGCGGCGGTGGGCCACCTCGTCAAGTTCCTTGGTGTCCTGGCTGAGCACTGCGAGCTCCACAGTCTTGCCGGTCTTGACGGCACCCGACGTCGGCGATAGGGCTCCCGAGATCAGCCCCAGGAGCGACGACTTTCCGGCGCCATTGCGACCCAAAATACCTAGGCGCTCGCCGGGGGCAAGACGCAGGGTAACATCGTCGAGAACGGGGGCGTTCGCACCCTCCCACGCGAAGGTGACGTCCTCGAGGTCCACCACTTTCTTTCCCAGGCGGGTCGTGGCCATCTTCGTCAGTTCGACGGTGTCGCGCGGCGGCGGTTCGTTGGCGATCAGCTCATTGGCCGCGTCGATGCGGAACTTCGGCTTCGAAGTGCGAGCCGGCGCACCACGTCGCAACCAGGCCAGCTCCTTGCGCAGCAGGTTCGCGCGCTTCTCCGCCGCCTGGACGGCAAGGCGCTGGCGCTCGGCGCGTTGGAGAATGTATGCGGCGTATCCGCCCTCATAGGTTTCGACGAATCCGGGCACGGGAGCCCGCCCGCCGGCACCGTCGTGACCAGGCACGACTTCCCACAGCCGCGTGCAGACGGCGTCGAGGAACCATCGATCGTGGGTGACCACAACCAACGAGCCCTCCCCGCGCCCAAACCTCTCGTTGAGATAGCCCGCCAGGTAGGTCACGCCCTCGATGTCGAGGTGGTTGGTGGGCTCGTCGAGAACGACGACGTCGGCGTCGCGCACCAGCGTTGCAGCCAGCGCAACACGGCGACGTTGGCCACCGGAGAGCTGGCCGACGAGGCAGTCGACGTCGACGTCGGGAATCAATCCGGCGTGAAGCTCGCGCACCCGCGCGTCCGATGCCCACACGAAGGTGGCGGCATCGCCGTGAATGGCGTCGCGCACGGTCTGGTTCGGGTCGAGGCTGTCAGCTTGGGTGAGGATCGCAAAACGCGTACCACCCTTCATCGTGACGCGTCCCGTATCGGG
Source organism: Trueperella pecoris (assembly GCF_014926385.1). NCBI lineage: Bacteria > Bacillati > Actinomycetota > Actinomycetes > Actinomycetales > Actinomycetaceae > Trueperella > Trueperella pecoris. Next base: position 229,074 of record NZ_CP053291.1, on the reverse strand, counting down.
CTCGAGTGCGCGGGTCATGAGTTTGAGCAGAGTCGACTTGCCCCCGCCATTAGGGCCAACGACGCCGATGCGGGAGCCGTCTTCGAGCGAGAGGTTAAGGTCGCCAAGAATCGGGCGGGATCCAAGGGAAACCCCTACGCCTTCCATACCGAGAATATGTGCCACTACTCGACCGTCCTGATGTGTGCGCCTGCGGCGGGGCCGTGGGCGATGTAGACCTGCGTGTCGGGGAAATCGGCGCGCAGCTGAGCCGCCACTTCCTGGGATTCCTCGGGCGTCACGAGAACCGCAATCGTGGGTCCCGAGCCGGAGAGAATAACATGGCGCCCGCCTGCGGCAATGGCGTCAATGGCCGCCCCTAACTCCGGGCGGAGGCTCCGCGCGGCCACCGCCAGATCGTTGGCCAACAAGGCCCCCACCTCGTCCACGGTCCCATCGGACAGGGCCCGGCGGAGTGCAACCGTATCTGCCGGACCGCCGGCATCCGGGTGGAGGCGATCAAATTCGCGGAACACGGCGGGGGTCGATAGCCCGTCGGGGCGAGTCAGGAGCACCCAGGCGTGCATCGAGTTCACGCGCACATGCTCCAGCTCCTCGCCACGCCCGCGGCCGTGCGCGACGCCACCGAAGAGGCTGAAAGGAACGTCCGATCCGAGCTCCGCCCCAATCTGGAGCAACTCCTCCATTCTCAGCCCCAGCTCCCACAGCTCGTTGAGGGCCAGGAGTGTGCCGGCCGCGTCGGCCGATCCGCCGGCCATTCCGCCCGCAACGGGAATCCGCTTCGTGATGGTGATGTGTGCGCCCGCGGTGGTGCCAGTCTTCTCCTGAAGCGCCTTAGCCGCGCGGATGGCAAGATTCGTCCCATCTACCGGCAGGTCCTCCCCAAGCCCGATGATCTCGAGCGACAGCGCGTCGGCACGCTGCGCGTCGACATCATCAAAAATATCGAGGGCCTCGAAAACAGTATCGAGAGGATGGAATCCATCGGGGCGCGGGCCACCGACCCGCAGAGCGAGATTAACTTTACCGGGAGCTGAAACTAGAACGCGTTGCACGTGCCCTATCGTAGCGCCTCCACCGGCAAGCCCACGATCCTAGCGGGCGGCGCTTGCGATCTTTACGAAGTCTTCGATGCTCAGCCGCTCGCCTCGCAACGTCGGATCCACGCCCGCGCCACGCACGATAGCTTCCGCCTGGGCCGGGCTTCCAGCCCACGAGGCAAGCGCGCCGCGCAGGGTCTTACGGCGTTGGGCGAAAGCGGCGTCGACGACGTCAAACGTCGCCTCACGAAGCTCTTCAGGGTAGCGCGCCGATTCCGGGCGGTCGAAGTGCACGAGCGCCGAATCCACATTCGGCACCGGCCAAAAGACGTTACGGGAGATCTTGGCGCCACGCCGAACGTCGGCATACCAATTAGCTTTGGCCGAGGGCGCCCCGTAGACCCGCGAGCCCGGCTCGGCTGCAAGCCTGTCCGCCACTTCCAGCTGGACCATGACCGTCACCGAACGCAACGACGCCAGCTCCTCCAAAAGAGTAAGAATGACCGGCACGGCCACGTTGTACGGCAGGTTTGCAACTAAATGGGTGGGCTCGTAGGGCTGGCCAGGATGCGCCTGCGCATACAAGGCCGGGACCGCCAAGCCACCATGACGTACCTTGAGAGCATCGCGCAGGAGTACGGCGAAACGATCCCTCGCCTCCGGCATCATCGCCTCGATCGTCGACGGCAAGGCGGCCGCCAGCGGCGGATCAATCTCAATAGCAGACAACACCGCGCCCGCCTCGAGAATGGCCAAGGTCAGCGACCCGAGCCCGGGGCCGACCTCAAGGACGAGATCGCCCTGGCTCACACCCGCATCACGGACGATGCGGCGCACCGTACCGGCGTCGTGAACAAAATTCTGACCGAGTGTCTTGGTAGGGCGAATGCCGAGTTGATCGGCAAGTTCGCGTATGTGAACCGGGGTAAGGAGCGCCATTTAGTACCAGCCGCGGGCCTGAGAGTGATTCCATGCCCCGCAGGGGGTGCCATAACGGCCCGCGATGTACCCGAGCCCCCACGAAATCTGGGTGGCCGGGTTCGTCTGCCAGTCTGCGCCGGCTGAGGCCATCTTGGAGCCGGGGAGTGCCTGCGGGATGCCGTAGGCGCCCGAGGAGCGGTTCATCGCCTGAGAGTTCCAACCGGATTCACGCTGCCACAGAGCGTCGAGGCAGGCCCACTGGTCGCCACCCCAGCCGCGCGCAGCAACCATGCCCTGCGCAATTTCGCGAGCAGAGCCAGGCGGAACGGGCGCGCCTGCTGGAGCCGGTGTGCCGGCGGCGGGCGCGGCGTTTGCGTCACGCATGCCCACGTGAATAACTTCCTTGACGGGCTCGCTCTCCACGGCCTCCAGGACGAGCGCGCGGCTCACCTCGGCACCATCGCGGTACGTGACCTGATAGTTACGGATCGACTTCCCCTCGACACCCGCCGTGGCAACCTTTTCCTCACCCTTGGGCAGGGTGTCGGTCTCCACGCGCTCGGTCTCGAAGGGCGTGGCGCTCTCTTCGGTGACAACCTTGTTGACAACACGCACGATGGTCACTGGCGCAGTTGTCACGACGTCGGCTAGGGACACCGACACCTCGTCGCGCGAAGCAATCGAAATTCCGGCGTTAACAAGAGCCGCGGCGTAGGTGTCGCCCGACTTGGCGTCAATCTTGACGGTCTTGCCATCTACCGTGAGGTCAAAAGAAACCGACGACGCCGAGGTCGTCGCGCTCGGCGCAGTGTCAACGACGGCGGCCACGGCACGCTCGGCTCGCGGCACATCAGCAATCGACGGGAACACAGTTCCACCCGCGGCCAGCACCGCGATGGAGGCGGCTCCCGCGGCCTGAAGTACCTTCGAATAGCGGCGCGGCTTGGAGACCGCCACACCGGTTGCCCGCGAGGTGACCAGGTTGAAGTTCATGTGCTCGGCGTACGGCTGACCGCCGGAGGTAACGACGCGCTTGATCGAGGCAATCTCCGCGGTGTCCGCAGACTGCGCAGCCCGCTCGGCCATGCGCCGGGCACGGCGCGAGCCTGGCTTCGGGGGCACATCCAACAGGTGCGGATCAAAGGCGCTACCCCGGCTGCTCGAATGGTCTGTCAAAACGTCTCCAGTCAATCTGCCTGCAGAAAGGCCAGCTCACCGGCCTTCCGTAACAATACTGAGATTGATTGTAACCAAATTGTTATTTAATGCAACCGGCTTGTGCGTGATGTTACATATCAAGGACTTAAGATGCCCGGCGTTGAACCCACGTCCGGTACTAAAGGTGGCACGCGGTCAGATTCCGTAAACTTCGCGTGTTGTACGATCCACCACCGCACAGAACTCCTCGAGAGAGAGCCCGCGGTGACGGGCGAGGTAGCCCGCCGTGTATACCACCGCCCATGTGGCGTTCGGCTGCCCCCGGTAAGGCGCCGGAGTCAAATAAGGGGCGTCGGTTTCGAGCAGAATGAGGTCGTTCGGCAACGCGTCGAAGGCATCGCGCAGGTCATCATTGGCGGGATAGGTGACCGGTCCCGCGAAGGACGCATACCAGCCGTTCTGCCGGCAGACCGTTGCGAGGTCGGCGTCGCCGGAAAAGCAGTGGAACACCGTGCGTTGCGGCGCACCATCCCGCTTGAGAATCTCGACGACATCAGCGTGTGCGTCCCTATCGTGAATCTGCAACGGCTTGCCCAGTTCCTTGGCAAGCGCAATGTGCTCGCGGAAAGACCGCTTCTGCGCCTCTTTGCCGAGCTCCCCCGTACGAAAGTAATCCAAACCAGTTTCACCAATTGCAACGACGCCGTCTTCCCGGCCCAGTCGAGCCACTTCGGCTATCGCATCGTCAAGTGGGATGGAGTGGTGTGCTTCTGCACGCGGTTCGAGTCCATCAGGGGCGACTTCGCGGACGCCCGCATGCATGGCCGCCTCGTTGGGATGGATAGCAAGAGCAGCCCAGAGTTCCGGATAGTCGCGGGCGAGGTCCGCGGTCCACTGAAGGTCAGGGTATTCGCATCCAGAAGTGATCGCGGCACGCACGCCCGACCGTGCCATCGCCTCGCGGAGGTTCTCGAGGAGAATCGGCGGCTTCCAGTCACCGGCGAGGTTGAGGCGTTGGACGGGCCGATCTGATCCAGCGTCGGGAGCTGGATCGGGAGAAATATGGGTGTGGTTATCGACGATCGGGACCGTCAGCGGGGCCGGGATGGCCGGGTATGCCCGCCGACGGTCCTTTTTCGAGGTCGAATCACCCACGTTATTCAGTCATCCCCAAGTGTGCCAGCTCCTCCTCGACGATGGACTCGTCAAGCTTGACAAAGGCAGGCTTCGGCTTTTCGATTGGGGTGCCAGGAACGACGACGCGGCGCTCCCAGCCGCGCACGTTCGTGTAGTCACCCGTGATGATCGGATACGGATAGCCCGAATCGAGGTCGGTTACTTCACGGATCTGCGGCATCGGGGCGATGTCACCGGCGCCGCCAAGCACGGCGTCGATCGTGTTGGACGAATGCGGGAGGAAGACGCACATCATGGTATTGAGGTCGGAAACAACCTGGATGAGCGTGTTGAGGATGGTCGCAAGGCGCTCGCGCTGCTCGGGGGCCTTGAGCTTAAAAGGCTCAGTGCGGGCGACGTAGGCGTTTGCCTCGCCCACGAGTCGCATGATCTCCGCGAGAGCTGCACGCTGGGAATGATTACCAATGAGCTCGCCCACACGGTCAAAGCCGGCTCCGACGGCATCGAGAAGCTCCCGGTCAATATCCTCAAGCTCGCCGGGGGCGGGAATCTCGCCGAAGTTCTTTGCGATCATCGCTGCGGCACGATTGACGAGGTTGCCCCAGCCGGCCACAAGCTCTGAGTTGTTGCGGCGCAGGAATTCAGACCAGGTGAAGTCGGCGTCTTGGCTCTCGGGTCCGGCGATGGAGATGAAGTAGCGCAGGGCATCGGGTTGGTAGCGGGACAGGACATCACGCACGTAAATGACCACGTTCTTCGACGAGGAGAACTTCTTGCCCTCCATCGTCAGGAACTCCGAGGCCACGACCTGCGTAGGCAGGTTCAGGCGTCCCATGCCGCCCGGCTGGCCGCCCTTGCTTCCCTCGCCGTTGTAGGCAAGGAGTTCCGCGGGCCAGATCTGGGAATGGAAGACAATGTTATCCTTGCCCATAAAGTAGTACGACAGCGCCTCCGGGTCCGTCCACCACAGCTTCCAGTCCTCAGCCGAGCCGGTACCGTCCGCTTCGCGGCGACGTGCCCATTCGATGGCGGCCGAGAGGTAGCCAACGACGGCGTCAAACCACACGTACAGACGCTTGTTCGGCTTATCTTCCCATCCCGGAACCGGGATGCCCCACGAGATGTCCCGAGACATGGCACGCGGACGGACATCCTCGAGGAGGTGCTTGGAGAAGGCGATGACGTTCGGTCGCCACTTGCCGTCCTTTTCCACCCCGTCGAGCCAGGTGCCCAGCGCATCGGCAAGCGCAGGCAGATCAAGGAAGTAGTGTTCGGTCTCCTTGAATTCTGGCGGGAGACCCGAGACCTTAGAAATTGGATCAATGAGATCCTGCGGGTCGAGCTGGTTGCCACAGTTGTCACACTGGTCGCCACGCGCGCCGGGAGCCTTGCAGATCGGGCAGGTGCCCTCAATGTAGCGATCGGGCAACGTGTTGCCGGTCTTCGGATCGATAGCCACCGGAGTCTGTTCGGCGATCATGTAGCCGTTGTCGCGGCAGCCACGGAAAAGATCCTGAACGACCTGCTCATGATTCGTGGTCGTAGTGCGCGTGAAGAGGTCATAGGAAAGGCCGAGCTTGACGAGGTCCTCCACGATGACGCGGTTGTTCTTGTCAGCTAGCTCTTGGGCGGTCACGCCCTCCTTATCGGCGGCAACCAGAATCGGCGTACCATGCTCGTCCGTACCGGAAACCATCAGCACATCGTGGCCCTGCATTCGCATGTAACGAGAGAAAACGTCCGAGGGCACGCCAAAGCCGGCAACGTGGCCGATATGGCGTGGTCCGTTTGCATAGGGCCAAGCAACTGCTGAAAGGATTCTAGACATACTCTAAGGTTAGCCTTTCGGCGTGTATTGGCGAAACTTGCGCCCATGGATTGTGGATTGTTAAGCAGCAGCATCAGCGCCTTATTGCACAGGATACGGTTGTGGGGTGGAAACTTTCGTTTCCACCCCACAACTTAGCTCAACTCATAGGAGCTTTGACCGCTAAGCAGGTCCAGTCTAGGCTTTCTTCCTGCGTAGCAGCAGTGCGCCGGCAGCGAGGAGCATCGCTGTTACTGCGCTCAGTCCTGCAATGTTGGCACCTGTCCACGCGAGAACATCGTGCTTCTCAGGCGTGTTTGACGTTTCAGAAGTCGGAGCGGGCGTAGCAGGCACCGATGACTCATCATTAGGAGTCGGCACTTCCGAAGGCGTCGGCGCCGGAGCAGGCTTAAGCTCATCAACCATCTGAACCTTCGCCTCATCCGCCGCAACATACTTACCCGAAGCCGAATCCTTAATCTCCAGCTTCTTATCAGCAGTCACACGGAACTCAATCGCACTCGCGATCTCATACCCCTCAGGAGCAGACTTCTCAGTCAACGTGTACTCACCAGCAACCAACGTCAACACCTTAGCCACACCAGTAGAGACCCACTCCTCAGAGAAGTCATCCCCACCAGTAACAGTCAACGTCGCACCAGCAAGCTCATTACCCTGACCAGCAGCAACCTTCGAGAACGTCACATCCAACTTCGGAGCAGGCTTAAGCTCATCAACCATCTGAACCTTCGCCTCATCCGCCGCAACATACTTACCCGAAGCCGAATCCTTAATCTCCAGCTTCTTATCAGCAGTCACACGGAACTCAATCGCACTCGCGATCTCATACCCCTCAGGAGCAGACTTCTCAGTCAACGTGTACTCACCAGCAACCAACGTCAACACCTTAGCCACACCAGTAGAGACCCACTCCTCAGAGAAGTCATCCCCACCAGTAACAGTCAACGTCGCACCAGCAAGCTCATTACCCTGACCAGCAGCAACCTTCGAGAACGTCACATCCAACTTCGGAGCAGGCTTAAGCTCATCAACCATCTGAACCTTCGCCTCATCCGCCGCAACATACTTACCCGAAGCCGAATCCTTAATCTCCAGCTTCTTATCAGCAGTCACACGGAACTCAATCGCACTCGCGATCTCATACCCCTCAGGAGCAGACTTCTCAGTCAACGTGTACTCACCAGCAACCAACGTCAACACCTTAGCCACACCAGTAGAGACCCACTCCTCAGAGAAGTCATCCCCACCAGTAACAGTCAACGTCGCACCAGCAAGCTCATTACCCTGACCAGCAGCAACCTTCGAGAACGTCACATCCAACTTCGGAGCAGGCTTAAGCTCATCAACCATCTGAACCTTCGCCTCATCCGCCGCAACATACTTACCCGAAGCCGAATCCTTAATCTCCAGCTTCTTATCAGCAGTCACACGGAACTCAATCGCACTCGCGATCTCATACCCCTCAGGAGCAGACTTCTCAGTCAACGTGTACTCACCAGCAACCAACGTCAACACCTTAGCCACACCAGTAGAGACCCACTCCTCAGAGAAGTCATCCCCACCAGTAACAGTCAACGTCGCACCAGCAAGCTCATTACCCTGACCAGCAGCAACCTTCGAGAACGTCACATCCAACTTCGGAGCAGGCTTAAGCTCATCAACCATCTGAACCTTCGCCTCATCCGCCGCAACATACTTACCCGAAGCCGAATCCTTAATCTCCAGCTTCTTATCAGCAGTCACACGGAACTCAATCGCACTCGCGATCTCATACCCCTCAGGAGCAGACTTCTCAGTCAACGTGTACTCACCAGCAACCAACGTCAACACCTTAGCCACACCAGTAGAGACCCACTCCTCAGAGAAGTCATCCCCACCAGTAACAGTCAACGTCGCACCAGCAAGCTCATTACCCTGACCAGCAGCAACCTTCGAGAACGTCACATCCAACTTCGGAGCAGGCTTAAGCTCATCAACCATCTGAACCTTCGCCTCATCCGCCGCAACATACTTACCCGAAGCCGAATCCTTAATCTCCAGCTTCTTATCAGCAGTCACACGGAACTCAATCGCACTCGCGATCTCATACCCCTCAGGAGCAGACTTCTCAGTCAACGTGTACTCACCAGCAACCAACGTCAACACCTTAGCCACACCAGTAGAGACCCACTCCTCAGAGAAGTCATCCCCACCAGTAACAGTCAACGTCGCACCAGCAAGCTCATTACCCTGACCAGCAGCAACCTTCGAGAACGTCACATCCAACTTCGGAGCAGGCTTAAGCTCATCAACCATCTGAACCTTCGCCTCATCCGCCGCAACATACTTACCCGAAGCCGAATCCTTAATCTCCAGCTTCTTATCAGCAGTCACACGGAACTCAATCGCACTCGCGATCTCATACCCCTCAGGAGCAGACTTCTCAGTCAACGTGTACTCACCAGCAACCAACGTCAACACCTTAGCCACACCAGTAGAGACCCACTCCTCAGAGAAGTCATCCCCACCAGTAACAGTCAACGTCGCACCAGCAAGCTCATTACCCTGACCAGCAGCAACCTTCGAGAACGTCACATCCAACTTCGGAGCTGACTTCTTGTCGACCATTTGAACGACTGGGATGACCGACTTTGGGTTCGTCAACGTGCCGATGAAGTTTTGATACGCGCTGTTGTTCGGCGCGTAGATCGGAATCTTTACATCTTCAGGCACCTTGGCGTCGCCTTCGGCGTATTCGATCAGTTTCTTATAAGCAGATTTAATCGATTCGTTCTTCGGATCGAGGATCCCCTTAAAGCCATGTGCGGCCTGCTCGTCTTTAGCAGCTTCAATCTCTTCCAGACCAAAAGAATCAGAAAAATAGTAAATCGCCATTTGTGTGATTGCACGGAAGGCTGTATCACTCAGGCCATTCTTAAGGCCCGCACCGTTCTTTGGATAACCAGCATAAATAACGCGACCAATCGAATCAGCAAAACGCACCGGATCTGTGACCCTAGGCTTTTTAGCAAGACCAATCAGTGACGAGTCACTATATTGCGCTGTAAACTTTGGTGCTGGCTGGAAAGTTGCGACATCAGGATCAACGTTTTCCCCGTAATCGTACGAGTCTGTCGGCTGCTTCAAATTAATGTTAAAGCAGTAGATAACTTCGTCGCCCTCAGCAGAGCTCTCGTTCGTAACACGGTCCACATAGTAGAACTTTCCATAAGGTGTATTGCCCCACGAAACGTTGTCATTGTTCATATCGTTATATGCCGTGAGTTGCTTCGGATCCTCAGGAACAAAGAGCGAAGAATCTTTCCACCCCACACCATCCTTCAAGTAGAGCTTTTGCCCCTCTACCTTAAAGACAATATTCGAAGCCTTGTCATACCCTTCAGGCACTTCCTGTTCGACGTAAGTGTAGACGCCCGCTTCGATAGAGACATCCTTGACACCCCCGCTTTCCCAGGTTTCGACAGGCTGCACCTTATCGGGAACATCTTGCGGATACTCGCCTTGATACAGGGCAAGCTTGGCACCTTTAAGCTCGCTGGAAAGGTCGTTGTCACCCAGCTTGCTAAATCGCAGCTTCAGCTGAGACTTCTCTGGATTCGGCTTAGGCTCATCAAAACGCGGTTCAATTGGCGTTCCATCCAAAGGACTAACAAAACGTGCACCGAGAAGATTTTGGTAATTATAGCCAGGACCTGTGGGTTTCACAACCTTATAAATCTCTAAGGTCTCCACCTGTGGATCGGCAACAATCAGCTTCACCGAAGCATCCGCCTGTTTCGTGAGAATCTTATAAGCCTTATTTATATTCTCATATGTACCGCCCGTGGCGTCGTGAAGATATTGTCCATTATCGGAATCAGAGTAGTACCAAACTGCCAACTGAGTCGCATATTGGAATTCAAGGTCGCTCAGACCCAAGGATTCTTGGAGTTTTGATGCGTTATTCGGAAAACCGTTTTTGAGTACATCCAGAATATCCTGGTCATCTTTCTTGCGTGCATTATCCGCATAATCAGTCAGCGGTTCACCGAAATGCTTCTCGTACCGCAACTCATGACCCGTCTGAGGGTTATTGGGATCGTACGGACCATTAAGAGAATCGTGCTCGTTCGGGATTGCACGATCCATATTGAAACAATAGACAGTCTCTTTAGCTGCCTCATCACCCTCAGGGTAAGCCACGAGTGGTGCAGGATGCGCCTTTTGCACCTTCCCGTCCCCATAAGGAGGAAAGATCATTAATTGCGAATCTGTATGCCCCTTATAAAGTCCTTTTGCTGTATGGGCCATCGCAGGCGGAGCCCATACAGCAGCCAATATCAACAATAGGCTGAGTACGATCCCCCCTCCCCGTAATGTGCGCGTGTTTGCCATGATTTTCTCCATCCCATGCATAGCGCTTCCATTAGCACAAAAATGCGCTTAATATCCTTTTTATAATACACTCCCAAGACCAGCTAAGCGAACTAGGAGCGTGTCAAGTTGTTTGTGCAAATGATGATTTAAATGCAGTTGAAGCAGTTGGTGAAGCGTCCTGGGTTTTGTCCCGCCTCTTATACAGGGGTCAGCTCGCTGATCTAGCGTTGATTGCAGCTGGTGTCAACCAAACCTACAGCAGTCCCACCAAAACCGAGTTAGCCACCCATCACCACATAAATCTCCGTAGGCGGGTAGAATTGTTGCATCTACGAGCCGGGAGGACCCATGCCCACACATCGCGCACTCATCATCGTCGACGTCCAGCCGACCTTCTGCGAAGGTGGCGCCCTGGGCGTAGAGGGCGGCAACGCCGTCGCCGAACGAATCGCCGACTTCGTCACCGACAACGCCGATGAATACGACTTCATCGTCACCACCCAAGATTGGCACGTTGAGCCGGGTACGCACTTCTCCGACGCCCCTGATTTCGTTGACACCTGGCCCGCACACGGCGTCGCCGGCACGCCCGAAGCCGAACTCCACGAAGCCATCGCCTCGCTCCCCCTTGACGAATCTGTAAAAAAGGGCGAATACGAAGCCGCCTACTCCGGATTCGAAGGAAAAAACAAAAACGGGGACTCCCTCGAAACCCTCCTGCGCCAGGCCGAAGTGACCTCCATCGACATCGTCGGGATCGCAGAATCCCACTGTGTCCGCGACACCGCCCTCGACGCCTTGCGCGCCGGGTGGCCCGTCCGCGTCTTCTCCGATCTGACCGTGCCCGTCAGCGAAGAGCTCGGCGAAGCCGCACGCGCCGAGATGGACGAGGCCGGCGTCGAACAAATCTCCTCCTCCGAAGCATTCGGCTTCTACGAAGAAGGCGAGGATGCCCCCATCCCAGGCTTCGAAGACGACAACAGCGCCGGCTCGGGCCTCGACGCGTGGGACGAAGACGACTGGAACGACGACGAAGACGAATGGTCTCGTGACGACTGGGATGACCTATCCAACAACGACCTCGACGGCGACGGCATCGCCGACGACCTCGAAGACGACGAATGGGGAGCCGCCGACTACCGCGACGACGAACCCGCCCGCGGACTCGCGCTCGATCGCGACGACTTCGTTCGCGACGAATACGGCGAAGACTCCGACGCCGAACTGACCAGCGACGGAGAAGACGAAGAGCTCGACACCCTCGCCAACGGGGTCGAGCTCACCGAGGATCTCTCCGACTACGACCTATCAGACTTCGACATCGACCTCGACGACGACATCGACTTCTCGTCAGACGCCGACGACGAAGACTTTGATTTCTCCGACATCGACTACCGGCCCTAGCTCGCGGACAGCCGCGACGATCAGCTACTCAGCTTCCAAGGCGAGCTCGTAAAGCTCCTTCTTGCGAAGCCCCTCACGTTTGGCGACGTGCGCCGCGGCGTCCTTCAGACGCAAACCGGCGCCGTGCAAGGCGAGCACCTCGGCAACGTGGGCGACGGCGTCGTTCGCCCGGCTCGGCGCACCCTCGACGACGATCGTGATCTCGCCGCGAACGTCCGCGGCCCACTCGACTAATTCGTCGAGCGGCGCGCGCTTAACCTCCTCGAACGTCTTTGTCAGCTCCCGGCAGACCGCGGCGCGGCGATCTGGGCCGAACGTGTCGCGCATGGCGGCAAGAGTGTCAGCGAGGCGACGCGGGGACTCAAAAAAGATCATCGTGCGCGGCTCGGTGCAGAGCGAGGCAAAGTACGTGCGCCGCTCGCCATCCTTGCGCGGGGGGAAACCCTCGAAGGCGAAACGATCAGACGCCAACCCCGACAACGCCAGCGCGGTGAGCACCGCCGACGGCCCCGGCACCACCGTCACCGGCACATCGTGCGTTGCAGCCAACGCCACAAGGCGATAACCCGGGTCAGATACGGAGGGCATCCCCGCATCCGTCACAACGACCACCCGACGGCCAGCCTTCGCCGCCTCCAACAACTGCGCGGCAGCTTCCGACTCGTTATGCTCATGGTAAGGAGTCACCCTCCCAGAGAGCGTCAGGCCCAACCGCCCAGCAAGGTTAAGAAGCCGGCGGGTATCCTCAGCAGCGACAATGTCCGCCGCTTCAAGTTCGGCGCGTAGTCGCGGCGAGGCATCGGCATCATTTCCCAGGGGCGTTGCTGCAAGCACAATCATGATCCCAGCCTACATGCCCCCTACCGAAGGCGGGCTACGAGGGTGAGCGGAGGCCAGCGCGGTGGGCCAAGCAGGACCGAGCAGCATCAGAATGGTCGACGGCCACGTGAGTAACGGACGTCTAGCAGTCACAAGAAAGAATGTGAAGCTCAGCAAATTTTTTCATGTCTTTTCAATGCAAGTGTAGAATTGGAAGCGATCAAAAGATCAGGATGTCGAGTAGCCGGCGTCTTATCAACAATTAAATAAGGAGAAGAACCATGTCGATTACATGGAAGATCTTTGCAAGCGAAAAGTCCGAGCGCAACAACGCCTACATGACCGAGGCACGTGCTCTGGAGCAGGCAGTCCGAGCTGAAATCCTCGGACGATAAGCAAAGAACCCGGTAGGGATGAAGAAGGCGGACAAAGAGGTCCGCATTTTTTATGCCCAGCGGCGGATGCCGGCGCAGCGCGTCCTTCGATGTAGAAAAATGAACCGATCTTCGTATATACGAACATCGGTTCAAAAATCGACAACGAACGTCACGGATCGAGCAGCCCTACCGACCAGCTAACGCCGCCGACGAGGTCACCTCGCCGGTTGGGCCCTACGCCCAGCCGGTTTCCCACAGCAGATCCTCCTCGATGCCGAAATGGTGGGCAACTTCGTGGAAGACCGTGATGAGGACTTCTTCCGCAACCTCATCCTCGGTCTCACACATACGAAGTGTTGGCCCGCGGAAGATCCAAATACGGTTCGGCTCGGCATAGTCGAAGAAATCACCATCGGTGAGGGCCAGCCCCTCGTAGAGCCCGAGTAGATCTTCCCCGTCGGCCTCCTTGAGCTGCTCATCGGTGGGCTCATCTGCCACAAGAAAGACGAGGTTTTGTAACTGGGACGTGAATTGCTCGGGGAGTTCGTCCAACGCCTCGCCCACGAGCTCTTCGAATCTTTCCTCGGACATCTCAACGCTCATGGTTCCATGCTGGCAGAAGTTCGGCGTCGACAAAAACCGGGAGGCCTATTGCGTCGTCCATCGCCACGACACCTACAGCAACGAACTTGCATGGCCGAGAGCATTCCGCCGCTGACGAGCCTCACCGGAGATAGCCCATGTTGGATTCGATAATTGGCGACGTGGGGCGTAGGAGACAAAAATTGTCGGAGTAGAAAAGTAGACTGTCGGCGTGGACAAGATACATGGATGCACGCGGTGCGAAGATGACGTCCGGGCACGCCTCGGGCTTTTTCCCAAGGGCGCGAGTCTCCCTGCGCAGATCAGGCTGCAGAGGTGGATCGTCACGCTCGTGGCGGGGCTTGTCGCTGCGCTGACGCGCTTGCCGCGCCTCACGCATCCTCACGCGATGGTCTTTGACGAGACCTACTATGTCAAAGGCGCCTTCTCTATGCTCAACTTCGGATATGAGCGCAATTGGGAGGGCGACAATCAAAACGACCTCTTCATCATGGGCGATCTTTCTGCGATGGAGGATAAGCCAGACCGCTGGGTGCACCCTCCCTTTGGCAAGTGGCTGATGGGTGAGGGCATGCGGATTTTCGGCGATGACAACGGCTTCGGCTGGCGTGCCACCACCGCATTGCTGGGCGTTGCAGCGGTCATGCTACTCGTGCGTATAGCCTTGCGCCTCTTTCATTCGGTCGCGCTCGCGGCTTTGGCCGGCCTTGCAATGGCTCTTGACGGGATGGGTATCACGATGGCTCGCACGGGCCTCTTGGATAACATTCTCATGTTCTTCGTCCTTGCGGGTTTCTGGGCCATTTTGCGCGACCGTGAGTATGCCCGCGCCCGGCTTGCCGAGCGTATCGGTATTCACGACGCCGTCTCGCCCGGCCGCGTCCCCAGGTGGGGGCCGCACGTGACTTACCGTCCATGGCTGATCGTCGCGGGAATTTTCCTGGGACTCGCCTGTGGCGTGAAGTGGTCGGGGGCGTTTGCCGTCGCCGTGTTCGGCCTCCTCGTCTTTTTCTGGGGCGTCGCTGCACGTAAGGCTGTGGGCGCGCGATTGTGGTTCGGTGCCGGCGTCTGGCGTGAGGGCGTTCCCGCGTTCTTGCAGCTTGTCCCCACGGCCATCCTGGCGTACATTGCCTCGTGGTTTGCTTGGTTTGCCCATCCGGTTGGGTGGGATAGGCAGTGGGCGGCGACGCACGCCTCGGAATTGCCGCTCCCCTGGGCTCCGGACATCGTCAATTCCTTCATTCATTGGCACCAAGCCACGATGGAGTTTCACCGGGGTTTGTCCTCCCCGCACACATATCAAAGCCAACCGTGGGCGTGGATTATTCAATACCGCCCGGTGTCCTTCTTTTGGAAGAGTGGCGATGATGTTCCTGCGGGCTCGTGTTGGGGTGATGACTGCGTCATGGCGATTACCTCGGTGGGCAATCCCTTCGTATGGTGGTTCGCAGCGATCGCCCTGATTGTGGTGCTGTGGGCAGCGATCCGCCGCCGCGATTGGCGCGCGTGGGCGATCCTGGGCGGATACCTTGCCATGTACGTGCCGTGGTTCCTCTACCTCGACCGTACGATCTACCAGTTCTACGCCATCGCATTCCTTCCCTTTGTGGCGCTTGCCCTGGCATGTGGAATCGGTTGGCTCACGCGAACGCTTGCGCCGGCCCGGATGCGACTCGCCACCAACTTCCTCACCGTTTCCAGCGGCGGCCCACGAGAGCTACTTCCGTCCGCGGCTAACCGGGTACCGCCCACGCGCAAAGCGTGGATCGTGATCGGTGTGGTGAGTGGGATCATCATCGTTGCGGCGGCCTTCTGGATGCCGATCTGGTGGGGCACCCCCGTCCCGCGTACGTTTTGGCAGCTCCACATGTGGATGCCGAGCTGGATTTAGGGCTCCACTGTCCACATCTCGCACACCAGGCGAGGAAAAACAAGTCGAAGACTAAGGTGGGGGGATCAAGGACGCCGTGGCGACGGCGTCGTGGAAAAGGAGAGCCCTATGAAGGACGAAACCAAGTACATTCACGCAGGATACGAGCCCGGCAACGGTGACCCGCGCCAGCTTCCCATTGTGCAGTCGACGACGTACACCTACGACGCGTCGGACGCGATCGCAGCTGTGTTCGACGAGCCCACCCACGCGCTCATCTACTCGCGCTTCGCGAACCCGACCGTCATGGCGGTGGAGAATAAGGTTGCGGCGCTGGAAGGAGGCGTGGCGGCAATGGCAACCTCATCCGGTCAAGCCGCCACTGTCATGTCGATCCTGAATTTGTGCTCGGCGGGCGACTCCTTCGTCTCCTCCTCCGAAGTTTATGGCGGGACGGTCAACCTCTTCTCGGTCACGCTCAAGAAGCTGGGCATCGAGGTCATTTACGTTGACCCGGACGCGCCGGAAGAGGAACTCGCCGCCGCCTTCAAAGACAACACCAAGGCGATGTTTGGCGAAACGATCGCCAACCCATCCATGGCAGTGCTCGATATTGAGAAGTTCGCGCGAGTGGCTCACGCGGCGGGCGTCCCGCTGATCGTCGACTCAACCTTCGCCACCCCCGTGCTGTGCAAGCCCATCGAATTCGGCGCAGACATCGTCATCCACTCAACGTCCAAATACATGGACGGCCACGCCGTTCAAGTGGGCGGCATGATCGTTGACGCCGGGAAGTTCGACTACACGAACGGCAAGTTCCCCGACTTCACCGAACCCGACGAGTCCTATCACGGCGTGGTCTACACGAAGGATTACGCGGTGGCACCCAACATCATCAAGACCCGCATGCAACTCCAGCGTGACTTCGGCGCCTACCCTTCAGCACAATCGGCGTTCGTCCTCAACCTCTCGCTCGAGAGCCTGGACGTGCGCATGAAACGTCACTGCGAGAACGCCCAAAAAGTTGCCGAATTCCTCGAGGGGCACGACGCCGTCAACGAAGTTCGCTACCCGGGCCTGGAGTCTTTCACGTACCACGAATTGGCGAAGAAGTACCTCCGCGGGGGCTATTCGGGCGTGGTGTGCATTGACGTCGGTGACCGCGACAAGGGCACCCGATTCATGGATGCGCTCAAGCTTGTGGCGCGGCAGGTTCACGTCGCGGACGCGCGCTCGTGCGTGCTGCACCCAGCGTCGACGACGCACCGCCAACTCACTGACGAAGAGCTACTTGCGGCCGGTATCACGCCTGGACTTGTACGAATTTCGGTGGGTCTGGAGAATGTGGACGACATCATCGAGGACATTGCCCAAGCGCTCAAGCAGCTCTGAGGGCGGCGAACCGTATCTGCGTGGTAAACCGCAAGATGTGAGGCTGGCACACAGGGGCGGGGGACAGGAATGCGACTTGTACGCCGTCACTCTTGGAGGGCCTGGGGTTCCCTCGCCGTGTACCCATTCTCCGATCACCCAGCTTTCGGCTCATCGGAATTCGATGCACATGCCAAACCAGTGCGCAGACTAAACTGATCTCCATGAATCCGGAACCGCACGCGTAGCGATACCAGAGGACTGGCAAGCTTTTCGCGAGCTACGGCTTGGGGCCTTGTAAACGGACCCGGAAGCGTTCGGCTCACACTATGACGACGTCACCGCCTGGAGTGAGCAACAATGGCGAGACGCAATCGAGATGACACCGGCCGCTTCGAACACGTCATGTGCAAAGTTTTTCAACAGTAAAGTTGCCAGCACGCTCAGGGGCCCGTGCGGGACCGGCATTCATGGCACTGTGCACATCACGATCCCGTGCACATGGCGCGAGGCTGATCACGGAATTGCGCGGAGGGGTTTTATCTTGACGTGAAAATATCGCGCAAACGTTGTAGTGTGAGCATCAGGAAAACAAATACGTGACAGGCGGCACAACTGCCGACATTTTCGAAGGGGAAAATAATGTCCGATTACAAGCTCGTGTTCCATATCAATGAGAACGACCGCTGGCCGTTCACGCTCCGCTCGGTGCGCAACTTCATCCGCGCCGATGAATCTCACCGGGCGGTCGTCGTCGCCAACGGAGGCGCAGTGCGCTCCTTCTCCCAACTCGAAGCCGACCCCAACCGCATGGCTCGCATCCGCGGGCTTGAAGCAGAAGGCGTGGACTTTGTGGTGTGCGCGGTGGCACTTGATGAGCGCCAAGTCAAGGAAGAGCTCATCCCCGACTATGTGCGGGTAGTCCCCGCGGGCATCGTCGAAATTGCCAAGCTCCAGGCTGAGGGTTACGGATACGTCAAGGCATAGCCCCCTTGCTCTACCAACGCCAATATACGCATTCCCTAAGGGACATGCGCCCGAAATCTGGTCGACTTTACCAAACTTTTTACACTGATTAGGACGTATGCCCTTTTTATTTGGTTGTCAATAGATTAAAGTTTCATTTACACCTCAAACGAGGTTTGAAAGTCTGGGACCAAAGGAGCTGTCATGTCTTTCAAAAAATAGAATCGCACTATCGCTTGCACTCGCTACAGCACTTTCAGGCGTAGGGGCTATCGGAATTAGCCTTCAAGCCGCTGCAGCCGGGTGCTCTCTCTCCGCCTCAACGTATTACTCCTCATACTCAGGAAATATACACGGCGTTGCCAATCGTTACGGATGTGGCAACGCGCGCCAAGTGACTTCAGCGCTCTATCACGAGCTACCTGGATGGCTCCCGGACGTTCGAATCGCTTCAGCGACTAGAACGATCACCAACGGTAGCGTCACTTCTGTGGCGCACGCCAATCGCGGGTGGAATTACTACACGCAAGCCTCCGACTCGGCCGGCGCTTCTGCCCGATCTTCAATTTACGCACATTAGTACGTGAACCGCTAAGAGAAAGCGCCTATATGCCTGTCATTAAGCTAGACTCCGCGTCGTTTTGGTACGGCCAGAATCCGATCATCCAAGACATGGATCTAGTTCTTGAGCGGGGGATCACTGGAGTTCTAGGCCCAAACGGCGCTGGAAAAACCACCCTAATTCGCCTACTCGCTCTCGACATGCGACCAAAACGCGGTTCAGTCGTTATCAACGGCACGCCGGTGGATGATGAAACACAGGCGCGAAAGTGCCGGAGACACATTGGCTATCTTCCTCAGCGGTTTGAAGTGATGAACCTCAAGACAGTCCAAGCCAACGTGGAATTCGCCGCTTGGGCTCACGGTGTATCGGCGGCTGCCTGCAATAAGGCGGCCGCCGACGCACTCGCAAAAGTCGGCCTCTCAGATCGCGCAAACAGTCGAGCTTTCACCCTTTCAGGGGGAATGCGCCAACGTCTTGGCCTCGCCTGCGTCATCGTGCACCAACCAGACATCCTGATTCTTGACGAGCCGACAGTCGGAATTGATCCTGTTCAACGCTCCCAAATGCGCCGCCTTTTGCGCGATTTGGCGTCCGATTCCGCGATCCTCCTGTCCACGCATTTGGTCGACGACGTCGCTCATATATGTGACCGAGTGCTCATCATCAATCATGGCGTCGTGGAGTTCGACGGCACAATACCTACCCTCGAACAGATCGGGAATCACAGACAACATCGCGATATTCACGCCTCAGCCGCCGAAAACGGATACCTTGAAATCATGGAGAACTATGCATCGTAGTTTTCGCCCACATAACCCCTGGGCTCTCATTGGAATCTTCCTCGCACATGCATTGATCACATGGTTTCTTGCGACCGCACCCACAAGATCATGGATCCCTGTCGATAGCCGGGGCATTGTCGTTTCACTTCGAGAAAACACCTTCATAATCGGTTTGGTTGGAGCCACCATCGGTTTCTCCTTAGGTAGATATTTTTTACCAACCTCAGTTATTCTCGGCCGATCGAAGGCTCGCTCAGCGAAGGAAATCGCACACGGTCTCATTGTCCCCGTCCTGACATCACAGATTGCTGGCTGTATCGCTGGGACGTTGGCGGCGCTCGCGTCGGTCAACTATAACCGTGCCGCTGAAGGAATCTTACCTCTTATAGCCATATTCCTAGGGCTTGCTTCACTTACCGCCTGGGGCTTCTTGGTAGGCAGTACCTTGCGTCACATCTGGGGAGCTTTGGCGTTGGTAGCAGTCACGCTCAGTTTCGTATACGCACCACTCATCGCGAATTCATACATCATTCCCAACTCAGCTTTTCCTGCTCGGCCACTAGGGATGGTGTGGGCTATCAATGAACCGAGCGCCGATCTCACTTTCAACACGTGGGCCGAAGTGGCTAGATCACTTTTCTACCTAATGATGCTCGCTATTGGAGTCCTTCTATTTAACGTTTTCTCACAAAAAGCAAGCGTCGAGCGTTCGACCTCAAAGTTCTCACTTGTATCGACGATAACACTCGCGGTCATTTCAATTTCCAGCATCGCAATAGTTCTAGTTCCCGAACCATTCAAGAAAGATGGAGTTCCATTATCTTGTCAACATTCAGGAAATCTCAACATTTGCCAATATCAAGTTTACAAACCACTCATCCCGAAGACTTCCGCGATTGGTGAAGCATTCTCGGCAGTCATCCCGCAGGAAACAATCCTCGCGGTGCCGGCAACAGAACGTCACCCGTCGGCCGCACCTATTCCCCACCCCCATAGATCTGGACAAGAGTGGGAGCGCGTTACCGCTCAATCGTACGCAGATTATCTTGCTGGCGTAACAAATTGCCTTAATCTCCACGAGAATGGACAGCTTGCCTCAGAGGATTCTCTTCACAAGGGTTTTGACCTATCGAAAGAGTTGCTTCGTAGGGCAAACCTTGAAGGCTCACTGCCAGATTCTCCAACATCAACATTCGGAGAAAAACTGAGCAAACTTCCACCTACAGAATTCTCTCAGTGGTTTTTCGACAATGCAGATGCTATTAAAGCCTGCGCAATCACCGAATAGCGATTAAGGCAATCATGGTAACGAACATTCTTTGCTGGTTTCAGGGGAGAGCCCAACACACCATCGCTGCCATTATCGCAATTTCCCCTTTAGTCTTATTCTTTGGCTGGGGTCTCATTATTCAACTTGATGTAGACCTTCCCCCGGGACGAGGACTAGAACTGGTCGAGCTACTCTCCTACAGCCTGTTGGCCACTGCAAGCCACTCTCCGATGAAATGGCTTGAAAAACAGTCGCCGCGAAAGCTATTAGGTTATCGAATGTTTGGCCTAGCTCTTCGCACCCTTTTTATCATGGCCTCGGTTATCTCGCTGGGGCTGGTACTCATCTATTTTCCTGCTAACACTGTTCCATTTGGTGAAGTGTTTGGACTCGATGAGCAATCATTGTCACTGGCCTACTTCATACAGGTTGGCATCGGGGTTCTGATCGTCAGTTATATTGCAGAGTTGCTTAGTCTAATATCCTTTGTAGGCACTTTACCATTTTTAACAATTGCGACATATATCGGACTTATTTATATAAGGCCGATTTTCCATTTTGTGTTTCCACAGTCATTGGATTTTGCCTCCATTTGGCAAGTATCAGTGTGTGGTATGTTGGCCGGCGCGGTTGCGATCACTGGCCATTTACGTAGCCAGAGTCGCTTAAGCTAGCTGTTATCTCATCGCAAGATTGCCCTAGCCCGGCGCCGTTACAGATCGGCCCGCAGCACTGTAAATTTCGAGTTTCGCGCCAGTTCGCGGGTACGCCCGACCCGGTGTTCCGCCTCCGGCCGGTATCGCAGATGATTATTGTGGACCATGTAGAGTCGTCCACCAGGCCGGAGCAAACGCGCTGTAGCGTCCAGAAGGTCTTGGACGAGCGTCGCATCCACCACGGTCCCGGCATGGAATGGCGGGTTCAAGAGCACCACGTCGAAGCTCGCTGCGGTTTCCTCTTTGGCTGCATCATCCCAGGTCACGCGAACGCGCTTACCGAACTCGGCAAGCGTTAGGCCAGCCGAGACCACCGCGTCGGCGTGTGCATCTGTGGCCAGCACGTGCGCATCCGGCAGAGCGTCGAGGACCGCGAGCGCAACTGAGCCGTTCCCACACCCCAGGTCGACGATCGACAGTGCCGTTTCTGCGGCCTTCGGGGCGTCCCATGAATCCCAGGAATTGGCGGCGAGTTTAGCCTCGCGACGTTCAGCGACCAGTTGGGCCAATGCTGTCTGGGCAAGGAATTCGCCGCCGCGATCAAAGTCGGAGCCTGCAAACACGCCACCGACGCCGAAGATGGGGCCCGCCTCGACAGCGCCGACGGCCGGCTTGTAGGTGTGCTCGGTGCGTTCGCCCCTTGCTACGAGGCAGCGGAACTTGCCGTGCCCGCGCGAGGCATGCACGTCAGTGAAATAATGACTCAGCGCCGCATTGTGTCCGCGATCCATGTGTTTGTTGTTCGCGCCGAAAACGATGGCACGAGCGGGAACGACGCCGGCCAGATACGATACTTCCTCAAGCGACTTGGGGGTATGCCCAATCGCTACGTCTGCCACCACTGCCCCGTTCGCATGAGCCCTCGCATCTGGGAACTCGGCAAAGAAATCCCCGAGCGCCAGCGGCCCGTCCACACCGGCAATGTGCACACGATCGCGCGCCTCGGCCAGGTGCGCAATCTCCACCGCCGCCCGCGCTTGGAACACCGTGCGCGAGGCGACGAATATGTGCTCGGCGCCCGCATCAAGAACCGCCCGGAGGAGGTCGCCCGACGGATCGTCAAGAACAATGACCGACGTGCTGCCGGGGACCTCAGCACGTGCAATATCAAGAATGAGTTGGTCTAGGGTTGTCATCATGAGCGTGATTCCGTTGCCTTCCACCACAAGTTAATCTTTGATTCGACGGCGTGAACGTCGATAGCTTCGAGTTCCTCCGCCGTAAACGCGCGGTTGTCGAGAGCTCCCAAAGAATCCTCGAGTTGCTTCACGCTAGACGCCCCCACCAGCGCGGTGGTCACAGCGCCCGCTTGCTCTCGCAAAACCCACGCAATGGCCATCTGTGCCAAGGACTGCCCCCGCTCAGCAGCAATCTCGTTGAGTGCCCGAACATGCCTCAGCACCTCCTCGGTCAGCAACTCCTCCGGCACCTTGCCCGTAGCAAGGCGTGAACCAGCAGGAACCCCATGGAGATACTTGTCTGTCAGCATGCCCTGTGCCAGGGGAGAAAAGGCGATCACCCCCATTCCCTCCTCGTGGGCGGCAGATAAGAGACCATCTTCGACCCACCGATTCAACATCGAGTAGGAGGGCTGATGAATAACCAGTGGCGTGCCGAGATCGCGCATGATCTGCTGAGCCTCGCGTGTCGCATTCGGCGAATACGAAGAAATACCTGCGTAACGAGCCCTGCCCGAGCGGACGGCGTCGTGCAAAGCGAGCATCGTCTCCTCGAGAGGAACGCCGGGGTCGGGGCGATGATGATAGAAGATGTCCACATAGTCCAGGCCCATGCGCTTAAGCGACTCATCCAGCGAGGTGAGCAGGTAAGAGCGTGAGCCGCCAAAGCCCATCGGGCCCGGCCACATGTCCCACCCGGCCTTGGTGGAGATGATCATCTCGTGGCGATAGGGGCGAAAATCCTTGGCAAAAATGCGGCCAAAGTTCTCCTCCGCCGAACCGTACGGAGGGCCATAGTTATTGGCGAGGTCGAAGTGAACCACTGCGCGATCAAAGGCATAACGGCAGATGTCGCGCTGGGTTTGGAAGGGACGATCGTCGCCGAAGTTGTGCCACAGTCCAAGTGCAATGCGGGGTAGGAAGAGCCCGGAGGCGCCGCAGCGGGTCTGGGCGACGTCGTCGTAGCGAGTGGGGCTAGCGACGTAGGGATCGAAGTGAGTCATGTACCTATTGTGTCACGGGCGCTGGCCCGAAACAGACCAGCGCCCGCATTCTTCCCCACAAGCGTCTCGCGGAGGATCTCAATCACCAGGACTGAGCCTAACAGCGTTCCCGACGTACAGTTTCCTTACGTCCGCGGTCCTTCCGGTCCTTGCCAACCGCGTGTCGCAACGCCCGGTTCAGACGACGCTCTTCCTCGCGCTCACGGCGATGACGCCGCTCGATGGCAAGCTGACGATGGAAGGCCTCCTGCTCGCGCTGGTCGAGGTAGACGACGTCGTTACGCAGGTCCTTCACCAGCGCAAACATGAGCGCCACAATAATAAACAGGAACGGCGTGGCGGCCACGATCGTGACGGACTGAATGTTGGACAAAGCGCCGTTGCCACCAGATACCAGAAGCGTCAAGCCAATCGCCGCCGTCAACAGACCCCAAACGCCGGCCAGCCACGGGGACGCGCTCGAGCGGCCACCCTGCGAGATCGAGGCCATGACGGTCGATGCCGAGTCGGCTGAGGTGATAAAGAAAGTGGCCAGTAGGATCACGGCCACGATCCCCAAGGCGAACCCGCCCGGTAGCGAATGCAGAAGGTTAAAGAGCTGTCCCTCAGCGGAACCGTCGCCGAAGATGGACTGCCCGGCAGACTCCATCCAGATCGCGGCTCCGCCAAAAATGGCGAACCACACGGTGGACAGCCCAGCGGGAATAAGCATGACTCCCATGCAGAATTCGCGAATCGTGCGACCGCGGGAGATGCGCGCAATGAACATGCCAACGAAGGGCGACCACGAAATCCACCACGCCCAGTAGAAAATCGTCCAACTGGACAGCCACTCGCCTGCGGTGCCGTCGGCGGAGGCGGCGGTGCGCCCCGCCATCTCAAAGAACTGGGACAGATAGGCACCAACCGAGCCGGGCAGGAGGTTGAGCTGGGCAATCGTCGGGCCGAGAACGAACACGGCCAGGGCGAGAATGGCTGCGAGCACCATGTTGGCGTTCGATAGGTAGCGGATACCGCGCCCGATGCCGGACATAGCCGACAGCAAGAATGCCAAAGTCAACACGGCAATGATTGTGACGATCAGGCCCGTCCCCGGGTTATCGACAATGCCGGCGGCCACCAGGCCCGCGCGAATCTGCAGCGCGCCGAGGCCGAGCGAGCAGGCGGTTCCGAAGACGGTCGCGAAAACGGACAGCGAGTCGATCGCGGCACCCACGGCACCATTGGCGTGCCGCTCGCCGATCAGCGGGGTGAAGGCGGCTGAGATCAGTTGGCGTCGCCCGATGCGGAACGTCGAATAGGCGATCGCCAGACCCACGATGGCGTACATCGCCCACGGGTGTAGCGTCCAGTGGAACATCGCCGACGCCATCGCCGTCCCCACCTCATTTGGCTGGTGAAGCGGTACGCCGTCGCGGTAGAAGGACAGCGGCTCGAAGGCGCCGTAGAACATGAGGCCGATGCCCATGCCCGCCGCGAACATCATGGCAATCCAGCTGGTGTTGGAGAATTCGGGTTGCTCGTTCGTGGCTCCTAGGCGAATCGAGCCGAATTTCGAGCCGGCGATCACGAACACGAACACCACGAATAGGGTGGAGAAGAGGACGAACGCCCAACCGAGGTTGTCGAGAACCCAGGTGAACATCGTCGAGGCCGAGGCTTCAAAGTGGGCCGGGGCGCCCAAGCCCCAGGCCACGATCCCGATAATGAGAGCCATCGCTGGGAGGACCACCTGCCAGCTGATCTTTTCGTCAGCTGTCTCCGAGGCGAGCTCAACCGGCTCTTCGGCGATATCTGCCGCGTTAATTTCCTGTTCAACCGACAAGAGCGCGGCGAGCTCCGAGGTGGCTGATGAGTTAGCGTCGAGCGGTTCGCTCCTAGTCACATCCATATCTTCACTTTTCATACCAACCATTCTTTGAATACATCACGAATATATTCCAGTTTTCTTTTGGTTTTATGCGATATGTCTCGCGGGATTTGGCTTTCAGCACGTCGCACGACGCCGTCACCCGCCGTCCCGCCAGCCAGAGGGGTAGGCTCGGAACATGTTTATTTCCGCGTTGATTGGCCGGCTCCGGAGCCGCCACACACGTCACGACGACGCCCGGGCAGCCCACGCCCAGACCCCTGCGACGGCCGGTGCCCAGGCAGGAACTCGGACCCCGCCAGCCCCGACGCCACGGGTGCGTCAGGCGAGCGTGTCCACGACGGCGTCGCCCATCACCACCCACCAAATCACGAAGATCGCAACCGGCAAGGCGGACGGCACATGGGGAGGTATGGTCGCTCCCCCGCGCGACCCGGGAGCGGCGCTCGGCGTTCCGCACTGGCTGGCCAAATTTGGCCTGGGCGCGTGGCTGCTGATTGGGATTGCGCTGGTCATCGTCACGGTGGCGTGGATGCTGAGTGCCGTGACGCAGGTTTTCCTCGGCGTATTCCTCGCCTTCGTGCTCACCGCCGTGCTCTATCCGATCGTCAACTGGCTCAACCGCTTCATGCCAAGAGCCTTAGCGACGGCACTCGCGATGCTGTTCGGCTTCGTCGTCCTTGGCGCGATGGTGAGCTACGTGGTGTATTCGGTGGCCAATCAATGGAACTCGCTGGCAAGCCAGTTCGAAAACGGCGTGAACTCCATTCTCGACTTCTTCACCCGCGACGGCCTTCCCTGGCATCTGACCCGCCAAGAACTCTCGGACGCAATATCCAACGCGGTCTCGCGCGGCACTGAATGGGTACAGTCCAACGCCGGCACGATCGCCCAAACCGTGCTTGCCAATGCCTCGACGTTCGCGATCATCCTCACCGTGCTGGCGCTATCCATTTTCGTCACGATCTTCCTGCTCGCACAGGGCTCAAAAATGTGGTTGTGGTTCCTCAACCTTCTCCCCGAGCGCAACCGCTACCGCACCCACCTGGGTGCCTACGCGGGCTGGGTCGCCTTTTCGGGTTACGCGCGAGGAACCGTCATCATCTCGGTGACCAACGGGATATTCGCCTTCATTTTTCTCTCCATCGTGGGCGTGCCGTTGGCGGCACCGCTCGGCGTGCTCGTCCTCATCGGCACCTTCATTCCTCTCGTGGGCGCGCCGGGCGCGATGATCGTGGCCATGATCGTGGCATTGGCCTCGGGCGGGTTGTTGCACTTCGTGATCGTCGGCCTCGGAATTGCGGCCATCGGCCAAATCGAAGGACACCTCCTCCAGCCGCTCATCATGGGCCGCCAAGTTTCGCTCCACCCAGCGGTGGTGGCCATCGGGGTGGCAGTGGGCGGCTTCGCCGCTGGGCTTGTGGGCGCGGTGATCGCGATCCCACTCATGGCGATCGCCTGGTCCGTCTACCGCACCCTCCACCAGGGCGAGCCCGAGCTCACCGAGCTGCCGCGCGTGCCGATGTCGGAGTGTAGGGCGCGGGTGTAGCTGTGGGCGCGGCCTGGTCGCCCCGCCCACTCACGTCGCACCTCTCCACTCGTGGCGCACCTCTCCACCAACGACGCACTTTAAACCCGTGTTTGAGGTGCGTCGTTAACGGAGAAGTGCGACGGCAGATGCTACCGCTGGACCTCTGCCATAATCGTGGCGTATCCCTTGTACATCTGCAGGCCCGCGGTCGAGGACGCCTCGTTCATCGGCAGGAGCACCACACGGTTGTTCTTGATGGCAGGCACCTGCGCCAGCGCCGGGTTCTTCAGCAATTCTTGGAATGGCCCGAGCCCGCCACCCATGAAATCCTCCACGAAGAGGATCTCGGGGTTGGCCAGGAGCAACATTTCGGCGTCGATCGGAGTAGTCCGCGTCAGGCCTGCTGTCTCGCCAGCGTTGGTCGCACCCGCGCGCATCGCGAGCCCCGGCACCACGTTCTTTGGCCCCATCGCCAGGATCTTGCCCCCGCGCACCATGAGCGCCAGCATGGACGGCGTCTTCTTATTCTTCGTAACCTTCGCGTCGATGTCGCGGATCTTGGCCATGAACTCGTCCGTCAGGGCTGCGGCCTTTTTCGGTGTGCCGATCTTGTCGCCCATCTTCTGCACTGCCTCGGCATACAGTTCGGGGGTGTCGAACTCGTGTCCGTCGTAGGTCAACACCTCGACCTCCGCCGCACGCAGCTGCTCTGCCACGCTCGATTCTGAGTCGTGACGGATCGTCATCACCACGAGGTCGGGGGTGAAGGACAGGATCTGTTCCGCGTCCGGCTTGACCCCGGACTCCAGCGTCTTGCCTACCTTTCGCGCCAACTCGGGGTTCTGACCCATCTTCGGATTCGCCGACGACGCCGACACGGCAGCAACCTTCTCAGGGCCCGCGAGCATAAGGGCGATGTCGCTGGCCTCGGGGCTCGTGGCGACGATGTGCGAGAAGGCGACGACTTCGGCGTCAGGCGCCAGGCTACTTGCCTCGGCGGCTGGCGTGGTCACCTCGACTGTGTGCGGGGTGGTCGGCGCCGGGCCAGGCTGGCTGGTGGAGCAGCCCGCGAGCGCGAGGGCCGCCGCAACCATAGCCGGGACGGTTTTGACAATGTTCTTCCAGTTCATGTGTGCCTTTCGTTTTTCTGGGGGATATCGGTGAGTTATCGGGGAGCTCTGTGGCGGGCCGGACCGTGAGGACACCGCGCTCCGCGCTTGGCTCGCCGCAGCGGGCGGTAGGGAGTCACGGCGGGGCGGCGGGTAGTCACAGTGGGGTGATGACGGGGGTTCCGGTGACCTCGGACAGCCGCACGTCAACCGGCGCGCCGTACACCCGCTCGATGAGCCGTGGCGTCAGCACCTGTTCGGGCAGGCCCTGGCCGGCCACGCGCGCGCCGCCGGGGTGGGGTTCGAGGAGCACGAGTTCGTCGCAGAAGCGGGCCGCGAGCGTCAAGTCATGGAGAACGACGACGACAGTGCGACCCACGCCAGACCCCACGCCGCCGCGCACGCCGCCCCCGCCGGCATCCACCCATGGCCGCAACACTTTGAGAACGGAGACGGCGTGGGCGAGGTCAAGGGCGGAGACCGGCTCGTCGAGTAGGAGAATCTGGGCGTCCTGGGCCAGCGCACGAGCTAGGCCGGTGAGTTGGCGTTCGCCGCCGGAAGTTTCAGCGGTAGGGCGGCTAGCCCACGCGCCCGCACCCGTCGTGGCGAGTGCGCCCTCAACGAGCGCCTCGTCGGCGGCGGTAAGCGCAGCGAACCTAGGAAGTGCTGCGTAGCGGCCCATGTCGACGACTTCTCGGCCGGTGAACGACGTCGGGCGCAGGGATTCCTGGGCGAGGTAGGCCATTCGGGTGGCCCGCTGCCGGTGGCTGAGATCAGCTAGGCGCGCGCCGCCCACACGCACTTCCCCCGCGGCGGGAATCAGGCCGAGGACGGCTTTCAGAAGCGTGGATTTCCCTGCGCCGTTGGGGCCAATGAGCCCGATGATGCGCCCGGTGGGAAGATCGAGCCGATCGATGGCGAGCACAACGCGCTTGCCGTATCCCACGCGTAGTTCGCGCAATGCCACGGCCGTCATCGGATCACGTTCCTTCGCGTGAGGAGGAAGAGGAGGAAGGGCGCACCAACGAGGGCCGTGACTGTGCCGGTCTGAAGGACGACGGGCGTGAAAACCGTCCGAGCTACCGTATCGGCCGCGATGAGGAAGATTGCACCCGCCAAGAACGCCCCTGGCAAGAGCATGGTGTGGTTGTGCCCTTTGATCAGGCGGATCAGGTGAGGCACCACGAGCCCGACGAAGGAGATCACCCCGGTCGTGGCCACGGCTCCTGCTGTGGCCAGGGCGGCGAAGGCGAGCACCGTGTGAGAAACGCGGGCAACGGCCATGCCGGCACTCTGCGCTGTTGCCTCGCCGAGGCCAAGCAGATTCAGTTCGCGAGCGTGAAACGCAACGCCCAGCGAACCGACGAGCACGGGTGCCAGGACGAGCGCGACGTCGGACATCGTCCGGCCTCCGAGATCGCCGTTGAGCCAGAAGATGGCGGACCTGGCGTTTTCGGCGTCGGGAGCGTTGGCGATCGCCGCGGAGATGACGGCGCCAAGGAATGAATTGATCGCGACTCCGACCAAGAGAATGCTCGTCGAGGCGCGCGGACCCCGGCGGGCGAGGGTATGGACAGCTACCGTGGCCGCCAGAGCCCCGACGAATGCCCCCACCGGCACGAGGAGCGGGTGGGCGAGGGACACACCGGAGACGATGACGAGGACGGCGACGGCGGCCGCGCCCGCGCCAACGCCCGTGATGCCCGGCTCGGCCAACGGATTGCGGAAGACTGCCTGCATCGCGGTCCCTGATATCGCAAGGGCACCTCCGACGAGGCCCGCGAGAAGCACGCGCGGCAGGCGAATCTGGGTGATGAGGGCATCGGCCGGGGAGGGATCGCCGACGAGGAGGCGTCCGAGGGCAGCGAGCACATCGCCGGGCGCCGTGATAACCGGGCCCACACTGATGGCGACAGTCATAGCGACACCAAGCACCGACACCGCAACCACATAGGCCACCTTGCGCACATGCATCACCTCCCACGAAGCCGACCTTGTCTAGGCTATGCACATACACTAGCCCCCTCCAAACGTAACCATCCGCTGGCGACTAGCCTCACAAATGTTAGCGACACGAAAGGCGACAGCGGAAACGGAAGGCGGGGCGACGGCGTCGTTGGTGGAAAACCAAACGCCACCGAGGCGATAAGCGCCTAGACTCGACGCCATGGAACTGAGCGCAAATCTTCAGCCCCTGGCGGGGATCGTCGGCACGTGGAAGGGCGAGGGCCGTGGCACCTATCCCACCATCACTCCCTTCCAATACACGGAGGAGATCACCTTCACCAACATTGGCAAGCCCTTCCTGCACTACATGCAGCGAACCTGGAACGCCGCGGGCTTGCCGCTCCACACAGAGACCGGCTACCTTCGCAGCCCCGGCAACGGCGTGGTGGAAATGACCCTCGCCCTGCCGACCGGCCAGACCGAGCTACTCGAAGGCACACTCCGGGAAGAGGACGGCGCGCTCGTGCTGACTATGTCCGGCAAGGTGCTCAACACAGCGACGGCCAAACGCGTCGAGGCAACCGAGCGAACGTACAGGCTCAGCGGCGATCGTCTCGCCTCGACGATGAGCATGGCCGCCGTCGGGGTGGACATGAATCTGCACCTGACCACGGAGTTCTCGCGGGTCTGACGCCGCCGACCGCGCCGCGGAAAACGTCCGATGACGAGCGGAGTTGGCTGAGAGAAAATCTGCGTGACAGCGGGCAGATGCGGGTCGAAAATATGAACATCTCAACGTAAGGAGTTCATATGCCCATCTCACCCGCGACCACCAGTCACGTCGACGTGCTCATCATCGGCTTCGGCAAAGCAGGCAAGACCCTCGCCGGCTTGATGGCTAGCGCAGGAAAACGCGTCGCCCTTGTCGAACAAGATGCTGCGATGTTTGGTGGCACCTGCATCAACATCGGCTGCGTGCCCACCAAGACCCTTCTCCACGACGCCGAAGTGGGCACCGCCTACCCCGCGGCCGTCGAACGCAAGAACGGGCTACGCGCCAAGATGAACGCCGCGAACCTTGCCATGGTCGAGAAGCCGGGCGCGATGGTTATCGTCGCTCACGCCGAGTTTGTTGGCGAGCGCCACGTGCGCCTGAGCGCCGGCGAGGAGTCTTTCGACATGACGGCCGACCAGGTCATCATCGGAACCGGATCGACGCCCACGATTCCCGCGATCACGGGCGTGAAACCCGATCCACGCATCCTTACCTCCACCGACCTCATCGCAACTCCCTCGCTGCCCCCGCGCCTTGCCATCCTCGGCGCCGGCTACATCGCGCTCGAACTGGCAAACATGTATGCCCACTTCGGCTCCGAGGTGACGGTCTACAACCGCAGGAGTACCATCCTTGCGGCAGAAGACGAAAAGACGCGAGACGCCGTCGCCACCGTTCTCGCCGACAGCGGCGTCACGTTCCTCCACGACACCGAGATCGAACGCGTGGACCTGCCGCACGATCAGGCGGCTGCGCTTACGATTCACGCCGGGGGCAGCGCCCGCGTGGCCGACGCACTCCTCATCGCCACTGGACGCTCGCCCAACATTGACGGGCTCGGCCTGGACGCCGCCGGAGTTGAGGTGGAAGACGGGGCAATTCGCGTGGACGACTTCCTCCGCACGAGCGCGGAGGGGGTGTGGGCCGTGGGCGACGTGAACGGCGGCCCGCAACACACCTACATTTCCTTCGACGATCACCGCATCGTGGCCGACCAGATCCTGCGTGACAAGGGCGAGAGCGGGCGCTCACTTGCCAACCGTGGCCCCATACCCTCGACGACGTTCATCACTCCCCCGCTCTCTCGCGTGGGCCTGACGGCGGCCGAGGCTCGTGCCCGTGCCGACAAGGAAGGCTGGGACGTCGCCGTTGCCACTAAGGACGTTGCCGACATCGCCGCCATGCCTCGCCCCAAAGCCGTGGGAGATCCACGCGGATTCATGCAGTTCGTAGTGGATAAGACGAGCGGGCAGATCCTCGGTGCCACACTCTTCCACGTCGACTCGCAGGAGGTCATCAACCTCGTGTCGATGGCGATGAAGCACAAGATTCCCTACACCGAGCTTCGCGACGCCATCTACACCCACCCCTCCAGCTCCGAGGGAATCAACGAGGTCCTCAAGATGGTTGACGCGTAGGTCGCCGCGGGCGGGAGCTGGGAGCCGCGAGCGCCGGGCGCTTGACGAAGGTGGGCTAGCCATCCGGATACCCCACCGGGTATTGTTGGGCACATGAGTTTTGATCTGCATCGAGCCTTCTGCGCCCTGCGAGCCTGGGGACGCAGGCAGTGGGCCGTCGCGGTTCTCGCCGCCCTGGGCTCGTTCTTCCTCATCGGTGTGGCAACCGTGCTCATCCCCAACCCCATTTTCGGCCGTGACATCGCGCCCGTGTGGTGGAACTACCCGGTATGGGTACTAACCTCCTTCCTCATGGGGCTGTTGATGGCGACCTACGTCAAGGGCACCTCGGCCATGGATGCGAAATCCGACAGTCAGACGACCACCGTCGGCATGATCGGCGGCATGCTCGCGTGGTTCGCGGTGGGTTGTCCGGTGTGCAACAAGCTCGCCCTCCTCGCGCTGGGCTACTCCGGCGCGCTGACCTGGTTCGCCCCCGTCCAGCCCTGGCTCGGCGCCATCGCGATGGTGCTCACCGGCGCCGCCCTCATCGTTCGGCTCAACGGTCAGATCGCTTGCGCTATCAAGCCACCGCGCCAGAGGCGTAGTATCTCGGTGTGAACAAGAAGCTAGTAGCCATCACGCTGGCCGTGGGGGCGCTCGTATACGCGAGCGTCGTCACCGAGATTTTCCTCGGATACCCTCTCTCGCCGACGCGCTCCTACCTGTCCGAGCTGTCCGCCATCGACCAAGCCTCCGCTCCGCTCGTTCGCACCATGGACGCCGTCGCCGGCGTGCTCTTCGCGGCCGCCGGTTTTGCCTTGTGGATGGATCATCGCCGAGAGACCGGCAGGCTCGCTGTCGATGCCCCGCCCGCCGGCGGATTGACTACCGAGCCGCCCGCGGGCCGGTGGCATTCCGTTCACGTGGGCCCGCTCCGGATCGTGCCCGGCCGCTTGATCGCCGTCGGGCTCATGCTTGCCGGGCTGGCCACCACGCTCGACGCCACCTTCCCCATGGATTGCGCCGAGTCTGAGCCAGGTTGCCTCGAGCGGCTGGCGATGTGCACATCCTTTTCCCACCAGGCCCACGCCGTCACCTCATCCCTGGCGGGCACTGGCCTCGTCGTCGTCGCCGTCGGGGCGTTCTTTGGAGCGCGGCTCCACCAGGCGTTGTCCACCATCGTCGTCGTCGCCATGGTAGCTCAGCTTCTCGCAATCGGCACGGGCCTGCCGGTTGGCGTACCGCAACGCGTGCAGGTAGCCGCGTCGGTGTTACTCATGTTCGTCCTGGCGTGGGATCTATGGAGGAAGGGGGAAAGACATGTGGGTCATTCTGCCAGGCCTGGCGCTGACACCGACTGACTTCGCCCCGCTGGCCAACCTTCTTCCCGGGCGCGTCAAGACTCTCGACGCCTGGGCCCTACCGCTCACCTCAGGCGCCCGCCGTCTACGCGCCGGGCTCGGCGCTGATGCCACCGAGCCGCTCGACCTTGTGGGGCATTCCCTCGGCGGCCTCGCCGCGCTCGAGTGGGCGCTTGTTGACGACGCCGTCGCGAGCCTCACGCTCCTCGACCCGACCTCCCCGCATGAGGGAGGCGGCGCATCCGTAGGGGGAGATCGCGCCGGCCGTGGGAAGACGCCACGGAGCGTGTCACGCAACGCCACCA
This sequence comes from Trueperella pecoris, assembly GCF_014926385.1. NCBI lineage: Bacteria > Bacillati > Actinomycetota > Actinomycetes > Actinomycetales > Actinomycetaceae > Trueperella > Trueperella pecoris. Next base: position 195,411 of record NZ_CP053291.1, on the reverse strand, counting down.
CCAACCTGGCGACTGCAACGCTCGCACCATTCGGCCCCGCGGGCCGCTACCTGGCGATGCGCGCACTCGCCGGCGCGGACCGGCTCTCTTGCGCCGAGAGACGGCAACGATTTGGCACCGCGCCCGGCCTGGGGGCGATCCTCGACCAGCTTCGCGCGTTACCCGCGCTCCAACAGCGTGTGGCGACGCTCCTCGCCGCCCCGGACGCGGCACGCCGCCTTCCACTTACCCTTCACGTCATCGCACGTCCGAGGGCTGCGCTACTCTCGGGCGAGTTCCTGCGCGAGCAGCACGACCTGGCAGCATGGATCGGCCGGCAGCCGATCGAGTTGGCCGGGTGGAACCACCTCTTCCCGGTTGCCCACCCGGCCGAGGTAGCCGAGCTCATCACTACTTTCCGGCAGGCTTAGCGAAGGGGAACGCGAGCGTGTCGCGGATCGTACCGTTGACGAGGAACATCGCCAGGCGATCGATACCGATTCCCAAACCGCCGGTTGGCCGCATGCCAAACTCCAGCGCTCCCAAGAACTCCTCATCGATCTCCATCGCCTCGGCATCCCCGGCCGCTGCCAACAGGGACTGGCGGGTGAGCCGGTCGCGCTGATCGATCGGGTCCGTCAGCTCCGTGTAGGCCGTACCGAGCTCCATGCCAAACGCCACCAGGTCCCAACGCTCAGCCAGCGCGGGGTTCGTACGGTGCGGCGCCGTCAGCGGCGAGGTCTCAATCGGGAAGTCCATGTAGAACGTTGGCTCCACGGTCTGGGACTCCACAAGCTCGTCATACAACTCGGTCACCATCGCGCCGTGCGTGGCGCGCCGCGAGATCTCGATGCCGTGCTTCTGACATAGCGCATGCAGTTCGTCCGTCGTGGTCTCGGTCGTGATGGAGACCCCGGTAGCCTCAGAGACAGCGTCGTGCACCGTGAGCGCACGCCACGGACCTGAGATGTCGAGCCAGCCGCCGTCGGGGCGAGGAACACGCGGCGAACCGTGCACGGCGGTGGCCGCGGAGATGATCAGCTCGCGGGTGAGCTCACGCATGGTGGTGTAATCGCCGAACGCTTCGTAGGCTTCAAGCGAGGTGAACTCCGGGTTGTGGGTGGCATCCGCACCCTCGTTGCGGAAGTTGCGGCCGAGTTCGAAGACGCGATCGACGCCCGCCACGCACAGCCGCTTCAGGAAGAGCTCCGGGGCAATGCGCATCGTGAGGCGCATGTCATAGGCGTTGATATGCGTGGCGAACGGGCGGGCGTTCGCGCCGCCGTGGACCCGCTGCAAGATCGGGGTCTCCACTTCGATGTAGGAGCGATTCGCGAGGAAATCGCGCACGGCTTTGACCGTGGCCGAGCGCACAAAGAGGCGATTCCAAGCTTGGTCGTCAGTGGCGAGGTACATGTGGCGCAGGCGCAGGCGCGCCTCAGAGTCTGCCACGCCGAGGAACTTGTCGGGAGGGGCCACCAGCGACTTCGAGGCCATGGCCCACGCCTCCACCATGAAGGTGGGTTCACCACTGCGGGAGGCGCCCAGGCGGCCCGTCACCGACACGACGTCGCCCCGGTCCACGCCCGCGCGCCACAGCGCCATGTCAGCGGCGCCGGAGCGCTCGAGGCAGATCTGGACCTGTGTGGTTGCTTCCCGAAGATCAGCGAAGATCACGCCGCCGTGGTCACGGATGCGCTGGATTCGTCCCACAACCGAGGCCTCGGCTCCGGGGCGCAGCTCGCCCAACGATGCCGTGCGTGGCACCGCTGCCGGGTACGGGTCCATGCCCGCCGCCTCGAGGGTCTTGAGCTTGGCGATGCGTACACGCTGCTGTTCGTTGCGCTTGGGGGCCACGGGAGCTGGGTTGAGCAACCTGTCATAGATCGGCGCCATCCGATCCACGACCTCGCTAATGTAGCTCGGCGTTTTTTCTGCCGGAACCGGGCGGCGGAACGCGCTCGGCACCTCGGGGAGGAAACCCTCCGCGCGCCCACAAGCAATCAACGTGCGGGTCAGTTGCTGGGTCGCGGAGTAACACAGTAGGCGACGCTTCCACACCGGGTTGTACTTCGAATTCGACTCGTACAGTGAATGCAACTGCCACCAGCGGGAGGCGAACATTAACACGCGGTAGTTCAGCCGCTGAAGCGGGGTGGCACCAACCTGCTCGGAAGCGGCAAAGCTCGAACGGAACATGGCAAAGTTCAATGAAATACGATCTACCGCAAAATTTGGTGCGTTGAGCATGAGTTCGCTCATCATCAGCTCGTTAACACCAGATGGCGCATCGGGCGAACGTCGCATGAGGTCCAATGACAACCCACGCCTTCCCCACGGTACAAAGGTCAACAGGGAGCGAACCTCGCCTGCGGCGTCGTGCGCGGTGACCACCATGATGCGCGGGTCACGCGCATCGCCCAAGCGACCCAACGCCATAGAAAAACCTCGCTCGTTGCCCACGCGCCAACGCTCGGCACACTGAGCCAAATGTGCCAAATCATCCGTATCCATCTCCTCCTGGCGACGAATACGCACGGTGTATCCAGCGTTACGCGGGCCTGCGATAGCACGGCGAACTGCTTTATTCTTCGACAGGCTAAAATCTGCGGGGTAAATGACTGCCTCGTCGCCCATCGTGATGGCGTGCAAACCGGCGTCCACGTATGCCCGGGCGCCCTCTTCTGACGCCGAAATGACACCTGGTACCCAACCATATTTCCGCGCAAGATTCTGCCATGCCGCGATCGCCTCCGGCCACGCCTGCCTATCTCCCAACGGATCTCCCGCCGCGAGCGCCACACCATTCGTCACCTTCCACGAGATGGCTGCCTTAGCGTTCGGACTTGTGGTGAGGTAACGATCATCGCGGGTAGCAAAGTATGACAACGAATCAGAATCTGCCTCGCTGAGGAGGATCTTGCGGGCAATAAGTTCATTATCAATGTGGCGGGCGACCCTGCGCGGATCCGCCCTGAAGAAAGTCGCAATCGCTCCTAACAATCCCAGAGCCACAATAATTTGGACGAGGGCAAAGACGAACCAGTTGGCTGGATATGGAAGATTGTAGGGAGACTCCGTTGGATCCGCCGCACCAAGAGCGGCAAGCGCCCATTTGGCCGCCACACCATAGGGAACATGGTTAAGGAGCGTCCCGCTCATGTAGGCAATAACAAAACCAATAACAGCTCCGGTCATGCCGACAGCAAGGGCCCGTAGCCAGGCTCCGCGCGCGGGGCGAGCAGGAAAAGCGGGCATGGCCCAAAGTAGAAGCAAAATAGAAAGAACCGCAAAGACGAAGCTGCCGCCGGAAAGGATATACAAGATACGTGCTTCCCAGCTAGGCTCAACCTCATTCCATGCTGGCAGGAAATCGAAGGCGAGGATGGTCGTCACCTGGAATACGACGATAAATACCCACAACGCCGCACGCTGACGACGCATGAAGCTCGAGGCGAGCAAGCCGATGATTAAACCCCATACCAGGGACGGGCCCGAAGGAATGTTCGTGAGCCACAGGGTCTCGCTAATAACGTTCTCCAGGCGAGGCCAATACCTCGCAATAGGAATGCTGATGATATTCCATACCGCAACGACTTGAAGAAGCATGGTGAAGACACGTGCGATAGATTCGCGCCCGGCACTCACCGGCTGAAGAGAAAATTTTCTGTTGTCTTGGCGATCCTGCTTAGTCATACCTAAATCGTATGACGCCCACACTCCGATCGCGGTCATTCGAGGGTAGATAGTTGCACATAATTCGCCTCACACTTTCCACTATTCTTCGAATTTTCCATTTGCGCAACAAAACCCTGACGAAAAAAGACTAATTCGTCTGACAATTAGCTTTCCAGGTGTTAGCTCTGCCCTTAAGATCGGATATAGGACCAAAGCACAAGGACGTCTAAATGATTCTAGCTCTCGCACATTCTTTCCAACCATCTACCACAGCTATCGCAGGCTCGGCCATAGGCACCGCCCTAGTCAGTTTGCTTCCGCTCGTATTCTTCTTCGTTGCCCTGGGCGTTTTCTCCCTCCCCACACACTGGTGTGCACTGGGTGCGCTCGTCGTCGCCCTTATCGTCGCCACCGTCGGCTTTGACATGCCCGTTGCCACCGCCGGAATGTCCGCTATTGAAGGTGCCGCCTTTGGCCTCATCCCGATTATTTACATCGTGGTCATGGCCGTGTGGCTTTACAACCTCACCGATCGCTCCGGCCGGGCCGCTGACGTTCAGGCAGTTTTTTCAGCCGTCGGCAAGGGCGACATGCGCATCCAGGGCTTGCTGATCGGCTACGCCTTCTGCGGCCTCCTCGAAGGACTGGCCGGCTTCGGCGCGCCCGTGGCGATCGCCTGCACGATGATGTGGGCCCTCGGCTTGCCGCCGATCCGCGCCGCCATCGCCGTCATGGTCGGCAACGCCCTCAACGTCGGCTTCGGCGCCATGGCCATCCCAGTCACCACGGTCGCCAAGCTCGGTGGCGAAGACCCGGCCCTCGTGGGCGCCACCATGGGCCGCATCACCCCGCTCATGCTCATCATCGTTCCCTTCCTCATGCTGTTCATCATGGACGGCTGGCGCGGGGTCAAGGACGGCTGGCTCGCCGGCGTCGTCGCATGGTTCGGCATGGCACTGGGCATCGGCCTGACCTCCAACGTTCTGTCCTACGAGCTCACCGCCGTCGTCGGCTCCCTGCTCTCCTTCGTAGCCCTCGCCGCGCTACTTCGGTTCTGGACCCCCACGACGCCGTCTGAGTTCCGTTCCCCCGCGGCCACCGAGACGCTCTCCACCAGCCGCGTTGCACTCGGACTCCTGCCCTACTGGCTCGTCGTCATCGTCTTTGGCGTGGCAAAGCTCTGGAAGCTCGGCGTTAACGTGCCCGCACTGCTCGCCTCCACCGACATCAAGTTCGTCTGGCCCGGCTTAGGCGATGTCCTTGGCATCAACGGCCAGCAGAACCCCTCCGCCGTCTTTAGCGTTCCGTGGCTATCCTCGCCGGGAACGATGCTGTTCCTCACCGGCGTCGTGGTCGCCATCGTTTACGCCCGCAACTCCTCTGCAGGGCGCTTCGAGCTGCCCTTCGCACAGGGAATTCGCACGCTCGGCACCACCATCTACAACCTCCGCATCGCCATCCTGACCATCTGCTTGGTTATGGCTCTGGCCTACGTCATGAACTTCTCCGGCCAGACCGTGGCAATCGGAGCGTGGCTCGCCGGTACCGGCGCCGCCTTCGCCTTCCTCTCCCCACTCCTGGGCTGGATCGGAACCGCCGTCACCGGCTCAGCAACCTCTGCCGGCGCCCTCTTCGGCAACCTGCAGGCAACCGCCGCCCAGACGGCCGACCTGCCCAGCCGCCTCCTCCTCGGTGTCAACGAGATCGGTGGCGGTATCGGAAAGATCGTCAGCCCCCAGAACCTTGCCATCGCCGCCGGCGCTGTCAAGTCCGAGGGCTCCGAGTCGGAGATCCTGCGTAAGGCCGCTCCGTATTCCATCGGTCTCATCATTCTGCTGGGCCTCATCACGGTCCTTGCATCCAATGGAATCCTCGGATTCCTCATCGCATAACAGAAAGGCACCCCATGAGAATCGCGCTCTTCTCGACCTGCTTGAACGATGCCATGTTCCCGCAGGCCGCGCAGGCCACGGTGCATCTTCTGCGCCGCCTCGGCCACGAGGTCTTCTTCCCCGAAGGCCAGGGCTGCTGTGGACAGATGCATGTCAACACCGGTTACTACCCTGAGGCTCTCCCGCTGATCGAGAACCACGTACGCACTTTCGCACCCGCACTCGACGGCGAGTGGGACGCGATCGTCGCTCCTTCCGGTTCATGCACAGGCTCAATCCGCACGCAGCAGGGCATGGTGGCCCGCGAGCTTGGACACACCGACCTCGCCGAGAAGGCTGAAAAGCTCGCCGCCATGACCTACGACCTGCCCGAATTACTCGTAGACGTCCTCGGGCTAACCGACGTCGGCGCCTACTTCCCCCACCGCGTCACCTACCACACGACGTGTCACTCGTTGCGTGTCACCAAGGTCGGCGACAAGCCCCTCCAGCTCCTCCAAGCTGTCGAAGGCATCGACTACGTCCCGCTTCCCGACGCCAACGTCTGCTGCGGTTTCGGCGGCACGTTCTCCGTAAAGAACCCCGACGTCTCCTCCGCCATGCTCGCAGACAAGATGTCCAACATTAAGTCCACGGGTGCCGAGATCGTCGTCGCAGGCGACTACTCGTGCCTCATGAATATTGCAGGCGGCCTCGCCCGCACCCGTTCCGGAATCCGTGCCATGCACCTCGCCGAGGTGCTCGCCGGTAGCCAAAACGATCCGTGGATTGCCCCCGCAACGACCACAAAGGTAGGTGCCTAATGCTCAAGGGAATTTCCGAACTGGGTTCAAAGCTGGGCCTCAACCCCAGCGATTGGGCTGAAAAGGACCGCGAAGAGCAAGAGCTGGGCTGGGTTCCAGGCCATCCTGCTCCCGCTGACCCGCTCCGCTGGGGCAAGACCTTCAAGCAGGGCTCCGAAGAGACCCTGCGCAACACCCAGATGCGCCGTAACCTGGGCTACGCGACCGGCAAGATCCGCACCAAGCGCAACACGCGCGTGGAGGAAATGCCCGACTGGGAGGCACTGCGCGAGTCGGCGTCGAACATCAAGCGCACCGTGGCCGCCAACTGGACCGACCTGCTCGAGCAGTTCGAGGAGAACGTCAAGGCCAATGGCGGAATCGTCCACTGGGCACGTGACGCCAAAGAAGCCAACGAGATCGTCTACGAACTGGTCAAGGCCAAGGGCGTCGACGAGGTGGTCAAGGTCAAGTCGATGGCCACCCAGGAAATCAACCTCAACGAGTACCTCGGAGAGCGTGGCATCCAGGCATGGGAGACCGATCTTGCCGAGATGATCGTCCAGCTCAGCGAAGACATGCCCTCCCACATCGTGGTTCCGGCCATCCACCGCAACCGCGCCGAAGTCAAGGCAATCTTCGAGGCACGCATGGAGGACGCCCCCGAGCTCACCCACGAGCCACGCGTCCTGGCCATGGCCGCCCGCGCCCACCTGCGCAAGAAGTTCCTCTCCGCCAAGGTCGCCATCTCGGGCGCCAACATCGGCGTCGCCGAAACCGGAACCGTAGCCATTTACGAATCCGAAGGCAACGGCCGCATGTGCCTGACCCTGCCCGAAACGCTTATCACCGTGATGGGCATCGAGAAGCTCGTGCCGACCTTCCAAGATGTCGAGGTGTTCTCCCAGCTACTGCCTCGTTCGGCCACCGGCGAGCGCATGAACCCCTACACGTCCTTCTGGACCGGCGTCACCGAGGGTGACGGCCCGCAGGAGTTCCACATCATCCTCATGGACAACGGCCGCACCAACGTGCTCAAGGACCCGGTTGGACGCGAGGCCCTCAAGTGCATCCGCTGCGCGGCCTGCATGAACATCTGCCCGGTCTACCGCGTGACCGGCGGACACGCCTACAACTCGGTCTACCCTGGCCCCATCGGCGCCATCCTGACCCCGCAGCTGCTCGGCGCCACCGACAAGAAGGACACGGCCTCCACCTTGCCCTTCGCCTCCACGCTCTGCGGCGCCTGCTACGACGTCTGCCCGGTGAAGATCAATATCCCGGACATTCTTGTGCACCTGCGCCACAAGTACACCGAGGCTAACCGTGGCGGCATCCCCGATCGCTGGGATATCGCCATGAAGGCATCGACCAAGATCATGGGCTCCGGCAAGGGCATGAGCGTCGCCGGCAAGGCCGTCAAGGCCGGCCGCATCATCGCGGGCCGTGATCGCAAGATCGGCTACCTGCCCTTCCCCGTCGCGAAGGACTGGACCCGCGCCCGCGACGTTCCGGCACCGCCGGCACAATCCTTCCGCGACTGGTGGAAAGAAAACGAGGAAGGCTGCTGTGGCAATAACGGCGGCTGCTGTGACGAAGGAGGAGCTCGATGAGCGCCAAGGACGAGATCTTTAACCGCATCCGTAGCGCTGGCCCCATCGCCACGCCCGACATTCCGCGTGAATACCGCTTCGGCACCGATGCCTCGCGCGCCGATGTGATCGCGGAGATGGAGCAGGGCCTGATCGACTACACCGCCGTCGTCAAGCGCGTCGGCCCTGATGGCATCGCCAACGCCATCTCCGAGTTCCTTGAGGACGCACGCTCCGTTGTCGTCCCCGCGGGCTTGGACAAGACGTGGGTTGAAGCCGCTGGTCGCGAGGGCCGCGAGGTCCGCGTCGATGAGCCTGCGCTTTCGAAGACCGAGTTGGATCACACCGACGCCGTCGTCACCGCTTCACGCGTCGCCGTGGCGAACTCCGGCACGATCATGCTCGACGGCGAGCCCGACCAGGGACGCCGCGCGATCTCGCTCGTTCCCGACACCCACGTGGTTGTCCTCGAGGCCGACGCCATCAAGGCGACCCTGCCCGAGGCCGTCGCTGTGCTCGGCGAGCACCCCGGCCGCCCGACCACCTGGATCGCCGGCCCGTCGGCCACATCGGACATCGAGCTCGTGCGCGTGGACGGCGTGCACGGCCCGCGCAACCTCCGCGTCATTATCGTGGAGCGCTGACCGGCGCTGAGCGTAGGGGTAGACTCTCCTGAAGTGCTCCCCGGAAGTTGGACTGGTTTTCCTTCTTCCGGGGAGCATTTCACTTCAGACAGCCTGCCTCCCAAGCCTGTCTCCAGCGCCCGGGTCCACCTCAGCGCTATCCCCGTGCCCGCGCTGCGTTAACCTGTTCCGCGCTGTATTAACCTGCAGGGTAGGTTCCAGGGGTCAATGCACTACTTTTTGGAGTGTGTTGAATGGTTGGTAGATCGCCGATTCGGCCTTATTCGCAGTCGTTTCGTGATCATGCGGTGGCCTTGGTTGCTTCTGGACGTTCGTGTGCAAGTGTTGCTCGTGAGTTGAAGGTTAATTGTCACTCGGTTCAGGTCTGGGCTCGTGGGGCGGGTTTAGTGTTGGTCCGTGGGCAGGGTGGGCCGGCGCAGGCTCGTGCGGCTGCTAGGGTACGGGTGTGGCAGTTGACGGCTGAGGGCTTGCCGGTTGCCGAGATCGCGAAACGGGTTGGTCATAGTCCGAACTGGGTTCGTGGGAAACAGGCTATGTTGGGGCCTATGGTTGAAGTTTTGCAACGGGGCCGTGTTGGTGGGGCCACGGTCGTGGCCAGTGTTGACCGGGTTGGTAATGGCAGGGTTGGTCGAGGCCGGCGTATGACGCTTGAAGAGCGCGTGGCGATCGGGTTGGGGTTAGCTGATGGTAAGTCGGCTCGGCAGATCGCTTTAAGTTTGGGGCGTAGTCCGTCATCGGTGACGCGTGAGATTAATCGTGGTGCTTTTCCTGATGGTTCTTATGATGCTCGCTGGGCTCATCAGTGCGCTCATCAGCGTCGTTCTCGTCCTAAGCCGGGCAAGCTTACTACCCATGTGGCGCTGCGTCAGAAGGTGGTTGAGCTGTTAAATAAGCGTTATTCTCCCCAGCAAATCAGTGTTCGTTTGCGTCATGATTATGGAGATGATCGGCAGATGCGTGTGTCTCATGAAACGATTTATCAGGCTTTGTATGTTCACGGGGGTGGGGCATTACGGCAAGAGCTTAAACGGGAGAAAGGACTGCGTTCGGGTCGTCAACGGCGTATTGCTCGTTCTGCTCTTGCTGGCACTCCCGGGCGCGGGCGTAAGACGTGGGTCGAGGGCGCTTCAATCGATTTGCGCCCCCACGAGGTCGATGGGCGCCTGACGCCAGGTCACTGGGAAGGAGATTTAATTATCGGTGGTGGTAAGGGCAAGCACACAGCGCTGATCACCCTAGTCGAGCGCTCTTCACGGTTTTTGCTGATCGCTCGTCTTGGGGTGAGCCATGATTCACCGACCGTGATTGAGAAACTGACCCAGATGGTTCAGACCTTGCCCAGTAAGGCCTTCTCCTCGATCACCTGGGATCAAGGTAGTGAGATGGCGCAGGTAGCCCAGTTCAAGGTCGATACCAATATCAAGGTCTACTTCGCTGACCCGCATAGCCCGTGGCAGCGTCCGTCGAATGAACGCCTGAATCGTGATATTCGTGAATACTTCCCCAAGGGAACTAACTTCGCTGACATCACCGACGAGGAAGTCGCTTTCGTCCAAGACGAACTCAACGACCGAGCCCGAGTTGTCTTGAACGGAATGACCCCACGTGAGACACTGGCCGAGTTGTTAAAAAATGATGCATCGACCCCCTGAATCTCCCCAGCAGATTAATACAGCGCTAAGCATCTTAATATGGTTTCGGTGGGCCCGACCGGGTCCAGCGTCTCTGACCGGGCCCGCTCCAGAGTCCCGACTCAAACGTCCCAACGCGGATCGCTGACAATTCCCTTCTCAAATAGACAGGGATCGGCCGAAAGCGGTGTACGTGATTTCGGATAGCGCTTATCCTTTCTCCACCAGGGCATCCAGCCTACCCAGCCGTCAGCAGGAGGCACGGGCGATTGCGGATCAAATTTGAGTTGTGCAGGAGTTTCCTTGATCGTGTCGACGAGGAAGTACTTGTCGGCGTCGTCAAAATTATCGATGACGATCTGCCTGAATTCTCGGTGCTCGTGGTAAAGGCCGTCGCGGAGCGGGTGCCGCCCAGTCTTGACCATCTTGTAAATCCAGTAGATGAAAAGTGCGACATTGGAGATAAGGGCTGCCCATGCACACACTTCGTTCGCGAAAGGATCCATCGTGGCGAAATTGTGCATCTTCCCCGGCGGAACGAAAATCTCCGCCAGCAGATTGTTCACCGCGATCCAGAACATTAAGGTGAAGCACCGGAACCATATCCACTGGCCGCGCGCCCAGGTGAAGGCCGGGATCGTACACGCCAGAAGAAGAGCCAGCGTGCAGTACCAGGTGTAGTCGGCCAACGAGTTGTAGAGGAAAGCATGATTCCACAGGTCGTAGGCGATGACCCACGGCCAGATCATGTCCACCCAGATCAGACCGCGTACCTTGTGCTTGCCTGTGGCGCCCCTCTTGCCGTGGGAAGTGATCATGATCTTGCCCAGACCCGTGATCGTGATAATGTTCAGCAGCCCCGCAACGGCGGACAAGATGTTCCAGTATCCGCCGATGGTACGGAACCCCGTGGCCGGATCGATGCCCACATGCGCAGCCGCAAAATTCGCTGCCAGTGCCTGGTACCACTCCGGGCTGTGCAGGGGTGCCGTGATGTCCCGTGCCTCGGGCAGGCCACCCAACATGTCGCGGGCCGAGCCGTCGTTAATCGCCTGCAGGCAGGCCGGATCGGCTGCGCACGCGTAGTAAGCATCAGCCTCCATGAAAATCGTAATGTCGCGGACGTTGGCCTCCATAATGTTCAAAGCCAAACCGAGCCAGAGCGCCACCCCGAACCAGATTGCGTAACGGTGAGCCTTAAGTGGATTGCGCTTGCCATACCACAACAAGAAGCCCGTCATCGTCGCGGTAGCAACCATAATGACGAACTTGCCGAATGGGAACCACCCCACAATCGGGATGGCATTCTTGATGGCCCACGGAATCGCGAGCACACCGCCTACCGTCCACAGAGCAAAAATCGTCCAGTTCCACCTGCGATGAATCTCAGCGATCGCCACCTGGGCGATGAAGACGACGATCCACGTGACATACACAATTGGACTTCCAATTTCCCAAAGGAAGAGAGAATCCACCACAAACTCCCGTCATAGCCGACCCATCGCCGTCGTGTCCCCATTGACACGACGCCTCAGTGAAACTAAGCGTAGCTCCTGTTTAACACCTACTTTCGGGGACCTCAGTCCCCAATTTTGTGCGCACTATCACACTACGATCGTATTCATCATGTCGCGTGCCGAGACTTCCGGCAATGCGATGCCTGACGACGACGTCAGCCCTCGCCCATGCGCACTCATCTGCACGCGATCCCGAATCCGATGGAGAAAGAACGCGATGTCATTTAAGTCCGCCCTCAAAATTCTTGCCCCGCTCGGTGCCGCCGGCCTCGGAGCCATGGTGACCTTCAGCCAACTTACCGGGAAAGCGACACCCGAAGAAAACGCTTGGTACTACCCCGCCGACGATCTTATCGATGCCCATTATTCCAACGGGCGGTCCTCAACGTATGCCATCGATATCGACGCCCCCGCATACGCTGTCTACCGTATTCTCAAACAGATTGGTGCCAACAGAACCGGATCATTTAGTTCAGACCTGCTCGAGCGTGTTTTCGCACGCTTGCCCTTCTACAACTCCTATGAGATTCAGGAAGAATACCAACAGCCAGACTCCCTCATGCCCGGCGATAACGCCGCTTTCGATTTCCACGGCATGTCAATGGAATGGACCGACGTCGTACCAGGCAAGTACCTCGTTGAATGGGTAGATACCAAATCCGCACCGATGGCTCCGGGCTCATACGCTTTCCGCTTTCCCGGCATGAAGCACTTCGCAGCAGCTTGGTGCTTCTACCTACTGCCACTCAAAGACGAACGGACTCGTCTCATCAACCATTGGCGTATCGGGTTCGAACCAAACGGAAAGATTGTCTCCGCCATCAACTGGACAAACATCGAGCTCATCGGCGGAGTCATGGCACATCTACAGAATCTGTACATTAAGCGCGTAGCAGAGTTCCGCAAGAAAGAAACTCTCAGCGGCAGGGTGATGCGCAAAATATTCGGTGGAGGAATCGTCAACACTGGCACACCTGCTGGTCGCTACGATGGCACGCCGCTCTTCGATAAGACCTACACCCAGTGGTTCCAATATGGTCGCCAGCACCCCGCGGTACTCGACATTCGTGAACCTGTGACCGACAATCCCAACTGGCCCCCAACCGGCCCTGGTACCCCATGGGCCGACATCGTCGATGAAGAATACTTCGTCAACTGGGAGGAACCAGCCTTCTCATGGGAGGAACAAATCCGCCAAAAGATGGAAGGTACCTATCTTAAAGGGTGGGGAAAAAAGACATCGGGTAAGGACAAATGACAATGACGCCCCCGATTCCTGACTACCCAACACTGTTCTTCTTCGAGGTGGGCCAGTGGTGGGATTACGCCATGCTCGCCGTCGTTATCGCGGGCCTTGCTTTTACAGCATGGCTCGCCCAGCGGAGCAAATATACGGCCATCGCCGTCTTTGTCATCATCCCCGTAGCACTCACGATCTTCGTGTGGCCCACTTCTACCCAGGGAACACAGTCAGCAGGCTGGTTTGCTATCGTTAAACAGTACTCCGCCCTCGCTGGCTCACTTTGCCTCGTGGCTTTGCAGTATTTCAGGAAGCTACAAACCAACAAGTGGTACCTGCTCATTCCTCCCCTGCTGCTTGCGGTGAACATTATCGAGGCAGTCATACGGGACTTCCAGTGTTACTTCATTCATGGCGCCGACCCGATCACAGGCCAATGGACATGGGGAGGGCCATGGAACGTCATGAACGGCATCGCCGGGATTTTGAACCTCATCATGATCTCTGGGTGGATCGGCATTTACGTCTCAAAAAACAAGGACAAGGGAATCATCTGGGGCGATCTGACGATCTGGTGGATCATCGGCTACGACCTGTGGAATATTGCCTACGTCTACAACTGTCTATCCGACCGGGCATGGTACTCCGGCGTTGCGCTACTACTTGCCTGCACCATCCCGGCGTTCATGAAATTCGGGCGCGGGCAGTGGATCCAGTATCGCGCATACACACTGACGTTCTGGTCCGCGATCGTGCTCACCTTCCCGCACTTCATGCACGATTCCATGTTCGCGCATCGCCATTCGCAAAACCCCAACGCCATGTTCCTTATCGCGGCTCTCGCGTTAATGGCCAACGTTGCTGTTTTCGTCTATCACTTCTATCGCATCGTTAAGCACCGAAGGAATCCCTTCACGCAGGAGGTCTACTCCGATACGCCCACCTATGTGGGATGGGTGCGAGATACAGCCCCTCGCGATGTACAGGATCGAATAGCGGCTCGGTTGGATAAAACCGCCGAGGAGGTCGGTTACAGATAAGCATCGGCTAGGGGTCTTGTGCATGATGCCAAGGCCCCTAGCCGATGAGTCGCTAGCCTTCGAGGTCGGTCTCGAGCAGGGTGGCGAGACGCTCGAGCGCCGCCTCACCGCCCTCATCCTCCGTTGAAAGGGTCACTTCATCGCCGTGCATGGCGCCGAGGCTCATGACCTCGAGGATGGATGCTGCGTCGGCGTCGTCCCCATCGAAAGAGATCGTGATCTCGATGCCTTCGTCCTCTGCGGCCTTGGCGAACACTGCCGCGGGGCGCGCATGCAGGCCAACGCGGGAGGCAATCTTTGCTGTACGGGTGAACATCTGCTGTCCTTTCCTATGGTGAATGTGGCCGGGTCGGGTCCACGAGGAACCCTGACCCGGCCACACGTTTTACGCGAGCGTCACCGTTGCCGCTACATCCCCGGCGTTAACATCGCCGAGGGTGGTGGCCACGGATCCCACCTGCTTCTTCGTTGCGAACACGACGGGCGTGATCGGATTCAGCCCGGCCTGTCGTACAACGTCGAGGTCGAGGCGCACTACCGCAGTGCCCGCCTCCACCGTGTCGCCCTTCTGAGCAAGAATCGTGAATCCTGCCCCCTTGAGCTCGACCGTCTCCAGACCAATGTGCACCAGAACGTCGAGGCCTTCGGAGGATGTCACGACGAACGCGTGGCCCGTCTTAAACACCTTGGTGAGCGTACCCGCCACGGGCGAGCCGACCTCGATGGTCGTCGCCTCGGCCGGCGGAACGACGGCGAAGCCTTCGCCCAGCATGCCACCCGAGAACACAGGATCCGGAATCTCGGCCACCGATACGGCGGTGCCTGCGAACACCGCGCGAACCTTGACCTTTTTCTTACCCAGTCCGAACACGATTACTCCTCCTGCTCGCCCTTCAGCGAAGCCTGGGTGTTGCGTAGAAGCGCGGCGACGTCGTCGTAAACAAACTGTACGTTCGGCCCGACGACGACCTGGATATTCTTCGCGGACGGGCGCACGACGCCGGCGACGCCGGTGGCCTTGAGGGCGCGCTCATCGACCAGGTTCTGGTCGTTGACCGTGCCGCGCAGGCGGGTGGCACAGTAGTCGACGGTGGCAATGTTGGCCGGGCCGCCGAGGCCGGCGATGATGCGCTCAGCGAGCTGACGATCGTTGAGCTTACCCATGGCCTGCGCTTCGTCGTCATTCGGCTCGTCGTCTCCGCGACCAGGCGTCTTGAGGTTAAGAGCGCTGACGAGGAAGTAGAAGATGCCGAAGTAGACAACGAAGTAGATCACGCCGAGGACGATAAGCATGTACCACTGGTTAGCGAGCGGGTTGCGCGATGAGAGGAACATATCCACGAAGCCCGCGGAGAAGCCGAAGCCAGCGGTCCAGTGGAAGGTCGCGGCGAGGAACAGCGACAGGCCGGTCAGGAGTGCGTGCACCAGGTAGAGCAGCGGGGCGACAAACATGAACGCGAACTCGAGCGGCTCGGTCACGCCGGTGAAGAAGGAAGCAAGTGCGCCAGCGATCATGAGCGAGCCGACGGTCTTCTTCTTGGCCGAATCGGCGCGCAGGTACATGGCGAGGGCGGCGCCCGGCAAGCCAAACATCATGACGGGGAAGAAGCCAGCCTGGTAGCGGCCAACTTCGCCGATGACGGTACAGGTCGAGCCGTCCCAGATGCCGACGCCGGGGCAGGTTGCTGCCGAGGTGGCGGCGGCAGCGGCTGCGATCGTGTCGCCACCGCGGAAGAAGTTGCCGATGTCGTCCAGGCCGATGACGTCGAACCAGAAGATCGAGTTCACGGCGTGGTGCAGGCCGGTGGGGATGAGGAGGCGGTTAACGAAGCCGTAGATGCCTGCGCCGATGGCGCCCATGTCGGAGATCGACTGGCCGAAGGAGAACAGGCCGTAGTAGAGGACCGGCCATACGAAGTAGAGCACGAGGGCGAGGACCATCGAGAAGAGGGTCATCATGATCGGCACGAGACGGCGGCCGGAGAAGAAGGCCAGGAAGTCCGGCAGCTTGGTGCTGTGGAACCTGTTGTAGGTCCAAGCTGCGAGGATACCGATGAGGATACCGATGAGGACGTTCTTGTCGTTGATGGCGTTCCAGCCCTGGGATGCCCAGTCGAGGGCGGCGTCACCCTCAAGTTTGTCCACCTTGATGCCCTTGTAGCCGGCTACCGAAGCGGGGCCGATGAGGAGCTTGACCGTGGCGAAGCCGAGGAAGCCGGACAGCGCGGCCGCGCCGTGGTGATCCTTGGCCAGGCCGAAGGCGATGGCGATGGCGAAGAGCCAGCCGAGGTTGTCGAGGATAGCGGCGCCGGCCTTAATCAGGATGGCAGCGACGATGTTGCCCGAGCCCCAGCCGCTGGGATCGATCCAGTAACCGATACCCATGAGGATTGCTGCCACAGGCATAACAGCAACGGCACCCATGAGGGCGCGGCCAAGCTTCTGCAAGGCCTCCATTGTCTTTCCTCCCATGAGGAATTCCTTTCTTTGCGCTACACGCCTTGACGCCAGCCGTGGAGAAATACCGCAAGCAACGCTGCTTCGGTGTCCGGGGCGTGGGAGTCATGGTTGTTGGCGATTGCGCGTAATGCTGAGCGAGCCGCCGACATCTCAAGCGGCAATGCTTGAGCGATCGGGAAGGTCGCTTGGTTGTTTCTGAAATGTCCGGTGGCGATCCGGTCGATCACTCGCTTCAGGTGCGTGAACAGTTCGTGCGTCTGCGCGTCGCTCACGGTCTCGAGACCGAGGTCGGCCTTGATCTGGTCCATGAGGCGGTTGAGCTCGTTCGCTTTGGACAGCGGCTTCTTCACGCTGGTACCTGTGCGGGCAGCGTTCAGGTGCAGTGCCACGTAGCCGGCTTCGTCCGTTGCCAGGTCTACGTTCAGCTTGGAGTTCACAAACGCGACGATGATTTCCGCTGCGGCGAATTCCGTGGGGAAGGTCGCGCGGATTTCGTTCAGGAGCTGGTTTGCGATGGCCTGGCCTGCGCGGCTGCGTTGGACCGCGAAAGAGAGGTGGTCTGCAAGCACCACGTAGACGGATGGGTGCAGATCGGGTAGCAGCTCTGTTGCAATCTCCACCGCCCGGCTGACCGCGGTGGCCAGTTCGGGATCGAGGGAGGCAAGTGATTTGAGGAATTCCACCTTGTCCGTCGACGTCTCAACATATTTGCGTTGATCCGATTCGACTTCCACATCATCGCCAGGCTTCTTGCCGAACCCAATTCCACGCGATGCGAGCACGAGTTCAATACCATCGCGGGCAACGAGCACCGCGTTGTTATTGAGAACTCGCACAATGTGCGCGACAGGCTGGGACACACAAGCTCCTCAATGAGCGATAGAAATAGCCCGGTCATGCCTGCCATGCAGTAACACCCAGAATGTGGATGCGTTCATCCTACTCCAGCAGTGCGATCCACGCCACCATTAATGAAACTTCGTCCGCGGTTCGCATCGACCGCTGAACATTTGTTCACGACGCCGTCACCCACCCACGCCCGTCACTCGCGTTATCACAGGCTGAAGTCGCGCCTGTCGATGGTCAACAGCGCCCCGACGAGGCACACAGCACCGATAACGGCCAGCGCGGCGATGCCCCGGCCGCCGCCGTCGGTGATCAGCGCCTGTGGGTCGAAGAGCGTGAAGATGCTGGCGAAGCGTGCGCCCGCCGTCTTTTCCCCGGCCTGGGCGAGGAGGTGGAAGATCAGCATGGCGGAGGGGATGCCGGACCCGAGCGCGAGGGAGGTTTTCACCTCGTTGGCCGCCACGGAGCACCAGAAGGAGAAGGCGGCGATGGCCAGGTGCAGTACAAGGAGGCCACCGTTGAGCGTGAGGAGGGTCGTGGCCGGGAGCGAGCCGTCAACGCGAGTCGCGGCGATGGCTTCCAGTGCCGTGACGTAGCCCAGCAGCGCTGTGGTGCCGGTGATGACCACGGCGAATTGGGTGAGGGCGAGGGTGCGGCGGGAGACCGGGGAGGCGAGCAGGGTGGCCAGCGCCCCCGAGTCGATGTACTTGGCCATGGTGCCGTGGGCCCGAATGAGGGTGAAGACCATCGGAAAGACGAGGAAGAGGAAGCCGTAGAGGAAGTTCACGAGGAACTCAGGCAAGGTGGTAGGCGCGTTGTCCATCCCGACGGCGGCCATGACCTGCGGCATGGAATCGCGGAACTTGACCAGCGCGGCCATGGATTGCGGGTCGTACATGGAGGTGATCATGGTGACGTAGAGCGTCAGGATTGCCGCAAAGATGATCCCGATCAGCAATGACTTGCGCATCTGCCAGCGATAGAGTGCGAGGTTCATCGCTGCTCCTTGTAGTAGTCCAGGAAGATCCGTTCGAGGTTGTGCGACGCCGAGACGGTGGCCGCGCTCCCCTCAGAAGTTCCGCCAAAGTCCTGGGCGAAGGCGGCGGCTTCTTCCGGGCTGGCGAGGGTGACGGTGTAGTGTCGCATGTGCCGCTCGCGCAGGGCGTCCGCGGTATCCACGGCGACCATCTGCCCGGCGCGGATGATGCCGATCCGGTTGGCGGTGCGTTGCACCTCATCGAAGATGTGGCTGGATAGGAGGATGGCGCATCCGCGCCGCTTTTCTTCCTCAACGAGGTCGACGAATCGGTTTTGCATCAGCGGGTCAAGGCCGGAAGTGGGCTCGTCGAGGATGAGGATCCGCGGGGCGAACATGAAGGCCGCAACGATCCCCACCTTCTGCTTCATTCCTTTAGACATTTTCCGAATCGGCAGGTCGAGGGGAAGTTCGAACAACTCCACGAGTTCATCTTTGCGCTCGGCCGTGCGGGACCGGTAGCGCTCGAGGAAGCGCAGGTATGCTCCGGCCTTCATGTCGAGGAGCGCGAGCTCGCCCGGAACGTAGCCGACGTCGTCCAACACACTCGCATTTCCCCACGGGTTCTTGCCATCGATGGCCACGGAACCGCAGTGAGCGCGCAGGAATCCGAGCAGATGTCGGATGGTGGTGGTCTTCCCCGCACCGTTGGGGCCGAGGAAGCCAAACACCTCTCCGGGAGCTACCGAAAAGCTGATGTCGAAAACGCCGCGCCCTGAGCCAAAGTCGCGGGTCAGGTGTTCAATGTCGATGCCACCCATGTGCCGTCTCCGTTCGTTGCGGCTATTGTACGCGCAGGCCGTTCGGTGCGGGGCGGCTAGTCGAACTCGACCGGCCGGGCGTCATCCGCCGCAAGTTCGAGGCACAGCTCAATCTGTTCGCGCGTGGTTTTGCCCTCGGCCAGCGGTGGGAGCCGATCGGGCGTGAAGTACCCCGACGCCGTCGTCTCCACGTTCTGCGCAAACTCCCCACCACGTACCTCGCACGCGACGAAGATCTTCCAAATGCTCCAGGGAAGCGGCGGATGATTGTGGGTGGCGTGGTTGTGGATGGCGAGGACCCGGGTGGCGACGACGTCGAGCCCGGCCTCCTCCTTCGTCTCCTTTTCAACATTCTGACTGAGCGTCAGCCCGATGTCGGCCCAGCCGCCGGGCATGGCCCAGCGCCCGTCGTTTTCGCGAACAAGCAAGATAGCCCCGTCACGGATGATCACCGCAC
This sequence comes from Trueperella pecoris, assembly GCF_014926385.1. Taxonomy (NCBI): domain Bacteria; kingdom Bacillati; phylum Actinomycetota; class Actinomycetes; order Actinomycetales; family Actinomycetaceae; genus Trueperella; species Trueperella pecoris. Next base: position 175,856 of record NZ_CP053291.1, on the reverse strand, counting down.
GGGTGTCTGCCTTGGGCGTCTGGTAGCCCTCCTCGTTGCAGAAGAGGTTGGTGGCCTTCTCCACCGGCAGGTCGGTATGTTCAGCGAGGATCTGTGCGGAGATTTCACGCAGGCGCGTATAGCGCTCACGGTCAAAGGCATCCTCACCGTAAGTCAGGCCCGCCTGCGCGATTGCCTGAATTTCGGTTGCCCAGCTCAGCCACTTGTCCTCCATAACGTCAAGCATAGTTCAGGCGGCGCGAAGCTGGATGTTGTGGGCAAGGACGCGGGCGGTCTCCTCCCCGGGATCGATCGCGGTGAAGGTGCCACCCTGCGCGGCAGAGCGGATGCGACCACGCAACAACAGGTGCGCCAGTAGACCAACCACGGCCCCGACCACCACGGCCGCAAGCAGAACCGGGCCGATGGACGCCACTGCGCGGGCCACGGCAAAAATGCTGCCGAGCGTCAACGTTGACAACGTTGCTGACAGGCCAAGAGCAAGCGGAGCGAACGCTTCAAGCATGCGCGTGGCATACCCGATTCCTAAGAACAGGGCAGACGTGAGGGCAACGAGGCCGATGTCCATCCCGAGGGCGGAGGGAAGCGAGGACCAACTATTCGGGTGAGAGTCGAAGCCCCAATGTGTGGGAACGGTGGCGGGAAATTGTGCCCGGTTGAGCCACACGTAAAGGGAGGGAACGACGACAAATGCGATACTGACGAAGAACGACCCAAGGGCGACGGCGCCGCCCGGGAGCTGGGCAGAAGACTTCGATCTTGCAGTGGTGTCCATTGTCATATTCTACACGCGCAGGCGGGGGCGCCGGGTGAGAGCCCCGGTGCCCCCGTCCTCCGACAACTACAGTAGTCCCTTGAGTCTCGGATGAGCCAGCTGCTCGACCGCGGCCCGCGCATCGGCCGCAGTCTCCGCATCCACCGCATAGGCAGCCATCTGCTGGCACGTAGCCCGAGAATGCAGGCGAAGCGCGGCACGCACCGCCGGCACCTTGGACTGGGCCATCGATAGCGAGCTCACACCCAGCCCCACAAGGACGAGGGCCAGGAGCGGATCTCCGCCGGCCTCCCCGCACACACCGATCGGCTTGCCGGTGGCGTCGCCGCCATCGCAAGCAAACTTGATCATCTGAAGCACGGCGGGTTGCCAAGGCGTCAGAAGATCGGACAGCGCACCCTGCATGCGGTCTGCCGCCATCGTGTACTGGGAGAGATCATTCGTGCCCAGCGAGGCGAAGTCCGCGATGGAGAGGAGCTGCTTGGCACGGATGGCCGCCGCCGGCACCTCAATCATGATGCCAACGTAGGGCAGGTTGCGCTCGCGTGCGCGCTCCACAAACCAGGTGGTTTCTTCAGTCGTGGCTACCATCGGGGCCATGACACGCAGGTCTGCCAAACGCCCAGTCGCATCGTAGGCCGCAGCGAGCGCGTCGAGTTGCGTGATGAGCAAGTCCTCTCGCGCCATCGACAGGCGCAGCCCGCGGCGCCCGAGCGCCGGATTTTCTTCCTCGCCCAGGTTGGCGAAACTCAGCGGCTTGTCCGCTCCGGCGTCGAGGGTACGAACAACCACCTTGCGGCTACCGAAAGCCCTCAGCACGCGGATGTAGGTTTCAGTCTGTTCTTCGAGCGTGGGGGCTGAATCTCGGTCAAGGAAGAGGAACTCGGTTCGGAACAGTCCCGTCCCTTCGACGTCCTGGGTGGCGGCCGATTCGGCGTCGGCAGCGGTGCCAATATTGGCCAGGAGGCTGACGGGGTATCCGTCCTCCGTCGCCCCGGGCCCCGAGGACTGGGCGAGAACGGCCTCGCGCATGCGCGCTCGAGCGCTGAGCTTACTGACCTCCTCCTCCGTGGGAGCCAAGATCACTTCGCCCGTACCGCCGTCGACGGCGACGGACGTGCCCGGCTCAATACTCATCGCGCCGGGGGCCTTGACGACCGCGGGAATGCCGAGCTGGGCGGCAAGGATCGCGGTATGGCTGGTGGGGCCTCCACCCTCCGTGACGATCGCGCGGATGAGGCTCGGGTCGAGGCCGACGGTCTCGGCAGGGGCCAGATCGTAGGCGACGAGAACCGACGGCTCGCAAACCTCGGGCACCCCCGGCATCGGCAGATCACGCAAAACACAGATGGCACGGTCACGGATGTCGTGCAGGTCAGTGACGCGTTCTGCCATATAGCCGCCAAGATTGGACAACAAGATCGCGTACTCCTCCACGGCGTCATGCACGGCACGCGTCACCCCGGCTCCAGCCTTAAGTTTCTTGTCGGCAGCTTTGGCCAGCGCACGGTCCGAAGCCAGTTGCGCCGTCGCCTCAAGAATGGGACGGGCCGATTCCGACGCCGTCTGGGCGCGTTCCCGCATGCTGTCGGCGACGGCCGCCATCGCCTCACGTACGCGCTGGCCGTCTGCGGCGGGGTCGGTGGACGCCGGTTCCTTCGAATCGAAACTGGGAGCCGGCATGACTTTCACGGCCGGGGCGAGGGCGAAGCCCGCACTGACACCAATACCAAACAAAGACTGATGTTCCATTACTCGGCGTCCAAATCTCGCTCAAGCATGGCGGCGAGATCGGCGAGAGCTCCCCCGGCCGCCTCGTCCTCGCTGGCCAGGGTCACGACGTCGCCCTGTCCCGCACCGAGAGTCATCACTTCGAGGATCGAGGAGGCATCTGCCTCTTCCCCGTCCAGGGAGATGGTGATATCGAAGCCAGTCTCCTCCACGGCTGCGGTGAAGAGCGCCGCCGGGCGAGCGTGTAGGCCAACAGCGGAGGCGATCGTTGCGGTTCGGGTAATCATGGGTGTTTCCTTTCGAGAGGGGTTATCGGCATCGCCCAGTTCGTCAGACGTCGTCGTCCAAGATCCCGAGGCCCGGGCACTGTGAGCGATGCGCGAAATGTGGAGAGCAAGGTAAGCGATTTCGTCGCTAGTGAGGGCCTGATCGAGCCTAAGCTCAATCAGTGAGGCGAGCGTCCCGGCACAACGGTAGGCCTGTGGATCGGCGTCGCGGATAGCGGCACCAACCGCCGAGTGCTCGTCGGTGAGCTGATTGTGTTGATGGATACGGACAAAGAGGTAGCGCAGGTGGGTGATGAATCGGCCGACAGAGACGGTGTCTGATGAGACGCTGACATTGTAGAACTCTTCGATCACCTTAATGAGCTGTTGCAGGACTCCCGTCATTCTATACGTGAAGGAAAGGTCGCCCGTCGCAAATCCCGCATTGACGAGATGGAGCGCCAGCGCAACCGCCTCACCCTCGGGCAACGCGGGCCGCCCCAGGCGGGCCAGATTCGTGTTGACGAGGCCAAGGATGCGCTGAGCCTGGGCGAACTCCTCCGAATATAGGCTCGAGACCTCACTGCGCAAGGGGTACTCAATCGCGAGCCCCTCGTGCGCTCGCCGCATGGCAAAACCAATGTGGTCGGCGAGCGCAATAAGGAGCGTGGCACTTCCTGCCAGGGATGAAGGCAGGTCGGCCGCCGCGATCACGTCGGTCATGAGAGTGATGTTTTCCAACGGGATGTCGGCGAGTAGCTCGGCCACGTGATCTGAATCGCGCCCGTCGGAGGGCACGAACACGCGCGCGACCTTTGCCGGGTCCACCGCCGCACCTGCCTTGACCTGGAACCCGACCCCGCGGCCTGTGACGATGACTTCTCCCCCGCCACGTGACGCATCCTTGGCCAGGATGACATTGTTGTTGAAAACTCTCAAGACCTCCATGGCTTTACACTGCCACGCCCGAATTGATCGCGATCACCGGCTCGCCGACAACCACAGACTTGCCGCTGACCGGAACGACTTCGCCAAGCGTCTTCGAGTTGGTCACCGTCATCAGAACGGTGGTGGCATAGCCCGCGGTGGTGACGGCATCGAGATCGACGCCGACGAGCAGGTCTCCCGCGCTGACCCGTTGACCCTTAGTCACGGCAACCTCGAATCCCTCCCCACCGAGCTTGACGGTATCGATGCCCACATGGACAAGCACCTCGACCCCGTCATCAGTCTTGATGCCGAAGGCGTGGCCGGTCTTCGTCACCGTTTTCACCACGCCGGACACGGGCGCGACGACCTCGGATGAGGTGGGCTTGATGGCAAGACCGGCGCCGAGGGCACCCGATGCGAAGACCGGGTCTCCCGCCTCGGCCAGAGTCACCGCCTCACCTGCGACCGGGGCGAGCACGGCGCTCGTCTCCACACCCGAAACGGACGCGGGCTCGGAAGCCGGGACGACGGCGTCGGGAACGGAAGGCTCGGACAACGCGTTGCGCCGGGCGTTCTCGCGCTCCTCAGGCGTGCGGTAATCGGTCAGGATGATGGCGAGCATGGCGGTGAAGAACGCCACGGCGATCGAAATCGCGTACACCCACATCGGCTTGAAGACGGAGATCGTCAGGAGGGAGGTGAAGGCGAAGGCGTGCGTCTGGACGCCGTCGAAGGGCGCGGACAGGATCGCGATCGTCAGGCCGCCAGCAAAGCAGCCCAGCAGCATGCGCGGGTAGATACCTTTGAAACGCAGGTGGATGCCGTACAGCGAGGGCTCCGAAATGCCACCGAACAGGCCGGCCGCGAGCGCGCCCGAGGCCGTCTGGCGCATCTGCACGTCACGCTCACGCATGGAAATAAACAGGACGCCGGCCGTCGCGCCGAAGCAGGCGAAGTTCCACGCGCCCATCGGGCCCTGGATGAAGTCGTAACCAAGGGTCTGGATGTTGATCAGCATGAGCGCGTTCAGCGGCCAGTGCAGGCCCAGGGGCACAAGGAACGGGTAGAGCATCGGGATGAGCAGCGCGAACACGAACGGCGCGTTGGAGTTCATCCAGGACAGGCCCGAACCAATCCCGGTGCCCATCCACACGCCGAGCGGGCCGATGAGGAAGGCCGTCACCGGAATCATGATGAGCATCGAGAAGAAGGGCACGAACACCATCTGGATCGACTCGGGGAAGATCTTCTTCAGGCCGTGGTAAAGGACGGCCAAGACCGCCACCATGATGAGCGGCACGAACACCTGCCCACCGTACTCATTGAGCTGCAGCGGCAGGCCGAAGATGGTGGTCGAACAGGAGGTGGTGCCGAGGGTGTCGTTCGTCGTGCACAGGGTGTCAGCGAACAGATCGGGCTTGGAGAGCTTCATGAAATCCGGCGTCATGAGGGCGGCCATGATCGTGGCGCCCAGCCAGGGGTCGACCCGCAGCTTCTTCGCCGCATTGTAGGCCACCATGATGGGCAGGAAGTAGAACACCGAACGCCACATAGCGTCAACAAACACCCAGGTCGCGGGCTTGTCCGTAGCACGGAAGTCCACGATCTCCAACGCGTCGAGCACGGCCGTGGTGGCGATGATCAGCGAGGCGCCCAGCAGAACGCCAAGGATCGGGCGGAAGGAATCCGAGAGGTATTCGAAGAAGTTGTCCAGCCAGCTGAAGCGCCCGCGGGCCTTCGAGCGGGCCTGGGCCTTGACCTCGGCGTCGGTCAGCGTGGCCGAGCCTTTCATGTCCGCAAGCGCGTTGATGGCTGTGAACATCGTTTCCACGCCGCCGCCGCAGATGACCTGCAGGCGGTCCCCGCTCTGCGGAACGACGCCGAGCACGCCGTCCGTAGCGTCGAGTGCGGCGGTATTGACCTTGCTCGCGTCATGAAGCTCAAAACGCAGGCGAGTTGCGCAGTGGGTCAACGAGCGGACATTGCCCGCGCCTCCCACGTTGTCGATGATCGAGCGTGCGCTCGTGGTTGTCGACGTCATCGTCTCCTTCTTTCGTATCGCGGTTGCCCGCTCAGTGACCCCGCCAGCGTTGGCAGAGCCCGAGGCGTCGGCCGTTCACCGGCCCGACAACAAAAAAGACCTAAGACATCGCAATTGATGCCTTAGGTCTTGCCTCAGTGAGTAACAACCCCAAGTGAAAACTGTAGGACCATGTTAACCACGTGAGAGGAATTGTGACAAGCCTTTTGTCCAATGTGTGCCACAAGCGATTGGCGCGGCTCACGGCCGCGGGCGCATCGGCCAAGGTCAGCCCATGGCTGCCTTAATTTCCGCGATGATCGCCACACGCTCGGCCGGAGACGCATCCGCGGGCACCTGCACCTTAACACCGAGGTAATCGACGACGCCGCCCGCGCCAGTCTCACCGTCCGCGCCTGCCGCGACGAATTCGGCCACGAGCTCGGGCGTCATCAGGCTGGTCGGCTCAACGCTCTTGAGAGGCAGATGCGTGTCGCCCCAGCCAGGGCCGTAGGCGGTATCCGTTCCCCCAGCACCCGAGCAGATCAGACCGGCAAGCAACCCCCGCTCGGCCAGCAGCTGCGCTTGGGCACGCGGCCGGTCGACGTCGTGCGATTCGATGACGGACCGCCCCCAATTCAGGGCAATCTTCACCCCTGCCCGTTCGCACGCTTCGATTTCTTCGCCAAGGGAAAGGAAGTTCTTCTCCCCCGCGCCTGCCCCGCCGCGCGCGTCGCAGTGTTCGAGGACGATGCCCACACCCTCGGCCGCGGCCAGTTCCCTAAGCTCGAGCAGCGATGCCACAAGCGCCTGGGCGTCGGCAATGTGGCTCGGGGCCGACTGGAACTCGATGCACTCCACCACACGCTCGCCGGCGCTCTCGTTAAGCTCCCGTACGGCGGCGAAGATCTGGCGAGCCTGCTCCAGCGCGGCGGCCCGGCCCTCCGCATCAGGTGAGGCCAGCCCAAAGCTCGGGTCCGTTCCCAACATTCGCATGGTGTCCGGGATGGCAGTGACGACGCTGTGCGGGAATCGCCCGGCGAGCTGGCCGGCGAGCCAGGCCGGATCGGCGTCGAGCCCTCCGCCACGCCACGGAATCTCGAGCCCGGTGGCTAGTTGCGTCAGGCCCGCGAGGAATTCCTCCTGCTCGTGCCGCGTGCCCGGCATGGCCGCATAAGCACCAACAATAAACATTCTTTCTCCTTATCGGGGTCGGATTGAAAAGGCGTAATCGCCGGTAGATTCGCCGGTGATCATGGGCGGGTGAAGATCGCGCATGCGCAGGATACGGCGGCGGCCCACGAGCCAGTATGTCATTCCCAGCGAGAAAATCAGGATGCCCGCGAGCACCGCAAGGCTCCCCCAATACTGCTGGTCAGTTCCGCCCGAAATCGCTACCCGGAAGGCATCCACCGAGTAACGCATCGGAGAGATAACTGACAGGGCACGGTAGAACGGGTTAAGCATATCGGTGGGGAACGTGCCGCCCGAGGCCGGCAGTTGCAAGATGAGCGCCACGAGGAACACCGCACTCTGCGGTGAGCCCAAGCCCAGGCGTACCCAGTAGGCCAGCGACATGAAGGACAATGCGGCAACGACGAGCAGCAAAACGAACAGCCACGGGTGGGCCGGGTGAAGCCCCAAGAAACCCCACACGCCTAGCCCCATAAGTAACGACGACGTCACGCCGATCACCGCGAATGGCGCAAAGCCGTGAACGGCGGTGGCGAGCACACTGCCGCGTGAGAGCGCGGCGCGCCCTGAAAGGGTCCGCATCACGAGGAAGAACGTCACCGATGACACCCACAGGGCGATGGAGAAGAAGAAGGGCGCGAGCCCGCGGCCGTAGGTTTCGGCGTCGTTATCCACCACCGTATTGATCGTCACGGGCGAGGACATGATCTCGGCGAGCCGGTCCACTTGAGCGTCGGTCAGCGCGGGGATCTTGGCCACGCCCTGCTCGAGGCCGTCGGCAAGCTTGCCGGCGCCCGTGTTGAGTTGCTGCATGGCGATGTCGAGTTTGGCAATCGCGTCGACGAGCTGGCTCGCTCCCGCCACGGCCTTCGGGATCTTGCCACTGACAGCATTGACCAACTCGGTCAGCTTCGTCTTTCCCGCATTGACCTGATCCACCCCACCCCGGATTTCGTCGGCCGCCGAGCCCACGTTGCGCAGCGCCTGGCCCACGTTGGCGAAGGAGGAATCCAATGCGCCCAGGGCGGCGTCGGCAGCCTCGACCGCCGACTTCATAGCTCCGTAGTCGAGGTGCGCCTGCAGATCCGAGGTGAGGGACATCTGGCCCGACACTGAGCTCGACAGGTCACCCAGCAACGAGGAAGAAGCCGCGATGTCTTCCTGCAACTTGGCCAAGAAGGCGGGGTCGTTAGCGAGGGCAGGATTAGCGACAATCTGGGCGAGCGCCGAACGGACGGCGTCGAGAGCACCCTTGCTCCGCCCGATCACGTGGTTGGCGTCCCCGGAGAGGCTGCCCGTTAGCTTAGCTAGGTTGAGGGCGTTGTCCTTGAGCTTGGGCAGCGTGTCGTTGACGTAGCTCCGCAGCGGGCCGAGTGCAGCCTTGACGCTGTCCTTGCCCGCCTCGAGTCCCTCAGTCATGCCGCTCAGTCCGGAGATCGAGCCGGTCGCACCCGAGACGCCGAGGAGCACGCTCGTCGCCCCGCGGTCGAGCGTCGACATCGCCTCCGATAGTCCCTTCACATCCTCCTCGAGCCCCGCCACATCGACATCGGTCAGCGCAGCATTCAGCTTCCCCACTCCGTCCGCCGCCTGGGACAGCCCATCCGAGAGCTGGCGGGCACCCGTCGCGGCGTCGTTCATGCCATCCCGAATCACCGACAACTGGCCGAAAAGCGTGGAGAAATAGGCCTGCCCGACGGCCGAGTTGACCTGCTCTTGGATAATCGACTGCATCTGGGATAGGAGTGAGCCCGCGATGAATCCGTTGGCGTCGTCGCGGTGGAACGTGATCGTGGCGCGCTCGGGCTGAAAGTGCCCCGCGGACACCAGGTTGGCCGAAAAGTTCGGCGGCACGGTGACGACCATGTACACCTCGCCATTGCTCAGCTGCCTCGCGGCCGCGGGTTCGGACTCGGGAAACTGCCAGTCGAAACCGTCTTGCCCCTTGATGGCTTCCACGAAGCGGGCGCCCGCGTCGATGGTTTGCCCGTCGAAGTCCACCGGCTTGTCGCCGTTAACGATCGCCACCTTCACCTTGTCGATCTGGTGGTAGAGGTCCCAATTCGCGTGCAGGTAAACCCCGCCATATAGCGCTGGCACGATGAGGATAAAGATGAGGGCGATCACCGGGATGCCACGGTAATGCTTAAATTCCAGCGCGGCGCTCTTGAGGGGATGGATCATGAGGCCTCCTCACTTTCCGGGGCCTGGCGGTCTTCCGCGGCCTGGCGATCTTCCGCGGCCGTCTCGCCCACGCGCACGACGACGATCTCCCCCTCGCGCCCAAGGTCCAGCGGCTCCGACGGCGCCGGCGCCTCGCTCGCCGTATCAACCGACACGGGCGGCTCCTCGATCTTGTGCACCCGCGACGTCTTCTTCGGCACCAGATGCACGCGCACCGCCCCCACCGGCGCGGCGTCCGCATTCGTCGCGCTCACAACAATCGCCTGCCCATCAAAGGCAGCCAAGCGTTGCAACGCCTCATACAGTGCCACCATCTGGTGGGCGGGCACATCCTGATCTACCCCGTCAACGACGACGACCGCCGCCGGCCGCAACATCGCCAACACAGCGCACAGCATCGCCTTCTCGGCACCCGGCAGCTCCTGATAAAGCGCACCCCGGTCAATCTGGTAGCCCAGCCAATCCTCGATCCGCTCGAAACGTTCAGTCGCGGACCTCAACCCGATGCCGTCGTAGACCGCACGCTCGGCCATCAGCTCGGCCACCGTCAAACGGTCGTCGGGCGCTGCGTATTGGCCAATCCGCCCCACACCCGTATACGCGATGAGGCCAAAAGGGTCGGCTTCGGCGTCGTGAGATGCGACCACAAGCGAACCTGTGACTCGGCGCAAGTGCCCCACCAACGCGAGCAACAACGCCGACCTACCCGAGCCGGATGTGCCGTGCACAATACACAGCACGCCGGGGTCAAGCACAAGGTCAAGCGGCCCGAAAATGGGGCCGTACACCGACGACGCCGCGAGCCGCTGGGCGCGAAGCACGCTACCGTCGTCGTTGAGCGGGAATGGATACAGGTCCTCGGCGCCCCGGCGCGCATCCCTCCGACGCTTCGTCATAAACGTCACCAGATTTCAACTAGGTTCAGACCACGAAGTCTACTCCCTAGCCGACGCCCACCCCGAGGACCCTCAGGCCCGGTTCGCCCAGAGCGTGGGCGCGATTAATTCCGCATTCCGTGCACAGGAGCAGGGATAAAGCCGCCACGCGAGACGAAGTCGGCGCTGGAGACCCGTCGAATCGGCATGACCGGCGCGTAGCCGAGCAGGCCACCGAAGTCCACCTCGTCGCCCTCCACCGTGCCCGGCGCCGGGATGACGCGCACCGCCGTCGTCTTGTGGTTCATAACCCCGATCGCCGACTCGTCCGCAATCATGCCCGCGATCGTCTGGGCCGACGCGTCACCCGGGATGGCTACCATGTCCAAGCCCACCGAGCAGATCGACGTCATCGCCTCCAGCTTCTCCACCGACAGCGTTCCCGCCCGAACCGCCTCAATCATCTGGCGGTCCTCCGAGACCGGAATGAAGGAGCCTGACAGGCCACCCACGCGCGAGCAGGCCATCATGCCACCCTTCTTGACGGCGTCGTTGAGGAGGGCCAGCGCGGCCGTGGTGCCGTGCGTGCCCACCTGTTCCAGGCCCATCGTCTCGAGGATCGCGGCCACCGAATCGCCGACCTCGGCCGTGGGCGCCAGCGACAGGTCCACGATGCCGAACGGGACACCCAGGCGCTCCGACGCAAGCTCGCCGACTAGCTGACCCGCGCGCGTAATCTTGAACGCGGCCTTCTTGATCTCCTCGGCGACGTCGTTCAGCGGCGCGCCCCTCATCCCCTCAATCGCGCGCGCGACGACGCCCGGGCCGGACACGCCCACGTTGATGACGCAGTCCGGCTCCTCAACGCCGTGGAACGCGCCCGCCATGAAGGGGTTATCCCCCACCGCGTTAGCGAAGACGACCAGCTTGGCGCAAGCAATCGCGCTGCGGTCCGCCGTGAGCTCCGCCGCTTCCTTGATGATCTGGCCAAGCTCGGCGATCGCATCCATGTTGATGCCCGCGCGGGAGGAGGCCACATTCACCGAGCCGCACACGACGTCCGTCTCCGACAACGCACGCGGCAACGACCGAATCAGGGTGCGATCCGAGGCAGTCATGCCCTTTTCGACGAGCGCCGAGTAGCCGCCGATAAAGTCGACACCGACGGCCTTCGCCGCGCGGTCGAGGGCATGGGCGACGTCGACGACGTCCCCCTCCAGGCCCGCCGTGACAAGCGCAATCGGCGTGACCGAGATACGCTTGTTCACGATCGGGATGCCAAGCTCGCGCTCAATCCCGCGTGCCACCTCAACGAGGTTCGCCGCCTGCGTGGTGACACGCTCGTAGATAGCCTCGCACGTCTCGGCCATGGTGGACCGCTTGCACGAGAGCAACGAGATGCCCATCGTCACCGTGCGAATGTCGAGGCGATATTTTTCGATCATCTCCACCGTGGAAATGATGGACTGGGCCCTAGAGTGGAAAGTCATGACGCCCCTTACAGTTCGTTCATCGCGGTAAAGAGAGCCTCGGACTGGACCCGGATCACCAGATTCTGCGCCTCTTCAACGGCGGCAAGGGCGTCCTGGAGATCGTCGATCGAGTGGGGCTCAGGGGCGGCGGCCGCGTCAGCCGTGTCGGCCGGGCGGGCGTCAGCGAGCTCGACGCGCAGGATCATGGTGAAATAGCCACCCATAAGCGTCTGCGAAATGTCGAGAATGTTGGCCTCGTGCTCGGCCAGCGCGCTCGTCACCGCCGCAACAATTCCCGAGTGATCAGATCCAGTTACCGTGATAATTGCGAACATGGGCTCATTTTAACGGGCGAGGTAGGAGTGCCAAAAATGGCCCGGGCGGGCCCGCGCACCCCTTCGCCCACCCTGCACTAAGCTGATCCGCGCTGTATTAAGTTGGCGGGGAGATTCAGGGGGTCGATGCATCATTTTTTAACAACTCGGCCAGTGTCTCACGTGGGGTCATTCCGTTCAAGACAACTCGGGCTCGGTCGTTGAGTTCGTCTTGGACGAAAGCGACTTCCTCGTCGGTGATGTCAGCGAAGTTAGTTCCCTTGGGGAAGTATTCACGAATATCACGATTCAGGCGTTCATTCGACGGACGCTGCCACGGGCTATGCGGGTCAGCGAAGTAGACCTTGATATTGGTATCGACCTTGAACTGGGCTACCTGCGCCATCTCACTACCTTGATCCCAGGTGATCGAGGAGAAGGCCTTACTGGGCAAGGTCTGAACCATCTGGGTCAGTTTCTCAATCACGGTCGGTGAATCATGGCTCACCCCAAGACGAGCGATCAGCAAAAACCGTGAAGAGCGCTCGACTAGGGTGATCAGCGCTGTGTGCTTGCCCTTACCACCACCGATAATTAAATCTCCTTCCCAGTGACCTGGCGTCAGGCGCCCATCGACCTCGTGGGGGCGCAAATCGATTGAAGCGCCCTCGACCCACGTCTTACGCCCGCGCCCGGGAGTGCCAGCAAGAGCAGAACGAGCAATACGCCGTTGACGACCCGAACGCAGTCCTTTCTCCCGTTTAAGCTCTTGCCGTAATGCCCCACCCCCGTGAACATACAAAGCCTGATAAATCGTTTCATGAGACACACGCATCTGCCGATCATCTCCATAATCATGACGCAAACGAACACTGATTTGCTGGGGAGAATAACGCTTATTTAACAGCTCAACCACCTTCTGACGCAGCGCCACATGGGTAGTAAGCTTGCCCGGCTTAGGACGAGAACGACGCTGATGAGCGCACTGATGAGCCCAGCGAGCATCATAAGAACCATCAGGAAAAGCACCACGATTAATCTCACGCGTCACCGATGACGGACTACGCCCCAAACTTAAAGCGATCTGCCGAGCCGACTTACCATCAGCTAACCCCAACCCGATCGCCACGCGCTCTTCAAGCGTCATACGCCGGCCTCGACCAACCCTGCCATTACCAACCCGGTCAACACTGGCCACGACCGTGGCCCCACCAACACGGCCCCGTTGCAAAACTTCAACCATAGGCCCCAACATAGCCTGTTTCCCACGAACCCAGTTCGGACTATGACCAACCCGTTTCGCGATCTCGGCAACCGGCAAGCCCTCAGCCGTCAACTGCCACACCCGTACCCTAGCAGCCGCACGAGCCTGCGCCGGCCCACCCTGCCCACGGACCAACACTAAACCCGCCCCACGAGCCCAGACCTGAACCGAGTGACAATTAACCTTCAACTCACGAGCAACACTTGCACACGAACGTCCAGAAGCAACCAAGGCCACCGCATGATCACGAAACGACTGCGAATAAGGCCGAATCGGCGATCTACCAACCATTCAACACACTCCAAAAAGTAGTGCATTGACCCCTGGAACCTACCGCGTAGGTTAATACAGCGCGGATCAGCTTAATAGGGCCGCGAGGCGGCGTCGGCCGGGGCCAGCCAGGGTCAACGCCCGGGTCGGTTCACCCATATACCTTCGATGTAGAGAATTGGACCGATCTTCATATATACGAAGATCGGTCCAATTTTCTACATCGCAAGTCAGGCATCGGTTGGCATCCTAGCCGCCGCCCGCACAGCCTAGCCTTGCCGGGCCTTGAATCGCGGATTCTTCTTGTTGATGACGTAGGTGTGCCCGCGGCGGCGGACCACCATCGAGCCCGGCTGCGCAGCCAGGGACTTCAGGGATGCACGAACTTTCATGAGCGCTTCCTATCTCCATAACGATTGCGGAACTTCTGGACCTGGCCAGCGGTGTCGAGGATGCGCTTCTTCCCGGTCCACATCGGATGCGAGGCCGAGGAGGTCTCAACATCAACCACGGGGTAGGTGTTGCCATCCTCCCACTCAATCGTGTTGGCCGAAGTCATGGTTGATCGAGTCAGGAACGCGAAGTTCGCTGACTTGTCGCGGAATACGACGGGGTGATAGTCGGGGTGGATCCCCTTTTTCATGGGTGTTCCTTTCAGTTGGAGGCAGATGCTCTCGTCAGAAGAGCCCCGCCGGCCTGACGGCCTTACCGGCAGATGCGGGATTACCAAGAGGCCTTGTGAACGCCGGGCAGTTCGCCGGCGAGTGCGCGCTTTCGGAACTCGACGCGCGAGAGGCCGAATTTGCGCAGGTGGCCGCGGGGTCGCCCGTCGGTGATGTCGCGATTACGCAGGCGGGTGGGGGATGCGTTGCGCGGGAGGGAGTGGAGCACCCGCATGGCCTCGTCGCGTTCGGCGTCGGTGGCATGCGGTGAGACGCTAACTTTCTTGGCCCAGGCACGCTTTTCGGCGTACTTTTCCACAACGGCGCGGCGCTGGGCGTCTCGAGCAATTTTTGATTTCTTGGCCATTAGTTCTTCTCCACAAATTCCACGTGTGCTTTGGCGAGCGGGTCGTATTTCTTGATGCGCATGCGCTCGGGGTTGGTGCGCCGGTTTTTGGTGGTGATGTAGCGGAAGTGCGTTCCGGCGGTTGATTCGAGAATGACTTTTTTGCGGATGTCTTGACTCTTTGCCATTACAGCTTTTCTCCCTTCGCTAGCATCTCGGCGACGACGGCGTCGATGCCCCGTTTGTCAATGGTCTTCATTCCTTTGGTGGATACGGTGAGCGTCACGTGTCGCTTGAGGGAGGGTACCCAGTAGCGCTTTTTCTGGATGTTGATGTTCCAGCGGCGCCGCGTTTTGCGGTGTGAGTGTGAGACGTTGTTCCCGAACCCAGGCGTTGCGCCCGTCACTTGGCATTTTCTACTCATGCGGCAATAATAGAGAATGATTCTCATTATTAGCAAGGAGTTGTGATGCAGGTTTCCCTTCTTACCACCCTCGATCCCCTTCTGCGCGACGTCGTCACCCTCGCCCTCTCCGACACCGCGGCAATCCTCGAGGTGGAGATCACGCCTGAAGGCACACAGCTCGACCTCCAGCTACCGTCCGGCGCGCGAGAGTCGGCACAGGTGGAGCTCTCACACCCCTGCATCACCTGCTCGATTCGTCATGCGGTGATTCCTTTCCTTGAGGGGCGCGACCTCGATCGCGTTATCCTCGCACTCCCTGCGACGGTCGAGAGCATCTACGTGGCCCCCGCCCTCGCCGAATACCTCGACTCGGAGCTTTTTTCCAAGATCGAGCTCGGTCACGGCGATGCGCTAGACGAGCCATTCACTCTCACCTCCATCCTTACTGCCGTGGACGCGGCCACGAGCCGCGCCCTAATCCACGCCACACCGCTTGGCGAGGCCGATCTGATCATCGACGACGACGAACGCGACGCCGGCGAGGTACTCTTCTCCAACCTTGCCCACGCGGATGTCATCCTCTCCCTCGGCGAGGATCAGATCGGCCGAGCCATTTCAGGTCACATTAACCCCGATGCGACGATCATCGAGGGCCTCGAGAACATCTCAGCTGACGTATTGTTCGAGAAGGAGCACGACGTCGACGCGGCAATTTTTCGTGTTCACCCGGTGACGTGCATGGCCGGACCGAGCAGGCAGTTGGGCCAGGAAACCCCTGACGCTGGCACCGCAGACGGTATTTGGACCGTCACATTGGAGTCGCCGCGTCCACTGGACCCGGATCGTCTCCAAGAAAGCTTTGATTCCTTGGCTCTGGATGGAATACTGATCCGCGGTTGTTTCTGGCTCCCCGGCGAACACCACGAGATTAAGACGTGGAATTCTTCGGGCACCTCGTTAACGGTCGGAGCTGCGGGCGAGTGGGACGGCGACCCGATGACGCGGCTTGTGGTTACAGGATCGGGCGAATCTGCTGAAGCGATTCGCCGGGCCTTCAACGACGCCCTGATGGGTGGGGCGATCTTCCGCCGCTGAACTCGAACTCGCGCGGGCGCCGACCTCGCGCGGCTGCCACATGCCACACTCACGCGGGTCCCGCCTGCCACCCGCCACATTACTGCGAGACCGGATCGGCGTCGGGATCGACGTTGGTGCTGTGTGGCAGGCTTGGTGTCGTGCCTGTCGAGGAGCTCCTCGATGGGGGTGAGCTCTTCAGCGTCGTACTCAGCGAGGAGGTCGCGCGCGGTGCCGGGCTCGAAGGCGAGCTTTTCAACGGGAAGTCGGCGATCGTTGGTGATCTTGACGTCGATGAGCACGGGCGTCTTGGCTCCCTTGACTTCGCTGACGATGCGGGCGAACTCGGCGCCCGTCCGTGCCGTGTAGCCCTTGACGCCGAAGCCTTCGGCCAGCTTGGCGAAGTCGACGTCGGACAGGTCGATGCCCGAATGCGGCTGGTGGGTGTCGTCCTGCTCAGCCTCAATGAAGCCCAGAGACTTATTGGTGAAGACGACGTTGATGACACCCAGCCCCTGCTCGCGCTGGGCGACGAGATCTTGGATGGTCCTGGTGGCGCCGCCGTCGCCGCTGAGGGTCCACACCTCACGCTCGGGGAACGCCAGGCCGGCGTGCGGGCCCGCAGCCTCGTTGATCACCTTGTAGATGGGTTCGAAGCGCGCCGGCGGTTCGTCCATACGCTCGGCGAACTTCGGATTCTCCGGCATCTCCTGGAAGTAGTCCTTGTTCATGTTGGCCGTGGGGGCCTGACCGATGATAGCGAGCACCGGGATGCCGTCAATCTTGGCGTCGTAGAGGCCGTTGATGAGGTGGACGGCGCCCGGACCGGCCGGGCCGAGCATGGCGCCGATCTTGCCGGTCAGCTTCGCTTCGGCGACGGCGGCCAGCGAGCCGTCTCCTCGTGGCGCACACCCACTTAGCGGATGCGGTCCTTGAAGCGGTGGATCGAGTTCATCGTCGAGTCCAGCGAACCGCCGGGGAGGCCGTAAATTCGCTTAACGCCCCAGCCCTCAAGGACCTTCATCATTGCGTCGCCTGCATTGATCTGTGCCATGTCAACTACTCCTCATCGATATCGGATCGATTGTGGAGGCGTCCTCCGCGTCTCGTAGGGGGCGTCTTCCATGCTTGCGTTAGTTGACTCTTAAACTATTATTTTCTTGTGCTCTAGTCCCCTCGATCACACGACACGGCGGGCAGATTTCCTCCAGTAGACGAGGAAAAGCAGGGCCAAGGTGTTGCCATGGCCACGGCGCCAGAGGCACCACGCCGAGAAAGGACGCACATGAAAGAGTACGAAGGCAAGGACATTGCCGTCATTTGGAAGCCAGAACTATGCCAGCACTCCGGCATTTGCTGGCGGAGGTTGCCGCAGGTCTACGACACGAAGACGCGGCCCTGGGTGCAGCCGCTCAATGCCTCAACCGAATAGCTCATCGCCCAGATCGACGCCTGCCCATTGGGCGCGCTGAGCTACCGCTGGCTCAAGGACTAGCCCTACCCTCCAAAGACTGCGCCGTAGGCAAACTTGGGGATGAGTTCGGGCCAACCTTCACGCTAACGAAGGTTGGCCCGAACTCTTTCCCCGCTTGACGACTAGCGTAGCTGCGGGCGCAGATAAGAGATTTACTTGAGGCTGTAGGTCATGTCCTCCAGCTCCACGCCCTTAGTCTCAGGGATGTGCTTAGCAACGAGCCAGATGAGGATTGCACCTACGACGGCGTAGGAGAAGTACGTCCCCGACAGCCCTATGTACTCCTTGGTCACCGGGAAGAGGAAAGTGATGAGCGTTCCACCGATCCAGTTGCCCGCTGTAGCTACACCCAGTCCAGCCGTGCGGATTTGGTTGGGGAAGATCTCGCCAAGGAAGACCCACAGCACCACGCCCCACGTGCCGCAGAAGATGATGTACACGAGATGGACACTCACAAGAGCGATGAAAGCCCAAGCGCCCGTAAGGTTGAGAGCACCCGTTTCGGTAATCGTCCCCTGAGTGAAGGTGATAGCCGCCGCCAACATGGAGACGAACATACCGATCGCACCCCACAGAAGGAGGGGACGACGGCCAACCTTGTCGATCACCGACATACCAATCAGTGTCATGATGATACCGATGACGGAAGTCAGCACGGGGATGAAGACGGAGAGGTTGCCTGCGAAACCGACCGTCGTCCACAAATCCGTGGCATACAGCAGCACGTTATTAATTCCCACCATTTGGATGAGGAAAGCAAAGGCGAGGGCAATCCATACCACCGGTCGAAGGCCGTACTTCCCATCGCGCAAGTCCGCAAAGCGTGGGCGATGCCCCGATAGCGAGGAACGAATTTCGGCAATACGCCCCTGAGGATCCATATCCGAGCCCACAGCAACGATAATCTTTTCCGCACGATCTTCCGCACCGATCGACACCAGGTAGCGTGGCGATTCAGGCAAGAAGAGGACGAAGAATCCATACAGAAGGGCCGGAAGCAATTCACTGATGAACATCCATCGCCAGGTATAGAGACCAAACCAGGCCTCGGCATCAGCAGAGCCCGTCAGCCTCACCAAGATAAAGTTCGTAATGAACGCACCAAAAATACCGAACGCGATTGCCAGTTGCTGCAACGTTCCAAGCCTGCCTCGCTTGTCTGCCGGAGCGATTTCCGCAATGTAGGCCGGCGCAATTACAGCCGAAATACCAACACCGAAGCCACCCACCAAACGCCACCACGCCAGCGCCTCAAAGCTGAACGACAGGCCGCTCATGAGCGCCGACACAGCAAAGAGCACAGCCGCCGCGACCATCACGCGCACGCGCCCGATACGATTCGCCACACCACCTGCGATTGCCGCACCCACCGCGGCACCGAGGCTGACGATTGACACCACCACACCCGTCTCCCATGAGACAAGGCCGAAACCGGTGTCACTACCCGAGACCGACCCGATCGCACCGTTAATGACGGCGACATCGAAGCCGAAGAGAAAGCCGCCAAGCGCGGCCGCCCCTGCAATCTGCAGGAGCTTACTGTTGTTGCTCATGAGGGGTCCTTTCCAAGACTGAAGTGTGAGCTGGTGATTGGTGTGGCAAGGAAGGCGCGGATGTCATCTTTAACGCGCTCCCACGTGGAGGTACCCGGAACTGACAAGGCCCCGTGGAACGTTCCCGAATACATGTGTAGCTCTACCGCAACGCCGGCGTCGGCGAGGTCTTGCGCGAAGCGCATTCCTTCATCACGGAGAGGGTCGGCAGGGTTGACAACGAGGAATGTGGGTGGCATCGCCGATGCCGCAGCGCGCGAGGGAACATAAGGCGGGACAGCATCCGAAGCGCCCATGTAATGCCGCCAAGCCACGCTTGACGCCTCAAGCGTCCATATCGGCCCATCGCGGTAGGTGTCGAACGAACGCGTGACCATTCCCGGCTCAAGGCAAGGTTCGAGCAAAACGATGCGATCGACGTCGGGCCCCTGACCACTCGCCGCAATGATGGCCAGCGCCTGCTGAGCGAGCCCAGCACCGGCCGAATCACCATAGATGTACAGCGGTAAGCCCGGATACGCCCGCGAGAGATAGTGCAGAGAACGGACACAATCCGTGGCAGCTGCAGGCCACGGCCACTCGGGGGACAGCCGGTAATCCGGACTAGCGACGACCGCACCGCCAAAGACCTCAATCAGTTCGCTATTGCGAGCATCGTCGTAGCGCGCAGCGCCTGCAATGTAACCACCACCATGAATCGAAAGCACGACGGCCCGCGGCTCAGCACCACTCCTCAAGCAACGAAGTGTAAAAGCCTCATCTGAAGAGTCCGCCTGCCGATCATCGCCGGTTTGCCCACCAAGGTGAACCTCCTCAACAGTGACACCATCAGCGGGCCGAACGTCAGCCAGCAACTCTTCACCGCGGCGACGCATCGCGAGATAGTCTTCGGCATTCTGCTCGGGAGTGGCGTCAATGACGGGCTGAAGCTCGGCGGCGATATACGGCGTCGGAGATAATGGACGCTGCCCATAACGCCTCAGAAATTCGCCAACCACACGATAGAACTCCTCAGACTGATCCCTGCGAACCGTGTGGGAGGCGTCAGAGATCAGAACCGAACTGATGTGGGGATTGCCCAGGCTTTCGAGCTCGGACTGCCCTTCTCGGCCAAACAGGACGTCGCTCTGATCCCCGGTGACCAAGAGCGTCGGCACCGATAACCCGGCCAACACCTCACGTCCGCGCATTCCCACGACGCCGGTAGCCACAAAACGTCGATCCACCTGCGTCTTGCCCTGCGCCCACGCGCCATACTCGGATGCCGGCCACGCCGTGTAAACTTTCATAAGCTCAGTAATCGCCTCACCCACATGGTCAGTCACCAGCTCTTGGCGCTTAACCAAATCTCCCGCCGAACCGCGGTAGAGCTCCCACTGGCCGTCGGTCAACAGAGCGGGATCTTCGAGGACAAGCGCCTGAATCACCTCCGGCACATCATTCGCAATCGCGCAAGCCACCGCCCCACCGAGCGAATGACCCATCAGCACAACCTTCCGACTCACACTCTGCCGAGCCGCTTCAATCACGACAGAACGAACGGCAGCCGCGATCGCACGGAGCGGGTCGGCTAGCTCGGTGTCGTCAAAGCTACGCGAGAGGCCGTGACCTAACGTATCTACGAGGTAGACCTTCCACTCGTCTTTCCATTGCCGAGCAAGATCGGACAGGGACGCCGCATTATCCGTAACTCCATGTAAGGCGACGATAACCCCCTTAACCTCACAGCCCGATACCGAATAAGATATTCCGTGACTAGCCATCAAGACTTCCTTAGCGATAAAGGAGAGGGCATCACCGCCCTAGGGTGATACATAACACCCTAGGGTGTATGTATACTGGCTGTCAACCAACCTTTTACCGGAGGACACCTCATGGAACCCAAGTACGCGAAGGTCTACGACGCTCTGCTCGAGCGCATTGCAGACATGAGCCCCGGGGAGCGGCTTGAGAGCGAGGTTAAGCTCGCTTCATCCTTCAACGTTTCCCCAATGACGGTCCGCCGCGCACTCATGCTCCTCAGCCAAAACGGTCTGACAGTCGGCATCCCCGGACGGGGCACCTTTGTTGCAGACCGCGAGGAAGCGGCGTCGACACATAGGGCTTCGCCGAGCACAACTTCGGAAGGTCGGACTACCACAGCAGAGCCACTCACACATGTCAAGCTAATTTCTGCAGCGTTGCAGACGGCCGACGAAGGAGAACGGCAGCTCCTGCACACCACCGAGGAGCCATTCATTGCCCGAATCCAACGAAACCACTATCTTGACGAGGAACACAGCAAACTCGTCGGCATTGAGGTCGCTATCATCCGAGCCGATCTCTTCCCCGGCATCCTCGGACATGATCTCTCACGAAGCCTCCCAGAAATCCTTGAAAGCGACCAGTGGCAACTACGCAAACCGATCGAGACCTCGAGGACCATCCGCGCAACAATGGCAACGGCGTCTGAGACCAAACAGCTTCACCTTGCCGCCCCTGTCCCTCTCCTCGCCCTCGAGACTTCGTTCGTCGATGGCGAGGGCCTCACGCTTGCGGAAATCACATGCAAATATCTCGGTGACCAAATCGAAATCACCCTTTAAACAAGACACGATTGCCTACCAGCTCACCGCGTAGGCAATCGGCAACTTCCGGCCCGTCTGCGGGTCAGTGACCATCATGGTCGAGATGCCAAAAGCGCGTTCGATCAGGTCAGAGTCGAGGGTCTGCTTGGTCGGGCCACTGTCGAGGATGCGCCCGTCCTTCATGACCACCACGTGGTCCGAGTATTTGGCGGCATGCACCATGTCGTGGACAACCATGACCACGGTCCGCCCGTCCCGATTGAGATCGGCGACCAGGTCGAGGATGGCCAACTGATGGGCGGGGTCGAGAAAGGTGGTCGGTTCATCGAGCAACATGATCGAACTCTGTTGGGCCAGCGTCATGGCGATCCACATGCGCTGACGTTGGCCACCCGAGAGCTGGGTTGCCGGCCGGTCGAGGTAGTCGAGCACGCGAGTCGCCGAGGCAGCCTCCTCGATCTCCCGATGATCTTCCTCCGCTAGGGAGGCGAAGGCGCCCGTGTAGGGGTAGCGCCCGAAGGCGATGAGCTCGCGCGCGACCATCCCCTCGGGAACCGTGGGTTGCTGCGGCAGAAAGGACAGGCGGCGCGCAAATTCGCGCGTGCCGAAGTCCGCGATCGAACGTCCTCCCAGGCTGATATCGCCACCTTCAATACCCAATTGTCGGCCGATCGTCTTCAAAAGCGTCGACTTTCCGCAACCGTTGGGACCGATCAGCGCGGTAATTTCTCCGCTGGGGATCTCCAGATCGATATCGCGGATGACGGGCGGTCCGCCATATCCGGCCGAGACGTTTGTACAGGTAATCTGATCGTTCATTGCTTCCCCGTAACGCTGGTGACTCGCAACACCAGATAGATGAAGTAGGGCGCGCCCGCGATGGCGATGAGGGCTCCGACAGGGATTTCCGTCGGTGCGAAGGCCCACCTTCCCACGGCGTCCGCGCCGACGACGACGGCCGCACCGCCCACCGCCGCCACGGGCAACTGCCGTGAGAGGGACTGCCCCACCAGGAGCTTGGCCGCGTGCGGCACAATCAGGCCAACGAACCCGAGAACCCCGGCGGCCGCAACGGCGGCCGACCCGGACAGCACGGCAAGGACGACCGCGCCGACGCGTAGCGCCGAGGCGGGCACCCCGATGCTCCCCATCGTCGCGTCCGACAGGACGAGCGCATTGAAATGACGCGAAAGCACGAGGGCCACAGCGAAACCGAAGGCGACGGCCGGGGCCACCGTGACGGCGTCGTTCATCGTGCGGGCGTAAAGCGAGCCCTTGAGCCAGGTCATGGCGGCGCCGGCCTCCGGAGCGGCGCGGACGAGCAGCAGCTGGGTGAGCGCGGCGAGACCAACCGAGACGGCGACGCCGGTCAGGGCGAGGCGCGTGGGGTCGGCGAACGCGCGCCCGGCGGCGAGGAAAACGAGGGCGGCACCGACGAGCGAGCCGACGAACGCGATGGGGGTCAGCGCCGCCGCGGGCAAGGCGCCGAATCCGAGGAGCGCACCGACGGCGAAGAGGCCGCCACCTGCAGTAATGCCGAGCGTGTCAGGCGCGGCGAGCGGGTTGCGCAACGCCGCCTGAAGCAACGCTCCGGAGGTGGCCATGCCGACGCCCGCCAGCACACCCACCACGATGCGCGGCATCCGGTAGCGCCAGTAGAGGGCCTCGCCGGCGAGGACGCCCGAGACGACGTCGGCAATGGAGTGTTGCACGGCCCCGATCGCCATGCCAAGAATGCTCGCTAGCACGAGGAGTGCGCTCGCCACCAGCATCGACGCCGCAAAACGGGCCTTCATCGCACCTTCCCCTCGGACCTTGACCCGATATGGCGGATGCCCCACAGCAGCAGCGGCGTGCCGGCAATTCCGGTCAAGATGCCGACGGGCGTCTCAGCCGGCGCCCACAGCATCTGCCCCACCGAGTCGGCGACCAGCAGGACCGTGGCGCCAACGAGCGCCGCGAAAGGCAGGGCGAGCCGGTGGCGCGCTCCGCACACGCGGTTGGCCACCACCGCGGCAAGCAGGCCCAGGAAGCCGATCGGGCCGGCGGCGGCAACGCACGTAGCGGTCAGGATCACCGCAAGCACCACCGCGCGCCTGCGAATCGCATCCGGGTTAGCACCAATGGAGCGGCTAATGCTCCCGCCGGCCGCAAGAACGTCGAAAGCTCGCCCGGCCAAAGCCGCGCCGGGCAGGATCACAAGGATCGCAACCGCCGCAGGTACGACGTCCGGCCAGCGCACCCCGCCCAGGCGGCCGTTGAGCCAGGCGAGCACGGTGGTTAGCTGAGCCTCGTCAAGAACGAGGAAGATCGCCGTCAGCGCACTGAAGACGGCCGAGACCGCAATCCCGAGCAGCACCATGCGCTGTATCGCGTTCGCCCCGTGTCGATCCGGGGACCTCCCCCTCATGCTGAGCGAGATCGTCAGGCCCGCCGCCAGCGCACCTCCGACGAGCGCGCCGGGAAGGATGTAGGCGCCGTGGGTCGCGCCGGTGGCAAACGTCGTCGCCACCGCGCCGAAGGCCGCGCCCGAATTGACGCCGGTGATCTGCGGATCGGCCAGCGGGTTCGACGTCGCCGTCCGAAGGAGCACGCCGGCCACGCCTAGCGCCGCACCCACAGCGATCGCGGCGGCTAGCCTGTCATGCACCACGCCCCACACCTCGTCATACAGCCAGGGAGCATCCGCAGGCGCCTCCACGCTGACGAGGCGGAGCGCAACAATGGCGAGACTGACTGCCACGCACACCGATGCGGATAGCCTTCGCACGGTCCTGCTCCCCACGAGGAGAATCCTTAGGAATTGATGATGAGGTCGAGCATTGCCTCGGCGGCCAACGGCCCGCGCGAGCGCGACCAGGTGTCCTGCTCAACGTCAACGATCGTCGGCACGACGCTCGCGAAGGGGCTGGAGCGGAAGCCCTTCGTGTCGTTGTACAAGTACATGACGTCAAGCTTCATGTCCGGTAGCTTATCGCCGGTCAGCTCAGCGACGTCAGTCTTAGACTCGATGGCACTCTTTTCACCGTCGTAGCCGTAGTCGTACCCGGCGGCCGTCAGCAGCGAGCCGGGGAAGGAATCCTTGACCCACGTGTAGAGAGTGTTCTTCGACCAGCCGATTAAGGCCGCGCGCGTCCCCGGCGCCACCTTGGCCTTAGCTTCGGCGACCTTGGCCTCGATGCGCGCCCGGAATTCGGCCGCCTTCTCTTTTGCGCCGACCTTGGCGGCGACGTCGTCCATCGCATCCAACACGTCAGTGTACGTGGCGTCCGAATAGGCCGCTGTTGGGGCGATTTCCTTCAGCTGGTCCATAATGGCTCCCTGACGCGTGGGGCTTGCGAGAATCAGATCCGGCTCAAGAGACTGGATCACCTCGAGGTTGGGCTGCTTCGCCTGGCCGACCGAGGTGATGCCGTCGAGCTGTCCTTTGAGGGTGGCGGGCGCGGCGGACTTGCCGATTTCCACGATACCGACCGGCTTGATGCCGAGGACATGGAGGATCTCTTCGTAACGCCAATCGAGCGCGACGATCCGCATGGCGGTTGGCGCAGATGCGCTCGGCGTCGTGACTTCCGATGCGCCTTTGCCTCCGGCGCAGCCCGTAAGGAGGATGCCGAGGGCGAAGATCATCGAAATGAGGGCGGAACGACGCGGGCGGCGAACACCCTGGTCATGACGTGGCGATTTTTTATTTAGCATTCCGCAATGCTATTAGGGCACCCTAACTCATTGCAATTGTTCGAGGCGTTTCACACGGTTTGACGAACCACGATTAGCAACCAGGGCTGACAAGCAACCCCTTAACAACCTAAGTTGACAGCATGGAAGCAGGTGAAGTCATACAAACAGCCATGAACACACCCAGCCCCGAGCAGGGATTGCGCGCGGTGGTCGCGCTCCACGCCGGATATAGCTGGCAGCAGATCGCCGACATCCTCGGCGTGAGCCGCCAAGCCGCCCACAAGAAATATGCCAAACGAATCGACTCCAACATCCCCGTCCCGAAGAGAACCCGATGAGCATTATGGACAACCTTCACGCGATGACCTCCCTCGCCCGCACGAGCGTAGAGGAAGCCGCACGCTTCGGCCGGCTTGGCACCGCCGTCGACCACCTCCTCCTCGCCCTCACCCTCACGGACACCCCGGCCGGGCAGCTCCTGCGCACCCAAGGAGCGGCGTATGACGCAACCCTCGCCGCGATGCGCGACGCCGAGCAAGACGCCCTCGAAAGCATCGGAGTTACCCCGCCAGCGGAGCTTCTCCCTGCCGAGCCAACAACGACCGACGGCTTCACGGAACGCGCTCACCGTGTCTTTAAGAAAGCCAAGAATGTTAGGCCCGATTACCTCGCAATCCTCGAATCACTACTGTCCGAACCGAGCGGGACGATTACCACAATTCTCAGTCGTCTTGGCACGAGTGCCGAAGAACTTCGCACCGGGATCGCAAGCGTCGATGTTACGCAGTACCAGCACAAGGAAGGCAGCGCCGATCTCACAGCTGACTCTGGTCTTGCCGCCGCACGTGCCACGACGTCGTGCCCAGCAGCTATCGCCGTCGTCATCGACTATCTCAGCGATCCGAAGAACACCACAATGTGGGAGCCAAGCCTCCAAGGGCGCACGCTCGCCGCCGACGAGGGAGCTGAACAGTGGACAGCCCCGCCGTCCGGCAAGGGAACGCAATCACGAAGAGACTGCGCGATCCGCGTCATCCGGGAAACAAGCTCGGATGAGAGCATCCGCTGGCGTTTCGAACCAATAGGTGTTCTGCGTGCAAACATCATCCATGTCACGTTCACACTCATCCCAGACGGCGAGACCACCACCGTACAGATCGTCTTACGCTTCACCCCCATGGAGCGCCCACCGGTATTGCTGCGGCTGCTACGGAAGACAATCGGTTCTCCACTCGCACGCATGCACGCCGAGAGCATCAGTGGTGCGGTCAGTAGAGCTTTCCGCCCGTAAGCCGCCGCGCTCCTCGTTGGTACGCCGCCCGCAGGCTCGCGCTACCAGTGTCGCTTCTACTTGGGGCGCTCTTATTCGCTTTGGGCAGGCTATCACGGAAAGCAACCGGAACCATTTACAGCTACCTGCTGAGCATTAAACCATAGGCCTCGGGCAGGTTACCACCCTCTTTATCGGCACACGTCGTCTAAACTGATCTCATGCACACCCTCATTTTCCTCCATGGGCTCGGCGATTCCCCTACCGCATGGGACGAGGTTGTGGCGTCACCACTTTTAGCGGATTATCGGTGTCTAACACTGCCTCTTTTCGCTCCTGAGCTCCTCGATGGCTGGTCAATCGATAAAGCAACCGATATGCTCGCCACCAAAATGGGTGGAACGCCAGCCCACATTGTCGGCTTATCGTTGGGTGCGATTGTCGCCCTCAATACCGCAATCCGCTACCCACAACATGTGGCTTCGCTAGTCCTTTCGGCTCCGCAGGCAAAACTACCGGCCACCCTCATGCGAACTCAAAAGGTGCTCATGCGACTATTGCCGCAGAGAGTGATTTGCCCTCCGGAACTCACCAAAAGACAGCTAATCGCCATTTTGGATTCCTTAAATAATCTAGACCTAACGCCCGGACTATCGGATATCAACGCGCCAACCACCGTGGCATGCGGAGCGAAAGACAAGGCCAACCTGCGTGCATCACAGCGCACCGCGGCGGCAATCCCCAATGCTTCCTTGGAGATTATCGCTGACGCAAGCCACCAATGGCATACGCAGATGCCTCAGCGATTTGCTCAACTGATCGCACACCACCTTATCCACAGCTAATTGATCACGAACGTTTTTAAAGTACCCTGTTTAGTGCCCTGGGGCTGCACTTCAATCGGGCTAATGAAACTACTCGTCCCAGTGGCCCCTAAATTACCACATGATAGGCGAGCTGACTGTTTCCGAGGCCGTCAGCTGTCAGAGTTGGTGCGGTGGAAAAGCGCGCCAATAGCGTTCGCCACCATCGCGAGCACGCTGTAGGCCGCGCCGTAAATCAGCGCGGTGTAATTGAAGAATACGAACATCGGCAATAAGAAACACGCAATCGGGGCAAACACCCATAAAATACTCAGCCCTTCTTTGACTCCATCCCATGCCGCTAGAATGACGGTAACTGCAGGTAACAAAGCAAGCAAGGTGCCGAACAAGGCAGCCACGCCACCATCGTCCGCCACACGCTGCAAGCCAAAGGAAAGCGCAGACAGCACCATATAAGACACAAAAAGCAGGGCGATGCGGAGCCAAGTGTCCTTTGTTCCGAGTCTCATGATCTCTACTCTAGTGGGGAATCAGGCAGAAAACCGACAGAAGATGGAGGATTTTGAACCGCTGTTGGCGTACGCAAAGAATAGGCCGCAATCCCGCATCGAGCATCCATACTCCATTGCGCGGGTTCCGCAGATGACCACTTACTAGTCATCACAAGGGCGGCGTCCTGAAACGCCCACTGATACTACAGCTGGTTTCTTAGAGGATCTTAGGAGACCGCGACGAGAGTGTTGTATCCAGATGAGCAGCGCCACAAAACTATTTCACGGACGATACGCTAGAACCGCGTCTCTCGGAAGGGAGTGCGAGAAAATCTGGAGATGGTGTTATGGACGCGGCCTGCCCTTTCGCCAAAAACCGCTGGAGACAATGCTTGTACGAGGAAGCCCCCACTCTCTAGTCACGATCTTCTTTGCCTGACCGACAGTGCCACCCTCAGCACAAATCCACGCGAAATTGATATTGTCATGGGCGCTCGTTGCAAGCGCTGGAATCAGCGCACTTCCTGGATCTGCGTCACCGCGGTACACAACTGAGAAATCCTTCGGTGTGTCCGGCAGAATGTAGTCTTCGGACGGCACTTCAACCATCACCGTGAGTTTTACGCGAGCTAACTGGTTAACGCGAGCCGACTCCGCGATCGCAATCGCACCAGGCAGGCCTGTTTCATCGGCTAGCAACAGATGGTGACCGCTGTCTGGTGCAGCACCATAAAGAGCAGATCCTGAGATGAAACCCACCATATCGCCGAGTGCCACTCTCCTCACCCAAGAGGAACCGGGGCCGCCATGACCGGTATTGACAATGTCTACGACGAATTCGCCCTGCCCCGGCCGAGCCTGCCGAATGGTGTACCAACGCAACTCGGGCCGATCAGACTCGGGGATAGCCCTCAATTTTGAGCGAGGGTCCAAAGCCAACTCGGGCAATACAACGTCTCGGCCGGGTGGCGGCATAAGGAGCCCGAAGTACTCGTCGGGTCCCATGAGCTCAAATTCTTTGAAATCGGCACTGAAGAAGGTCATTCGCCGGAAGCTTGGGGTGACATCCTCTATACGGATGACTTTAGCGATAAACTGAATCGGTTCGTCTCGCTGGGGTGGCAGGGCCATAGCTTGGGAAGCTATTTTTGTGTATGTCTTAAGCAAGCCGTGGCCGAATCGTTTGTTAGACATGGCAATCAGCATAGCTTGCACGTATCTATCTTCAGAAGATAGATGGTTCACAGATTGTTAAGTGCATATCACTGGTATTGATGTACGCCATAGCTGGAATTTACTACGTGGTCGAATAGCGTTTCGAGGTGAGGAACCGGCAAAAGCCGAAAGAAAGCTCAGCTAACACTTTTTGATACACGCCAGATTTTGGGTGCAGGGGTGCAGTTGTGGGCACACGTCACGGATTTTAGAGCAGAGTGCTCCACAACTCCCTCAGCGGGAGAAGTCTCAACTCCTTACGATTCGTAATCCATTGTTCAAGTGTATCCGTCAGGATACACTTGAGGTGTGAAGATTCGGCAAACCGACGTGTATGCTCACTGGTTTCGCGAGCTAAAAGATGTCTAGGACAAGGCCCGAATCAATATTGCACTTCAGCGTTGCAAAATAGCTGGCGAAGTAGTGGGTGACGTCAAGCCGGTTGGTGATGGCGTTTTTGAGATGCGAATTCACGTTGGCCCCGGCTATCGGATTTACTACATGTCAAGAGGGAACCAACTTATGCTACTAGTCATTGGTGGTGATAGG
This sequence comes from Trueperella pecoris, assembly GCF_014926385.1. Taxonomy (NCBI): domain Bacteria; kingdom Bacillati; phylum Actinomycetota; class Actinomycetes; order Actinomycetales; family Actinomycetaceae; genus Trueperella; species Trueperella pecoris. Next base: position 146,449 of record NZ_CP053291.1, on the reverse strand, counting down.
TCCACCCAGCAGCGTGACATAACCAAAGCTAAACAGCTTGCAACAGAAATTATTAGGGAGGGATCATGGGAGTAAAAATCAGCACCTGGGATGCCAGCGAATACCTTGAAACCAAGGAAGATATTGCTGCCTACCTGAACGCGGCACTCGAAGAGGGTGACCCGACTCTCCTGCAGGTCGCACTTGGTGATGTCGCCAAAGCGCGTGGTGTGACCGCTATCGCGCGAGAAGCCGGTGTTGGACGCGAGTCTCTCTACAAGTCGCTTTCCGAAAACGGCAATCCGTCCTGGCAGACCATCACAAAGGTTCTCACTGCACTCGGGCTGAAGATCGAAGTCAAAGCCATTGCGTTAGCGTAAGTAAGAACTCAACCGTTGGCCTAACACCGTTGAGCAGATGCCTAACTTATTGCAATCAATCCTGCAACAATGGAGGTGTCGCGAACGGTGGGTAGATGGAGTAGATATGGGAAAGGTAGTTGCAGTTTGGGAAGAAGAACTTCCCTATACGCCCCATCAAATCCGGCAAGTCGTCACAGATTTAGCGAAATGGCAGTGGCGTAGCGATCTATCTGATTGCAAGGTTCTCGATGAACGCAGATTTATTGAGTTTCCCAAAAAGGGAAAACCGCTACGTTTCTGCACAACCCACTTCGAAGAACCTCACATATGGGAATTTCAGATTGATTCACCAGCCCTAACTGGCACGTGGAAAGGCACTTTCGATGCGACGGAAAATGACGGTTGTCTAGTCAAATTCATCGAAGACGTACAACCTCGCCAAAGATTAATGCCCAACTGGCTGGCAAAACGCTTTCTCACTGCCTACCAAGCCCAATATTTTCATGACCTACGAAATGAACTTCAATCGCGCTATAACTAGGTCTAATCCCTGACACCCAATGCCGTCAACACCTTTCATAACGGCCCTTGCACCCCTCAGACATCGATAACACAACTCTCTCACCCGAAAACGGCCGGCCATCTCATAAGAGCTCCACCCAAGTTGATGCATTGTTTTATTCCGGAGTGTTGTACACAGTTAGCTCTGCCTGCTGGAGAGCAGAACGCCTCTAGAGATTCAGAGACCATCGAAGACCGAGCATGATACCCTGCAACATGGTTCCTGTACGCGGTACATCACGTTGGTGGAGCTAAGGGGATTCGAACCCCTGACCTTCTCATTGCGAACGAGACGCGCTACCAACTGCGCCATAGCCCCTGTCCTGATGATCATAGCACCCCAAACGGGCTACCTTCACGCCAGCCCGAACGTCTACTAGGTCACGCCCGAATTCTGCGCCCGAGTTCCGCCGGCTTCACAAACGCCCGGCGAAGTCTGTCAGCCACGCCGCGAAGGCACTTGGGGCATACGCGTACCAGTCTTGCGAAGCCTCAGGCACGACGCCGTACTCCCAGCCCGCGTCCGCCGCCATGCCTTCAACCGTGTCGACAGCATTCACCGTGTTTCTCTGCGCCGCACCATTCTTGAGCGCCGTAGCTGCCTTCATGCCACCGCGGTCCTTTGCGGCAGCGACGGCCATGCGCGGCACCGAAAGGTCGGGTGCCACACCCGCAGCGTCCACGCCAACAATCGCATCGAGATACCTGCCGGCGTCGCCAGCATCCGCCGCGCATTCCTGCCCGCGCCGGATACGCACGCCCACCTTGAGGCGCACCGCTTCTGCCCTACTGACATGCAAACGCGGTCCGGAAAGGAACAAACCCGCCACCCGGCCCGGATGCTCGGCCGCGTATTGGATCGCCGCAATAGCACCCGTCCCCTCACCCACCACGAGAACCGGCTCCGTCAGCCCCATCATGGCCAGGTCACGGTTGATCTGGGCGAGCATAGCCTTCCTGCACGCTGCGGCGTCGGAGCCCGCCCGTGCCCCGGCGTCGTGCGTGCACACAGCGGCAAACAGATCCGGAGCGACGACGGCCCAGTGAGGGGGCAGGTGATCGGCCACGGCGCGCCAGACTCCCGGCGTGCGCTCGTGGCTATGCACAAAGGCGACGGCGTTCATTACGCGCGGCGGCGGTCCAACAGGGCGTCGAGGGTGGACCCGCCACCGAGGACGTCGGAGCGAAGTTCCTCGGCGCCTGTCATCTCGGGCGCCGCGTGGGGCGCTTCGAGCTGGGCGTCGCCCAGGCGCTCGCCGAGCTGGGTGGGACGGAACGGCACCTCCGCCTCGGGCGCCTCGGGCGCAACATAGGGCTTGACCGTGCGGCGCGTGGGCTTAAGTGTGTAGGACGGCGCCTCGACCGGGCGCGGGGTCGGCCGGGCCAGACGCTGCGCACGAGCCTCAGCCACGGCGGCGGTCCGCGCAACCGTGGTTTCCTTCACCGTTACCTTCGTAGCGCCCTTCACGGTATCCGCTGCCACATCCACGGGGTCGGGAGCGTGCTTCACGACGTCGTCGTGAGGGGCCCGCCCGGTCGTCTCGGCAGTCTTGGACGGGGCCTCGGGCTTCATCTTGCCAGCACGCAGGGCTTTGTTGGCCTTGGAGATGCGTTCGTCGTCGTCGGCGTTGAGGGAAGACCATGCCGAAACGAGGTAGCCGAAGCCGACGAGGTATACTCCGCCGACGGCCGTCGTCGCGATGGCGAAACCGCTCGATAGGCTGGTCGTGCCGGCGAGGATCCAGAGTATAACCGCGAGCGCCACGAGTGCGACACCGCCGGCGAAGCCGCGTTGCTGGTAGGCACCACGCTGGGCGATGCGGGCACGAGCGCGCGAACGATCACGGGCGATGGCGCGCATCTTGGCAGCGTCGGGACCGCGGGTGCCTGTGCGCCTGGTGGGTGTGCTCATTGTTCGCTCCGTTGTAAAGATTCTTCCGTGTTCGCCGCTGGCCTGGTTGAGCGTCCGGCCGGTGATCAGCCTCAGGTCTTCTGAGTAGCGTTCACCGATCGGTGCGTCCGCGAGGACGGCTCGCTTGCGGGTGATCTGGGGTACGACGTACACCATGAGGAACAACGCTCCTACGGCAACAACCGCCCCTTCGATACCCATGCACCCACGCTATGACGAAAGCGTGGCGATGCCTGAGAATTGGCGGGGCGTGTTGCTGAGGTAGCTAAGAAGACGCGTATTCCCACCCCGGAAATCCGGCATCCTTCACAATGGTCACATCCGTAGCCTGTGACGTTACCTAGCGTTCAAAGACGAGGCATTCGAGCGAGTCGCCCACCTGCACCACACGCTGGTCCTCCGGAACGATCGCCAGGCAATTCGCCTTCGCGAGCGCGCTCAAAAGCGGCCGTGCCGGCTCGCCCAACGGCTCGACGTTATAGCCCTCGTGAGGGTTGCCCACCACACGTGCGCGCACGAACTCCCTCGTCCCGGCCGGCGACTCCCAGCCCGCCAATGCGCGCGCCATGATGGAGCGGCGGTGGATGGTGGAATATCCAGCCATGTGCCGTAGCGCGGGGCGAATAAAGACCTCGAATGCCGTCATGGCAGCAACCGGCGAACCAGGCAGACAAAACACCGTGGTGTCCTCCTCGAGGCGGCCGACACCGAGTTGGCGCCCAGGAGCCATGGCGACGTTGTCGAAGCGGACGGTTCCGAGCGGGGAAAGCACTTCCTTGAGGGTGTCACCGCCGCCGTAAGACAGGCCGCCGGTGGTAATGATGATGTCAGCACGAACGATCTGATCTTCGAGCAGCTCGCGCAGCTCCCGCTTATCATCCGTGACGGCTCCCACACGGAAGACCTCAGCTCCGGCGTCGCGAATGGCGGACGAGAGGGCGTGCGAATTCGCGTCGTAGATCTTTCCGCGGGTGGCGGGCATGCCGGGCTCTTGTAGCTCGTCACCAATTGCCATGACGACGACGCGCGGAGCCGGATGAACCATCACCGTCGAGTGACCCGCCGATGCCAGCACCGCGATCTGGCGAGAGCCGATGCGGACGCCTGCTCGAAGCAGCACCTCGCCGGCTGAGAAGTCCTCCGATCGGCGTCGTATGTTCTGCCCCGGCTTCGCCTCTGCATACAGGCGGACCTCGGCCCGGCCCTGATCCGTGTCCTCGATCGCGATCACGGCCTCCGTGCCCGCCGGAAGAACGGCGCCCGACGAAATCCTCACCGCCGCGCGCTCCACCAAAGCCGTGGGATCAACCGTATCGGCGCGCACTTCTTCCACCATCGGCAACGTGACCGGATTGTCGCGGCTCGCCCCGACGACGTCGCCCACCCGCACCGCATACCCATCACGGGCGGCCAAGTCGGCCTGCGGGACGTCAACGAACGAACGCACATCTTCGGCGAGGACGCACCCCACGGCGTCGCTCAACGCCACAGCAAATGGGGGCAACGGCGTGGCCACTGCCAGGCATTCGGCGAGATGGTCGGCAACTGACTTCATGGGGCCTCCTCAAGACTGGGACTCAGTTTACCCGAGAGCGTAGAGCGCCGATGCGAAATCGCTTTCGTGAAACAATACAAGCATGTCCATCTCTCCGTTGAGCATTCCCGACACCTCTGCGGTGGACGTCGAGGAAGCCAAGCAGATTCTGCGCGCCGCCGTACGTGAGCACCGCAAGCAACGCAATAAACGTATGATCGCCGACGTCGAATCCCACTGGGTCGAGACGGCCATGGGTTTCGTGGGTTCGCGCGAGCTGGTCGCGTGCTACGTGTCAGTCAATCAGGAGCCGCCGACTCAGGCTCTACTCGGCGCTCTTCACGAGGCCGGAAAGCGTATTCTGCTGCCGAAGCTGGGCCCTGGGCTTTCGCGCGCCTGGGGTTTCTTCGAGCCCGGGACGTCGCTGGTGCAGATGGCACCCGGCCGGCCGCCGGAGCCTGAGGGCCAGGCCTTCGATAACGACATTCTCGACGAGGTCGAGGCGATGATTATCCCCGCTTTGGCCGTTTCCCATCAGGGCGCCCGTCTTGGTCAGGGCGGCGGGTGGTACGACCGCGCCCTCAAACGCGTATCCGCGAATGCACTGGTCGGGGCGATGATTTATCCCGAAGAGTTCATTTCGGAGGCGATCCCCCAGGACGACATGGACGTCTCCATCCCCTACGTCATTCAGCCCGCCGAGGTGGTGGCCACGTTCGCCACCCGGTAGCGGGCTTGACTGGCAGAAGTTTTCCACATCCAAACCAACGACGCCATAGCCCGGTTTTCGTCCACACCCCGCGGCGTGCGATGTGCCCACTTGGCACAATCGGGCCATGGCTCACTCTCACCCGAGGCGCAAGGCGCCGACAACCGCACGTTCCTCCTCCTTCCGCGCACTCTTGTGGCGGTGGCGGTGGGTGGGAGTGGCCATCCTCGTCATCCTCGTCATCCAAGCGCTCGCGCCCGTCAAGCCTGAGGTGCCGCGCTACGCCATCGTCGTCGCTGCCAAAGATATTGCCGGTGGGAGCCTCATCGGAAAAGGCGACGTTGAGATCTGGACCTCCACTGAAGACATCCCCGGCGCCGCTCACGAACTCGAGGCGGTGATCGGTGAGCACGCCGTTGCGCCCCTTGTGGCAGGGGCACCGGTGCAATCCTCCAACCTGCTCAACTCCGAGTTTCTTCGCAGCAGACACGACGGATCGGTCATCGCGGCACTCCCCATCGCGGACGCGGGCGGGCTGGCCATGGTCCAACCCGGGGTCAGGATCGACCTCTACGCCCCTCCCGGCGAATTCTCCGAGACGCAATCCGCTACCTTTCTTGCACGCGACGTCCTCGTAGCTGGAATCGCCACCACCAAGGGAACGAGTTCGTTCCTCGGCTCGACCGCGGACACGCGCGTGTTCTACGTGGCAGTTCCCAAGCCTGGGATCGAAAAGGTGCTCGGGGTGGCCGCCAAGTCCCCCGTCCATGCCGTCCTGTCCGGCCCGGTTAGTTAGATCTTGCCGAAATGTGGTGGCACTTCATTCAAGATCGCCCGGTCGTGCGGGCTCAGCTGCGAGGCGCCGGGCTTGTTGTAGCCGCTTGGCTTCGCCGATGGCGAGCCCTGATCCGTGGCGTGAAGAACCTCCTCGGCGGAGCCGTACTCGCCCGAAGCGATGCGCTTGGCATCCACCTCAGACAGCATGACGACGCGCCGCGAGCCCCGTCGGCGCACCGGCCTGCCGGCTGCGCCGACGGCGTCGTCGATCACGGGCTCGTTCTCAGTCACGATTCTCACCGAACGGATCGCCCTCGCCCACGTCTCGGCCGTCATGACCGACGGCCAGGCCGTCGCCACTCAGGTCCAGGGGGTCATCGCCGAGGTCCAAGCCGTCCTGGCGCTCCTCGACGATCTCGTAGTCCACCTTCATGTTGAAGGGATCGTCCACCTGGGAGCCCCGCGGCTCCGAAACGGACCCCGGGTCGGCGGCTTCGTTGTCCTGACCGATGTTATCGTTGGCGTGCTCGTTAGCTTGCTCGTTGGCGTGCTCGTCGTCCTGGCCGGCGGCTTCGTTGTCTTGGCCGATGTTGTCGTTGGCGTGCTCGTTGGCGTTCTCGTCGCGCTGAACAACGTCGTCGCTAGCAAGGCTCTGCTCCGCCTCCTCAGACATGGCCTGCGTAGGAAGCGAATCGTCGGCGTCGGTCTCAACGTCGTGCGCGATATCGGCGGCATCGACGTCGTCATCTGCGCTCGGACCCGCGAGCTCTGCCTCGACGCCCTCCGGCATGCCAGGCGCGGCGACTGCCGGCTCATGTGCAACGGCGACGTGATCACCCGTCGGCTCAAGGCCCTGCTTCGGCTCGGTGTCGACGATGTTGGCTGCTACTCCCACCAGACCAGAGCGGCGCGCAACGTTGCGGAGGATGATATCCACCTGTTCACCGCGGCGTTCAATGCCGAGCTCGGAACGCAGGTCGTAGACCAGCTCGTCCTCTCCTCGCACCAAACCGTCGGATGCGATCCAGGCGATCATGTCATCCAACTGGTCATCGGTGTAAGCAGCCAAGCTCAAGCCGGGAATCACGTCCGGGCGGGCCAAACGGCGGCGTGCCACGGGAGCATCATCAATGCCCACGGCAAACCGCTGCGCAGCTTCCTGTTCCTCCAACTGCGGCGCCTGTGCGACCTCTGAGCCGTCCTCGGTCATCATCGGGACATGAACCGGCTCCGGCTCCGCCTCCAGGTGGCGCGCCCGCAATAGTGCCTCGATGGCCGATACCTGGCCAGCCGGGTCGATGAAGAGCGAGCTCGAGAACGTCTGGAAGACGGCCCAGCCCCTCGCCTGCAAGGCATAGATCCAGAACCGGTCACGGCGTCGTAACGACCGCTCGGCGACGTAAGCCTCGTCGTCCAAGACCACCGCGACCGTGAAGATACCATCCTTACCCACCACAAGCGGAATGCGCGGGGCATCCTCGTAACCATAGCTGGCCCGCGTGTCCCACCCATGTGCGCGCAGGCGCGCCGCGACATCCGCCAGTAGCGGAGCCACCTCCTCCTCATAGGTCACCTTGGTGGCCTCGGAGCCGTCGGCATCCTCGATGAGGCGTGCAAGCAACTTGGGGCCTGGAGTCGAAACTCGGCGCGTGTCGATGTCGCCGGGGCCAAGCGCGGAAATCACCGTCAAGTCCGATCCGGCGGCCGCGATCGCATCGATCAAGCCCGCTAGACCGGACGGCGTCGCGAGCGCACCAAACGTGTGCAACACGCGACCGTGAACGGTTTTGCCGTAGCCGACCGAAAGAATCACGTGGTCACGCTTGAGGCCCGAAGCGCGCGTGATATCGGTGATGACGAACTTCTTCAGCCTCTTCACGTCATTCGAATCGGCAGCAATGATCGCCTCCCGGACGCGGCTAGCATGCGCCACCGAGAGAGTAACAACGGCGAGCGTCTCGCCCGGGCGGGAGATTGCGTGTTCAATCACCGCGTCCACCACGGCGTCGACCTCCACCTGGGTCGATTCGACGGCCCCATCCCCGGAAGAACCAGGGACGCCACGGCCGTCAACGTATATCAGGCGCGATGCCCGGCCTGCATGAACGGACGGAATCGCGTCGAGGTCGTAGCCGATCTCCTTCAGCGCATACGTCGACAGGGCGTCATGCTCCGCCTGGAACGTCGGCAACTCCGCGACGGGCAACACATCTTCGAAGATTCGCATCGCCTCCGAACCCGGGCGACGCAAGTCACTGACCACAACCGCCTGGCGGCCACGCATCATCGGCGAAATCAGTGGCGCTACGGCGTCGCTGGCCTCCACGATCGCAAGGTCAGCCCACGGCATCGGGGGAATAAACTCCGCCAACACGTTTGGCGGAACAACCCAGACGGGACGCGCGCTTTGAACCAGGCGAGAATAGGTGGCGATCGCATCGCGCAGACCAGCCGTGCCGTGCTCGGCCAACGCCTCGTCGAGGCGCAACGTGTCCTGACGCCGCGCCTGCATCGCCGCGCGTGCATTGTTGACAACCGCCCGCAGAACAGGCCCGGACAGGGTCCGGGTATGGGCGCGGTCGAGCTCGCGGAACTGCTCGAGCAGGTCGGCGATATCCCGCGGCCCCAGGCTCGCCACCGTCGGCGACTTCAAGATCATCTCCTCGAACACTGCGCTCGTGTAGGCCAGGTCGAGTTCGCCTCCAATCCTGTCGGTCGCCACACCGCGCACAACCATATCCTCGAGGAAGGTGCCAAACCCGCGCTCCCGCAACGAAGCAAGGGTGGCGTTGCGCTCGGGAAGAGTGGACATGTGCCCGGCGTCCTTCACCAGTGCAGCCAATCGCTCCTGAAGGTCTTCGAATTCCATGTCGAAGAATGCTTCTCCGCCCAGGAAGCCCGAAAGCGATTCGAGGTCGCGCTGGACTTCGGCGCGCGTGGCGCGGATCTGGGCGAGCCCATCGGGAAGCGTCGGCCAGCCACCCTCCGGGCTGTACCGGCGCCACACCTCACGGCGCTCCTGAACCTTCAGCAGCTCCTCGTGCAGATTCGCGGTCGATTCACCGGGCCGAACAAGGTCGAGCGCCTGCTTCTTGTATCGACGCCGATCCGACATCTTCATCGAGTGTCCATGCTCGTCACGCCACTCCTTCGAGGCTGTGGCGACGGCAAGATTCATCGGCGACGTCTCGAAAACCTGCGGCAGGAATGTATCCAGGGAATCGGCGATGCCATCAAGGACATCGATCTGCTCGAACCACTCAGCCAACGACTTCGGCTGCTTCATCGAAGTCTCCCCCGCCGCGCGCGAGGACTGACTGATCGCCGCGGGAACCGTGATGTCGTTGAGCCGTCGAACCTCGTCGAGAGCCTTCTGCCCGTCGGTGGCGTTCGAAATCGTCGACGCTGCCCACGCCGACCGCGCAATCGCCGGATCGAACGCATCCAATTCGGCCGCGCGATCCAGATCGGCGAGGATCGAATCCACGCCCTCGTGCTTCATGACACGAACCGCGGTCTTCCCCAGGCGCACCCGCGTCTGGGGTGCGTCAGGCTTAGCCATGAGCGCCGCCAGCTTTTCGAGCAGGTCATGGACCGAGGTAGACCAGGTTTCGTCCTCGTGATGGAGGTCGCGGACGAACGTTTCGAGCTGGCGGCGGACCGAGACGAGCTTCGAGCGCAGCTCAATCGTCTCGTCCGTTGGAAGGTGCGGGCTGGCGAGGCGCAATCCCGTCCGAATCCGCTGGGCGACCTTCTCCACGGCGGAGAAGTCAAGAACGAGATCCCCCAGGCCTAGCCTTTCCAGCTCTTCAATCAGCTGGCGTCCAGACGAGAGCCGCGCAGGCACGACGACGATCGACCGATTCGACGCCGCCGCATCTGCACATATCGACGCCATTGTTTGAACGCGCTGCGATCCGGGCGGACAGTCCACCACGATCGAGCGCCCGGAGGCCACGGCCTCGACGGCGTTGAGCTCAGCAACGTCAAGATCGCCGGCACCCCGCTCGACCTCAGGCGCGCGATCCTCGTCCCCGCCCGGAGGCAGGGGTGCAGCCGATAGCCTGCGGGTCTCCTGGTCGCCCGCGAGCGCCATCATAATTCCCGAGGTGCGAATATACGGCTCCATCGCCTCCAGGTCGGCGAGCATCGTGCGCTCCGGCCGCGCGAAGCACCCCAAAAGAACCTCGTTCTCGTAGGCAAAACCGGGCAGGTACATCTTGCCGTAGGTAATCACAAGATCTAAGAGCGCGTCGAGATCCTCGGCCGTCGCCGCAGAATTTCGCAGGTGAGCCACGTGCTCGGCAGTGGCCCCGTTCTCCCTCAAGGCACGCATGAGGGCCGGGTTGATTTCGGTGTGGTTGAGCTGCCGGACGACGGCGTCGCCACCGTCAACGAACTCAAGCGAGACCGCGCGGAAGATCGCCGGCTCGGAAACCTCAACCGCCTCTCGCGGTTCCTCGCCGCGCCCCGCTGGCGTTTCCGCGTGCTCCGCGTGCGCTCCGGCACTGACGCCCGCGGACCCGGTGGCACCGTTGGTGTTCGGGGCGTCTGCGGCGTGCAAAGCGCCTGCGGCGTCGACGGTTTGTGCCTCGTCGAGGTCGGATGCTCTCGCGTCGTCGGACGCGGCTCCGCCGCCGCCCGTCGTGCTGCTACCGGCCATGTCGCCGCCAGCAACCCCGTCAGCGAGCTCCGTGCCAGGCGCGATCTCTTCGAAAGCCGCCATGGCGGCGTCGTCAACCATCGGGAATACGGCGGTGAGCTCGCTAAATTCCACGTTGGTTGGGGTGTCGGAGGAGATTTGCGGCAATTCAGTCCACGTCAGTTTCCCGACGCTCATCGACACCGGCGCATGCCCATACATCTCGGCAATCCGCTGAGTCGTGGCACGAAGCCGGCGCACGTTGTTCATGGCCCGCACCTGCGCGAAACGCTCACGAACCAGCGACGTGATCCGGACCGACGAGCCCGACGAAAACGCCGCAAAACCCGTCGGATGTGGATGGGTCAGATCCACAATTCCATTCGCCTCGTCCGAGGTGGTTTCGTCAGCCTTCTGTGCGCGTTGGGCCAGGTCCGAGTGCCACGAAGAGTAAGCCTCGTCGAGGAGTTCTTCGCGCGTGCGCGTGGGAGCAGGTGCCGGAATGCTGGCATCCGCTGCCCCACTGGGCCTTGCCAAATCGTCTGGCGAGGCCGCGCCGAGTTGTGACTCGGCGGTCGCGGCGGACCTCCGGTCGGCGTTCGACGCGCCAGGGTGATTCACCGGCGGCTGAGACTTCTTGCGTTTAAAAAATGGGCTCACACCTTTACCGTACCGATAACGCCCATCACACCGATAGACGCGCGCCGAAATCTGCGAGGGCGTCCCTGGCTGGGGAGCTCGAAACCACCGCGGGAGCATCAAAATTCGGCATCTCGACGGAAACATGCGGTTGCGGCGGGCTCCCCTGGCACTTTCGAGCTACAGGGGAGGTTTGGTGCTACCGAGACGATCCTAAAATGTTCTCTGACATCGCATTCGCCGCGCCAGATCCTCATTCGACTCCGACGGGGCTCGCATACCCCACAGGTGGAGCTCGCATCCGCAGAACCTGAGGCCTACATTTGCGGAGCCGGGCATGAAAAGTGCCCTCGATAGGAATCGAACCTACGACACCGGCTTTAGGAGAGCCGTGCTCTATCCACTGAGCTACGAGGGCATGCCCTGCCAGACTACCGGAAAGTCGCCGAGGGTGAAAACGCCGACCCATTGTGAATTATCGACCATTCCACCACCGACACCTCCGGGTCGCGATCACGGCAGTCGTCAGTCGTGCCAAGAAGTCCGACTCACACAGAGCCGATGATGCTTTCAGGCCACAGGCGCACGCAGAGGAGGCCCGCCACATGCGGGCCGCCGTCAGTTCACTGACTGAATCTCCCAGTGTGATTGCCCGGCTCCGCAGCCATGTTCGGCTGCCCCTGGTAATTCGGCGCCCGGATCCGTCAGTTCAGCAGGCCGGCTCCACGCTGCAGTAAAGTGGCCCACACCCCATTAATGTGCGGGCATTTCAGGCGGGCATCAACAGGTTAGTACAGCGCGGGCGGGTATAGGGCGACGGCGGGCAGCAGAGCCGGGACGTCGCGGTAGCCGCGCGCCAGGCAGGCGCCCCGGCCCGCCGGCTGCGCCCCGGCGCGCCGGCCGCCGGATTTACCCTTTGAGGCCGGGCTCGTCGTCGTCGACGAATTGGGCGGGCCCGGGCCCGCGGTCGTCCCCGATGCGCACGCGCTTGGGCACCACCATCGTCGGGCAGGCGGAGTAGCCGAGGAGCGTCTGGGATGTCGAGCCCAGCAGGAGGCCCGCAAACCCGCCGCGACCGCGGGTGCCGAGGACCATGAGGTCGGCGTCGTCCGACATTTGTGCCAGAATGTGCGCCGGGCTACCTTCGAGCGCCTTGATGTCGACGGTGATTTTGCGGCCCTCGTCCACCTCGGCGAGCTGCTTGGCGACGTCGGCCTCCATCTCAGCCAGGTATTCGTCCTGGAATGCGTACGAAGGCACCCACCCCACAGCCGAGGAGTTGACCGCCGCCACGACCGTCAACTTCGCACCCCAGCGATCCGCCTCCCACACTGCACGTTGGAGGGCCATCTTCGCGTGGTGCGATCCGTCTACTCCACATACGACGTGTTCGATCGGCACGTTCGAGCGCGGTGAGTCCGTGGGCACGACGACGGTCGGGCAGTAAGCGTTGGCCGGGACTGCGGACGAGACCGTGCGCAGGAGCCTGTCAGCCAAACGCCCCGTGTGCTGGGTTCGCCCGCCGACGACGACGAGGGCCACCCGCTTAGAGATTTCCACCAGCACTTCGGTCGGATCGCCGAACTCGAGGGCCGAGGTGACCTCGACACCCTGACCCTCGACCGAGGCCACCGCTTCGGCAACGATCTTCTGCGCCGATTCGTACAGGTGATTGACGTTGCCCTGACTGATTTGAAACTCTGGAACCATGTATTGGGATGGCAGCTCGTAGCCGCACACGATGTGGAGACGTGCTTGGCGCGCGCGTGCCTGCGCGAGCGCCCATTCGAGGGCGGAGTTTCCCGCCTCGGAGCCATCAATACCTACGACAACAATGTTTTCATGCGCCATTGCATCCTCCTCAGTTGTTAGTTTCATTGTCCCAAAGAGGAGGCCCGAGCGAAAGGAAATCTGGAGATCGAGTAAAAACTCGGTAAAAAGAAGCGGGTAAAAGAAGGAGAGGAAAAGAAAAGGACCCCGAAGGATCCTTTTCGAAAATCTGCCGTGCTCGCGCTCCGGCTAGGCGCGCCCCAGAGCGAGTGACGCTTAGAAGACGCGGATGACGACCGGGGTGCCAATGGCCGAATCGGGGCCGGTGGTCGTACCCAGCGAGGGGTTCCATGCGCCGACGTTCATGCCATTGCCAAGGGAGATGGCGACGTGGCCGGGCCAGTAAAGGATGTCGCCCGGGCGCGCCTGCGAGTAGGGGACGCGCTTGCCGACGGAAAGAACAGAGGTGGTCGAGCCGCCGATTGCCACGCCGTGCTGAGCGTAGACGTAGCGGACGAAGCCGATGCAGTCCCAGCCCGCGGGGGTGGTGCCGCCCCAACGGTAGGGGGCGCCGGTGTAGGACATGGCCGTGCCGACGATGGAGCCCGAGGCGGCCGGGTTAAAGGCCACTTTCTCTGCCGTCTGAGCGGTGCGGGCGGTTCCAGTGCGTTCGCCAGCGATCTGGCCGTTGGCCGTGGTGGTTGCCGGGGCTGCGGGCCCGGCTTCGAGGACGACGGTCTCCATTTCCCATTCGCCGGCCGAAACGGTGTTCAGCTCGACGGTGGCGACCGTGTTCGCCGTCGCCGCCGGGGTCGCAATCGCGACTGCGGCTGCCTTGAGCGGTTCGGCGTTGTCGTTACCCGCTGCTAGCGCAATCGGCGCTCCGAGTCCCATGAGCATTCCTGCTGCGGACGCGGTAGCTGCTGTCGTCATGGTTGACTTCGAGAAAGTTGCACGAGGTGCAACCATTTCGTGACGTCCCGCCATAAAAATTAACTCCGTATTGCTTGCCAACTTCAGTATCTTCGTTCGCCTAGATCTACACGATCCCTGCAAACCCAGATATCAGCATAACGGGCCAATAACTTTTTGTCACGATTTGATAACGATGTGATACGTCACTGAATCTTGCGCAGGAAAATTCCTCCGGCCACATCGGCAGAAAGCCGCACAGAATCGGCGTCGCGGGAGATGATTGCGCTATCGGAATCGACAACATCGACGGTCACGTTTGTTCCCGGCAGGAACCCTTCGTAGGCGAGCATCGCCAGGTTGTCGACGTCGAGCTGGGCGGACTCCACGATCCGGTCGATCACGTACACCGTCCCGTCACCGGCGGGCACGTCCATGACGGACACGACGCCGGCCTTGGCGAGGTCGAGCACGCCGTCCGAGTTAGCCGCGGGGATCACGTTTCCATAGGGATCGGTGTGCGGGTTATTGAGGAGATCTTCGATGCGGTCGGCGACGTCGTCGGACACCACGTGCTCCCAACGGCAGGCCTCATCATGCAGGCGCGGCCAATCGAGCTTGATGACGTCGAACAGTAGCCGCTCGACGAGGCGATGGCGGCGCATCACCTGGTTGGCGTGGTGGCAACCTTCTTTGGTGAATTCAATTTCGCGGCTGCGACCCACCTTCACAAGCCCGTCACGCTCGAGGCGGCTCACGGTCTCGGACACAGTCGGCCCCGACTGCCCAAGCCTTTCCACGATGCGCGCACGCAAAGCCGGAATGTTTTCCTCTTTCAGTTCATAGACCGTCTTGAGGTACATCTCGGTGGTATCAATCAGCTGGCTCACGTCTCCCCCTTCGTCGTATCGCCATCTTACCCGGAACTCGGCCGCTCGTGGCCTGCAAGACTTTCTCCACAGCGCCCGGTAGGCGAAACGCATCCACACCGCCGCGCCGCGAGTGGGAAGATCGATACATGAACGAGCCATTGAATTTTTCCCACCTGCCCGCCGACGGCCGATTCGGTTCCGGCCCATCCAAGGTCCGCCCGTCTCAGGTGCAGGCGATCAGCACGGCCGGCCTCCTGGGCACGTCCCACCGCAAGCCGGGGGTGCGCGAGGCGGTGGCATCGATACAGTCCGGCCTCGCCGAGCTCTTCGATCTTCCCGCGGGCTACGAGGTGATCCTCGGCAACGGCGGCGCCTCGGCGTTGTGGGACGCGATCCCGTTTTGCCTCGTGGAGGACATGGCGCAGGCTGCCGTCGTCGGCGAATTTTCCGGCAAGGCGGCGCGCGCGCTCGAGCGGGCCCCCTGGCTACCGGCCGCGGACCTGCGCCGGGTGAAGCCGGGGCAGATGATTGAGTGCGAGCCGACTGACGGCGTCGACACCTATCTCTATGCTCACAACGAGACGTCGACCGGCGCGACAACTCCGCTGCGGCGCATCGGGGACGCAGGCGCACTCACCGTCGTCGACGGGACCTCGATCGCGGGCGGCATCGGCTTCAACGCGGCCGACGTCGACTTCTACTATTTCTCCCCACAGAAGTGTTTCGGCGCCGACGGCGGCTTGTGGTTAGCCCTCGCCTCGCCCGCCGCGCTCGAACGCATCGAGCGCCTCAGCACCGAACGCTGGGTGCCAGACTTCCTCAACCTCTCCCTCGCGGCAGCCAATTCACGCAAAGCCCAGACGCTGAACACGCCCGCGATCGCCACGCTCCTCATGCTCGAATCGCAGGTGAGCTGGATGCTGGACAACGGCGGCCTAGCCGGAATGGAGGCCCGCTCACGCGCCAGCTCCGGCGCTGTCTACGCCTGGGCGGACGCGCACGACTTCACCCGCCCCTTCATGGCCGAAGAATTCCGCTCGCCGGTAGTATGCACGATCGACTTCGACGACGCCGTCGACGCGGCTGGCGTCGCCCGCTCACTTCGCGAAGTCGGGATTTACGACATCGAGCCATACCGATCGTTGGGACGCAACCAGTTGCGGATCGCCACCTTCCCGTCGATCGACACCGGCGACGTGCTGGCGCTACTCGAGGCAATTGACGTCGTCGTCGGGAGGCGGTGAGTCGCACACGGCAGTTGCGCCCCGCACGGTAGCACCCCGCACGGTAGCGCCCCGCACGGTAGCGCCCCGCACGACATAAGGAAGCGGCCCCGAGGCTAAGCCCGGGGCCGCCGACGTCTTCAGCCGGCCCGCGCCGGCAGAACTTGCCCCTACTCGAACTCGCCCTCCCCGAGGCGAACCCTAAAAGAGGACCATCCCTCGGCTAGGACAGCCCGAGGAGCGCATTGATGGGGGCGAGCAAGAAGTAGATGACGAACGCGCCGGCCGTCAGGTACATCAGCGAATGAACCGAACGGGCCTTACCGATGACGATCTGCATGAAGACGTAGGTGATGAAGCCGACTCCGATGCCCACCGTGATCGAGTAGCCGAACGGCATGAAGATGATGGTCATGAAGGCCGGGATAGCGACGGACAGGTCGGACCACTTGATATCCACCACCTGCTGCATCATGAGGAATCCGACGGCCACGAGCGCGGGCGCGGCGGCCTCCGAGGGAACCATCGCGAACAGCGGGGCTAGGAAGGTGGCCAGGAGGAAGAAGGCGCCGGTGAAGATGGCGGATAGGCCGGTGCGTGCGCCGTCGGCGACGCCGGTGGCCGACTCGACGAAGGACGTATTCGACGACACGCCGCCCACGCCGCCCGCGATCGCACCGAGGGAGTCGACCAGGAGGATGCGCTGGGTGTGCGGCGGGTTGCCTTCCTCGTCGAGGAGGTGGCCCTCAGCGGCGACGGCCACCATCGTCCCCATCGTGTCGAAGAAGTCGGCGAGCATGACCGAGAAGGCCAGCACAACGACGGCGAGGATGCCGATCTTCTGGAACGGCCCCACAACGGAGAACTGGCCGAGCGTGCCGAAGTCGGGGACCTGGATGGGCGATCCCGACAGGGCAGGGATCGTCAGGCCCCAGCCGCCCACGTTTTCGGCACCCTTCGGGCCGAGGTGGCCGACTGCCTCCACCACGAACGCCAGGACGGTGCCGCCAAGAATGCCCCACAGGATCGCGCCCTGCACGTGGCGAACCATGAGCGCAATCGTCAAGCACATGCCCGCGATGAAAACAACCAGCGGCCAGGTGGAGATCGAACCGTTGACGCCGAAGGCCAGCGGCGTGGGGCCGGTGCCGACGATACCGGAGTTGATCAGGCCGATGAGGGTGATGAACAGGCCGATGCCGACGGTGATGGCGGTACGCAGAACCTTTGGCACCGCGCGGAAGATTGCTTCGCGTAGCCCAGTCAGAACCAGCAGGACGATGACGAGGCCCTCGATGACGATGATGCCCATGCCGTCGGCCCAGGTCATGCCCGGGAGCTTGACGATCGTGAATGCGACGATCGAGTTCAGGCCCAGGCCCGCGGCAAGCGCCAACGGGAAGTTGGCGACCGCGCCCATGAGGATCGACAGGACGCCTGCGACGAGCGCGGTTCCCGCGGCGATAGCCGGAAGGTTAGGCTCGGTGCCTCCGCCAAGGAAGTGGCCGGTCGAGTCCGGGCCCGAGAGGATGATCGGGTTCAGGACGAGGATGTATGCCATCGCGAAGAACGTCACGAGGCCGCCGCGGAGCTCTTGCCCCACGCTCGAGCCACGCTCGGTTAGACGGAAGTAGCTCTCGAGGAAGCTAGGGGACGTGGTGTTCTGCTGTGCGGTCGCAGTGCCCTTAGAAGTACTCACCCGTCGAGTCTCACACCGCCACCAGGGGCGATCAAATTGCGTCTCACAAAACGGACGCCTTTTGGCCATTTTCTGACCACTTTTTGGGATCTGTGACGAGACGAACAACGACGCCGTCGGCACACCCCGCGCCCTGGCCCAGTCGCGCACCCACGCCCCAGGCCAGGCGCGCCGACAGGACGAGCCGGCGCGACGGCGTCGTCCAACCTACGGAACGTCGGCCTGCACGAGCCGGCCCGCGCCACGAACGTGGGCAACGCCGTCGTCCGCCCGAAGAAAAGCGGCCTGACCGGTGTTGAGCAAACAGTACTGGCCGCTGGCCGTACGTATTTCCGCAGCGCCAGCCAACGCCAGGATGATGCGTGGGCCGCCGCCGCGGAGCTTGACGCGAGCCGAGGCGTCTCGCAGGTCGATGATGGACAGCTCGAAATCGTCCACGGGCGCATAGTACGTGGACTGCACATGGGAGATACGTTCGGGCGCGATGCGGATGGGCGGGGCCGCCACGGTCTCCATGACGTCGATCAGCTCGGGGACGTCCACATACTTGGACGTCAACCCTGCGCGAAGCACGTTGTCTGAGTTGGCCATGATCTCCATGCCGAACCCCGAAAGGTAGGCGTGGACCGTGCCCGCGGGCGTGAACATGGCCTCGCCAGGCTTGAGCGTCACAGGATTGAGCAGAAGGGAAGCCACCACGCCAGGATCGCCCGGGTAATAACTCGCGAGCGTGCCCACGATCGAATCCGCGCGCTGGGACGGGGAGTCTTCCGGCGGACGCGCGGCACACGCAGCCACGACCTCAGCGACGGCCGACTCGCTTGGGCGAGTCCCCTCCAAAAGCAGTGAAGAAAAGGCACGCCGGACGCCCCTCGCGTCCGGTTCGCACCGGATCACCGCCGCCAGCTCGTCAGCGAGCGGGGCGCCCAGCCCCTCAAGCACGCCGATGATTCGCCGCGGCGAGCGGAAGCCGACGAGCGCCTCGAATCGCGTGAAGGCGTAGACGAGCTCCGGCTTGTGGTTGGCATCCTTGTAGGACCGGTTCGGCGCATCGAGCGCGATCCCCTGCCGGTCTTCCCGCGCAAAGCCCACGCGGGCCTGCTCGATGGAGGGGTGAACCTGCAAAGACAGCGGCTGGGCTGGCGCGATCAGCTTCAGCAGGAAGGGCAACTGCCCTTCCCCGCGCCTGGCCACGTCGCGCCCGAGGATCCCTACGGGATCGCTGGCCACGTATTGACGCAAATCGCTTTGGCACGCGCGCGCCGCGCCGATATCGCGAGTATCGGCCGCGGCCAAGGCGAGCGCCTGGTTGCCAACCTCGCAACGCGCGGGGGCCGCCGCATGCGCGCCGAACCACAGCTCTGCCACGGGGAAGTTTCCTTGAGCCATGCCAAAGAAATTCGGGATGACATCGCGGGCTCCCCATGCGTAGTCGCGGACGCGCCCCTGGATCACGTGCATGGGCGCGGGACTATCCCTCGAGCTCGACGATATCCAGATCGTCGTCGTCAAGAACGGGATCGCTAGGATCCCACATCTTTTCCGGCTTGGGGGTGTCGGTCTCGGAGTGGGCGCCACAGCCGTGGTCCAGCGAGACCACCTTGCCGTCAAACGCGCTCCATTCGTTGGCGCACACGCCGAACAGCTGGCGCGCCGAGCCACCCATGTGCATCAGGTAGCCGCACGTGGAACAGGGCGCCTTCGCCGCGCGAGTCGCAGCGTTGTCCGGCCCGTTTTCGCCTTCGTACCAGCGCTTGTAGGCGTCCATGCGGCCCTCATCTGACAGCACTCGCACCCGCCCCAGGCCGAGCTCGAATTCTGCAATTTCATCACCATCGATGCCGGTGGCTTCAAAGCCCTCATCGAAGCGCGGATCGGCGTTGGCCTGGAGGTTAGAGTCATCAGGGTTATAGGGAAGTCGATCTGTGCCCGTGACGTCTCCCGGGCGAAGGCGATCCGCCCACGGCACCCATTCGGGCGCAAGGAGCGCCTCCGGGCCCGGACGAAGCGAAACCTCGTCCACCGTTCCCTTGCGCCCGCGCGGAACGCGCGAGAGCGTGACGGTCCAGAACCACCCCTTGTAACCGGGAAGGAGGCAGGCGAAAGCGTGCGTCACCACGCGTTCGCCTTCCTGAACGACGCCGGCGTGCTCGCCGATGTTCGACACGTGGGTGACATCGTGGAGGGCCTCCCGGGCCTGATCAACAGCCCGGGCGAGCGTCTTTTCCTTCGTGACGTTCAGGGATGGGTTAATGCGATTAGACATCGAAGTCCTCAGCGAGAGCGCGCAAGGCCTGCGCGATGCGCGGGCCGCCTTCCGGGTAGCGGCCACGGCGAAGTGAGGTCGAAGCGTGATCGAGGATCTTGATCAGATCTTCAATGATGGGAACCATGTCCTCAGCCGGGCGACGGTTCGCCGCCGCCAACGACTTCTGCTTTTCAATCACCGACACCTGCAGGGCAGCCGGGCCACGGCGGGTGTCACCAATACCGTATTCAACGCGCGTCCCCGGGCGCAGGCGCGCACCAATCGGGACCGAGCTTTCGGGCAGGTAGACTTCCTGGCCGTCATCGCCGGAGATAAAACCAAAGCCCTTCTTATCGTCGAAGAACTTCACCTTTCCTGTGGGCACCTGACGCTCTCTTTCATGCTTGGGTAAGTACGTCCATACATTATGGCACTTTCCGTGGATTCTTTTCGCTTCCGATTCTGACACATCCCTCCGACAAAATTTCACGACGCCATGTTGCCCGCCGTCCCACCAGCGAAGACGGTGTCGGGGAGCGCTCCACCACGCTTACGGCTGATCTATGTCGCACGAGGGCCACGCAGTTGGTAGCGTGATGGTGCGCACCACAGGTTCGCAGATTTGGTTGAGGAGGTCTTCTTGAGAAGGTCACACATTGTTGCCGCTGGCGTGTTCGCCCTCGGCGCCACCCTTATGCCGTCGGCCGCATCCGCCGAACCGCCCCAGGAATTGACCTCCCGCTTCACCGACCTGGCAGACCTCGCCTCCAACGATTCCGCCATCGAATCCGAATTGAACAAGATCCCCGGCAAGGATTTTTGGATCGTCACGGTGAACAACACTGACGGCATTGACGCCCAAAAGTGGGCTCAAGAGACCCATCGACGTTCGGGGATGGACCGCTACGACGGGGTCATCGTCATCTCCTCCGGCACCTCCGAGGTCGGGTGGCACTCCACAGCCCCGGACCCCGGCGTCTCCGAAATTACGATCAACAAAGCCGCCAACGACGACGTCATGAAGCTCTTCAGCGCCCAAAAGTGGGATGAAGGCATACTGGCGTTGGCGAAAAATGTCGATTCCCTCGCACGTGGTGGCGACGCCGTCGTCGGCGGTCCCGCCCAGATCCCCTGGGTAGCCGTCGGAGGAGGCGCACTCGCACTCGGCGGAGGCGCACTCGCCATGGGAGCGGCACGCAAGCGTCGGTCGGCGAAAGCCTCGCTCGAAGAAGCTGACAAGCAGGTTCAGATCGCGTCGGCAGCCCTGCTCGCTACCGACAACGACGTCCGGGCGGCCAGCGCCGAACTCGAGTTCGCCCGTGCCGAGTTCGGGCTCGAGGCAACCAAGAGCTTCCAGCAAACGCTCGAAAAGGCGAAGGCCGCCACGCAGTCCGCGTTCCAGCTCCATTCCCAGCTTCACGACACGGATCCTGAGACACCACAACAGAAGGTGGAGCTCAGCGAGAAGATCACCGAACTCGTCGGGACAGCGCGCCAAGCGCTTGATCTTCACACCAAAGAGTTTTCCGAACTGCGCAAGCTCGCGGCGAACGTCGATTCCAAGATCTCCGAAATCCGCACTCGCATGTCCGAGATTGCCGGCAGGCTCGATCTTGGGCGGCGCACGCTCGACAACCTCGAGGTCAACTACCCGGCCTCGGCACTTCAAACCTTGCGCACCTACCCCGACCAGGTCGCCCACCTACTCGAGGCCAGCGAAGAATCGCTCAAGGCCGCCGGCAACGAACTAGCTTCCGATGATCGCAACGGGGCCGTGCCCTATGTGCGCATGGCAGAAGGCACACTCAACCAGGCCTCGCAGCTCGCCGAGACGTTGCTCAATGCGCCGAAGGAACTCGAAGCGGAACAGGAAGAGGTCCGACGCCGCATCGAGTCACTTTCCTCCGATATCGCAGACGCCAAGCGACTCGCACCCGCAGATCCCGCCGTCGCACCACTGATGGCCACCGCTCAGGAAACCGTGCAACGAGCCTCAGCTGGTCAAGTCGATCCTTTCCGCATGGCAGAAGAACTGCATGACACCGAAAGCAAGATTGACCTCGCGCTCGAACCGTTCCGTCAGGCCGACGAGGCTCGTAAGAAGCTTCAGGCCGACGCGGCCCACGCGTTGCTGATCGCCAAGCGCGCGCTGGACGAAGCCGATTCAACGGTGACACGTTACCGGGCCTCCACCCGTAGCGGCGCACGCGAACAGCTCGCCCAGGCCCACGACCTTTACCTGCGTGCCACCCAAGCAGGTAGCCCGCAGGAGCAAATCCAGCTCGCCGAGGCAGCACGACTCGCCGCAGGACGCGCCAAGCAGGCCGCGTTCAACGACATCGAGCGCATGGATCGTGGCGGCCCCTACGGATCCGGCGGCTACTCCTCGCGCGACGATTCGTTCGCTGGAGCCATGGCCGGATCCATCCTCGGCGGCATCGCCCGCGGGATCATCATTGGCGGCCTGTCCGGCGGCTTCGGCGGTGGCGGAGGCGGCGGCTTCGGCGGCAGCGGCTCCATCGGTGGCGGCGGAGCAACTGGCGGACGCCGCGGATTCTAAGACCCAACTATTAACTATTGAATAAGCCCAAACTAGAAAGGCAACACCATGGCAGAAAAGCAGTCCATCCTCGGACGCATTTCCCAGCTGGCCAAGGCCAACATCAACGCGATCCTCGATCGTGCCGAGGATCCTCAGAAGATGCTCGACCAGATGGTACGCGACTACACCAATTCGATCGCGGAGGCAGAGGACGCCGTCGCCGTCACGGTTGGCAACCTGCGCCTCGCGGAGGCTGACTACAACGAGGACATCACCTCGGCTCGTGAGTGGGGCCAGAAGGCTCAGGCCGCCGTCGCCAAGGCAAAGGAAATGCGCGAGGCTGGCAACGAAGATGGCGCCGCCAAGTTCGACAACCTGGCAAAGGTCGCCATTGAGCGTCAGCTCCGTCACGAGGGCGAGGCACGCACCGCTGAGCCGATGATCACCGCTCAGGAGCAGGTGGTGGAGAAGCTCAAGGACGGCCTCAACGTCATGCGCGGCAAGCTCGAGGAGCTTAAGGCCAAGCGCGATGAGCTGGTGGCCCGCCAGAAGTCGGCCGCCGCACAGAACAAGGTGCAGGACGTTATTTCCTCCCTCAACGTTCTTGATCCCACCTCCGATCTTGCTCGTTTCGAGGACAAGGTCCGCCGCGAGGAGGCTCTCGCTGCAGGCCGCGCCGAGGTCACGGCATCTTCGCTCGACGCTCAGTTCGCCGAGCTCGAAGACTCCGGCCGTATGTCCGAGGTCGAGGCCCGCCTGGCCGCCCTGCAGTCGGGTGAAGCACCGAAGGCGATCGAGGGCAAGGAATTCACTGATTACTAAACCGCGCGGCCTGGTGCTGACCTCGAGGTGCGAGCCCTTACAACTGGGCGGCATCGTTGAGAGGCTGCAGCAGTAGCCTCTGAGGTGGTCGGAAACGTCAAATATTTCCGACCACCTCCTTTTCTTGCCGATTTTTCGCCGCGCGCATGCCGTCGTCGTCCGGGAGCGAGCATTGCGTTCGGCTGGAGGTGCCAGACCTTGCTCTTGGGTGCAGGAGTGGACGCTGGACGCCCGGTCGCGGCCAGCAGAGCCGGCGCGACGCCGGCCGCACAGCTCGGCGCGAGTAGCGTAGTGCGCCATCGGTGAAGCGCCGACTGTGAAAATCACGCCCGCGATAGCATTGGCTTATGTACATACTTATTGATGGTGAAAATATCGACGCCACGTTGGGCGTCAACATTCTTAAACGCGCCCCGCACCCGGAGGAGCGCCCCCGCTGGGACCGCGTCCTGCATTATGACCCTTGGGCTGACGGGTCGGCGACGAGCGAAGTAACGGGCGAGGAACCGACCAGCTCGGACGGCGTCGGGACAACTGGCCTTTTCTACATGAACGCCACTCAGCGCACCGCCATGACGTTTGTCCAAGCGCTCTTGGCGATCGGCTGGCAGCCTGTGCTACTCACGAGCAATGACCCCGATGTGAAGATCGTCGACGCCGGCATCCAGCGCACGCTCGAAGCTATCGCAAAGTATCGCCCGGGTAGGGACATCGTTATTGCCTCCCACGACGTGGATTATTTGCCGCAGGTGAGGCAGCTGCTCGACGCCGGCCACAGGGTTGCGATTGTGTGTTTCCGCGAGTATCTCTCGGCTCAGTTGGCGGAGCTTGAGGAGCGTGGATTGAAGATCGTGGATCTGGAGTATGATATGTCGGCGTTCAACCAGACCCTCAATCGTATCTACCCCATTGACCTGAACGATTTCGACCCGCTCACCTTCATATAGAGCGGCACTTGGCGTCCACCTAGAGGGGCGTCGGTTTCATCGAACGCGGATTGGCTGTGGATTGTCTTCCTGTTGTGCGCGTTTTTGGGGCAAGATTGATCCATGGTTGCACAGTTAGGTAAAGAAAAACCCGAGGCAAAGATTCTCGTCGTTGACGATGAGCCGACGATTCGTGAATTGCTCTCGGCATCGCTCCGCTTTGCGGGGTTTGACGTTGCCACCGCCCAAAACGGCGCGGAGGCAATGCGCGTGGAACGCGACTTCCTGGCAGACATTGTTGTCCTCGACATCATGCTGCCCGACATGGACGGTTTCGAGGTTCTCACGCATCTGCGGGAACGTGAGCCCGATCTGCCTGTGCTCTTCCTGACAGCGAAAGATGACGTGCAAGATCGTGTCCGTGGCCTGGAGGTTGGTGCGGACGATTACGTCACCAAGCCGTTCTCCTTGGAGGAGGTCGTGGCCCGCATTCACGCTATTTTGCGGCGAACCAATCCGGATACGTCCGAACCCGACGTATTGCGTTATCACGATCTCGAAATGGATGAGGATAGCTATGAGGTGCGCCGTGCCGGCCGCGACGTCGACCTCTCGCCAACCGAGTACAAGCTCCTGCGCTACCTGCTGATTAACGCCGAACGCGTGGTGTCCAAGATTCAGATCCTTGAACACGTGTGGGACTACAACTGGGAGGGCGAGGCCTCCATCGTCGAGTCCTACATCTCCTACCTGCGCCGCAAGATCGATTCGCCGGAGGCACTCGGCATTGACGACCCCGCGGAGGCGGACGCACTCGAGCCTCTCATCCACACTAAGCGCGGCATCGGCTACGTGCTTCGCCGGGCGAAATGAGTACTGCCCTTTTTAAGGACCGGCGCCCGGCGCCGAAAGTATGGCGGACCCTCTCGGTTCGCATCGTCTTCGCGTTCATGGTGCTCATGGCCTTCGTGCTCATCACGATTTCGTGGCTCGCTACCGTCACGCTACGTGCTTCCCTGATCGACGAAGCGGACCGAAACCTCCGCTCGTCCGGGCGCACGATGGCCACCGTCACCGTCGAACAGCTCATCAACGACACCCGCGATCAGCTCCTGCCCAGCGAGTTCTACCTTTTCATCACCTATGACGACAAGGTCAACGGCAAGCCTTACAGCCACATTACCGTGGTTAACTCTCACATCGCGGAGGAGAACGGCACTCCGCTCAATCCCGAGGAGCTCGCCGAACGCAAGTCCTCGGCGCCTTTCACCGTGCCATCAACGCTGGACGGCCAAGAGTGGCGAATCATCACCACCGAGCTCAATTTTTCGCCGACGACGTTGACCTCCGTCGGCACCGTCGTCATCGGACTGCCCCTCGAACAGATCGATGAAACGGTGCGCAACCTCGCCGGTGCACTGGCCACGCTCGTGCTCATCACCCTGGTCCTCGGCGCGCTCGCAGCTTACCTCCTCGTGGATCAATCCCTCACGGGCCTGCGTGACATTGAGCGCGCCACCCACGAAGTTGCCGCCCGGAATCTGTCCGTCCGCGTCCCCACCGGAACAGACGGCTCGGAAGTTGCCCTCCTTGGCCAGTCCATCAACAAGATGCTCTCGCGCGTGGAGGAGTCCTTTGACGTGCAGGTGGCCTCGGAGAAGCGGATGCGGCAGTTCGTCTCGGACGCCTCCCATGAGCTGCGCACGCCCCTCGCCACGATTCGTGGATATGCCGAGCTTTATCGCCTGGGCGGTGTGCCCGCCGAGGGCGTGGATCAGGCGATGTCCCGTATCGAATCGGAGTCCGAACGCATGGCGCACCTCGTTGACGACCTGCTTCAGCTTGCCCGCCTCGACGAGCGCCGCAAGATCAACATGCAAAACGTCGATCTCGCAACGGTCGCGCTCAACACGGTGACGGATTTTCATGTGCGGGCCCCGCTCTGGCCCGCCGAGGTCATCGGCCTTCGCGGCGAGGAGCCGCGCTCTGTCGTCGTGAACGCAGATGCCGAAAAGGTCACGCAGGTCATCACGAATTTGTTGTCCAACGTCATCACTCACACGCCCGAGGGGACGGCGGTGGAGGTCGCCGTCGGCGTCGACCCTGAGCGGCCCGACCGCGGAATCGTCGAAGTGCGCGACCACGGGCCCGGTATCACCGCGGACGAGGCCGAACGCATCTTCGAACGCTTCTACCGCACCGACACCTCGCGATCACGCGTCTCGGGCGGCTCCGGCCTCGGCCTAGCGATCGTCTCGGCCATTATGCAGGTTCACGACGGCGTCGCGTGCGTCTCCGAAACAGAAGGCGGGGGCCTAACGGTGCGGCTCGAATTCCCGGGAGTGTTGGACGAGAACGGCGAGCCCGTCGTCGTGAAGAAAAAGCGCGAATGGCGCGGGCGGGGACAGTAACCGACCGCCACGAGCAACAACTCGGAGCTACTAGGGGCAGCCGCTAGCAAGGGCCACTAGGTGACTTTGACCGGCCTAAATTTCCTCGGGGTAGGGTGAGCTCTGCTCAAGCATCGCCACAATGTGGGAACGAACGCGAGCCATAAACGCCTCCGGCTGCTCGCCCTCATGGGCATACATGGGCTTACCGATGAACATGTCGATCGGGGGCCGATTGGCGGCGGGGAGCACGGACCCGACCGGCATGGCCTCGTGGCCCCCGCGCATTGCCAACGGAACAATCGGAATATCAAACTTGATGGCCAGCGCGGCGGCGCCCACCTTGAATTCGCCCATCTCTCCCGTACGAGAACGCGTACCCTCCGGGAAAATGAGGATCGGGATGCCGTCCTTGAGGAGGCGCGAGGTCATGCCCTTGGCGCGGCCGGCGTTCGGGTCACCAGACTTGTTCTTGCGCTCGATCGGATACGTGTTGAAAAAGAGCGAGGTCACCTTCGAAATAGCGGGGCGACGATACCAGTAATCCGCAGCGGCGCCCGTGGCGAGCCGCTCCGTCATGTGCTCGGGCAGGAGGGTGAAAACCATCGGCGCATCCAGGTGCGAGGTGTGGTTGCCGACTACAATGTAGGCGCCCTCGAGACCCTCCACGTTGTCCTGGCCGGTGACAGTGGTGGAAAGGATCGTCTTCAGGGCCGGGCGCGTGAAGAATCGGCGCACGTTCTTACGCGCCCTCATCTTCGACTCCGAATGGTAGTCGTCCAGCGGGTGAAGCTCGCTCATCGGCGGCCTTTATTGAGCTTTTTCACCGCCGCGGCCACCACCGGCGCGGGCGCGTGCTTGGCCAAGAAGCCAATCAGTTTGAAGCGCTTGGAGGGAGTTGACGACGTCTTGCCCTTCTCGACGTCGGCCAGGCACTCGGCGACGACCCGATCGGCGTCGAGCCAGAGGAAGTCCGGAATCGACGAGGTCGACACGCCGGTTCGCGCATGGAACTGCGTGCGCACCCAACCCGGGATGAAGGTAACAACCTGCACGCCGAAGGCAGCCGCCTCGATCGCGAGGGAATCCGACCACACACGGACGAAGGCCTTAATCGCCGAATATGCGCCCATGGGTGCCGCGCCCGACATCGAGGACGTGTTGATGATGACGCCCTCGCCGCGCTCTTTCATCGCCGCGGCCGCCGCTCCACCCAACACCATCGGCGCCAACGCCATCAGCTGGGCACCCGCCAGGAGCTCGGTCGGATCGGCCGTGGTCATCTTGGCATACAACCCGGCGCCCGCATTGTTGACGAAGACGCTGACCGGGGAGCTCGCCGAACCCAGGCGCTGCGAGACAGCCGCGACGCCGGCGTCGTCAGCCAGGTCAGCGACCAACGTCTCCACCTCAACGCCGGCGTTTCGAAGAGCCTCAGCCGCCTCGTCCAGGCGTTCGGCGTTGCGCGCCACAAGAACGAGATCCAAGCCGCGTTCTGCTAGCTGGCGCGCGAAGGTCAAACCAAGGCCTGAAGAGCCACCGGTAATCAGCGCACGACCTCGCAAGACAGAGGATGGATGAGTCATTCTTACCTACGTTCGCAGCCGCGAAGGCGGCATCGGGGATCAATCAATTCAGATACTACTGCCATTGTAGGTAGAATCGCGGAGGTCATCGAAATTTTGGAGTGAGATGTCTCGTAACGTTGTGCCCCAATGGGTCACGCAATCTTTTGTGCGTTCGGCGATTGCCGTGGGCGCCACCTCCCCGCGCGACGACATTGAACGCGTGTGCTACCACCTCATTGAGCTGTGGTCGAGCCCCGGACGCACCTACCACGGCACCCAGCACCTCTTCGATCACCTCGCCCGCATTGACGCCCTGGCGGCCGAGGCCCACGATGCCGATGTGGTGCGCCTGGCAGCGTGGGGACACGGCCTCGTCTTCTCGACCGATGGCCAGGCGATTTATACCCGCAACGGCGGCGAGGATCGCGGGGCGTCGGCTGCATTGGCCGCCAAGCACTTCCTTGACCTCGGCATTCCCCCGCAGACCGTGGAGGCCATCCGCGAGCTGATTGGCCACATGCGCCGCCACCCGCTCCCTATGCCGGAGTCAGGGATGTATGAAGCGGAGGACATGGACCTCCTCGTCCTGACCGACGCTCACCTCGGTGCCTTGGCTTGCCAGCCTCAGAAGTACAAAAAATATATGGAAAAGATTCGCCAGGAGTATGCTCACATCCCCGACATCCATTTTTTGGAAGCCCGCCTGGAGGTTGTTACCCGGCTTCTTGACCGCCGCCGCATCTACACCACGCCCTTGGCCGCACAGTGGGAGGATTCGGCCCGGCAGAATCTTCAGCTCGAGCGCCAGCGCCTGCTGGCCAAGCTTGAGAAGGTCAACACTGGTCTCATTCCCGTGATCCGTGTGGATGACAACGGCAACCCGATTCCGCCCGTGACACTGTCGGAGTCCGTTGCGAGCGCGACCGCGCTCACCGAGCCCACATCCCCGACGCCGACGAGCGCCGAGCCTACCGGCCCCACTGTTCCCTTTGGCGAGTGTGCCGCGGAGGTTGAGGTGCCCGCGAGCGGGATCGGCGAACCGGCGGCCGGCGGTGTGATCGCTGGCGAGGCCGGCGTGGACCGCGCTGTTGACGCAGGCTCACGCGAAACCCCGGTCGCCGCAGTGGGTGGACCTGGGCTTGCTCCCGCGGGCGCTTCGGCGTCTGTCCCCGCACCGGCCGCGCCCGCCACCGCGACCGACCCGGCCCGCACTAGCGACGCCTCGAGCCTTGAGGACAAACCTCTGCCGCCTGACCCGGAACAGGCACAGCCCTCGACGTCAACAGACCCGGACGGCCCCCTGGAAGCGGGGCCGGACGGCGTCGAACCCCGGACCTTGCTCACTGAGTCTCCCACGTCCGAGCTGGCGTGGATCAAGGAAGATGCCGCGTCCGGCGACTTCGCAGTCAGCGGCGACAAGCCGGGTTCCTCCGGCCAGCACGACGAGCCGCCCGCCGAGCCCGCTGTTTCGTCCGCCGAGCAAGCCGAGCCGCCCGCCGCGCCTACGCCAGCCTCTGAGGCTGAGAACAACGCCGAGGCGCTGGAGAGCCCGGATGAGCCCGGCGACGTCACCGCTGAGCCCCGAGTCGCCACTCCCGGCGCGGCGCCCTCGCAGACGGTTCATCAGGGCTCCTCGCTCGAGGAGGCCTCCGAGGACCTCGAACCGGGCTCGCCGCGCCGTGCTCTCACGGCTGAGGAAGTCAAGCAGGCCCGGCGCGACGAGATCGCCCGCGCCACGCGCGAAAAGATCGAGCGCGCCAAGGACAAGGACACAGAGCGACGCGACTTCGGCGGGGAATTCCCGCGTAGTCTCGTCGAATAACCGCGCGCAGGCCTCGCGCCTCACCGGCGTACCCGCCCTCACCGGCGTACCCGCGTGCCCGCTCCTCAACCCGGCGCCCAGCCGCCTAAATCTCGCTGACATAAACGATGGGCCCACCAAGCATCGCTCGGCGGGCCCATCAGCTTTTGGCGCTTTAGTACATGCCACCCATGCCAGCGGCATCGTCGTGGCCAGCAGCGGCCGGCTCAGGCTTGTTCGCAACCACGGCCTCCGTGGTAAGGAACAGGCCAGCGATCGAGGCCGCATTCTGCAAAGCAGAACGGGTGACCTTGACCGGATCGGCAACGCCGGCGGCGAGCAGATCCTCGTAGATGCCCGTGGCGGCGTTTAGGCCCTGACCCGCGGGAAGCGTGCGGACCTTCTCTGCCACGACACCGCCCTCGAGGCCAGCGTTCTCGGCGATCTGCTTGAGCGGAGCAGCAACGGCGTACTTCACGATCGCGGCGCCGGTTGCCTCATCGCCCTCGAGCTCGAGGGTCTTGAAGACAGTGTCCGCGGCCTGGAGCAGAGCAACGCCACCGCCGGCGACGATGCCCTCTTCGACAGCAGCCTTAGCGTTGAGGACGGCGTCCTCGATGCGCTGCTTGCGCTCCTTGAGCTCGACCTCGGTAGCCGCACCCGACTTGATGACGGCGACACCGCCCGCGAGCTTAGCCAGGCGCTCCTGGAGCTTCTCCTTGTCGTAATCCGAGGTGGAGTTCTCGATCTGGGTCTTGATAGTGGACACACGTGCCTTGATGTCCTCAGCGGTGCCCGCGCCCTCGACGATGGTGGTCGAATCCTTAGTCATGACGACCTTGCGAGCCTGGCCGAGCATGGTGATGTCGGCGGTCTCGAGCTTGAGGCCCACGGTCTCCGAGATGACCTGGCCACCGGTGAGAACAGCCATGTCCTGGAGCATTTCCTTGCGGCGATCGCCGAAGCCCGGCGCCTTAACGGCTGCGGACTTGAAGGTGCCACGGATCTTATTGACGACGAGGGTGGCAAGAGCCTCGCCCTCGATGTCCTCGGCGATAATGGCGAGCGGCTTGCCCGTCTGCATAACCTTCTCGAGCAGCGGCAGGAGATCCTTGACGTTGGAGATCTTGGACTCGACCAGGAGGACGTATGCGTCCTCAAGGACGACTTCCTGACGCTCCGGATCGGTGACGAAGTACGGGGAGAGGTAGCCCTTGTCGAAGGACATACCCTCGGTGAGCTCGAGCTCAGTGCCGAAGGTGTTGGACTCTTCGACGGTCACAACGCCTTCCTTGCCCACCTTGTCGAGAGCCTCGGCGATGAGCTCGCCGATCTCCTTATCGCCGGCGGAGATGCCTGCGGTGGCGGCGATCTCCTCGGGAGTCTCGATCTCCTTGGCGTCAACAAGGAGCTGCTTGACGACGGCCTCAACGGCGAGGTCGATGCCGCGGCGCAGGGCGATCGGGTTGGCGCCCGCCACGACGTTGCGCAGGCCTTCCTTCACAAGGGCTTGAGCAAGGACGGTTGCCGTGGTGGTGCCGTCACCTGCGACGTCGTCAGTCTTCTTAGCGACTTCCTTGACCAGCTCAGCGCCGATGCGCTCGAACGGATCTTCGAGGTCAATTTCCTTGGCGATGGAGACGCCGTCGTTGGTGATGGACGGTGCGCCCCACTGCTTGTCGAGAACGACATTGCGACCCTTCGGGCCGAGCGTCACTTTCACGGTGTTGGCGAGCAGGTCAAGGCCACGCTCCATACCGCGGCGAGCTTCTTCATCGAAATGAATGATCTTTGCCATGCGAATTTCCTCCACGTTAGTGGTTGTCCAGCCAATGCCCGCGACGGACGGCGAGCGCCCGACCGGTCCTTTCCCCGGCCTTGCGCCAGCCTCATCGACTGCAGAATTATCACTCTCACTTCAAGAGTGCCAATAGAGATTTTGGCACTCACGGCCACCGAGTGCAAATCTTTCTACGACGCCGTCGGGCCGGTTTCACGCCCAGCTAAAAGTTGAGCGACCCCATATCAACTTATGGGGTCGCTCCCTTCAGCTCACGCGACGCTAGCGCAGGATCACCACAATCGTGCTGCCCAGTTGGGAGGCGCGCGCGGCGTCGTCGACGAGGTTGACGATCCCCAGCTTCTCCCCTGCTAGCTTGGCAGTCCCCGCAAATTCCCGCCCGCTGTAGTAGATCGTGGACTCGGCCGGAGCCTGGCTCTTGTAATCGCCAACCGCGGTGTTCGTAAAGCCCGCGCTCTTCAACACCCTGGCTTTCTGTCCAGCCAAACCGCTGGTGCCGCGCCCGTTTAGGACGAGGATACTGTGGGCGAGGTTCGGCTCAGCCGCGCTCGCGCTCACCGACGGCTCCGGCGTCGGCGCGGTCGGTGCCGTGGTCGGCGCGGCCGGTGCCGTGGTCGGCGCGGTCGTGGGAACAGTGGACGGCGCCGTCGTCACCTCGGTGGGCGTGCTCACCGCAGCCGCGCTCGCCTCGGACGTGGCGGTCGTCTCGGACGCCGCGGGAGAATCGCTACCCGCAACCAGCTTGCCGATACCAATGCCCAGTAGCGGTGCAAGCACCAACACGGCGATCAAAGCGATCACCCACGGTCGGGAGCTGCTCGGCGCGCGGTGGACGCCAACCGTCGTACGCTCGGCGGCTTGGCGATCAAATTCGTCTTCAGGATATGTAGTGGCCACGGCCCTAGCCTACAGCGAAACGACGCGTATGCGGGACTCGACACCTACTCCTCGCCACTCCGGCGCTCGGCCAGGCGTCCCTCGCGTAGCCTGCGCAGACGATCGACGAGGACCGGGTCAGCCCTCCACACGCGCTCAGAATCGAGCATGCGCGAGAGCAGCATGTAATACTTCGACGGGCTCATCCCCAACTCGCCCCGAATAGCCTGATCGCGCGTCGCACCCAGATGCCACCAGCCGCGCTCAATGCGCAAGATCGTGCGCTCGAGTTCGGTCAGCTCGTTTTCAGGTTCCTCTCCCATGCTCCCACTTTACGACGCCGCACCGACACGTCCTGACACGTGCTGGCATGCGCCGAATCACCAGGGGCGAACCGCGGCGGTAGGACCGAACCGGCAGCTTCTGCGCGGGCATGGATTTCTTCAGCGCTTTGACGACGGCGTCGTCCATTCGAAGCGGTGCTAGCGTAGAGACCATGGAACTACGCGAGATCATCGATCCGGAATGGGCCACGGCCCTCGCCCCCGTCGAGGCGGATATTCACGCCATGGGCGACTTCCTCAGGGAGGAAAACGCGGCGGGTCGCGGCTATCTTCCCGCAGGCGAGAACGTGTTGCGCGCCTTCACCTATCCGCTGAGCAAGGTCCGCGTCCTGATCGTGGGCCAAGACCCCTACCCCACACCCGGCCATCCCATCGGGTTGAGCTTCGCCGTTGACCGCGACGTTCGTCCGCTCCCGCGCTCCCTGTCAAATATCTATCGCGAACTTTACGAAGATCTCGGCATCACGCCGGCCTCCCACGGCGACCTCACGCCCTGGTGCGAAAACGGGGTCATGCTGCTGAACAGGGTTCTCACCGTGACGCCGGGCGCGCCCGACTCCCACCGCGCAAAGGGTTGGGAGAAGATCACCGACCACGCTGTGCGAGTGCTGGCCCGGCGCGACCAACCGCTCGTCGCCGTCCTGTGGGGAAAGAAGGCGCAAGACCTCCGGCCACTGCTGCGCGACGTGCCCACCGTCATGTCCGCCCACCCCTCGCCGCTGTCTGCCACCCGCGGATTCTTCGGGTCGAAGCCGTTTTCCAAGGTAAACGCCCTGCTCGGCGAGCAGGGCGCGCCGCCGATCGACTGGCAGCTCTGAAGCGGTGGGGGCGCCGGCGCCCGGGCCGGGCGGGGCCCGCTTTAATGGTGCGGCGGCACCGGCACCTACGACACCGCTGGGCCGGGAACTCCAATCGCGGCGTCGAGCTCACAAAATTCGTCGAGCGTGAGTTTGCTTCCCGCATTGAACGAGCGCTCAGCCAACGCTCGAAGCCCAGGCCGGATTCCGTCCGACACCTCGCGGGCAGATTGGGCCTGCGGCTTGTCCGCCCACACCGAGAAGTAGGCGCCCACAAGCTGGGCCGGGTATCCGGACCGTGAAATCTCACCACCAACGGCCGTCCCATCAGCGGGCTCACCGATATCCGCTCGCCCGCCCGTAGTCGCGGCTGTTCCGGTAAGCTCTCCGGCACGCCCCGCGGCGCGAGCTCCCACACGCTCCCCGGCGAAGATCTCTTGGCGATGCCCGCCCGGCAGGCTCGGGAAGAGCCCGGGATGCCAGTCGGCCTCCCACACCCGGGCGGCTGTCGGATAGCAGTAGCCTGCGTTTTCACCGAGCACGTAGTAGAACAACGCGTCATTGAAATTGACGACGCCGTGCCCCTCACCCAACGCAACGTTCACGGGCGCCATCTCGGCATGCCAGTTCGTCCACCACGTAACCTTCACGCGGGGATCGAGGCGCACGAGGCGAGCTCGAAACATACCATCGTTCCACACGCGTGGCTCGAAGCCACGCGCCGCGACGTCGTCGGCGATCTCGTTGACAGTCGCGGTGAGCAGATCAAAGCCCGTCGCGTCGGGGCCAAAACGCTCGCGAGCAGCGCGGCTCAAGCCAGAATAGGCCTCGATATGAGCGAAATCCACGAACTCGTCCCCGCCGAGGTTCCAGGCGTGACACCCGGCGAAGACGTCGGCCATGTCGTTGATGAGTGCGTGGGCAAAATCCAACGCCGCGGGCTCGGCAATATTGAGGGCGTGGCCGGTATCGGGGATGGCAAGGGGCTCGGCGTCGGCCGGTCGTTGCGCAGCGGGCAGCTGCAGATCCGGGTGTTCGGCCAGCGCCTTGCGAAGATGACCGGGCATGTCGAGCGAGGGAATCACAAAGATGTGCAGGTCGCGGGCCAGTTCGATGATCTCGGCCGCCTCGGCCCGCGTGATGACATGCGCCGACATCACTTCCGGGTGACCGGGATTTTCCAAGCGGAAGCCTTCGTTTTCTGAGAAGTGCCACTGGAAGGCGTTCACGCCCACGTCAGCGGCCCGGCGTAGCTCATCCTTGATCCAGCGCGCAGAAAAGAACTTTCGCGCAGCGTCCAGGTGGAGGCCACGCTCGGCAACCGCGGGCGCCACCCATGCCACCCCGCACGGCACGTATCCGCGAGCGCGCACGTTGTGCAGGATCTGGCGCGTTGCCCGGAAAAGCCCCACGCCCGCCGCCGCACGGATGCGTACGCCGTCCATCGTGACGACAATTTCGGCCCGCTCGGCGTCAATCGTGCCGGGAATGGCGTCGAGGCCCGGGTCGAGCTTGAGCGAGATGATCGTCCCGCCGTTTCCGGCCGGCGCGCTTCCCGACGGCGTCGTCAGACCACGCTCACGAAGTTCGGCCCGCAAACGCTCGGCCTCCCGTTCGCATCCGGGCCCGCCCACTACCGTGACGTCGGCCAGGAGGAGCCGCCCGCCCGCCGGGGTGAAGGACCGTGGTTGCGGAATCGCCGCCCAGGCGATCATCCCTTCACGCCGCCTTCCTCGACGCCCTTGAAGAACTGCTTCTGGAGGGTCGCGAAGAGGAGGATGATCGGCACGAGTGCGATCATCGTGCCGGCGGCGATCGCACGCGGGTTAGCGCCGAGGCTCGAGTTGAGGTATTCCATGCCGACAGTCAGGGTGTACTTGGCCGGGTCGGAAAGAACCACCAACGGCCACAGGAAGTCGTCCCACGCGCCGATGAAGGCAAACAGCGCGACCACCGAGACCATGCCACGAATATTTGGCCAGACAATGTGGCGCAGGCGCTGAAGGGTGTTAGCTCCGTCCATGGTGGCGGCGTCAAGGATTTCCTTCGGGATCATGCGGCACGCGGCGGTCACCAGGAGGATATTGATCGCCGAAATCGCGCCCGGGATGAAGACGCCCCACAACGTGTTGGCCATGCCGAGGGACTTGACCGTCAGGTACTGAGAGGTCAGCGTGACCTCGCCGGGCAGGAGCAGCGTGGAGAAGAGGACGGCGAAGACGAGTCCCTTGCCGCGGAAGGTCATGCAACCAAGTGCGTAGCCGCCGAGGGTTGCGAAGACGACGTTAGTGAGCACCGTGCCTACACCCACCAGCAGCGAATGCCAGGCGTAGGTGAGCACCGGGATCGTGTTGAACACCGTCCGGTAGTTATCGAGAGTCGGCGCCTGGGGGATGATGGAGGGAGGGAAGTCGTAGATGTTTTCCACTGCCCCCTTGAAGGAGGTCGACAGCTGCCACAGGAAGGGGAAGACCATGACCACGAGGATGGCAAACAGGAGCACATACTTAGCGATGAGGCCGCCGAGGGAGGGCTTGAGAATGTCCACCGAACCCTTCATACGGTAGGGACGATCGTGGTTAACGCGAACCGGCTGCGGTGTGGGAACGGCGGTTGCGGGGATGTCGTGTTGTTGCGTCCTCATCGTGCATTCTCCTCAAGAGTTTTGCCGGCGCTGGCCGCAACGAGCGGCATAGAGGTATCGGGTACGGTCTCGGCTTCTTTGCGGCGCTTGGCGATGAGCTGCTTGACAGTCTTCTTGGAACGACGAGCGGCCATCGCATCGCGGATGAGGTCGCGGTTGGAGGTAAAGCCGACGATCGCGAGCGGAACCAGCGTGAGGAAGAACAGGACGAGAGAGATGGCCGAGGCGTAACCGATTTGCCCGCCCAGGCCCTTGCCCATCGCTTGGATGAGCATCACCACGGACATCGAGCGTCCGCCGGGGCCGCCCGAGCCGTTGGACAGAACGTAAAGCTCGGTGAAAACTCGCATCGCAGCCACGCAGATGAGGACGGCCACCAGCATCATGGGGCCACGCACGCCCGGCACTGTCACCGACCAGAAGCGGCGCCAGCGGCCGGCTCCGTCGATCGCAGCGGCTTCGTGGAGCTCGCGCCCGATGTTCGACAGCGCGGCGAGGTAGACGACCATGTAGTAGCCTAAGCCCTTCCACACTGTCAGCCCGATCGCGCAGGCAATGAGGAGCCAACGGTCAGAGAGGAATTCGATGGGCCGGTCGATCATCCCGAAGAATTTCAACGCCTCGTTAACGGTGCCAGATCCGGAGAAGAGGAATTCCCATACGATGGCGACGACGACGGCCGAGGCAATGACCGGGAAATAGAACGTCGTCCTAAAGAATCCCACGCCCGGGATCTTCTCATGGAGGAGGAGTGCCAAGAGTAGGGGCAGGAATGTCAAGAATGGCACGCACACCACCACGTACACGAGTGACGTAGTCAGTGCGTAGGTGAAACGTTCGTCGGAGAACAACATCCGGAAGTTATCCAGTCCGACGAAGTTCGCAGGCTGGAGGGGACGAGCATCGGTGAAAGCTAGTGCCACGGTGTTGAGGAAGGGCCACAGCGCGAATACGAGGACCCACACGACGCCGGGCAACACGAGGAGGTAGGGAATGTACCAACGTTGCAATTTCATGAGCTCGTCCCCTCCGGTTTCTTACTTCTGCAGAGTCTGCTGGGCGTGTTCAACAGCTTTGTCGAGGGCTTCCTTCGGCGTGATCTCGCCTTTAACAGCAAGCGCGATCTGCTGCTTGGCGAAGGTCTCCATCTCGTCGGTGTAACGCGGGTTACCGGTCATCTTGGCGGCATCCATCTGCTTGGCGGCTAGCTCCGTGGCAGTTTTTTGCTCCGGATTCTGGGCTGCCTGCGCGAACTTCGACGGATCTGCGTTAGCGGCGATCGTGCCCGGGAAGAAGCCGACGGCGAGTTTGACGAAGGCGATCTGGTTGTCCGTGTTGGTCACGAACTCGGCGAACTTCATGGCGAGCTCAGGGTTCTTGGACTGCTTGGAAACCGAGATGCCCTGGACGAAGAGCGGCGGGTTGCCGAAGCCGTGGCTGACCTTAACCTTGGGCAGGAGGGTCGGGGAGTTCACCGCGACGTCCTTGTCAATGTAGTTCGGGCCAGCGGTGGTCCAGGCAACGGTGCCCTTGTTGAAGTTGTTGACGTTGGCGTTTGCGGCGCCAGCGTTCTGGAGTGCCTCGGGAGTGATGGCACCCTTTTTGTAGAGATCGACGTAGGTGGCGATAATCGCCTCGGCCTCGGGGGTATTAAAGACGAACTTGCCATCCTTGATGATGTCGAGCTTGCCGCCTGCATCCGAGACCATGATCTGTAGGCCCTTCGGGCTGGGCAGGTCAGAGATCGTGGGGATGCCCTGCTCGCCGAGCTTGGCTGCAAGCTCCCAGGTCTCCTTGTAGGTTGCCGGAGCCTCAGTCATGCCGCCCTTCTCGAGCAGCTCGGTGTTCCAGTAGTTCAACTCGGTACCGAGGTACCAGGGGAATCCGTAGACTCCCTCAAGCCCGTCGAATGTGTAGGCGCCGACGCCGCCGGGAACGTATTCCTTAATGACCTTCGAGTCCTTGTTGAGGTCGACGAGCATGTTCACTGATGCGAGCGCGTATGCGTACTCGGGTGGCAGGTTGACGACGTCGGGCAGCTCGCCCGACTCGGCCTGCTGGAGGACCTTGTCTTCGTAGCCGTCGCCCGGCTGGTCAAGCCACTTGACCTTGGCGCCGGGGTTCTGGGACTCAAATTCCTTGATGAGATTCTCGAAATAGGGGGTGAACTTTTCGTTCTTCAGAGACCAGGTCTGGAAGGTGATCTCGCCCGTGAGCTTTCCGTCAGCGCTGCCGGTGCCAGTGGAGGTGGCCGCATTCGAGCCAGATCCGCCGGTGCACGCAGTCAGCGACAGTGCTACGGCAGCCGCGAGGGCTCCTAGCTTCTTAACTTTCATTTTCTTCTCCTTCGAAGAAGTGCTTCCCAGTTGGAAGCTAGTTGTTGACGACGATGCGAGGCACATCGCCATTGAGGGTTGATGCCATCCACGAGTCGAAGAACTCGTGGCTAGCGTCGGCGAGGTCACGCCCGTCAGGGGTGAGCGTGATGGCCATCGTCGGCCTTTCGATCCGGGTGGGTTCAGCGTCCGAATACCGTTCGATTGCCTCCTTGTAGGCGCTCCCGATCGGCTTGATATCACCGTCTGAATCGAAGAGTCCAAGGGTGTATTCGACCTCGGGGAAGTCCACGAGGTTCCGAGATACGTCGTGTGAGCACCACCAGGTGATGGCCTGGAGGTTGGGGGCGGTGCCGCCACCTTCGGCGCCAAGGAGGCGGTCGATGTTGGCGGTGAGGAATCCCGCTGCGTCGGCTGGATCCACATAGTTAGATGGCGAACCGATTTCTTGGAGCCAAACGCCCCGATCGGGATCAGCGGACCATCCTGCGGCTAATTCGCACAGATAACGCGAGTACCACTCCAGTTCGGGTGCTCCTGCGCCCAGGCGCGGGCCAACGCGCCCAAAAACCCATGAATGGACCGTTGTGAGGTCACCAGCATTGACGGCCGCCGCCGGGGTAAAGGGGTGGGTGTTATCGAACCAGAGGTCTTCGTCGTGCGTGTGGACGTGGGTACCTTCGGGCCACACGGTTCGGGCGGTTCCCAGCAGATCCTCGAGCCAGGCGTCGATCTGGTCGATGCTTGCCCGGTGCTGGTCGGGGTGACGATCGGCGGCGAACTGAATGAATTCGTTGCCAAGGCTCAGCCCACGTGCTCCCCTGACGTCCCTAAGGCGGGTGGCCATGGCGTGCACGAGTGCGCGTTCGCCGGAGACAACGTCGGCATCGGTGAAGAGGTTTCGCCGGTGCCAGGTGCTGACCCAGGCAGGTAGGAAGTCGAAGGATGACAGGTGGCCTTGCAGGACGTCGACGTAGGTGTTCATCCCACGCTCTGCCGCCAGCTCGACCACGGTGACGACGTCGTCAAGGCCAGCTTCGCGGATGAGGCTACGGTTGGGCTGCAACAGGGGCCACAGCGGAAAAATTCGCAGGTGGTCGACGCCGAGGGAGGCGATCGCGTCAAGGTCGGAGGCAATCGCGGCCGGGTCAAAGTCGAGCCACGAGTGGAACCAGCCCGCGCGGGGCGTGTAGTTGACGCCGAATTTCATCGGGTCTCCTTTGCGGTGGGTGCAGTGCGGGGGCGAACGCGCAACGTCGCTATCTGGAACGGCGCAAGGTCAAGGGTATGATCGTCGCCGACGGTGGTGACGGCCGGCGCCTCGGATGAGGGACGGTAGCGAAGGTCGGTGGCACTCACGCTTACGTCGGGCCAGGTCAGGGTGACGGTGGACGGAGCGCCAGTCGCCTCGTAGAGGCGGAGGACGACGTCGCCCGAGCGATCAGGGGCCATGGAGACGGACTCGATGACGGCGCCGGTGCACGCGAACGGTGCGCCGATGGTGGCGGGAGCCGGACGCAACGGAAGGTTGAGCTGCTGGCCGTCCGCGACGGCGTCGAGCACCTGTGCGCCGGGATGGATGCGGAAAGTCCAGGTAAAGCGACCCTGATCCTGGTTCGGGTCGGGGTAGATGGCAGACTTGACGAGAGTGGCGCGCACGTCGCTCCAAGTGCCGCGGCGCCCAGCCCCGTGGCGGGTGATGTCCCAGCCGTAGGTGGCGTCGTTGGCGATGGACCACGCCGCACCGGCGTTGGCTAGGCGAACCCAGCGGTGGGCGCTGACCTCAAACTTGGCTTCCTCCCAGGAGGTGTTGGTGTGGGTCGGCCGCGAAATGTAGCCCATCTGGGTCTCGTACTGGGCGTGATCCGTGTGGATGTCCACGGGGAAACTGAGCTTGAGTAGCTTTTCGTGCTCGTGCCAGTCGACCTCGGCCTTGACATCGACGTAGGGCCTGCCGGGCGCGAGCGTCCACTCGATGTTCATGCTCGAAGCACCGAAGGTGGCGTGTGCGCGGGCGTAGGCCGTCTCACCCTCGACCCCGACGCCGTCGCTCACCAGCTCCAGGTCCTCGCGGGTTCCCTTGTAAAAAGAATCGATGTCCCAGGCATCCCACATATTCGGGAAGTCCTGGAAAATCGAGAACACGCCCGCCCGCTGACCTGCGGGGATGTAGGTGCGGGTGGCGTCGGAGATCTGGGCGCACGTGCCGTCGTCGTTGAACTCGAGGGTAAGCACCCCGTTCGAGATCCGCGATCCCTGCACACGTGCCGGCTCGGATGATTCCGCACCTGCCGCCGCCTCGAAAGGCGCCACGCCCGAAGAGGAGAAAGACGTGGCGTTTGCGAATGAGGCAGCGGCAGGGCGACCCGTGGCCAATAACGTCAGTGCGCCTTCGATGAGGCGTTCGCAGGTGGCACGTACGTCTGCATAGATCGCGGCCACCTCACGGTAGACCCACGCCACGGACGTGCCGGGAAGAATGTCATGGAACTGGCAAAGCAACACGTTGTGCCACACCTTGCGCAATTCGTCGTACGGGTAGTCCGCTCCGGCGAGGGCAGCCAGCGTGCACCACAGCTCGGTTTCCCGCAGTAGCGCCTCGGAGCGGCGGTTGCCCTGCTTGGCAGCGATCTGCGAGGTGAAAGTGCCACGGTGAAGCTCGAGGTAGAGTTCGCCCACCCACACCGCGGGATCGGGCAGGTCCGCCTCCGCGCGATCGAAGAAGGCGTGCGGGGATTCGGCCACGACGCGCGGGGCCCCACGCAGGTCAGACATGCGCTGGATGCGCGCCATCATGTCGCGGGTGGGCCCGCCTCCGCCGTCGCCGTAGCCGAACGGAAGAAGGGAAACGTTCGTGCGGCCCTTGTCCTTGAAATTGTTCACGGCGTGGGCGACCTGGGCGCCAGTGACCTCCGAGCCGTACGTGTCGGCCGGCGGGAAGTGGGTGAAGATGCGCGAGCCGTCCAGCCCCTCCCACAGCAGGGTGTGGTGCGGGAAGACGTTGGTCTGGTTCCAGGAGATCTTCTGGGTCAGGAAGCGGGTGATGCCGGCCTCGCGGGCGAGTTGCGGGATCGCGGCCGAGTATCCGAAGGAATCCGGCAGCCAGATTTCCTTGCACTCGATACCGAAGGCCTCCTCGAAGAAGGACGCTCCCTCCACGATCTGGCGGGCCAGCGCCTCGCCGCCGGGCAAGACGGCGTCCGGCTCCACCCACATCGCACCCACAGGGACGATCGAGCCCTCCGCCACGTGCTTCTTGACGCGCTCAAAAAGCTCCGGGTCCTCCTCGGCCAACCAGGCAACATGCTGCGCGGCGGGGAGGGCAAAGACCAGCCCGGTGCCGTCCTCAATGAGGCGGCAGACGTTGGCGAGCGTGCGGTTGACCTTGCGCTTGGTTTCTCGGATTGGCCACAGCCAGGCGGAGTCGATGTGCGCGTGCCCGACGGCCGAGAGGCGGTGCGCTCCGGGAAGTGCTGGGCGCTCCATGATGGGCTTGAGGACGTCGCGGGCCGCGGCGGCCGTGCCGGGGATGTTGTGCAAATCGAGCTGGTCGAGCGCGTCGTTGAGGGCGTACAGGACCTCGAGATCGTCATGCCCAAAAGGCTCGCCCTTAGCCTCGATCATCTCGGTGAGCACCTGGATGTCGAGGATCAGTTCGGCGACCTCCGTGTGGCGTACCACGACGTCGGCCTGCTCAAGCACGTACATATCCTCGCGTGAGGCCGTGAGCTTATCGCCATCGAGCGTTTCCTGGAAGGGCAGCACATCAAGCAGAAGGGGGTTGGCGGCGGCCTCAATGGTGAGGTGGAAGGTGGCGCCAGGTTCCTGCGGGAGCGGGATCCACTGGTTGCGCGGGTTGATGGCCTTGATCGCAACCCCGTCCTCCCCGCGCACGAGCCCCTCGGCGAGGAAGCCCACCGAGTGATCCGGGAAGCCGAGGTTGATGCGGGCCTCGACCGTATCACCGTCCGGAACATCCGTGGGAATCGTTCCTCGCACATCAAACCAGACCGTCTGCCACGGCTTGCCCCACGGCTGCCCGGCGGAGATGGGCTGGAATTGCGCGTCTTCTCCCGGAGCTACGGGCTCTCCTACGACGCCACCTTCTTCGTCCGGCACACGCCACATGGTGAGCTGGAGCGGAGAAGCGACAGAAAATTGGGCGCGCATGATGCGCTCGCTAAGCGTACGATTAATGCGCTTGAGGAGGAGCGAATTGTCCATCGGAGGCCTTTCTGCCGAGAGCTTCGTTGTTCTCGTACATCTCACCCTAATAACTAAACCGATTTAGTGCAAGCTTTTTGTCCGATGAGTTACATTAGAATTCGAAATGGCCCCATAACGAGGACGAATGTGGTGTCACAACACGAAAAGGAGTAGCGGTGGCGAGGAAGACCATTCGCGATATCGCCAGAGAAGCCGGCGTGTCCCCCACAGCCGTCTCTTTCGCACTCAACGGCCGCCCGGGGATCTCACCTGCAACGCGCGAGCGCATCCTCGCCATTGCTGAGCGATCCGATTGGGCACCCAATTCGCGCGCACAGTCACTCTCACGATCGAAGTCCGACGCCGTCGGCCTCTTCATCGCCCGCAAGCCCGACTCCTACAACACCGAACGCTTCTTCTTTAACTTCATCGTCGGCCTCCAAAACGCCCTCACCGAACAGGACCTAGACCTCGTCTTCCACACCGGCCCCCACGCCGACGCCGAAATCGCCACCTACCGCACATGGTGCGCCCAAGGCCGGGTGGACGGCGTCGTCGTCGTGGACCCGCGCGTCGACGACCCGCGCATCGCCGCCCTGCGAGAGCTGCAGATGCCGGCCGTCGTCGTCGGAAAGAGCGTGGAAGGCTTCGCGTCCGTCGTCGCCGACGAACGCTCCATCATCACCACACTCGCCGGGCACCTATACGAACGCGGCGCCCGCACGATCGGCTACGTCACCGGCATCGCGAACCTCGTCCACACCCAGGAGCGAATCGAGGCGCTGAAAGAATTCGCCGCCGACCACGCCATCACCGCCCTGCTCGCCTCCGGCGAGGACGCCACCGAAGAATCCGGTCACGCGGCGATCCGGCAGCTCCTCAACAGCGACACCACCCCCGACGGCATCATTTTCGACAACGAAATCCTCGCCCTCGGCGGTTTCAACGCCCTTCGCGCCGCCGGCAAGGAAATTGGCCGCGACGTACTGATCTGTTCCTGCGAAGACTCGCCCCTGTGCCGCATCGTTACCCCGGCGATCACGGTCGTCAACCGCGAACCCGCCGAACTTGGCCGGGTATCCGCCGAGCTCCTCATCCGCGCCCTCGGCGGCGAATCCGCCCCCTCTCTCGAACTCGAACCGGCGCCGCTGCTCAGCCGAGAATCGACGGCAGGCTTGCGCTAGCCCCAGCGGCGTTGCGGTGCGATTCCAGGGGCTGAGCGCCGCACAGGGTTTCGCTGTACTCCTGTGTCGCGGCAGCCCGTTTTCAGGCCGCCTCGGCCGCCACTGAGCGCCACACAGGGTTTCGC
This sequence comes from Trueperella pecoris, assembly GCF_014926385.1. Lineage (NCBI taxonomy): Bacteria > Bacillati > Actinomycetota > Actinomycetes > Actinomycetales > Actinomycetaceae > Trueperella > Trueperella pecoris. The sequence goes on along the minus strand of NZ_CP053291.1, from coordinate 102,248 downwards.
GGCGCTCGCACGGCTTTAGGTCAACTTGAGCGCGCCAGCGAAGGTCGGCGTCAGCGGAAGGTTCGGCATGAGCACGCACTGCGCCGCGTGATAGACATCCGGCTTGCCCGGCCACGTGATGCCCGACGGCGAATTCGTCCGGTCCAGCTCGTGAATCCAACGGCCCGGCGCCTCAATCAGGTGCTCCTTGGCGAACGCAAGGAACGTATCGAACCACCGCTCCATGTCGGCGACGACGTCAGCCTCGCCCACCTCTTGCCCATAGGTCGCGAAGGCGGCGGACGCACTCAGAGCCTCACACACCGTCCAATGCATGCGCTCGTGGACGACAGGGGTGCCAGCAAAATCCGTGGTGTAGACGATGCCGGGCTCGCCGTCGGCAAACCACCCGTCGGCGATCGCCTGCAAGAAGAGTGCGCGCGCCTGCGAAGGAAGACGGTCAAGATCGGAGTCTTCGCGGGCGACGTCTGCGGGGGCGGCGGGCACTTCGGCGTCGTTGGTGGCGCCTGCGGGGGCGTCGTCGGCATCAGTACCATTGGAAGCGTCACTCAGACCACCAAGTCGGGCCTTCGCAGCCCAATAGTGCATCGCAAGGCGCGCCCATTCGATGCCGTGACCAGGGGTAAGGCCGAAGGGGCGGAACGGATCGGCGGGACGATCCTTGTTAAAATCGGGAAGCAGATGCCAGTTGGCGTCAAAATGCTCAGGGATCCGCCAACCAATCTTCTCCGCCTCGCCGAGCACAAAAGCAAGGATCGAGCCAGCCTTCTCCAACCAACGCGGATCGGCGGTGGCGTCCCATGCGGCCAGCGATGCCTCAAGCGTGTGCATGTTTGCGTTTGCACCCCGATAGTCCTCGCTCTGAGTAAATCCCCGGTCGAAAGACTCGCAGACCAGGCCAAACTCGCACTCCCAAAAATGCGACTCGTGCGCATCGAGGGCCAGCTCGTACAGCTCGCGCGCCCCCAGAATCCCGGCCTGCATACCCGAGCTCGACGCGAGAAGCACAAAAGCGTGGGCATAGGCAGCCTTGCGCGCGTCTACTTCGGTCACCGGCGCGCCCGTCGCATAGTCGAGATTCGTGAAGAACCCGCCGTAAACGGCGTCGTAGAAATTCTCACGCAAGGCCGCGATGCCGTGTGTTGCGAAGTCGCGAGCGGACTCGTCGCCGCGGAGCGTGGCGAGGCAGAAGACGTGAGTCATACGGCAATTGATCCACAGCTGGAGACCCGCGGCCTCATCGGCGTTGCCGGCAGCATCCAGCGTGGAAAAGCCGTATTGCGTGCGCGAGCGCCGCGCAAAGTCAACGAGCGCTGCAAACTCGGAGTCGAGCCACGATTGAAGCTGGTCGGTCACGATCATGATGCGTCCTTACATCTATTGCGTATTACGTATTGTAGGCCTGGTGTCCGCCGCGGGCCTGGTGTCCGCGAGGCCGGGGCTTTCCCCTTGCCGGTGTCGATAGCGAGCCGGGCCCGCGTGGGTTAGGGCGTTGTGCCCGCGTGGGCGTGCGGGCATCGCACCCGCTTGGGCGGGCAGGCGTCGCACCCGCGCGGGGTGCGCGCATGGCCAACCTCAGCCTAACAAAACCGGTTTAGCCCCCGGAAGGTTTTCACCGAAATTCTATCGCGCAATGGCGGCGACGTCGTGCAGTGCCGCGGGCAGCGACGGCGTTCGCGAGCTCAGACGACCAGCACATCCGTTGCAGGCCAATGGTGACCGGGGCAACGCCATGCGCATCTCGACCTAGCACTGGCGGGCGTATCCGGGATTCGCCGCGCATGCCGCGATTCGCCAAACCCTCAAACCGGGCACACCACATCCCGGAAACTCCGCCGCAGGCTACAGTTAGCCTGCCCCGGAAGCTCCAAACCGTCCGCGTAGCTCGAAAACGTCGAGGGAGCATCCGCTTTCGGCTTGTTTCCGTCAGCCTTGAGAAATTACGCGCTACCGCGGCAATTTCGAGCTACGGGGAGGCCTCTTAAGTACCGCCTTCGCGCTACCGCGGCAACTTCAAGCTCCCCCCGACGCACCCCTTCGCGCTACCGCGGCAACTTCGAGCTACGGGGCCGGGACCTGGCCGAGCGCGACATTACGATGAAAGGCAAGAGATGGCCCAAGCAAGCACGCGACGGCGAACCCAGTGCTCGCAAGTGCGGCACGTCGAGCAGGCATGGGGCCACACGGAAAGATTTGGATGAAAATATCAACCTGCGCAACCACATAGATTCGGACAGCCGGATCACACAACTGCTTTGTAATTGGATGACACCCATCAAGTTTCGTGCGGCTTCCCAGCTTTTCCCGCCCACTCCAACGGAACAAAACCTGACACGCTTCAGTGAAGACGTAGCCTTCCCGAAAGCGATTCCGGATGAACGGGTCTTGAGTCGCAAATTCCGCCCCCCGCACACATCAAGTGAGATACGCTTCACATAAAAGCGCCTGTGTGCTATTATTCGCATACACCCCCTTTAGAAATGAAATCGCAAATGCACACTTTCGCAGCCATTGCTAGCGCTGGACCGTTAGTACTCTCAACGTTAACCACGCCCTCGACCCCCACGGCCTCCGCACCTGATGGTGTTTCCGATGCCTCTGAAACGTACATCGAAGGAGGGCACATTCAAGGTTACGATCCAACCCGATATGACTATGCCCCTCCTTCACCCCAAGCCTCTTTGCGGTCTGCGTGGGGACACCAAACGATAGGGGGTTTTACTTTCGGGTTCAAGGGGCTGTCACCAACCATCCCGAGAGGAACGCTCGCACATGACATCCAAGGCGGGTCAACTTACATCAGACAAGAGGCTGCACGGTACCTACTTCTTGCCTCCGCCAACATATGCAACTACAGAATCGACTTCCAAAACAGGGGTCTTGACGGTACGATTTGGGGCACAGACAGGGGCGCCACGGAAAATAGTTGCGCTTGGCGCCTAAGTGCCACCCGAGAACTAAATGTCCCACGGCATGTGAGGCCAGGGTATCAATGCGCCAGGCTCTTTGTCGGAGGAATCTTCCGTGGCGAGCAGTGCCGCAACATCGTGAGGTGAAATTGTGGGTAATGAGCCAAAACGAATGTATTGGACAGGGATGATTGTTGGGCTTCTCAGCATTCCCTTCTTCGCCCTGATTGTTCCTCAGATCGCCGCACTATATATCTGCCAAGATGAGCTACGCAAAAATCCTGAGGTAAAATGGCCAAGTCGGCTTGGCATAGTTGGCGCATCCATAGCCTCAATGATAGTTGCACTGATCCTTTTGAGAGTGCTATCCACTATTTTCTGGCCAGTAGATTAATAGGGTTAGCACCAGGCCCGAAAGTGCGATTTCTACACCTGTTGCCGCAAGGGCGCGCATCAGCCGCAAGGGTGCATGTCATGAGGCCCCAGTCGCGAGGGGGTGGAGCTCGGAATATTTGACGTGTTCCCCGGAAGTTGGACTGGCTAGGGCGGGCTAAGCGCCAAAAATGGCTTCAACCCTCACTGGATCGAAGCCACAAGTGGAGCCCCCTGTCAGACTCGAACTGACGACCTACGCTTTACAAGAGCGTTGCTCTACCAACTGAGCTAAGGAGGCGTCACCTTGCGGGTGCGCCCGCGCGGACGAAACAAGTGTGCCAGATAATGCGCAAGATTGACAACGTCTAGGCACGAGTGTGGCCATCACGCTGGCCACACTCTCACCGCTGAAGCGCCGTCACCGCAGCCAACGACGCCGTCACCGCAGCCCACGCCCAGCCGCCGCCGAGGTCCGCACTAGGAGGCCAAGCGCGCAAGCCTACTTCTTGCCGGCGTCGATGGCGGCCTGGATCACGGCCTCGACGTTGCCGTCCTTGAGCCAGGAATCGTCAACCGTGCCGTTGACCTCGAGGGTGGGAGTGGCGTTGTAATTCTTCCCACGGAAGGCCTCCGTCGCCGATTTGACCACACCCTTCCAATCTTCGGCGGCGATGGATGCCGGCAGGTCGTTGACAACATCTTTCGGAACACCAACCTTCGCGGCGATATCAGCGAATTCCGCCTCAGTCGGGTGGGAGGCATGCTCTTTGACGGTCTTCGCGGTGCGCTCGAAAAGTGCGTCGTTGTAGGCCCACGCCTGCTCGGGCGCGTATGTAGCGACGTAGAACATTGCGGCCGTGGCGTTGTCCGAGATGGGGTTGTTCAGGGTTGCCACCGGGTAGAGGCGAACGGAGAGTTCGCCGGCTTCGGCGTGCTGGTGATACTTCGCGGCGTAGCCGGACTCGAGGTTGATGCAGCCCCCGCAGGTGTAGTCCGAGTAGACCGAAAGTACCCCGGCACCCTCGACGCTCTTACCCGCAACGCCTTGCGCATTCACGTCGATGCCGTAGTCGTCGGTGATGTTGGCGATCTTGGCCGGACGCGCGGTGCCGGTGTAGGTGCCGGTGTTCGGCTGGCCCGTCTTGCCTAGGAGCTGGAGCATGGCGAAGACGACAAGCAGGAGCGCGACGAGGGCGCCCCCAATCATCAGGGCCTTGTTGCGGCGCTGACGCTTGGCTTCCTGCTCGCGCAGAATGCGGGCCCTTTCGCGAGCGATCTCGCGCTTTTCCTTCTTGGAAGCCGCGTGGGCTTTCTGGTCGTTTCCTGCCATTGTTCCTCTATCTTTCCGGTTCGTGCGACGCGCACCTGGCACACACAATCCAACCGACGCGCACTTGGCACGCATGACACCTATGTGTTGATGCCTAAAATAGCTTCACACCACTCTGGCTGACAACCACAACGGCCGCCATCGACACGACTAGCGTAATCGCCAGCCAAAAGAGCCGGTAGCCTGCCGATGGCGCGATGCTTTCCATGACGTAGCGCGCGCCCTCGCGCCCGTTGGCGTTGGTCCCCATCAGCCAGGCAACAACGAGCCCGACCCCTACCCCGACGGCGTTCGCGATCGGCGTCGTGAACGTGGTGAACAGACCTAGGCCGGTGAGGGTGGCCCATCCCACGCCGGCTCCCACCGCCAGCGACACGAGGGTGCGCAGCGCCGCGCCCAGCAGCGTCAGTGGCGATCGAGCGAATGCTCCGACGACGTCGTTGCGGTACGGTCCCCCGCGCCTCGCCCTGCGTTCTTTCAGGTCGGCTTGCGCGCCGCCCAGCCACGACACTGCGAAGATGAGCGCCCCGGCGGCTGCCGCGGCGGCGACCGGCCACGCCAACGCAAAAAGCACGACGATGACGCCCACCGCCAGCACCTGCAAACGCGCCTTTCGTGGTGGCTTGTACCACCCCGGGAGCGCCTGCCCGGGGGCGTATGGGCAGCTCAGGGCGTCGGGTTGGGCGGCGTCGCCGGCGATGGGCGCGGGCGGCTGGGAAAAGGCAGGACGGTCGAAGATGGAGGTTCGTTGCGGGCCGCCGGGCGCGACGCTGGCCGGGTGCCCACGCTCGACGTCTTGGTGCCCGCCACGACCGGGGTCGAAGGTCGGCATGTTGGCGGTGTTAGGCGGCTCGTGCACCGCCGGGGGCAGCGCCGGCCCCGGATACGCCTGTTGGCGGGTGGGGTCGAGGCTATACGGCGTCGTCATTTGGCCGGTTTGGTCAAGATCGCCGACGCCGTAGGGAGCCGTCGCGAACGAACCCCCGGTGACGATCGGGCGGGTTGCGCCGACGTTTTCCGCCAGCGCGTCTTGAGCCGACTCGTCCCAGACCTGGGTGTGCTGAGTGGCTGGCTCCTCCCAGACCTGGGTGTACTGGTCAGAGGCGCCAGCGAGCTCGTAAGAATCCGTGTAGCCGGTGGCTTCGCGAGCGCTGCCAAACCCGCCACTGGCTTCGCCGGTGGCCAGGGCCCCGAGCAGGTCGGCGAAATTGAGGCGTCCCTCGAGTCGTGGCGAGAGGGCGGCGCGAAATGCCCGGGCAACGCCCGCTGGCAGGCCGTCGAGCTGGGCGTCGCCGGTGATAACCCGATGCATGACAGCGGGCGAATTCCCTACTCCGAATGGCGCTCGTCCGGTCGCGGCATAGGCGAGGACGGCGGCGAGCGCCCACCAGTCGGCGTCGACGTCGGGATCCTGACCGCGGATCACACGTGGATCGCAGAAGCCCGGGGTGTGGGTGAGGGAGCCGGTTTGGGTCATGCGCAGGTCGTCGCCGAGCTGGGCGATGCCGAAGTCGATGAGGACCGGCCCGTCTGCCCCCATCATCACGTTGGAGGGCTTCAGGTCGCGATGTAAAACCCCCGCGTGATGGATCGACTCCAGCGCGGCGGATAGTTCTTGGCCCAGTTCGAGCAGGTCGCCACCCTCGTAGCGCCCGGATTCGCGCACGTCTCGATCGAGAGTCGGGCCCTCGATGAGTTCGGTGACGATGAAGATTTCTTCCTCGTCTGTCTCTGCGTCGAGGATCTGAGCCACATATGGGCCCTTGACGCGTTGGAGCATTGCCACCTCGCGGCGTAGCCGTTGGCGCGCGCGGGGGTCCACGGCGAGTTCGGGGTGCAAGAGTTTGAGGGCGACGTCGCGCCCGTCGGCGTCGATCGCACGATAGACGACGGACATGCCTCCTGAGCCGATCTTCTCCACGATCCGGTATCCACCGATCGTCGAACCTAACCGCATGTCACCTCAATTCTTGCAAGACCGACTAGTTTTCTCTGGGCGAAGCCAACAAAACCACGCCAGTTCCTAGACCTGTTGCCGAATAGCGTCATTATTGTCTTACAAATCTCAATAGTGCTTACTCTACAGCCCGGAGAATGTGTAAGAATACTGGGGACGTCAACGCCGATGTTGATGTCGTGTCAGAGTTGACACACTGACACCTTTCACAACGGATCGTCCGGCACGTACCTGCCGGTGAAGGGAACCATGAATAATGGCGACTGTTACATTTGAAAACGCTACCCGCGTTTACCCCGGAGCAACGACCCCTGCTGTTGATGCTCTTAACCTTGAAATTAAGGATGGCGAGTTCCTCGTGCTCGTCGGCCCTTCCGGCTGTGGTAAGTCCACGTCGCTTCGTATGCTTGCCGGCCTGGAGGACGTTAACTCTGGCCGCATCTACATTGGCGACCGTGACGTCACTGACGTCACCCCGAAGGACCGCGACATTGCGATGGTCTTCCAGAACTACGCCCTGTACCCGCATATGACCGTTGCGGACAACATGGGCTTTGCCTTGAAGATCGCAGGCGAGGATAAGGAAGTTATCCGTCAGCGCGTTGAGGAAGCGGCCAAGATCCTGGATCTGACCCAGTACCTCGATCGCAAGCCGAAGGCACTCTCCGGTGGTCAGCGTCAGCGCGTTGCCATGGGCCGTGCAATTGTTCGTAAGCCGCAGGTCTTCCTCATGGACGAGCCGCTGTCCAACCTTGACGCCAAGCTCCGTGTTCAGACTCGTACGCAGATCGCGTCACTGCAGCGCTCGCTCGGCGTCACCACCGTGTACGTCACCCACGACCAGACCGAGGCCCTGACCATGGGCGATCGCATCGCAGTCCTCAAGGACGGCATCCTCCAGCAGGTTGCTTCCCCGGCTGAGATGTTCTCCCGCCCGGCCAACGCCTTCGTCGCAGGCTTCATCGGCTCCCCGGCCATGAACCTTGGCACCTGGCGTGTCGAGGGGAACGACGCCGTCTTTGGCGACGCCCGCTTCCCGCTCCCGGCCGACGTGGTCGAGGTTGCCCGCAAGGACGGCTCGCTCACGGTTGGTCTGCGCCCCGAGGCTCTCGAGGTTGCTCCCGCCGGCCAGGGCGGCATCCCGGTGAAGGTCACCTTCGTCGAGTCGCTCGGTTCTGACGCTTACGTCTACGGCACCGTCGTCGGCGCAGAGCGCGAGTCGGACAAGTTCGGTTCTGGCGACCAGTCGGAGACGATGGTTGTTCGCATCGAGCCGTACCACGTGCCGGCTGCTGGCGAAGTCATCTACCTCAAGCCGAAGGCAGAGCACACCCACTTCTTCTCCACCTCGACCGGCGAGCGCATCGAGTCCGCCGTCACTCGCGATGTGATGAAGGACGTGGATAACGCCGCCGCCGAGGTCCGCGTAGAGGATCCGCAGGCCTAATTTCAGGCACCCACGACGCCGGGGCTCAGGTTTACGCCGGGCTCCGGCGTCGCCCATATCCGGCTCAGGTTTAGGCCGGGCTCCGGCGTCGTCCACAGGCTGACTCGGGCCTCGCCCGCGCTCGGGTAAAGTGGTATCCCGGTTTACGCATCTTGAATGAAAGAGGAGAGGCATGATCAAGTCGTTGCAGATCACTTCTGCACAGGTCGAGCCCGCACTTCTTGATCTTCCGTGGAACATTCCGCTTGAGGAGTGGCCCATGGACATCATCGCCGCGCTGCCTCGCGGAATTTCCCGCCACATTGTGCGCTTCGCTTATTTGGCGGGCAAGGTTGTCGCCGTCAAGGAAATCGGCGAGTCGGTTGCCTACCACGAGTACGAAACGCTCCGCGACCTTAACCGCGTAGCCGCGCCGTGCGTGGAACCGCTGGCTGTGATTACGGGCCGCTACGACGATAACGGGGAGCCACTCAACGCCGCCCTCGTCACCCACCATCTTCCCTTCTCGTTGCCCTATCGCTCGCTCTTCGGGCAGGCCTCGATGCGCACGGACACCGTCCACCGCCTCATTGACGCCCTGGCCGTTCTCATGGTGCGCCTGCATCTACTAGGCTTTTACTGGGGAGACGTCTCGCTGTCGAACACGCTGTTCAGGCGAGATGCGGGCGAGTTTTCTGCATACCTCGTGGACGCGGAGACGGGCGAACTCGAGGACAACCTGTCCCAGCGCAAACGCCACTACGACATCGACGTGGCCCGCGTGAATATCATCGGCGAGCTCATGGACTTGCAAGCCGGCTCCATTCTTGATCCCGAATTTGATGCCATCGCCGTCGGCAACCGTTTTGAAGAGCGCTACCGCGAACTGTGGGACGAGCTCACCAGCGAGGAGTCCTTCGACCGTTCCGAGCGTTGGCGCGTGGATGCGCGCATCCGCCGGCTCAACGACCTGGGCTTCGAGGTGGGCGAGCTCGCCATGTCCACCGACATCGACGGCACCTCCATTTCCATTCAGCCCAAAGTGGTCGATCTCGGCCACTATTCGCGCAAGCTCATGCGCCTGACCGGCCTTGACGTCGAAGAAAAGCAGGCGCGACGCCTGGTGAACGACATGGAGTCCTACCGTGCGATGACGGGCAAGTCGAACTTCCCGCTCGAGATCGTGGCTCACGAGTGGATGATGAACGTCTACGAGCCGACCGTGTCGGCCATCCCCGCCGAGTTGCGCGCCAAGCTCCAGCCAGCCCAGCTCTTCCACGAGGTGCTCGAGCATCGCTGGTTCATGTCCGAACGCGAGAATCGCGACGTCCCCATGGCCGAGGCCGTCCCTGCCTACGTGGCCGAGGTCCTCGCTCACCGGCGCGACGAATCACGCTTCATCGGGGCCGACGCAGACGGCCCGACCACGGAAGAGTTCGAGATCGGCACGATCTTCGGCGACTAGGGTCGCATCCGGGCGCATATGAACCGCCGGGCGCGTCCGTTCGCTGCGCACCCTAGAACTGGGCGGGCGGGTTGACCAGGTCGAGCATCTGCCTGCGGGCCCGGCCGAGCACGTACATCTTGGCGCCTTCCTGGACGGACTGCGCGCCCTGAGGGGCCACGCGAACCGCCGGAGGCGTGGGGGTGGCAGAGCGTAGCTCGCGGTCGATTGCTTCCATCAGCGCTGGTCCGCAGTCCACGATTGCACCGCCGACGGCGACCGTGTCCGGATCGAGCGTGAGGACCATGGGTGTGAGCGCCCTGCCCATGAGCTTGCCAAGTTCGCCAATAAAGGGCTTATCGCGATCGATCTGCTGGGCGTGGGCGAAGACGGTACGGATGGGATCGCCATGCTGGCCTTCGAGCTCTCGCAGAAACTTCGACACCTGCATCCATGCGCCGTCGGTGTCCTGCAGGATTTCCCCGGCGGCGCCGTGGGCGCCCTCGAGGAGGACGCCGCCAAAAATGAGGCCGCAGCCGATGTCTTCCGAGCAGTGTATCGCGATCATTGACTCTGCCGAGTCTGGGGCATTGAGCTGGCTGTACATCCATTGGGCTGCGACCTTGGCGTCGTTGAGCGCGACCACCCGTGCCTCGTGCCCGCGCTCGGCAAGAATCTGGTCGAGGCGGCCGACCCACGCGTTGTCGTTGAGCGCGGGGAAGGACTCGGAACGAACCACAAGCCCACGATTGACGATTCCCATCACGACGACGGCCACCGAGTAGATTGGGCGCTCGATCGAATCGAGAATCTCACCAAGCGCGCCGACGAGGCGATCGCCGACCTCGGACGGGTTGGAGAAGTCCGACGCTAGGCGAGTGATGACGTCCCCCGCGGCGTCGAGCGCGAAGGCCTGTACGACGTCGTAATTCACGCGCAAGACAACGCTGCAGTGGTGCGAGCGGTTGAGCGAGAACAGTTGCGGTTTGCGCCCACCGGTGGCGTGGGCACGGGTGGCGGTCTTCGTGGCAACGAGGCCGTGGTCGATGAGGTCGCCAAGAATGCGGGTCACGGTTGGGCGCGAAAGGCCACTGAGCTGGCAGACATGGGTAATCGAGAAGACGAACGGTTCCGACGAGAGCACGTTGAGCACAGCGTTCGTCGAATTGTCACGGGTGAGTGTATTCAACCCGGATTCCCCAGCCAAAAGTGGGGTCAAAGCCGTTTGCCTATCCATACAGTTATTATACACGGCACAATTTGGTTACGAAACACGATTCAAAGAGGGGTTGTGTAACTGGGTTTCTTTTCATTAGAATCGCTCACATCGGCAATGACGCCGCACTAGTCAAGGAGTATTCATGAAACGCTCGTTTAAAACTTTCGCCGCCGCGGTAGCCACGCTCGCGCTCCTAGCGGGATGCGGAGGAAGTGGCACCACCGAGTCGAAGGACACCGCCACAAAACTCAACATGTGGGTCCCGCCGCTCGCCGCCAACAACCAGGACAAGGAACTGTGGGACGAGATCGTCGCACCGTTCGAGAAGGACAACAACGTCGACGTCAACATTACCGTCATCCCCTGGGACGCCTACGAGACCAAGTACCTCACCGGCATCTCCTCCAACGACGGCCCCGACGTCGGCTACATGTACTCCGAAATGATCGGCGACTACATCGCCAAGGGCCAGCTCGTCGACCTCACCGACAAGGTCACCAAGGAGCAGAAGGATAACTTCTACTTCCTCAAGAACGGCGAATTCGACGGCAAGCAATACTCCATCCCGCTCATCGTCGGAGGCGCCCGCGTGCTGTTCTACAACAAGGACCTCCTGGCCAAGGCCGGGGTCGAGGCACCCACCACCTGGCAAGAATTCCTCGACGCCGGAGTCAAGCTCAAGGAAGCCGGCATCAAGCCCTACACCGCCGCGTGGGGCGACCCGGCCCGCGGCGCCATGAACCACGTCTTCTTCCCCTACCTCTTCCAGGCAGGCGGCAAGCTTTTCGCCGACGACGGATCCAGGACCCTCTTCGATTCTCCCGAAATGATGGAGGCCGCCAAGTTCGTCATGGAGCTGCGCGATAAGGGCGTACTCGACGAGACCGCAACCGGCACCACCCCCGAAACCCAGCGCAAGGACTTCGAGGAGGGCAAGGCCGCGTTCGTCATCACCTCCGACCAGGACATGCAAAAGTGGACCGACGCCGGCATCAACTGGGGCGCCATCACCTCTCTCAAGGGCAAGCAAGAAGGCACGTTCATCGCCTCCGATTCCCTGGCCATGCTCAAAAAGTGCGGCGATCAGGACCTGTGCTACAAACTGATCTCCTTCGTCACCTCCGGCCCGCAGATGGAGAAGCTCCACAAGCAGGCCGCGTTCCCTCCGCTGGGCAAGGACGAGAAATCTACCTACCCCGAGCAGTTCGCCAAGATGTACGCCGAGCAGGCCAACATCCTTCACCCCCTCCCCGTGATCCCCAACGGCACCGGCACCTATCAGGTTCTCTACGAAAATCTTCAGCAGATGCTCAACGGCCAAAAGACGCCCGAGCAGGCGCTCGGCGACGCAGCAACCGAAGCTAACGCAATGCTGGCCAAGTAGGCCAAATATCTTTGAGTTGGTGCCGCTTCACCCCTCCCCTTGAGGCGGCACCAACTCATCCACGACCACACAGAGGTGAACTTATGGCGAGGTCAACGACCGTTTCGCAGAAAAAGAACCGCAGCCTATCGCAACGATGGTCCGGGACAGCCTACGTGCTACCCTCCTTCGCCATCCTCCTCCTCATTGCGCTCATCCCCATCGTCTACACGGCCTACCTGTCGTTCACCAAATACGATGTGCTCTCCGACCCGATCTGGGCCGGCACAGCTAACTACGAAAAGCTTGCCACCGACCAGAAATTCTGGTCAGCCCTGAAGAACACCGTCATCTACACGGTCTTCACCGTGCCGCTACAGATTTTCATCCCGATGCTCCTCGCCGACATGCTCGCCAAGACCAAGGAGAAGTGGCTCTCCGGCTTCGTGCGATCGGTCCTGTTCGTACCCGTCGTTGCCTCACTCATCCTCGTCGGCACCGTCTGGCGCTACATGCTCTCCGGCGACACCGGATTCTTCAACTCGATCCTGGCCGATTTCGGCGTCGGGCCCATTAACTTCCTTGGCAATCCCACGTGGGCGATGGCCGTCGTTATCATCGTCAGCGCCTGGAAGAACATCGGATACTTCCTCGTCCTCTTCTACGCCGGCGTCCTCGACATCCCGGCAGAACGCTACGAGGCCGCATCCGTCGACGGCGCCGGGCGCGTCCAGCAGTTCTTCCACGTGACCATGCCTGGCCTGCGCCCGGTCACCGTCCTGTGCGTCATCCTGTCAACGATCTGGTCTTTCCAGGTCTTCGACCTCGTCTACGTCATGACCGGCGGTGGCCCCGGCGGCGCAACCACCACCCTCGTCATGGCCATCTACCAGCAGGGATTCAAGCTGTTCCAGATGGGAAGCGCCTCCGCCATCGCCATCGTGCTACTCATCATCATTATCATCTTCTCCGCCCTGCAGAAGCTTGTCATGAAGGAGGACGAGAACTAATGCGCGACCACACCTCACACGCCGACGCACGTACCGGCCACAATGCACGGCGCGGACGCATCGGAAACGTCGTCCTCTGGATCGTCATCGTTCCCCTCCTCGTGCTCGCGGTCCTGCCCTTCATCCTGATGGTCGTCAGCTCCCTGCAGCACACGACCAAGCTCACGTTCTCCGTCACCCCCGACGCCCTCACCTTCGACAACTACGTCAACCTCTTCACCGTGCAAGGCTTCGGCTCAGCGCTGCTGACGTCCCTCAGCGTCGTCGTTATCGCATGCGTCCTCAACGTGATTGTCTGTTCTCTAGCGGGCTTTGGCTTCGCCTTCAAGCGCTTCCCCGGCTCGGAAGCCCTCTTCTGGCTCTACCTGGGCACGATGATGATCCCCGCCCAGGTCACGATGATCCCCATGTTCATCATGTTCCGTGAGATGGGCATCCTCGGCTCACACTTCGCACTAGCCATCCCCGTAGTCAACGCGTTCGGCGTCTTCCTCATACGCCAATTCATGTACTCCATCCCCCACTCCCTCCTCGACGCCGCCCGCATCGACGGCGCCTCCGACTTCCGCATCTTCCTGACGATCATCGTCCCGCTCATCAAGCCGGTACTCGTGGCGTTGACAGTATTTACCTTCCTCACCACATGGAACGACTTCATGTGGCCGCTCATCTCACTGACCTCCGACGACACCCGAACCGTCACGCTCGCCGTCTCCCAGATGACCGGCGCCTTTGAAACCCAGTACGGCATGGTCATGGCGGGAACGACGATCGCCTTCCTCGTTCCCTTCCTCGTCTACGTCGTCCTCCAACGCCAATTCGTTGAAGGCGTCACCTCGACCGGCATTAAGGGCTGATAACACATGACCATCACATTCGAACTGTGCGATTCCCTGACAAAGGTGGTTCCCGCCGAGACTCCTCGGCGCAACGACGCCGCCCTCAGCGGCCTCATTGGCGAAACCCTGTCTTTCCAAACCGCCTGGCTAGACACCATGCCGCGCGCCGCGCGCTCCCAGATTACCGTCACTGTCACGCCCGTCTTCACTGACGCCGATAGCGTGCCGGGCGGGGCTTCGGAGGGCGTGCCGGGCGGCGTCGTGACCAGCGAGAGCGTGGCCGCCTTCCACGTAGGCCTCGTGCCCGCCAACCTCCCCGCACCCGACGTCCCCGACGACGGCTACTTCACCACCACCCCCACCCTCCTTCCCGACCCCCTCGAGGAGCTCAGCCTCTCCCGGACGAAAGCCGGACACACCGCCGTCGTGCAATCCGCCCACCGCGGCTGGAACTCACTCTGGTGGGACATCGAGGCCATGCCGGGCCTCGTCGGCATCGAGATCCAAGGCGCCATCCGCACCCGCCACGGGCACTTCCTCAGCCCCGAGACGGAAGTCGTCTGGAATGAGCGGCTCGACGTCGTCGTCAAAAACCGACATCTACCCAAGCCCAGACTCCACAACATTCAATGGTTCCACGCTGACTCAATCGCCAACTACTACGGCGTTGAACCCTGGAGCGAAGAGCACTGGCAAGCCGTGCGGGCACACATGGAATCGTGCGCGCGTATGCGCGTCAACACCATCCTGACGCCCGTGTGGACGCCGCCGCTGGATGTCGCCCCCGGAATTTACCGGCGCAACGTCCAACTCCTCGACATCAGCGAACGCGCAGGCACCTACCACTTCGACTTCACCAAGCTCGACCGCTGGCTCGAGCTGCTCCTCGAGGCCGGGCTGACCGACGTCGAGGTGCCCCACCTCTTCACCCAATGGGGCGCGCACGCCTGCCCGCGTTTCTGGATCAGCAGCGACGACCAGGGCGGAACAGCGGCGGACGGCCGGGGCGGAGTAGCGGCGGACGGCCCGCGCAATGAGCCACAACCTCGCTTCGGCTGGGACGTGGCCGCGACGTCGGCCGAATACCACGACTTCCTCGCGCAACTCATCCCCGCGCTGCGTGAACACCTCAATGAGAAGGTCGGCGAGGACCACGTCTGGTACCACGTCTCCGACGAACCTGAGGCCGAACATTATTCCTCGTACAAGGAGGCGCGGGACTCCGTCGTCGCACTCCTTGATGGCGCCCAGCTTATCGACGCGCTTGGCGACCCCGATTTCCAAAACCTCGTCCAAACGCCCATCGTCGCATCCGACGCCATACCCCGCTTCCGCGAGCGCGGCATCAACCCGACGTGGGTCTACTACTGCGTGGCGCAGGACTTGGGCGTAGCAAACCGCTTCCTGGCCCAGCGCCCCAACCGCCACCGCGCCCTGGGCTTTCAGCTCTATCAGGGGCAGGCAGTCGGTTTCCTACATTGGGCGTTCAACTTCTACAACACTCAGTATTCGTTGCGGGCCCTCGATCCTTACCGGGACACCTCTGCGGGCGGCGGCTTCTACTCCGGTGACGCGTTCGTGGTCTACCCGCTTCCGGGCGGGCAGGTCATGGAGAGCCTGCGCCACCGTATGTTGCGCGCCGCCTTCGACGACCTCGCCGTGTGCCAGCTGGCGGAGGAGATGGTCGGGCGCGAGGCCGTACTCGATATCATCAACCCCGATCGCGACCTCGATTACAACTCGGGATGGGTCAGCGAGGCCGAACTGTTGCGGCGCCGGGCGGCGCTCGATGCGCTGATCTCGTAGGTCTGCCGGCCCGCCCCTAACCCCGCAGTTCCTCGATGACGAGCTCCGCGATCTGGATGGTGTTGAGAGCCGCACCCTTGCGCAGGTTGTCGCCCACAACGAAGAAAGACAGCCCCTTCGCGGGATCGTCGGCGGCGTAGTTCTGCCGCACGCGCCCCACATAACAGGCGTCGTTTCCAGCGGATTCTAGCGGGTTGGGAACCTCGGTGTATTCCACGCCGGGGGCAACCTTGAGAAGCTCAATCGCGCGTTCTACCGAAATCTCGTTCTCGAACTCGGCCGACACCGCCATCGAGTGCCCGGTAAACACGGGAACACGCACGCACGTGCCCGCGACCTTGATGTCTGGCAGGCCCAAAATCTTGCGCGACTCGTTTCGTAGTTTCTGCTCTTCGTCGGTCTCGAAGGTGGCGTCATCCACGATGGAGCCGGCCAGCGGCACAACGTTGAAGGCGATCGGAGCAACATAGGGCTTCGTGTCAGCGGGGTGCGCGATGGCGTACCCATCCACGGCGAGCTCCTTGAGGGCCTCCCCTCCTTCGACGCCGGCGCGGGCCTGGTTGGCTAGGGCGTTCACGCCGGCAAGTCCAGATCCGGACACGGCCTGGTAGGAGCTCACGACCATCTTTTTCAGCCCGGCTTCATCGGCGAGTACCTTGACGACGGGCATGATCGCCATCGTGGTGCAATTGGGGTTGGCGATGATTCCCTTCGGGCGGTCCTTGATCGCCTCCGGGTTAACTTCGGACACGACGAGCGGCACCTGCGGGTCCTTTCGCCATGCGGAGGAGTTATCGACGACGACGGCGCCCGCCGCCGCAAATTTCGGCGCGTACTCTAACGACGCCGCTCCGCCGGCCGAAAACACAGCAACGTCGATTCCTGAGAAGTCGGCGTCGGCTACGTCTTCAACCACGACGTCGTGCCCCCGGAATGGCAGAACGGTGCCCGCCGAACGAGCCGACGAGAAGAACCTAACCGCATCGACATCCACGTTGCGTTCTTCTAGCAATGTGCGCATGACGCGTCCGACCTGGCCGGTTGCGCCAACAACTGCAAGGGTGATGTTCATCGTCCGCTACCTCCGTAAACGATTGCTTCTTCTTCGGCATCTAGGTCGAATGCGGTGTGTACGACTCGGACGGCCTCGGGTACGTCGCGGGCGTCGAGCACGGTGGAGATACGAATCTCCGAGGTGGAAATCATGTCAATGTTGATACCTGCTTCGGCGAGGGCGGCGAAGAACTTCGCGGTCACTCCCGGGTGCGACCGCATACCTGTACCTATCAGCGAGAGGATGCCGACGCCGTCGTCTTGCTGAATCTGGTCGAAGCCGAGGCTCTCGCGGGCTGCCTCGAGGGCGTCGACGGCGAGCTGGACCTCGGCGATGGGCAGCGTGAAGGAGATGTTGGCTTGGCCTGGCTGGTTGACGGGCACATTTTGGACGATCATGTCGATTGACGAGCCGGCGTCGGCGACCACCTGGAAGATGCGGGCGGCGGCCCCCGGTTCGTCGGGGACGCGCGTGATGGTAATTTTTGCCTGCGATGTATCGTGGCTGATCCCGGAGATGATCGGGGCTTCGTTGTCGCCGTCCCAGCGGCTACGGGTGGACTCGTTCACGATCCACGTTCCTTCCTTGTTGGAAAACGATGAGCGCACATGTAATGGCACGTCGTAGCGGCGAGCGTATTCGACTGCACGCAGGTGCAAGATTTTGGCGCCGTGTGCTGCCATCTCGAGTGTTTCTTCGTAGGTCAGCGCCGGTATTTGCCGGGCGGACTTGCAGATGCGGGGGTCGGCGGTCAGCACGCCGTCGACGTCGGAGTAGATTTCGCACACGTCCGCACGCAGTGCCGCTGCGAAGGCGACGGCGGTGGTGTCGGATCCGCCGCGGCCGAGCGTGGTGACGTCTTCGTGTATGTTGACGCCTTGGAAGCCTGCGATGATGGCGATTTCGTCGGCTTGCAGGACGCGGGCGATGCGTTCGGGCACGACGCCGACGATCGACGCCTTGCCGTAGGCCGTATCGGTGTGGAGGCCGGCTTGTTGGCCGGTGAAGGCATGGGCGTGCACGCCGAGGTCGGTCACGGCCATGGCGAGGAGCGCCATGGAGATGCGTTCGCCGGCTGTGAGCAGGATGTCCATTTCGCGTGCGCTGGGTGCATCCGTAACTGAGGCGGCGAGGTCGATCAGTTCGTCGGTCGTGTCGCCCATGGCGGATACGATGACGACGACCTTGTTTCCGGCCTGATGCGTGTCCACAATGCGTTTGGCGACGCGCTTGATGCCGTCGGCGTCGGCGACGGATGATCCGCCGAACTTTTGCACGATGAGAGACACTTTAACTCCTTATTATTGGTGCCCTCATGGTATGTGAGGTTTGCGTATGAGGCACGGGACTCTCATCTGGTGGGCGTATGGATGCGTTGGCGGCCTTCCATGGCGCGGGAGATGGTCACTTCGTCGGCGTATTCGAGGTCGCCGCCGACGGGTAGTCCGGAGGCCAGGCGCGAGACGATGACGTTCATGTGGGACAGGTTAAGCGAGAGGTAGGTTGCGGTAGCCTCGCCTTCAACGTTGGGGTCCATGGCGAGGATGACCTCTTGGACTTCACCGGATCCGAGGCGCGCGTAGAGTTCTCGGATGCGCAGGTTGTCTGGGCCGACGCCGCCGATGGGGTCGATGGCGCCGCCGAGCACGTGATATTTGCCGCGGTATTCGCGGGAGCGTTCGATGGCGACGATATCTTTGGCCTCTTCAACGACGCAGATCACCGAGTCGAGGCGGCGCGGATCAGAGCAGATTCGGCAGAGCGTGTCTTCGGTGACGTTGCCGCAGACTTCGCAGAATTTTACCTTTGATTTCACGGATTCGAGGGCGTCGACGAGGGCCTGGACTTCGGCGTCGTCAGCTTCGAGTAGGTAAAAGGCGATGCGCTGGGCGCCTTTGGGGCCCACCCCGGGCAGGCGCCCGAGTTCGTCAATGAGCGTCTGTACGGCGCCGTCGTATACTCCGGCCATTAGCCCTCCTCACGTTCTTCGATCACTTTAGCGTCGAAGCGCTCGAGCACAACTTGTAGACCCACCACGGTTGACTGTGAGATATCGGGGTCGTCCGCCGAGGCGCCTTCCCACTCGGGATTTTCTTCTGCGGGTTCGGGTTCGTCGTCCGGGTCGCCGACGGCGGTCAGGTGCGTCACCGGTCCCGGCGGCGGACTCCACTTTCCTCGCGTCGTGTGTGTGAAGGGGTCTTCGACGGGTGGCACGGTAAAGGGCATTTTCACGACGCCGTCACCCGCGTTGTCGGCTGTCTCACCGTAGCTGGTGACCATGTTTGCCGGCAGGTCGGCGGGCGGGGGCATGGGGAAGTTCTCGGCGGCCGATCCGAGGATGGAGGCGGCCGAGGATGTAGGAGTTGCAGGCCAATCGGGCCGAGAACCAGGGGCCACGGCTTGGGAGCTCGACGGTTCGGACGTGGGTGAGGGTTGGAATGTGGGCGAGACTTGCGATGTTGCGGGCGAGGCATGGGAGGCACGTGCGCTGGCGTTCGGGTAGCCATGGGGTTCGCCGTAGAGGGCCTCGTCATATTCGTCGATGGGCTCGGGGCCAGGTTCGAAGACCGGTTCGCTATTCGCCGGCTCGAGTGAGTGCACCTGCCGCGCTTGCTGGGATGGGCGTGTTGGCGGCGACTCCGGTTCCGGTTCCATAGCAGGCGCCGCAGTGGTTTCTCGCCCGGGAGCGGCCGGCTGTGGTTGCGTAGCTGGAACCGGCATGGGTGCCCGTTGCGGGGCCGACTCGCCAAGGGCGGCGGCGCCTGCCTTGGCCTCGGAGTCGCCATGAGTGGTGGCGTCAGCGTGAGTGGTGGCGTCGGCGTGCGGCTGCGTTGGCGCCGCGACCTGCGCGGCACTAACTTTTGGGCCCTCTCCCCCTGCCCTGCCTTGAACGCGCAGACTCAGGTTGAGATGCGTGGAGAGAATCTGCTCGACCTCGCGAGCGCCCCGGGCAGTGAAGGCGTTGGCCACGCCCGGCTGATCGAAGCCGACGTATAGCACGCCTCCTTCGACGCTCACCGGTCCACGTGCTGCGTTCAGTTGCGCGTGGGCGATGCGTGACAGGCTCTGGTCAGAGATAATCGCACCCCAGTGTGAAGTGACCTGGGCCAACGGACCCTCGCTCGCTGAGTCCTGCGCGGGTGCTGGTTGTTCTTGCCTTTGCGGGTTCTCCGGCGCGTTGACTCGCTCGCCCCTCGGCCGACTTCCACCCTCTTCGCCACTCGGTTCGTCCACTGGCATCGCGGGCATCGGCCGAACACGCGGATCCATCTGATCTAGCCGGCGCTGACGATCGACCAAGGATTCCTGAGGCGCTGGCATACCCTGCCGTGTCGGCCGTCCTTGCTCGATTGGCAGGTTCTGTTGACGTGGAGGCTCGTGAGGAGCGGGTGTCTCTTGCGGTTCGGGAACGCTGTGAGCACTGGGAGCCATTTGAGGAGCGGCAACAGCCTGAGGAGCGGGTGTCGCCTGCGGAGCGACTCCCCCTTGTTGAGGTGTCCGGCTCTGCGACGCCGGCTGCCTTTGCGGCGCCTGCTGGCCTTGTTGCACAGCGCTAGCCTGAGGTGTTTGGGGGGCCCGTGGCGCTTCTTGCGCTTGTGGCCCTTGCTTGGCTTGAGGTGCTTGCTGGGCTTGTGGCGCCGCAACGGAGCCAGCCCGCGAACGGAACTTGGCCAGGCTACTGGCCACCTCGGGGGTCGGAGCCTCTGGCCCGTTCTTAACGACCGCCTGCTGTTCCGGAGCACCCACGCGCGCAATGATCAACCGTGCACACAGCAACTCCAGCTGCAGCCGCGGCGCAGTTGCGCCCGCCATCTCGCTGAGTGCCTCATTCGTCAGATCCGCGCACTGCGAGGCGCGTTCGGCACCCAGCGCGCTCGCCTGGTCAATCATGGTCGCATACTGGTCTTCAGGAACGGAAACGAAGACATCCTTCGCTTCTTCTCCTGCCAAGGAAATGATGACCAAGTCACGCAACCGTTGGAGAAGGTCCTCCACGAAACGGCGCGGATCATGACCTGACTTCACAACTGCATCGACCACGCCGAAAATTCCTGCACCGTCACGAGCTGTGATCGCATTGATAGCTTCGTCCAGCAAAGTCGCCGACGTGTAGCCGAGTAGCGCCACCGCGCGTTCATAGTCCAGGCGTGTTCCTTCCGAACCACCAATAATCTGGTCAAGCACGGACAATGTGTCACGTACGGAGCCTGTTCCCGCCCGCACAACGAGAGAGAGCAGATCCTTCCCAGCGCTCACACCCTCCTGCGCGCACAACAGCGCCAGGTACTTTTCCAAGTCGAGCGGCGGCACAAGACGGAACGGATAGTGATGTGTGCGCGAGCGAATCGTCCCGATGACCTTTTCGGGCTCGGTCGTGGCAAAAATGAACTTCACATGCGGAGGCGGTTCCTCAACCAGCTTCAACAGTGCATTGAAGCCCTGGTTAGTGACCATGTGTGCCTCATCGATGATGAAGATCTTGAAGCGATCCCGCACCGGAGCGAAACCGGCCTGTTCCCGAAGCTCTCGCGCGTCATCGACGCCGCCGTGCGACGCCGCATCAAGCTCCACCACGTCCAATGACCCGGAACCGTCCCGCGAAAGCTCCTTACAAGAATCGCACACGCCACAGGGCGTAGCCGTTGGATACTCAACGCAATTCAGGCAACGCGCGAGAATACGCGCCGAGGTGGTCTTCCCACATCCGCGCGGACCGGAGAACAGATAGGCATGCGTAGTGCGACCCGCTTCCAGGGCAGCCTTCAGTGGCTTGGTGACGTGATCTTGACCGATCACTTCCTGGAAAGACTCGGGCCGGTAACGGCGATACAGGGCGATACTCACGCTCCCTAGTCTACGCAAACCCTCCGTCAAATTTTTCTCGCTCCACCGCCCACCACTGCAATCGCACCGATAATTTCAGTTATCCACAGGCGGTGCGTTTCCGGAATGCTAGCCTGTCCGTTGACTCACCACGAAAGCAATACCTACAAAGATCTAGTCCTTCATGTAAAGAACAACATCCAGACCCTGGTCAGGGTGATAGCTCCATTCGGCGGATATGTCATCCCATTCGGCATGCTGACGTCCGTCAAGGGTACGCGTCGCCTCCATCGCCGTTAAGACTCGCTCTGGTGCGCGAACAGCACTTAGGAAACAACCTAAATACTCTGGGCCCATGCCCGCCGGATCCTGTGAACCGACACCATTCAAAACCAGAGTTTTTTCGTTATCGACCAGCCTAGCCCCTGGATGTGGCTTGCAGGAACTAACCGCCATTCGCAAAACTTTCTCCTGTGCAACAATCAGCTTTATTTCTTGTGAAAGTGGCGCTTCTAGGCCATCGTCTGGCTCTTGTTGTTTGACCTCGCAACGCTTAAATTTTCCCAACTCGATTGGCACATTTTCGTTACCTTCGGCGGCAAAAGTAACTTTTGTAAATCCTGCCTCTTGAAGCTTCGTAGAGGCTCTTGCACACTCATGAAACTTAACGTAAGGCACTGTTCCTGTTTCGACCTTTTCAGCTTCGTCGCATGCAGAAAGCGTTGTCACGACTAATAGCACAGAGCTAAGAATTAGAGCAATACGGGTTTTGAGCATAAAACTAGAATACGGGATCACGCGCACTTTCGTTTCGCATTCACAAGACATCGTTGCAGTCAAAGATCTAATCCGTACAGACGCATGTGACCCCTGCATGGAAAGCATGCAAATAAACGAAATATCGCGAAAGCAAGATACCCCGCCTCCCAAACGGGAAACATGGTTATCCCCGGAAGATGGCGGAGTCAATTGGCACGCCGAGCCCTGTTGCGGCATCACGGGAGACGTCGATGCCGGTGTGGGTATTGCACCCGGCGGCGAAATGGCGATGAGGGCATTGGAGCGCCCGCCCGGGCGGCGAGCTCGGATTAGCTCAACCCTCTGAAACAAGGGAATTGCTTCAGGGTTGGTGGTGAGGTTAGCTTCACGGCGCACATCTATCTGTGGAAGGTAACCGTAACAGATGTTTGCAATACGTTGACGTTAGGCGTTAATCACGATGGCAGACAACACCCTCAACTAAGTCAACAACCTATACCGGCTTATTCAAACACCTTTCGGGCATTATGCTGATGTAGTTTATTTACGGAGCGTCTATCATTCGGATAGGCAGAGCGTCGAAAGTGGGCAATTTTTAGCTATGTTTGAGAGCAGCTTCCCGCCACC
Source organism: Trueperella pecoris (assembly GCF_014926385.1). Classification (NCBI taxonomy): domain Bacteria; kingdom Bacillati; phylum Actinomycetota; class Actinomycetes; order Actinomycetales; family Actinomycetaceae; genus Trueperella; species Trueperella pecoris. Next base: position 79,306 of record NZ_CP053291.1, on the reverse strand, counting down.
GTGGGATAGATATTCCGAGCACGCTGGAATTGAATCCTACGGACATTTGGCCGAGCGTTCCGAGCAAGTGAAACCTGCTGTGCGGCGGGTAGCGCTAAGCGGGTGCCCAAAGCCTCCAGCCGTTGCGACTATTTCTGATCTCGCCCGCGTATTCCGAGTAGAAGACGCCGAAGCTGCAGAAGCGTTCGGCAAGGGGAGCAGTCAATCACCTCCTATACTCCGCCTCAGAAAGCTGCCATGCTCACCCGCCACGAACCAGCCCCCTACGACGGCGCAGGCGAAGAAAACCAAAACAAGAACAGGTAAACGTGTACGCATTTATTGACGATTCAGGCGACGCCGGCATGAAATTCAGGCAAGGTTCCTCAACTCACCTTGTCTTGTCAATGTGCCTGTTTAAAACAGAATCGGCATGGAAATCCACTGAACAAGCCTTGCTTGCGATTCCGGACTACATGAAAACTGCAGGAGAGTTTAAGCACGCCAAGATGAAAGAACGTCATCGGGACGAATTCTTCAAACGCATCGAAAACGAAGATTTCCACGTGAGGGCAATCATCATCGACAAAAAACAACTCACTAGCCAGTTTCTCACCTCTCACGCCAATGAAATGAAAACTTACTTCATTAGGCAACTGTTGACCCACACATGGGAACAAGTGACTGATTGCCGCATCGTGATCGACGGAGCGGACTTGCGCGCTTTCGGCGTCAAGAGCACTGACTACCTGCTTGAGCACGCGAACGGCCACGGCACACGAAACACCGCTTCAGAAGTGGTCTGTGAAGATTCACGGAACTCCATCGGGCTACAGCTTGCCGACATGGTGGCAGGAACGATTATGGCAGGACTCAAGAAGGGTGAAAGGGTGACCTCTACTGAAAGGTGGAGTCAAGTGCGTAGACGAGCCCGGCAGCCCGCTGGGAATTGGTGGGTTTTCAGAAGCGAATAGTAGGAATAGAGCCTATCCATGTGCTTGTCATGGCACGCCACCATACGGAGACTGTTCGGCTCTATTCGCTTTCAGTTTAGGTGTGAATCAGCATCTTGTGAAGTAGTAATTTGAAGTTCACAGCAAATGGTATTGTCGGAGCTGGTTCCTACACGGGTTGGCGCGACCGAAGAAGTTCTTATTAACGCCTGTGCCGGCCTGGGTGCGCATGTAGTGTTTGCGCCTCTTGGCCTTGCCGTCGCTTAAGTGCACAAACTTAACCTGATTCTCATCGATTCTCGGCTCCCGGCATCCTCCCTGCGCGCCGTGACCGCCCATGAATACATTCTGCCACTCGGCCATCAAGGCCCACAGGAGCCATACATAGAGGCCCGTGCAGACGGGGAAGCCGCACTCTCCCTCCGAGTACGAGCTAGCCGGTGGCTAATAGACAAAAGTGTGTCTTATGATCAGGTTTTTCGTTGGTGTGATGCGGGAAGGTCAGGGTTCTTAAGAGACGCCGAAAGCGGTTGCCTCGTTGACATCTGCCCGGTTATGTCCATGGGTTGAAAAGACCCAACCCGCATGCCCGGCGGTGGTTTCTGGTGTGTTCTGAGCGTATTAGGCCGCTCCGACAAAACCGCACCACACCGCAAACCCGCAGGAATGCAACGAAAACGCCCCTCCCGGGGCTTCCGGAAGGGGCGATCTGCGGAGGATGGGGGATTCGAACCCCCGAGGGCGTTAACCCAACCCGCTTTCCAAGCGAGCGCCATAGGCCGCTAGGCGAATCCTCCTCGGTACAGACTCAAAGAATCTGAACGCCTCTCAGTTTACGAAACGCGGGCCGTTTTAGGAAATCAGGCCGCATGCTCTCCCGGGTGGAGTTAGTCTCATTCGGCTCTAAGCAGGCCGAATCACTTCTACACATCATTCTGGGCGTGCGGCATAGAGCTGAAGTCATGGTAGTATTGTTGTCGGCTCCCCACGTGGCGTCATCTTGAGGAACTCCCCCAGGGCAGGAATGCAGCAAGGGTACTTGGGCTCTGGCGGGTGCGTGGGGAGTCTTTCTTCAATCGCCGCGTTTAATGCCCAGGCTGCTTCGAAAACCAAAAGCTGCGCTCACGCGGGTCTTCCACCCGGTATCGTATTCGAGACGGACGCCAAACTCCTCCTGACATCAGGTAACAATGAGATGGCCACTGTAAAGAAATGGTCGGGCCCGACGTCATCGACGGATCTGGATTGCCCCGAAGCGTCACGGCGTCGTCACAGTGTCTGGCATCACTGCGGCACAGCGCTAGGCGCTAATTTTCCTGACCGGATGGACATCTTGAGTGTCTCTCGGTCAGGAGTAAGGGTGACGCTGAGTGTGTCTGCAAGCTTTCCAACGGCGTGCCATGTCTCTTCCTCAGTACACGTCAGAAGGCTCCCTTGCGGAAAAGCAATCTCCCAGATCATCCATTCGCCCTCATAACGCCGATCGATGCTGCACTCGATATCGTGTTCAAGTCTGCCTTCCGCGGCATCAAGCGCGAAGCCAACGTCAACGATCTTGCCGTCAATATCAACATCTACCGTGAAGAAAGGGGACTCGCCGAAGTAACCAGTCTGCGGAAATATCACGGCCCCGGGAGACTTCCAGCCAAACCCACTACCGTCCGCCCAACAGTAAACCGTCAACGCCCTCGTGTCTGGCCGGAACATTACCAAACCACCACGATCACGAAGGTGCCACGACCAAGACTCAAGTCTGCCCCCGACTTCATCGACGCACGCATGCGTCTCCATCATAGCCGTTCTTTTGTTTTCTTTGTCTTGCGGTTTCGACATTGATTCTAGGTTGGTCGCCGTTCCAGAGCCTACTGGAGATTCGGTAGCCACCGCCCAATCGACCGGAGATAGAATCACGCATCATCTTCTTCCCCGCATGCCGCAGCACTATCGGCTAGATTGGATGCGTGAGTTCTAACGCCCGCGCAGAATACCGCAAGCGCACGCAGCAACGTCAGACCGTCATCTTCGGCTCGATCATCGCCGTCATGGCGGTACTTCTTGTGTTTGGGACGTTGGTGTGGTCTGGAATTCTGCCTTTCCCCGATAAAAAGTTCTCCCAGCCGCCCACGGCCGAGACCGTCGTCTGCCCGACGGCGGACGCGGCCCCCGTCACCCCCTCCACGATTACCGTCAACGTGTACAACGCAACGAATCGTTCGGGACTAGCTGGAAATGTCGCTGCGTCGCTGGCAACCGCGGGCGTCGTCATCTCCGGTACGGCGAATTGGGCTGGCGACGAGTTCGAAGAGCCCGTCCGGATTTATGCCGGTCCCGCGGGCGTCACCAATGCTTACACTCTGCGCGCTTACTTCCCCGGAGCAACCGTTCACGCCGACCCAAACATGACCAGCCAAGTCGTTGAGGTCGTCGTCGGGACGGCATATTCCGAGATGGTGACAGCGCCGACGGAAGAGGACTTCACCGCGGCGATGAGCCCGATCAAGGGTTGCGTTCCGTTCGCTGATTTCAGCTAGCCCCGAGATTTTCGACTAGTCCCCGGGAAGCCGTGGCCACGCCCGCGAAAGGTACCCGACGACGCCGAAGCTGACCGTAACCGACGACGCTGCGACACGGCCATACGCACACACGCCAAGGCGGGCCTACCAGAAGGTAGACCCGCCTCATCGCAACGAACGTCAAGCCCGAAAGCTCAGCCCTCGAGCCCGGGCGAAAGCTGATTCCGAAAGCCCCGAGCGAAAGCCAACCCCGAGAGACCCACGCCAGCAAGCCACTAGCGCGGCTCGCGGTTGAGTGCGCCGGGCTCGAGTTCGGCGCCAGCGGGAGCCGAGGCTGGCGTCGCCGGTTCGATGGTGGTGCCGCGCCAGCGCGAGAGCGCGCGCATGACGTGGTAGATGATGATGGCTGAGAATGAACCCAGCGCAATGCCCTCGAAGACCATGTCGCCCACGTAGAGCGTGTAGTTGGCAATGGCCAGAACCATGGCGACGGCGGCGGTGTTGAGGTTGACCGGGTCGGAGAAGTCGACCTTGTTCTGTACCCAGATTCGCACGCCCAGCATGCCGATCATGCCGTACAGCACGGTCGCGGCGCCGCCGAGGACGCCCGGCGGGATGGTGGCGATGAGCTGGCCAAACTTAGGCAGCATGGAGAGGCAGAGCGCGATCCCGGCTGCCACCACGTAGGCGACGGTGGAGTACACGCGGGTGGCGGCCATGACGCCGATGTTCTCGGCGTAGGTGGTGGTTCCCGATCCGCCTCCGGCGCCGGCGAACATGGTGGAGACGCCGTCGGCAAATAGGGCGCGTCCCGTGATGTCGTCGAGGTCTTGGCCGGTCATCGCAGACACGGACTTGACGTGGCCGACGTTCTCAGCGACGAGCACCAGCACGACCGGCACGAAGAGCCCGAGCAGGGCCAGGTCGAAGTCGGGGGCGCGGAATTGCGGCACGCCCACCCAGCCTGCCGAGGAGATCGCGTCGAAGTTGACCTCGCCGCGCACAACCGCGGTGACGTAGCCGACGAGCACACCGATGAGGATCGACAGTCGCCCAAGGATGCCCTTGAACAGCACCGTCGAGAGCAGGATGGCCAGGATGGTCACGACGGCGGTGACGGGCGCCTGCTTGACGTTTCCCCACGCGGCGGGCGCGAGGTTGAAGCCGATGAGTGAGACGATCGCGCCGGTAACGATCGGCGGCATGAGCTTGTCGATCCAGCGTGCGCCGGCGAAGTGCACGACGACGCCGACCAGTGCCAGCGCCGCGCCTGCGGCGATGACGCCGCCTTGAGCCAGGGAGGCTTTGGCCTCTTCGACCGGCGCGCCACCGCCGGCCACGTACCCGGTGACTGCGCCGATAGGCGCGATGAGCGCGAACGACGAGCCGAGGTAGGAAGGTAGGCGCCCCGCGGTGATGAGCAGGAACAGGATCGTGCCCAAGCCGGTGAAGAATAGTGTGGTTGCCGGATCGAAGCCGGTCAGTAGGGGTACTAAAAAGGTGGCCCCAAACATGGCCACCACGTGTTGTGCGCCGATGCCGAACGTCATCGGCCACGACAATCTTTCATTGGGAAGAACAACTTCGCCCGTTCCGATGGAACGTCCATCGCCGTGCAGCTTCCAAGTAAAAACAGCCAATCGAGCCTCCATGCAGTTAAACGATGAGGCGCCCGCGGCCTAGCCGCGTTAACGACCCTGCACGATAGTACTCACGCTTGCCCCGGACACGAAATCCATCTCACGATGTGCACGCCACACCGTCCGCCCTCTGGACGTGCGGGCGGGGGTTCACGACGCCGTCGCCACCGCCCGCGCTCGCGCCTGACAGTGCCGTTCGGCCCGGCCAGAAGTGGTGGTTTACTTGGCGTAAAGGACCTCAAAGTATTCGGTCACCACATCGCCGGAGGGATCGAAGTCGTAGCCGAACTCGTTGCCCTCTTCTGTGAAGAAGCGCTCATGGTCGGCACGCCACGTCGCGAGGTCGCCCTCGCCTTCGGCGTCGGCTACGTCGGGCCCGATCTCATCGAAAGGTGTCACAACGACGTCGGTGTTACGCAGCAACGCCCGCGGCCGGCCCTCGCCGTCGCAGAGAATCCACATGTCGTCCGGCGTCGGGAAGGACTCGCCTTCGAGGGCGTAGGCGGCAGCGTAACTGGAGGTCGCGCGCTTGGCTCCGGTGAGGACGAGTTCGGCTAGCCTGTTGGCGGCCACCCGAGTCGCCCCGAAGGCAAAGGCGCCCGGGCGTAACGAGACGAGGTCGGTTTGCCCGCCGACGGCGTCGATCGGGTTGAGCTTGCCGGCGATGATCGCGTGCGTCCAGAAAGCCTCGAGGTCGGCGTCGGCCGGCTCGATCGGAAGTCCGAAGCTAGTCATGGCTCTCCTGCCAGTTGCGCATGTGTTTCCAAGTCTCGATGTCGGACTGCCGCTGGCTGACAACCTCGCTGGCGTAGGAGGTAGCCACGATGCGGGTTAGTCCTGAGACGACGCCTGCCCCGCCTAGCGCGGCGAGCATCTTCCTCGACTTGCCCGCCCCCGAACGATTGAAGGCTACGGCTAGCACGGCACCAGCGATCGCCGTCTGGGCGGCCGAGGCAAGGGCCACGGCCCACGGGCGCTCCAGGTAGACCTTGCGGTAGGCACCCATGACGGTCGGCTCCACGAAGCCCTCCCCCGCGAGTTCGAAGGCGAGGCGGTCTTCGAAGGCAGCGCCCGCGGTACTCGGGCGGAAGAGGCGCGAATTGGGGATATCGCTCAGTGAGCCGAGCCCCTCGAGGGAGTCCGCAATTTCCTTCGGCAGGCCCAGTGCGGCCACGAGGGCGCGCATGCCCATGGCGGCGTTGGCCTGGAGGGCGGTGCGAATGTCCACGAAGCGGGCGGCAATCACGTCGGCCACCATCTTGCGCGCGACGGCGCCGGCACCCGTTTCGTCCACGACGAACTCGTAGGCTTCCGATCCCGGCTCAATCCAGCTGAAGGCCGGCAACTCGCCGGTCCAGTCCCAGGTCAGGTATGAATTATCGCGCCGGACGTAGAGGGTGGGATTCTGCTCCGCGCTACCTGCCGAGACCGTGATCTGGAAGGAGGGGCGCGGGAAGATTTTGCGCACGGAGTGCAGGCTGGTATCGGCCACCATGACGAGTGCGTCGCCGAGCTTAGAGACAGCCACATCCGTGTCCTCGGTCTTGACGATGCCCGGTACTTCCGACAGCGGCAGGTCTGCGATCACCATCATCGGGCCCTCGCGGTCGTAGGCCTCGGCGTGGTCGTCGGGCTCCTGTGGGCCTTCGCCTTGTGCTTCGCCCGGTTCCTCACCAGGCGCTTCGTCAGGGTCTTCGAGCAGGGCCTCGTCGGAAACGTCAACCGAGCCGATGTCGATCGGACCGTGCGCGACGATGCCATCGAGCTCCACCTCAACCTTGCGTAGGCGCTCGGAGATTGCCTCCAGCAGGTCGTTCACCGAGCGCCCGCGGAAGACTGTGCCTTCCTCATCGAGCGTCGCCACACGACGTCGGCGTCCGCCGACCGCCACCTCGAAGTCGAAGCCGCCCCCGCCGTCGGACGCGCCGCGGCCCAAAATGCGCTCCTCCTCGAAGAACGTTAGGACGTCGTCGTCGGTCACCAGCGTGTGGTCAAGACGTTGGATGTGCCCACGAACTGTGCGCCAAGATCCCATGTCGCCTCCTTCAGTTTTCAGCATATCGCAGGCGATGGCTCGCCGGTTGGTGAGCGGGGTAAAGCCCGCCTGAAGTTTAGATGGAGCGCCGGTGCTGATCGATCTGGTACAGCGCGATGCCCGTGGCCACGGCCGCGTTGAGCGACTCGGTCGAACCGTCGATCGGAATCGAGGCGACGACGTCGCACGTCTCACGCACGAGGCGCGACAGGCCGCCGCCCTCCGAACCCGTCACGAGGACGAGCGGGACATCAGCCATATTGACCTCACCGACGACGGCGTCCCCGTCGCCAGCCAGCCCGACGACGAAGTAGCCCAACTCCTTGAGATGCTTGAGCGCACGCACAAGGTTGGTTTCGCGAGCAACCGGGAGACGCGCAGCCGCGCCCGCCGACACCTTCCACACTGTCGCATTCACCGACGCCGATCGGCGCTCGGGGATCAACACACCGTCTGCACGGAAGGCGGCCGCCGAACGCATGACAGCGCCAAGGTTGTGGGGGTCGGTCACAGAATCGAGTGCCACGATCAGACCCGGGCGTATCGATTCGGCGGCGATCTCAACCAGGTCCTCAACATCCGCATAGTCAAAGGGCGGGACCTCGATGGCGATACCCTGATGAACCGCGCCGTCGGTCATCTTGTCCAGCTCCGTGCGGGTGACCTCCACGATCGTGGTGCCCGTGGCCATGGCGGCGCGGGCAACCTCGGCCACACGCTCGTCGTGAGACATGGCCCCAACGAGGAACACCCGCTCATAAGGGATACCCGACTGGACCGCCTCGTAGACCGGGTTGCGCCCAGCGACGAGCTCGTAGCCTTCGGGCTGACGCAGAATACCGCGCAACTTCGGCCCCTCGGCCTTACGTGCCACGGCTTCACGTTCTTGCTTCTTCTTATATGCCGGATGGTAGGTACGATCCTCGGCCTTCGGCGTCGGGCCCCTGCCCTCCAGGCGCTTGCGCGAATGGCCGCCCGTGCCCTTGCTCGCACCCTTGCGGGCATTCTTACGTACGGCGCCGGGGCGTCCGCGATGAGCGTTAGCCAAGGTCTCCACCTACTTTCCATCGTGCACCCTCGGCCGAATCTTCGACCACAATGCCTGCTTGTGTGAGCGAATCGCGCAGTGAGTCCGCGCGTGCCCAATCCTTTTCGGCGCGCGCGGCGGCGCGCTCATCCAGAATGCGGTTGACCAGGGAGTCAAGAGCATCATGCATCGTCGAGGATGCCTCCGTGTGCCGCCACGGCTCCGCCATCGGATCCAGTCCCAACACGTCGAGCATCGCACGCACCAGCACCTGCTCGATACGCGCCTCCACGTGATCGTTGTTCGCGAGCGCATTGTTGCCCGCCGTCACATGCTCGTGGATAACAGCTAGGCCGGCTGAGACGTTGAGGTCATCGTCCAGGGCCTCGACGAATTCGGCCGGAAGATCGTCGCGGCCAACCGCGGCAATCTCCTGCAACGGAACCTCGCCGACGGTCTGCACTGACCGGTGGACAAACCCCGCTAGCCGATCCCAGATCGCGGCGGCCTCGGTGAGAGTGGCCTCGGAATACGCCACTGTCGAGCGGTAGTGAACGGTTCCCAGGGCGAGGCGGACGATCACGGCTGCGTGCTCGGTCAGAATGTTCTCCACCGTGAGCGAGTTACCCAGTGACTTGCTCATCTTTTCGCCCTCAATGGTCACCCACGCGTTATGCATCCAGTATTGGGCAAAGTCCTGCCCGGCGCCATGGGACTGGGCCTGTTCGTTCTCGTGATGTGGGAAACGAAGATCGATGCCGCCGGCGTGAATGTCGAACGCGTCGCCAAGGTACTTGCCTGCCATCGCCGAGCACTCAAGATGCCAGCCGGGGCGGCCGCGCCCCCATGGCGTGTCCCATGAGGCGCTCTCCGGCTCTCCCGCCTTGGGCGCCTTCCACAGTGCGAAATCGTGCGGACCACGCTTGTCGGCTGCCGCTTCGTCGTCGTCAACGTGCAAATCGGCCACTGACTGGTTGGTGAGCGATCCGTAATCCTCCAGCGAGGAAACGTCGAAATACACGTTCCCGCTGTCCCCCGCGTAGGCGTGCCCGCGTTCGATGAGGACCTTCATGAGATCAATCATCTCGGGAACATGCCCGGTTGCACGCGGCTCGTAGGTAGGATCAAGCACGCCGAGCGCGCGATAAGCCTTGGCGAATTCGTTTTCAAATCGGTAGGCCCATGCCCACCACGGCGCGCCCGCCTCGGCAGATTTCGCCAAGATTTTGTCATCGATATCCGTCACGTTGCGGACCATCGTCACTTCGTAACCGGAACGCTTCAGCCACCGCACCAACACATCGAAGGCGAGAGCGGAGCGCATGTGGCCAATGTGGGGGCTACCCTGCACGGTGGCACCACACAGGTAGATACCCACCTTGCCCGGATTGAGAGGTGTGAAATCTCGTAGCGACTTGGTCTTCGAATCAAAAATCTTCACTATCCTAGACTACCGGTTCATACTGAGCCCGCCCACATCGATTCCGACCAATTTACCAACCGGTAACCGAAAGACGTATGTTTAGAACATGGACATCCACGCAAGCGCGGGCAATGCAGCCCTCGATTCCACCCGAATAAGAACTTTCAATAAGGACGTATGGGCTTGGGGCCTCTGGGATTGGGGCTCTGCGGCATTCAACGCCGTCGTCACCACGTTCGTCTTTGCCGTTTACCTGACGAACGCGAAACTCTTCGGCCCGGATGCGAACCGACTTCTCGGCTACGCCATGACTATCGCGGGTCTTTTCATTGCACTCATTGCCCCGGCTCTGGGGCAGGCTGTTGACCGTAGCGGGCGTCGTAGCACAATTCTTCGCTTCACGACGTTGTCTACCGCGCTTATCATCGCTTGTCTCTTCTTCGTCACGCCAGGTCAACATGGCTTGATGCTTGGGCTTGTTCTCTTAGCGCTGGGCAATATCGCATTCGAGACTGGCTCGGTCATTTACAACGCCTTGATTTCCGACATCTCTGCTCCACATAACGTCGGGCGTATATCTGGTTTCGGCTGGGGCTTGGGCTACTTGGGCGGCATCGTGCTACTCATGATCCTCTTCGTCGGCTTCATCTCTCCCGACGTCGGCTGGTTCGGCGTAACCAAGGAAGCCGGGCTTAACATCCGCGTCGCGATGCTTATCGCTGCCCTGTGGCTCCTGACCGCGTCGCTACCTTTGCTCTTCAGGCTCAAGAACAAGCCTGCTCGCACAGATACACCCCGGCTGGGCGTTTTCGAGGCGTACCGCCAGCTCTTCCGTTCGATTGCCGAGCTGTGGCGGCATGATCGCCAGGTGGTGTGGTTCTTGCTCTCGTCGGCGATTTACCGCGACGGTCTGGCCGGTGTCTTCTCCTTCGGCGCCGTCCTAGCCGGTAATGCTTTCGGTTTTGCACCCAACGAGGTCATCATTTTCGGTGTTGCTACGAACGTGGTCGCTGGTATCGCCACGATCAGTTTCGGATGGCTTGACGACAGGATCGGCGCACGCGCCGTCATCATTATCTCGCTCGTATCGATGGTCGCTATGGGCATGTCTGTGTTCTTGTTTCACGACGGCGTCGCCGGGCTCACCCCGAAACAGGTGTACTGGGTGTTCGGCCTTGTGTTGTGCATCTTCGTTGGTCCCATTCAATCCGCATCGCGCACTTACCTAGCCCGTATCGCACCTCCCGGCGAGGAGGCTGAGATCTTTGGCCTGTACGCGACGACGGGGCGCGCCGTCTCTCCACTTGCACCCTTCATGTACTCCACCGCTATCACGGTAGGGGCCGGCGTGATGGGGATCGGTGTTGGCGAGGCCGCCTACTTCGGCATCCTCGGCATTACGATCGTGCTCGTGCTTGGCCTGCTGGCGTTCTTGCCGGTCAAGGCTCAGCCAAAGCATCAAGGCTAATTCACGACAGTGCGCCGGGCCCATGCCCGGCGCACTTTTTACCCACGTGCGGCGAGTCAACGGACCACGACTTCGACCTCGAGCGTGCGAGTCTCACCCGGCTGCACCATCACCCTCGCCTTTTCTTCACTGCGGTTGAGCATGTTTGCCATGGTCAGACACGGCTCAAGGGCAAGCGACTTCAACGGGTCACGCTTGAGCGGAGCGCCCGTGAAGACGTGGAAGTTTGGCCTGCCGACGCCGTTGTCCACCTTCATCGACATCTCCACCTCATACCCGAGCCCAGTGTCGAGATGGGCAGTGGCCCACCCACGGTCGACGCCGAGGCCAGTGAAGCCCGTGTCGAGGTCGGGGTCGAGGGGAATCTCTCGCGACAACCTGTCCAGACCTTTCTCGAGCGCACGGAAGGCTTTCTCGCCAGGCAACGGAAGGAGGCGATCGTCGGTCACTATCGCATGCGTGGCGGCCAGTTGCAGGTGTGCCTTGGCCATCTCCACCCGGACGTACGGGTGCCACCCCAGGGCGACGGGTATCTCGCGCCCGCCCGCGTTGCGCGCGGCTATCCGCACGCCAAGCTTTCCCGAGTCAGAGATGTCGTACCGGACCCGCACGTCGACCGGGCCGGGGTAGGCCGGCGAGTCAGGAATCGTGGTAGCTAGCTCGATGTGATCACCGATGATTTCGTAGTCGACGACGCCGTCGGGCCAGGTTTCGCTGACCACCTCAAACTCCGCCGACCACACTAGCCCATGCAGGCCCTCGGCGTTGGTGAGGCCGAGCGTGGAGCGGGCCACGCCGTCATCGTCCCAGGTGGCATCTTCGGTTCGGTTCGACCACGGCGCGAGAACGGCGTTGCGGAACCCGTCGTTCTCTTCTTGCTCGGCCAAGCTGCGATACCCGTCGAGGACGGAGGTGCCGATGCCGGGGTCCCAGTCGAAGATCGTGGCACCGCGCGTGCTTAACGTCAGCCGTTGGCTACCATTCGTCAGTTGGATGATCATTGGTGCTCCTTTGCTCTGACCATCAAAATGTGTCCGACATCGATTTCGCACCCGCTAGCGCGTCAGCAGTGCCGTGGCGATCGCCGCCAGTCCCTCGTCACGGCCAGTGAAGCCCATGCGATCCGAGGTGGTCGCCGCAACCGATACCGGCGCACCGACCACCGCGCTCATCGCCGCCTCCGCTTCCCCCTTGCGCGGAGCAAACCTCGGGCGTTGCCCGATAATCTGGACGGAGACGTTCTCAATCATCCACCCGGCCTCTCGCACGAGCCGGACCGACTCGGCCAGCAACACCTCGCCCGACGCTCCGGCCCACTCGGGACGATCCGTACCGAAGACGGCACCCAACTCGCCCACACCGGCGGCCATCAGCAAGGCGTCGCAGGCCGCGTGAGCGGCGACGTCGGCATCCGAATGCCCCTCGAGCCCGCGCACGCCATCCCACTCGAGGCACGCCAGCCACAGCGGGCGTGCGGGGTCTGCGGAAAACTTGTGTGCGTCAAAAGCCGTCGCCACGCGCATCGCCATTACTCGTCCCTCGTTAACAACATGTGTGCCACCGCCAAGTCCCAGGCGGTGGTTACCTTCATCGCCTCCGGCGATCCCTCGACGAGCACCACCGGCTCACCCATCGCCTCCACGAGCGCCGCGTCGTCCGGGGCGGCGCTCGCCTCGTTCGCGCCGCGCTCCCAGCCGGCCCGGTGCGCCCGCCGCACGAGCTCCGTGCGGAAGCCCTGCGGCGTCTGCATCGCGCGCAGCTTCGCACGGTCCAACGTGGCCACCACGGGTTCCACGTCCACGACGCCGTCGGCACCACTCACGCCACCGGAGCCAGCGGCCTGCACCTGGCGTGGGCCGACCTCCTTGATCGTGTCGGTCACGGCGAGAGCCGGGACGACGGCGTCGTGCCCCGCCTCCAACGCGCGGCACACGCGAGAAATGACGCTCACCGGGGTCAGCGCCCGGGCGGCGTCGTGGATAAGAACATAATCGCTGGTCACAGCCGCCAGACCGTTCGCAACGGATCCCTGGCGCGTGCTACCGCCCACCACCAGGCGGGCCGCAACCCCACCCTCGGCCAAGGCGTCGGTGAAAGCCGCGCGTGCCTCAACGCCGGCGGGAATGGTGACGACCACGTCGTCAATACCGGCCGCGTTCATCCCGCGGATGGCATGCACAAGCAGCGGCACCCCGCCCAGGCGAACCAGGGCCTTGGGCATGTTCGCGCCCAGCCGCGTGCCCGAGCCGGCGCCGGCAATGACGGCGGCGAAAGACATTAGTCGGCCGATTCAGCCGATTCCGGAGTCGCAGCGGTGGCTGCCGATTCGGCGTCGATACCCATCACTTCATCGAGCAGGGCGTCCGCCTCTTCGTCCGTGATGTCACGGGCAAGGGCCACTTCCGAGCCGAGGATCGCGCGAGCCTGGCCCAACATGCGCTTCTCACCAGCGGAAAGACCGCGATCGACGTTGCGGCGGGAGAGGTCACGTACGACCTCGGCCACCTTGTTCACGTCCCCCGAGGTCAACTTTTCGCCATTGGCCTTGTAGCGACGCGACCAGTTAGCTGGCTCCTCGACGTCCGTCTCACGAAGCACGCTAAAGACGCGCTCAAGCTGCTCCTCATTCGACACGTCACGCACACCGACCTGCTCGATCGATTCCTGCGGAACCTGGATCACCAAATCGCCCTGCAGAATCCGGAGGGTGAGGTACGTGCGCGTCTCGCCGCGCATCGTCTTTTCCGAGATTTCCTCGATGTACGCAGCCCCATGATGCGGGTAAACAACCGTTTCGCCAACTTTGAAGGTCACTGGTGGATCACTCTTTCCTGAATCGACTGCGGCCCATTCTATCATTGTGCCCTTCGCGGTTCTGCCCCTATTTTTACGCCGTCAATGTAACGACGCCGTCGGCGCGCCTTCACGGGGTGGCTATGCCGGATTTGACACCAGTTTGTAGCCCAGTCCACGCACGGTCAACAGCAGGGCAGGGTTGGTCGGATCGGTCTCGATCTTGGACCGAATGCGCTTAACGTGTACGTCGAGCGTCTTCGTGTCGCCGATGTAATCCAGGCCCCAAATGCGGTCGAGGATCTGGCTACGGGTCAGGACTCGGTCACGATTGTGCATGAATAGTTCGAGCAACTCGAACTCACGCAACGGCATGGACACCGGCTCGCCGGCCACGCGCACCACATGCGCGTCCACATCCATTTCCACCTCACCGGCCACCAGCAGCTCCGCGCTGTGCTCCTCCACGTCTCTCACGCGGCGCAACACCGCCCGGATGCGCGCCACGAGCTCGCGGTAGGAATACGGCTTGGTCACGTAGTCGTCCGCGCCGATCTCCAAGCCGACCACCTTGTCGATCTCCGTATCCTTGGCGGTCAGCATGATGATGGGCACGCCCGATTGTGCACGGATACGCCGGCACACCTCCGTGCCGGACAGCCCCGGAAGCATGAGGTCGAGCAGCACGATGTCCGCATCCGTGCGGGCAAACTGCTCCATCGCCGCCACGCCGTTCGACGCCGTCGTCACCTCAAACCCGTCCCGGACCAGGTTAAACTCCAGCATCTCGCGGTAGGTCGGCTCGTCTTCGACGATGAGGATGCGCGTCATCAGTTCCCTCCGTTCGTGTGCGATGCGGGCGACGCCGTCGTGGCCGGTCGCGTCGTGGCCGGTTGCGGCTGGGCGGGCGGCGTCGGCGCGGTGCCTTGGAAAGCGGCGGGCAGAATCATCGTGAAAGTCGACCCCTGGCCGGGTTTGCTCCACACCTTGACGCGTCCGCCGTGATCCCCAACCACATGCTTAACGATCGACAGGCCCAGGCCGGTACCGCCCGTCTCACGCGAGCGGGCCCGGTCCCCACGGTAAAAGCGCTCAAAAATACGCTGCTGGGCCTCGGGCGAAATGCCCTCGCCTTGGTCGACCACGGCGATGCGCACCTCCCCCGAATCCGCGCTCACACCAACCGACACCTGCCCGTGCGGCTTCGAATACCGCACAGCGTTGTCGAGAAGGTTGCGCACCGCCGTCGTCAGCAGCGCACGATCGCCATACACCTGCAGGTCAGGCGTGCCGCCAGAAACCAGCTTGACCCCTCGCGAGCGCGCCTCCACCCGAACGCGGTCGAGGGCCTCGGCCACGACGTCGTCGACGTCAACAAACTCTGACTCAGCCAACACGTTCGCGTCCTGCAGGCGCGAGAGCTGGATGATCTCCTGGACCAGCTCCGACAGGCGGGTCGCCTCAGTGCTCAGGCGTGCCGAGAACCTGCGCACATGCTCCGGCTCGTCAGCCACCTCCGTCATCGCTTCAGCCAGCAGGCCAATGGCCCCCACCGGCGTCTTCAACTCGTGGGAAACATTCGCCACGAAATCACGCCGCATCTCCTCCAGGCGCCGCTTTTTCGTGTTGTCCTCAAAAAGTATCAACACCTTGTCGCCCGACATCGGGGTCGCACGCACCCACAGGCGCAGCCCAGGGACGTCCTCATCCAGGCGCGGCAACCGCAAATCAAGATCCGAGACTTGGCCCGAGCCTCGCGCCTCCTCGGCGAGCTCGCTCAGCTCCGGCCGCAGCACACCGTTGGCAATGAGGCCATAGGCGTAAGTGATCGAGGACGCCCGCACCACCGCGTTATGTTCGTCAAGAACAATGTGGGACTGCGGAAGGGATGCGAGCAGAGCGGTCACATCCGTGTCGTCAGCAGGCGGGAGCTCCCGGGCCGTCTGGCCAAAAAGGCGCTGGGAAATCTCGTAGGCAACAATCGCCACCACCGCCACAAATATTCCGAGGAAGAAACCCACCCCGAATGCAACACCATCTGCCATAGACCTAACACTAGACCATCATTTTGCCCGACATAGCAACAAAAACCACCCGCTCGACCATCATTAACCAACCGTTAACCTCCCTTGCGTGCCACGTTTACCTTGCGCTGGTGAAATGGGCTCACGACGCCGTACAGGCACCTCCCGCCCGTCACGGCCGCAAGCGGGGTCGGCCCGCGGAACCAGCTGCGGGGTCGGCCCGCGGTCAGAGCGCGGTGGGCGCCCGGAGCGCACACCCGAAAGGAGCACGCGTGCGCGAACAATTCCGTCAGCAGATGCAGGAACTCACCGACACCCTCATCTTGCAGGCACAGGCCGCATCGAAGGCGATGAATGGCGCTGCGGCGTCGTTGAAGAATGCAAACCTCGCGTTGGCCGAACGCGTCATCGACGCCGATCACTCCATCGACATGCTCGAACGAAGCATCGATGACATGGGCATTTCGCTTCTGGCCCGGCAGGCGCCCGTAGCCGGCGACCTGCGCACCGTCGTCTCCGCCCTGCGCCTATCCGCAACACTTGAGCGCATGGGCGACCTCGCGCGCCACGTCGCGTATGTTGCGCGTGGGCGATTCCCGAATACTGTCGTCCAGGGCGACGTTCAGGGCCTTTTCGAGCAGATGGCTGACAAAGCCGCTGAAGTGGGAAAGCTCGTTGCGGCGCTCGTTGAGACAGCGGACCTCACCATTGCCGACCAGATCATTCGCGGCGACGACGTCCTCGACGAGCTCCACGCGAAGACCTTCGACATTGCCCTCGACGACTCCCGCGACCTGAGCCGCCAAGAGGTCGTTGACATCATCCTGCTCGGCCGCTACCTCGAGCGCTTCGGCGACCACGGGGTGTCGGTCGCACACCGGATGCGCTTCCTCGTGACCGGCATGGAGGCCGACGCCGAGTAGGCGGCGGGGCGCCGGGGCCTCTTCCGCCGGCCCCTTCCGCCGAAACCCTATTAAGCTGATCCACGCTGTATTAATATACGCCAGCTTAATACAGCGCGGGCAAGCGCAGGCGAACGGCCGCCCGCGGCACACCCATGCACACCTGCGCCACCACGCCAACTCCGCCGTAAACCGCCGCCCGGCCCGCCACCCGCCACCCGGAAAGCTATCCACAGACGCCTCAGCGCACGGACAATCCACATTCAGAGGATCTTGCCAGCCCGGCCACGCGTCACCGAAGTATCCTCGGTGATGCGGAAAGGACGGACCAACATGGTGCACGGCGTAACTCTCTACTCTCACCCCATCCCGAACAGCACGCAGTACTACGAGCGTTGGATTGGCGATCGCGAAAGCGAATTTCGTGAGATCCAAGCCAGCGGTCTGCGCCTGCATGACGTCGAGGAAAATGACCCGCGCGCTCTTCGCAAGATTGCTCGCCGGCGGGGACTCACCCAGCCCCATCGGGGCTACATTTGCCCTGCTCCCGCGCCCGACGACGAACGCCGAAGCCGCATAGCCTCACTCCATCACATCAATTACATCATGCGACGCCGAATGGACCGCGCAAACTCGCAAGCCGTTTCCATTGCCGGACACTCGGCAGCCGTGCTCCTCGGCCTGCCACTCATGACACCGCATCCGGATCACGTGGTACGCCAGTGCGGGCCGCGCGGTAAGGCCAGCAGAACAGCCAATGCCCGCACGCATCGATCGTCCATCGAGCCCGAGACGATCGATTTCCTCGGTTTCAAAGTGTCCTCTCCAGCGCAGATCGTAGCCGATTTGGCAAGGTTCGCAACTGTTGAGGATGCCCTCGTATGCGCAAACTTTATTCTCCATGAACAGTTGGCGACGCGGGAGAGTATCGTCGCCATCTTGAAGCGGCTCCCTCCATCGCCGGGAATTGGACGACTGCGCCGAGTGGTGCGGCTGATGGATGGGCGCGTCGAGTCGGTGGGTGAATCCTTGCTTCTCCTCCGGCTCGACGATTTTCGTCTCCTACCAGCCGAGCCTCAGGTCTGGTTCGAGTTTGGGACGGTGCGGTACCGGTGCGACTTCCTTGATCGGGAGAATCGGCTCGTTTACGAGTTCGACGGCCGCACCAAAATGTATACGCCCTCGATGCTAAGAGATAACGACGTGCGCGCCAGCATCGCGCGCGAAACCGACCGCGACCGCCACTTTCGTGCCGCCGGCTTCGATCCGCTGCATGTGGTCTGGCAAGACGTGGTGACGCGTGAGGCATTCGGTAACTGGCTCACCGCCGCCCGGGCGCGTGGCGTTCGTTTCGCCTGGTCACCCCGCCGAACGCCCGATACCGCGGCTTGATAACGACGCCGAACCCGCCGTCGCGCCCAACACCCGGAACTGGGCACCCGGAACTGGGCACCCGGCGCGACGCATCTGGCGCAGGCCAGCCGGTCAGGGCCGAGTGTACGGAACGGGGTACCCGGCGCGGGGCCGCCTCGAAACCCGGGTAAAATGACCGCCGCTGTACTAACCTACGCCAGGTTAGTACAGCGGCGAACAGCTTAGTACAGCGCGGGCGAAGACCAACCAAGGCTCCCCCAGCGCGGGCGCGAGGCGACCGGGGCGAGGGCCCGCCTAGCCGGCCTCGCCCAGCTCAAGGCTTACTTGCCCTGGTTAGCGACGGCCTCGATAGCTGCCTTGGCGGCCTCGGGATCGAGGTAGGTGCCACCCTTCTTGACCGGCTTGAGCGTCTCCTCGTCGAGCTCGTAGTAGAGCGGGATGCCAGTGGGGATGTTGAGGCCGGAGATGTCCTCGTCGGAGATCTCATCGAGCATCTTCACGATTGCGCGCAGCGAGTTGCCGTGGGCGGCGATCATGACGGTCTTGCCCGACTTCAGATCCGGAACAATGGCTTCATCCCAGTAGGGGGTCAGGCGTGCGATGACGTCCTTGAGGCACTCGGTCAACGGGATCGGCTCGCCGGCGTAACGCGGATCGGCATCCTGGGAGAACTCGGAGCCTGCTTCGATGGCGGGCGGTGCGACGTCGAACGAACGACGCCATTCCATGAACTTCTCGTCACCGTACTCGTCGCGGATCTCCTTCTTGTTCTTGCCCTGGAGGGCGCCATAGTGGCGCTCGTTCAGGCGCCAGTTGCGCTTGACCGGGATCCAGTGGCGGTCGGCCGAATCTAGCGCAAGGTTGGCGGTCATGATCGCGCGACGAAGCAGCGAGGTGTGGAGGATGTCCGGCAGGACGCCGGCGTCGGTGAGAAGCGTGCCTGCGTGGCGTGCTTCCTTCACACCCTTCTCCGAGAGTGGCACATCCACCCAACCGGTGAAGAGGTTCTTTGCATTCCATTCGGACTCGCCGTGGCGGACGAGCACCAACTTGTAAACCATGTTCTTCCTTCTGCTCGAAAGGTGGCGCGTTATCGCGCATGTGCATCATTCTAGCGTTTTAGTCACGTCATGTTCTGGGACCGACGCCGGTGATGCGGCTGAAAATGTTTACTCGTCGGGCCGTCAATGTCGATTCCGTCAAGCGCACGCTCGATGGCGTGGTCTTCCTCGTCCTTCTTTTGCTTACGGTAGGAATGTGCAAGCATCGCGATGAAGAGGGCGATAGCGATGGTTGCGACGGCAAGCAGCCCCCACATCCAACCCTGCATGACGAAGACGGAAGGTTCGGCGGAAAGTGCGGCGACGGCGTCGTCGGGCAGGGCAACGCGTTCGCCACGAACGAGAAGTCGGTGAGTGTTGACGGCGTAGGGCGTGCAGGTGAAAAGGGTGAGGAGGTCTCGCCCAGCTTCGGCGGCTAAGTCTTCAATGTCGTTGGGGAGGACGGTTTTGATTTGGTCGACGCGGTAGGCAAGGGTTTGGCCGAGGACGTCGACAAAGATGAGCTCGCCTTCTTTGACCTTGGGGAGGTTGTCGAAGAGGGTGGCGCTTGATAGTCCAGTATGGGTGGTGAGAACCGCATGGGTGTTTTCACCGCCGACGGGCAGGGAGGTGCCGTAGAGGTGGCCGACGCCCTTGTCGATAATGTCAGGGGTGGTGTCGTGTCGGACGGGTAGGTCGATGTCAACGGAAGGGACTCTCACCCGCGCAATGATGTCTCCCGTCAAAGAGAGCTGTTTTTGGTAGTCCGTGTAGGCGGGTGAGGCGGGATTAGCTACCTGTGTCAGCCACGGGTCGAGAATGGGGATGCCGGGAAGTTTCTTGTTGTATTCCTGGGCAGAGGCAAGGGCTGCGCTTCGGTCGGAGGCGTCAATTTCTTGGAGCTTGTTTCCGTATTGGGCAGCGAATTGTTGTTGCCGGTAGTTGTTGTAATGGGTTGAGACGATGGGGTAGAGAAGGGAAAGTATCCCGAGGAAGACCACGATGAGCGCGATGGTGGCTCCCTTGCGGGATTTGGTGCGTTCACTCATGATTTTTTCCTTTGCGGTTGTGTAGCCATAGTCCGGTGAAGATGAGCGCTAGTGCGAGGGCGACGCCGGCGGTGATGATACGTGGGTACATCCAGGTTTGGATCTGGACGGTGGGGATGTCAGCGGCGGGTGCGGGTGCGGCGTCGGCGGGTGATTCCATGGTTCGTTCTGCGGTGACGAGGAGGCGGAATTCGTTGAGTTTTCCGCCTTCGGGGGTGATGCAAGTGACGAGCGTGACGAGGTCGCGGTTTGGTTGTGGATGGATCTTTGCGAGGTCGTCGGGTCGGACGAGGTTGGTTTCGACGACGCCGTAGGTGAGGGTTTTTCCATAGACGTCGATGGTGAAGGTGTCGCCGATTTTAAGGTTTTCGAGGTTGGAAAAGTAGGTGTGGCCGGGCCAGGTGTGGTGGCCGGCGAGGACGGCGTGGGTGCCTGCGCCGCCGATGGGCAGGTGTGAGCCGTAAAAGTGTCCGACGCCGGTGAAGAGCGCTTCTTCGGAGGTTCCGTGAACGATGGGGAGGCGGGCGTCGATGGCGGGGATGGTGAGAGTTGCCATGACGTGGGTGTCGGCGAGGAGGGAGAGGTAGTGGTTGTAGGCGTCGCCGGAGTGGGCGGCGGAGTCTGCCCAGGGGTCGTCGAGGAGGCGGGGTGAGAGTTCGGCATTGTAGGCGGCGGCTGCGGTGAGGGCTTCGGCGTCGTGCGGGTCGGTGGTGGCGTGTTCACGCAGGTATGTGTTGGCGACGTTGAGGGTGGCCGCGTCGTTGCTTAGGTGTTCGATGAGTGGTGCCACGGACACTATTGCGGCGGCGACGAGCATGGTGAGGACGACGACGAGCGATCGTGCTTTCATGGCGCAACCTCCGTGATGGTGTTGTGGGGGATGTGTGGCGGGGCGGGAAGAATTCCCGCCCCGCCGTTGAGTCAGTTCATGCTACGCATTCTTGCGACGGTTGGAGTAGACATAGTAGCCAACTCCACCTCCAACGAGCACGACGCCGAGGCCGGAGATGAGGGCGATGCCCTGGCCACCGGTGAGCGGGAGCTTGTTCTTGAGGTTGTCGGGCTGGTTGATGACCTTCAGGCCCTGGCCGGCCTCCGGATCGGTCTGAGCGAACTTCGTCAGGTCGGCGATGGTGCCTTCCTTGGTCAGATCGAATTCGATCGGCTCGGCGAGGAGCTGGTAGCCGTCCGGGGACTTGGTCTCAACGAGGCAGTAGGAGTAGAAGTCCTTCTGATTCTTGATCTCGCCCTCGTTCTTGGCGGACTGGTTGCGCCAATTGGAAAGCTGGAGGCCCCTGATGACTGCAGCGCCGTCGCCGTCCGAAGGCTTTTCAGTGCGGGCAATGGGATCGTTCTTGTACTCAACGCCCTTACAGTTGTACTCGCCAGCGGCCTTGTCGAAGGTCGCACGGTAGACTCCGAACTCGGCTCCCTTGAGCGGCTCATCACTAGCGTTGACCTTCTTGATGAGAATGTCGCCGTACTTGGAGATGACCTCGTTCGAGGGGACGTCCGGAGGCGTGTTCGGAGGCGTATTCGGCGGGGTATCACCAGGCTCCGGCGGGGTGAGGCCCCTGCTGGTCCACGGGTAGTTGTTGGGGTAGAACGAGGCCTTGTTCTTGACCTGGCCATCCTGCGGCATGGAAGCAACCTTCGTCACGATCTCGGTGCGAAGCTTGCCATCCGGAGCCTTCGCTAACTTCCCTAAGCCGTCTTGAGTAAGAGAGAAACCGAGCAGCTTCTTTTCACTCTGTGTGAATTTGTAATCTTTATCCACAGTAAGCTTTTCGGGTTCACCATGAAGTGGCACAACCGTGAGCGTCGAGCTGACGTACTCGACGTACTCGGAAAGTTGATCCTTCACGTAGTAGTAGCCGAGGTCGTTGCCGTCGACCTCGCCGTCCTGGTTAGAATCGACGGCATTAATCGTGGACTCGAGGCGGTAGGTGATGTGCTCACCGATCTTGTAGCCGTCCTCGTTCTCCTTGCCCTGGTTACCATCGAGGACTTCCTTGGTCATCTCGGCGGCCTGGTTCTTGGGGTAGACGTGGACGTCGTACATCCAGGAGTCGCGCTTGTCGGGGTTAGTCATCGGCAGCGTCACGAGGAACGGGTGGATGCCGGTGATTTGTGCCGCGGTGTAATTCTTGGTTCCGTCCGTGATGCCCTCCGATCCCGCGAGGTCCTCGACGACGAGGTAGAGGCCAACCTTGGCCTGGATAGTAGCGTAACCCTCTGCATTCGTCGTCCCGGAGCCCTGCTTCGCGAAGGTGAACTTGGTACCCTCAATCTGGAGGCCCGTCTTCAGCTCAGCAACGCTCACCTTGCGCTCGTAAAGCGCCTTAGCGGCTTCCCACCCCTTGTTCGTGGTCAGGTCAACGCCATTAACCTTGTACAGGTCGAACTTAACGTTCTGCAGCGGCGTGCGATCCTTGATCTCCTGGCGCGTGCCATCATTCTTCTGTTGTTCCACCGGCGTGCCGAGGTACTTGTGGATAGACAGCTGCGTGGTTGCGTTCTTGTTGATAAGGGCGGGGTTGGCCGCGGACTGGTCCTGGCCGGCAACCGCGCTCTGCGGGGCCTTAGCGGTGTCAGCAAACGCGACCCCGCCCATGCCCATTGAGCCAAGCAGTGCAATGGCCGCGATGGCAGCCCCCGCACGTAACTTGTTCCTCTTCATTCTTTCTCCTAGCTCTGCGCTAATTATTTGATAATTCAGTTTCACGACCGCGAATGTTTCCGGTTTCGAACCCAGGCGGGCCCACAGCCGGTGGTCGTGAGGTAGCCCAGGGAGCCGATCGCCACGAGCATGATGCCCGCGAGGATGAAGGCCGTTGGGCCGTTGCTGCCTGCTTTTGGTAGTTCGCCGGCAGTCGGGTCGGTGATGCGGAGGTGGAACGCGTTGTCGGGCGCGACGCTCGCATTCGCCGTCGTGATCAGCTTGATCCCGTCGAAGCCGAGCTCGAATTTCACTGGCTCCGCCATGAGCACGTGGCCGTTCGGGGCGGCGGTCTCGACGAGCCAGTACGTTCCCGCGATGAGTCCCTTCGAGGTGAAGCGTGCCGCGTTCTCCCCTACGGTGATGGCGTCAGCCAGCGGTTTCGCGTCAGCCGAAGTCGGGTCGGCGTCGTAGAGGGAGAAGGACGCGCCGGGCAGTTCGCAGGAGCGCTGGTCGGTGTCGCAGTTGTCGCCGAGCTTGGTCACGCTCACGGTCAGGAGCGGCGAGGTGACGGGGACGCAGGCGTCGTTGTTCTCTTCACCGTCCGCGTCGCGAGGCATGGTCACGCGGTTGAACAGGCCGAACTCGGGCTCGCCGCCCTTGTCGGTCTTGCACTGCCTGGCCTTCTCCCAGTCGACCTGCGTGGCGTCCTCGACGCTGACCTGTGCGGTGATCTCATAGGTCTTCGACGCATCCTTGGGAATGCGGACCTTCGGCAGCTCCTTGTCCTTACCGAGTGGGTTCGGCTTGCCGGCGTGGCCCGCCTCGTCGACCTCCGCCCAGCTGAGCCCCTCAAGGACGAAGCCCTTCGGCGTCGGGAAATTATCGGTGATTGCGGGCGCGAACATCTCGATCTGGCCGACGTTGGTCACCTTCACGCGGTAGGTGGCCGTCCCGCGTAGCTTTCCGTCCTCCGCTTTCTTCAGCTCAACTGGAGAGCCGGTTGGTGCCCAGGTCACGACGCCGTCAGCACCCGTGACCTTCGCGGTCTTCTCAATCTTGAAACCGGTTGGCTCGACCGTCCACGTATCCGTATCTTCTAGCGGAGTCTTGGACTGCACGGAAGTGGCGGTCACTTTAGCTTTGTTCGTCGTGACCTCGTCGAGCGGCAAAGTCTGCCGGCATCCGTATTGCCACGTCTCGTTGCTTTGCAAGATGCCGTCCGAGTTGCGGTCGCCGATGTTCTTGTCCGTACCCTCTTGGTAGATGGGTTTAAGATCGCGGCACTGATCGTCCGTGACCTGAATGTTCGTCAGGTCTTCGGTACCTACCTTCGCCTCGGGTTGCTTGACTAGGCCCTCGACAAGGAAACCATTCTCGTCGCGCTTCTCGGCCATGCCCTTCGGCTGGTTGGGGTTGACGTTCACGTAGTACAGGTATTGCACCTGGTCATCGCCTTGCGAGACCGTCGTCTTGGGTTTGAACGTCCCGCTCTCACCCTGCGTGAAGTCCGCGCCCTTCTTGTCGAGGCCGATGGCCGGGGTGTAGACGGGCGTACACGTCGGATCGTTAGGCTTGGGCGTGCTCGGGTCGTCGGTGAGGATGCCGTTTCGCGCCGGGTTACCAGTGAAATCCACGACCGCCGAATTACACACCTCGGTTTGGCCAAGGTTGTTGCGGACCTTGAACGTGATCGTGGCGGTTTCGCCAGCGGCGACCGTGCCAGGGAAGGCGGCGCTCGGCGACTTGACCAGGGCCCACCCCGTCGTGAAGTTGGCGTCCCACTTCTGGCCGTTAAGCGTGGCCGATCCGGAGATCATGGTCATCTTGTGCGTGGCGAGCTCGTCCTTGAAGTTCACACCCGTGGCCTCGAGGTTGCCCGTGTTCTTAATCGTCACCGTATATTCAATCTCACCGCCGTCGACGACGGCCTTGCTCGGCTTGGCCGTCTTCTCAATACGCAGCTCCGGCTTAGGTAACGAACAGGAACCCAGGTCTTCCGTCGAATAAGGCAAGTTTGCTAAACGTGTAGCTTTTCCTGTTTTCTTATCGATAAGGTGCAGGCCACCTTTATTTACACCCTCGTCACGAGTTGTACCATACAGTTGACCATCCGACCCGAAGGCGATTCCATTAAATCGTCCTTGACCCATGCTGCCGACCATAGTGGCGGAAATAGGCTTTTCTTTTTGTTCTAGCTCTGTACGCGGGATTGTGTAGAGGAAGGCTTTCTGAGTCTTTGCATCCGATCCGATGATCCACATGTTTCCCAAACCATCAAAGGCAAGGTCCCCAGAATCAAGGGAATTATTGCGCCCAGGTTCAAAAGTATACTCGACAGCAGTTTCGCCGGTGCCACCAATCTTACCGAGGGTAACCTTCCCCCGGTCTGTCCATGTCTTCTTCTGGGAGTCATATCGATGTAAGTGACCATTGGATGCGGCCGACCAAAGAACACCCTCCGGCGAGACTCCCAAGCGAGCAGTACCCGGAGTTCCATCCCATGTTGTCAGCTGCGTATTAGCGCCAGTTTCGGCGTTATAAACCCACAAACCACCGGGAGCATATTCGGGTTCTCCAAGCTTACGCTCGTTTTCAGCTTTCCTCAACCGTGGCACATAGTAGACGTTCTCCGGACTTTTCGGATCAACAGCCAGGGCCGCAGAACCATTCATAGAAACTGACTGTCCACCAGAAAATTTAGTAGTGGCTTTTATATTCTCAAAGTTCAACTTTGGCTCTACCGAATACCCCGATGAGTTAATCGTCCCCAACACTCCATATGACTGCATCTTTTGTTCTGGCGATCCAGAGGAGAACCACAAGCCATCGCACGATAGTCCCACCGCATCTCCTGAATATTTCACCTGAACCGCTGTGGATGCCGTCGCCTTGGAGATATTATGGTAATAATCGTAAAGCTCCACCATGAAAGTGTTCGTTGTATTCTGAGTGATCGTTGTTTTGCACGTTCCAGTGACTGTAGCACCTCTTGGAAGCAACCATTCGCCACTATCCGCTTGAACGAATCCACGCTTAAGATCCCAGTCAATGCTGTTACATACATCCGATTGCGTAAGCCGGAAATACATACCATCTGCTGCCAACCCCAGACGGCCGCGGTCTTCTTGCGAAGCTTCTTCCCTCGAATTAGTAATCTTATACGTGTATGTAATTTCGCCTCCGCCGGAGGGAACACTAGACGAACTAGCCTCAACACTGACGGAAATGCGCTCATTGGCAGAGTCGCTAATACGGGTCGCCGGGCTGAACGCGGCGTTCACTCCCGCACCCGTAGCGGACGCTGTATGCACTCCCGACATAAAACCGACGATGAGCGCAATAGATAACGTCAGCCCAAAAATAGCCTGAATGGCACGGCGTGCTGATAATGCGCGTACAGGTCGCACGTAATTCTCCTTAAGCATGAGACGGCGTGCGTGGCACCGTCCCAACAAATTTGGCAGCCCGTGATAACCGGGAAAATGCAAGTACCGTATAAAGATAACAGGTACTTTAAGTGTCACCTATACACCCCGAGCATTATGCCTCGCTTCACAAATAGGTGCACTTCATCCACCCATCGGCAATTACGCCCCAACCGTCGGCTTCACGCCTTTCGCACATATCTGAGACGCTTCTCCGACTAGCAACCTTCCCGAGGGAGTTGCTCCCACGTCACCTCAAGATCGGTGCCCTCAATAACCGCGCGGTAGGCAGCATCGGTGCCGTCATCAATTCCGTCAGCAACGTCCTCACCACCAGAGGTAATCTCGAGGACGACGCTCCGCCGCCTTCTCTCCTTCTCAACCACGACCCATCCGGCCTGCCCGTACATCCCGTCCTCGGCAGGGCCCAGGCTCGCAAGCCATGCGTCGACGGCGTCGTGCGCACGTGATCCACGGCCATCCGTCAGCGTCAAACGCACGGTGGCCGGCGTGCCGTCGTTGTGAGGGGGCCGGGTCCAGAGCCAGTCGTAGTCGACGGAGTACTTGCGAGGGTCATGAGAAGCAGTCATGCCTCCATGCTATAGCGAGCCACGCTCCGCACGTTCCATACGCGCTTCGCGACTTCGCGCCCACGGAACGGCCACCTCGTCCATCAGGTCGGCCACACGCGCCGCCGACCCATCACGCGCACGCAATCTGTCAGCCGTGTACGCGATGTTGGCCGAGGACATGTTCTGCCCCAGCTTGGCCTTCCCGACGACGTCTCGCACCTTAATCTCAACCCCGACCATCGCGGCAAACGCCGCCTCAATCAACTCCATGCGCGAATGCGTCCCCATCCGCCACTCTTCCTCGTGTTGGTCAACGAGGCGTTCGAGGTGGCGTAGCTTCCAATCGGCGTCGTCGTGGAATGTGAGCGTGCCGCGCAGATGGACCGTGACGTAGTTCCAGGTCGGCACGGTGGGAAGCTTCTGAGTGGGCTGCTCGGGCGGAAAGTCAAGACCAGATATGCGCGCATTCGGCCCATGGACGACCAGCAGTGCTTCGCCTTCATCGCGCCACTGCGGGTTGACACGATTCAGATGAGCCTGAACCACGACGCCGCCGGCCGAGTCGGCTGGGCCTGTGGGGGTCGCCGGGCCGACAGGGTTGGTAGAAGCAGCCGGACTGACGGTGGGGGCCGCTATTGGGCCTAATTCGCCGACGACGTTAAATGGCACAAACGTGGCATTGGGTCCGCCCGACCCAATCGTGATCAGCTGACCAGCGCCAATGCTCGTGGCGATTTCTAGCGCCTTGTGCGGGGCAATTTCATGTTGTTTAGCGACGTACATCTTCCCTCACTGAGTCGATACCCCACTACGCTACGCGTCGAGTCGCTGCCACACCAGCTACCCCACCGACTTGGCGGACTCCTGCCGCCTGGTCTGAGGCTCACGCCCCGTGCCGCCGAGCCTTGCTGCCGAGCCTCGCTGGCAGCCCTCGCTCCGCGCTGCACTAAGGTGTCTCGCGCTGTATTAACCTGCGCCAGATTACTACAGCGCGGATCAGCTTAATGGTGCGGGAGCAGCGGATACCGGCGCCGCAATAGCCGAAATCCCCGCGACCACTTTTCGTTGTGATCGCGGGGACTTCCCTCTGGAGCCGCCTGAGAGAATGGAACTCTCGACCTTCCATACCGCTCTCGTTCAATTGCTCCCATTTCACACGACTCGAGATCCTCATGAACGTACTGCTCACTCTCTGCCTTGTCACAGCACAGTTCAAAGCCCAGCACACTCAATAGCAACAACCTCGCCCACGAGAAAACCCCTCATCTCGCCACCAACGAGACACCCCAGACACATGTGCGGCGAACAACCAGGCCGTTACTTGCCGCACCAAAACGATGTACGACGAACACGCGGGACACCCCAAATGGGCGAACAATGCTCACAAGGATTGTAGGGACAGCTGGACTTTCGACACAATCTACCTAATAAGCCAACTACAGTAACACCGGCATACACAGACTTCTTGCATATTACTGTTATTACACACGAATACTTACTAAAGGAGTCACATATGTCCATCATCACTCTAGCTACCGTAATTGCCCTTTCTTTGACTACATCCAACGTTGGGAGTTAACCAAGACCCGTCATCTGACTGGGACCGAAGCAAGTCGAACATCGAGTTGTTCCAGGATACTTCCCTCTATTCCCAAAAACTGATTGGGGATGGCAGTAAACCAGCATGGCCAGAATCCATCAGAACATCGGCTACCGTAATGGAACCGACAACGGAGGGCGGAGGAAGAGTTATTCGAAACTATCCTCGCGTATCAACAGCCCAAGGTTGTTGGCGAGCGAGGCTAGGCGTGCTCATTTGGAGCATTGGTTGGGACGGTTTGGTATGCATCCCATTTTCTGCCGCCACAGGCGGCGTCGGCGGGTTCGCATGCGGCGCGGTCGGGAGCGTTGCCTCCACCTATATCCCGTTCAATAGCGTATGCAAATAGGTAAGGATAGAAACTCATGTCAGTCACATTGAAACGTGCAACGTACTTCCTTTTACTTGCCTTAGTTTCGCTGGCTATCGTGGTATCTAAACCATTAGCCGCCGGAGATAGCCTAGCTACCGCACTACAGGGCAAGACTTGGCTAATTGTGTGCGTCCTCTTGGGCAGTGGCCTCATTTCTGCTGCATACGATCCAGAAAGAGATGCACACAATACGCCCCATAGAAAACGGCTATTCATCTTCTCCGGGCTTTCTGCCCTACTTCTCATCGCCGCAACACTATTCATCGTTTTTGTCTAGCCGGTCTATACATAAGATCTCGCGTTGAGCCTCGCCCCGAAGCACTCCCTTATCCTAGGAGCGAGAACCGGCACACCAGCGCGGAAACCGCTCACACGCCCGGGTAAAGCCGAATGGCTGTCCTCATGGCTGTCAAATCCGCGTTTGGGCCTCGATATGAAGAAATCCCCGCGACCACTTTTCGTTGTGATCGCGGGGACTTCCCTCTGGAGCCGCCTGTGGGAATCGAACCCACGACCTTCTCATTACAAGAGCAACCCTTCGTGGGCAGTATGGGAAATCATATGGGATATCTGGATCTTTTTCGTTAGTCATGTGCCAGCACCTACGGCACCGCTGGCACTGACAGCACTGACAGCACTGACAGCACTGACAGCACTGACAGCACTGACAGCACTGACAGCACTGACAAGTGCAGCAATCATCGACATCGAAGGCAAATGCATATCTATAGCCGCCTTGGAGGCCTTCATGGGCGCAATCTTGGAACATGGAAATACACAACCAAATTCAGACCGCTCACATCTGCCGCGACTGGACAACCGCCATGCACGCACAAGCCTTGAGTCTTAAAACCATTGAGGAGCGCGTGCGCATCACGCAAAGAATCTGCGAAGCGCAGGATCGCTCCCCTTTGTCATTGACCACAAGCGAGATCGTTGAATGGATTTCTGTCCAACCCAGCGCAGAGACGAAGTGGACTTACTTTACTCATTTACGCGCGCTCTTCAGGTGGCTAGAAATCACAGGCAAACGCAAAAAGAACCCTCTTCTCGGTATGAGAGCACCAAAACGCCCTAAGTATCGTCCAAGGCCCATTGCTGCGGAGCATATTGCGAGAGTACTTGCTGGCGGACTCCGCAAAACAACACGCTGCATGATCGTCCTCGCTTTTAACTGTGGCCTTCGAGTATCGGAAATCGCTAAAGCTCGCGGTCAAGACTTCGACTTAGTCGCCAAACAATTTACCGTTGAAGGCAAAGGAGGACAGCTATCGCTCCTCCCAATCAATGATGGATTAATCCCGCTCTTCGAAACGATGCCACGATCTGGATATTGGTTCCCTTCACCAGTAGGGGGACACGTCAGGCCAGCATCAGTCGGCGCGACAATTCAGCGTGCATTTGCCAAACACGGAATTTCCATGACCGCACACCAACTCCGACACGCGTACGGTACTGAGCTACTTCGCCACGGCGCAGACATACGCGTTGTTCAAGAACTTCTTCGCCATGAATCTATTCAAACCACCGCGCTATATACCCGTGTAGCGCACAACCAGGAGGCTGAAGCAACCAACCTCCTACCAGTATTCACCACGACCGATTCAAATCCTCCAACTTCAGCTAACAGGAATCCCTCATGACATCAATAAAACAACTCATCGCTTATACCCGTGATCCCAAGCATGGAGACGTAGCTCGTAAGCTCTTGCGTGGCGATTTAACCAACACCTACTGGCAGATACCCAACGTGCTGCTCGCGGCCGAGCTCGATCTTGCTCACGACAAAACCCGTGAGCACTTCCAAGCCGTGCTTGACACCGACGACATTGAGGCAATGGTGCGCCTCGTATCCAAAGGACAGCACGTCTCAAAAGCGATCCTCGCCTACCGTAAAGAGCTCAACACAATCGCACAAAAATACTCTTTACCAACATTCCGCACCAAATAACCCGCCAGCACTGCCAGCAGTGCCGTAGGTGCTGGCACCAATTCTTTAACGAAAGGACATGGAGGCCCACAAATGATTATCGCGGTATGTAACCAAAAAGGCGGGGTTGGCAAGACCACGCTATCCACGAACCTCGCCCATCTATTATCCAACAGTGGCGAGACGACGTTACTTGTGGATGCTGATCCGCAGGGCAACGCGACAACCGTGACGAATGTACGCCTTGGCTCTAGCCAACTCACTCTCAATGATGTTTTGGCAGCTATCGCCACAGGCGCATCCGGAGACGTCGCTCGTCAAGCGATATCCCCATCCAGCGAGCATCGCACCTGGAATATTGATGTACTTCCATCGGATCGCCTTCTGGCCTCCAGAGAATCTGACACAAGTCTTGGGCGTGAATCACGGCTCGCAACTATGTCATCTGCCATGAGCACCAGCTATGACCATATTGTCATTGACTGTCCACCCTCTCTGGGAATGCTTACAACAAACGCGCTCGTCGCTGCCGACGTCGCACTGATCGTGACCACCACACGCGAAGCCTCCTTTGACGGAGTAGCAGAAATGGTCAACACCATCGCCACCGTTCGCGCACACTACAACCCGCGTCTTAGACTGTCTGGCATTGCAGTCAATGAATGGCGACCAGATCGCACCGACCGTCAAGAATGGGCACGCGCATTGCGCGAGCACTACGGTAGATACCTCATCGAGCCCTTCATTCCAGAACGCGAAGCCATCGCCCGAGCAGCCTCAGCACATGAACCTATTGCCACCACTGACGACGCTGTTATAGCCGCCCTTACAGCCATCACCACAACGCTAAAGGACAATCTCCGATGAAAAAACCAAACCCAGAATTCTTGACGACCCTGTCGAAAGCACCCGTTAACGACCCAATCATAGCCGGCACCGCCAGCACTGCCAGCACTGCCAGCATCGTTAACAAGGATGCTCGCACAAAACTAACCATCCGCCTTGACAATAACCTCCATGGAAGAATCAGGGCAGCTTTCCTCGCTGACCTATCAGCCGGTTCAGGAATAACCTCACTATCAGCCTGGGCCACACACCACCTCGAGCAGGCCGTCCTTGAAACCGAGCAACGACTCAACGATGGTGAGCAATTTACAGCCGTGAAAGCCGGAGTGGTACCAAACTTCCGCATCGTATAAGACCAAATCGGGTCTTCTCAGTGGCCGCCACCTTTGTGGCGGCCACACTTTCTTTTGCCACTATCGTGGCTACGGAATCCGCAAGCGGACCCGGTTTTCTTCTATTTGTTGTTCCTGCTGGCTTTCAAGGCTAGGGCCTGTGCCAGAACGTGCAAGCGCTACGCGCCTTCGGTTGCTAGCCATGGGCTAGTTCACGACCGTTCGCTGCGCTCTCTTGCCATGAACTAGCCCACCGCGCTCCCTTAGCCCTACGGGTTGCACAACCTGGCAACAACAGCCCTATTCCTTTCAATCGCCAGCAGGCAAAACAAAGCCTCACACAAGGCTGGCATTCACCAACTAAGGAGACAACCATGACAACCACTGTCACCCACGCTGACGCACGCCAACTCACTGCGCAGCGTCCCACGGCCGAGAGCCGTATTGGTGTCGGTACGATTTTCGTTTCTTCATGGGGATGGGAACAAACCAACGTTGACTTCTACATCGTCACCAAAGCAACCGCCAAAATGGTCACGCTGCTGCCCATTGGCAAGCGCGTACACGAGACATTAACCTGGGCATCGGAAACCGTTACTCCCGACCCCGACAACATCTTAGGCGACCCAATCCGACGCAAAATCCACACATACGCAGGCCACCCGAGTGTCAGCATTAATCAATGTGAAGAAGCGAGCATCTGGAGCGGTGAACCCGTTTTCCGCTCACAATGGGCCTAGATAGTTGGCCTCACCAAGCCCTCGTACTGGTGAGGCCAACGCCCCCGCTCGCACGTGCGACGCGATTGCCGCACGTTCTCAGGAACCTCAATGGGGAAGTCTGCGGTGGGTCCGTCTAAGCGGGCCCACCGCAGACCGTTAAATGACGTACTAACTGCTCACATCATGAGTTTTCTTCTCTATTGTGACGGGTTGGCCGCTGGTAGAATTGGTGGTGTTAGAGAGGGAGGAGATTGCTATGTCTACACCTATTGCACGTGTGCGGTTGAGTCTTGAGGCAGCCCTTGAGGAGGCTGGCGCGGCTGTGCGTATTGCTGGCGGTAATGAGCTAAGCCCTCAAGCACGTGACCGCATCCTCCGCTCTGCTCGCGGTGAGATCACCGACGAGGAGTACCTTACCGAGGTTCTTGCCGCGGTTAAGCGCTGATGATGGACTTCCAAGCATCTTCTTGGGAATCGTATTTCTACCCTGAGACTATCGGCATTGATGGGAATGGTGTTCTTATCAATCATCTTGGACTTCGTGATAGTCGGATGCTGGCTGCCGCCGAGGATGAGTTAAGCGCTTGGCGCATTCTCCAATGGATTTCCCGACCACTGGCGAGCGATTTTTCGTATGCACACTTCAAGGCTGTTCATCGTCATATTTTTCAAGACATTTACCCGTGGGCAGGCCAAGAGCGCACTGTCGGTATGCAGAAAGCTGGTCACCCCTATTATCCGCCCGGACCTGGGCTCACCGCGGCGGCCGAGGCCCAGTTCGCTAGCCTCGCACAGGCAGACTTCCTCCGCGGCTTACCCCGTGACGAATTTGTCCTCCAGCTAGCGGAGGCATGGGGCGAGATCAATGTTGTTCATTCTTTTCGTGAAGGCAACACTAGAACTCAGTCTGTTTTCTTCGCCCAGTTGGCAGAAATGGCAGGCCACCCGTTGCCACTGCACAAACTGGCTAGGCAACCACTAAGGGATAAATTTGTTCAGGCACGTTTTCATTCCCAAGTAAGCGGGTCAAACGCACATCTAGCTGACGTTCTTGATCAAGTAGTTGTTCCGGAAACAGACCCCGCACAGAAGATGAGCGCCGTCGAGGTCCGTACTTACATACAAGAACGTATTGGTGAGAAACTTTCGGCACGGTTCATTCCGAAGAATTCCTCCAAACATTTACCCAAAGGCCCTGGAGTGCCCTAGGTTTTTAGGTCCAGGTGACTTGAGTGTTGTCCGTTGATCCCCTGCCTGTGGGTGGGGAGAATGGATGAATGGTGAAGAAGTTCAGTAAGCATACTCCTGAGCAGATTGTTCGTAAGCTTGATAAGGCGCGGGAGATGAAGGAATCAGGCTCGACGACGGCTCAGATCCTGACCGAACTTGGGATTAGTGAAGCCACGTTGAATAGGTGGCAGGCAACCTATGGGTCGATGACCAAGAGCGAAGCGAAAGAGCTCCAGCGCCTGCGCGATGAGAACACGCGCCTCAAACGCCTCCTGGGTCAGGCAGAGCTGGAGAAGGCTGCGTGGAAAGAATTATCGGAGGGAAACTTCTAAGCCCAGCTCGCCGCCATGATGCCGTCTGGCATCTCGTTGGGCTGGGCTATTCCCAAAGACTTTCCTGCCAGATCGTTGGGCTCTCTCGCAGTGCTTACCGGCGCGCTAGGACCCGTGAAAGCACGCCGGATAAATACGCGGACTTGCGCGAGTGGATGCACGAGTTCGCGCGTGATCACCGCCGGTGGGGACACCGGCGTGCCTGGAGAAACGCCCTCGCCGAGGGTTATGGGGTATGCCGGGAAACTTTCCGGCGCTTGTGGCGTGAAGAAGGTCTACGCGTGTTGCCGCGCAAGAAGCGTAAACGCCTCAGTGGTCACGGCCAGCGTGATGTTCCTGCTGGCCAGTACCCGAACGACGTGTGGGCGTTGGACTTCCAGTTCGATTCAACCTGGCATGGCAAGATGATCAAGATTTGCAACATTATTGATGAATACACCCGCGAGCACGTCGCCTTCGCGGTCGATAAAAAGCTTGATGCGGGCTCGGTGATCGAACTGCTCGACGTGGCTTGTCTGGAGCGCGGAGGACGCCCTAGGGTGATTCGGATGGACAACGGGCCTGAGTTCATAGCCCACGCCCTCGAGGCCTGGGCGGCCGAGGATAAGACGATCCAAGCGCTCATTCCGCCAGGCCAGCCATGGCATAACGGGTTCGTTGAGTCGTTCCATAACCGGATGAGAGACGAACTCCTCGAGGACAACAGTATCGAGAACCTTGAGCATGCCCGCCTACTCGTGGCCCAATGGTCATCACGTTACAATAACTTCCATCCGCACTCCGCACTCGGCTACCTCAGCCCGCGGAAGTATGCGGAACAATGGAAACAAGAAAACACGGTCAACGCTTAAACCAAGTGGACCTAATTCTTAGGCCACCCCAGCCCTAAGCGAAACTGATGTTGCCGCGCTTTCTACATTCGGATCAGGCCGATGGTGATAATAACTAAGGCAAGCTTAAGGACGAACAGGCACAACCAAATGTAGAGTTTGATGGCAAACAAGATGAGGCGGCCAATAGCTTTAATCAGTTCCCACACTATTAGGCCAAACGCAGTTAGAAACGTAATGAGTGCGGCCACGATGCCTCCTTTCCTCGTCTGTGATTGTATTGGTGCCCTCCGACATTATTTGCGTGTAGGCTAAACACTACAGACTCTGGTTACCTAGCGTGCTGACATCGGTGAAGCGCGCTAGGAATGGAGAAGGGCGGGGACGCGCACAGCCTTAACCAACAAGGCTAGTTGCGCGTCCCCGTTCCATCACTAACGATTCTCTCTCGTCGTGTCCGGTAGTTTTGGCTGGTAGTTTTCTTCTGCCAACCAAACCATTTCTCTCCATCTACCCACCGCAAGTGTCCTTTAGAGCTGACACACGATGAGCGCTGGTGAGGACATGTGTGCAATCAATATTCGTGGTGCTCGTCAACGCTTTCACTACCTATACCTTCATGGGTTTCTTCATGACTGACAGATTCTTGCTTTTCATTTTGTTCTTCACCACGGCGCGATCTGCGCACAAGATCATCTGGTTTTGCGCGCAAGACTTTCTCACTAAGGGCAGAGACGTCAAGCATTTTAATAAGACGGGCGCGCGAAACTCCAAGGCTGATCAGTTCATCTCTGCGCTCACATAGTTCACTATGGAGCGGTTCGATAGTCTCAATCAATTTGATGATTTCTTGGGTCGCAACACGCTTCCGTTCTAGGCAGCCGATCTCGTCTGCGAATAGATCCTTTGTCGTCGCATCCAACGCCTTTTGACTCATCTTCGTAGCCATATAACTATCCTTCGTCATCAACGATGACGGAAACTCCATCAAAAACATTACCACGCCCCCGCGAAAAACAACGCTCTTCCCCCACCATTTTCCCGGCCGTTATTCAGTTTCCAACGCCGGAAACTGAACCATAAGAGCGGTCCAACCTCGAGGTTGGACCGCTCATTTATCAATGCCCTAAAACACAAACCCGCTGGGCTTTTAGTCCTAGGGTGATTTGGTAGCAAGCATAGCAGTTGTCTAGACACAACTGCTTGTCTTGCTCTGCGAGGCCAGATAGAATGGGTGAACCCAAACCCCTTAAGGAGACCACAAGTGTCAGCCACAAGGAGGCGGACGGTACAAAAGAATGTGTACTTTTCCGCCGTGGAGTGGGATCGGATTTTGCGCCGGATGCGCACCAACGACATCACGAATTTTTCGCAATACGCTCGTGACGTGTTATCAACTGGACGCGTCGAAGTGGTCTATCGTCCCGAGTCTGATCAAGCTCTGCTCGGGCAGATAGGCCGCGTAGGCAATAACATCAACCAGATCGCTCGATGGGCCAATACTGAACGTCACTTGACGGGAGATATGGCTTTGGAGGCTCTGGATCTCTTGCGAGAAATTCGCCGTCTCGTGGCGGAGGATAAAGCTGGGAGTATCCATGGCGATCATCAAGATTATGCAGGTGAGGACGACCCTCAAAGCGGCGATTGAGTACATCTGTAATCCCGCAAAGACTAATGGCGGGATCATGGTGTCCTCAAATTGTGCCGCACCGCAATTTCCTTCAGATATTGCTATGGCCTTCGGGTGGACGGTCGAGCTTGCGGAGCGGATGCGCCGCTCAGGCGGATCAGCCACACCCATTCTTGCTCATCACATCATCCAGTCCTTCGCCCCCGGTGAAGTCTCACCCAATGATGCTCACGATCTTGGCGTTGAGCTCATTGAGCGCATCACCGGGGGCGAACACGATTACGTTGTTGCCACCCACCAAGACCGATCCCACATCCACAACCACATCATGTTCAATCCCGTTAACAAGACAACCCTCAAGCGTTATCGCATGGGGAAGTCTCGTGTGTTCGAATTCCGAGAAATCTCCGACGAATTATGCCGGTCGGCTGGTTTATCAGTGATCGAGATTCCCCAACGCGGCGCCCGAAATCTTCATGAAATCTACGCTCGCGCACACGGAAAGTCTTCCGTGCAACTTCTTGCTTTGAAAATAGATGTTGCCGTAAGAGATACCGCGGCTTGGCCAGACATGGTCACCACGTTGTCTGAGATGGGAGTCGAGGTCGAGCTCAAAGGCGAAAACGTCCTGTTCAAAGACACGACAACCATGCAGCGCCCCATCCGCGGCCGTCGGCTGGGTCCTGCCTACACCCAGTCAGCGATCATGGCACGCCTAGGCAGAGAGACCGTGTGCGAGTTTATTGCTCAGCCCTCTCTCATCACCACGCTCGACGAGGAACGGTTGCGTATACGCCTTCCAGGTAAACGGCCGGCGACATTCTTCACCGTGCACTCTGAGCAGGTCAACTCCTTGGGCAAGACCAGCCGTATTTTCTTATCGGAAAGCTCCGAGATCACGCTGACCGACAAGCATGGAAATTATGCCGGTCAGCTCACCGCACCGGAACTCTATGAATACTTCTCCGTGCCAGACCCACTACGCAACATCAATCCCACAATGCCATCCCAACACACCGAGCGCGGCCTAACCGAACGACAGAAGAGCTACTACCGGTGGATCGATTCACGCGTGGAAAAGCTGCGTAGTGAAGCAGCAGTAGTCAATCTCCGTACCGAATATCGATCGCTCACCCCTGAGCACAAGGAGCTCTTCCGCCAGGCACTCAATCAGCGCATCGAAGTTCAAAGCCAAACCATTTCGACCATGATCTTGGACCGACAGCATCGCGAAGACCACCACCTACCCACAGGCGACCTTGACTATGACATCACCCAAGCAAGCAAAGACCTTAACCATCTGAAAACAGCTCGCAATCAGATCACACCACCAGAAAGGAAAAGACGTCGATGAGCGTTCTCGGAGGCGAACAATTCGCCCAACAAATCACTATCGCATTGACCCAAGCTGGCATTAAAGTCAGCGGAGCCCTATGGAATGGCACCGCCAGATCGACTTCCGCTGTTTTGAAAGCCAGCGGACGGGCCTTGAAGAAAGTACCCGGCATCCATACCGAGCCACAAGGGAAAATGAGCCTGAAGAAACTACAGCGCTCTTCGGGCGGTGACCTACATGCCCAAGAAATCGCCCCTGAACTTGTCTCTCGGCTCAAGAAAGACCTCAAACGACGTGGGCTGGACTTCTCCTTGGAAAAGGGCAAAGACGGGCATACATACTTCCACTTCAAGGGTGCCGACGTCGACACCGTCCGTCACGCCATCGCACAAGTAGCATCAGCAATCGACCGGCACTATCCCGACCGCGATGATCCCGACACCTCACTTAAGTCTACCGAGATTGAAAGGGCAAGCGAGATTGAGATCGAAGACCATCCTGGTACAGCATCAATCGACGTTGACGCCGTACTTGACGAGCCTAGAGAGTGGACGTTGGCTGATGATGGCATCGTGGCCGGGGAAACCGAGATCGTTGAAGAAACCGTCCTGGAATGGATCAACGACACCGACCTGGCCCCAAACGTCAGCCTCGAATCAACGATCCCTGCCCACATGATGACCTATCTTGGCCGCGACGCTCAAACCCAAGCACGCATCCTTATCGGCCAGGCAGCAGATAAAGGCTGGAAGAGTTCGCAGATTAGCCAACGGCTCTCAAGCCGGCCCCTGCCGCCAGCCGAGAAGATGTTTAATCCCGCCAAGCTTATCTTGGCCCGCCTCGATGATATAGCGTCCACGACCCCACCTGGCCTTGACCGAACTGAGAAGATCCTCCATTCCTTCGAGGGCACGATCACCCCAAAAATGATCAAAGACAGGCTCACTTCCAAGATCGAGGCCAAGGTAAAGCAGCACAATACTCGCCCTGCCCCAGCACCAGTGAAGACGAGAGGACTGAACCGATGACCTTCATCGCTGTGCACGGAGAAGTGTCCTCAGTGCCCATTGCCTCCAATGACGGCCACAGTTGCATGTTCCGAATCAAAACCACAGGCCCAGCAGAAGAGCCGATCACGACAACGGTCGCCGTGGTCGATGAGCAAGCCCAGTGGCTCCTCACCGAAGACTATCTCCATCCTGGCACGTGGATCACCGTTCATGGGCACCTTAGCCAGCAAAGCTTGACCGGCTCCTACATTATCGAGGCCAAGGTGGTGGCATTCGATGCCTACCGCAACCGGAGCGAGCATGACTAACACTCGCATCCTCGCCTTCTGCCAAGATGTGCCTGAAGCTGACAGGCTCGCGTCCTACGAGACTATCGCCGCCGCCACCCATATCTCTCTGATGGGCAACTCCCACCCGTATCTACGACGCCTTGGCTTTCCTGCCCACGATACCGTGGTCTATTCCTCGCCCTGGCTCATAGTGGCTTTCCCAGGCTTACCAGACGCTACCGCCATTGAGGACTTCTTTACTGGCATCAACCAGCCCGAGGCGGCACCGCCAGCATCTGAGGAAGATGACTCCTCGAGCAATGACTCGGCCCTGACTCGCGTGACCACGGCCTCCATTCGGGCACGCCTGAAAGAAAAGATCGCTAGTCATCACCAAGCACGCACAGCCCCCACCAAGGCAAGCAAAGAAAGAACACTACCGTGAGCAAAGTA
Organism: Trueperella pecoris; assembly: GCF_014926385.1. Classification (NCBI taxonomy): domain Bacteria; kingdom Bacillati; phylum Actinomycetota; class Actinomycetes; order Actinomycetales; family Actinomycetaceae; genus Trueperella; species Trueperella pecoris. The sequence goes on along the minus strand of NZ_CP053291.1, from coordinate 39,531 downwards.
TTCTCCCTTCTCCTTACCCTCGTAGGCTTTTGGGCAGGTAATAAGATCACCTGGCAGGTACGAACCGACTATCTGGCCGGCCGTGAGATGTCCACCATCGTGGATCGATGCCTCGATGACCTCACCGCCGACCCCACACATCTGTCCTTCGAGCTCATCGACCTCGCCGGCGGCCTAGGCCTTGTCCTGACCGGCCTACTCATCTGGCTCTACAACAACGCCACAAAGAGCATGCGACGCCAGAACGTCGAGCACGGATCAGCCAAATGGGCACGCCCTAGCGACATCAACCCATTCAAGGATCGCCACAAGGCCAACAACCTGCTTTTTACGCAAACCGAGGCCCTCTCGCTTGACTCAAGGAAAACTCAGCGTAATCTCAATGTCCTTGGCATCGGCTCCTCTGGCTCAGGAAAAACCCGCTACTTCGTCTTGCCCAACATTGCTAATGCCTCTACCTCTCTAGTCATCACTGATCCTAAAGGAGAGATCTACCGCGCTAGTGCTGATTCACTGCGTCAGCGCGGCTATCAGGTTCGTCAGCTTAATCTGATCGACTTTGCTAACTCTGACACATTCAATCCACTGAGGTATTTCAACCCCGACCAGGCCGAAGTTGGCTGCACGATTCTGACAGAAAACTTCATCGCTAACACCACCGGTAAAAAACCTGCCACCGGCCAAGATTTTTGGGAAAAGGCCGAACGCGCCCTACTTAACGCTTTAATCTCCTATATCTACTTCACCAAAGGGACCCAAGGCACGCTGATCGACGTCGTCGATCTGCTTGCAAAAATGAGCGCTTCAGAAGAAAATGAGACCGCCCGCAGCGAGGTCGATCTGATCTTTGAAGCCCTCAATGAACTCGTCAGCGAGCTCGACCAGGCAGACCCGGCGCGATTTACTGCCGACGCATCCCAGCTCCACTCCGGTCTTCGTTTCGCCGCCGCCCAATACAACACCTACACCCAAGGAGCAGGAGAAACGAAAAAGTCAGTCATCATTTCCCTTGGTGTGCGTATGGCCCCGCTCCACATGGGCCAACTACGCCGCCTACTCTCCTCAGATTCAATTGGCCTCGACCAACTTGGGACAGAGAAAACCGCGATTTTTGCGATCATCCCTGACACTCATGCCGCATTTAACTTCATTGTCTCCATCTTCTATGAACAGCTCTTTGAAACCAATCTCTACATCGCCGACCATAAAGATACCGGCCGTCTCCCTATCATGGTTCAGTGCTTCATGGATGAGTTTGCCAACATCGGCCGCATCCCATCCTTCGAACGCAAAATCGCTGTCATGCGGTCGCGTGGTCTGTCAGTATCGATCCTCATCCAAAACTTTGCCCAAGGAAAAGCCATATACAAAGACGATTGGGAAACCATCGTCGGCAACTGTGACTCATTCTTGTTCCTAGGTGGCAACGAAAACTCTACAACCAAATACGTCTCGGAACTCCTCGGTAAACAAACCATCATGGGCACCGATAACTCACGCTCCAAGGGTCGCAACGGCTCCTTCTCCACTTCAGATCGCCGCCTCGGCAGGGAACTGCTCACCCCAGACGAGATCGGCCGCCTCCCAGCCTCACAGTGCATCTACGTCCTACGAGGTGTGAGCCCCTTCCTCTCGCACAAACTCCCCTCCCCGCGCTTTTAAACAGTGGTGGGCACCCAAAATCGGGTGCCCACTACTTCTTCTTCAGCTATCAACCGTCTCCGAGCATTGACCTGGCCAGCTTTCCAGAGCCGAAGATCAAGAACAAGAAGAAGACCGGGCCTGCGATTAGTGCCCCGATGTTGCCGGTGACCGTGCTGAGCAAGGTATCACCGGTGACGGCTGACAAATCGATCGCATCAAGTTGGAACATGGAATAAATAGCGACAATGATGATGATCATGACTCCGTGCAGGACAGCCCCGCCGTACCGCTTGAGATAGCCAATCGAGATCCCCTTTGTATCTTGGTTGCCCAAGAAGGCTAGAGGTAGTGTGGCGGCCGCAGAAAGGATATAAAGTTCGGCAAATCGGATAAAGACTACGATCTTAACCGCAATGCTCCCTAGCGTGGCCAGCAGCCACGGGACAAACAACACCAGCATCAGCCCTGCTTTATCGATCGTGTCCATATCCTCAACCGCGCTTGATACTGCCTCAGATAGCTCTCCTGCCTTCGCATCTGGGGTTAGTGCAGATGTGGCACCGATGATCTTTTCTCCGGCCTCGTTGATCGCCCCCAGGATCAGATCAACATTTTGGATGGCAACAATGAGGAGCACAGCTTTCAACACTGCTGCAGCCACCACCTGAGTGCCCGTCTTTTGATCGCCCTCATATCGTGTGGTGATCCGGGCCAGCTCAATGACTAACACAATCGCCACAATCGAGGCAGCCACCGGCTTAACGGCCAACGAGTTCACTGTGTGAGCAAACTCAAACGCCGTCGCGTTATAAGAAGAAACCGACGTTTTTAGCGCCTCCGCGCCCGTAGCAAAGGATGAGCCAAGGATAGCGGTGAGCATGGAGATAATGATGTCTTTCATGGAGCCACCCTCATCACCATCGGCTCAATATCTTCCGTGTACCGGTATGCACTCAAATCACGCACACCCACTCCGCCGGCCGGAATAGCATCAATGATCTTTCCCCCACCAGCAAAGATTCCCACGTGAGTGAGGTTATCTTGACGCTTCGAGACGCCCTTTTGCTGCATGAAGACGATGTCACCAGGCTGCGCCTTGCTCAACGGAACGAGAGTCCCACCAAACGTGTGCCCCTGAGAATACATGGCATATTCACACTTGGCAGTTGCTGGAGGATTACCCGGCACTGACAGCGGTAAGCTAATTCCCCGCGCGTGCTTATAAGCGTTGTGGACTAGCCAGCAACAATCAACAGACCCGTGTCCACGACCTCGCCCATACTTCATCCCCACCTGGGACATGGCATACTTCACGACGTCATTACTGCTCCCAAAACCCCCATTAACACGATCCTTTAAGGCCGGATTGCGCTTAATAACAAGGCGACCCGCCCCGATCTCGCGAACCGCATCAGCTTTGGAGATCGTCTCGACATAATACTGGGCAACACCGTAGTTCTCGGTGGTGATATTTCCATTCTCAACGCTGGCCACATAGGCCACATGTCCAAATTCTGAGGTGTGCCCCAGCACTCCACTTTCAAACGAGACGATGTCACCAGGCTGAGCCTTATGTGGGTTGGTGATGGTTTCCCACCCGGGCAAGTTACCTTCCTTGCCCCACTGGCGACCGTTCCCACCCAGCGGAGTTAAATCCTGGCGCGTGTAGACCCACGCACCCAGGCTCCCGCCCATGTCACGGTTCACGCGCCAGTAGACGAAATCGGTACAGTTGCCGAAATAGTAGCCGGTGAACGGGTTAGGTGTGTTGTAAACGTCAGAGGGTTTACCATCACCAAGGCGCACATCGGCTGCCCATGGGTAGTCATCTCCCACCATGAAGGACACGTTCCCACTTTGCTCCCCAGCAATGATATTGACCAGCCACGACGGTAAGAAAGACATCACCACAAGAACAAGGGCAAGCAAAGCTGAGACAACAAGGACTGCCGGCCCGCCGATGGCTCCAGCCATGCCGGCCACAGCCGTAGCAATATTAGTCGCCACCCCGCGCACAACACGCACGGCCACGTCTCCTACCCGCCTGGCCCCACGGGCCTTTTGACGAGTAGGGGTAGTCGGCCGACGTCGCACCCGCTGCCCAAATCCACTACTGCGGTATGTCCCAGCGCGCATCACTACTGGCCGACTACCCGAGCCTGCATAGGACGCAGAGGCATATTCAGCACGTTCCCTGACACCCCGCACACCACGTCCCAGGACGTTAAGCACCGCCCGGCCACCTCGGTAGCCAACACTGCGTCCGGCCGCCCAAGCAGCCTTACGCGTCACGATTCCAACTGCTTCACCACCGTCCTCGGCTCGAGCAACCTCACCTGCTTCTTCCAGACGCCTACCGAGCTGGCGGCCCTTGGCCCCCACCAAGCGGCCCCCACCATACGTGGTAATCTTTTTCGCCATCTCATCCCCATCACGGGACTGAACGATTTGCCCACCCTTATGCAGCACGCGTGCAGAGCGGACAAAGCCATGGTCACGCTTGACGTGAGCGGAAACCAGATCAACACTGCCTTGGTCACGAAAATGACCCATTACTGCTCACCACCTTCACGGAACTTGGTGGAGAAGACCTTGAAGATACGTGAGGAGGTGTCCATCGTGTTATCAAACGGAACGATCGCCTCACCAATCCTCATCAGTCCACACCCGGCTGTCACATTCGTGAAGTAGCCGCACTGCTGAGTAGAGAGCTTAAGGAGTTCGGCCAGAGCCTCAGCATCGGTAGGTTGCTGGTTAAGCAAAAACAGCCCATTGGAGTTAGACAACATCAACCGGGCATGATCATTGGCCAACAGCTCTTCAATGTTCTGCGTAATCCCTGTTGCTGCGGCCCCATACTTACGCACGCGCTTAAACATCGCCTTACAGTATTGTGCGGCAAAATCGTTACCGAAGAGGAGATGGAACTCATCAATGTAGACCCAGGTACGCACACCGCGAGCTTTGTTGCGCGTGATACGCGCCCAGATTTCTTCCAAAATGACCATCATGCCGAAAGTTTGAAGGTCGTTAGAAAGATCTTGAATATCAAAAATCGTCACCCGGTTCGTGCGATCAACATTAGTTTGCTGAGCAAAGGCCGAGGCCGATCCACGCGCATAGAGCTCAAACGCAGTAGCCAATTCACGAGCCTGCGGCTCGGGCTGAGCACCAAGAAGACGGTAGAGCGTCTCGAGTGTGGGAGGCTGTCTATCAGCACCGTTCCAATACTCGCGATACATCTGCTGAGAACACCGATCAAGAATCGAGCGCTTTTCAGCACTGAGCCCGTCAGCGCCGCCCACAAGCACCTCAGCAAGAGACAAGACAAAGGAGCACTTCTCACGTACCGGATTAGTATCTGTGTGAGCATTCTTGTCCAGATCCAACGCATTGATCGTCTGGTTTGACCCCGCAGAGATCACCACACGTGCAGCGTTAAGTTCCTCAGCCAACGGCCCATATTCACGTTCAGGATCCACAATAAGAATCTCGTCGTTAGGACGACGCAAGAAGGTCTGCTCAATTTCAAATTTGGCGAACTGTGACTTGCCTGAACCTGTCGTACCTAAGATGAACCCGTTAGAGTTCATCCCCTTCAACCGGTCAGCAACAATCAAATTCTTCGACAAGGCATTGACGCCATAGAAATTGCCGGAGGGCTGGAGAATCTCCTGAGTCGTAAACGGCACCAGCACTGCTGCCACCGCTGTAGTGATCGTCCGGCGAACCGGCAACGCTGATACACCCAACGGGATCAGCGCATTAAGCCCATCAAGCTGCATATAGCGCAGAATTTCCAGCTGACATGAGTGCTTTCCGGCCACACGCAACACACGCTTAGCAGTCTCAGTTAGCTCCTCAACCGTCGCACCGGCCACCCCGATAACAATCGTGGAGGAAAACAACTTCTCATTCGTTTTCTCCAACTGATCACGCAACGCAATGGCTTCTTCATGAGCAGCAGCCAATTCATGAGGCATCAAATCATACGACAGATTCTGCTTAGCCAGCTTGCGCTGCTCATTCGAGCGCTGAATATCCATACCAGAAATCTGCTGCTTAACCAGACGCAGCCCTTCAGCTTGATCTTGCGGATCAAGGTGGATCGAAATCGCTAAATCAGCAGGAATATCCGCAAGCTCGCTCACCAATCGATCACTCATCCATGGCGGTAGCTTGCGCAGCACGAACGTCTGCCAATACCGGGTAGACCCGGAGGTAAGCTTGACCCAATCACGATTTGAAGCATGATCAATCGACCACGGTGCGACCGCGTCCTTCGTCGTGAGCTTCTGCCCAATCAAATCACTAAAAGAAAAACCATGTGGCTGACCTGGGCGAAGAAAACTTTGCAAGATCCGCACACGCTCTTCACCATTCATTTGACTCGCTCGACATCCACCGACCTCACGAAGCACTGCCGCATCCTCGGCAGCCACACGGGCAAGCATGCTTTTGGCTTCTTCAACCGATTCCGCCTCCACCGTCACAGTCAAGAACTTTTCCGTTAACGTGTTATTACGCCCAGTTTCAAGCCGAGAGGTAATCAACGAGTTATACTCGCTCCTTGCCTCATCATGCCCGTCCTGACGCGGCCTCAAGGCCACATCCTCAGATAACTGCTTCTTATCAAGCACACGATTCAAAATCGTGATCTGAACATGCTGGCCAGCCAAGTGACCATTAAGGAACTTGGCATACTTTTCAACAAGGCTTTCTTGAAGACTCGAAGGCGCTAGCTGATAATCAATATCTGACAGTCTCAGCGAGATCGAGTACTTCTTCCCACCTAGATAACACAACCCAGATTCAGCCATGGCCTCGTATGCAATCGCATTCTGCGAGGCTTTACGCGGCCTAGTTGGTTGCTTCGAAACGGCGCGTGCGTGCTTTGCTTTCCCGCCGCGTGCCTTTCTCATCCGTATCCGCATGGTCGACCTTCATTTCTGCATAAACAAATGGAGAATGAGTTTGTTGGTGTGCCCACCAATAACCCACATACTGTTCGAACTTGATACCCATCGGCCGAACCCAACCGACCGCTATAGCGGGAATGGCCCCCAATACCACGAGAACCACACCTAGATCCTCGAGCCCGGCAACATAACACGCCGCATACAGACCGCCGATAACCGGCAAAGCCACCAAAGCCACGCCAGCCTGCCGCCACGACAAACCAAAAATAACCTTTGGCTGATAACGGTTAATCTCGCCGAAAACTTGAACCTCGAGAGCCATCCCCGCACGCCCCCTTAGAGCTGGACCTGTGAAAACAGTGCAGCCGCCGCGACAATCATGCCGCCACCAATTGCCTGCCACATGCCAGACTGAATCTGCTGGCCGTTTTGTTCCTTCAGACCACCAGCAAGAACGATCACGCCCCACACCGTCCAAATACCACCACCGATGATGGCGAACTTTGTGAAGAGCTCAATTGCGCTTTGTAGCATGGAATTTTCCTTTCAATGGAGAAACTGAGGTGCCGCACACATGCTTGGCACCCTCCCCCGTCGGGGGAGAAAACCGGTCACAGCCCGTGGAGTTTCCGTCATCGGTACTAGCCGAATACGGCGGGATATGACCGGAAGATCTAGGCTCAACGGAGCCATTAGCGGCCTTCGCCACCTCATACGCTCTTTCAGCAAGTGCATTCAGCGATCCGTCACTCTGAATGTCAAACTCGTTCCAGATCCCTAAGACCCGAAGCAATTGAGCACGAGAGTTCAAAGGTGATTGGCCTTCGGCAATTTCTTCGAGGGCAGCAGCCATGCGCGCCACCCGTTCAGACCGAGTCTCGTGGCGGGTAGCAGTAGGCACACCTGCTTCCATCACGCTCCGCACCCGGGAGATAATCAAACCTTCAAGGTTGCGTACCTGATCACGCGGAGGCAACGCATTACCCGCAAGACGCGCACGGATCGCCTCAGGCGTCCAGCCGGCTGACAAGCCGGCCTGGACCACCTGGACCACACGCTCACGCGCACTCCGCCCTAGCCAACCCCACCACACCTCAGGAAGAGCAGCCCACACCACACCATCACCGACCACACGGCCCGCGCTGGTTTGGTTGGAGTTATCCGAACGTAGTGAGGATTTGGATATAACTTTAGTTATATGTGCCTCGGCTGACCGTGCCACGGTAGACCGCGGCACGGTACGACCTGCGGAAACAGTGTATTCACGCAGGTCAGCACCTTGAACCTCACAGTTATCCACAGGCAAGCGTTTGTGCTGGTCACACCGTGCGGTAACAGGTACCGCACGGTGGTTATCCACAGGGTCCGCGCTGGTTTCTTGCGCACTTGTGGCGCTCATGGTCACCGCTTCTGCGGCTACTTCAGGCAGCGCATCTTGTGGCGCTACCTGCTCAATTCCAGCGTCTTCGCCCGGGTGAGATACACAAGCTAACACCTCGCGCGATGACAGTGCCTGATTACTGACCCGCTGCACAATCTCAGCCCGCGCTTGACCAACAGTTAACGGCACATCCGATACCACCGTGACATCACGAATCTTGCCTTCATGACGCGTACGGAACCGGAATCGCAAATGATGCTCTTCAAGCTCAAGAAGCGCTTTGCGCGTAGCAGCCTCACCCAGCCCGCGCCCCTTCAATTGCCGGTAGCCCACCTTAGACCCAGCAGGCATCGACAATGACACCAAGGCAAGCGCTAGCGCCTGATAAGACAAATACTTATTGTGAATCAGTGAGTTAGGAACCGCTGTCGCACCCTTGCGAACAACAAAGAAATCCCCTTTATCACTCATAATTCACACCCCTCATGCCCGCCCATGTCACGGTTAACCCGCATTCTGATCAGTATCCAGTTGCAGGTTCTTCAAATCCGGGCGCACACCAGGCCACGAGGCCAAGAGCTTTCCAGCGTCTTCCACACGCGCCCGCCCATGAGCAAGAGCAGTGATCACATCACGACCTTCGGTGATACGGATATCCTTCTTACGGCCCTCCACATCCTCAATCAGCTTCTGCAAAGCCGCCACCCGCCCTTTAACCTTCTCAGCTACCGCACGGCTATCGTCAGACGCACCAGCAAGAACATCCCGCGCCGTGGTGATCATCTTCCGCCCCCGCTCAAGTTCGGGCTCAAGAGACTCAACACGGAAGGTCTTTGACGCAAGAGCAATCTGGGTCTCAATCTTGTCCAGGTCAACCACGTACTTGCCCACGAGGCCATCTATCTCGCCCTGAGCCGCCCGCAAAGTCTTTTCACTCTCCCTCGCCTTATCTGCATCAAGGGACCGTGAATCAAGACCCGGCACACGCGGCACGCCCTCATTGGCATCAGTGATCCACGACAAGGCAGAACACACCGCAGGAAATGCGCCGACATCCACTGCACAATCAGGCCGGAGGTTATTTGCACGCTCGACCAGCCCATCCCACTTAGCCAAGCTGGTCTCATAATCAACCCTCGCGGTAGCGTAATCAGCCCGCGCCTCACGCTTGGCCTCCTGACCGCCACGAACGAGCCACAAAACCACACCAATAACCACTGACGCAGCGACCACCAAGGCCACAAGCAAAAGCAGACCACGCCTCTCACGCCAACTCACCGCACCTCACCCCCGCGCGGCCACACACACGACAAACAATTAACCATCAAAACAAGCCCTCCTGACTAGGAAAAGACTCACCCTCATCAGCGGAACGCTCAGTCGCAATCGTGGGAGTCAGCATCGCCTCAATATCCTCACGGGCAAAGCGCAGCTGACCCCCAGGCAGGGTCACAGCCGCGACTTTGCCGTCCGCAACCCATCTCGCAACAGTCTGACGCGAGACTTTCGCTAGATTGGCAACCTGTCGGGTAGTCAGTAGTTCGGTAGCCATGTGAATATCTCTATTCCAATTAAGTCAGATTCAACTTACATGCCATGTTAGGCATAGGAAATTAATCTCGTCAAGATATTCCAGTTGCACCAGATTAATCTGCTCCGGTAGAATGCTAAGTATGACAGCCTCTATCGACACTTTCGCAATGACTCAAACGCTTGATGAGAACATTGGTGAGCGGGTGCATATTTGGCTCCGGCGAAAAGGGCTAATGCAACGCGACCTCGCCGCTCTTCTGGGTATCACGCCCGCGGCCGTCTCCCATAAGATTGCTGGCCGAAGCACATGGTCCGCTACAGATCTCGTCAAGGCAGCAGCCTTTCTAGACCTTCCACTGGCAGAGTTGCTCTCCGACGAAATGGTCGCAGTTGAGCAAAAGAAATTGGCCCCGAACTCTTCCGAGTCCGAGGCCAATCTGAGCCGCCTGTGGGAATCGAACCCACGACCTTCTCATTACGAGTGAGACGCTCTACCGACTGAGCTAAGGCGGCGTGCTTCAGCCAATTCAATGTACCGAACTGGGAAGCAGTTTTTCAAATAGGCAAACGTGATCTATGACGCTACTCTTTCGCGTTGCAGGTCAAGCCGTCTTCGGGGGCCTCGCCGGTCAGCAAGTACTTGTCCAGAGCCTTGTTAATGCAGTCCCCCGCACGCCCATATGCCGTATGCCCCTCGCCCTTCCACGTCACAAAACGGGAATTCTCTAGAGTCTTGGCGAACGATTCGCCCCATTCATAAGGGGTTGCTGGGTCGCCAGTCGTTCCGACGACGACGATCGGCGCCGATCCAGCAGCAACGTACGGACCTAGAGGGCCCTTTTCACCGCCCGGCATCAGCTGGCAAGCATACTGCGAATACCCCAAAGAAGCACCAAAAATCGGCGAAATGTTTTTCAATTCTTCAGCCTTCTTATCCCAGTCGGCCTCCGTGCCTTCGACGAAAGTGTCATCACAGGTGATAGCGAAGTTCGCTTCATACATATTGTTCTTGAAAGTTTTTCCTTCACGCCCCACGTATTGGTCGAAGAGGAGCGCGAAAACCTCGCCCGAGCCACGGTTGATGAGTTCCTCAAAACCACTATCCAAGGCGAACCACGTAGAGTCGTCGTACAACGGCGCGATAATGCCGTAGAAAAGCCCCTGATCGCCAAGCACGCGGTCTGCGCCTGCTGGAACAGGTTTGTTCTTAACTTGCGCCACTAGCTCCTTCAGCTTCGCCCAGCCCTCATCCACAGTCTTGCCCAGTGCACACGATTCACCGGCGACGCAGTGTGCCAAATACGCGCCGAACGCTTTCTCGAACCCTTTTGCCTGCGCCTTCGTTTGCTCAAAAGAGGGGATAGCAGTGTCGACAGCGCCATCTAGGATCATTCGCCCCACATTGTGAGGGAACAATTCGGCATACATGCCACCCAGACTTGTACCGTAGGAATATCCCACATAGTACAGTCTCGGATCGCCTAATACCTGGCGAATGACATCCATATCCTTCGCCGCTTCGCGTGTGCCGACGAATTTCAGCAGATCGCCCGACTTATCTTTACATCCCTGGACAAGCTTCGCCTTATCAGCCTCCGCATCTGCTTTACCTTCGAGCGTGTCAGGGTATGATTTGTCGAGCATCGCGCCCAACTCGGCGTCGTCCAAACAGTCAACGGGGCTCGAATCACCCACCCCGCGCGGATCGAAACCCACGATGTCGAAGCTGTCACGGATCTTGTCGGAGAAGTAGTGGGTTGCGGAGTCCACCATCTCCCTGCCCGACGAGCCCGGACCGCCCGGATTCACCAGCAAGCTCCCCAGCGCCTTCTTACCGGCACGCGCCTTCTTGAGAGACAGGTTGATGCTGTTGGCCTGCGGATTGTCATAATCCATGGGGACGGTGATCGTTGCGCATTCAAAGCCCGAGCCGCACTCAGTCCACGCGACTTCCTGCGCATAAAACTCTTCGAGCCCTGCCGGGGCCGCGGGCATCTCAGCCTTGATAGGCGTGGCACCCGAGGCTCCCGCCGTCGTTTCCGACGAGGTACCAGTAGACGTACAAGCGGCGAGTGCCAGAGTCACAGCCGCACACAAGGAAAGGATCTGTAGCTTCTTCACACATTCAATCTATTCCATCCCCGCACACTTCTCCGAGCGGGGCGATCATCTTCGGGGCTGAGACACCATCCAGCATTATGTGGAAAACTATTCGCCCGCGGATGTAACGACGCCGTCTGCTCGCGGCCGCCTATCTCTCCCGCAACGCCGCCAGCCCAGCCTCCATGAGCAACTGCGGCGCGACGTTGCCACGCAGACGCTCACGCGCCTGCCCGAGGGCGTCGATGCGGGCCAGCGTCAGGCTCGGACTAGTGGTTGCGGCAATGCGCTCGATCGCCTGAGAATAGTCCGCGTTCACGAGGCGAACGTCCGCCTCGAGTTGCGCCACGAGCACATCCCGATAGAAGGAGATCATGTAGGTCAGCTCGCGGTCGATCATGTCGTGAAGATTGCGTGTGGCCCGGCGCTTGACGTCCACGCTCGCCGCCTTGACCTGACTACGCACGGCCGCCGGCACGCGCGCCCCCGGCTCCAGGCCCATCGCGGCCAAACGCTCGGCCTCCTCGCGGGCCTGCGCCGCCTCTTGTTCCTTCTTTGACTCGGCGGTGGCGCCCGTCATCTGTTCGGGATCAACCAGCATTTGGGCTGCCAACGCCGCATCCCCCACCCCGCGCAGGGACACGACCGCATCGAGAGTCAGCTTGCGCACGTGCGCCGCCTGCGGGTCCGTGGCAAGCGCGGTGGCGACGCCGATGTGGGACTGTGCCGCCTGTGCAGCAACAAGCGCCGCATCCAGATCCACACCCTGGCGCTCGACGAGAAGCCGTGCCACATCCTCCACGCTCGGAGTCACAAGGTTCACGTGGCGGCACCGCGAACGAATGGTGGGCAACACGTCGGCAACTGCCGCAGTACACAGGATCCACACCGTGCGCGGACCCGGCTCCTCGATCGCCTTGAGGAGCACATTGGTGGTGCGCTCAACCATGCGGTCGGCGTCTTCAATGATGAATACTTTCCACGAACCCGTGCCCGGCGCTTGGTAGGAGCTGGCCACGTAGGCGCGCACTTCCTCCGCCTTGATCGTCACAAGGTCGGTCGAAAGTGAACTGACATCCGGATGATTGCCACCCATGACGGCCTTGCACTGGGCACACTCTCCACACCCCGGGGTCGCGCCCGTGCACTCGAGAGCAGCGGCAAACGCACGCGCAGCCGACGAACGCCCCGAACCCGGAGGACCCGTGAACAGCCAAGCATGGCTCATCGCGGAGTTGCCGGGTTGAATATCTCCCTCGAATCCTCCCCCGGCGATATCTCGCGACGCCCGAGCCGCCCGGCTCAAATCCGCCACGGCCTCCGCTTGGCCAACCAGATCGTCAAAGACACTCACGCGTGACCGCCTTGCGCAGCCTCCACCGTGTCACCTGACTCGACGAAGGAGCCGTCCTCCCGGCGATCGCCACGGCGGCGCTCCTCAAACATGCCGACCACAACCTCACGGATTTCGTGGGCCAGGTCCTCGATCGGACGCGTGGCATCCAACCGGTAAAACCTTTGCGGTTCGCGCCGGGCGAGGGCACGGAACTGGGCGCGTACGGCGTCGTGAAATTCTGCACCAGCGCGTTCGAGCCGATCGAGCTGGCCACCGCTTCGCCGGCTCGCACGTTCGGCGGCTGCAGCGGCGGGCAGGTCAAGAAGGAAGGTGACGTCGGGCAGGAGGCCACCAACTGCCCAGAGCGAGAGGTCGCGGACCTCATCCGTGCCCACGTCACGCGCGGCGCCCTGGTAGGCGACCGACGAGTCGAGGTAACGATCCGTCACCACCACCGCCCCGCGCTTCAAGGCCGGACGTACCAGCGAATCCACGTGATGGGCGCGGTCCGCAGCGTAGAGGAGGGCCTCGGCGCGCGCACCCATCTCCCCACCATGGAGGAGAAGATCGCGAATCGCGTTGCCCATAGGCGTGCCGCCCGGCTCGCGGGTCGCCACCACGTCATGCCCGACCTTCTCCAGCCATTCGACCAGCGCGCGCACCTGGGTGGACTTGCCAGAGCCGTCTCCGCCTTCGAAGGAAATGAATAAGGACATGACTCCTGCTTTCGCTACTTGTCTGCCGGCTTAGCCGTCTTCTTCGCCGGGGCTTTCTTTGCCGTCGTCTTCTTGGCCGTCGTATTCCGCCCACGAACCGTCTTCGCCGTCTTGTTACGCGCCTTCGGGCCGCCCTGCTCGGCGATCTTCAAGCGCCGCTGAACCAGCAGCTCCTGCGCACGCTCGGGCGTGATCTGATTGATGTCCTCCGAGCGCGGCAACGACGCGTTCGTCTCACCATCGGTGACGTACGGGCCGAAGCGCCCATCCTTGAGCAGGATATTCCCACCCGAGACCGGATCCTTGCCCAGCTCCGCCAACGGCGGCCGGGCTTGACGCTGACCACGCACCTTCGGCTGGGCGAAGATCGCCTCGGCCTCCTCGAGCGTGATCGCGAAAATCTGCTCCTCAGACTCGAGCGAACGCGAATCCGAGCCGCGCTTCATGTAGGGGCCGAACCTACCGTTCGTCGCGACGATCATCTCCCCGTCCGACTCGCCCACCTCACGCGGCAGCGAGAGCAGCTTCAGGGCGTCATCGATCGTCACCGTATCCGGGCTCATCGACGCGAAAAGCGAGGCCGTACGTGGCTTGGGCTTGACCTTCGACACCTTTCCGGTGGGAGTGTAGGCGACGGCGTCGTCCGGAAGAACCTCAGACACGTAAGGTCCAAAGCGCCCATCTTTGACCACGATCGAGTAGCCGGTCTCCGGATCCTTGCCCAGCTCGCGGTCCTCCTGCATGGCCGAGTCCAGGATTTCCTTGGCCTTGGCCAACGTCATCTCATCCGGGGTCACCTCCGGAGGAATGTTGCCGCGCCGGAGCACGGTTCCGGCCTGATCGGTCTCTTCGAGGTAGGGCCCGTAGCGTCCCACACGCACGGCGACCGCCTCCGACAGGTCGATCGTGTTGACCGCACGCGCATCGATGTCGCCGAGCCCGTCAACCTGCCCGTGCAGGCCCGAGTTCTCCCCGCTTCCGTAGTAGAAGCCCTGGAGGTAGTCGACTCGCCCCTTCTTACCTGCGGCGATATCGTCCAGATCGGATTCCATGTCCGCCGTGAAGTCATAGTCGACAAGCTCAGGCAGGTTGTCCTCAAGAAGGCGCACCACCGAAAACGCCGTCCATGTGGGGACGAGCGCCGAGCCCTTCTTATCCACATAGCCGCGATCAATAACCGTAGAAATCGTGGAGGCATACGTGGACGGGCGGCCGATCCCGCGCTCCTCGAGCGTGCGCACGAGCGACGCTTCCGTGTAACGCGGCGGCGGCGTGGTTTCGTGGCCGTCGGCCTTCGCCGAGGCGTTGTCCACCATCTCACCCTCGGCCAGATCCGGCAGGCGCGAGTCCGATTCCTTGTCCTCGTAACGCTTCGTGTCCGTGCCCTCTTCGTAGGCGGCTAGGAATCCGCGGAACGTGATGATCGTTCCCGACGCCGACATCACCGCCTCCTGCGCATCCGCCGCACCCTTGATATCAGCGACGAGCCTGACCGAGGCTGTGGAGCCCGTGGCGTCCGCCATCTGCGAGGCGACCGTGCGCTTCCAAATCAGTTCGTACAGCTGGAATTCACGCCCACGCAACTGGTTGGCCACCTGCTGCGGGGTACGGAAGGAATCGCCTGCGGGACGGATCGCCTCGTGAGCCTCCTGGGCACCCTTCGCCTTCGACGCATACAAGCGCGGCTTGTCCGGTAACGACGCCGAACCATACAGTTCCTTGATCTGCTTGCGGGCCGCCGCGATCGCCTCGCTCGAGAGGTTCGTGGAATCGGTTCGCATGTAGGTGATGAAACCGTTCTCGTACAGGGACTGGGCAACTCGCATCGTGTCCCGCGAGGACAGGTGGAGTTTGCGGGATGCCTCCTGCTGGAGCGTCGAGGTGGTAAACGGAGCCGCGGGACGGCGCCGGTAGGGCTTGGTTTCCACCGAAGACACCCACGACTCCGCCTTCTCCAGGGCCTCGGCCACCGCCGTGGCCTGCGCCGAATCGAGCGTACGAACACCGGCCTTGACGGACTTGGGCGTCAATTCGCCGTCGTCACCATAGTCCTTACCCGAGGCGATGCGAGCGCCGTCAAGCGAATACAGCTTGGAGTCAAAGCCCTCCTCGCCCTTGACGTGGTGGACCGACACGTCCCAATACGAGGCGGGCACGAATGCCATGCGCTCACGCTCACGCTCCACCACAAGGCGGGTGGTCACGGACTGCACACGGCCCGCGGACAAGCCCGGGGCCACCTTGCGCCACAGCAGCGGGGACACCTCATAGCCCACGAGGCGATCCAGGATGCGGCGGGTTTCCTGGGCGTCCACCAATTCCGCGTCGATATCGCGAGTATTTTCCAGCGCGCGGGCGATCGCTTCCTTCGTAATCTCGTGAAAGACCATGCGCTTAACCGGCACCTTCGGCTTCAACGCTTCGAGAAGGTGCCAGGCGATTGCCTCACCCTCGCGGTCCTCATCAGTTGCCAGATAGAGGGCATCGGCGTCCTTGAGGGCCTTCTTCAGCTCCGCGACCTTCTTTTTCTTGTCCGGGTTGACCACGTAGTAGGGATCGAAGCCGTTTTCCACATCCACAGCGAATTTGGAAAATGGGCCCTTCTTCATCTCGGCAGGCAGCTCGGATGGGCGCGGGAGATCACGAATATGGCCAATCGACGCCTCCACCACGTAATCGGACCCCAGATAGTTCCCGATCGTGCGCGCTTTAGCCGGAGACTCGACGATGACAAGCTTCGTCATGTAATCCTCTTTCCATTCCCATGCCCGGTGGCGAGAGTTTTAGTGTGGCAATCCCACATTATGTGTACGAGTGTTGGCCGCAACCAAATCAGGCCCGCACCGGTTCTTCGAAAGTCAGCATACCCAAACGCTTCATATGTTGGATTTGCGGTTCCAACTTCTCCATCAGGTTACCCGCCTCCTCCGACAATAATTGTGCGAGCGCGTTGGCGATCTGGGCGGTGGTCAGTTCGCCATCGGCCACCGACACGAATCCGGCCAGGGCCGTATCCGCCATCACCTCTTCGCCGAAACCGTTGGTCTGCGTGAATTTGATGATCCATGGTTCTTCCTCGCCCGGATGGTAGAACCGATGCTCGACGACGTCGGTGGCCACCGGCGCCAGCCCCGTCAAGTCGGTCTGTGTCCGGCCAGCCCAGATGCGCTCCATGTAGTCGTGCACGTTTGCCGGGGCCAGCCCGCGAAGCTCTTGCCCGATCACGACGCCGTCTCCCCGGCCCGCAGCCAGATAGCCCAGTCCGATGTGGGTGACGTGTCGGGTGTCGAAATCCGCGAGCCACGCGCAGTAGGAATCGGCATAGTCCGGATGGGCGGGCGTGAGGCCCCCGTCGCGTAACCACATCTCTATATAAGAGGTAACGGGAAGTTTCTCGCGCATGACGAGGTGAATATCGAGGTCAGGGCCAGCCCAGGTACGCACCGGCGCGAAGGGATCGACCTCGTCGGAGGAAATTTCCCAGTTGGTGAGCATCCACGCCCGCCCGCCGGGGGTGAGGTGACTCGACAGGCCGCCGACCACCTGCGCGGAGAGCTGGTCACCCTCGAGGCCGCCGTCGCGGTAGTCAAGCTCGCCGACTCGAGCGCGCGCAGCCGCCGGCGTGATGACGAAGGGCGGGTTGGAGACGATGACGTCGAAACGCTCGGGCCCGCCCTCGCCCGTGACGGGTTCGAAGAGCGAGCCGAGCCGGAAGTCGATCGACGGTGCCACGCCATTAAGGGAGGCATTGAAACGTGCCATGTCGAGAGCTACCTCGGAGATATCCGTGGCCACGACCTGCGCGCCGGACAGCGCCGCGAACACCGCATGTACGCCCGACCCTGTGCCCAGATCGAGAACTCGCTGACCCGGCTCGTAGGCCGCGAGCGCCGCCAGCGTGCGAGTCGCCCCGCCGACACCCATGACAAAGTGCTCGCCATGGCGTGCCCCCTGCAAAGTCCCATGCGAGGAGGCAATCCACACCGTGTCAAGATCGGCGTGACCGCCCTTGGTGAGGGGAGCGCCCTCGACCCTCGCCAGGTGTGGCGGGATGTCAATCGGGACGACCTGCCATGGGCTGCGCCAACCACCATCGCTGGGGAGGAAGAACCGCTGGGCAGCGGCACTGGCCGTGGCCATAGTGCGCGGGAGGGCGAGGGCCAGTTCGGCGTCGTCAAGCGCCTCCCCCAGCCAGAACAGGCGGGTGAGGAGGGCGATGCGGGTGCCCGATTCGGCGGCGACGGCGGCCGGGACGGCGACGTCACGCTCGAGGGCGGCCAGGGCACGCGGGCCAAGGTCGGCGCGGATGGCTGCGCGGGTCCAGCTTGAGAGGTCTTCGCGGAGGGAGTCAATCATGGTCCCCATTGTGGCACGGATCGGCGCGGTGGCCGCACGCTTCCCCACAGGGCCGGGTTACCGAGAAGGCCGGGTGGCCGGCAGAGCCGGCTTGCCCACAGGTCGGCTTGCCGAGCAGGCTGGGAGTCGCGCCCCGACTGCGACCGCGGCCGGCTTCGACTTGCGAAACCCTGCCGGCTGATTTATCGTTTATCGATAACATCGAATATCGATATAGGAGATACCATGACTCGTTGGGAGAAAGTGCCTCTCTGGGGCGCGGTCAGCCTCATTTGGCTCGGCGCACTCGTCCTGATCGCCGGATTCATAGACCACATTCTCGCGCTACTCACGGGAACCCACCCCCTCGGCCTCATGCCGGTCAACGCCTGCGACCTGTCGCACTTCTGCACGAACGGCGAGTCATCTGTGCCCATGAGCTGGGTGTCGGCGGCGTCGCGCTACTGGACAGTCACGTCAGAAACCCTCACCGTTCTCACCCTACTTTCGGCGCTCATCCTCGGCACAGGAATTATCCGGTCAATCAGCCACGGGCGCGGGTTCGCCGCACAAACCGTGCGCCGCATGGGGATCGTCGCGAGCATTCTCGTTGCCGGCGGCATCCTCAGCTACATCAGCGAGGGCTTCGCCGACGACGCAATCTCGCGCGACTCCATCGCCTTCCAAGAAGCCACCTATCCCGACGGCTTCGGCATCGCACTCGGAGGCATCCCCACCCTGCCCGCCGCGTTGATCTTCGCCGGCATCCTCGCATTCGCACTGTGGGCCGCGTTCCGGCAGGGCACCCGCATGCAGGAGGAGCTCGACCATGTCATCTAACCGCCACCGGCCCGGCGACTCCTCGCCCAACGACGCCGACCACCGCATCGCCTGTGTTCTCGACGCCGTCCTCGCCGCCCGCGGCATGACCCTCACCGAGCTTTCCGAGAAGACCGGCCTGACTATGGCCAACCTGTCAATCCTCAAGACGGGCAAGGCCCGCGCGGTTCGCTTCACGACGCTGACGGCGATCTGCGAAGCGCTCGACTGCCAGCCCGGCGACCTGTTCAAACTCGGGTAGCGCCCAGCCCGGCGCTTTTCCGGGTAGTCTCCAACCCGGCGACCTGTTCGGGTAGCGCCCAGCCACGCCGTGCCACACTGCTTGGGGGTCACGTCGGGAGCGAGTGGCACACTGGTGGCATGCCTTTGCTTGACGCCTTCATTGCCGCCGACCAGCTCACTGGTCACATCGTGGTTCCCCCACGCGAGGCACGTTTGGGCACGTGGGGGCCATGGGTTCCACAAAAGGTTCGCGCCGCTCTAGAGAGCATCGGCGCTGGCCAGCCATGGATTCATCAAGCCGAAGCTGCTGACGCCGCCCATGGCGGCAACAACGTCGTCGTCGCCACCGGAACGGGCTCAGGCAAGTCGTTGGCGGCGTGGGTTCCCGCGCTCTGCGCGATTGTGAGCGCCCGCGAGGAGACGACGTCGTTGGCTTCGACCCGCTCCCATCCCACCGCCCTTTACCTCGGCCCAACCAAGGCGCTGGGTGCAGACCAGGAGGCGTCGCTGACGCGCCTGGCCGCCAAAGTGGATCCGCGCATCGCGGTGGCCACCGTGGATGGCGACGCGGACAGCCCTACCCGCACGTGGGCTCGCCAAAACGCGGACATCGTCTTGACGAATCCGGACTTTGCCCACTTTGGGTTGCTTGGTCGCCACGAGACCTGGCAACGCCTGTGGCGGGGTCTGCAGTTCATCGTTATCGACGAGTTCCATTCTTACCGGGGCGCTTTTGCCTCGAACGTCGCGCTCGTGGTTCGGCGCCTGTTGCGGGTGGCCCGCCACTATGGCGCCGAACCAAAGGTTATCTTCCTCTCCGCCACCGCCTATGAACCGCAGATTTCTGCCCAGCGCTTCCTTGGCCAGGCATTTGGCCCGGTCGTGGCCGTGTGCGAGGATGGCTCGCCCGCCGGCCAGCGGGACATTTGCACGCTCGCCTGCCGCGAGGTACCCCACGAGGGCGAACCGGTCGTCGACGAGGAGGGCAACGTGGACGTTCGCCGACGAGCAGCAAATACCGAGGCCGGAGAGCTGACGGCCAAGCTCGTCGCCGGCGGCGCACGGGTGCTCACCTTCGTCCGGTCGCGCCCGGGAACTGAGCGGGTCGCGGAGGTCTCTCGAGAGTACTTACATGAACACGCCCCGCATTTGGAGGGGACGGTCGCCGCATATCGTGGCGGCTACCTGCCCGAGGAGCGGCGCGAGCTCGAAAAGGATCTCCGCAGCGGGGACCTGCGCGGCCTTGCTACCACCTCCGCGCTTGAGCTCGGCATCGACATCTCTGGCCTCGACGCCGTGGTGGTAACGGGTTGGCCGGGCACTCGCGCGTCGTTCCAACAACAGATCGGCCGGGCGGGCCGCGCCGGAAGTGGCGGCCTGGCGGTCCTGATCGGGCGGGATAACCCGCTCGACCAGTTCATCCTCGCCCACCCGGAAACTCTCACCACAGGCAGCCCCGAGATGAGCGTCTTCGATCCCACGAACCCGTGGATCCTGCCGGGCCACCTCTGCGCCGCAGCAACGGAAGTGCCGCTCACCGCCGCCGATGTGGAGATCTTTTCTCTAGATTCCCTGCAGCCCATCACCGATCTTGCCGACGCCGAACTGCTCAAGGAGCGCCCGAGTGGCTGGTACTGGAACACCTCCCTTCGGGTCAATCCACACGACATGGTCGATATCCGCGGCGGCGGCCATTCGGTGTCGATCATTGATTCGGAGTCGGGTGCCCTGCTGGGAACGGTCGATGAGGCGCGAGCCGATTCCACCGTCCACCCCGGCGCGATCTACCTCCATCAAGGTGCGGCTTTCATGGTGGAGTCGTGCGACGGTGAGGTTGCGCTCGTGCACCGCCACCGGGAAGAGGAGATCCGCACCTTCCCACGCGAAGAAACGCATGTGGAGATTCTTTCCACCGATGAGGAGGTCACGCTTGAGCACGGTTCGTGGTGCCGCGGGCAGGTGGTCGTGCAATCTCGAGTGGTCGGCTACGACGTGCGGCGGATTTCCGACGGGATGTACTTGGGCACCTTCCCTCTCACCATGCCGATACGCACGTTGCAGACCGCCGGAGTGTGGCTGACCATCAAAGACTCTGCTGTCAAGGACGCCGGAATCCGGAT
The DNA here is from genome assembly GCF_014926385.1 of Trueperella pecoris. Taxonomy (NCBI): domain Bacteria; kingdom Bacillati; phylum Actinomycetota; class Actinomycetes; order Actinomycetales; family Actinomycetaceae; genus Trueperella; species Trueperella pecoris. The sequence goes on along the minus strand of NZ_CP053291.1, from coordinate 18,385 downwards.
CGCCGATGTTCCTGGCACCCTTCACGCCGCCGAGCATACGATGATCGCCCTGCTCCCGCTTTTCGCCACCTGTGACCGCTGGGATATCGGCGGGCTGTCGACGGCCGTGCATGCCCAGACCGGAATGCCAACCATCATCGTTCACGATGCCATGGCCGGCGGGTCTGGTTGCGCCGAACGTGGCTTCGATGCCGGAATCAGCTGGCTCGAGGCCACACTTGACGCCCTCGAGTCTTGCGACTGCACCCACGGTTGCCCGCGGTGCGTGCAGTCGCCCAAGTGCGGGAACAATAACGAGCCACTCGACAAGCATGGCGCCACCAAACTCCTTCGTTACCTCGTGGGTAGCTGGAGGTTCTGAACGCCATCGCGCTCCGACGGCCCCGCCACTGCTGTTGCTTTATAGGATCGCGTGATCCATCCAAATCTCGCTTCCTTCCTGACACTCACACGCACACGCTCGCCCTCGACCACGCAATCAACGGAATACCCCTCCGCGATCTGAGCTGCCCGGCTACATGCTTCCCCCTGTGATCCCTGATCCCGATAAATGATCGCGGCCGAAATCGCCGCCGAATCAGCCACGTCCCGTGCGTGAACCTGCTGTCCTGCGCTGTAGAACAGCTGGAACATGAGCGCTGCAAGACTTGCAATCGTCACCATCGCCAGCGCTACCAAGACCGTCGCGGAACCTGGTTCTGCGTGTTTATCACTCTCCATCGCCTTTCCTCCTTTCTTTAGAACTCACCGCATCTCCTGCCCGTGGGTCCCGACCTCTCACCCAAGGGGCCACCGCTCTCATCCGCGGCGCACACCTGGCTCCACCACCATTTCGTGGGTGCCAACGAATTCAATGCCCAGCCAGTCATAGACACCACCGCCCGCCCTGTGGACAGTGACGCTGACGATGTTCCCCTCAACGGAGACATCAACGTCCGCGCCGGTGCTTTTGGCACGAGCCGCCAATGTGGTTTGTCCGTCAATCGAGAACTCGCGAGCAATCTCCTTGGCCTCGGTAGAAACATGCATGACCTGCCAACCGGAGACGATCGCCGAGGCAAGTACAAACCCAAAGAACAGGAATATCGGCAAGACAATGGCGAATTCACTGGTGACCATGCCCGCCTCGGTCGATGCTGGCTTGGCCAATATCGCCGGCTTGGCCAATATCGCCGGCTTGGCCGATATCGCCGGCCGGAAGCTGATAAAAGACTCCCGGACCGGCTTTCGCAACGACGCGTGCCGCATCACCCCACACATCACTCCCACACCCCCAACCGCGATCTGCTTAAGATTCCGCCGTATCACTGACATCACCTCTCCCCGAGTTGGGGGTGGCGGGTCGCTTGCCCGCCACCCCCAACGCTCGATCAGTTGAAGCTGAAGATCAGCTTGAAGATGCCGACGATGGCATCCCGGAACCATTCCTGCTGGACGAGCCATACAAGAATGCCTGCAAGGCTCGTGGTCGCGACCGTGCCGACGGCATATTCTGCCGACACCATTCCCGACTCAACCTTCGGAGTGAGCGCCTTGGTGAGTACGCGCTTGATCATGTTGTCCTACTTTCTCTTCACAACCCCGCGGGGTTTTTCTTGGCCCCGCCCTTTGCGGGACCCGTCACCCTGTGTGACACCGCTAGTTTGCGAAATTCGCGTCACAGCACGACGCCGATAATTGTCAAAAGTGGACGCAACTCCCGGCGAGAGGCATGTGGACAGAATTACTAGAACCAAACCTGAACTGAGCTACGGGAGTTATCACCCAAACAAATAAGACCGTCCCCAAATCCAGCAAAAAGGACGCCAGCCAGGCTTACGGGCTCTTTTCCCCTCACAGCATCAGCCGGGTACTCGCCACCCCCGCCAAATGCTGTGACTTTTCGCCCCAAAACGCCAAGTGCGTTCACCAAAAACCAAATATTCACAGGATTTGGCACGAGCCCGGCAGCACGAGCCCGGCAGCACGAGCCCGGCAGCACGAGCCCTGCGGCGCGGACCCGATGGCGCCCGCGCCACAAGACCGGATCCGGCAGCGCGGTCCCATCAAAGACCTGTAGGTACTAAAACAGGCTCCCGGCCGCGCCAGCCACCACCGGCACGATCCCGACGAGGATAAATGCCGGTAAGAAGCACAGTCCAAGCGGCATCACCAATCGTGCACCAAGCTTGGCCGCCGCCTCCTTCGCGTTGCGCTGGCGCCGAAGCCTGAGTGACTGTGCACTGCGCTCAATGAGTGGCACGGGCGCAGCCCCATCCGTCCATGCGGCTCGCAAGGCCTCACGCAACCGCTCCTGGCCCAGGCCCTCCCACGCCTCGTCCCATCGCGCTCCCATGAGGAGCATGTTCGCGGCGCGCGTCCGTTCTCCACCGGAGCCGTAGCGCGGAGCCGCACCTCCGGTTGCCACATCCAACGCCTTGAGCATGCCAGGAATCGACATACCCGACCCCAACGCTGCTGCCGCCAAATCAAGCACGACGGCATTGTCCAGGGTTCGGGTCCCGGTCCTCGACGTTCCCCGCAGTCGCCCGATGGCCTGCCAGCGCCGAAGCAAAACCCCGCGAGCCCGAGTAACCGAACCGCCACCGACCCCGCGGCCGCCCGGCCCACCCACCGGGCGCGGTGTCAGCCACACCCATGCCAGCACGGCCGCAAGAATGATCGCCACCGTCGTCATGCTTCCTTCATTCCTCCTCCACGCGGGCCCGCGCAACCATCTGGCTCGTCCACACCATGCCCGCAGTCTCGAAGGCGAGGCCCGCTGCCAGGGCTATCCGCCCCGGCGTGGTGGTCAAGAGGAAACCGATGGGATCGGCGCCGAGGCCAATCCCCAGCAGGAGGCCGATCGCAGGCAGGCCAGCAAGCATCCTCGCCGACGAGCGCGGCCCCGCCAGCGCGACCTCGCGCGCACTAGCCGCCTCACCGGATTCTGTGATGCCGGCGGCACACGCCTCGAGCACTTCCGCCATCGGCGCACCGGTCCGGTAGCTCATCACGCACACGGCGACGGTGGCCGGAATCGTATGAACCACGACCTCATCCACACCCGCCCGACGCCTCTCTAACCAGCCCATACGTTCGATCCGTCGGAGCGTAAAGGGCACGCCCGATTCGTCAAGCACCGGCTGGCTGACGTCCAGACCGGCGTTCGCAAGGGTCTGTTCCCACGCGCGCTCCGGGCTCGATCCCGACCGCAGACGCGTGGCAACCTCTGTCACGATCGCACCCATGTCGACCGTGCGGCGTTCGCGCCGCGGTCGGCGTTTTCTTTGACGACGCCGTCTGGTGACGTTGCGTCGTGGCACGGTGAGGTAGCCGATCGCCGCGATCACGAGTAGCCAGATCATTGCGCGCCCCGCCCAGCCGAGCCACCCCACCCATCCGGGCCAGGCTCGACGGGCAGGCCGAGGCGCTCGGCTAGGGCCGGCCAACCGGCACCGAGGGCGACTTCCCCGCTATGAGGGCCGCCACTTCCGGCAGGCCCTTCACACCCAGCGCGACCCGCACCAACAGCCCCTCTCACCCGCATGGCAACGGGCGCAAACAGTTCCCCACCCCGCCGTTCAAATACGGAAATCTCGGAAACGAATCGGTGCCCGCCTTCGCGCCGCACGTGGATGGCGGCGTCAAGGCCGGCCGCGGCCTGCGCGGCCACGGTCGCCTCGCTCATCCCAGCAAGGGCGCCGAGGGCGACGAGCCGGGCGGGAATGTCGGCAGTCGAGTTGGCGTGAATGGTGGCCCACCCGCCCTCGTGGCCAGTGTTGAGGGCACCGAGGACGTCGCGCACCTCGGCCCCTCGGCATTCGCCGAGCACGATGCGGTCCGGGCGCATGCGCATGGCGGCGCGCACGAGGTCGCTCATGGTGACTTCGCCTGCGCCCTGCACGTTGGCCTTGCGCACCTGCAGGTGCACGACGTGCGGGTGGGCAGGCCTCAGCTCCGCCGACTCCTCGATAATCAAAATCCGTTGCTCCGGCCCGATGAGGGAGAGCATCGCGTTGAGAAATGTGGTTTTCCCGGCGCCCGTTGCCCCCGAGACCAGCACGTTCGCTCGCTGCGCCACGAGCTCGCGCACGACCCGCCCAATCACGTCTACCACAGCCCCTCCCGCCTGCAGCTCATCGAGCGTGAACACGCGGGCGCGATGCGTGCGTAGCGAAATGAGCGTCCCCTCGGCCGACAGCGGTGGGATCACCGCGTGCAGCCGCACCCCCGACGGAAAGGTGCCGTCTACGATCGGGCTCGCGTCGTCCAGCCGCTGCCCGCACGACGCCGCCAACCGCACCGCCAGCGCACGCGCGGCCTCCTCACTCTCGAGCCCCTCCCCGACGGGCTCCATCCCGCGCCCGCGATCCACCCACACGGCCGTCCCATTCACAACGACGTCGGTGACGTCCGCGTCCTCCAACAGCGGCGCCAACACGGGCCCGGCGCCGACTATTTCGCGCCGCACCTGCATGTCCACCGCCGCCACGTCGGAGGTGAAGATCGCCCCGGGAACAGCCGCGAGCGCCCCGCGCAGGTTTTCCCCGGCGGCGAGCCGGCGCCGTATTCCCGCCAGCTGCTGGGCGGTGAGCGTCATGAGAGTGCCTCCCGCACGCGTTCGACGACGACGCGCACATCCCGATCCACCCCGGATTTCTTGCGATCTCCGGGCGCCACCCCGTGGTCGACGTCGCCACGCGGGTTTCTCACGGCGCGCATGGGGAGCACCTGTGTGGCCCCGATCGCTTCGGCGATGTGTGCGGCCTCGGACTTGGAGCCAACCGTCATCGCCACCACTATCGGCGCCTTTCCGAGCACCACCCGGCGGGCTGCGGCGTGGGCGAGCGAGACGGCGTCTGGCCTTGTGACCAGCACCAACGCGTCGCACCAGTCGATGAGGCCGCGGTCGGGCGAGGAGGCGAGGCTGGCACTGGCGGGCAGGTCTAGCACGGTCCACGCGTGAACCTGGGCCAGCGCCCCAACGACGGCGATGCCCTCGTGCGCTCCCGGGACGCCCCCGCGGTCGTCGGCGGAGACGACTTTGACCCCGTGCCACTGCGGAAGTACGCCGGCCAGGCGCCCGGCGAGGATGGCGCCACTACCCGTGAGGTCGGCCCAGCGTTGGCCCGGTTCGGCGTCGATGGCGAGGAGGTGATCGATGCCGGCGGAGGCAGGATTGACGTCCACCAGCGCGCACTCTTCCTCTTCCGCGAGAATGCGGGCAATCCACGCCGCTAGCGTGGAGGTGCCGGCGCCGCCGTGGGCGCCGATCACGCCAAGCACCTTTCCGCGAACCGTCATACCCACCGCGGCCATGAGCTCGAGGATGTCCGCCGATTCTTCCTGTGGGTTGACCCGCACCCGCCCCCGCGGGAAATACGGGCTGAACATCTCGTGATAGTGGCCGTGGACGACGCCGGCCTCGTCGGCGTCGTCAAACATGAGCACCCCGGCGGCGCGGGCGCGGGTGAAGTCCACGCCGACCAGCTCGGCCAGCCGTTCGAGTTCGTCGCCGACCACGCGGTCAGCGCCCGTGTAGACCACGGAGTACATGTGTGTTTCCATGCGCCGAGTCTGCCAATTGGGCTGCGCGCGGGCCCGGCAACCGCCCTATCTGTGGAGAAAATGGCGTTATCCACACCGGCACGCCGGAAAGTTCCGGCTAAATGACGCCATTTGTCGTTACGCTGGGGCCAGAACTGTCGATAGGAGATCACCGTGTCTACGCCCACCGATCCGTACAACTCCGGCGCCCGCCGCCCCTTCGAGGACGAGGACTCGATCCTCGAACCGTTGCCCCAGACCGACAACGGCCCCGAGAACCAGGACGCGTGGGACCGTTTTTCCGACGCCTCCCCCTCCGCCGAGACCGGCCTTGAGCCCGACGACGCCGCACCCGGCTCTCCCGCCGAAGCTCCCGGCGCAACCGCCACGCTAGCCGACGACGACACCGGCGCGGCACCGAGCGACGCCGCCTTCCCGCCCGCCGGCACCGACACCCATGGCACCGACACCCATGGCACCGACACCCACGGCGCCGCTCGCGCAGCCAGCGACCCGGCCGAGCACTCCGACAATCCCACGCTCGCCAGCTACGTCTCCGACGGCGAAACGGGCGCCGAGCCCACCATCGTGCGTATGGACGCCGAGCACAACACCGGCGAGCGCCGCGGCCCCACCCGCACCTCAGTCATGGGCGCCGCCGCGACAACCGCCGCCACCGCTACCTACCCCACGCCCGCGACGACCACCGCCCCGGCAGCAGGCGAGACTGTCACCAGCGAACCCATCGAGACCGGCCCCTTCATGGCCGCCTCCCCGGCCGAATCGGAAGCCCGCCGCGAGCGCTGGGCGGAGGACCCGGGCGACGTCGTCGTCGAAGAAATCCCGGCCGAACCCGAGGGCCGAGCCTGGGCGCACGTAGGCACCTTCTTCCTCACCCTCCTTCTCGTCCCGGTGGCCTGGTACCTCATATCCGACGCCGGCGCACGCCTCGCGGCCCTGCCCACCAGCCCATGGGTGACCGGCAACCCACAGCTCATGCCGCTGGGTGAACTGGCGGGCGGCATCCTCGTCCTCGCCGTCATCTGGCTCGCCGCGCGCGCGTCGTCGCTGGGCGCGCAGGTCATCGGCTGGATCGTCTTCCTCGCGGGAACCGCTGCGGTTGTCCTGCCGCGACTGGCCAAGGACGTCGTCGAGCAGCTCGGCGACCTCATCGGCGGCTACAACGACTTCACCGGCAACGTCGTCTACCACCTTGGCAACGACCTCGGTACCGGCCGCATCGCCCTCCTCGGCGCGTTCCTCCTGCTCACCGGGCTGGTTTCGCACGGTGCACGACGCCGTGGCCAGGCTCGCGCCGCCACCCTCACCCAGCGTCAGTACCTGCTGAGCGACCGCGAGGCATAATGCCAGCCGACACCACCTGCGTCACGCTTCCCGGCCCCTGGCGTCACGAAAAGATCCAGGCCAACGGCGCGCAATTCCACGCCGCCGTGGCCGGATCCCACACCCCCGACAAGCCGCTCGTCCTACTCGTGCACGGCTTCCCCCAATACTGGTGGGCGTGGCGCAACCAAATCGCGCCACTGACCGAGGCCGGCTATCACGTGGTGGCCATCGACCAGCGCGGCATCGGCGGCTCCGACAAGACCCCCGGCGCCGAAGACGGCCTGACCCTCGCCTCCGACCTCATCGCCGTCGTGCGGGCGCTCGGGGTGCGCAAGGCCGTCGTCGTTGGCCATGGGCGCGGCGGGGCCCTCGCTTGGAGCGCCGTCTCCATGGAACAAGACCTCTTCGCCGGGCTCGTCACCATCTCCTCCCCGCACCCGCGCACGCTGCACCGCATCGGCACTCACGTCACGCTACGTACCTGGCGTTACGTGCTACGCTCCATGCTTTCCCCGCATTCGCGCTACGGCCTTGCCAGCGGCGAGTCGATCAGCGCCCTCCTGTCCGAGTGGTCGGCACCCGGCAACGACGGCGCCTCCAGCCAAACCGACATCTACACCCAAGCGCTCGAGTTGCCCGGGGCTGCCAAAGTCTCCCTCGACCAACTCCGCTGGACCTGGCGCGCCCAACAAAGCCCCTCCGGCCGGGCCTACCTGCGCGAATCGGCCAACACGATCCACATTCCCGTCCTCGCCATTCGCGGCGACTCCGACCCACTCCTCCCCGACCGCGCCTGGCACAAGGACCTCGAGTTCGCCGCCGGCCCCTACCGCAAGGTTCGCGTTCCCGGCGCCGGACACTTCGTCGCCGAAGAGCAGCCCGAGGTCACCACGCGCCTCCTGCTCGACTTCCTCGCTGACATCACGATCTAGGAACGACGCCGGCGAGGCGGCGTCGTTCCTAACCCGCCGACGGACACACGTCCGCCAGCACACACGCCCCGCACTCGGGGGAACGGGAATGGCACACGCGCCGGCCATGGTAGATGATCCGGTGGCAGTCAATCGTCCAATTCTCCTCCGGCATCACGCCCATGAGCTCGCGCTCGGCCTTGACCGGGTCGGTCTGCTCCGTCCACCCCCACCGCCGCGTCAGCCGGCCGACATGCGTATCAACCGTAATGCCCGGCACACCAAACGCATTACCCAAAACCACATTCGCCGTCTTACGCCCGACCCCGGGCAACGCAACTAGCTCTTTGAGGGTAGCGGGCACGACGGCGTCGTGAACCTCCACCAGCGCCCGCGCCAGGCCGGACAACGACTTCGCCTTCGCCCGGAAGAAACCCAGTGGGCGCACGATCTCCTCCAACTCAGCCAAAGACGCACCAGCAAGCACAACCGGGTCAGGGAAACGAGCAAACAGCGCGGGCGTCACCTGGTTGACGCGCACGTCAGTCGTCTGCGCCGACAATACCGTTGCCACCAACAGCTCAAACGAGTTGGTGTAATTCAACTCGCACGTCGCATCAGGGTATAGTTGCGCAAGGTGAGACAAGATCAGCGACACCTGCTCCGGCGAACCCGGCGTCATCGTCGTCATCCTTTGGTCCCTCCCCACACCAGTACTGTATGCTCACCACCAGATTAGCGCGAAATTCTACGGCCAAGACCGTGCGTTTACGCTCGTAGCATGGCAAGATAGAAAGCGTATGACCTCGGACACAAGCCCGGCTCCCCGCTTGGCCTGTCCCCACACGGCTTCGGCCAGCGCGAAACCCGGCGCAACCCGCCGCGGCAACCCTTAGTAGAAAGGTATTCGGATGGAATCCAACATCCTTGCCAACGTTGAACTTTTCAAGGAGCTCGGTGACGACGAACGTGACGCCCTCCTCGACCTCATGTCGGAGACCAGCCTCAAGCGCGGTGAGTCCCTCTTCCATGAGGGTGACGCCGGAGACCGCCTTTACGTCATCGTCGAAGGCAAGGTCAAGCTCTCCCACACCTCCGACGACGGCCGCGAAAACCTCATCGCCATCCTCGGCCCCGGCGAAATCATCGGCGAGCTGACGCTCTTCGACCTCGGCGCCCGGTCCTCTACCGTCACCGCGATCGCCCCCTCGAAGTTCCTCTACCTGTCCCACAAGGACATGATGAATTACATCGACGAGCATCCGAAGATGGCCAAGGGCATGCTTCGCGAACTCGCCACCCGCCTGCGCAACACCAACGACCAGATGGCCGACCTCGTCTTCTCCGACGTCCCCGGCCGCGTCGCCAAGGCCCTCCTCGACCTCGCCGAGCGCTTCGGCGAGCGCACCCCCGAGGGCATCTACGTCGCACACGACCTCACCCAGGAAGAGCTCGCCCACCTCGTTGGTGCGTCGCGCGAGACTGTCAACAAGTCACTGGCTGACTTCACCGCCCGTGGCTGGATCCGTTTGGAGGGGCGCGCCGTGTTGCTCATCCAGGTTGGCCGCCTGCAGCGCCGCGCACACTAGGCTCGGAGCGGGGGCGAGACGCTGACGCCCGCCGAAACCATATTAAAGTGGTTGCCGCTGTAGTAATCTGGCGTAGATTGCTACAGCGGCAACCACTTTAATGGTGCGCGAAGAAGGCGGTTTAGCGCCCAGCCCACCGCCAGCCTGCCTCGGCAGCCCGATTCGGGCGTCATCGGCGCCGACGATGCCGCACACGCCTCAGACGACGTCCTTCGATGTAGGAATATGGACCGATCCTCGTATATATGAAGATCGGTCCATATTCCTACATCGAACGTCACCAACCTCGAGGGCACTCTCGCCGAAACACGGCACGCAACGGGCAAATCGGTCGAGATTCGAGCAAGTGGGTCGGCACCCCGGCCGGACAACAGGCCCCACCAGCCGACCTCATCGAGCACCGTCAGACGTCACATCGGCCCCACATCAGTCGGCGAAGTCGCCGACACCGACGGGACTATTCGGCGATAAACGTGACTTCCACTTCAACGGGGGCATCGAGCGGAAGAACCGCCACACCCACGGCGGAGCGAGTGTGCGCACCCGCCTCTCCAAAGATCTTTCCCAACAGTTCCGAGGCCCCGTTGACAACCCCCGGCTGACCAGTGAATTCGGGCGAAGACGCCACAAACCCGGTCACATGTGAAACTCCCACAAGGCGGTCAACGCCACCAACGGCATCCGCGGCGGCCGCCAATGCGTTGAGCGCGCACTGCGCAGCAAGCGAGTTCGCGATTTCGGGAGTGACGCGCGAACCGACCTTGCCAGTCGTGAGCTGGCCGTCAACAAACGGAAGCTGGCCGGAGGTGCGCACCTCGTTGCCGATCCGCTGGGCGGGAATGTATGCCGCCACGGGCGCGGCGACGGCCGGAAGCTCGATGCCAAGCTCGGCGAGGCGATCTGAAACCAACATGATTACTCGACCGGCCTCTTCATGTATGCGACCGGGTTGGTCCCGTTCGGCCCGGGGATGACGGCAACAAGCTCGTAGCCGTCCTTCCCCCACGTATCCAAAATCTGCTTCGTGTTGTGCGCAAGGAGCGGCACAGTGACGTATTCCCATTTAGTCATACGCCCAGCGTAGTGAGACAACGCCAGCTCCGGCAAGAAATTACCACACTCTTAGGCTTTCGTTTCCACCGGAGAGCCGGGTATCCGACGCAATCCTGAGGCAGGGATGTACGGGCCTGGCTAAGGCCTAGACCACCCGGCAAAGGCCAACCAGCAAAGGCCGATACCAGAAGTTCTCCACAGGGGGCACCCCGAAGGGAAGACGCCCACGACGGGAAGGACCCCTCACACGAGCTCGGATGTAGAAGGGGGCACCATTGACCCCACCATCACCAACCCTATCGCGCAGCGGGACGACGCGAAAGACGCGGAATGCGGCCGGCGCGGAGCTCACTCGCGAGCCCGTCATTCGACTGCGTGAGGTACTCCCACCAATCCGTCACGTTCGGGAACCGCCGAACCAGAGCGCGGCGCTCGCGCTCCGTCATTCCGCCCCACACACCGAAAACCATCTGCGAATCTAGGGCATCCGCAAGACATTCGATACGCACTGGGCAGGAGAAACACATTTGACGCGCGTCTGCCTGGGCCGAGCCCCGAACGAAAAGAGCATCTGGATCGGAATCAGCACAGAGAGCCTGCACTGCCCATGTCTGATCCTCGTAAACTTGGGTCATATCATTCTTTCCCTTCTCCGAAAGCGCCTTTGCTTCCGGACCGGCGTGACCGTGGTCACCTGATAACCATGTTACCGAAGCCGACCGACAAAATCACATCCAACATTTCCGCGCCCAGCGGCGCGCTCCCGTCCAACGCCACCCACACCCCCACCCGCCACGCCAACTTCACCACTCTTGGCACAACATGGCCCAGTTCACGCCATTTCGTTCGCGCCACCTATTATTGTTGAAACATGCAGACTTCTGGCCGGAATATGACCATTCGACAGCTCATCGTTGCACTCTTGAGCTTCTTTTTGCTGACCGGAATTGGCGGCGGCATCCTTGCCGCTGCCGCTTTGCCGATCGCAGCAACGACGGGCACTGTTGCCAACGCGGGCACCCGCGTCTTTGACGATTTGCCGACTGACATCGACTTCACCAAGCCTTCCGAACAGTCAGTCATCCTCGCCTCCGACGGCAGCCGCTTGGCAACGTTCTTTGCGGAGAACCGCATCGTCGTCGCTTCGGATCAGATTTCGCCGCTCATCAAGCAGGCCGCCGTCGCCATTGAGGACGAGCGTTTTTACTCCCACCACGGCATTGACGCCCAGGGCCTGATCGGCGCGGCGCTCAACAACTTCACGGGCGGACGCCTCGCAGGCGGTTCCACCATCACCCAGCAGTACGTGAAGAACGCCATCATCGAAGAGGGCCGGGTACTTGGGGACGCCTCGGTCATCGCGTCGGCCACCAAGCGATCCATCTCACGCAAGCTCAACGAGGCACGCTACGCGATCGCCGTCGAGAACAAGCTCTCCAAAGACGAGATCCTCACCGGCTACCTCAACCTTGCCCAGTTCGGGCCGTCGCAGTGGGGCGTGGAGGCCGCGGCGCGCTACTTCTTCGGCGTGTCAGCCAAGGACGTTTCGCTCCCGCAGGCGGCCATGATCGCGGGCATCACGCAGGCGCCCGGAAAGTGGAATCCCGTCACTGCCCCCGAGCAGGCCAAGAAGCGCCGCGACACGGTGCTGGGCCAGATGTACAAGCTCGACATGATCACCCGCGAGGAGCTGGAGGCCGCCGTCGCCGTCCCGATCGCGGACATGCTCAACGTCACCAACGTCCCCAATGGTTGCGCAGAAGCCGGCATCTCCGCCTACTTCTGCGAGTGGGCCGTCAAGGACGCCCTCAACGACCCCGCCCTGGGTAAGACGCGCGAAGAACGCACGCAGGCTCTCTACCGTGGCGGCATCGTCATCCACACCACCATTGACCCGACTGAGCAAAAAGCGGCGTTCGACGCCGTCGTGAACTCGATCCCCGTTGACGATCCTTCCTCGATCAACCTGGCACTATCCTCGATCGAGCCCGGAACCGGCCACATCCGCGCCATGGTGCAAAACACTGCCTACGGCAACCCCACGGCGGAACGCCCCAACGACATGACGCTCAACCTTAACGCCGGCATGAACATGGGTGGCGGCTCGGGCTTCCAAGCCGGTTCAACATTTAAGCTCTTCGCACTCATGGAATGGCTTAACGAGGGGCACAGTCTGATGGATCGCGTCAATGGCGCGCCCATGAAGTTCCAGCCCGGCTCGTGGAAGATCAGTTGCGCCCCCGGCGCGCGCCCCGGCGAGGCGTGGGGCCCGGGCACGCTCGAAGGCCTGAGCACGGGCACGATGACCGTTCTTGAGGCGACGAAGAAGTCCGTCAACCCGGCGTTTGCCCAGATGGCGAACAAGATGGACCTGTGCAAGATTATGGACATGGCCTCCAAACTCGGCGTCGAGCGCGGCCGCATCGCCCTCGACGGCGATAAGGAATTCGAACAGGTCGTCAACCTTGGCCTGCCCAACGAGAAGGGCCAGCCCCTCCCGCTCGTCCCCAACCCGGCAGCCATCATCGGAACCAACCCGGTGACCCCGCTGTCGATGGCATCGGCCATGGCGACCATCGCCGCTGACGGCAACCGCTGCGAGCCGCAGTCCTACACCAAGATCGAGGACTCGAAGGGCAACGTCCTGTCCGAGCGCAAGCCGCAGTGCCGGCAAGTGATCGAAGCCGACCTCGCCCGTCAGACGACGACGGCGCTACAGGCCGTCGTCTCCCCCGGCGCCACGGGTGCGCGCGCAATGTTGGCCGGTGGCCGCCCGGCAGCCGGCAAGACCGGAACCGCGAATTCGGACACTAACGCCTGGTTCGTGGGCTACACCCCGCAGCTGGCCACCGCCATCTGGCAGGGCCACCACGAGGGTTACGTGTCGATGTTCGATTCCGTCATCAAGGGCGTCTACCACAAGGAAGTCTTCGGCGGCCTTTACCCCGCCATGACGTTCAAGGCTTTCATGGACGCCGCCCTCGCCGACGAGCCGGTCATCCCCTTCAAGAAGCCAACCAAGAGCATACGCCCAGCATCGCGCACCGACCTTACCGAGCCCGACGCCGCCGAGTCACCCGACGCGAACAACGCCAAAGCGGCCGCCCCGGCGCTCGTCGGCAAATCGCAACAGGAAGCTCAGGATGCGGCGCTCGTCGCGGGCTTTGGCTACGTCACTCGGGCCGAGCGCTCCGACCAGCCGGCCGGCACGGTATTGCGTCAGGTGCCCGCACCCGGCGAGCCCGCCACCCCGGGCCAACGTATCGAGATCTGGATTTCGGCCGGGAACTAGCCCTGGCGGCGGAGTGCCCGGCAAGCAGCCAACGCGACACGCAGCGCCACTGGGGCTGACGGCGTCGTTGGAAAAGAGGAGAAAAATGCGCAAAACTATCGCCGCACTCGCAGGAGGCGCGAGCGTGCTGGCCGTGGGCCTGGGGTCGCTGGCCTACGGGCTGATTCACTCGCACAGCTACAGGTTGCGCCGCCGTTCTGTGCTGTTACCCAGCAGGGACGCGAAGCCGCTACGCATTCTCCATATCTCGGACGCCCACACGCTCGCGCGGCACACGAAGCGGCTCGCCTTCCTGCGCGACCTTGCAGATACCAAGCCGGACCTCGTCGTGCTCACCGGCGACATGATCGCCCAAGCCGAGGCCATCGCCCCCGTGCTCGACGCCCTCGACGGGCTGCTTGACGTCCCAGGCGTCTTCGTGTTCGGCTCGAACGACTACGTCGCGCCCACGTTCAAAAATCCGTTCCGGTACCTGCGCGGGCCATCCAGCAAGCAGGTCGACGACGCCGACCGGGCGCGCGTCACCCCCCTTCCGTGGCGCGACATGCGGGCCGCGTTCAAGGCGCGCGGCTGGGTGGATCTGACGAACACGCGGGCCACCATGCGCGTGGCCGGTTGGGACTTGGACTTCGTCGGCGTTGATGACGCCCACATGGGGCTCGACCGTTTTCCGCCGCCCGCGGCGCGCGGTGTCGGGAGCGACGCCGAGGCCGGGGGCGCGGCTGGTGGCGGTGCCGGTCTGGCCGGGCTCGCGGGAAATGGCGGCGGGGCGTCGTCAGGCTGGGAGCGCGAAGCGGCCACTGTCGAAGGTGCACAGGCGCGGCCGTATGCGCGCATCGGCGTCACGCATGCGCCATACCAGCGCGTGTTGTCGCGCATGGTCGACGACGGCTGTTCCCTCATTTTCGCCGGTCACACACATGGTGGCCAGGTGTGCCTGCCGCCGCACAACGCGATCGTGTCGAATTGCGACCTGGATCCGGCGTTGGCGTCGGGGCTTTTTGAGTGGCCAAGGAATGAGCAATCCGCGCCCGCCATCAAGGGCGACGGCGCGGTGATCGCCAAGGATGAGCCGCGCGCCGCGTGGGTGCAGGTTTCGGCTGGCATCGGGTCGTCAACGTACATGCCCGTGCGAACCTTCTGTCCGCCCGAGGCCATCATCATCGATGCAATTCCGCTCGCCGGCGCGCATGCCTGAGGAGGGCTGGGCGCTGGGCTGGCGGCTTCGGGCCAGCGCCGATTGGCAAAACCAGGCCCCATGCCCAGCTACGCTAAATAGCTGACAAACTCACCTTTTTCTCCGGCGTCGACAGTCCGCCTGAACCTGCACCGGCCACGAAAGAGTGTGAAGTCCGGCGCAGTGATTACCCCAATTTCAAAATGGGGGCAGTTTTGGTTAGGATTAATCAGTCGCAAGACACCGGGGTGTGGCGCAGCTTGGTAGCGCGCTTCGTTCGGGACGAAGAGGCCGTGGGTTCAAATCCCGCCACCCCGACTCTTAGGATGTCTCGTGTCACAGGTTCGCCTGTGACACGAGACATTTTCTTTTTTGGCACACTCCTGGCCTGATTTGCGCGATTTCTGGAAGCGTTTTCACACACGGAAGGCCCACCCCTCTACGGCGGCTCGGGAGCACACACTTTTTGCCGCCCCGTTTTGCTCGCGCTGTATTAAGGTGGCCGCGCAGCGCGGTAGCGCCGGGCCCGTTTTGCTCCCGCTGTATTAAGGTGGCCGCGACCGCACTAAATTGCGGACATTTCACACACGTTTTTGCAGGTTAGTACAGCGCGGGCGCGGCCGGCAGGCTCGCGGGCATGGCCGGCAGCCTAGCGGCGGCCGGTGGCGGGCGGGCGGCGGGCGGGGCAGGCAGATTCGCGGGCGCGGCCGGCATGGCACGCGCGCGACCTGCCCCAACGGAGTACGCTGGAAGGCACCAAACGAAGGAGTTACCGTGCTAGAACATGCGATCTGGTGGCAGGTTTACCCGTTGGGCGCATTGGGCGCCCCGATCCGCTGGGGGTGGAAGGACGACGGGCAAGCCCATCGCCTGTGCAACCTGGAGCCGTGGCTCGATTATGTCGTGGAGCTGGGTTGCAATGGCATCCTGTTCGGCCCGTTGTTCGAATCGACCACGCATGGCTATGACACGACGGATCACCTGAAGATCGATCGTCGCCTCGGCACGAATGAGGACTTCGATTGGCTCATCGCCGAGTGTCAGCGCCGTGGTCTCCACGTGATCCTAGACGGCGTTTTCAATCACCTGGGCGTCCAGCATCCGCTCACGCTCGCGGCGCAGCGCGGCGAACCGTCGCCGGTGATCATGGCCGCAGACGGCTACCCCCAGCACTGGGAGGGCCACCTTGACCTGGCCGAACTGGATCACAACGTCCCCGCCACGGAGGATCTTGTGGTGGAGGCGATGGAGTTCTGGCTGGCGCGTGGCATCGCTGGGTGGCGCCTGGACGTGGCGTATTCGGTGCCGAATGATTTCTGGGCGCGCGTGACGCAGCGCGTTCGCGCCGATTACCCCGGGGCGGTCTTCCTCGGCGAAATTATTCACGGCGACTATCTTGGCCTGATCGATGAGGGCCACCTCGACACGGTCACGCAGTACGAGTTGTGGAAGGGCATTTGGTCGTCGCTCAAGGACCGCAACCTGTGGGAGCTTGCCCACGCCCTCGAGCGGCATAACGAGTTTTCGGCGCACCACCGTATGCAAATTTTCGTAGGGAATCACGACGTCGATCGGATTGCCTCGGTCGTCGGCGACGACGGCGCCGCGATCGCCGCCTCCATCCTCTTCTCGCTGCCGGGTATCCCGTCGATATATCAGGGTGATGAGCAGGCATTTCGCGGCGTGAAGGGCGAGGGCGCCTCGAGCGATGATCAAATCCGCGCGCCCCTACCCGCCTCCCCCGCCGAGCTGACGGAGTTCGGTTGGTGGATGTATCGCCACTATCAGGCGCTGGTGGCGGCACGGCGTCGTCATCCGTGGTTGGTCGACGCCCGGGTCGAGGTGCTGGAGAAAGCCAACGAGCAGCTAACGTACCGCGTCAGCGGGCGCGGGGACGGCTCCCTCACGGTTCAGATTGATCTGGTCGCACCGTCGATTCGCCTCGAGTTCGACGACGGCGACCTGGTCGAGTATCGTCCCTGAACTCTACCGACGCCCGGTTCACGACGCCGGAGCCGCCGGTCGCCCAGGCGGGCGAGCCGCGTCGGCCTTGCAGTTAATCTATCCGGCCGAACGCAAGCCTGCGCTCGTGAGCCGGCCGACCGTGCGTCGTCGGCCCTAACGCGTGAGGACTCGCTTGCCGAAGGGGAAGCAGGTGACGGGGACGAGTTTGAGGTTGGCGATCGCCAGCGGAATGCCGATGATCGTCAACGCAAGCCCAGCCGCGGTGAGCACGTGCCCGACGGCGAGCCACAAGCCTGCGACGAGGAACCACACCACGTTCATCAACCCCGAGCCAGCGCCCGCGCCGGGCTTGTCAACCACGTGGCGGCCAAACGGCCACAGCACGTATCCCGCGATGCGCAGGCACGCAACGCCGGCGGGGATCGTCACGATAAAGATGAAGCTGATCAGGCCAACGATCACGTACCAGAGGAAGAGCGGGATGCCGCCGAAGATGAGCCAGATGACGTTGAGCAAAATGCTCATGCATTCACGCCTTCACGGATCGAGATTTGGCAGACGCCGGGCTCGCGCATGGGGCTCAGCTCGCCTTCGGCCCTGAGCCCGCAGGCGCATTCCATCACGCTGTTGATGAAGCCGGCGTGCATGTGGCAGATCAGCGGGTCGACGGTGCCGGCACGGTTGACGAAAGGGCACGAGTGCAGGTCGATGACGTGCGAATCATCCTTGTTGATCGCCGCCGAGGTGCCCAGCGAGGTGAACAGGACGCGCATTTGCGAGATGCGGGCGTCGATGTCGATGTCGGCCTGAATGCTGGGGTCGATGCAGGATTCGCCGTTGATCTGTTCGACGATCTTGTCTCCCCACGTGTGGCCGATCTTCCGGGCCTGCTCTTCGGGATCCTCGAAATTCTCGCGCAGCGTGTCACAGAAAAGCGTGGTGAGTTCGACGAGCTGGGTGGACGCGTACGTCTGTGTATCCGGCGCGAGCGTGAAGTATCCCCACGACGGGCGGCCGCGGCCGCCGCTCTTGATCACCTGGCGATCGATGAGGCGCACCTCGATGAGCGAATCGAGGGTGGTGCGTACGGAGTTGGGATGAAGCGTGAGGGCGTCAGCCAATTCGGTGACGGTGACGGGCTCGGCATGTTTGGAGATCTCGGTGAGCATCGTCTGCTGTGCGGGAGATAGAGAGGCAATGGCGGCATAAATTGCGCCTGCGGTCACGGGCGCCCGGTTCTGTGGCATGTGTGTCTTCTCCTTGGCCGATGAATACAAATGTCGCACTAAGGGACTCCTTAGATGGTAGGCATCCCCTGAATAACTTCTAGCGGGACTTTCGGGCAAAAGCCCAGATTATTCGGTGCTAATTGTCATTAATTCACAGTGCGTACGCCCCTGGTATGACCCGCACGCGTCATAACCCCCCGGACGGTATGCCCAGCCTTTGTGGGAAATTAACACCACCAGCGAAAATAAAGCACAGCCGCGGTGTTGAACAAATGTCGCGATCACCGTAACGT